>CBDCTA010000021.1:0-15578 GCA_965221955.1 Gammaproteobacteria bacterium | reverse complement strand
GAGGTCCCAATCGATACACTCTCATTAACTTCATTATTAGCAGTATCTGTGTCTACGATAGGACTAACACCCGTACTTGTATCAGGATTCGGAGTTATATTGTCATTAACATCAGTTGGTGTAGTTGAATTGAAAGATTTAGTAGAACTCACAAAATCATTTGGTAATGGAGCAGGATTAAACTGGGTTGCATCGGGATCATTATCCAAAGAAGCACTTTCATTAGATACAAACGATGAAGGTGAACTAATACCAATTTCATCTGATACACTAAAATTACTATCTGGCTTTAAGAAATCGGGAATACTAGTTTCAGCTTGAATTTGTTCTGGTGAAGTCTCAGATTCCCGTTCAATATCTTTTTCGGGAAGGGTTGAGTCAAAAGCTACATTGATTTCTTCTGCTTCAGCCTGTTCCCCAATATTTTCAGAACGACTAGTATCACCCATGAGAATGTTTTGCTTAAACAATTCTTCACGTGGTGTCTCAATATCAAGTTGTTCTTGATATTGCTCGTCTAGTACTTTTTCGTTATCAGGCTGGGCCTTTTCAATTGCTTTTTCGACCCATTGCTTAAACTTGTCAAATACCGCCATGGTTTAACTTCCTTGTAACTCCAATTTTCAAAATACGTATTTATCCGCATTAAGATTTCGGCAATGACTATTAAAAATTTAGTAAAAAGAAGGAGATAATGGCTAGATATGTGACCGAATCGTGATTTTGAGGCAAACTAGTTAGAGAACACTGCGACAGCCTTAACTAAAACATCAAATATTGGCAACAACACCTTAAATACCATATAATTGGTACGGTTTTGGCGTCTACCAAATCCAAGCTTTTCCAGAAATGGAAATTAACTATAAGTTGGAACTTGAGGAGATGAAAATGGCAGACTTTTATACTTTGCTAGTTTTCTTAGGAACGGTGGGTGCGATTGCATTATATATGTATTGGCACTTTTATCAGGCTGATAATTATCACCATGGAGAATCGAAACAACATCGATAGCAATACAAGATGTTGCAACAAAAGCCCTGCCAAGCAGGGCTTTTTTATTTATAAAGTAAAAATATTTTATTCAAACAGATATCAATATTTAACAATATTAAAAGAAAGGTTATCTAAACCAATTTCTAAAAACTAGATGAGAGAACTTGATGCAGCTCTCATTTCACAACCAATCGCATGGCTGAATTTTATATAACCCACTAAGATAAATATAAATTTATTTTAGGAGCGGAGGAATGCCTTTCGCTAAAATACTAATTATATTTATCTCGATGTTTGCATTCATGCAAACAGCACTGTCTACTGAAACCAATAAAACACAAACTATTGGTCTTTATGAATCGCTATATAACGCGATTAAAATGGATAGCGAAAACGAAGTAAAACAATTCATCGCTTTTGGTGCAGAAGTGGATTATAGGTATAAGGGTGGAAAAACACCTTTAATGCATGCATCCAGCTTGGGAAGCATTAGCGCTGTTCTCACACTCTTAGAACATGGAGCTAATGCTGATCTTGTATCAAATGAGAATATGACTGCATTGGATTATGCACGAAAAGCTAACGATGAAAATATATTCGCTATCTTGCAAGTAAGCGCTATGCCTAAGGAAACTCGGTCTGAAAGACAGCTTATTACTACAATACAATTCTACTTAAATAGACTTGGATATATTGCAGGAGACATCGACGGTATATTTGGTAGTAAAACAAAAAAATCACTCAGACAGTTTTCAATTGAACACAAACAACCCTTTGCGCCCGAAATTTCATCTAGGCAGATTGAGGTGCTTTTTGATGCTATGTCACCCTCTACTCCTAGAGAGATTACAGATAAAGAGAATCTAATAGATAATAATTTAAGTTATACAGATTAACTCACGAGTAGTACTGATTCGCTCTATAGAGCAATGCGTCGCTACGCGATATTCAATTTGCGCACAATACCCATGCGGATGTGTGGTGAGCAGGCAAATAATTGCTCCTGCATTATTTGCACTTCCTACATCCATATAGGTCGTACAGGATTATTCCGGACTTCCTGTTCTCCACCTTTCAGGCCATTGCAGCAAAGCTACACTGTTCAAATTTGTTCCCGACAATTTTGTCGAACTATAACGGTTCTCAGACCTGCACATTGGTCCAGATGTTATTTTAAGTTTTTATAAATTTTAAACTATGAGAAATCAGGAATAGTGGTGGGCCGTATAGGATTCGAACCTATGACCAATCGGTTAAAAGCCGAGTGCTCTACCAGCTGAGCTAACGGCCCACGCGAAGCGCGCTATCCTACCGCAAATATTAAAAAAGCTCCATGCAATAAGCTATCCATTTGTGGTTGGTTATACTTATATATATACAGTGGGGTCTGCAACTCTTGCATCTTTAAAGCCTTGCTTACGAAATGAGCAAGAATCACAATTTCCACAGGCCCTACCTTGCTCGTCTGCAGCATAACAAGACACTGTATATGCATAATCCACACCGAGCATATCTCCTAATTTTATAATCTCTGCCTTACTTAGTGAAATAAGTGGTGTATGAATAGAAAGTTTATTCCCCTCCACAGCTGCCTTAGTGGCAAGATTGGCCATTGCTTCATAGGCATGAATATATTCCGCTCTACAGTCGGGATACCCTGAATAATCGACTGCATTGACCCCAATAAAAATATCTTGCGCTTTTAACACTTCCGCCCAAGCTAATGCAACAGATAAAAAAACGGTATTACGTGCTGGAACATAAGTAACTGGAATACCTCCAAATTCAGATTGTGCTTGCGGTACCTCTATGTTGCGATCTGTTAGAGCTGAACCTTTAAAAGTTGAAAGATCAATATCAAAGATCTTATGTTCAACAACATCGTGTAACTCTGCGATTTTTTCAGCCGCAATAAGTTCTGCACGGTGACGCTGTCCATATGAAAAACTCAAGGTATAACAATTGAAACCTTCTGATTGTGCAACCGCGAGTGTTGTGGTTGAGTCTAATCCCCCCGAAAGAAGGACGATGGCATTTTTATTATTAGACAAACTATAAGATTTTTTACGTTCTTAATTTTAGGTGGACCTAAAATTATTATTTACCCGCAAGATCTCCCCATAGTGTTTTATGTAATTGCAATTGAAAACGGACATCAAGTTGATCATGAACAATCCATTCTGCGAGTTGCTTAGGCTCTAATTCTTGATGACTAGGCGAAAATAAAACTTCACATCTATTGGTTAACCGATATTCAGAAACAATGTTTTTTGCCCAAACGTAGTCAGAATAATTACAAATTACAAACTTGACCTGATCCTGTTCGCGCAAGTAGTGAATATTCTCCCAACGATTTTTGTTCACCTCTTCAGAAGCTGGTGTTTTTACATCCATTATCTTAATGACTCGTGGATCAACTTGACTGACATCTATAGCACCACTGGTTTCTAATGAAACGTAATAGCCTTGATCACAAAGTTGAGCTAACAAACTTAAACATGTTTTTTGAGCAAGAGGTTCTCCACCTGTAACCGTGACGTGTTTAAGATTATAACCAGCTACTTTTGAGGTAATATCATCAAGCCGCATCCAATCACCACCACTGAATGCATAAGCTGTATCACAATATTGGCAACGCAGCGGGCAACCTGTAAGTCGTATGAACACTGTTGGACAACCTACTAAGGTAGATTCACCTTGAATTGATGCGAAAATTTCAGTAATGCGTAATTTTTCTGCTTGAGTATTCCTTTCTAATGGCGTGATAGTCGCTGTCATTGAAATTTAGAGCCTCTTTAATGACCTTCACGCGCCATCCGTTCTAACCTTTGCTGCGCAAGACTGGCAACACTGGAGTTCGGGAACTGAGCACGTAAACGCGTAAGTTCAATACGCGATTCTTCATATTGCCCTAACTCGTAATGCGTAAAACCGAGTTTTAATTTCGCATCAGCAACTTTAGAGCTTGCAGGATACTTTTCAATTACTTTAGTGAATTCCGTTAACGCTTGTGGGTAACGTTTAGAAACGTAGTTGGCTTCGGCAAGCCAATATTGAGCATTCGATGTGTATTTACTATCAGAATGGGTTTGCAAAAAACTATTAAACGCAACAATAGAATCGTCATACTTACCTTGCTTTAACAAAGTAAACGCATGTTTATAATCTTGCGCAGCATCATTTGATGCACTGCTAGAAATGACAGTTCCCGAAGTCGTTGCAACGCGATTATCAGTCGTCCCTGCAGCAGCACTTGACTGGTTTACTGAATTGTTTTTTATCGCTACATCATTAGTAACAACAGTTCCATTTGACATGGATCCATTCGAACTGCCCATCGAGGCATCAGATGCTGAAGACTGCAAACGTCGATCAATATTTAAGAACTGTTCACGTTGACGTGCCTTAAGCGTATTAAGCTCGTGCGTTAATTGCTCATTTTCGCCACGCAACTGTTGAATCTCACGCTGCAAAGCATCGATACGCTGTGACATGTTCACCAAAGCTTGGCTATTGGTAATGCGCTCGACGCGCTGCATTCTTGTATCCATCGCGTCGAGACGTTCGTTATTACTTTTGTGCGCAAAAGCCACGGTTGACACTTGTATTAATACAAGTGCTGCCAAGCCTATACCAATATTCTTCCCTAATTTCTTTTCCATAATTTAAGTGTTTACTTAGCGGATCAGCTCTACTCTTCTATTTTGTTGCCATGACTCTTCACCAGAACCAACTACTGCAGGTTTTTCTTCGCCATAACTAATAATGTCGAGTTGATTACCGCTCACGCCTTGCAACATGATTAAGTCACGCACAGTTTGTGCACGCTGTTCACCCAAAGCTAGGTTATACTCTCTTGTGCCTCGCTCATCTGCATGACCTTCTAAACGAAGTTGCGCAGCTGGATTTGCACTAAGCGATTCTGCTGCAGCCATAATTAAAGGTAATGATTCATCTCGAATCTCAGCGCTATTGTAATCAAAATAAACTACATTACCTGAAGTTGCGATTACATCATCAAGACTACCCATTGCTAGTTCGCCTTCACCTTCTAATCCGGCGGTTGCGCCACCTTCTAGGGAAGGATCTCCACCTTCGTAATCTTCACTGATGACATCACCAGGCATTTGCTTTGTGCTAGTACTACAAGCACTCAAGATTAAAAATAAACTTATAAAAAATACTATAAGTAGTTGCTTTGTCATAACTCACTCCTCTATGTGGTTAATCGATTCTAGAAACCCTGATTTACCCAGATACTTCGTTAAAAAATGATCTTATGTACAAGGATGTACGATATGCCAGTTTTGCAGGAGCAAAAACTGGTCAATTGCGCTCATGTATAAATACATACACATCGCTCATTTCGACATTTTTTGCCTCGTCTCAAAATAAATCAGTGTCCCTTTAATACCAAAATATTTATATAAAAATTAACGAAACGGTGACCATGAAGGTTCACGCACGTCACCTTCCGTTAAACGTAATTTCTGTTTCACTCTTCCATCTGCACTTACGGCAGCTAATACTCCTCGCCCTTGATCTGCAGTAGCATACATAATCATGCTGCCATTGGGCGCGAAACTTGGACTTTCATCCAAATGACCCTCACTGATCACGCGCATCGCTTTGGTTTTTGTGTCCATTATAGCAATGCGGAAGCCATTGCCACTATTATTCACCAAAGTTAGATACTTACCATCTGGCGAGACATCCGCGCCAGCATTATATTTGCCATCAAAAGTCAGCCGCTGGGCTTTACCCCCATTAGCCGAAACCTGATAAATCTGCGGCCCTCCACTTCGATCCGATGTAAATAATAAAGTTCTGCCGTCTGGCATCCAACTGGGTTCTGTATCAATCGCAGGGCCACTAGTGAGTCGTTTTAGGTTCTTTGCCGCAATATCTAAAATATAGATATCTGGGCTGCCCCCAGCGGAAAGTGTCAACGCCAAGCGACGCCCATCAGGCGACCACGCGGGCGCACTATTGATACCCTTTTTAGCTGACACTCTGGCTCTCGTGCCCTGAATAATATCTTGGATATAAATGGCAGAATTGCCACTTTCAAAGGATACATATGCTAATCGCGAACCATCGGGCGACCATGCAGGTGAGAGAATTTGCTTGCTAGAAGTGAAGATCGTTCTCGCATTATGTCCATCCGCATCCGCAATTTGTAGCACATATTTTTGATTCCCCGTACCCTTACCTACAGTACTCACATATGCAACACGTGTGCTAAATGCACCACGAATTCCAGTCAACGCTTCAAATACTAAATCACTAATTTTATGTCCAACTTTGCGTACATCTTTACTTTTAGCAGGAATAACATTTCCCAAAAGTCTTTTCTTTCTAATTAAGTCGATTAGTTGAAATTCAATACGGTACTGGTCTCCACTCGTTTGTGAAATTTTTCCTAACAACACACTTTCAACACCGGTATTTCGCCATGCTTGAAAATTGAGTTGCGAAGGGTCAGAAACCACTTGTGGGATTTGTTGTTTTGCAAGCACATCAAAAAAACCACTACGACCTAAATCATTTCGCACAATATTTTCAACTGCTTCAGGAGAAGTATAGGTGTCACCTGCAAAAGCAACAACGGCTATGGGCAATGCGCCTTCAATTCCTTGAGTAATTTCAATTTCTAAAACTGCATGAGCACTCTGCCCAAGAATAATAAAAACTGAGAACGCAAATAATCTAAATATTTTTTTCATTAAGTCTCCGGAATAAATTTAAAACGTAAATCTCGGTCAAATAATTCAGGTACTGGCGGCTCAGGCAATGGATCAGATTTCCAAACGGCTTCTTCAACTGAGCGACGAAAAGCTTCATCACCTGTACACTGCTCTACTCGTACGTCTTCCACGTATCCTCCTGGTGCTTGGCGCACATATACTTTGCACCATGCATCAGGTTGTTCACTTAATGGCTTACGCCATCGGCTTTGTATTCTGCTACGTATTGCATCTTGATAAATGGCAATTTGTTTGTTCATAGCACGCGCATGTGCAATACGTTGTGCTTCTTGTTCTGCTGCTTGAAGTTCGGCTTCTTCAGCTTCTAAAATTTTTGCCAAACGTTCTTGTTCGGCAGCCTTCTCTGCTGCTAACTTTTCAGCCGCAAGTTTCTTAGCTTCTTCTTCCTTGCGTTTTTTTTCTTCTGCTGCTTTCTGTTCCGCTAATTTTTTGGCCTCTTCTTCACGCTTTTTCTCTTCTGCTATTCTTTTCGCTTCCTCAACTTTACGTTTCTCCTCAGCAAGCTTTTTTTCTTCTGCAATACGTTTCTGTTCTGCTATTTTCTTTTCTTCTTCCGCTTTCTTTTTAGCTTCCTGTTCTAATCGTTGTTTTTCTAGTTCTGCTTGTTGTTTAATTTCTTCGGCCTTCTGTCTTTCAGCTTCAGCTTTCTTTTCAGCCTCTTGTGCTTTTTTCTTTTCTGCTTCTAACTCCGCTTGTAGTTTCTTTTTCTCTTCTTCCTGTTGTTGTTTTAACAGCTCTTGTTTAGAAAGTTGCTCGACATCCGGCTTTTTAGTTAGTTCGTTTGTATTAATAACGGTTGCATTAATGGTATTGATGTTGTCCAGTGGATTAGGTTTGTGGTCACGCTTAAATTGAAACCCAATTACCAAAAGCAAAACAATTGCCACATGAATAACAATTGCGATGGTAACTGACATCGGCAAATGTCGCTTAACTCTTGCCATGACTTAAGGTATTTCAACTTCTTCCGAGCTTGGTTCTGTAATCAAGCCAACATTTTCAGCTCCTGCAGCTTGCAACATCACCATGACGGTAACAACTCGTCCGTAATCCACACCATTATCTCCGCGCACATAAACTGGGCTACGTTCTTTAGATAAGATTTCCTGTATTTGGTTTCTAAATAAGCCATCTTCAACGGGCTCACTAGGAGCGTCTGATTTATTTATAAATATCTGCCCGTTTCGATCCACAGAAATAATCAAAGGTTCTTGATTTTCATCTGTTTTTTCTAGTGGCTTGGCAGGTGCAGAAGGTAGCTCTACCTCCACCCCTTGATGGAACAAAGGTGCTGTAACCATAAAAATCACTAATAACACCAGCATTACATCAATATAGGGCACTACATTAATTTCAGACATGCGTTTGCGTCGACCTAGAGCGGTATAAGCCATGCTCATTAACCCCTTTCTTGCATATCCATGTCTTTGGTTAGCGCTTGGCGTTGTAGCAACGCGGTAAATTCTTCAACGAAGTTGTCATAACGAATGACCAAACGTTCAACATCGGTCGAATACCGGTTATATGCAATTACTGCAGGAATCGCAGCAAACAACCCCATAGCAGTAGCAATCAAAGCTTCTGCAATTCCAGGTGCAACCGCAGAAAGCGTTGCTTGCTGTACATCCCCCAATGCACGAAATGAATTCATAATTCCCCACACCGTTCCAAACAAGCCAATGTAAGGCGCAGTTGAACCTACTGTGGCTAAAAATGAAAGATAATGCTCTAATGCTTCTACTTCTCGTGCCATCGCCACTTTCATAGAACGCAACGCAGTGTCCGTAATGGCGTCTGGCGAAACACGCTGTTGTCGATGCAAGCGCACATATTCTTTAAAGCCTGCAAGAAAGATATGTTCCATACCCGTAGGGTCTTTCTTAACACGCACTTTTTCATATAACGCAGCTAAATCTGTTCCTGACCAAAATCGATCTTCAAAATTATCTGCATTACTGCGAGCATCACGAATAATTTTCCATTTACTGACAATCATGGTCCATGAAATAACAGATGCAACCAGCAGCATCAGCATCACAAGTTGTACAACCAGGCTGGCCTCACTAATTAAGCCTAAAATACTGGTATCAGTTTGCATTCACTATTTCCCCGGATTGTATAGTTTGATGTAATTTTTTTGGAATCACGCTTGGCGAGAAGTCATCAGCCTTTAGGCACACTACATTGACTTCCCCGCTAGTAATTAAATTTTTTTCATCATCATGTTGAGTGATGTCTTGCTTAAATGAAATACTCGCAGGTTTGAGCGTATGAGGGGTAACACTTATTTGTATTAAATCATTAAATCTTGCTGGTTTTTTATACTCTATTGATAAAGACCGTACTGCAAACAAAACGTTCAGTTCTCGAATTAAGCTATCTTGCTCCACCCCTAGTACTCTCAACCATTCAGTACGCGCTCGCTCCATATACTTCAAATAATTTGCGTAATATACGACCCCGCCCGCATCAGTATCTTCGTAATAGACTCGTGTATGCCATGTAAAAGGCTTCATCGTAACGTAAGCTCTGATTTATTCTATTGAGTAGTCGAGAATAAGTCTTCACTCTCAGAAGATGAAGCTAAATTATGCTGTGGAATCTTTATTCCAAAATGTCGATATGCATTCCCCGTTGCGACACGTCCACGAGGAGTACGCATCATAAAACCTTTTAAGATTAAAAACGGTTCAATAACATCTTCTATCGTTCCGCGCTCTTCACCAATCGCCGCCGCAAGGCTATCGACCCCAACAGGCCCACCTTCAAATTTTTCAATTACCGCCAATAATAAGCGTCGATCCATATTGTCGAAGCCATGCTCATCCACGCTTAGCATATCCAAAGCCGCATCAGCAATTTTACTAGTAACTACACCATCTGATTTTACTTGTGCATAATCTCGCACACGTCTAAGCAAACGATTTGCAATTCGTGGCGTGCCTCGTGAACGTTTAGCAATTTGTGTGGCTCCATCATCATTAATTTGAACGTTTAGAATGTTTGCGGAACGCAATACGATGGTGGCAAGTTCTTCGGTGTTATAAAACTCTAATCGTTGCACGATTCCGAATCGATCACGCAATGGCGAAGTTAACAAGCCAGCACGTGTCGTGGCTCCCACTAATGTAAACGGTGGAAGATCTAATTTAATTGAACGTGCTGCAGGCCCTTCACCAATCACAATATCAAGTTGAAAATCTTCCATTGCTGGATACAACACTTCTTCTACGACAGGGCTTAAACGATGAATTTCATCTACAAACAACACATCGTTAGGCTCTAAGTTAGTCAAAATTGCAGCGAGATCACCCGGACGCTCTAACACAGGCCCAGAGGTATGGCGCAAATTAACTTGCATTTCATTGGCAACAATATGCGAGAGTGTAGTTTTACCTAAACCAGGGGGACCAAAAATTAATACGTGATCCAATGCTTCACTGCGTTGCTTTGCTGCGGAAATAAAAATTTCCATTTGCTCACGCACTTTAGATTGACCAATGTATTCACTAAGCTGATGAGGTCGAATTGCATTTTCAACAACTGCTTCATCTTTTTCGACATGGGTGTCGACAATACGAGATTCTTCAATTTCAGTTGTTACGTTGGACATAGTATTTTTAAGTAAAACTTGACTTTAAAGCTTCACGAATAATATTTTCGCTATTTAGATTCTTGCTATCGACATTACTCACCATACGACTCGCCTCATTCGGTTTATAACCCAATGACACTAAAGCAGACACGGCATCAGCAATCGGATCTTGTTGTGCATGACCGTTCACACCATTTACTGCTTTGCCATTACTCGCGACCTGCACTGTAGCTTCTTTATCAAGTCGATCACGCATATCTAAGATTAAACGTTCCGCAGTTTTCTTACCTACACCCGGAATGCGTACTAATGAATCTACATCACCATGATGAATACATTGCGCAAAAGCATTGGAATCCATACCCGACAAAATTGCCAATGCCATTTTGGCTCCAACGCCATTCACTTTTAACAAATGTCGAAACAAACTGCGATCTCGCAGTTGCTTAAATGCATAGAGTGTATGTGCATCTTCACGCACTAATAAATGCGTATGTAACATTACGGTTTCACCACATTCTGGTAATTCATAAAACGTAGACATAGGTGCCTCTAACTCATAACCCACGCCTTTAACATCCAACAACAAATAAGGAGCTTGCTTTTCAATTATCTCACCTTGCAAACGCCCAATCATGCATATACTCCTACACGGCTGCGTTTACTGTTAAGCAATAACGCAGTATGCGCATGACACAAACACACTGCTAAAGCATCAGCTTCATCAGCTTGCAGTTCTCCACGCAAGGCTAATAAACGTAACACCATGTGTTGAATTTGATCTTTATTCGCCGCACCGTTTCCCACTACGGCTTGCTTCACAGAACGCGCACTGTATTCACTCACCGGCACATGGTGATGTACTGCGGCGCAAATGGCTGCACCCCGCGCATGACCCAGCTTTAATGATGAAGATGCATTCTTATTAATAAACACTTCTTCTACAGCAACCTCATCTGGTTGAAATTGTTCAATGGCTTCGTTTAATTTGCTAAAAATAATGCCTAATCGATGTGGAATGGTGACATCATCTTTAGCAGGCTTGGCTTTAATGTTACCGCTGTGAATATAACGACTGGATCTACCGTCACTTTCAATAATGCCAAAGCCAGTAATTTGTAAGCCTGGATCGATCCCAAGAATTCGGATCGTATTTTCTTTTTTTTCAGGTACGTTGTATTGCATTCAACGCTCTAGTGCACTGCTTTTATGCAACCGCTTCATAAACGGAATCAGGAATATCGGCATTGGAATAAACATTTTGCACATCGTCTAATTCATCCAGTGCATCAAGTAACTTCAACATACTTTCACCTTCTTTGTCAGAAAGCGCACTCATATTGTCCGCACGCATCGTAACTTCAGCTTGTTCTGCTGATAATCCAACGGCTTCTAATGCTTCTTTCACCAATATAAAATCGTCTGGTGAAGTAAGCACTTCAATACTGCCATCCTCTGCAGTGATAATATCTTCCGCACCCGACTCAAGCGCCGCTTCCATAACCGCATCTTCATCACTGCCCGGTGCGAATTGAATTACACCTGCATTGGTAAACATATAGGCAACAGAACCGGATGTACCTAAATTACCATTAAATTTTGAAAACGCATGGCGCACTTCTGCAACTGTACGATTACGATTATCCGTCATGCAATCGACTAAAATAGCTGAGCCTCCCGGCCCATAACCTTCATAACGCACTTCTTCATAGTTATCGCCATCTAACTCACCCGCACCACGTTTAATCGCACGGTCTACTGTGTCTTTGTTCATATTAGCGGATAAACCTTTATCCACCGCTAAACGCAGACGTGGATTGGAGTCCAAATCTGAACCACCCATACGTGCAGCGACAGTTATTTCTCGAATCAGTCTGGTGAATAATTTACCGCGTTTTGCATCTTGCGCTTTTTTGCGGTGCTGAATATTGGCCCATTTACTATGACCGGCCATTGAAACTCCTCTAGTTTAATACTCCATACGAACCCTTTTAGGATCCCTCAGAGTTCTCCCAAATCAACGGTTGTATTTTAGCACTTTGACCCATTTAATTGCAGTCGCATTAATGGCACTCTCCAGTACGAATAAACAGGTCTACCGCGGAAGCAACATTTTTTGACAGCAGCATACCGGTATGGCTATACGGCACTTGAAGATGCAATGTGCAGTTATCGATTTTGGTTTCTGAAACTGCAACCGTGCCATCATTGGGTTTATCTAAAGGTGCTCCCAACATTTGGCCAACACCATAACCCTTTGTACCTGCAATAACGGCTAAAGGATGTGTGCCTTTCCAACTAGGCACATTCCCAAGTAAAGACTGAGCACTTGCGCCTAACATATTATTTTTTATGAAATTGTTTCTAGAAACAAACTTGGCGACACCGCTTCCTGATAAAGGTGAACCGAGCATGACCACTCTACCCGGCTTAGTGACATCAAATAAATCAAAATAATGCAGCAAAATGATGCCTCCTAAGCTGTGAGCTACAAAATGCACAATATCGGCATCCAATTGCTCTACAAATTTGCCCAACATCAATGCATTTTCTCTAGGATTACGACGAACACTCCTATATGAGTACTGCACGCACTCGTGTCCATGCTCTTTAAGGTAACGCGAGATGGGTTGCATCACCCAACCCTTCATCCAAATTCCATGAGTACAAACAACAACTTCACGCATTATCTTAAGACTAATTTTTAACTTAGATCATGGTATCCAGCGTTGAATCGCTTCTTGATTGGTATGGGAGAAAGCGAGCTCAATGGCCTCTTGCTTAGACAACCAAATAAACTCTTCGTGCTCCCTTGGGTCTAATTGCACATCAATTTTCTCAGGCAACTCTAGACAAAAAACATGCTCCTTATTTTCTGTCACACCCGGCTCATAGCGATCCCGCCAAATCTCATAAATCTCGAAATTCTGCGAAAATTGGCAATCCAGCAACTTATAACCCGCAATTCCGGTTTCCTCGCGCAATTCACGCACTGCAGCCTGCATTGGACTTTCATCCTTCTCCAAGCTACCGGTAACCGATTGCCAAAAATCATTCGGGTACTTGCGACGTAACATCAAGACTTCACCAGCTTGTGTGTATACTATGACCAGCACGGACTCGGGGCGTTTATATTCCATATAATAGTTGCAAATGATTCGATTTATGAACTACTTGGCAATGATTCCAAAAGTGAAGTGTACAGATAAAGCACAGATTTTACCTAAACACAGATCTAAAGAACTCACTCGGATATTAGTCGCGACACTCCTTATAGGCTTAATCGCTTCCTGCGCAAGCACCTCAAACAAAAAAGCCGAGCAAGACGAAGGCTATGTCGTTCAAGCTGTGCAATATATGCATGCGGGCCGCTTAGATGCCGCATTGACTTCGGTTAAAAAGGCCATTGAATTAAATGAAAAATCTGCAGATGCCTATACCGTCGCAGGCCTAATTTACAAGCAGAACAGCCAACCCGACCTCGCTGAGCGGTATTTCAAACGCGCTTTGTCATTTGAGCCAAATCATTCCGCTGCACAAACCAACTATGCAAGCTTTCTTTGCAAACATGACAAACCACTTGAGGCGGAAAAACTATATTTAGCCGCCGCAAAAAACAAAAATAACTTAAGACCCGATGTAGCCTACACCAATGCGGGTTTATGCGTGCTAGGCATTCCAGACAAGATCAAAGCAACAAAATACTTCAGCAATGCTTTAAAAATTAACCCTAAAGCCCCCGTTCCCTGGTATCAGTTAGCAAAAATTCAGTACGGTAACTACAGTTACGATAACGCCTATCGTTTATTACAAGAATATGAAAAAGTTGCTCAACCCACACCCAAAACGCTTTTATTAGGCGCACAAATCAATGAAGCCAATGGGAAAAAGGCTTTAGCAGATAAATATAAGCTTTTACTGGTGCAGCAGTTCCCAAACTCTAAGGAAGCTAAACAAATCACTTCTAATTCTAATATTCAATCACAACCTGCTGTGTTTGACGCACGAGAATTACTCAATAATACCGAACCTTACTAGGACTTAATGGATCAACCCATAGATCAACTACAAGCATTCATCCAGCAAGAAAAAGCTAAGATTGTTTCCGAAACTGCAAAAATCCATTGGAAAGAACTGGAAAGATTTTTTGCACAGGGCAAGCTCATTCTAGTAGATGAAAGCTTAGACCTCATTGAAGTAGGCTACGCCATATCCGTCGACGATTCCAAACAAGTCAACCATTGGATGCAAGAAAACCTTCTCTTAAGAGAATTCACTCAAAAAGCCATTACCTTTGAAAAAGATAATAAAAAACTATGGAGTGTCGTAATTCGACCCTGGATTTTAATTCAAGCACCTAGACACTAGTTTTAAGTTAAGAATGGACCCATTTACCCAAGGCGCTTTAGGTGCTAGTGTTTCGCAAAGTATAAGCAAACCTAAAAACATAGTACTAGCTTGTATCTTGGGTTATCTCTCGGGTATGGCGCCAGACCTAGATATCTTCATTCGTTCGGACAAAGATCCACTATTATTTCTTGAATATCACCGACAATTCACACATTCGTTAATTTTTATTCCTATTGGTGGTTTACTATGTGCCATATTTTTTTATTTTCTATTTGCCAAACGAAATCAATTAAGTTTTAAGCTTACTTATATATTTTGCACCTTAGGGTATGCCACGCACGGACTCCTAGACTCATGTACGAGTTACGGCACGCAATTATTCTGGCCATTCAGCTCACATCGAATTTCATGGGATACGGTATCAATAATCGATCCAATTTTATCCCTGCCTTTATTAGTCTTGGTCTTAATCGCGGCAATAAAAAGACAACCAAAATTAGCGCTCGTTGGATTTATATGGATGATCACTTATCAATGTATTGGACTAGCTCAAAACTATCGTGCTACTAAAGTAGGTTGGCAATTAGCAGAACAACGCAATCATCAACCACTTCGTTTAAATGCTAAGCCTACATTAGGCAATTTAATTTTATGGAAAGTAATGTATGAAACAGAAGATGCTTTCTATACCGATGGTGTGCGGATTGGGCTTGATTTAAAAGTCTATCCAGGCGCTTTTATAAAAAAACTAAATATTAAACGAGACTTTCCTTGGCTAGATCCCAGCTCACAACAAGCAAAAGACTTAAAACGCTTTGCCTGGTTTTCACAAGACTATGTCGCAGTTGATCCAGAACAACCAACCCGCGTAT
>CBDCTA010000020.1:0-17391 GCA_965221955.1 Gammaproteobacteria bacterium | reverse complement strand
TATCCTTGGGATAAAGCAATTCCTACAGACCCTGTTGTATATCGCTTTTATGAAATACTTGGAGCATATGAAAAACTATCAAAGAAATTATTGGTGAGAAATTTGGTGATGGCATTATGGGCGCTATTGATTTTTCAATGGATATTAACAAAGAAGAGAATCCAAAAGGTGATCGTGTGGTAATCACATAAAACGCTAAACTCTTAAAATACACCGGCTGATAATATATTTTATTTCCCATGGAGAACATACTTATCTCTTTTTTTCAAAGAGTTGCAAATAAAAATACTAATGAAATTGAAGACTTGAAAGAGTGTGGATATTTCAATTTTGAGCCTAACCAATGGCATTTTACATTGCCGAAATTGTATTTGTACTTACAAGAAAAAAAACTTATTGATCAAAAATTTAATTACAAACAATTTCGGCAATATATTTACAATTGCCCTATAAATAAAAGCTTAGAACAACTCAACACAGAAGTAATAATTAACAGCAATAAATCTAATGTAGATAAAACCGAATATAGCTTGATTTGGAAACAGTCTAAACAAATAAGTTAATTAGTATTATTTCTCTTACGCTTCCTCGCATCTGCAAAGTGAATAACACTATAAGAAATTCCAAATCCCAAAAACAAAGACACTATAATTAATAAGATATTCGCTAAATTAATATCGCCCCCTAATTTAGTATTAATATTAAATATCATCGCAAGCACATTCATGATAATTAGCGCTAAGAACACCCCTCCAAACAATAAAATACGAAATGGTCTTGTGCCTTTCGTAATTACATCAACCACCACATCTATTATCTTATTCACCCTTGAAAGCCACCTATTTTAAAACTGCTAAACCTGAAACTCATTTCGTCGAATCGCTAAAGTGAACAGTTCAATTTATTAGTTAAACACAAGCAATTACATTACCTAAAGTAAGCTTTTTAAAAATATTTTGCGACCTTTATAAGTAATGCCTATATATTTTTTCGGCAAAAATTACAATTAACTAATGCCTGGATATTCTCGAAGATCTATATACAGACTATGAATTAAGTCATTTCTTAGTTTAAACATCCGATGTAATTTAATACATTTACTATAGATAATATCTATCATTATTATCGCATTTAAAGCTTGGCATTATAATTGGCATTCTATAAACTTTTTATCAATCACTCTGCTATTTAAATAAATAATAAAAACAATAAACAATCGAGCAATAACTATAAACAGGAGGAACTTTTAATGAATATTCTTAACCTGCGAATTCATACGATTGAAAAAACAACTTCTAAAGATTTACCTTGGGCATCTGTCTATGCAATTTCTGCTGCAATACTAGCAGGCATAACTATTCTTACAGTTGTAGGCTTTGCAAGCCCCGAAGTGATCCACAATGCTGCTCATGACCTTCGTCATGGCATGGTGTTCCCCTGCCATTAGTAATTGATCTATTTGAAATTAATCTTAATCAATTAAATTATTTATGAAACTATTTAATCAAATTTTTCTGAGCGCGTTATTTGCTGGAATCATAGGCGGTTTACTCTTAGCAGGTGTACAACATTTCACTGTCGTTCCCATGATTCTAGAAGCTGAAACTTATGAAGTAACTGAAGAAGCGCCCACCACAGGACATAGCGAAAAAGAAGCTTGGGCGCCAGAAGATGGAAATGAGCGAACTTTTTTTACTGCTTCGAGCAGTATCATCATCGGAATTGGTTTTGCTCTGCTTCTAGCAGTTGGGTACACGCTCCGCGGCTCGATAACTTGGCAAAAAGGGATCTTGTGGGGACTTGCGGGGTGGATTGTATTTAATCTAGCCCCGTCATTTGGATTACCCCCCGAACTCCCAGGTGATGCCGCAGCAGGTTTAGAACAACGTCAAGTCTGGTGGATTCTAACCGTCATCTTAACGGCTGTGGGGCTTTGGATTCTTGCATTCCAGCCAAAGCCTTATCTGAAACTTTTTGGTTTAGCACTTTTAGCTTTACCGCATATCTTTGGCGCACCTCAACCTGCAGTACATGAAGGTCTTGCGCCGCCAGAACTTAGAACCTCTTTTCATCTTGCAACACTTTTTACTAATGCTGTGTTTTGGGTGGCATTGGGTGCATTAAGTGCATTGTTTTTTAATCGCTTTGAACAAAACAAAGCTAAATCATCCATTAGCGCTACGACAAATTAAACAAATATAGTTTATCCAATTCATATAAATAAAAAGGTAATCGAATTTATTCGATCATCTATGGAATGTATTGCTTAATTAAAGCTAAATAATTAAAAAATATAAATTCAAAAGGGAGAATCATGATGAGATTAGCTCGAAATAGTCTGTCTTTTATTTTAGTAATACTTTTTTTAAACACTGCATATGCAAGCAACATTGAAGAAGAATTATCTTCAATTAAAGCACGTTTAGATCAACTTGAACGTATAGTACAACATCAAAGCTCTGTAATTGAAAAACAAAATGAACTCATCGAGGCCAAGACACAACAAATTAAAGAACTAGCTTCTAATGTGAAATCCAAAGAAAGCAGTTCTGGTTGGTTTAGCAATATTGAGATTGGAGGTGTGGCAGAAGTGGAAGCGTTCTACAACAATCCGGATGAAGGCGATAGCAACAGTGATATTGTCTTAGCCACGGCAGAGCTTGAAGTTGCATCACAAGTAAACGATTGGGTATCGGCGGAGACGACATTATTGTTTGAAGAAAACGATACTGATCTAGAAGTGGATGTTGCTGTAATCACCATTGCACCTCCCGAAGGTGCTTGGTTTATACAAAGCGGTTTGATGTATGAACCTTTTGGTACATTCGAAACCAATCTCATCTCCGACCCACTAACGTTAGAAATTGCCGAAACGCGTGAGTCTTCTGTGTTAGCGGGTATTGAACACAACGGGTTTAGAGGTGGTGTGTATATCTTCAATGGAGATCTGTCTGAAGACGGCGATGAGGATATTGATAATTTTGGTGCATTTGCAGGTTATGCACATGAAAGTGAGAACGGTTCAAATTTTGCGATCAATCTGGGTTACATCAATGACATCGGTGATTCCGATACCTTGCAAGAGGTGATTCAGGAAAACATTGAAGCTGCAGCAGTCGAGTACAGTGATTATGTTGGTGGCATCTCGATTGATGCGATGTACAGTTATGGTCCGTTCAATGTGGTGGCGGAATACATTAAGGCGACGGATGATTTTGAGGCAGATGAATTAGCGTTTAAAGACGGAGGCGCAGAGCCGGAAGCCTTTAATCTTGAGGTTGGATACAACTTTTATATAGGCAGTATTCCAATGACGGCAGCATTGGCCTATCAAGGTACCGATGAAGCGGTCGCGCTTGAGCTTCCTGAGGAGCGTATTATTACTGGAGTATCGGCAGAGATTTTTGACGCGACATCACTCTCGATTGAGTGGGCCCATGATGAGGATTACAGCAATTCTGAAGGCGGAACGGATGAGTTCGGGGGAAACACCATCACCTCCCAACTCGCTGTGGAATTTTAAAATAATCACTATTTTATTTATTTTTAAACAAGCGTGTTAATTTATTAAAAAAAGAACGCTCTTCTATGTTTTGGATTTTTTCTTTTTGTCTTAATAATTGTTCACGTGAATAATGTTCCGTAGCTGTAGCTTGAATTGCAATTTCAATAAATTCGTGTGTAGGCTGCATCCTTCCTGCTTCCAGTTCTCGTTGCGTTATTTCATATAACGTTTCAACACAGAGACTCCCACCAATAGTTGCTTCTCGCAATAACATTGTGTTGTATTCTTTTTGTCTTATTGCTTTAAATTTTTCTATTTCAATATTATCAGGCAAGGATTTTTCCACCTTATCAAGTAAAATTTGATGCAAGCCGAGCAACTTCTCGCTTACTTCTGCTGAATTCTCATTTTCATGCTCTTGAAGGATCTGATTATGTAGAGTTTTCCACTCATCTAAGGTGTCGAAAGCGTTAACTTGCTGTTCAAGACTTTTAAGATCCATATGAGAAAAGGAAGCTCTTAGAGTTTGCCACTAAATTCATCAATAAACTGTTTTGCTAAGTCCTGAGCATTTTTTCTAGGTTGATTATCCAAATTGCCCCACTCACGGCAATACCAACACAAACGCTCTGCCAATGCTCCTTCTGATGATTCTCCTAGTTTTCTTTTTAAACCAAGTATTTGACGGCCAATATGAATCATCTGTTCAGTTAAAGGATCAGTTTTAGATTTTAGTTCAGAATATGGATTAAAATCACTGACACAAAAGACAAAGTCATTTTTCCCTTCTGCAGCTATTTGTAGATGAGGTATTAATTTTTCCTCAAGCTCTGCCTCTAGAGCATCGAGCTGGGAAAATAGTTTTCCTTTCGAGACCATTGCAAAATAAAGATTAACTCTACACTAGTTCACCTTGTACCGCGGCAAGAACACGCCCACCTACTTTTATATCATATGAACCATTTTTGATTTCTGCTTTTAACATCACTAACGAAGGTCGCCGCACTTCATGTCCTTGCTCAATTCGTAAAGATAAGTTTGTATCAGAAAAATAATTGTGTTCAAGCAAGTATCTACCTAGAAAAGCAGCCCCATTCCCAGTAGCAGGGTCTTCACGCACCCCATGTGCTTCAAAGAAAAATCTCACGCATAAATCACTTTGCACTTCATGAGTCTCTTTTGTGAAAAGATATGTAAGAGGAGGAAACCCTTTTTCGACCAAAGGCGCATATTTTTCAAGATCAAGTTTACAATGTTGCAATGCATCAAGACTGCGAAGTGGAACAATGATGGCAGACGTGCCAGCCGATGCCATCTGTATAGGTACTTTAGATTCGATATCATCAGGACGTATGTTAAGCGCATATGCAACAGATTCACGGTCGATAGTTTGCTTAAGTGATATAGATGGAGCAGAAAACCAGATAATTTCGTTTTCTTCTTTTCCCTCTCCACTACCGAACACAACAGGTATTTCACTATTACTGAGGTTTAATGTAATTATGTTTTTTGAATCTTCCCCAGATAATTTGCGAACAATAAATGCAGTACCTAATATTGGATGGCCTGCAAAAGCGATTTCTCTTGAAGGTGTAAAGATGCGAACAAGATACCCACCATTTTCATCAGGAGTAGGATCTACAAATGTAGTTTCAGAAAAATTCAGCTCTGCTGCAATTTTTTGCATAGTTGCTTCTGAAAGTTTTTTTTCACAGATCACAACAGCCAAAGGATTGCCAGAGTACTGCTGATCTGCAAATACATCTACGATGTAAAAATTATTTTTCATGCTCTCTTGAAAAAATGAGCTATTCGCTAGCTAATTGTTAGCTCATATATATGTGCGCAAACAAGACATCATACCCTTAAACTTACCATTATCATGCTGATACCATTTGCAACGAATTTTGTTATATTCCCAACGTGAAACATGCCTTATCTCGTCACCCCAGCCAGGTTGGTTCCAGTATTTACCGTCTTTAAAGCCAAAAGTATTTTCTCCCCTATCATCTTGATAGCGGCATTGCCAATTTTTTTTGTCTTGAATACTGCAATCTTGATATTCATCTAACAAGCCCGCAACTTCACTTATTACAATATTCTCCATAACCCGATAAGTCACCCGCATAACTGGACGCCATTCACTTACACGACTATCTTCAGCGGTTGGCTTCACTACCACATAGGAATAAACTATTTGGTCATTAGTGCAAGCACTTACACAGAAAGCCAATAATGCTGTTAATAATATACTTTTCATATCAGTGTCATTACATGTAATTAAGTAATTATAGGAATATAGTCTTTAGTAAATACTACCTTACCAATAAGCAATGTCTACGAAAATAAACTCTGATTTTATTCTATTATCCAAGTTAATTGGAAAATTAGAAGATAAGGAATACTATATAACCTATGCAAAATCCCTGCTTATGACAAATCGTCCAGGTATTCCCATTCCATCCGAAAATGAAATAGTTAACGAGATGTTTTGTTACTTTATACAAACAAATGAGCTTCGGATTTACCATAAAAATTCTGAAATATCTTTAAATGATTTTGAAAATATGGTTGACGAAAGAATTACTGATAACGATTGTTCTATTGAAAACAAAGACTCAATTCGTAAAGCCATATGGGATAACGAAATTTATATCAAAGGCAAAGAACTTAAGAAGCTCTATGCAAATAAATGCATTGTCTTACCTAATTCACTGTTGAGAGAATGCGCTGAAGAAAGCGCCTAATTTGAATATCTATTCGCGTACGAGCAATTTAAAATCTGGTTTCTTACCATCTAATTTTGCATCCACAGTTTCCTCTGCAGCACCTAGCGCATATGAAAGTGCAGCATTTCGATCTGCAAATGATCGTTCAATATTTAATGTTTCTGCGTCTTCACCTGACTTAAATAATGTAGCAACCGGCCTGAATTCACCAGTATCTGTCTCCTTTGCATTGAATAAAATCGTATATTTTTTATATTTTTTTAAATCAGCTTTCACATTATCCCCAAGCTAGCTTGCTGCAAAATTCTTTTGATAATTTTATTATAATTAGAACATATATAGCCTTACATAGGGCACTATTGAATTTTCGCCAGGACCGACGAAAAGTGAAGAAGTCCAGCTGAATATAATCATCAGTAACTTGAATTTTTGAATCGCTAGGAGAGGGATTGATTCGAGTGGAGACGAATCATCCATGGATTAACTCCTTATTTATCTAATCTGTAAATAGCATTCTGTATGTGTTAAAGCTATTTTTTAACTTCTTTTAAGTACTCCTTAAACTCATCTTGTGAAATGTAAGAAAGCGTAGTGTCCGTACCCTCTACTCTACGCTCAGGTATGCAGCGACGTTCTTGAAGGATCATTTCTCCGTTACTATCTTGTATTGGAAATTCTGGAGACTGTTTAATTTTTCTTCGCTCTATTTTAGAACGACGATCGATTGAGTGTTTCATAGTTTTACATCCTTGTAAGTTATGAATAAATAACCTTATCAAATAATTTTCTTGAAAGGCAAAAATACTCTCTCTGAAATATGCCATTCAACCGGGTTTTGACACCGTTAAGTTGGGAGGTTTTACAATCGTTTAGGTGAGATTTTATTAAACCAAGTAAAAAGATAGGCTTGTAGTGTTGAAATATTCAAATTTTTTGTGTGAAACGGTTCACGTTACTCAGCGTATTAGCCGTATTAAGGTAAATGTTTGGGTTACAAGGATGTAATTTACAATGAAGTACAGAACCATAGAATTTTCTACACATATGCGCTTACATCGAGAACGTCGATCTACTAACCAGCCAAACAAGTTTCCACTGGAAGACTTGGATGGGAATATCATTCTTAAAGATCGCCGAGTCATTTCAGATCTTAGTGCGGAAGGTATGGAAGTCACGGAAGCCAAAATATCTAAAGCCGAATTTCAGAAATACTTCGAAAAAAATAGTAAAACTAATTAATGTGATTATCGCTTAAAGAGTAAAATGAAGTGAAACCATTTATGATAAGGAAGGCTATGAATGATCGTCGAAAATCATTACAGCCAAGATCATTCCCATTGATGCGTCGTACACAAAATAAAGTCATTTTTAAGGAGCAACGTAGGCAATCTGAACGCAGGTTAGTAGGATTAGAGCTGTCAGAATCCAACCTTTCCCAAGCCGAATTTCAAAAACTTTTCAAAAAATAATCCTTCGCATAATAGTACACTAATCATTGAATCTAAGTATTAATGTCAATGTCCGCTTTCGGCCAATAGCGGACATTAATTAATAGTTAATGTTGTAAAAAAATTGAATAATCTAATCAAATTTACTCTGCAATGATTTTATCTGACCACTCAACATCCTCTACAAAAGAATCTGGCGTTCCGGTAATGGCATTTGCCTCCGTAATATCTTTTTCGGATACACCTCGAGCGCGCGAGCACGCGCCACAACATTCAATTCGGATTCCAAGTTTTACACTTTCATTCCATTGCTCAACAATAGAAGGCCATCCTACGGGTATTAAATTTTCTCGAACAACTGGTCGTGCAAGCGTTACCGCTTCCCCGAGCAAAAATATTCGCACTTCGTGACCAGCGTTCACCAATGCGTTCGCATGTCCGAACACCATTTCAGCATTTGTTGGGTTGTCACTTCCCCATGAGGATTTCATAAATATTTTTGCCATTAACTAATCCCTAGAATTTTTATTGTTGGTTTAAGTTCTTTGCTAACAAAAAAGTTAATTTGTTTGTTTATCTTTTAGTGAAGTGTCCCATTGACGACGATTAATCGTGTAGTTTGTAATCTTGCCAATAAACGGCAACGTCAACATTCCTGGTAACAAAGTACAATGTTTTCGGTCGCGGTATGTATTAATACCAATTGTCATTTGTTCATGTCCCGCGCGAGGCTGATCACGATAGGTACCGAACAATCGATCCCACCACGGAAAGTTAAAACCGAAATTACTATTCGTTTCATCATCTTCAACTGAGTGATGAACTCGGTGCATATCTGGAGTCACGATAAACAAGCGGAGTACGCGATCGATACTTAAAGGTATGCGTACATTCGCATGATTGAACATACTGGTTGCATTTAACAACACTTCAAAAATTACCACAGCGACAATTGGCAGTCCAAGTATTAATATTGTGGCAAACTTAATTAGCATTGATAAAATAATTTCAATTGGATGGAATCGGGATCCAGTGGTCACATCAAAATCAAGATCGGCATGATGAACACGATGTAATCGCCATAAAATTGGGATGGCATGAACTAACACATGCTGTATATAGATAACCCCATCCATAATGATCACGGAAGCAATGACAGCAAACCAAAATGGAAACTCTAGATAATTGAAGATACCCCATCCCTGAGTTTCAGCAAATGCGGCTATGCCAACTGCTGCGGCAGGAAATATCAAACGCAATATGATTGTATTTAGCGCTACAATCCCAAGATTATTTAACCAACGTAATGGTTTTGAAATACTGAGTTCCCGCCGCGGAGAAATAATTTCCCATATGGCCATTATTCCAAGCACACCGAAAAAGAAAACAAGGCGGATACTTATTTCGTTATTAGTGATTAATTCGAGAAAATTCACTGTTAATATTTCTCATAAAAATTCATTCACTTTAATCATGTAAATGTTTAAATATTTGTATCTATGTTAAAATTACTATAAATTATTCAATAGATCAATTGAATATTATATTTTATGTCGTCAAATACATTCAAAAAAGAGCTTTTTACTCAATTTGCTCTGGTGGGAAAATCACTCAGCAACGGCAACCGATTGGAGTTATTGGAGTTTCTGGCTCAAGGCGAGCATTCAGTAGATGAGTTAGCGAAAGTATCAGGGCTCACTGTTGCGAATACCTCTCAACACTTACAGGGCTTACGTCGATCAGGCCTCGTCAGGTCCAGAGCAGAGGGACAAAAATCTTATTATCGTTTAAGTGATTATTCAGTAGTGGAGTTATTAATGCTTATGCGAAAAATTGCTGAAGAGAATTTAGCTGAAATTCAAGTATTGGTCGCAAATTACTTATCATCAAAAGATGATTTAGAGCCTATTTCACGAGAAGAGCTGTTAAAACGTGCTAAAAAAGGAACGGTTACTGTAATTGATGTGCGTCCTGAGCATGAATTTGAATTGGGCCATCTTCCCTATGCTATTAACATTCCATTAGCTGAACTAAAAAAAGAGTTGAAAAAATTACCACAGAAAAAAGAAATTGTTGCATACTGTCGCGGGCCGCACTGTATTTTATCATTTGAAGCTGTCCAACAACTCCGTACTAATGGCTATAAAGCTCGTCGACTAGAAGATGGGTTTCCAGAGTGGAAATTAGAAGGTTTGCCTATTGAGGAAAAGCAAGATCTTACAAACTAAAAAGTTCTTTAAAGCAGCTATTGATATAAGCGAACATTATCTGGCACTAATAATAAAGGGCACCGCGAAATTCACAAAAGAGACTTTTACCAGTAATAGGAGCAAAAACGAAATTAACGGTGCCCCTTGCATGATTTTCTTTCTGCAAACCCCTGCAGAAATAGACCTTTTCTGCACCACATCTAGCGTCTCTTGCAAAAGACAAGACTGATTGGCGGTGGTTGGAGTCTCAGGCAAACCCTACTCTGCTCAAAATTCCCTGTTAAACAGCCAATTTACAGGGAATTTTCTTAATTTAGACTCAATTATTTCACTCTTTCGCTGAATTCTTTTTAAGTTCTAAATACTTATATGGTTTTAATATTAATTTCTTAATCTGATAACAGGGAAAAATCAGGGAATTCAATTTTCTTTTTAAACATTTATCATTAAATTATGCTAACTACGAATTTGCCGAGCACAAATTTCATTTTGTATTCAATCGATCTGGAATTATATAAAATTTATTGGCTTTTTCTAAAAATGATAAATGTAGCATCATCTTTATGCTCCAAATCTTTCACTAAATTAAAGTACTTCTCCACAAACTTCTGGGTCACTTTCTTGAGTGGCCCTGCCCTCACATGATGTAAGCATTCATCAAGTGGAATGATATCGGTAATGCCATCGCTACAGATCAACACTGTATCACTCTTTTTTAATTTTATTTCAGGACCAATCTCGATGTGCATTTGCTTATTTCCTATCAAATTAAACACCTCATGAGAAACTTCTGTATCTAAATGCTCTTCACTGACTAATTCAGAACGCATAGCATAGCCAAGGGGCGAGTGTTCGGTATTGCGATAAATGAGTTTGCCTCGTTGCCCAACGACAGCAATTACAGAATCCCCAATATGATAAGGTCGAATGATGTTTTTCTCGATGGTTACCACACAAACCGTCGCACCTGCACCTGAACTGTTATCCATAATACGTTTATTTGCCGCTTCAATGGCATTTAGAACGGAAGCCCTTATGAGTTGATCATGATTGGCGTGGTCCAACAATTCTTTTCTTAACTCATCAATCACAATTTTAGAGGCTACATCACCGCCAGGATGCCCCCCTGCACCATCGGATAAAACAAAGATTGATTCATTTTGATCTACATTGATAATGGCAGCGCTGTCTTGATTATCTTCGGCATGATTTGTAGACGCATAACTGAATACACCACATTGACCCGATTCAACACCGAATAACTGTGCTTCTTGCATTGCACTTGAGTGGAAAGCAACGACAGTATGTTTATCAATGGTTTTCAAAGGAGATAAAGTGAATTCCTAGTGACATTGTTATGCTGCATTATCATCTACCGTTGAAAATTTATCTTTAAGATAGTTTCCAAGATACCGACATACATCGATATAGGTAAATATTCCAACGAGCTTTCCATGTTTGATCACCAAGGCAGCGTTATGGCGTTTTTCCGCCATGGTTAATAAAACATTTTCAATTGGCTCATTCACATCGACTATATAAGGTTCTGCAATATAGGCATCCTTTACTTGAAGCTTACTTTTATCTTCTGTTTGCATGCGAATTTCTTTTCTTGCTCGAATATCTCGTCTTGCAATAATACCTACTATTTTATTCTGATCGATGATCGGTAAATGATTTACATCATGTTCCTTCATAAGCGTTCTTGCATCACGCAATAGTGTGTTGAGCGTGACTGAATACGGGAATGGTGTCATTGCCGCCATTAAATTAGGTTTTTTCTTCATATCGTGATGATTATTTAGCAGATTGCATAATTACAATAAAGGCAACATTAAGGTTGCAATACTGAGCACAAAAAAGAAACCGCATAAATCAGTAATTGTAGTCAGCACGGGACCCGATGCTACAGCCGGATCGACGTCAAATTTTCGTAATAAAAGAGGTACTGTGCCGCCTATTGATACCGCCACAAGTGTATTGAGTGCAAGAGCAAATCCAATCACAAAGCTTAGAAAGATATTTTGCTGCCATAAGTATGCGACCGTACCAATTAGAATTCCAAGCGCTCCCCCATTGAGTAAACCAACTTTAATTTCTTTTAACCACACATGTATCACATCGATTGGCTTGACCAAGCCCAAAGACAGTTCCCGCATGCTCACGGCAACGGCTTGATTGCCAGAGCAACCACTCATATCTGAAACAATTGGTAAAAAAACCGCAAGTGCGATCACAGCACTTAACGTATCGGTAAATAAGGCAATGACACTCGCAGAAATGACATTCAAAACAATATTAATACTTAACCAAGAAAGACGTCTTCGTGAGCGTGTAAAAGTTGGCATGCTTCGGGTTTCTTCACCTGACACAATACCTTGTGATTTAAGTTGTGCTTGATCAGCACGATCGGCGATAGCGCGTAACAAGTCTTGTCTTCGTACCACACCGACCAGCCTATTGGCTTCATCAATTACTGGTACACCAAAAAAATCGTGCTCTTCAAAAAAGCTTTCTAATTCATCTAAGCTTGAAGATAACTGAACAGATAGTGCTTTTTTTGAGATATTTTGTAAGTTTGTATCTTTAGGAACAATTAACATTTCTCGCAAGCTTAGTACACCTACTAATTTATTTTTATCAGAAGTGACATAAAAGTTTGCATCAAATTCAAGCGGATTATCTTTTGTTTGTTGTAAAAAATTTATCACCTCATTTACTTGAGAGTATTCTTTAAATGAGACATATTCTGTAACCATAAGCCCGCCAGCTTCATCATCAGGATACGTTGCAAGCGTGCGTACATCTGCTGCTTCTGCAGGATCCATCTCAGCGAGAATCGCTTCAGCATCTTCTTCATCTAAATCACTAACGATATCGGCTTGTTCATGGCTTTCCATTTCCTCTAAAATAGAAGCTGCATTTCTGGTTGAAAGATGTTCCACAAGGTCAGCCGCTTGTTCATCTGGTACATCAAGTATGATTTCAGCTGCCTCATTGGGATCTAAGTAAGACAACAACTGCTGTTGATCTGTAGAACCTAATCGGTTAAATACACGTAATACTTCGTCTGCTTCGAGGGAATTAAGAAAATCTTTAGTAGCAGTGAGGTTGTGGGAATCAAGTAATTGATGAAGTTGCTCCCAAGGTGCTAATAAAGCTTCATCAAGTTTTTCAGTCTTATCTGACATTTTATTCACCTATATTAACTTTCTGCCTAAATTCAGATGAGAAGTTGTGCGTTGAAGTTTTATGCAGTTTCTACAAGTTCAAAGTTATCCAAACTCTCAACTACTTTTCAACATTTTTAAAATAAGCAATATGAAATAAGGGACCACCTTCATGAACAAGGGGTATGTGTGACTTTCCAATAACATTCCCATCATCGGGGGCAATGATTTCTTCTTGTTTATGATAGAGACAAACATCATCGATATAGCCAATAATATGATCTTTTTTAATTTCTTTTCCTTAACAAGTTCTAGTTCTAAAAATTCCGCTTATAGGAGCACGCATCCAATTGCTCGATTGTGCGATCTGTGGGATCTTTTTTTGGATTTGTTCTTTAAGAGCGATGGGAGCTTATTAATTTACTTCATCACATTTAAAATTCCTATTTACGCCAACCAATTGTGATCAATTTGTTTGATTGTGTTGCCATCAAGCAATTGTGCTCTGAATCATCGGATTAAATTTTATTTGTGTTTCTTTCCAGCTTTGAGCGGGATTGAAGTTATCTGCTGTCGCCATTTTCCAAAATTCTCGGTATCCGGTTTTGTCTGTTCCTTCTAATAGTTCGCCTGGTTGTAAAAACTCGAATATACGATCTGCAGTTCGTACTGTAGTTGGACTTAACCGATAACAAATATTTCTAGGACATAATTCTGTAGGATGATCTAGTCCTGCAGCTGCAACCATTTCTCCTAACGCTCGTACGGTATGGTGATGGAAGTTGACAACTCGCATCGCTTTATCGCCCACAATAATTGCACGTTGGCGCCCTGGATTTTGTGTAGCAATCCCGGTGGGACATCGATCAGTATGACATTTTTGTGACTGTACACAGCCAAGCGCAAACATGAATCCACGAGCTGAATTACACCAATCAGCACCTAATGCCATGTTAAAAGCCATACCAAAACCTGTGATAATTTGTCCACTAGCGCCAATTTTGATTTTTTCACGTGCATTAATGCCAACTAGCGCGTTTTGAATAAATAACAAACCTTCACGTAATGGTGTGCCAACATGATCGGAAAATTCCAATGGAGCTGCACCTGTGCCACCTTCTGCTCCATCCACAACGATGAAATCTGGATAAATTCCAGTTTTGAGCATTGCTTTACATATTGCTAAAAACTCAAATCGCTCACCAATACATAATTTGAATCCCGTTGGCTTTCCACCGGATAATTCTCGTAATTTTTGAATAAATTCAAGAAGCTCAATAGGAGTAGAAAATGCAGAATGATAAGGTGGAGATATGCAATCTTCTTCGTAGGATATTTTTCGAGTATCTGCAACTTCTTTTGTAATCTTTTCTTTTGGGAGCATTCCACCTTTACCTGGCTTTGCACCTTGAGAAAGCTTAAGCTCCACCATCTTCACTTGATCATGGCTTGCTTGTTCAGAAAATAGATCTTCATTAAAAGAGCCATCATCAGATCGACAACCAAAGTAACCCGTGCCAATTTCCCAAATTAAGTCACCACCATATTGTAGATGGTACTTACTAATTCCACCTTCGCCAGTGTTGTGAGCAAAATCACCACCTTTTGCACCTTTATTCAAAGCCAGTAATGCTCGAGCCCCAATCGATCCAAAACTCATTGCTGAAATATTAAATACAGATGATTCATAGGGTTCAGAACACTGATGATTACCAATCCTGACCCGGTATAACTCTTTGTTATACATCTTTGGCGCAATGGAATGATTAATCCATCGATAATCATCATCGTATACATCTGATTCCGTACCGAACGGTTTGATTCCGCCCTCACTTTTAGAACGCGCATAAACAACTGTCCGGTCATCACGATTGAAAGGTCGACCATCTGTATTACTTTCTATAAAGTATTGGTGAATCTGAGGTCGTATATGTTCAAATATCCAGCGAAAATGCCCAACAATTGGGTAGTTGCGTAACAAATTATGTTTCGATTGAGCCAAATCCCAAAACCCTAGTAGGACAACTGGTAAAGTAACGACCAACCCCCAAAAGTAAGTGTTATTGTTGAATCCCAGGTACAACACAATGAGCGTAATAATTAGAACAGCAACGAAAAAAACGTACCTCATAATATTTGTTTAATTATTTAGGCTCTATTTTATTTAATTAATCTTAATTTGAAGTCGCAGGCTTGAATTTAGTAACTGATTCATTCGATACAGTCCGCAAATGCAAATCTATTTTACGTCAAAGGAATTTCAATACCATACTTATGTAATGCAGATTCTATTTCCCAGGTATATAAAACTTTCCAAGAACCAGAAGTTACATGATTACCTAGTTTTTTGACAACTCATACAATTGACTCAAAATCAATGTAAATTGCCATTATATTTCTAAAATATCTATAAATAGTATCTGTAACTCCTATTAATTTAAAACCTGAATTGATGGTAATCAATAAATACGTATTAAATCCGTACGGTGATAAATGAATAACTATATGTCCGCAATTGGCCGAAAGCGGTCATAAAAAAGGTCGACCCATTATTAAATAGGCCGACCTTTGGAGGGAGGAGTTGGAATTTTAGTGCTTAGGTAGCACTTCAATTTTACGAGCTTTTGCTTGCTCTTTTTTCTTGATGATTACTTGAAGCACACCATCGTGACTGCTTGCAGTAATGTCATCAGAATCGGCTACATTGGGGAGCACAAACTGACGATGAAATCGTCCAACCGGACGTTCCAGTTTAGATCGACGTTTTTCATCATCCGTAAGTAATTTTGTGCGCTCGCCGGAGACGGTCAGTACGTTATTTTCTAGACCAATCTCAATCGCATTAGCCGCAATGCCCGGCATATCGGCATAGAATTCAAAACGATCATCATATTCTAAAATATCAACTAGGGGTGTCCACTCTGCCGTTGCAGCACTGGTATCACGATCTTCGTGTAATGCCCCTTCAAGTAGATCGTTCATTTGGGTTTGTAAACGATTTAATACAGGGTTAATGTCATAACGTTGGATCATCATGGGTGACCTCCTTTAGTTAAATTGATTAAACAAGTATTGAGATACATCTCTCCTAGCTATTTTGATCTCTATTCAAATTATTGAATGAAGTTTGTTCTTTATGTACATCAGCCTGGCTTGCAGAGGGCTCACAGCTTGTGAACCAGTCCCAAGTGTTCATATAGGACTGACAGTTTTTGTTGGATTCTCGTAGGCTATCAAGCCAGGTACTGAGATAACCTGGGTTGTAATCCACTTTAGGGTCGCGATCCAAGTTAATGGCATCCAACACTGACAGATTCCGAGTTTGTGAGTATTGCTCGGTTACGAGTGTGCCTGCGTGTACACTCAGTGCACCCAGCAGTAGACCCACCATGATGGCTGATACCCCAAATAGGCCTCGTAGCTTTGAGAAAATAGAATTAAGATTGTCTTTAAGGTTCATACTAACCTCCCATCTCACATCGAGTAAGTTTTCAAGTTAAACAACACAAAATAGAAAGCGGTAATTGCCCGCGTATTGTATAGATAGGGTCGATCAAGAGAAGTTCAAGAGTAGATTATTCGTTTTTTTCTACTACTTAATTAGGTTTTTTCTTAGATTTTAATGATGCACTCGAAAAAATGACTAGTCATTCTGGGAAAACCTGGCAAGCAATAAAAAATATTTTTGATAAAAAATAAATGTAATTTATTAAAACTCAATACCGTCTCGTGTCCGCTTTGGGTCATAAGCAGACATTATATAAAAATCAAATCAAGAAGCTTCATTTATCTTATCTTCAGCCTCTTTCTTGTCTGACTTTGTAGCAACAGGGACATCATGGTCGTTAGCGTTCTTGTGATCTATTTCAAACTCAATATAAATTGGAAAATGATCTGACCCAAAGGAAGGCAAGCGTTTTAGAGACTTAACTTTAAATTCCTCAGATGCAAATACATGATCTAAGGGAAAACGGAAGAAAGGAGTTTTAACATGAAACGAACTAAACATCCCTCGTCCAATTCTAGGGTCAAGCAATCCACTTATCTTTTGAAATAAAGTTGTGGTGTATGACCAAGCAACGTCGTTCAAATCTCCTGCTACAATAGTTGCTCCCTTTTGTTTTTTAACATGCTTTCCAACTACCAATAATTCTGCGTCTCTTTCAGTAGTTTGTAGACTTTCTTGTGGTGCAGGTGGCTTTGGATGTAAGCAATGTAGGTCGAAATTAAAACCTGATCCATGTATTACTCTTGTATGAATTGAAGGCACATCGTCTTCGATTAAATAATTTATTGAAGAGTTTTCTAAATTTAAATTTGTGAAAAGAA
>CBDCTA010000019.1:0-18201 GCA_965221955.1 Gammaproteobacteria bacterium | reverse complement strand
CAAGTTCGTTTCAGAATTTTCAGAAGATGAATTTAAACATGCAGTAGATGCGACGCGTGAATACATTCGTGCAGGTGATGTAATGCAAGTTGTATTATCACAAAGACAAAGCACAGATTTTACGGTTGCGCCGATCAATTTATACCGAAGTTTGCGAAGTTTAAATCCTTCTCCTTATATGTATTACATGAATATGGAGGATTTTTATATTGTTGGTTCTTCTCCTGAAATTTTAGTTCGTCTAGAAGAAGATGAGGTGACAGTTCGGCCTATTGCTGGTACACGTCCGCGTGGTAAAGATGCGCAACAAGATCATGAATTAGAAATGGAATTGTTAGCTGACCCTAAAGAGCTAGCCGAGCATTTAATGTTGATTGATCTTGGTCGTAATGATGTGGGTCGAGTGGCGCAAACAGGCAGCGTAATGTTGACCGACAAAATGATCATTGAGCGTTATTCGCATGTTATGCATATTGTTTCAAATGTAATCGGTAAATTAACGAACAAGCTAGATGCGGTCGATGTATTAAAAGCAACGTTTCCTGCAGGCACCGTAAGCGGTGCACCAAAAATTCGCGCTATGGAAATAATTGATGAGTTTGAACCCACGAAACGCGGTATTTATTCAGGTGCAGTAGGCTATATTTCTTGGGATGGCAATATGGATACGGCTATTGCGATTCGCACAGCAGTCATAAAGGATGAAAAACTCTATATTCAAGCTGGAGCAGGGATTGTTTATGATTCCAATCCTGATAATGAGTGGATCGAAACCAATAATAAAGCGGGCGCGATGAAAAAGGCTGCTGAACTTGCAAGTTTAATTAACTAAAAGTGAATTAACATCATGATATTAATGATCGACAACTATGATTCATTCACTTACAACCTAGTGCAATACTTAGGTGAGATTGGTGAGGAAGTGAAAGTGGTACGTAATGATCAAATTGGCGTTAAAGAAATTAAAATGCTTCAGCCAGATCATATTGTCATTTCGCCAGGCCCATGCACACCAAATGAGGCGGGGGTTTCATTAGAAACCATTACCGCACTAGGTGGAGAAATTCCTATTTTAGGTGTGTGTTTTAGGTCATCAAAGTATTGGCCAAGCCTACGGTGGTAAGATTGTTAAAGCCCAACAGGTGATGCACGGTAAAACTTCATTGGTTCATCATCACAATAAACATGTATTTGAAAAGTGTGATAACCCTTTTACTGCAACGCGTTATCACTCGCTCGTTATCGAAAAACAATCTATTCCAGATTGTTTGGAAATAACAGCCTGGACAGAAAATGAATCAGGCGAGTTAGATGAAATTATGGGAGTACGGCATAAACAATTTGCTGTTGAAGGTGTGCAGTTTCACCCTGAATCAATACTTACAGATTTTGGTCATCATTTGTTAACTAACTTTGTTCGGCAAAACTAAAAAAAAAACTATGGATATTCAACAAGCAATCAACACCGTAATTGAAGGCAATGATCTCGCTAGAGATGATATGACAACCGTGATGCGCACAGTGATGTCAGGCGAAGCAACTCCCGCACAAGTAGCAGGTTTACTCGTCGCATTGCGCATGAAAGGTGAAGCGGTTGAAGAGCTCACAGCCGCAGCTTCAGTAATGCGTGAACTTTCAGCAAAAGTCAATGTATCAACCGAAAACCTAGTCGATACTTGCGGTACAGGGGGTGATGCTAAAAGTACCTTTAATGTTTCCACAACCGCAGCTTTTGTCGTTGCTGCAGCAGGTGCGAAAGTGGCGAAGCATGGTAATCGTTCTGTATCCAGTAAAAGTGGCAGCGCTGATTTATTAGAAGCGGCGGGGGTGAATTTACAATTAACGCCTGAACAAGTTGCCCAGTGTATTGAAGAAGTGGGCATAGGTTTTTTATTTGCGCCTGCACATCATAGTGCGATGAAGCATGCCATTGGCCCACGTAAAGAGTTAGGCACACGCACCATGTTTAATTTGCTTGGTCCCCTTACAAATCCCGCAAATGCGCCTCATCAAGTCTTGGGTGTGTTTAGCGCACAATGGGTAGAGCCCTTAGCCAATGTATTGAAGTCTTTAGGTAGCAAGCATGTATTAGTGGTGCATGCAGAAGATGGTTTAGATGAAATTAGTATTGCGAGTGGGACAACAATTTCAGAATTAAAAGATGGTTCAGTCACTCGCTATAACATTGCCCCAAAACAGTTTGGCATACAGGAGAGTAGTCTTGCGGATATCGTCGCTAGCGATGTCTCACAAAGCTTGCAAATAGTGAATAGTGTTTTTGATAATCAAGTCGGTGCGGCTTTAGATATCGTAAAACTCAATGCAGGGGCGGCCATTTACGCCAGTGATAAAGCTACGAGCTTAGAAGAAGGTGTGCAGCTTGCAGCTGAGGCAATTGCCAGTGGTGCCGCAAAAAACAAATTCCAACAATATATCGAACTAACAAAAAGTATGAGTTAAAGACAATGGATCAGCCTGAAATACTCACAAAAATTATAGAACATAAAAAGAAAGAACTTGTAGAACGCAAGCTGCACATGCCACTTGAAAAATTTCAAGAAATGGCGAAAGAAGCACCTGCCCCACGTGGTTTTGAAAGAGCTTTGCGCGGTGCTCAAGCGGCAAAACGGCCCGGGGTGATTGCAGAAATTAAACACGCCTCACCCAGTAAGGGTATTTTGCGGGAAAACTTTAACCCGATGGAAATTGCAGCCAGTTACCAAATGAATGGTGCGACGTGTGTATCGATATTAACCGACAGTGAATTCTTTAAAGGTTCTTGTGCTATTTTAGAATTGTCTCGTAAAACCTGTTGGCTGCCTATATTGCGCAAAGACTTTATTATTGATCCTTATCAAGTATATGAAACGCGTGCAGTAGATGCAGATTGCTTGTTATTAATTGTTGCTGCACTTGAAGATGAACAAATGGCAGAACTTTATGCACTTGGCAAAGAATTAGGTTTAGATGTTTTGGTGGAAGTCCACAATGAAGAAGAAATGGATCGTGCTCTCAAACTCGAACCAACCATGATAGGCATTAACAACCGTGATTTGCACACTTTTGATGTATCGCTAGATACAACATTTAATCTGCTTTCTAAAATACCTGAAGATTGTCATGTAGTGACTGAAAGTGGTATTCACACTAAAGAGGACATTGCGCTTATGACCGAAAAAGGTGTGAATTCCTTTTTAGTGGGTGAAGCCTTTATGGTTGCAGAGAATCCAGGCGCTAAACTGAAACAGCTGTTCTTCTAGTTTACAAATACAAATTCGAGGTAAAACATGCCTAAACCTACACTCGACAATTCGCATCCCATCATGCGCTTTATCTTATTGATAGAGCGTATTGGTTTAGTATTGATCACTCTTGCTACTATTGTGGCCATAGGCCAAGAATTGCATGTTATCTATCAGCAAGGACGTGTCGAACTACATGACATCTTGTTATTATTTATCTACTTAGAAATTTTAACCATGGTAGGGCTCTACTTCACCAGTGGTAAACTTCCGGTACGTTATCCGATCTATATTTCCATCGTTGCTATCACGCGTTATATTATTTTGGGAATGAAGGAGCTGAATGCGGTAGACATTGTCTGGCTTGCAGCTGCCATATTATTGTTAGCTGTTGCATCCGTTGCACTGAGATATGGATCTTCTAAGTTTCCATATAAGACGGAGCAGGCGGACTAGTGAGCAGAAGGATGATTATTTTTATTCTATATAAGCGCTTTAAGCTGAAGAGAAATACGTAGGTTATTGATAAATTCTATATGAGCCATATCTAATGGTTTTTTCGTTTATTCGAATGCGTTTTTTCTCTTTATGTGCCTTATTTATAGACTGATCAAGTTTAATTTTTGCATGTTCAATTGCTAGTGTTATAGCGGAAAATAAATCTAATGAGTTTAGTTTGGTTTCGACTGGGACTTGGTTGTAAATATAAATTCTAATAAAACAAGATATTTCAGAGTGACTATAATCTGAATTTTTATCAAATAGACTTATTACAATTTTATGTACTTTGTCTTTATCATAGCCAAACACGCTATGAAGACGTTGCAAAATATGTTTTTTTATTGGTTCATTTAGCTTTAAACCATGTGTTTGTATATTAATTTCTTGCAAAATTTATCACCTATTAATTCAATTTTTTAAGCGTAAGTTACATAGGTTTGTGATACTAATTGAATTAAACTTAAGTAAATATTTTTAAAATATATTATAGCCCCAGTTATTATCGAAATAACTGGGGCAACTGGTTTAAGAAGTGCAAACAGCACTTCGGGGGAGGGAGTAGTTAATAGCATGGGAATTGTTAGCAAAATAGTTAGTGTTATGTAAGAAGTAGTAGATTAGTATAAATAGAGAGAAAAGTTTCTTTTCTGTTGGGTTTTTGAATCATTATCTTTTTGAATTGCATTAATCATTGTCTCCCATGGTAATAACACGCAGTCATATACTGAATGTTGGTGTTTATTTTTAGATATATCGCAAAGCTTCCTTATTAGAACATCAAATGATTTATGGTCATTAATTTCATTGGAGATAAGTTTCTTGATACGGTTAAATAATAGTTGTGCGTAATCAAATGTTTGACCATTAAGTTCATCAGCCATTATAGATGCAGAGGCTTTAGTTGATGAACAGCACTTGCCTGTAAAGCTAATATTATGCAACGTGTCCTGGAATTTACTAAAATATATTGTAATAGAATCGCCACATATAAGATTTGAGCCTTGTGCTTGTTGGTATCTATTTTGAAGAGATCTCATATCGTATTTTGAAAAAAATATGTGATCTCTTAAAATTTCCTCAAATATGTCTTCTGTTCTTAACATCGGCTAAATATCTTTGTGAATACTAAAGCTAATTGAAATTAAATTAGTCATGTAAATAACAGTAAAATTAATCCAAATGTTAGCGCCATACCTGTTGTGAGTGCTGCCAACTCCCCCCACAATTGACAGTTAAAGCATTTTTTGCAAATCATGTCCTTATTTCCTTTTTTCGCTAATATGTATATTAATGTGTTAATAGTGTTGTAATTCCGAGTTAATTAGATTGAGAAAAAAATGAGTGATTGGTCTTAGAGTTGATTAATTTATCAATCATTAATACATCATTTAAATCAGCAACATAAAAATTAGGGTTCATGTAGATTGCTTCAAATACCCATTTCAAGGAACTTATGGCTTCACGTGTATTCTCAGCGACTAAAGCTTCACGCGCAGTTAATAAGCTTGCTTTAGCAAATGCATAGTCAAAATATGCAGCACTTGAACCATTTTGCTTATTATTATTTCCTTGATACATAATCCCATTTTTCAACTTTGAATATATAGTTGGAAATGTTGTCTTGTCTTGTAAAACATCATTGCTTACAGGTGGGTAAATAAACCAATATTCTTTTGAGCCATTGATGATTAATGGACTTTTATTTTCTGCATGCGTGTCATGCGATAATTGATCTTTCAGCATTTCTACTTTAGTAATTGCTTTCTTGACAGAAAGAAGTGAACTCTGTGGATTAGATTCGACGTTTACAAGAGCATCTTCAGTACTTTTTAGAATATTTTCTACTAACTCATCAACACTGATGCTATCAACTTTTGTAGGTGTGATGTCCTTGTTTATCTTTTTTATATCTGCAAACGCTGCTATTGGCAGTATGGCTATAATTAAAAAAAAGTATAAAAATTTATTGCGAATATTTGTGCTCATAATTTTCATTAAAGTTCTCTTGTTAGTTGCGGATTATGATTTGGTAATCTGAGTATCTTTTTGCTAGATTTTTGCTTTTTTAAGATAGAAATTTTATTTAATAATTTTTCTAACTTTGCAAATCTTCTGACTACATTTCTTTTCGCCCGAAGTGCTGCGTACTCTATAGCTAAATAGACACTATCAGCGTGAAATTCGGAAACAATTGTTGGAAGAGCGCGTGTTTGGATATGTATTTGACAAGTCACATTATTTTTGTTGTTTGATTTGAAATATCGAACATAAACTTTTTGGACTCTTTTGCTTATGTTAGAAAATAGATCGTTAATTCTATTTTCTGTGTGTCTGCGTAAATGATCTGTAATCTCTACATTGTGTGATTGAATAATAAGTTGCATATGTTTTAGTGATTGTTGAAATTGTGTTTAGCGTAATCATCAATCCGTTTCATAACAATTCGTTTATTTTTAGGTAATACATCGGTTTAACTAGATGAGATGAAAATAATTGGGCTAAAAAAGCGGTTAGTTGCTAATACATCGGGAATATCGAATATAATATACTCATAATACGAATATACCTTACAATTAAATATGAGTATTATGGCTAGGTAATATAAAAACAAAACACTCAAATGCGGCATTTAAACTACAACCATCTACATTATTTTTGGACCGTTGCGCGTGAGGGGAGTATTGCTAAAGCTTCTGAAGTTCTACATATCACTCCACAAACAATTAGTGGTCAACTCAAGCTATTAGAAGATTCTGTAGGATCTGCGCTTTTTCAGCGAAAGGGGCGTGGCCTAATGTTGACTGATACGGGTCAGATAGTTCATTTATATGCTGATGAAATATTTTCTTTAGGCGCAGAGTTATCGCAGCGTTTAAAAAGCAAAGAGCCAGGTAAATCTCTTGAATTAAATGTGGGAGTTGTATTTTCAATCGCTAAGTTAATTGCTTACAGAATACTTGAGCCTGTACTTGAGCTCGAGGATCCTGTACGAGTTATTTGCCATGAGGGTAACCTTGAGAAACTTCTAGGTGATCTTGCAGTGCATAAATTAGACCTTATTTTATCTGATAGGCCACTTCCGCCAGGTTTGCACGTAAAAGCGTATAACCATGTGCTAGGAAATAGCACGATTTCGTTTTTTGCAGAAAGGAAACTTGCAAAATCATTTCGTAAAAATTTTCCAACCTCATTAGATAATGCACCTATGCTCATGCCTGTTAAAACTAATGTACTTCGAAGGAGTTTGGAAGATTGGTTCGATCAACAAGAAATTGATCTGAATATAATTTCAGAATTTGACGATAGTGCCTTGCTCAAAGCATTTGGAAGTGCGGGTGTAGGAGTTTTTCCTGCACCCACTGCCATATCTGAGCATGTTGAACATATGTACAACGCAAGTTTGATCGGGACAGTAGATGAATTGAATGAATCGTATTATGCCATTTCGCCAGAAAGAAAATTAAAACACCCAGGCGTAATGTGTATTACTGAAACCGCACGGGAAGAACTATTCAATTAGTCATTATGAAAAATTCTAATAACGCCTTTTTTGCAAAATATATTCAGCAAGAGTCTTTTGCTGGAATCTTTTTGGTAACAACGGCGTTCCTTGCGATTCTTGTGGCCAATTCGCCATTAAATGTTTACTACCAAATGCTCATCGACACGCCGGTAGCAATTAAAGTGGGTCAATTAGAAATCTATAAACCTCTTCTTCTTTGGGTAAATGATGGCTTGATGGCCATATTTTTCTTTTTGATTGGTTTAGAGCTAAAGCGAGAATTTATTGAAGGTGAGCTATCCGAACGAAAAAAAATTGTTTTACCAGCACTAGGCGCTCTGGGTGGAATGCTTGTGCCAGCATTAATTTATGTCTGGTTAAATTATGACGATCCTGTTGCTCTACAAGGTTGGGCTATACCAGCTGCAACCGATATTGCATTTGCATTGGGGATTTTGTCTTTATTAGGTTCTAGGGTTTCCCATTAGTTTAAAAGTATTTTTAACATCATTGGCGATTTTTGATGACGTAGGGGCTATCCTGATCATTGCATTATTTTACACGAGTAAAATTTCAATTGTTGCGTTGTTAATCGTTGCAGTAACTTGTTTAATTTTATTTGTATTAAATAAAAAAGGGATAACGGATAAAAGTATATATATTATTTTTGGCATTGTTATGTGGGTAGCAATGTTAAAATCAGGCGTGCATGCGACACTTGCAGGTGTAATTTTAGCTTTATTTATTCCATTTTATGCAAAATCAAATCAGGAAACTTCACCTCTCAAAAGTTTAGAGCAAGATTTGCATTCAACCGTTGCATTAATAATTCTACCAATTTTTGCCTTTTGCAATGCAGGTGTTAATTTCTCGAATTTTGGACTGGAGCAACTATTACATGGGATTCCTCTAGGAATCGCACTTGGATTGTTTTTTGGAAACCAAATAGGCATATTTTTATTCTGTTGGTTGGGGATCAAATTACGCTTAACAACAATTCCTGAAGAAATCTCATGGCTTTCCTTGTATGGAACTGCTGCGCTCTGTGGTGTTGGATTTACGATGAGCTTGTTTATCGGCTCGCTTGCCTTTGAGGAGACAGGTGCAAATTATTTGATAGATGAAAGAATAGGAATTCTTATTGGTTCTCTCGCTTCAGGTATATACGGATATTTTATTTTACGTACTAGTCTGAAATCAAATTCAAGTAATATGAACTAACTCGTAAATCTATTATGCTTGGTTAGAATAGATTTACGGCTTAAGTAAATTTGATAGTTCTGCGTTAAATCAGATATAACAACTTGTTCTAACTAAGTCTTAAAAGAAGTGTCTGTTGCATTAAATCCTATTATCGTTTTGTTCAGGACATGCACACATGTCCTGAGGCTGGCATAAACGATAATTCAATACGTGGGCAATAACTATAATCATTGAGCCTATGATAGTGAAAACTTTTTCTAATTCTTCGCCTAGCAAATCGTGACCCAAAAAGGCAACAACGCATAAAATTAGTAAGCCGATACTACCTATCCATAATATTTGGTAACGCTTGTGGTTTTTGCAGCCCATTGTAAGTGCATAGGCTGAAATTGGAATCACAGCCACTACCATCCATACATGGAAAAATTTCATCCGTTAATGGCAAGGCTGCAATAGAAGGAAGTAAAACGACTAAAAGAGGCAGAACCAAGCAGTGAATCATACATAGGAAAGACAAACTAATGGCTGCTTTGTTCGTAAGTGGGCGTGCATTAATCATAGCTTAGTCAAAATGGATTCAGCCCTTAGCCGGGGTTTATCTAAAATCGTTTTCATGTAGTTGAAAACTATTTTTTATTTGATGAATTAATGTTATATTATAACACTTAGTTATAATATAACATAACAATAACGAGTTTTATTGTCCTTTTCTTTATTGATTTATTGGCCCTGATAAATAGAGCCTGTGTATGTGTGGGAGTTTATGATGCGCACTTTGGTATTAGTTTCATTTCTATTTGTGGCATGTACGTATGTATATGCAGAAGAAGGATCTGCACCTGGGAAGTATGATTTGCCAGAAATTGTAATTGAATCAAGCTGGTTTCCCGGTGAAGATCCAGATGAGTTCACTCAGCCAATCAAAATTCTCAGCGGTGATGAATTGGAACGTAAACAATCCAATTCAATTGGTGAAACCGTTAAAAATGAGCTCGGTGTGAACTCTACTTATTTTGCGCCAGGTGCGAGTCGCCCCATTATACGTGGGCTAGGTAGCAACCGAGTGCGTGTGCTAGAAAACGGTATTGGTGCACTGGATGCATCCAGTCTTAGTGAAGATCATCCTGTATCGATTGAGCCATACTTTGCTAAGCAAATTGAAATTCTTCGTGGACCTGCAACCTTACGCTTTGGACCAAGTGCATTTGGTGGTGTAGTAAATATTATTAATAATCGAATTCCAAAAACACTCAAAACAAGTCCATTTGAGCTAAAAGCTGCAGTAGAACATGCCACGGTATCGGATGGTGAAACCGCTGCTCTCGAGTTAAATGGTTCGCATAATTCCTTTGCGTGGCACTTCGATGGTTTAACCAGAGATACTGATGATTATGATATTGATGGTTTCGCAAATGAGGAAGAGCGTGAAAATAAAGGGCGTCTAGCCAATAGTGATGTAGAAACGGATAACAATGGTTTGGGGGCAAGTTACATTACCGATAAAGGCATGATCGGCTTTGGCTATAATCGCTTGGATACTGATTTTGGAGTACCGGGCGCGGAAGAAGGCGATATTCGTATCGACCTCAAACAATATCGCTATGACATGCTTGCCGAATTGTTTAGTCCTTTCGGTAATATTGAAAAGATCTCCTTACGCTCTACTTACAATAACTACCGCCATTTTGAAGTGGAAGAAGATGGAGAAGTGGCCACGGCATTTGATAATGAAGAACTCGAATCCAGACTCGAGATTATTCATATTATTAATGATGGTTGGAAAAATGCGTATGGTGTGCAGTATAACGATCGTGACTTTTCTGCAGTAGGTGAAGAAGCTTTTATTCAGCCTCTAGATCAAGAACGCTATGGAATCTTTGCCGTGAGTCATTACCACAGTGAGTTATGGGATTTAGAAGGTGGTATTCGCTTTGATCGCGATGAGTTTGATCCTGATAACGGTGATGATGAAGATTTTAGTGTGTTCTCAGTTTCATTCGGCGCGCAACGCCAGTTGGCGAATGATATGAAATTTAATGTACTTGTTGCCCGTACTGAACGCGCACCACAAGAAACTGCTTTATATGCTGATGGCCCACATTTAGCGACACTCACATTTGAAACTGGTTCTACCGATATTGATGAGGAAACTTCTTACAATATTGAACTCGGGCTTGAACAAAATAAAAGTAGTCACAGTTGGGCAGTGAATACCTACTACAACCGAATAGATGATTACATTTATCTTGCACTCGTCGATGCCAATAATGATGGCGAAGCGGATCGTGTTGATGAGGACGGCATGTTGGACCCCATGGGTGAATTAATTGCAGGTATGTATGAAAACGAAGATGCAGAGTTTTATGGCATTGAAGCGGAATTTGTGAAACAACTCGTCAGTAATAGTGCATATGATCTACGAGGCCGCATCTTTGGAGATTATGTGCGAGCAGAGTTTGACGATAGCGATGTAGGTGATGTGCCACGTATTCCAACAGGACGTGTTGGGCTAGGTTTAGAATTTTACCGAGATACTTGGGATGGAAGTATTGATCTTATCTATGTGGATGACTCAAACAACGAAGCGAATTTTGAAACCGATACCGACAGCTACACCATGCTGAATGCAAGTGTATCGAAAACATTTTACGCAGGTGATTCGACAGGGATAAGAGTGTTTCTTAAAGGTGAAAACTTGTTAGATGAAGATGCGCGTCAACACACTTCGTTCACAAAGGATCGTGTCGTGTTGCCAGGAATAGGGGTAACTCTCGGTGCATCCTTGGAATTTGAGTAGATGATAGCTTTTTTATGAAAAGTCCTATTCATATTTGTGACTATATATAGTTTTTATCTATATCGACTAAGAGGATTGATATTTATATTTCCTATAGATTCTAATATTTTTTGAATAATAAATGTACAAAAAAACATTTAGCACAATTCTTTAGCATTTTTAATCATCAAATTATTAAAAATTCATTATTTAATAAACTTTTAGTATTGGTGATATCTATGGGTAGTTCCTAATCATAAAATAGAAAGATCTAATATAAATATAGATAGATATAGTATTATGCTATAGGTCTAGACAATACCTAATAATAAAGGACCTAGCTAAGACACATGGAATTAATACGCGAAGGAAATACTCGATTTCAATTTTTTATTTTATCAACACAAATTCGATCTAAATTTTTCAAGAATATTTATAAATGAAGTTCTACTATTTACAAGATTTAAATATTTAATCTTTTTAACTGTTAATTTATTTATTTGTACAAATAGTTTTGCTGAGGATAGTGTAAAGCTTGAAGGCATGACAGTAGAAGGAACTGAAATTTTAGAATTTGATCAACCTGGTGAATTAAATCTTTCAACACCAAATGACACAGGAAGTAGATTAGGTTTAACTCCATTTGAAACACCTGCTTCTGTTGAAATAATTGATCGAACAAATATAGAGCGAATAGGCGCACAGAGTATTGGCGATGCTTTAATTACGCTTCCAGGTGTCACAGTAGGTAATTCTCCTGCGGCACCTTCAAGCTTTTCGATGCGCGGGTTTACTAGAAGTCAGATTACTATATTACGTGATGGATTATGGTTAGGACCAGCTAATATGGTGAGCCGCCCACAGAATGCATGTAATTTGGAACGTCTTGAATTAATCCGTGGCCCAGCATCTGGGTTACACGGACAAGGAACCGTTGCCGGGGCTATAAATTCGGTCACTAAAAAGGCGCGTGAAACTGATAATTATAACCATACAGCCCAATTGTCCTATGGTCGGTGGGATACTTATCAAGTGTGTGGTGGTAGTGAAGGACCCGTTACTGATTCTCTTTGGTATCAATTTGATATCAGCCAAAATGGCGCAGATGGTTTTGTTGATGATATGGATCCTGAATCGACAAATATTAATGGAAGTTTATTGTGGAAGCTTAAAAATAATCTTTCTCTCACATTTAGCGCGGACTACTTAGAAGATGAATTAGCAAATTATTGGGGAACTCCACTTGTCCCAGCAAGTGTGGGTACAGATCGAATTAATGGAATAATTGATACTGATGCAGGTACGGTCATTGACGATCGCACTCGTGATGAAAATTATAATGTGTCTGATTATGAAGCAGAGTCTGATCAATTATTGCTACGCACAGATATTGAATGGATGCCACGAAGCAATGTCCGTTTAAAAAACACATTGTACTACTTTGATGCGGAACGTGATTGGTTTAACGCAGAAGGGTTTATTTATAATGATGTGACTGACTTGATAGACCGAACGAATGGATTTTTCTTTGTACTTCATGATCAGAGAACATGGGGCACCAAGCTAGATATCACCACAGATCACCAGCTTTTTGGTAGAGATAACCGATTTATAGTTGGTGTTGATTATCAGGATACGGATTTTAGACGCAGACGTGGGTTTCGTTTTTCCCCAGTAGCAGGAGACTCTGTTGATCTATTTGATCCGGTTCAAGGTGTTTATGGGCCGATTGAAGAAAGAGGGGTCAGTCCTACCGATATAGATACTTGGGGAGTATTTTTTGAAAATGCATTACAAGTGACCGATAGATTAAGTCTAGTCGCGGGAGCACGTTACGAAGATCTACAATTGCGACGGAGAAATTTTAATGCGGCTGGCGTAGAAGAGACTAGTGGGTTTGGACGAAACTTTGATTCAGTAGGTTGGCGCGTTGGCGGCGTGTTTTCTTTAACTCCTAATATAAATATTTATGCGCAATACAGTGACGCACAAGATCCGGCGAATTCTAATATTTTTCTTGTGAATGCTGGTGAAGATTTTGATCTCACGGATGCAGAGCAATGGGAAGTGGGATTAAAAGCTAGAAATATTGATAATTCCTTAAACTTTTCATTTGCATTTTTTGACATTGAGCGAGATGATGTGTCTGAAACCTTTAACCGCGATAGTACGACTAACGTGGGCGGCAGAGATTCTAAGGGTTTTGAGGCCGCAATCAATTACGCACCCGTTTCTTACCTCGATGTGGCAGCAAATATTGCCTATGTCGATGCCGAATTTAAAGGCTCAGCAAACTTTGATGAATTTGCTGGAAACACACCACCCAACGTGCCGGATTGGACCGCAAATGCTTGGATTAACGTCCGACCGTTTCAAGCAATTCCAATTGAATTCGGTGCATGGTACCGCTATGTCGATGATCGCGAAGCTTCCAATGCTAATGATGCCACATTGAAAGATTATTCCTTGCTAGATTTGTCTGCAACTTATAAATATCGTAATAATTTAGACTTCACAGCACGTGTGCGTAATGCAACAGATGAAGATTATGTTCAGTGGTCGGATGTGTTTTATTTCCAACAGACTGATCCTGGTTTTCCATTTGCCAATCAAGTCTTGTTGGGCGAACCTAGAAGCTATGAGTTAAATCTTGTAGTACGGTACTAGTATGCAACATGCAGTATTTCGTATTTGTACATCGATGGATCGGAGTAGGGCTGTGTTTGTTTTTTTCTGCGTGGTTTTTAAGTGGTATGGTGATGATATTTCAACCATACCCTTCGCTAAGTGAAGTCGAAAGACTTAAACGCAGTGAAGTAATCAAATATTCGAAAGATTTATTATCGATATCCGAACTAAAATCTTTTCAACAAGAAAACCCATATAAGGTTACGCTGATTAGTAAGCTCGGTGAGCCTTATATTTGGTGGAAAGGTGAAGCGAATTCCCGAATTACTGTTGTTAATGCGATCACAGGTGATACTCCCGAATTTAAATCAGATCAAATACATAAAATAGCAAGTAACTTTTATCCAGATAAAACCATTGAAACAATAAGTGCTGAAATCGAATATGATCAATGGATTGTTAGCAACCGTTATGACCCTTACCGTCCTTTTTATCGAGTTGAATTTGATGATGTAGAACGTACAAAAATTTATATCTCAAGCCACAATGGTCAAGTATTGCAAGAAACTACACGATCACAGCGCCTATGGAATTATTTTGGGGCCGTTGTTCATTGGATTTATCCCACTGTTATTCGTAAAAATTGGACACTATGGGATCAACTTGTGTGGTGGCTAGCTTTAGCAGGTATTGTCAGTGCAATCACTGGAATTACACTAGGTATTATCAAATCCATCCGTGCACGAAGTGGATGGTCAGAATATAGTGGTTGGATGTATTGGCATCATATAGGTGGGCTTTTCGTTGGGTTGTTTGTTTTGGGGTGGATTTTCAGCGGTTGGTTGTCTATGGATCATGGAAGAATTTTCTCGAAGCCTAATCCAACAATTATGCAAACGAAGGCATTTAATGGAAGTTCATTAAGTATAGATGCGCAGAGACTTGCTAGTTTGGAATCTGTAACTTCCTTTAATACAAAAGAAATTGAATTTCGAATAATTGCAGATGTCCCTTTTTTATTGAGTAAATCTTCCAAAGAAAAATTTCAGGTTTGGCTATTAAGTTCAGAAGGAAATTGGCAATTGCAAAAAAGTGGGCTATCTAAACAACTAATACAAACAGCAATACAATCTGCTTGGCCAAATTCAGAAATTATAGATGTGGCAAAAATTTCAAGTGACGATATATATGCACATTTGCGTGAAGGAAGCATGCCTTCGAGCGCATTACGTGTTGTTTTATCCGATGATCAAAAAACCTGGATTCATGTAGACAAATATTCCGGCGAAATTATCTCAGTAATGAATTCAGGTCGTAGGTTGTATAGATGGCTTTTCAATGGGCTTCATAGTTTTGACTTTCCTGGCCTTATATCGCGACCAATATTATGGTACTGCGTAATATTAGCATTTTTAGGTTTAGGTTTTTTATTTAGTACAACTGGCGCAATACTTGGTGTTCGTAGATTGTTACGATAGCTAGAACAATTAAATCTTAGATATGTAAAATTAAAAAGTAAGCAAAATAATAATGAGTAAAAAAAGTATAGACAATTTAGAGTCCTCGATAGAACAAAATGAGATAGTTCAATCTCTAGAAACTAATGATCAAGAATTAGCATCTGTTGCACCTGGTAATAATTGGTCGATTGATCAACTATTTTCATTTATTGAAGCGGGTGGACCAGTAGTTGTAATCCTATTAGTACTTTCCGTATTGATATTAGCGATAGTATTGGTGAAGCTATGGCATTTTTATTGGATTCAATTAAATGACCGAAAATTTATCAACTTGGCGCTGGAGCAATGGCGTGAAGGACAATATGAACCAGCTATAAATGTATTAAACGAAACAAGAAATCCGATTGCACGCGTGTTAGAAACTGCAATGCATGCTATTCAGCATAAATATTGTGATTATGATATTGCACGTGAAGAAACCTTACGAGTTGCATCAATACATTTAGCTGCAGTTCGCTCCTATCTAAAACCTATTGAAGTAATTGCAGCTCTTAGTCCATTACTTGGGCTTCTTGGAACAGTATTTGGAATGATCGAAGCATTTAAGCGATTAGAAGCTGCAGGTACTGCAGTAGATCCTGCAATTTTATCCGGAGGGATTTGGGAAGCATTATTAACAACAGCAATGGGGCTCAGTGTTGCAATTCCTGCTATTTTTATATTGAACTGGTTGGAGCAAAGAATTACTAAATTTCAATTAGCATTGGAAGATGCAATGACACAAGTTTTTACACTACATGCAATGAATAAAAAGTCAATCAACGCTGAAACAAAATTAGAAACAGTTAAATCTATTTCTCATTAAGATGAGAAAATTAGTCCATTGATAAAATAAGCTTTCAATCCTCATGCAACTTGCGAAATCACAAAGAAAACACTCACTGGTTAGTTTAACTCCGCTAATAGATGTGGTTTTTATTTTGTTGATCTTTTTTATGCTTGCATCAAGTTTTGCTGAATGGAAATTTATTGAGTTAGGTGTTGGCAAAGCAGATGAAATGCGAGTAGATAGTCGCAGCACCAGCACAATTGAATTGATTCCAGATGGAGCTTATACATTGAATGACGAAGAAATGGAGATTAACGAAATTATTTCAATCGTTAGGGAACGTTGTCGAATTAATATTAATCATCCTATCATCATTCAGCCACACGATGGAGTTTCATTGCAATCCCTAGTAACAATACTCGATCAAATTAGCGAGTTTGCAGATAAAAATGTTTCTCTAGCAAAAATAAATACATAAAAAGATGCAAGTCAAACAAGTTACAACAACAAACTATTCAGAAAATATTTTGCCACTTGTGAATGTTGTTTTTTTATTGCTAATTTTTTTCATGTTGGCGGGAGCATTTAGTAAGCCGGATTTATTTGAAGTTATTGTCCCGACCGCGGAGAACGACAATACTGCAGATCGCAAAGTTCTAACCATTTTGATGAATGAAAATGGTGAAATTGCCCTTAATCAATCAATTTTAAGTGAAGAAGAGCTAATCAAAACGGTCAACGATGAAATTGAAAGTGGTCCGCTTGTTCAACTTCAGCTTAAAGCAGATGCAAACATGAATGCTACTCGCTTGATTGATGTTATGGAATTATTAAGTAACACTGAACTTTCATCAATTCACTTATTAACAGTTGCACCTGGGTCTATTCAGTAGTAACTCACAAATGATTTTAGATGAACCATTTCAAATAAACTCTAGACATTGGGTTTATGCACTATTTTTTGCATTAGTTGCCCATTTGTTATTTTTTCTAGTCTATCAACCAAGCCAGGAATCAAAGAGTGAGGGGTTTAGTCAAAAAAGTTTGATTATCAATTTAAAAAAAATAACCTCCCCGCCAAATATAAAACCACCTCCTATCGTTCAACCTAGAGTTGAACCTTTGCCTGAACCTAAAGCTGAGCCAAAACCTAAACCTAAATTGAAATCAGTCGAAAAGCCAAAATCAAAACTAGAAGCTAAGCTTAGTTCAGTTGTCAAACCCGTAATTATTCATCAACCTGAAGTAGAGCCGCTTAAATACAATCAATCTGAAGACTCTAATTATGCTAGTAGTGAAAATGATTTATCTATAAAACAAACTTACGAATATCAACTTCTTGAATGGTTAGAACGTCATAAAAAATATCCCGATATTGCAAGACGTCGAGGTCAACAAGGGACAGTGACATTCGAATTTGCAATAAATGCTGAGGGAAAATTACTTTCCTACAAAATTATAAAACCTGCTAAATATAGTGCTTTAAATAAAGCAGTTGTAAGAATGATTAAACAAGCATCTCCGTTACCACCTGTTCCTATGGATATTAGGAATGATCGAGATATATATTCATATACAATTCCAATTCATTTTGTTTTAAAAAAAGTAAATAACTTTTAATGTCCACCAATTTAAACAAGTGTATAGCATAATGAAAAATATAGTTTTATTCTTTGTAATTTATATTCCAATACTTTGTTATGGGAAAGAAACTATAAATGTTTGGAATTTTTACACTGCTGATGAGTACCTGAATTTAGCTCAGGATAGAAGTAAAGTACTTATAGATTTGGTACAAAGGATATATATAGCTGGAATGAATGATGCGCTTGGTTACAGATCAAAAGAGACACAACTTGAATGGATTTATGAGTGTTCGTCAAATAAATCAATTATTCAGTTACATGCGATTTATAACAAATGGTTGGAAGAGCATCCTGAATATTGGCACTGGACTGCGGTTAGTACATATTACTATGCGCTTGCTAACTCGTGTGGAGTAAATATTAATTTACCTACACCAAGTAAAATATATTAATAAATTCCTAATGAGAAATTTG
>CBDCTA010000018.1:0-291115 GCA_965221955.1 Gammaproteobacteria bacterium | reverse complement strand
ATTTTTAGACACTTCTTTATAACGCTTAAGTTTGAGTAAAAGTTAATTTATATTGTTTTTGTTAAGTCTATGAAATAGTAAAGGTTATTTTGCCTAATGTTTTGCTATCTAAGGCACCTTTTGCACCTTATAATAGGGTACTTGTTGCCGTCTACGTTAGAGCCATTCTGGCGGCCGGTCGAATTTTATACACTGAATTATCTATATAGGGAATAAAGAATGTTAATGATCCGGTTAATTTCAGCATATTTAAGCTTTTTAGCCTTACTTATGGTGGGTTCTGCGTGTTTAGCGGGTGGAGAAATCAAAAAGTCTCCCATTCTTGATCGGGTGAAGGTGATCTACCAAGCGCCTGAAAACATGGAAAGTTTAAGTTTAGAGCAGCTACAAGATGAGCGTGAGACTCGAGTACGTGATTTAGCGGTGATTAAAGAGGCTAACGATAAGCCAGAGGTGGCGAAACAGAAGTTACTAGACTCTATTCTGGCACATGACGATAAGCGTTTGAACATCGTACAGGTTATTCCAAAGATGATTGAAGATTATGGAATCGATGGAGAATTTAAAGAAAAACTCTTGGGTTACAGTGATACCTTTAATAATGAAATTCGTGCCGCGCGGACTTATGTGCACTCTCTCGACGATTATAAGTCCTATGATTTTCGTTTTTCTGCGGTGTATATGTCGATGATGTTTTCGTTCAATGAGAACAAAGAATTTCACAATAAAATGATTACAGATATGAAAGACAGCACTACTGCTATCGGTAAGTATAGAAAAGAGTTAGATGAATCGTATGCAAAAGTGAAACATGATAAATATTTAATTCAAAATATATATTCTGTTAATGAACTTGAACAAGCCATTGCGGCGATTGATGAGGAAATCTCAAAAAGGCTAAAAGCAGAACTATAAAAACTTAATATAATTTAAGGTTAAGCGTTTAGGCTTAATCTTTTTATACTGAGGAGTTGGGTATGATTAGATTAAAGCACATATTATTTTTCTTGCTGTCATTAATTTGGACTGTAAGTGTTATGGCAGAGGAAGAAAGAGATGCACAGCCACCGCCTGAGATAGTGGTTGATGCTCCACCTCCTACACAGTCTCCTGTTAAGCAAGAAACCGTTGAAACTGAAACAGTTACTATTTATGAATCTAAAGTATTGCCTGGTTTTCGTCCTTGTACACCTGAAGATTATCAAAACCATGATGTAGATCCTGTAGCGTGTCAGGATGAGGAAAATGCTCGTATCATTTCAACTCGTGATAGGAGCAATCAAACCGAAGACTTAATTGTAGAAGATGATGCGGTGCCTCAGGGTAATATCTATAAATTAAAATTTGAGCGTTTTAAGAGAAAGAAAACGCAATAAATCTATTAAGCATTCTGCTTTCCCAATATTCGTTTAAGGAGCTTAGGTTATGAAAAATTTTTCTTACCTTTTTGTTGTGTATATAAGTGTTTTTTCTCTTTTGTTTACGCATACAGTACCAGTTTATGCGGGCGTGGTTGGAACGGGACAATTATTGGATGAGTACCATGTTGAACACAAAAGAGAACGTTTACTGAGTATTGTAACGCGAGTAGATGCTCAGGTACTTTTAGAACAAAATGGTGTTTCTACTGAGCTTGCTCAAGAACGTATCAATGCTATGACGGATGCTGAAATACAAATGTTTGCAGATAAATTTGAAGATTTGCCTGCAGCAGGAAGTGTAGGTACTGCAGCAGCACTATTAATCTTAATTTTGTTAATTTTGGTGTTAGCCCTGGGTAGGTGATTGCTAGGGAAGGTTTTTTCCTGTCCAAAATAGAAGCCCAAGTTAGATTTCAAAAAAGCTAAATTCAAATGAAAAAAAATGGGCAGATAGAAACAAACAGTTTTAGTTCGTTTTGGTTTGGAATATTTACCCTGATTTTAGCCCTAATCGGAAGTTGGATTAGTTTGCATGCATTTGCAGCAATTATTAGTGGGATTATTTCTGGGGAAAGTTTTAGTCTTTCTGGTATACAGATTCAATCGATACTTGTATTTCTTACCATAATATTCATAACACCTGTACTCACAATATTTCTATTTGTTTTATCTTATCGTTTAATTACAGGGCGAGACTTTAAAGTTGATAACGATGGATTTATAAATCCTTCGGTGTTAATCATTGTGTCTATTTTGACAGCTGCAGTGGGTGTATTAGGGCTTTACTTTGCTTGGACAGAAAGAGAATTAACTCCTGCTATAGTTGGAGTGCTGTTTTCAATTGCAGGTATAAAGGGTATTTTTCTAGGCTTGAATCGGTTTAAAAGAAACGCTTAGCTAGCCGAGTTTCTGAAAGCAGATTATTTTAAGCAATCAAATACGCACTTTACGTATTTTTTGTGTAGAAGAATCAAGATCGAAAGCCTCGCGTAGGCGCAGTTGTACCTTAGCAAGTGCTTCTTCAGCTTCATTTAATTCTTTAATTAAATCGTCTCGGCTAGGAACAGATTTTAATTCTTCTAATGCTTGAGCTTTAGCGTTATCAAGATTATTGATGATGATGGCAATAAACAAGTTAATTACTACGAATGTGCCAATTACGACAAAGCTTACAAAGAAAATCCACGCATGTGGGCTCATTTCCATTCCGGCATACATTAGGTCAGTCCAATCTTCTAATGTGGCAATTCTAAACAGTGAGAGTAGTGCTACACCTAAATTACCCCAGTGTTGGGGGTCATGTTGATGAAAAAGGTGAAAACCTAAAATTGCATACACATAAAAAATTACAGACATTAGTAAAACAACATTCCCCATGCTTGGGATAGATCGAATCAAAGTGCTGACAATTAATTTTAATTCGGGTAAGGCTGAAATTAGTCGAAGTACACGCATTAATCTTGCAAGACGTGCGATGACGGCAAATTGACCAGTGGCTGGAACGAAAGACAATACAACAATTGTAAAATCAAATACATTCCACCCATCACGAAAATATTTTCCAATCTTTGGATACACTGCCGTAATTTTCATTACTGCTTCTAGTACGAAAATTGCTAAGACAAATTGATTAATAAAGGTGAAAAGAGAAGTGTATTTTTGATTAATACTTGCAGAGGTTTCTAAGCCAAGTACGGCAGCATTGATTAATATCAAGCTGATAATGGAGTATTCAAACCATTTTGTATTAACTGTTCTTTTGCAAAAATCTTTCATGAAGCAAAATCCATTTAGCTTTATTGAATAAATGTTCCAACGCTTGAGTTCACGCATCATCTTTAATGTGAGTATCAAGTGCAGAAACTAGCAGCTAAAAGGTCATTTTGGGCATATAACTGGGCTAAAGTTTCTGGTTTAGCCGATCTGTGTCATGTCAGGCATTGATCCAAGTGTTGCAAGCGAAAAATAGGTTTGCTCAACTATCCTATTGGAGCAAAGTCTATAAGGAACAGTTCTTGAACAGTTGTTCAGATAATTTTAAAGGTATTGAATAAGATTCGAAGTAGCTTATTGTAAACAAATATCTGAAATGGCTTTTTGTAAAATAGCTATAGTGGGTTGAATCGAACTCATGGATAAATATTCATTTTGTTGGTGGGCTTGGTCGATAGAGCCAGGACCTAATATGATCGTTTCCATGCCTAGAGCGTTGAAATAGGGTGCTTCCGTTCCAAATGCAACAGTCATTGCTTTTTTGTTACTTAGTTCTTGAGCAAGTTGTACAATTTTTGATTGCTCATCTGTTTTGAATGCAGGTACTCCATCAAACAAAGCTGTGAACTCATATTTTAATCCAAGCGTTTGAGCAATCTTTAAGATGCGTGTATGTAATTCATCTTTTAGTGATTCTATTTGCATTCCAGGTAAGGGACGCATGTCGATGTGTAATTCACATTCCGCACAAATACGGTTGGGGTTATCGCCGCCATGTATATGGCCAAGATTTAATGTGGGTACGGGAACAACAAAGTCATGATTTATATATTTATGAGTAAGTTCTTGTTTGAATTGCTCAAGCTCGTTTAACACTAAGCGCATACCCTCTAAAGCATTATTACCCAGACTAGGGTCGCTAGAATGACCTGGTTGTCCTATGAGTTTTACCGACTCCATAAAGATACCTTTGTGTTGGTTCACGGGCGTTAGGTTGGTAGGTTCTCCGATGATGCAATATTTGCCAAATTTCTGATTAGACGCAACAAGCGTTTTGGCACCTTGCATTGTGGATTCTTCGTCTGCAGTGGCAACAATAGTAAGGCGTTGTTTTAAATCTTTACTAGCAAATGCTTTTGCAGCCTCTATTGCAATGGCTAGAAACGACTTCATATCTGCTGTGCCTAAGCCATAAATTTTTTCATCGACTTGTGTGGCTTTAAAGGGATTTGTATTCCAACCAGTTTGGTCAAAATTTACGGTATCGGTATGACCGGATAACACAAGACCATCATCGCCATTGTTATCCTCTGGGCCAATCCAGGCAATTAAATTTGCTTTATGTTCAGAGTCTTCATCTGAACTACGAATGATTTGGATATTAAAACCTAGATCGTTTAGCCAATTAGCGAGAAGGTTGATTACAGCTAGGTTACTTGTGTCGATATCAGCTTGAGTGCTGCTTACGGAAGGCAAGGCAATTAACTGCTCGATCATCTCGAGCAGCTTTGGAGAATTGTTTGTAGTCATTAAGCCATAGTTTGCGCTATTTTATATATGTCTTCAGCATCTAACACCACATCGTTAGAATCAAACAATTTAGCTATACAAGCGCGGTGTAATTTAAGTTTTAATGCACCAATTCCGATGCCTCCAAATACTCTTTTTCCATGTCTTTCAGTGTCTTTATCCATTACATCTATACCTTCAAAACCAAGAATTTTTGAAGTGCCTACATCTGCAATAAGTTCTAAAGTTGAGTGATCTTGCCATTGCCTTGCATTGAGTAATTGTATACCTGCTTTAGCGGCACCAAACACTACATGTGCGCCATCCATTGCTTGTTCAATAGATGCATCATCACTGGCTTGCATAGGTGTCATTTCTACACCAAAACGTTCATGCATCTCATCGCATGCTTCTGTTGAACGGGATTGTTTGCGAGAAGTTAATCGAACATTGGCACCACTACTGGCCAGTAAAACTGCGGCTCTTTGTCCCACTGGGCCCGTTCCTGCAAGTACAACAGCAGTTTTGTCTTGTAAATCTGTAGCTTTATTAAGCAAAGCTACTCCTGCTGCAGAAGTAGTGTTGCAACCATTGCTGTCGAGCATCGCCGATACACGAAAATTTGCAAAAAACTCATTTTGTACTGCTTGAAAAAGTTTTTGGCCCGCAACCAAATCACTACCTCCTACAAAAATTGCAGTATTTTTCTTATCTTTAGGTGCGCGCGTATAAATAGCACCTTCAACCAGGCCGCCACAGTTTTCTTCGTTAACTCCACTTAGTTGAGTTACGTGATCAGCACCACCGTCATGTGCGACAACTGAGTCGAACACGCTGGCAATAGGGTCAGTATCAAAATGATATAAAAGTTTTTTCATTGTTATTTATTGTTTCAGTTATGCAACTAACCAGTGCTACCGATTCCGGCAGCTACACAGTTAATCGATAGCAGTAAAGGTACGAGTATATCTTGTATAGTCGTATTTTCGATCTGTTCATCGCCGCGGAATTTTTTCACCAATTCGACTTGCTCAATACCAACTTGATTGAGTGACTCTGCACGACGATAGAAATGGCGTTTAAAGTTAGGGAAGCGGTCACAGAGCTGTTCTTCGCCGGTAATTTTTAACAGCATTTGTGAAGATCGTTCATATTCTTCTTTAATCGTAGAAAATATTTGAGTGCGGTGTTCATCATTCGTGACTAACTCACAATATTTTCCTGCAACTTCCATATCGACTAATAGCAGTGTTTTTTCAGCACCGTCTAAGATTAGTCTAAACAGTGAATGTTTCTCGTACATCTGATTTAGTAATTCTGTGCCAAGTTCGCCACGAATTTTAATCAGTTGTTCCATAGCACTACCTATTCCATACCAGCCTGGAACGAGTAAACGATTTTGGGTCCATGCAAAGACCCAAGGAATTGCACGTAAGTCGTTTAATGAAGCAGCACCAAATCGACGCGCCGGCCTTGAGCCTATTTTCATCAATGTGAGCTCCTCGACTGGGCTTGCTTGTTGATAAAAATCTACTAAACCAGGATGTTCGATAAGCTTTCGGTAGGTAACGTAAGCTGTTCCTGATAAAGCTTCTAAGACTTCATCAAACTCTGAATTCGTTTGATAAGCGGGGTCTTTGCCTGACATTAATGAGTGTGTAATCACGCTAGAGGCTAGGATTTCCATCTGCTCTTCTGCGAATCCACGGTTGGCATACTTGTATGAAACCACTTCACCTTGTTCTGTAACACGCATGCGGCCATCAATAGTACCTACAGGTTGTGCGGCAATTGCACGTCCACTTGGAGCGCCGCCACGACTGACGGAACCACCACGACCATGGAAAAAAGAAATTGGTACTTTGTGCTTAAGACCGGTTTCATGGATTTGTGATTGTGCTTTACTAATGATCCAGTTCGAAGTTAAAAAACCACCGTCTTTATTCGAATCAGAATAACCCACCATGACCTCTTGTGAGCCACCAAACTTTCGAATTGTGCGTCGCACAAATGCGTGCTCCAATAATTCTTGTAGAATCGAAGGCCCTCTTTCTAAATCATCAATCGTTTCAAGTAAGGGGACGATTAAAATTCGGCATGCTTCGAGTCCATCTGAATCGGTGAACAAGCCCACATACTTTGCTAACAAGTAAACTCCTAAGATATCAGTCGAAGTTTGGGTCATGCTGAGTACAAACACGCCGTATGCTTTTACATCCAGCTTGCGCTGAAAGTATTTCACTTGCTCTAACATGGCTAATGTCGATTGAGCCTGCTTAGATAAAGTATCAAAACGTGGTACAACCCGTAGTGGTTGCATTAATTGGTCCACAATCCAGTTTTTCCATTCTTCCGATGCAGGATCAGGAATATCCAAACGAGTTTTTTGGTTTAGTGCGAGCCAGAGTTCAGCGAGCACACTATTTATCACTGTAGTATTTTCACGCAAATCTAAACTAACTGTTCTGAAACCAAAGGTATCGACCATATGGCGAAATGGTCGAATATCGGTGTCACTTAAGTTGCCACATTTTGCATCGGTTAATCCTTTTTCAAGTATTTTTAGATCTGCTGAGAGGTCTTCGGCGCGATGGTATGCAAGTTTCGATTTTTTTGGATTTTTTAAGTTTGCAAGGGTGGCATCAATACGCGTTAGCATATAGCGCAAAAATTGACGAAACACTTCTCCGGGATTGCGTTGTGAATAAGTTTTGGTTTCACCAAGCATGGCAAGTTTTTCATTAAGTGCTTGCATGAAATTTTCTGATACATCAACTGAATGGTTGGCAATACTTAGTTTTGCGCCTAGCTCAAAAATAATTTGACGATAACGTTTTATACAGGCTTTTGCATTTGCATGAATTGCTGCAGCGGTGACTTTATGTGTAACCATGGGATTGCCATCACGATCGCCACCAATCCAAGAGCCAAAACGAAAAATCGCAGGGACATTGAATTCATAATGCGGATAGGCTTGTTCGAGTGCACGGTCTAACTCAGCATAGAGTTCCTGCACACCATCAAACAGCGACTCATCAAAAAAGTGTAATCCCCATGTGACTTCTTGTTCGACGGTAGGTTTTTCTAAACGAATTTCACCGGTTAGCCATAATAAATCAATTTCATTACGTAATTCGTTAATAAGGTCTTCTCTTTCCCTAGGGGTCCAACGTTCAAGTTCTAATTGTTTGAGTAATACATAAATACGACGATGTACCTCTAAAACGGTAACGCGTTTTGCTTCAGTAGGGTGTGCAGTAATAACGGGACAGATAAAACTATTATCTAATAATGTTTGAATCTCCTCGGCTGCAATGCCTTTTTGAGCCGCGCTTGAAAATGCATAAGCAAATGTTCCAGGAACACGATCACGGTGATATTCCTTTTCAATTTGGCGGCGTTGCTGCACCATGGCATTTTGTTCAGCAATACTTAATAATTGAAACCAAATCCCATAAGCTTGTAACACATAAAGAATTTGAGAGACCGAACAATCTCGAATGTCACTATCCCCTTCGATGATCGCTTCAACATCAGGTTGTCGTGCGCGAATGACACTTAGGAGCTGTTGGTAAAGTAATTCAACTAACTCATCTTCATAAGTCGCTGACGGACTGATGATCATGCTGCCAGCGGCAACCTTGGTAAACTGAGTCCAGGAAAGTGGGGAAGTGTCGTTCATACAATTAGTTAGTTTAATGATTTAAGCAGCGCATAGTAAAAGAGGCCCATAAAGGACCTCTTCATCATAGGACTGATTCAGCCAATTTGGTATGCCCATATGGGCCCATATTATGGACGCAAATAAGCTAGATTTGGACTTATACCAGCTTATCGCGTGGTGTTTCACCAGCTTCAAATGCCGCAAGATTTTCTAACACGCGGTTGCCCATCGCTACACGAGTTTCGGTGGATGCGCTGCCGAGGTGAGGCAATAACACCGCATTTTCAAGTTCTAAAAAGCGCTCATCTAAGGCGGGCTCACCTTCGAATACGTCTAAGCCAGCACCAGCGATTACGCCATTTTTAAGTGCATCAATTAAGGCATCATTATCGATAACATCGCCACGAGCTGAATTAATCAAGAATGCAGAAGATTTCATCTTGGCAAGACTGTCTTTGTTTAATAAGTGATAAGTATCTTTACCGCCAGGACAGTGAATAGATACAAAATCAGATTGCTCTAATACTTCATCGATGGTGTCTACTTGCGTAGCATTAAACTTGCTGATCACATCTGCAGGAGGTGGGTAAGGATCAGAGAAGATGATTTTCATACCAAATCCAAAATGAGCACGTTGTGCCATGGCTTGAGCAATACGACCCATGCCAATTAAACCTAAGGTTTTACCTGTTACCTTAGTAGCCAACATATGAGTAGGACGCCATCCCGTCCAAGACTTAGAGCGTAAGTGGCGTTCGCCTTCACTAGTGCGACGCGCAACCGTGAGCAAAAGTGCCATGGCAATATCCGCAGTACAGTCCGTTAATACTTCAGGAGTATTGGTTACGGTGAGTCCACGCGCTTTTGCTGCATCTAAATCAATATGATTAAAACCAACACCAAAGTTACCAATAAACTTTGCACGTAATGGTTCAGCGCTGAGCACTTCAGCATCAACAGGGTCGGTTACAGTAGGTAAAAAAGCATCACATTCTCCTAAAGCCGCTTTCATTTCGTCTTTAGTCATTGGGATGTCATTTTCATTTAACTGCACGTCATATTTTTCTTTTAAAGTAGCTTCAACTTCTGCAGGCCAGGCACGCGAAACGATTACTTTAAGTTTGCTCATTATTATTCTCCAAATTCTGTCTTCTTAATTCTTGCGGGGTTGTTATGCAATGTCTTTCATTACTTTTGCCATAGTTGAACCAAGCTCGGAAGGATTTGGAGCAACAACTACGCCTGCTTCTTTAAGCATTTCAACTTTCTCTGCAGCACTTTCACCCTTGCCAGAAACAATTGCACCCGCATGGCCCATGCGACGACCTTTCGGAGCAGTTAAGCCTGCAATGTAGGCTACTAACGGTTTGGTCATATGGCTCTTGAAATATTCAGCTGCTTCGGCTTCTTGTGGACCACCAATTTCACCAATCATTAGAACGGCCTTGGTTTCAGGATCGGCTTCGAATAATTCAAGAATGTCTTTGTGAGAACTTCCGTTAATAGGATCACCACCAATACCAATGCTGGAACTGATACCAATGCCTTCTGCTTTCATTTGAGAAGCGCCTTCATAGCCCAATGTTCCTGAACGTGCCACTACACCCACATTACCTTCTGCATAAATATGACCCGGCATGATCCCTAATAAACATTTTCCAGGGCTGATGCTGCCAGCACAGTTTGGCCCAGTAAGGCGCATGCGGTCTTCTTTCTTGTAACGAAACATATAACGCTTAACACGCATCATGTCCTGAGCTGGAATACCGTCTGTAATACATACACAGGTTTTAATTCCGGCGTCCGCTGCTTCCATTACACCGTCTGCAGCAAATGCACCTGGAACAAACACAATACTTGCATCTGCACCGGTTTCAGCTACAGCATCTTTCATAGTATTGAAAACGGGTAGTCCCATATGAGTTTGGCCACCTTTACCTGGTGTTACACCGCCAACAACATTGGTCCCGTATTCCATCATTTCTTCAGCATGGAAAGTACCGATTTTGCCCGTGAATCCTTGTACCAGAACTTTTGTTTTGTCATCGATCATTATTGTCATGATTTTTCTCCCTAATCCTTAACTGCCTGCAACACGATTGCGTTCTGCTACAACTTTTTCTGCAGCTTCGGCAAGTGTGTCGGCAGTAATAATCGGTTGCCCACTGTCTTTTAGCATTTGCATACCTTTCTCAACGTTGGTGCCAGATAATCTACACACAACCGGTACGCGTACATCTAATTTTTCAAATGCTTGAACAACACCTTCTGCAATCCAGTCACAGCGATTAATGCCAGCAAAAATATTGACTAACATAGCTTTAACATTTTCGTCATCTAAAACCAGTTTGAATGCTTTTGCTACACGGTCAGGAGAAGCACCACCTCCGATGTCTAAGAAGTTGGCAGGTTCGCCACCTTTGTGTTTAATCATGTCCATTGTTGCCATGGCTAAACCAGCACCATTGATCATGCAACCAATGTCTCCATCTAACCCTACATAACTTAAACCACGGTCTGATGCTGCGGTTTCGCGCGGGTCTTCTTGAGACTTGTCACGAAGTTCTGCTATGCGAGGACGACGGAATAATGCGTTGTCATCAAAACCCATTTTTGCATCTAAGGCTAATACACGATCGTCTTTAGTGATCACCATAGGATTTATTTCAACCATGGTGGCATCGAAATCACGGAAAGCACGATACGCGCCTTTTATTGTGTGAACAGCTTGACTAATTAGTTCAGGTTTAATGCCTAATGCAAAAGCAAGTTCACGTGCTTGGAAATCACGCAAACCTACCGCAGGCTCAACTTCTAATTTGTGTATCGCTTCTGGTTTCGTTGCAGCGACCTCTTCGATATCCATGCCGCCTTCAGTTGAGGTAACAAATACTACACGTTGCTTATCGCGGTCGAGTACCAGTGCTAAATAAAGTTCTTTTTCGATGTCAGTAGCTTGTTCAACATAAAGTCGGTACACCACTTTGCCAGCTGGGCCAGTTTGATGTGTTACTAAGCGCTTGCCTAATAATTCATCTGCTGCGTTCCATATTTCTTCGTCATTAGTACAGAGTTTGATACCACCGGCTTTGCCGCGTGCACCAGAATGAATCTGTGCTTTGATAGCCCATTTAGTGCCACCGATTTCCTTTGCACGATATACAGCTTGTTCAGGGCTATAGGCAAGTCCACCCTCAGCGATGCCTACACCGCATTCGGATAAAATTTCTTTTGCTTGATACTCATGGATATCCACTTAAATTCCCTCCCGAGAAATTGATTCGTTTTTATCGTATGGCTTGTTCTTAGAGGTCGCCATGTAGGTCTATGGGGTTTTTGCCAGACCAAACGACTTTTATAGCCTATTCTGATCCCTAAGGACAAACTCTCTTGTTGGGTAATTGCTCAATTCATGAGCAATAAGGTGAGGCAAAGAATGAAATAGGCTAGGTACAAACAAAAGTGCCCGCAAAGCGGGCACCCAGAATGTTTATATTAACATTATAAAAAGTTAGGGAATTCTAACTTTACGACTTAGCAGCAATTGCCTCGGCAGCGCGAACAACATTTTCAGCCATTTTTGCGGATGCAGCATCAATCATTTTGCCATCCAAAGTTGCTGCGCCTTTGCCTTCTTTGGCAGCTTTTTCGAGTTCTTCAAGAATTCGATGCGCTTTTGCAACTTCTTCTTCGGGTGGTGAAAATACTTCATTAGCCATTTCGATTTGTGATGGATGGATAGCCCATTTACCTTCAATACCTAATGCAGCGCCACGACGACATGCAAGCATATAGCCTTCAGCATCTTTGATATCACCAAACGGACCATCAATAGGACGTAATCCGTATGCACGGCATGCTACAACCATACGTGAAATAGCTGAATGCCACTGATCACCTGGATAATCAGGGTTTAAGCCACCGATATTGACGGTACGTGCACGGTTACTGGCAGAGTAATCCGCAACACCAAAGTGCAAGGCTTCCAATCGAGGGCTGGATTGTGCAATTTTTTCGACATTGGCCATACCTAGTGCAGTTTCAATGATTGCTTCTATGGCTATTTTATTTTCAAACCCTTTCGCTTCTTCGATTTGAGTGAGTAGTGCATCCACCATGTAGACATCCGCGGGGTCACCTACTTTTGGAATAAAAATGGTGTCTAGCTTATTGCCAGCTTGTTCAACAAGATCAATGACATCACGATACATGTAATGCGTATCAAGACCATTGATTCGTACAACAATTGTTTTTCCTTTGCCAGCCCAGTCGATATCGTTTACGGCTTCAATTGCATTTTTACGTGCTTGTACTTTGTCACCTGGTGCTACGGCATCTTCTAAATCTAAAAATACGAAGTCTGCAGCACAGTCGGCTGATTTCTCAATCATTTTGACGCTGGACGCTGGAACAGCGAGTTCACATCGCTGTACTCTTTGTCTGGCAGGTTTAGGTTGTGTAAAACTCATAGTATGTACCTTCTATTTATAATCTATTTTATTTATCTATTTTTTTGGGGTTTTTCTTCTTGTAGCTTTTTTCTTAGGTGCCACTTTTGGTGCAGCAAATTTTTTGATTTTCTTGCCGGTCTTACGGTAGTACTCACCAGCAGCCGCTACACCGCTGCCAGGTTTAATTTTAATGCCAGCATCTAAAAGTGCCATTTCGACCGTACCTAGAGCAGCCATCATGCGTGCTTCATTATTATCGCCTAAGTGTCCAATGCGGAAAACCTTACCAGCAACTTTTGATAAACCAGCACCTAAGGAAATATTGTATTTATGGTATGCAATATGAATTACTTCATTTGCATTTTTATTTTCAGGTACAACAATGGCTGTAACGGTATCTGAATTCCATTTTGGAGATACTGCACATGTCTTTAGACCCCATGCTTTTACAGCACGACGTACACCTTCTGCTAAACGGTTGTGGCGTTTGAAAACATTTTCTAACCCTTCATCTAACAATAAGTCAATTGACGCACGTAATCCGCGAAGCATCGGTACAGATGGTGTATATGGGAAAAAACCATCTTTATTTGTGTTCAAGTGGTCTTGTATATCCAAGAAGCAACGCGCACATTTTGCTTTTAAACGTGCTTTTATTGCGCGAGGACTGAAAGCTAAAATTGCCATTCCAGCCGGTAACATGAAGCCTTTTTGCGAGCCGCTAACCGCAACGTCCACACCCCATTGATCCATGCGGAAATCAATACTTGCTACTGAACTTACACAGTCCACCATCAACAGTGCAGGATGTTTAATTTGTTTGAGCATTTTACCTACTGCAGCAATGTCACTGGTTACACCGGTTGCAGTTTCATTATGGCAACAAACTACAGCTTTAATTTCGTGATTTTTGTCTGCTTGTAATATTTTCTTGAATTTTTCTACGGGAACGCCTTGGCCCCACGGTGTTTCTATTAGATCCACTTCTAAACCAATGCGTCTTGCTAGGTCATACCATAAGTGAGAAAACTGACCAAAGCGGGTAGTTAAAATTTTGTCACCTGGCGACATAGTGTTGGTAAGTGCAATTTCCCAACCAGCAGTACCCGTTGCAGGAAATAGAAAGCAAGTGCCTTTTGTGGTTTTGAAAATCTTCTTAACATCTCTTAGAAGAGGTTTTACAAGTTCAGGAAAATCTGGCGCACGGTGATCTTCCTGAGGAACGATCATCGCATTTTGAACGGCTTGTGGAATATGAGTTGGGCCGGGGCAGAATAAATAATTTCTTCCAGGGTTAGATAGCTTTTGGCCAGGCATGTAATGAACCTTCTTAAATAATGTTAAAAGTTAAAACTGATGAGCCCCGCTGAAAATTCAGTTTTTATTATTGTGGCCGGAGCTATCTTTTAGCGTGAAATCGAGTTGCACGAAAAGTCCAGCATCTTGCCATAAGCCCTATAGTGGCTCAAGCAATTTGCATATTACGGGTTGGGTATTACAAAGATATTGAAGGTATTTTGAGGACGTTTTGCTGGGCTAGCTAGAGCGCGTTTTGAAGTTTAGCAGCATACAATGTGTTTTCTAATAAACAGGCAACAGTCATGGGCCCAGTGCCGCCTGGCATAGGTGTAATTGCTCCAGCTACAGTTTGTACTTGATTAAAGTCTACATCGCCACGAATGCCTTCATCTGTTCTCGTCACGCCAACATCAATCACCGTAGCACCAGGTTTAATGTGTTCTTTTTTAACTAGGTGAGCAATACCTGCTGCAGCCACAACAATATCTGCAGACTTGGTTATTTCTCCAATATCACCACTGCGTGAATGTGCAAGCGTTACCGTTGCATCAACTCCTTTACGACCAAGTAACAATACTTGTGGAAGCCCAACTAAAGTGGAACGACCAATGACGACTGCGCGTTTGCCACTCGTTGGAATTTCATAGTGTTCAAGAATGCGCATCACACCTAATGGTGTGCAGGGCACTAAACCTTCCACACCACGTAAAAGTTTGCCGAGATTGTTTTCACTTAAACCGTCTACATCTTTTTCAGGAGGAAGTAGATCAATTATTTTGTGGGTATCGAGCTGCTTGGGTAACGGCAGTTGGATCAGGATGCCATGAACAGAATTATCCTCAACGAGTTTGATAATTTCATCGCACGCTTGTTGCATGGAAATATCACCAGATAGTGGCACATGTCGAGATTGTATGCCGACTGCTGTTGCACGTTTTTGTTTCATGCCAACGTATAAATCGCTTGCAGGATCATCACCAATTAAAACGGTAGCAAGCGTTATTTTTGACTCAGGTGATTGTGCGAGAGTACTCGCAATTTTACGTTGAAGTTTTTCAGCGACAGCCTTTCCATCTAATAAAATTGCGCCACCAGGAGTTTTTTCAAAACTTATAGTCATGAAGAATATTATGCGTTAGAAATTTGTTCTGGAATAGAGCTTACTCACAATAGGTTAGTTGAGAATTAAAAAAGCCGCTGTTTTCAGCGGCTTTTTTAAATACATGAAACAATTATCTATTCAGCGGGCTGTTTACTTGGATCTAAGTAAATAAATGATTTACCTAAACGTCCATTGTAGTTGCCTGCTGAAATCATTATTAAACCCGGTGTATCTACTGAGGCTTTGATTGCAGCTTGTGTGGCTTCAACAATTGGCTGCATGCCTTGACCATTCATAATGATTTCCATTACACAATTCACACCCTTAGGTAATCCTGCTTCGACGGTAGGATCATCTTGAAGAAGGGGGCAAAACTTTTCATAAGTACTTGCAATGGTGAAGTCATAATTACTTCCCGCCTTTGAGCCGCTGCCTGCAATACCACCAGGAAAAGTAGTAATGACACCAGGCATGGGAAGAATTGCTTCAACACCTTTTTCCGCCGCAAGTAAGGCAGAATCTACACTGTCGCCAAAGAACCAAAGGTTGCCACCCATTAAACCATCCGCATATCCTAAGCGACGATCTAAAATAAATTCACCGCCTAAAATTGGAATCCACCACATTTTACGACCAAAACGTTCAATGCGTTTTTGGTAGCCGTTACCAAAGTACGCCACTTTGCGACCCATGTGATAGTACTCTTCAGAGTCAACTAAGTTGAAACATGAAGCCGTAGGACAAGTCATGACATTTTGACTGATGCGTACTAATGCAGAACGCTCAAGTGCTTTAACACGATCTTTGCGGAAACGTGGCACGTGCAATTGAACAATTGCACCAGGGCGACCATCAGGGGTTTCAAAACTTTCATCACCACCAGGACCAACATAGCGATCCATGCCTGCTTCACAATCACATAAAATTGAGCTTGAAGCATTTCCGGTTGCAGCATTCACTGCATGATCTAACCATTTGCGATCGCGCGCGGTGATTAGAAACTCAGTGTATAAACTTTTAAACGCTTCTGCGTACGTATCATCAATTTTTGCAGGCATTGTTTTCCCTTTAATATGAATTAGTCTCGACCTTTACCTTCGTAAACACCCGCTTCTGTAACAACTTTGTCCATGTATACATCGTGAGGTGCAACCAAAATTTCATCAAACAATTGTGATTCGTAGCAAAGCGCAACTAGTGGGCAGTCTGGTCGAAGTTGTTCTAGTAAGCGGTCATAGTAACCTTGACCATTACCCATGCGTCCACCTGTTTTATCAAAACCTGTACCAGGTACCATGATGATATCGATTTCTTTAGGCTCAACTTCTTTTTCAGGATTACCCCATAATTCTCTAGGTGGTTCTAGAATATTCCATTTACCGACTACCATTTCTTCCAAGCTTTCCATCCACCAAAGACCAAGCTTGTTTTCACCGTTTTCATCTTCAGTGCAATAAGGCACGATGATCTTCTTTTCACCTTTTTTCACTTCTTCTAAAAGATGTGGTTTGGTGCGTGTTTCTGAACGGCAATCGATGTACCACATGGCAACTTTTGCATTTTGATATTCGGGTAGGGCCATGAAGTTTTCACAAGCTTTTGCACTGACTTCATCTTTGTTTTCTTGAGCAGCACGACGGTCATACGCTTCACGACGCATTTTATTTTTGCGTTCCATGACTTCTTCTAGTGCTTTTCCTGTGAGTAATTCTGCCATCGACAGCTCCTTAAAAATTGAGTGGTAATACTAAGGTAGTAGTGAATTGAACGGGCAATCCTAAACTATTTGGGCCGCGCGTGACAATTTGTGCTTTTTAGATATACGTTGCGTGATTTACAGCGACTAATCTGTGACTGCACCTTGAGAAGCCGAAGATACTTGGCGTGCATATTTAGCTAAAACCCCACGTTTATAACGGGGTTTAGGTGCTTTCCAATTCTTTTTGCGTAGAGACAATTCTTTTTTGCTGAGCTTCACATTGATCTCACGTGTTTGTGCATCGATGGTTATTTGATCGCCATTCTTGAGCAATGCAATCGGGCCACCTACCGCAGCTTCAGGTGTAATGTGTCCAACAACGAAGCCATGGCTGCCTCCAGAAAAACGTCCGTCTGTAATTAAGGCAACATCTTTGCCTAAACCTTTACCCATGATTGCAGAAGTGGGGGACAACATCTCGCGCATGCCAGGTCCACCTTGTGGGCCTTCATAACGAATTACTATTACATCGCCTTTTTTAATTCCACCGTCAAGAATTTTTTCTAAGGCTTTTTCTTCGGATGCAAATACACGCGCTTTGCCTGTAAAACTTAAACCTTCTTTGCCTGAAATTTTTGCAACGGCGCCGTCTGGAGCAAGATTGCCATACAAAATTACTAAATGACTGTCCTTTTTAATTGGGTTGTCAAAGCTATGCACAATATCTTGCGACTTTGGATAAGCTTTTACATGTTTTAAATTTTGAGCCAAGGTTTTTCCGGTAACGGTTAGACAATCACCATGTAAAAGACCTTTGTCTAATAACATTTTCATCAGAGGTTGAATGCCGCCAATTTCGATTAGTTCAGACATCATATATTTGCCACTTGGACGTAAGTCGGCCAACACAGGAACTTTTTTACCTATGCGAGTGAATTCATCAATATTTAGTTTCACGCCAATTGCATGCGCCATGGCAAGTAAGTGCAATACTGCATTGGTGGATCCCCCTAGACTAATTAAAACTGTGATCGCATTTTGAAATGCTTTTTTGGTCATGATGTCTTTGGGTAAAATGTTTTTATTTAGCAAATTCATCACCGCTTCTCCCGCAGCAATGCAATCATTTTGTTTGTCATTTGAAATTGCATTTTGTGCTGAGCTATTGGGTAAGCTCATGCCCAAAGCTTCAATCGCTGAAGCCATGGTGTTTGCGGTGTACATACCGCCGCATGAACCCGCACCTGGAATGGCAGTAGATTCAACTTGTTTCAAATCTTTGTCACTGATTTCTTTTTTAGCGTGTTGCCCAACCGCTTCAAAAACGGAAACCACATCGACTTTTGTGTTTTTATAGTTGCCAGGCATGATGGTGCCGCCATAAACAAAAACGGATGGGCGGTTCAAGCGTGCTAATGCGATTAAACAGCCGGGCATATTTTTATCGCATCCGCCAATTGCTACTATGCCATCAAATCCTTCACAGCCTGCAACGGTTTCAATTGAGTCCGCAATCACTTCGCGCGACACTAAAGAATATTTCATGCCTTCTGTGCCCATAGAGATACCATCGGAAATAGTAATGGTGTTGAAAACAACCGCTTTGCCTCCAGCTTGATTTGCGCCTTTTGCAGCTTGGTCAGCGAGCTTATCGATATGCATATTGCAAGGCGTCACCATGCTCCAGGTGGATGCGATGCCAATTTGTGGTTTTTTAAAGTCATTATCTTTAAAACCCACTGCGCGCAACATTGCACGACTAGGGGCACGTTCTGCGCCGTCTACAACGATAGAAGAGAATTTTCTTTTATTTTCCTGGTTCTTTTTTTGCGCCACTTTTACACCATGAGCATCATTCTGAATTGCATAGTGTAGATGCAATCCAGCTATGATGTCAGCTTAAGTTTTTTATTTATAGATAGAAAGCTAAGAAGACGGGCAAGAAATTTTTGGACAAGACTTTAATGTGGTTTTTTTTGGCGATTGAGATATTTCGCGTTGTGAATCAAGAAATTCAGGATTGCTAGAATCGAGAGTGAGAGCACACTGAATAGAGCTCAGAGAAGATTGATAACAAGATTGCGCCAATAGGCTATAAGCAAGATTGTTATAAATATCTGCGCGTTGCGGTTTTAATTCATGTGCACGTAAGTAATAGGCAGTCGCGTCTTTCGGGTTACCAAGTGTGAGGTGCGAATTTGCAGCTCCCATTACAGCTACAAAACTATCGGGCCAACGTTTTGTGATGGCTTGATAGCTTAGATTGGCGGCTTGAATTTGTCCGACTTCTTCAAGGTCTACTGCTGCTTGTAAGATATTAACTTGATTACGATCATTAGGTAGAGTGCCCGCTGGCAATACAACCAAGCCCCAGCGTTTAGCGCGTTTCCAAGTGTGTTCAAAAACACTCATGGAGACAGAGTAGTTTTTATTTGCTCCAGTGTGTAAATAAATCTTTTTTTTGCCTAAATCATATCCAATTACAACTGCATAGTGCCAAATCGGATAATACTTAATAGCTTTGTTTTGCAGAATAATGACTGGATGTCCTACAGAAACTTCAGCAAGTAAATACACGAGTTCAGGGGTGAGTTCGTAAGCTAACATGCCACGTTTGCGCACAGCAGCTTTCATTTCTGCTTGAAAGCTGCCTTTGCGACCAGGAATAAATACGTCTTTAGCTAGCACGTCGGGGGCTAAATTCTTATTATAAAAATTCATCGCCATCGCTAGTGTAGAAGGGCCGCAATGAAATTGTTTTTGCGGATAGAAAGGTACGTTTTCTATGTACGCTTTTGTAGGTAAATCTTTAGGGCGCTCAAAACTTAATTGCCGCGTTTGGGGCGCGACACAGGCGATGAGTAAAGAACAGAAAATTACAGTAAAGCAGAAGTAGAAAATACTTCGTTGCCGATGCTTTATGTAGTGATATAACAAATGAGACTTCGTGATTGAAACGTTGGGTGCAATTATAAGCACACCATGCTTTACAGCAAGGAAACATAGGAGCTAATTGAGTACTCAGTACCGAAATGCTGAGTTGAAAACGTAGAGAAGAGAGAAGTATTATCGCTCGATAATGTTTACACCATCGAGCGATAAAAACTTAATTCTGACGGAATTTATATTCCCGTGAAGATGTCGGTGATACCAGCGAGTTCAAGCACCAACACAACTAACGCTATGATTAAAATGACAACTGCTGCATCACCTGCAGCAGGAAGTTCATCAAACTTTTTCGCCATTTGTTTGACTTCCATATCAGTCAAAGAATCAACCCGCGCTTGAGCTTGTTCAACGGTTAAGCCGTTTACTTCCAGCATGGAACGAACCTCGTCACGTGACATCAGATTGCGTAGGTTTTCACGGTCTTGCTGAAGGGTTTGTTCAGCTAAGAAGTTATCTGTTCCAACTATGCCTGCAAAAGCGGGCGAAACTTGTACAAAAATAAATGAAATAATTAATAGGTAAATGAACGATTTACTAAGTCTCATGCTTGACTCCTCTAGTTAGCATCTTCCTTAATATTGTTGGGGTTTATCGGTTCTAGGTCAAGTCCAATTTCATGACCCTAAGCTAAGCCCTTGAATCGCGTTAAGCGTCAAGTACTTGCAAGAATCCTCAAATAGACCCGTATCCAAGTTATTTGTTCAGTGCTTGTTCAATTCTTGGGGAAAACGACGAGATGTTCTAAATCAAGTTTGATTCCAATCGGTTCTCCAATCTGATGATTATGGTGGCTGGGTGCGTAGCAAAGCACGAAATTGCCACTCTGTAAGCGCAACTTATATAAAAACTCTGCGCCACGAAAACGTTTTTCTTCTACTAAAGCTGTGATTGAGCTGCTGTCATCATGCGGGATATCATCTGGACGTACCAAAAGGTCAACTTTATCTCCCGGCTTATGCTTATCATTTAATGCGCCTTTCACATGTCCAAATTCGGTGTCTAGTGTTGCATTATCTAACACTGTTGCAGAGACCATGCTTCCTAAACCAACAAAGTCTGCAACAAACCTTGTTTTAGGTTTGTGATAAATATTATAAGCGCTGTCCCATTGTGCGATGTAGCCATTCTCCATTACGCCAATTTCATCTGCCATTGCGAAAGCTTCGTGTTGATCATGTGTGACTAATACCGCAGTTACATTTTCATGTTTAAGAATTTTGCGTACTTCGGTGGCTACTTGCTCTCTTAAGTCGGGGTCGAGACTTGAGAATGGTTCATCTAACAAAAGAATTTCAGGTTTAGGTGCTAATGCACGTGCAAGTGCAACACGTTGTTGTTGTCCACCAGATAATTGATGAGGATATTTTTTTTCTTGTTTGCTGAGCTCAGTTAAGTTCAAGAACTTGTTGAGTTCTAGATTGTTGTTCGCTTTTTGATAACGTAGTTAATCCAAAACAAATATTCTGTTCTACGGTTAAGTGTGGGAATAGAGCTAAATCTTGAAACATCATGCCGATATGGCGGTTTTCAGGTGCTAATGAGTAACCCACTTTGCTAAAGAGTTTGTCATGAACATAAATTTCACCTTTAGAGATGGACTGAAAACCTGCTAATGCACGTAGTAAAGTGGTTTTTCCACAGCCACTTGGTCCTAGTATTGATGCAATTTGACCTTGCTGTAGATGTAGTGATACATCGCCCAATATTATTTTGTCTTGCAGCTCAACACCTACATTGCGGACATCTAGTCTAGGAGTTGTACTTGTCATGACTTAGCTTGAGTGAATTGAGCGATTTAAAATTAATATCGGTAGAATGCCTACAGCGACAATTAATAATGCACTGCAAGCAGAATCCGCTAAACGTTCATCTGAAGCAAGCTCATAAGTGCGAACAGCTAGAGTATTAAAGTTAAAAGGTCTTAGCACTAAAGTTGCAGGCAGCTCTTTTATAACTTCAACAAAAACTAATAAACCAGCAGTTAACACTCCACTGCGAATTAAAGGTAGGTGCACCTTAAAAAATCGATCAAAAGTTTTATGGCCTAAAAGTTGCGCTGCATCATCTACATTGCGATGAATTTTTGCAAGACTTGCGTCAACTGAATTAAGTCCAATAGCCATGAAGCGTACTACATGCGCAAATACTAGAGCAGCTAGTGTTCCAGTTAACAATAATCCACTTGAGATTCCAAAATACTTGTTAAGCCAGGTGTCTAAAGTATTATCAAACCAAGCAAAAGGTAATAACACACCAACGGCAATAATGATTCCAGGCACGGTGTAACCCATTGCGCTGATGTTTACACTATATGGCACCATGAAGTGTGTACTAACACGTTTTCCGTATGCAAGAAATGTTGCGGCGACCACTACTAAAACAGCAACGATCAATGCGAGCCTTATGGTGTTAAATACTAAAGTGTAAAAAGAACTGTTGATAATTTCTGGTGCGGTTTTAATTGCCCAAAGAAGGAGTTGTAAAGCTGGAACTAAGAACCCTAATAGGACTGGAATTGTGCATATGAGAATCGCTAGAATTGCTTTACTACCTGATAAAGGATATCGCCACTTTTTTTGTCCACTAGAAAGGTTTTGATATTTTGCTGATTGTCGACTGTAACGTTCGATAATAATTACAAAAAAAACGCAAAGTAAAAGCAAGCTGGCTAACTGTGTTGCCGCTATACGATCACCAAGACCAAACCAGGTGCGAAATATTCCCGTAGTAAAAGTTGGAATACCAAAGTAATGCACGGTTCCATAATCAGCCAGGGTTTCCATTACCACTAATGTTAAACCTGCGATGATTGCGGGTCTTGCTAAAGGTAATGCGGCTTTAAAAAAGGTTTTGCGTAATCCTATGCCTAGAATATGGCTGGCTTCCCTAAAGCTCGTTGATTGTTCAGAAAAAGCAGTGCGTGTTAGCAAATAAACGTAGGGGTATAGCACTAGCGACAACATTATAATCGCGCCAGGAAGTGAGCGTATTTCAGGAAACCAATAATCGCCATAGCTCCAGGCAAAAGATTCACGTAAAAAGTTTTGTACAGGCCCCGCAAAATCGAGTAACCCTGTGTAAGTGTAAGCGATAATGTAAGGAGGAAAAGCTAGGGGTAATAACAATAGCCAACTGAAAATTCTACGTCCTGGGAATTCGCATACACTACATAGCCATGCAGTGCTAATTCCAATAATCATTGCGCCAACACCAACACCTACTGCTAGCAGGATGGAATTTTTTATATAGCTAGTGAGAACAGTGGCTTTAAGATGAGCCCAAACTTCACTACCAGGTAAAAATATTGAGGATAAAACTGTAAATACCGGGATGCTTATCAGCAATGCAATGACAACGGTGCCTAATAACCACCCAAAATTACTTTTTTGTTGCAAATAATTATGCAACAAAGTTTGTTTGTCATTGATATGGTGTGTGGCATCCATGCGAAATGATATAGCCGAGTTAGTGTACTTGCTTAACTATTTCCAACCAGCTTGGTCCATAAGCATTACTGCTTTCGCATTGAGTTCTCCCAATTGATGCAAGCTCAATGAATCTGCATTGAACTCACCCCAAGATTGTAAAATTTCACTGGGCTGAATCCCAGGTTTAATGGGGTACTCAAGATTTTTTTCGGCATACCACTGTTGTGCTGCATCACTTACTAAAAATTCTAATAGTTGTATTGCAGCCGCTTTATTTTTGGCTGAGGCAGTAATGGCTGCGCCACTAATATTTACATGTGTTCCACGGTCTTCTTGGTTGGGCCAGAATATTTTTACTTGTTTGGCTGCAGTGGTTTCATTCTCATCTTTTGAAGTTAACATTTTGCCAAGATAATAGGTATTTACCACTGCAATATCACATTGACCTGCAGCAACCGCTTTGATTTGATCGCGATCTCCACCTTGCGGTGGTCTAGCAAAGTTTTTTACCAAAGCATTGGCCCAGGCAAGCGTTTGCTCGTGATCTTTTTGTGCAAGTAAAGAAGCTACTAAAGACTGGTTATAGATATTGTCTGAAGAACGAATACAAATTTTTTGTTTCCACTCAGAGTTTGCGAGTGCTTCATAGGTAGAAAGTTGTTGCGGTTGTATTCGGTCTACTGCATAGACTATCGGACGTGCACGCAAAGTTAGTCCAAACCAGTAACCTTTAGGATCTCGGTATTGTGCTGGGATTACGTCGGCTAAAATTTTAGACTCTATAGTTTGTAGAACTCCTGCCTCTTTAGCGCGATGTAAACGACCGGCATCGGTAGTGATTAAAATATCTGCTGGACTATTTTTTCCTTCACTGATTAAACGTTGTAATAAGGCATCTGCTTTACCTGTGATGAGGTTTACTTTGACATCTGTTTCATTTTCGAAAACTTCTAAAATGGGCTTAATCAGGTCTTCCTTTCTAGCGGAGTAAATATTTACTTCTGCTGCTTGTGCAACTGAAGCAGTTAGTAATAAGCTCAATGCTAGAGTTTTATATATTTTTTCCGGCTCTAATTTTTTTAGAAAAGCTTTCATTTTATTTATCCTTAAATTTATTTAATTTTCTCAACCTAATTTTGCTCTGGAAAAGTTGTGCTTAAACCATGTTTAGAATATGGTTAAATATTAATATAAATGATACCTATTCTCATTAGCATTTAGAATATTACCATGGCTTAGGCGATCCAGAAAATTGATGAAACAAGGTAGTTTAGAATAGTGGCTCTAATAAGAAGTTCTATACTCACACATGCGCCAATCTCCTCCCGAACCGGATTTGTCAAAACTTGAACAAGACCTGTCCCAGCTATTTCATGGTGTCGGTACCGAACTCATTCAGCATAAAGAAGAAATTATCAGCGCTTGTTATGCCAGCCCATTTATTAAACGTGTCTGTATTTCTCAAACTGAATGGTTGGAGACACTATTTGCAGAAGATGAGTTACAACAAGATTATAGTTTTAAAGAATATCGTCAATTATTAAAACCTGTTTTTGAAGCTGCTGACAGTGTTGAAGTTTTGCAGCAGCAACTACGAAAATTAAGAGCAACGAGTTTTGCAAGAATTGCTTGGAGGGATTTGCAGTCTTATACAAATGTAGAGCAAACATTAAATGAATTAAGTTTGTTTGCGGAAATTTGTTTACAAGGAGTACTACAGTGGTGTTTTGAATGGACAAAATCACGTCCTAATACAAATGACTTTGTACAAAGTCTGCCACAAAATATCGTTATTTTTGCATTAGGAAAGCTTGGCGGTAGAGAGTTAAATTTTTCATCTGATGTAGATGTTGTTTTTGCTTATGCAGATGAAAGTGAATACACGCAAGAACAATTTTCTAAGGCAACAGAGTTTTACCTAAAAGTTATTCAGCTATTTATAAAAGTGCTTTCAGAGCAAACCCAGGATGGGTTTGTGTTTCGTGTGGATACTAGACTGAGACCATTTGGTGAATCGGGTTCACTGTTACCAAGTTTTTCGGCTATCGATCAATATTTCCAAATGCATGGGCGAGATTGGGAGCGTTATGCATGGATGAAAGCACGTGTGATTGCAGGTGATAAACAAATTGGAGAACGGTTTTTGCAAGAAGTGACTCCGTTTATCTATCGACGCTATCTTGATTATGGAGCTATGCAATCTTTACGTGAAATGAAGCTGTTGATAGATAAGAAAGCTCGTTTAAATGCTGAAAAAGAAGATTTAAAAATTGGTGTAGGCGGCATACGGGAAATAGAGTTTATTACACAAATGTTTCAACTTACCTATGGTGGAAAGAATTCATCTTTGCGTATCCAGTCTACTCTGAGTGGATTGCAAGAATTAAAAAATCAGAAATTACTTTCATCCAGTTGGGTTAGCAATCTAACTAAAGCTTATTTATTCCTTCGTAAAGCAGAAAATGCTTTGCAGTTACGTGAAGATCAACAAGTTCATGCACTTCCAGTGCAAGATGAAGAGCGAAATCATTATGCCTATTTGATGGCGATGAAAGATTGGAGAGATTTTTATACTGAATATAAACATCATGCAAAATTAGTTAATGAATTGTTTCAGTCGATTCTAAATATTGAAGATGAGCAAGATGGTTTAGAGGAGATAGATGAATTTGAAAATGTATGGAATCAGATTGATGAAGAAGATTACTGCCTTGATGTTTTAGCTAGGAATTTTTCAAAAAATGCTGAGCATATTTATCAGCACTTAAAAACTTTTCAGCAAAGCAGTCGTGTTCAGAAGTTAATTCCTATGGCAAGAAGCCGATTAGATCTATTTATGCCAATTTTTTTGCAAGAGCTTTGTGTTATTGAAGAACCCATTGCTGTTTTTGGCCGTTTTCTTAATATGCTCAAACAAATTGTGCAGCGTTCTACTTATATTTCTTTATTGATTGAAAATAAAAACAAGTTGTCAGCAATCTTTATTCTCATTCAGGCGAGTCCTTGGATAGCGCAATATCTTTCTACTCACCCTGTCCTATTAGACGAAGTCATTAGTATGAACCATTCTTATGAGCCACCAACTTTAGTCGAGATGCAAGAGCAACTAAAGATCAGCATGAGTGCTCTCGAAACAGGTTTAGATAAATATATGGAGGCGTTACGTGAGTTTAAGCATTCTCAGGTAATTCAAATAGCGGCTGCAGATGTTGTTGAAAATTATTCAATTATGAAAGTGAGTGACCATTTATCTTGGTTGGCTGAGGTTTGTATTAATAGTGCTGTACAGTATGCATATGATGAGCTAGTAAAAAAATATGGAGAGCCGCAATGCAAGTTGAATGGGCAAGCTTATACTCCTGAAGTATTGATTGTTGAGTATGGAAAGCTAGGTGGTTTAGAACTGGGTTATGGTTCAGATTTAGATATTGTTTTTTTGCATAATAGTATGGGTGATTATTGTGAGACTTTTGGAAGTGAAGCAAATGGCGATAAAAGAATACATAACGATATATTTTTTGCGCGATTGGTGCAACGAACTATTCATATTCTTACAACTGTCACTTCAAATGGAAAAGTGTTCGATACAGATTTGCGGCTTCGCCCGCACGGTGAATCAGGGCCTATCATTACTTCGTTGCATGCATATGAAAATTATTTAACCAACGATGCATGGATGTGGGAACACCAAGCTTTAGTGCGTTCGCGTGCTGTGACAAATAGTTTGAAACTTGCGAATGAATTTACACGAATCAGAAAAAAAGTATTGTGCCAATCAAGAAATATAGAGGATGTGCGATCTTCAGTAGTAGAAATGCGTAATAAAATGTTGGACACAAATAAAAGTAATACAAATTCTGCTTTAAGTATCAAAAAAGATGTTGGTGGTGTAATTGATATTGAGTTTATTGTGCAGTTTTTAGTACTTAGCTATTCTGAGAAATACCCTCAACTTTGTGAATATACAGATAATGTAAGAATTCTTGATAGATGTGCAGAGGTGGGTTTGATAGACGAAGTAGATGCAACTACATTAAAAGAGATTTACCTGAAATATCGTAAGTATTTGCATCAGTTGAGCTTGCAGCTCATGTCAGAGACTACTGATCTAAACTTATTCGAAAAGGAGAGAGGGATCGTACAAAAATATTGGGTAAGTCTGTTACACTCGGGTATCACATAATTTACAATACAAAGCCATTGAGTTGCGGTTAGTTTTATTTTTATTAGGGAGTTAGGTTCAGATGTCAATGTCTGATAGAGATGGATGGATTTGGTACGATGGTGAATTCGTACCGTGGCGTGAGGCCAATACACACGTGCTCACTCATACTTTGCACTATGGTGCTGGTGTGTTTGAGGGAGTGCGTGCATATAAGACTGATCAAGGCACCGCAATTTTTCGACTTCATGACCATACTGAAAGGCTTTTCAATTCGGCAAAAATTATTGGTATGCATATTCCTTTTGCTCCTGAAGAAATTAATCAAGCTCAAGTTGATGTTATTAATAAAAATGAATTGAGTTATGGGTACATGCGACCTATGTGCTTCTATGGCTCAGAAGGAATGGGCTTACGTGCCGATAACCTACAAGTTCACTGCATTGTGGCTGCGTGGGAGTGGGGCTCATATTTAGGTGAAGATAATATGAAGAATGGAATTCGTGTGAAGACTTCTTCTTATTCGCGTCATCACGTTAATGTTGCGATGTGTAAAGCAAAGCTTAATGGTAACTATGTCAACTCTATGCTGGCATTAAATGAAGCGTTACACGATGGTTATGATGAAGCCTTGCTGTTAGATGTGGATGGTTTCGTAGCAGAAGGTAGTGGTGAAAATGTTTTCATTGTTAAACAAGGAAAGCTATATACACCAGAGTTAACTTCTGCATTAGATGGCATTACACGCAAAACTATCATTTCTCTTGCTGAAGTCATCAATATTCCAGTAATAGAAAAACGTATTACACGTGATGAAATGTACACTGCAGATGAAGCCTTCTTTACTGGCACGGCTGCAGAAGTCACCCCGATTCGCGAACTTGATAATCGTATGATTGGAGCAGGTGTTCGCGGCGCAATTACGACCAAACTGCAAGCCATGTACTTTGATTCAGTTTATGGTCGCCATAACTATAATGATGCATGGCTATCCTACGCGACACTTGTTGCTTGATTTTCTGTGTTAGTTAGCTGAGTTTCATAGTATGTTTGAAAAAGCAGACTTTGCTGTGCCTGATTGGAAGTTTGTTCCGATTGGATTGTTCGTATTTATTCTTCCTGCTGTTGCTGTAACGGTAAAGTCCGGGGCAACCACAGTTTTTTTGCTTCTTCTAATTCCAAGTTTGATTTTTGCTTGGATGGGTTGGAGTACATTATACAAAGAAGAAAAGTTTTTATTGTCTAGTTTTTTGTTGTTTGTTTTTCTGGTTGGGCTTTCACTTTTAAATAGTAGCGACTTACATGAAGGCATCGGTTCTTACGAAAGATTTCTAAGATTTGCTGCGTTCGTTCCTATGTATATGTTTGTACGTAAATATAGTTTAGAGCTAGGGCCTTGGATTGCATGGGGTCTCGTTTTAGGCTGCATTGTTACAGGAGCGGTTGCAATTTATCAGCATCATTGGTTGGATGTGGCAAGGCCGGGAGGTGCGCGCCATTGGTCTCGGTATGGGTTAACCGCAGTTACAATATTTTTACTCTTAGCTTTGGTAATGATCTTTGAGTATCGTAAAAAAAGAGTTCTAGTTTTAGGATTGATAGCAGCAGTAATAATTGTTTATGGAATAAAGCTTAATCAGACGAGAGCAGCGATGCTTTCTATAGTGCCATTTATTGGTCTATTGGTTTTTTACTTTAGGAATAATTTTAACAAAAAAACTATATTAATTTTTTTGTTTGTTGTTGTGGTAACTGCGATAGTATTTATACATCCAGCATCGCCCGTAGCTCAGTTATTTTTTGAAGGGGTAAGTGAATTGCAAAAACTGGCTGAAAACCCGAGAGAGAATTACTATAGTTCATGGGGCTTAAGACCACATATGATTCATACTGGTTTGTTGATTTTTTCTCAATCTCCTATTATCGGCACTGGCTTAGGTGATTATGCACAAGATGCTCAAGTACTAATGGATAGTGGAAAAACGTACATAAAAGACGGTTGGTTGCTCACTTCGCCGCACAATATATATGTAAGTATTCTAGCTGAAACAGGACTGTTGGGATTTTTTGGATTAATTTTGGCGGTCTGCTTTGCGCCTTTGTACTGCTACTGGGCGATATATCGAAAATATAACAGTGGAGTTGAGACAGACTATTTATTCATATCAGGTGTGACTGTATCAATATGCTTTCTATTGTTTGGGCTATTTCATACTTGGATAAATGTGAATAACGCCGTATCTATTTTTCTAATACTTCATTTGGTTTTCCTAAGTAATGCGTTTAATTTAGCCCAAAAGAATAGATCAAATAGTTAAATCTCGTTAAGCTTAATTAGCTTAAGCTAGATTGTTATGAAGTATTCAATAATAGTAAGCACCTATAATAGAGCTGATGCATTATTGTGTGTATTACGTTCTATGCAGAGTCAAGCTAAAATATCGTTTGAAGTAGTAATTGCTGATGACGGTTCCACAGATGATACTAGGGGTGTGATTTCTGAATTCAAAAAGAAATCCAAATTTGAAATCAAGCATGTTTGGCAAGAAGATAAAGGATTTCGCGCTGCACAAATACGTAACAAAGCGGTTGCACAATCAAGTGGTGATTATCTTATTTTTCTAGATGGTGACTGTGTAGCTTTTCCTAATTTTATTTCTAAGCATGGCCAACTGGCTGAAAAAGGTTACTTTGTTAGAGGTAGCCGGGTAATGCTGTCTGAGCAACACACAGGTGAGTTCATACAATCTCGGGTGAATCTTGCAAATACTACATTTATTAACTTAGCTACTCTTTGGGCATCCAAAAAAATTAAACGCATTTACCCTTTGATTAGTTTACCGCTAGGTATTCTTAGAAAGCAAAAAAAGAAAGACTGGTATGGTGTGAAAACCTGTAATCTAGGTATGTGGCGTGAGGATTTTATGGCCGTAAACGGCTTTGATGAACAATATGTGGGCTGGGGGCACGAGGATGCAGATTTAGCAATACGCTTAATCAATAATGGCATATATCGAAAAGAAGGAGTGAACGCTGTATCTGTTCTGCATTTATGGCATCCTCTAAATGACCGTTCGCATATAAAAGAAAATGAAAGTAGGCTGAAAAAGCGTTTACAATCAAATGTCACACGAATTACGCAAGGTGTATCGCAATATTAATCTCTAGTTCTGCTATGACGACAGTTTTACCTGATTTTTCAAAAATAAATATATTAGTGGCGGGCGATCTAATGCTAGATCGTTATTGGGATGGGAATACTCAAAGAATTTCGCCAGAAGCACCAGTACCTGTAGTACTGATAAAAGGGTTTGAAGAACGACCTGGAGGTGCTGGTAATGTTGCTCGTAGTATCACGGCACTAGGTGGACATTGTGCACTGGCGGCTTTACTTGGTGAAGACGATGCAGCGAATCAGTTAGAATATTTATTACAACAAGAAAACGTTTCTTTGCATTGTGTAAAAGACTCATCTGCCAAAACAGTTGCAAAATTACGTGTATTAAGCCGACATCAACAACTCATCCGCTTGGATTTTGAAAGTGCGTTTTCTAAAAATAGTGTTGATAAATTAACCTCTATAATTTGCGATGAAGTGCAAAGCCATGATGTACTTATACTCTCAGACTATAAGAAAGGTTCGCTGAAAAATATAACTGAGATTGTAAAAAAAGCTAATGCGATGGGCGCAAGTATATTTGTCGATCCTAAAGGAAATGATTTCTCAAAATATAAGAATGTTACTGCCATCACACCAAATCAATCAGAATTTACTGCAGTAGTTGGTCCAGTTGCAAACGAACAGGAGCTAGCGGAGAAGGGATTGCAGCTTTTAAACGATCTTAATCTTGATGCTTTAATTATTACTAGAAGTGAAAAAGGTGTAACGCTTGTTGAAAAGTCTGGTAAGACAACAAATATTCCTGCCAGAGCTAAGGAAGTATTTGATGTTACTGGTGCTGGCGATACATTTATTTCTGTGCTAGCAGCGTCTTTTGCAGCGGGTTCGTCGATGGATGTGGCTGTGAATATTGCCAATGCCGCAGCTAGTGTAGTGGTTGGTAAGCTTGGGGCAGCTACTGTGTCACGAAACGAAATTGAGCATGAACTAAATCGTTCAAGCCAGGTTTTAGGGAAAATAATTTCTCAGCAAGAATTGATCCAAAAAGTAACAAATCTCCGAAACGAAGAAAAAAAGGTTGTAATGACAAATGGGTGTTTTGATATTTTGCATTCTGGACACGTGGAATATCTGTCAAAAGCAAAAGAGCTAGGTGATGTATTAGTTGTTGCAGTAAATTCTGATGCTTCAGTAAGTCGAAATAAAGGTGATGCAAGGCCAGTAAACAAACTGATAGATAGGATGAAAGTTTTATCAAGCCTGCAATCAGTAGATTGGTTGGTTGAGTTTGATCAAGATACTCCGGAGGAGCTAATTAATTCGGTTTTGCCTGACGTGTTAGTAAAAGGTGGTGATTACCAAGTAAAAGATATCGTTGGTGGCGATGCTGTCACTGCAAATGGGGGTGAAGTGAAAACGATCGACTATGTGCCTTCCCGATCTACATCTGAGATTATTTCAAAAATCAAAACAAGCTAATTACTTCTTTTTCTTATCAGACTTAAACCATTTGGTGAAGTTGAATCCACCAAACATCCAAAAACTAAGTACTGCTGCCCATGTATTTGTGTAATTTTCTTTTAAATAAATTTTTAACATATCTTGTTGATTTAGATTGCCTAATGTACATCGCCTGAGGCATCGAATATCAAAAAATCTTTGTAAAGATGCGATTTTTAATCGACTAATGCTGAACTTATCTAGGTCAATAATAGACAATTTAGCTTGAGTTACGTCTTTGGGGCTCAATTGTGTAATTTCTTTTTCAAGATTTGATATAAGAAAATTTCCTGGGTGTGGGTCTCCTTGTCTGAAGCCTGCTGAATGTATATTTTGTATAATCTGAATAATTTTTTCGGCTAGTATATGTAATATTTCCTCATAACTAGATTTTTCCAAAGTTAATAATTTTTGAGTAAAACTATGGGCAGAATCTTGTGCTTCTACTTTTTCATATAAGTAATAGCTTTTAGTTACTAAGAAGAATTTTTTTTCATTCCAGTAAGCTATGGGCGCAGGGCATGAGATATTATTTGCATGTAAAAAACAAGCTCCAGTAAATGCGCGAAAATTGTAGTCATTTAACATTGTTGAAATATGAAGATTAAATCTTCTTGAGAGTTTGTATTGATTATCTATTGTTGAAACTTTTAATATGACTCGTTTGTCGATAATAGGGTGTTGGAAAGAGAATAGTTTATTTCTTTTCCGAGTATGTCTTATTAGTCTATTCTCATCGCATATAAAGCCTTCATAATCTTTCTTCTGTATCCAGCTGAGTAGTTGATCTTTATCTGATATATTGGGTGCGATTGCGTAGACGCCTTTATCATTATTGTGATATTTCACAGGTAATTTTTTAAATTTCATATTTACTTAAATAGCCTATAGCTACTGACTTCAAGAATATATTTCTCGCTATGACTAATAAATCTGATTTCAAGCTATCTGTAATTATTCCCAGCTATAATTATGCGAATTTTATAGAGCAAACTATATTATCAGTTATCAATCAAAGCTCTGCGGTACATGAAATTATCGTCATAGATGACGGTTCAAAAGATGATACTAAAGCTGTAGTTCAGACACTACAGGATAAATTTTCTGAAGCAAACATCTATTATTTTTACCAAGACAATAAAGGTGTTTCTGCTGCAAGGAATAATGGATTCAATCAATCGAGTGGGGAATATCTGTTATTTTTAGATGCTGATGATAAATTGCTTCCAGGATCTTTAGCTAATATCTATAAAGAGATCGATAAACAACCAGAAGTTGAAATGATTTTTGGTGGATATCAAGCCACGAGCTTCAGTGGAAAATTACGAGTACGTACGCCTATAAAACTAGCAAAAAGTAACTTGGATAATGTGGTTAGCCTATTGAATGCAAAAATGGTTGGTTTGCGACCAAGTACAACAATACTTAAACGATGTGTGTTAGAAAAAATCAAATTTCCTGCTAACGTGCATGTAGATGAAGATACCATCTTTTTTAGTCATGTAATGTATCATTTTAAATGTATCTCGATTCCTAATGTATTGGTGGAGATGCCTAGGCACTCAGATAGCTTACGTGAAAATTATAATCGTGTGATTGAGACTGGAATTCACGGGGTTGAGGAATTATTTGCAAGCCTGCCCACTAATAATGAAATGCGTAGTTTAAAAAAGCATGTGCTTACAAAAAGATATTTAAAGATAGGTAGGATGGCATGTATAAATAAGGATTATAAAATTGCATCACAAAGTTATATGAATGCGTTAAAACTTATCCCAAGTTCCGTAGTAAATTTAAAGCACTTACCAAGACTGATTAAAAGTACTGTTCTGAGTAGATTTGGTCGTGAAATAAAAACCTAATTTTAAATTCCTAGTTGATTAAAAGCCCATGAAACCTGAAATACGTTTACCAGACGATATAGAGATTGGTGAATATTTGGGCAGCGGTGGTCGCGCACATGTATACAAAGGCAATATAAATGATGAGTCTGTGAGTATTAAAATTTATCATGAAAATGTTGCACAAAAATACTTAAATAAGTATCAGGTGGATATTGCTGAACATGAATATGGAAGAAATGTAGCATTATATGATTTACCTAAAATTAAGAAATATATCGCTAAACCTTATAGAGTATACAAAAGCGGAAGTGAGTTTACTCACTGTATGGTGCAAGAGTTAGTAATAGGGGAAGTGCTTGAGAATGTAATAAAAGATCTTGGATACTTACCTGATGAAATTCTTGAATCAGGTACAGAAATTGTGCATGAGGCTGAGGCTCATGCGATCCATGATTTGGACATCAGTGTTGGCAATGTGCTGGTTAACAATATAGATGGAGAATGGAAGTTAAAGCTATATGATTTTAATATCATGCCGCAGTACTTGTTTCCTCCTAACCCTGTTGTATGGTTAGCATTTAAGCTAGGTATAAGAAAAAAATCATTTAGAGATTATCGAAGCCTAAGAAACTGGGAAAGGAGAGGTAAAAATAAAAAATGGATAGGAAGAAATTAGTTAAAAATTTAGAGTAAGTATGGAAAGAGATCTACCAAAATTTGTTTGGCTATTTGTTCCTGTATTTGTTGCAGTGATGCCATATATCGCAAGATTTATCAGTTTAGATACAGATAGATATATGTATACCGAGTTGGGCATCATTGAAAATATCACAGTAGTTGCCTTGCTGGTTGCAATTATTGCCTGTTTTCTATTTTTAAAGGCCTCTACAGATTTTAAATTTTTAAAAATCTGGATGATAATTTTTTTGCTAGGTTCAATTTATTATGCAGGTGAGGAGATTAGTTGGGGGCAACATTATTTTGGTTGGGGTACGCCTGAATCTTGGCAAAGTGTAAACGATCAGCAAGAAACAAATTTACATAATACTGCTGCAATTTTTGATCAAATTCCAAGAACCTTATTATCCATTGCCGCTTTGATAGGAGGGGTATTGATTCCTATCTATAGAAGATTCAAAAAGCATATTCCAGATAAAAACTCTTTTTTTGATTGGTTGTTTCCAACTTATGTTTGTATACCGGCAGCGCTGCTTTCTTTGTTGGTAAGCTGGCATGAGAAACTTTATAAGTTGTTGGATATAAACATTCCTGTAGTACTTGATATACGCGCAGGTGAAACCAAAGAATGCCTTTTGGCATTATTCATGATGGTATATGCCTTGTCAGTTTGGTATAGAAATCAAAATGTTAATGCTGAAAGGAATTAGTATTCTGCATAAGACTTTTCTTCTATGATTAGAGAGCCTAATTGAAGATTAATTTGTTTCTTAGTCTCTGCTCGTTTGTCATTTTGAATATAGACTGAACGTGCCAATTCGATAAAAACTTGATCGAACTCTTTGTTGGCTTCTTTGATACGGATTTTGTCCTCAATATCCCAAAGTGCTTTATTATTTTCTTTTAATTCTTGTTTCAACTTGATGAGTGTGTCGCTTGGAGAAGTTTTTTCCCAAATATTGCTGAGTAGCTCTAGCTCAGTTTCAACATTGGCTCGTTTTTCTTTATCTTCAATATGCTCAGACTTAATTTCCAAGATAGTGATTTTGTCTAGAAGTTCTCCAGGTGAGATAGGTACGTTTATGGTTTCCATATTATTTTATTATCAATTTCCTTAGATCGGTTTCTTTAAGATGGATTCTAACTGATTTGTTACATCTTCTATACTGATTAGATCCATTACACCCTCGTATTCTAATTTTGCACCCCATTTTAATTCACTAGCAGATTTATTTTTATACTTTTGTGCCGCTTGGTTATATCGATCAACACAATTATTTAAGCTTAAATAAGGACCGCTTCGCTTAGAATTGCTCGCGGCGTATAAACCAAGCACAGGTGTATGACATCCAGTCGCCATGTGTGCCGGGCCGGAATCAGGTGTGATGATAACGTCAGCTCGCATTAACAAAGCAAGAAATTTTTTTAAATTATCTTTTCCTATCAGGTTTGTGACATGCATTTGCATAGAGCGCTCAATTTCTGCGCCTACTTTTTGTTCAAATTCAGATGGGCCACCACATAAAATCACATGTGCATTAAATGATTGGGATGCAAAATCAGCAACTGCAGCATAGCGTTCACTACTCCAGTTACGCTTTGGGTGACTTGAGCAAGGGCTGATAATCACATTGGGTCGTTGTGTGTCAATGTGTTCATTTGCAAATTCATGCGCTTCTGCTGGAATCTCATAGTTCCAGTCTAATTCGCGTTCCTTTAGACCTAAATATTCTATGAAACTAAAAAAGCTATCGAGTACATGTTGTTCTGGGGTTGAAGGAATGGATTCATCGATGAAACTAGTGTGTAGGTCTTTCGCGCGTGGTTTGTCATAACCGAGTTTGAGTTTTGCAGGGATTAATTTGCTTAATAAGTTAGCACGCAAAGATACTTGGGCACATAGCAATACATCATGTTGTTTATTTTTCATTTGTTTAGCTATAGATTGATAGCTAGCGAAGGTATGAGATTTATCAAATAGAATGAACTCAATATTGGGAAAGTCCGAGACGAGATTAGCTTCATTTTTGCCGATTACCCAAGTAATTTTTGTGCTGGGCCAATATTTTTGTATGGTTCTCACGACTGGAACCATGTGCGTAACGTCACCAATGGCTGACAAACGAAGTATACAAATCGAATTCGGTGGACTATTCATAGTAAACTTAGTGAATTGGTAGGAATTCAATACAGAAAAGTAATTTAATGAAAAATTTTGAGGTTAGCTATGAAGGTAATCATATCGTTGCCTACAATAAATTACTATTCGAAACGTTTCCGTTAACATTATTTGATCCTGATTATTTAATATCGAACTCTCTTTTGAGACCTGATGACATAGAGACTCATCATGGTAGAGGTGGGGTGCATTGCTTTAAATATAATGATCAAAACTTAGTTTTACGTCATTATCGTCGCGGTGGGTTTCCAGCAAAATTTGTAAAAGATCGTTATCTGTGGAGAGGCTTAGAAAAAACAAGAGCGTTTCAAGAGTTGCAAGTTCTATCCACGCTATCAGAAAATAACTTACCTGTGCCAATGCCTGTAGCAGTACGCGTACATAAGCAAGGCAGAGTATATTCGGCAGATATAATTACCACCTTAATTCCAAATACGAAAACGCTTAGCTCGATCCTGGAATCAAAAGCGATTTCTGAGTTGTGCTGGATGAAAATAGGGAAAAGCATAAAACAATTTCATAATAACAACTGTAATCATGCAGACTTGAATGCGCATAATATCTTGCTCGACAATCAAGAAAATGTGTTTCTTATAGACTTTGATCGTTCCAAGATCGATATCGCAAAAAACAGATGGAGAGATAAAAATCTTCAGCGTTTACGGCGTTCGCTAGAAAAAATAGCGAAAAATAGTACTACGTTCAATTTTACTCCAGAGTGTTTTTCGCATTTAACCAAGGGTTATTCTAAGGATAATTATATTATTTAATAGCGTCTTGTATGATTGGCTGGATAGAGTTTATATAAGTGCCTAGAATTCCAGATTGCTGTTCAACGAAACGTATCGCGTTTTCCCCATATTCCTCGCGTTGCAAATCATTTTTCAGCAACCATACTAATTGTAAGCCCAGCGCGTGATTATCTTTTATTTGAATGATTGCATCAGCTTGTAATAATTCTTTTGTTTCTAGTTCAAAATTTTCAGTATGTGGCCCAACGATAATGCATTTTCCAAAATTTGCAGGTTCAAGAATATTATGCCCGCCGCGTTCGATCAGTGATCCACCAACAAAGACTAGTGCTGCTTCATTGTAAAAAAGGTCTAACTCACCCAAAGTATCGACAATATAAATATCAGTTGTATCATTGATTTCATCGTGCTGACTGCGCAAAGCTACTTGTAAGTTTTTGCTTCTAAACTGTTGTGCGAGGCTTTTGCAGCGATTTGGATAACGAGGAGCAATTACTAACAGATAATTTTTTCTTCGTAATAATTCTATATGCTCTGAAAGTTGTGATTCTTCATCTTCATGTGTCGACGCAGCAAAGAAAAATGGGCGTTTAATTGTTGTGCAAGCTAATGATTTATTGTTTGTATTATTTATGGAATATTTTAAATTACCGAGTGTTTGAATAACTTTTGGTGAAGCCCCTAGATTTACATAATTAGTATGATCTTGTTTGGATCTTGCTAAAACTTGGCTTACATTTTTTAGTGCATTCGCATATTCATTTTTAATGAAATTGTTTGCGTGTAGTGTTTTGTTCGAGAGTCTTGCGTTGATAATAGAAATTGGGATGAATTTTTTTGCTGCAAAAGAATAGAAGGTCGGCCAAATTTCAGTTTCTAGAATGAAGCAGGCTATTGGCTGAACATTTTTTAGGAAACGTTTTACACAAAATGCTAAATCAATCGGGAAGTAGTGATGGATAATTTCTTTATTCTCCATCTTGGATACTAAGCTTGCGGACGTAGGGGTATTGGTGCTGATTACGATTTGTTTTGTGGGAAATGCAGCATGTAGTGCATTAATCAGCGGTTTGGCGGTAATGAATTCTCCTACTGAAGCACAGTGAAAATGAATACAGCTAGAAGGCTGAAATTTTGTATAGCCAAAGCCAAGTCGTTGTTTAAAGTATCGAAGCCCGCCGTCTTTAAATGAGCGGTAGACAATATGCGCGAGCGCGAGCGGGCTCAGTATTAGTAGAAAGAGCTTGTATCGGGTGCTTGTGGTTTGCAATGTGTAGGCATCGGTGTCCGTAATGGATCTAATTTAGCCAACCATCAATCTGAAGTAAATCATCCACACTGAGTGCGCCAGTGGCTTGTTTTAAGTTTAAGGTACTCAATAAGTAGTCATAGCGAGCACGAGAGTAGTCACGCTTGGCTCTGAATGTTTCTTGTAAAGCGAGTAAGACATCGACGGAAGTCCTGGTGCCTACTTGAAAGCCCGCTTCAGCTGCTCGCGCAGCTGCCTCAGTAGACTCTAGTGCTCTGGCAAGCGCTTTTACGCGGCTTATTCCTGAAATGACATTTAAGAATGCATCTCGTGTGTTTTTGATTGTTTCTCTACGAATCTTTTCGTGTTCATTAATTGACTGCTCTGCACGATAACGGGCTTCTTTAGTTCGGTAATAGGTGCGCCCACCTGCAACAATTGGAATATTGAGCTCCAAACCAATGCGCGTATCTTCTGATTCGCGCGATCCGGTTAAACCACCGGTATCGGTATCATTATGTGAGGCAACAATATCAAGTGTTGGGTAATGTTGTGATTTTTGTAATTTTATTTCGTGTTGCGCAATTTTAGTGGTGTATTCACTAGATAATAAACTTAAATTTTGATCTAAGGCTTTATTAATCCACTCTTGAACATCGTTTGGTTCAGGAGTGATGAGCTGCATACGATCCGATAATGGATTAAGTGTTTCAGCACGTTCCGCGATGATGACCTCTAATGCATCTTTAGAAATCTCAAGGGCATTTTGCGCTTCAATTTTACTGGCAACTGCTAAATCATAAGAGGCCTGCGCTTCTTTCACATCGGTAATTGCAATCAAGCCAACTTCGAAACGTTTTTTAGCTTGTTCAAGCTGGCGCTCAATCGCCTCAATCTCAGATTGTCTAAAGGTTAGATTATCTTGTTCTGCCAACACATTAAAATATGCTTCTGCAGTACGTTGCATTAATGCTTGGTATGAAGCGTCTAAATCAACACTTGCTCTTGCTACAGAGTCTTTGGCTTGTCGTAATTGCACATAGTAGTCGTGATGATATAAAGCTTGAGTGATGCTAAGAGTATAACCATGATCATTAAAGTCTACTTCTCTACCTGATACGCCAAATGTTTGTCCGTCTGTTTCCTGGCTCACATCGGTTGTGTTTGCTGTCAAGTTTGCTTGCGGAAGGATGTTCGCACGTGCAATCGGTCTTGCTTGAGCATCTGCATGGTATTTAGATTCTGCAATCAAGATATCTGCATCGTGTTGCTTTGCTCTCATATATATGTCCATTAAACTGAACGCTTGTGCTGTGTTAAGCCCTACAAAGGCTAAAACAAAGCTGTAGCAGAGTAGGTGTTTGATCAACAATCTAGAGCCTTTGTTAGTTGAAATTATCATGCCTATGTATCTGTATTTAGGTTGATTTTTAAAGCCGATATAGAATGATTGGTACTAATTCATTAGTAAGTGGGCATGGAATGGTCAATATCTCTTGCCCAACCATCAATGCCTGTTGAGAGATTAATCACTCTAGAGTAGTCGTGCTGAGCCAAATAGTTCGCCACTGCACGGCTGCGAATACCATGATGACATATCACCACAATTTCATCATCTGGATCAAATTCTTGTAATACACTTGGCACCTCCCTCATAGGCACAAGTTTGGAGTTAGCAATATGACAACGTTCGAACTCCCAAGGTTCTCTTACATCTAGTAAAACCGGTGTTTCGGTTGTTTGATCAAGATGTTGTTTTAATTGCTGAGGGCTAAACTCCTTAAACATTACAACTCAAATTCTCGAGGTGTTTGCATCCCGATCAATGGAGTTAAATTTGTTTCAAATAAATTTGTGCAATTACAACCATGTTGATTCATGCTAGTGATTAGTTTGGCTTGCATCACAGGGGCTTTGCCTGCGATCACAAAAAGTCTTCCATTGTCTGATAAATATTCTTCAAAAAGTTCACTATAAATAGGCATCGACGCAGTGATAGCGATCACATCATATCTCTTGTTTTTAAGAGAGGCTAAAAAACTATCGCTTAATACATTTGCAACTTGCAAGTTATAATTTGTTAGTTGCTGTTGTTGTAAAACCTTTTCGGCCTGATTACTGAGGCTTTCAAAATATTCAACACTATCTACATGTTGACCAAGTTTTGCCAAGCATGCGGTAACAAAGCCTGAGCCTGTACCTACCTCTAAAATATTGTCATCTGCTTTTATCTGTAGTGCCTGTAACATACGTGCTTCAATTTTAGGGGCCATCATGACTTGATCATGTTCGAGCGGAATTTCTAAATCAGAAAAAGCCAGCTTCTGATGTTGAATGGGTACAAATAGTTCCCGTGGCGTATCCTCTATGACTCTTAATACATCGACATCCAGCACGTCCCATGGACGTATCTGTTGTTCGATCATATTGAATCTTGCTTGCTCGATATCCATATGTTTTTATACTCAGCTAATTTGTCTGGTTTTGTAGATTTGATTCGCATCATAATATCAGAATAAATCAACACAGCCTTATTAAAAAATCTATGGTTTAACGCTACTTTTGAACGCAAATAGAATTCTTATAGTTGGACCTGCTTGGGTGGGTGATATGGTTATGGTGCAAAGCTTGTTCATCACACTGAAGTGCCAAGATCCAAATAATATCATTGATGTTGTCGCGCCCGCATGGTCTGCGCCGGTGTTAGAACGTATGCCGGAGGTTCGTAGTGTTATCACCGTGTATCTACAACATGGAAAATTACAATTCGCAGAGCGATACCGTGTAGGCAAGAGCCTGCGTGGTGAATATGATCGAGCGATTATTTTGCCGCGTACGTTTAAATCTGCATTAATTCCATTTTTTGCCAAAATTCCTAAACGTACAGCGTATCGAGGAGAGATGCGTTATGGAATTGTTAATGACATGCGAAGGCTTGATACAACATTAACGTATAAAGCGGTTGAAAAATATCTACAACTAGGCGCGCTACCGTCCCAGCTTACACAGTCACCTAAAATTCATTTTCCACAGCTTGTAGTAGATGAAGAAAAGCGTCATCAAGCAGCTGTTAAGTTGGACATCGATGAAATGACACCCGCAATTGCATTTATGCCCGGTGCTGAGTTTGGTCCTTCAAAACAATGGCCAGCTAAATATTTTGGAGAGCTTGCGATACGTTTTAAACAACAAGGGTATAACGTTTACATTTTTGGTTCACCCAATGACAAAACTATGGGTGAAGAAATTGTACAAGCTGCAAAAGGCGATGCAATAAACCTTTGTGGAAAAACTTCACTTGAGGAAGTAACTGATTTGTTATCGTTAGCAAAGGTCGCGATTACAAATGATTCAGGCTTAATGCATATTGCAGCAGCGGTAGGGCGGCCAATTGTTGCAATTTATGGTTCGATTACACCTAAATATACCCCGCCACTAACAGAAACAAAAGAAATCCACTACTTGGGATTAGATTGTAGCCCTTGTTTTAAAAAACAGTGCCCATTTGGGCACTATAATTGTTTGAATGGTATTGAAGTGGATAAAGTTTTTGAGAGCGCACAAAAATTCCTATAAAAAATAATCGTCGCGATCAAAACTCGAATCTAGGGCATCGAGTTTCTCAGGATGATTAATTAGATCTTCAATAAACCAATTCGCGTGGTTATATAAACAGGTTACATCTTTACACTCTTGTGTAGCATCAAAGGCTTCTATTAAACGAAGAGTATTTTTTTGAGTATCTACTACACCTTCTTGCGTGTGATAAGCATGTTTTTCACCCAGCAATGCTTGCGGCACATGGCGATATACTGGGCAGTTAAATACACCTAAAGGGCTTAGTACTTGTCTAAAGTACTGCATATGACAATTGTGCGGTTGGTCGGTGTAATTCATATAGGTGCCATTTTCTAACACACGTAAATTGGTGCTCTCAATCACGGCGAAGTTATCGTCATCTAACTTTTTAGATTCATTAATTGCATCGCGAATTTTTTTCATCACCGATTCAACGTATTCGCGTTCTTTATCAATGCCAATGACTTCAGCATTGTTGAGTTCAGCACGTGTTAAGAAAGGCTTAAATGAAATGTAATTAAATTGATGGTCTTTTGCTAACTTCGCTGCAGTTAGCATTTCATCTACATTCTCGATTATTTTAGTGTCGTTGGTTTCACAGTCTTTCCAAACAATGATGAAACTAAACCCAATCTGAAAATTCGGATTGATTTTTTTGATGGATGGGATATGACTACAGATCCATTCTAAAGTACATTTTTTACTGCCAGGTTTATGCATGGCACGAAAGGTTTCATTAGTGCCTGAATCTAAAGACAGTCTTACCCAATCACGTGGTTCTAATACATCTGCAACCGCTTCGATTTTTTTCATCATGCTGCCATTAGTGACTACACCAATTTGAATACTCATGGCTTTGAGATGTCGCACAATATCTTCAAAGCCTTTATAGGCAGTGGGTTCGCCTCCACCAATAATGATGACCGAACGCAGACCCTTTTCTGCTAAATAAGTTAATGAGTCTTTAAGCTTTTCGTGTTCATAATTTATATTCTTATTCAGAATATCCATGTCCACGCAATGATCACAGCGATAATTACATGCAGTGGTGACATCTAGATTGATAGAAATCGGTGCATGGATGGGTGCATTCTCTAATGCTTCTTCAAGTGTCATGGAATTGTTGGCATAGCCATTACGCCATTTGATCTGCCAAGCAACATACTCTTTTAATCGAGTTAAAACTTCAGGTTGGCGCAGTTTTCCCATGAAGTCATGGATAGGCGATAGCTCGGTTTGCTTTTCTACTTCACGCGCTGCGGATTTCACATGCAGAGGAGTTAATTCACTCTTAGCATTAGATTCAAAATTATGTTGAGTGAAATCAATTAAGGGCGAGAGCGTCATTAACACTTCACCACTTTCAGTGTGTATCTTTTCCATTATTACTATTTAATATTACTATTGAATTACTGCTTGATAAATTTGCGCTAGATGCGTCATGCCATCAATCAATGCAACTTCATCTGAAGAGGCTTTAGAGTGAATAGAGCTGATAAAGTTCTTAATAGAACATTCTAGCGGGTCTACTATAGGTAGCTGTTTCTCGGTTGAACGTAATGATATCAGGTAATTAGGTAGTTCGACATGTCTATCCACACGCAAACCATTTATTGCATAGGCTGCGGGTTTGGGAAAATGATTACTCGAAGTCAGCGCGATGGAAACCCGTGTGTCTCCAAATGCATGCAAATAATCGAAGTTGATTAGTAAGTCTTGATTGTCTTTAAGCTGATGGAAGTTAGATTCAATATTATTGATTTTGCCCGCACTGCATAAGGTATACAGCATGCTCAAAACATGTGAGACCGTGTCAACAATCATTGATTTGCCTTCGCTTTGTGGAGACAACCACATCTCGAAGGTTTCAATTTTATTATTTTCCACAAATTGAGGGTAAAGTTCATAATAGCTTGGCAAAGTATAGGGCCACTGTGTATTCAGTTGTAACAAAAGCTGTTTAGCATTACAGGCATTTACCAAATCAGTAGTTGTAGAAGTCATTCGGTCAATATCAGCTAGCGTTAATACATTTTCATCCCACCACAGTGGTTTTTCGCAAAACACATGGCAACTTGCTTCGATAGCCGATTGCAAGTGTTGGAAATGTGAATCTACTGGGCTACTTATTATGACAATATCAATATCGTGACGACGGAATAATTCATCAAGCGATGAGTACGCTTTACTGTTGATTGAATATTCGCTCTTTAAATATTCCACAGCTTTTTCAGCAGAAGCAAGTGAACTGCTGACTACTGCTTGAACATCGCAGCCTAGTTGTTTGAATGTTCTTGCAATGAATGGGCCAGTACCTTGTTTGCTGCGACTCGGTCCAACAATGGCGACTTTTAAAGACATGTAAACGAAATAATCATAGATAAGTAGTAAAAGACTACGGGGTGTGCATCCATGTAGCAACTATTTATGCCGAAATTTAAACTATAAGCATATCAATGCTGCTTTGATTCAACTAAAATTATGCTACTGAGCTAGAGGTGCTGATTGCATGGAAAATAATCTTATGCAATGGGCTGAGAGACACTCTTAAGATTACCTGAACCAGATAATGCTGGCGGAGGAAAGCACAGTCTCATCATAAGCTACGCGCCCATGCTACACATTAAAAAATAATTCAAAATAGGATTGCACGATGAGCGCTAACGCAGAAAGCATTCAAATTAAAAGTTCGACTTTATCCGAAGAGTTTACCCAAGCTTTTTCGGGCTCAAAAAAGATTTATGTTTCTGGTTCGCGTGAAGATCTAAAAGTAGGCATGCGCGAAATCGCGTGCGCAAATACTTCTGCAAGTTTTGGTGAGGAAGAAAATCCACCGATTACGGTGTATGACACCTCTGGACCCTATACTGAACCCAATACAGAAATTGATTTGTTACAGGGTTTGCCACATTTGCGAAGTGACTGGATTGCAGAAAGAAATGATACTGAAGTGTTATCTGGGCCAAGTTCTGAGTACGGGCATGCACGACAAAATGATCCCCATACTGCGCATTTACGCTTTGCGCATTATCATCCGCCACGTCGTGCAAAGTCGGGTAAAAATGTAACGCAAATGCACTATGCCAAGCGCGGAATGATTACCCCTGAGATGGAGTACATCGCTATCCGTGAAGATATGCGTCTACAGCAACATAAAAATGATCCGCGTTATCAAAAATTATTAAAACAACATGCGGGCGCGCGATTAGGTGCGAACATTCCGGATGTAATTACTCCCGAATTTGTGCGTGAAGAGGTTGCTAGCGGACGAGCAATCATTCCTAACAATATCAATCATCCTGAATCTGAACCCATGATCATTGGGCGTAATTTTTTGGTAAAAATTAATACTAATTTAGGGAATTCTGCAGTGACTTCTTCAATTGATGAAGAAGTTGAAAAAATGGTTTGGTCGGTACGGTGGGGTGGTGACACCGTTATGGATTTGTCTACAGGCAAACATATTCATGAAACGCGTGAATGGATTATTCGAAATTCACCTGTGCCCATCGGTACGGTACCAATTTACCAAGCATTGGAAAAAGTAAATGGCAAAGCAGAAGAGTTAACGTGGGAAATTTTTAAGGATACTTTAATTGAGCAAGCTGAGCAGGGTGTAGACTATTTCACCATTCATGCTGGTGTGCGTTTAGCGTATGTGCCCATGACAGTCGATCGTGTCACTGGGATTGTATCGCGTGGTGGGTCGATTATGGCGAAATGGTGTTTAGCGCATCATGAAGAAAACTTTCTTTACACTCATTTCAGCGATATTTGTGAAATTATGAAGACCTATGATGTTGCTTTTTCTCTGGGGGATGGTTTGCGTCCTGGTTCCATTGCCGATGCTAACGATGCTGCGCAATTTGCGGAGTTAGAAACGTTAGGCGAGTTGACTCAAATTGCCTGGCAGCATGATGTGCAGGTAATGATTGAGGGCCCTGGACATATTCCTTTGCAAATGATCAAAGAGAACGTGGATAAAGAATTACAAGATTGTTATGAAGCACCTTTTTATACACTTGGTCCACTAGTAACCGATATTGCACCTGGCTATGATCACATCACTTCTGCGATTGGTGCGGCTAATATAGGATGGTATGGCACCGCAATGCTTTGTTACGTGACACCCAAAGAACATTTGGGCTTACCCAATAAACAAGATGTTCGAGATGGTGTGATTGCTTATAAAATTGCTGCACATGCTGCAGACTTAGCAAAAGGACATCCTGGTGCACAAATTCGTGATAATGCGCTTTCTAAAGCTCGATTTGAGTTTCGTTGGGAGGACCAATTCAATTTAAGTTTAGATCCAGATCATGCGAGAGAACTGCATGATGAAACCTTGCCTAAAGATTCTGCCAAAGTTGCACATTTTTGTTCCATGTGTGGCCCACATTTTTGTTCTATGAAAATCACACAAGATGTGCGTGACTATGCAGCAAACCAAGGTATCGAAGCGATACCAGTAGCGATTGAAAAAGGTTTACAAGAAAAAGCACATGAATTTAAAAATACAGGTGCTGAAATCTATCAAAAAGTTTGATGAATCTTTTTAACTAATAATTAAAAAATTCTGAGGTTCTACTACTAGAATGGCTGGGTCATCTAAAAAAGTAATCTACGCAGCACTATTTGGGAATGGTGCAATTGCTGTAACTAAATTTATAGCATCCGCAATCACTGGAAGTTCTGCTATGTTTTCTGAGGGTATTCACTCGGTAGTGGATACAGGTAATCAAGTTTTACTCTTATTTGGATTAAGGCAGGCCAAAAAGCCCGCTGATAAGCATTATCCATATGGTCATGGCAAAGAAATCTATTTTTGGAGTTTTGTAGTAGCGATTTTAATTTTTGCGGTAGGCTCGGGGTTGTCTATTTTTAAAGGGATTGCGCATATAAAGCATCCTGAAGTCATCACAAGTCCGCATATCAACTATATTGTGCTTGGTGTTGCCATTTTGATTGAGGCATTTGTTTTTTACATCGCACTTAAAGAATTCAATAAGTCAAAGGGAAATAAAACATACATGCAGGCAATCAGGCAAGGTAAAGACCCAGGAATGTTTGTTGTGCTATTGGAAGACGCAGCCGCAATGTTAGGATTGATTTTTGCGATGCTAGGGGTCGCAGTGAGTCAACTGACCGGAAATTATGTATTTGATGGTATTGCTTCAGTAGGTATTGGCATTATATTAGCAACAATCGCTGCACTATTAGCTTTAGAAACTAAAGGCTTACTCATTGGTGAAGCAGCCGAACCGGAGGTTGTGAAGGGTATTGGAAAAATCGCTAATAAATATTCAGGTGTGGAGCAGGTCAATGAAGTACTGACCATGCACATGGGTCCAGATTATATATTAGTGAATTTGAGCGTGGAGTTTAATGACAAAATTCGTACAGAAAAAATGGAAGATGTAATTTCTAAAATAGACAAAGAAATTAAGCAAAAATTTAAAAATGTAAAACGTGTCTTTATAGAAGCAGAATCATGGAGTTTTAGGCGTTAAGGTACTTCGATAACTTAGTCATTGTAAAAAATGCACTTGAAATAAATTAAATCTGTAATTCCTATATGTAGTCTGGAGTTTTGATAGATCTAAAATAGAGGGCTAATCATAAATACTGTTAATTATTGCTTATAAGTATTGTTACTGTGATCCAGTTCAGCTTTTTGCACGCTAAACTATTAACAAATAAAGGATAAATACCGTTTAGCAGAAAGGTCGATACGCACACATGCATTGCTATTCAGAGTTGTCTATATAGGTGGATAAACTAGTTTATAGACAATAACACGAGCAATGCTTGCATCATTATAAGGAGCGTAAGATGAAGCACCTTAATAAAATTGTTTTTCTTCTTTTGTTTGCAGCGGTGAGTAATGCTGAAGAACTCACTTGTCATTGGCCTACTAATCAAATACTCAATTCAATTGTTGCAATCGAAAGTGGTGAGAATAGTCACGCCAGTGGTGTAGTGGTATCCAATGATTTAGTTATTACAGCTGCACATGTATTAGAAGATTATGACAACACTGCAGTTGAGATTAATAATACTATGTATAAAGCATCAGTGTTATTAGTAGATCAAGCATCTGATGTTGCATTACTCTCAGTTCGTACAGAAAATCTTTATCCTATCCCGCTTAGCAAATCTGATTTATATGAAAGTCAAGAAGTGTGGGCAGCAGGATATCCGCGTGCGCAAAGTTTACTTACTACTTCAGGAAATTTTGTTTCTCAAAAAGCTGAGGCCATTCATACTAGTGCTGGAATAGATTCTGGTGAATCGGGTGGTGGGTTACTGAGCTGTGAAAATGGAGAGTTTGTGCTTGCAGGGATGTTACGTGGTTATGGTGCTTACCGTACCGAACAAGGCTTGGTGAGACTAGAAGATTATTCGATTTCAGTTGCGGCAAGTGATATTAAGTTCACACTAGATCTTGGTAAAAACGAGCATAAATTCGTTTCAAATTGATTTCTGGCTAGTTTCTAATTTTTCAAAACGCTAGAATACTGACTTCACAGCCAGTGTTTTAGTAATGCCGTATTCTTATTATCGTCGTTTACCTGCAAAAGATAAAAAAATTTACCGCGCCAGCGATAAAATTTCTAACGTAAGTCTAAAAAACTCTAACCAATTATTGCCTTATGTGCGTGATGTTCGGTCTGCACTGCAAACCAAACAAAAAGCACATGTGCTGCGCGCGAGTCAAACGCTAACAAATCAATTGACTCTACAATTGGAAATTCCACCGATTAAAGTGAAAGTATTAACCAGTCGACCTCATAATAACTATGGGGAGTTACATGGTTTATATGAACCTGTCTCGCGTAAAACGAAGGTGGCGGAAATCTCAGTCTGGATGCTAACCGCTAAGCGAAAACAAGTGGTCGCTTTTAAAACCTATATGCGCACTTTGTTTCATGAAGTCTGTCATCACTTAGATTATGAACTCTATAAATTAGAAGATTCCTTTCATACAGAAGGCTTTTTTAAGCGTGAATCAAGCTTGTATAAACAATTGGTCATAGATGGGTTAACTTAATAAAATTTAACTAAGACTTATAATATTCATATGGATAAAGGTCAACAAAATAATGAAGAAGAGAGCAAACAAGTTGTAAAACTAAAGAGTGAGTATGAAACGTTAGAAAAATCGTTTTGGGTAACAGTAAGTTTTTTGTTGGCCGTGATTGCACATCTTTTATATAAAGACTGGTATCTAACCGTAGGGGTGCTATTAAGTGTTTTCTTTTTAGGTTGGAGGTTTCTTGCTAAAAGACCCCATTCCAAAGACTTAGGTAGCTGAAATAATATATGGGTTGGGAAATTAAAATTTGATTAACAAAATTTCCGCTTTTGATCTAAAACAACCATAATTCAAACTACTGAGGGGAAAATCAGGTAGGAAACTTCAATTCAAACATTCAAAATATCTGCTTACAACCCATAGTGGACATTAGGGTTAAGTATTACAACACTTAACAAACTTAATAAAAAAATAAGCGGACTTGCTTCTATTGCTTATTTGAATACAACTGAAACAGCAATCACTTAGATGACTGTTGTTTGCAACAATTCAAATGCATTTTGTTTCATAACTTTTCAAGTTTTGAGCAATCAATCACTTTCCAATAAATGTCTTATTTATTAATCAGTCATTTAATTTAATTAATTACTTGTCGTTAAAACGGCGAGTTACGATTCGAAAAAACTGAAGATTTGCGCAGTTAAAAACGAATATTAAAACGGTTACTTACTTGAGCCAGATCAGTTATTGGAGTCCTAGCTATATTACAGTGACTTTGTGATCTGGATTTTTATTTTTTTAAGTTTTATTAAAAATATTTTCGATAGGTGGTGAAATGGTTAAATTTTCAAATATTATTTTCGTCTTAGAGGAAGAGCTTGATAACTCCTCGGCATTTGAACAAGCTGTCGCTTTAGCAAAAGTTCATCAAGCGAAGCTTACTGTAATTGGGACTGTGTATATGTCAAGCGTTGATCAGAAAAGTGGTCGCAACAATGAGCTTGTACCTATACTCACTAAACAGAGACAAGAACAGCTAGAGTTGCTTGTGAAAGGAATAAAAAACTCCGGGGTTATAATTAATACCAAGGTGCTGACTGGGAGACCGTTTGTTGAGATCATACGTGAAGTAATTAGGAATGATGGTGATTTGATTATTAAAACTGTCAAAAATACTTCTTCTGTAGTTCGTTATTTATTCAGTGCTTCAGAAATGAAGCTGCTACGAAAATGCCCATGCCCAGTGTGGATAATAAAATCAACCCAACAAATAGGTGAAAAAGAGATTCTTGTCGCACTGGATTATCAACATGAAAATATGGATAACGAAGCTCTCAATCAGCGACTATTAGAACTGTCCATATCACTGGCATTAGCTGATTTTGGAGAGTTGCATGTCATACATGTATGGAATTTACCTTATGAGAGCTACCTACGTGGTCCGCATATGTCTTACACAGATTCAGAAGTAGATGAAATGGTTAATCATGAGAAGGCGATTCGTACACAATGGTTAACGGATGTAGTTGAGAAGTCTTGTAATTTATACGGTGAAGAAACTATGAATTTTCTTAAACCACAGCTTCATCTCGTGCAAGGCAATGCAAAAAAAATAGTACCGAAGGTTACAAAAGAAATCGGTGCAGAGCTTGTAGTAATGGGAACTGTAGGTCGTGCTGGTGTTCCAGGATTATTGATAGGCAACACTGCTGAGAACATTCTTAATCAGTTGGATTGCTCTGTTTTAGCAATCAAACCAGATAACTTTGAAAGTCCAATTACTATTGATAGCTAACGGTAGAAAGTTTACCCAAGTAAGTATTAATTTATGGCGAATTTTATAGTATCCAATAAAGAATTATGACCGTTTTCGGCTGAAAGCGGTCATTTTAAAACCAGAAGTCCTGGCGTTTTATTAAATATCTGCTAAATCTCTTTTTCTGAATATTTGCTTAATTTGCTCACGCTAAGACTGCTGAAAGCCGTTATCTATTTTGCATTGTACAATCCGTTTAGATTAAGGTTTATGTATGGTAGTTTGAGAAATTAACACTATGTTATTCACAAATAAAAAAACGTTAATGCCATCTAGGCAAGATGCTTTGCCAGGCCGTGCCGAGGCAATGCAAGTTTCAAATCAACATTACGTCAATCGAAATTCTTTGCTGCCTCCTTTCCCTGAAGGGCTTGAGATAGCCATGTTTGGAATGGGTTGCTTTTGGGGAGCGGAGCGCAAGTTTTGGCAACTTCGAGGTGTGTTTTCTACATCAGTGGGCTATGCAGGGGGCTTCACGCCAAATGCTACCTATGAAGAAGTGTGTACGGGATTGACTGGGCATAATGAAATGGTACGTGTGGTATTTGATCCTGAGGTGATTCGCTACAAAGAATTACTAAAAGTGTTTTGGGAGTCGCATAACCCTACACAAGGAATGCAGCAAGGTAACGATGTGGGTACGCAGTATCGTTCTGGTATTTACACCTATAGCGAAGAACAGAAACAAATCGCAGAGCAAACTAAGCACACTTACCAAGACGTATTGACCAAGCAAGGATATGGGGCGATTACAACGGAAATCATTGATGCGCCCGAATTTTATTATGCTGAAGATTATCATCAGCAATATCTTGCTAAAAACCCTAATGGCTACTGTGGGCTAGGGGGTATAGGGGTTGCGTTTAGTTAATTAAACAAGGAAGTGCTATGAGTCAGGATACTAATGTTAAAAATATGCGTCAGCATTATGAATCAAGAACCTTGTCTGAAAAAGACGTAGATAAGAACCCATTTAAATTATTTGCGGACTGGTTTAGTGAGGTATCTGATGCGGATTTAATGGAACCAAACGCAGTGAATATTGCTACAGTAAATAAAAAGGGAGATGTTTCTGCGCGGATGGTATTGCTCAAAAGTTATGATGAACAAGGTTTTGTGTTTTTCACTAACTATAAAAGTAGTAAAGCACATGATTTAGCGAGCTCTAATAAAGCCGCTTTAACTTTTTGGTGGGATAAACTCTATAGGCAAGTACGCATCCAAGGGCACGTAGAAAAAGTGTCAAAACAAGAATCAAAAGAATACTTTCATTCAAGACCAAGGGGGAGTCAGATTGGTGCAATTGCTTCTCATCAAAGTGCTGTAATAGATAGTTATAAAGTACTTGAAGATGAATATGAGAAGTTGGAACAGCAATATGAGAATACAGTAGTTCCATATCCCGAGCATTGGGGTGGGTATCGTGTCATTCCTAATTTGTTTGAATTTTGGCAGGGCAGGCCCAATCGACTACACGATAGATTGCGCTACATAAGAATTTCATCGGATTGGAAAATAGAACGACTCTCGCCTTAAGTCGACAATATACTTTTGGGTCTTTCTCAACTCTACTTGAGAAGTCAGTAGATATCGCTCAACTTTACTTGAGCGTTTAGTAAATGATATGCCACTCTGGTGCAGGCTTCACTTTTTCTGGCCAGAATGTTTTTTCAGAGTTTTCAGCATTCAGTTCAGCACACTTTTTACGAGCTTCGCCATAGGTCATGGTGTTATCTGTTAACTTCCCTGTCTCGAAATCATACTTTAATTTCCATGCGATGATATAACCTGTGTCTTCATCGCGTCGAATTAAATTTTCTTCAACCATTGTTATTTCCGCTTGTTTTCTGGTTAGCGTTCTTTGTAGAGGCTGTACAGTGTGTGATTAAAAAAGCACCAATATCTGGTGCTCTAGCCCATAACGATACTATAAAACCCCTTAGCTTGTCATATTGAATACCTTGAGAATGAATGCATACATTAATGCAACCTCTTTTAAGTAATCAAAGCGTCCTGATGCCCCTGCGTGTCCTGCACTCATGTTCATTTTTAATAACAACAAATTATTGTCGGTTTTATGTACACGAAGTTTAGCCACCCATTTAGCAGGTTCCCAGTACGTTACGCGTGGATCTGTAAGTCCTGCGGTCACTAATATATGGGGATAGTCTTGTTCAGAAACATTATCGTAAGGAGAGTATTGAGAAATATTATCGTAGTCAGACTTATTCGTTATAGGATTGCCCCATTCAGGCCACTCAGGAGGAGTAAGGGGTAGACTATCGTCACTCATGGTGTTGAGTACATCTACAAAAGGTACATCTGCAATTGCCGCATAAAATAAAGTGGGATTCATGTTTAATACCGCCCCGACCAACATGCCTCCAGCTGAGCCGCCATGAACGACAATATTACCCGCTTGAGTAAAATTGTTTTCAACAAGATAGTTTGCGCAAGTGATGTAATCTTTGAAGGTATTGGTTTTGTATTCTAGTTTTCCATGTTTATACCATGCATAGCCTTTTTCCATACCGCCGCGAACATGTGCAATGGCATAAATAAATCCGCGATCGACTAAACTTAAGCGATTGGTTGAAAAACTAGCGGGCATTGAACTGCCATAAGAACCATATGCGTATAACAACATAGGTGCAGTGCTATTCAATGGTGTAGTATTTTTATAGAGTAATGAAATCGGTACTTCTTTATTATCATCTGTAGTGGCAAAAAGTCTGCGTGTAGTGTAATCGGCCGGATGATGGCCACTAGGAACTTCTTGTTGTTTTTTTAAGGTTCGCTCACGCGTTGACATCTCATAGTCATAAATTTGTGTAGGTGTTGTCATTGAGGTATACGAAAACCTAAGCATGTGCGTGTCATATTCATAGCCTGGAATGATATTTAATTCATAAGCCTCTTCATCGAAATTAATACAATATTCTTGACCAAATTTATTATCTTGAAATTGAACAATTACGATTCTAGGCAAACCATTAATGCGCTCTGAACGGATCAAGTAGCCTTTAAATAAGTAAATACCACGTAGTAGTGTTCCAGTTTCCGGAACATATGCATCTTGCCAATGGCTATGTTCGGTTTGCTGTAGATCGGTTTGCATGATTTTGTAATCTTCAGCGCCGTCCTTATTGGTAACAATAAAAAATGTGCCATCACGATCAGTAATTTCGTATTCAACACCCACTTGGCGTTTGGAAAAACATTTTGCAGCTTGTTTAGGATTAAATGCATCAATGATATGTATTTCAGTAGTGACGTGATCATGTGCAGAGATCAAAATAAAGCGGTTGGATTCAGTGATATCCAATGAGACAAAAAAACCTGAATCTTTCTCCTCGTATAACATTTCATCATCAAAAATATTCTCACCTAGTGTATGACGATAAACTTTGTCTGGGCGATGATTGTCATCAAGTGTGGTGTAAAAAAGCGTACGGTTATCCATTGCCCATACAAAAACACTTTGTATATTCCTTATTTGGTCTTTGAGTAATTCTCCTGTTTCTAAATTGATAATATAAAGTGTGTAAAACTCAGAACCTTTAATATCAGCACTGTACGCAAAGTATTTGTGGTCTGGGCTGTGTCCTGCATCGCCAATATCAAAGTAGTCAAAACCTTTAGCTGCAAGATTTGCGTTTAGTAGAATTTCTTCGTGTTCAGGATTGTCTTTATGATAACGACAATAAATTGGATACTGTTGGTTTTCCTCGTAACGATCGTAATAAAAATAATCACCATCTTTTTCAGGAACGCTGCTATCGTCTTCTTTAATTCTTGCTCGTAGTTCGGTAAATAATTTTTTTTGTAGAATTTCAGTATCGCCCATGCATTGTGCTAAATATTCATTTTCAGCCACTAGATAGTCTTTGATTTCTTGTGAGAGCACCTCGGGAGTTTGAATAACTTGCTGCCAGTTCTCGTCTTTCAGCCATGCATAATCATCAATGCGTGTGTATCCGTGTTGCGTAATTGCAGATTTTTTCTTTTGCGCAATCGGTGCCTCAGCATATAATGCTTTGAGGTTTGAGTTCATAGAGGAATTATTTTTTACTAGCTTCGAGAGCGATTTGCCATTGTGCGCGAAATACATTATTTCTTGGATTCATTCCTTTTGGGCCGCTATGGCTGATGGTGGTGGATTGTGGCCCCATCACTTGTTGATAATATTGCACAGCGGTTTTAGAAAAGTCGTCACAATTGAAAGGCAGATCGTAGCGGACTTCAAAAGTGGGTATACCGTCTCCTTCTTCTATAGGCCAAAGGTCGGCTAACAAATGGGAATGGAATTCACCTTCAAAATCTACATCAAATAAAACTTTACATATTTGTCTACCTGTATCTTCATCGGCTTCAATACAGTCTGGGAATAGTCCGTGAAAGAAAAAGTTAGCGGTCGACATAATATTTAAATAAAAAATTACGTTATACTTTATTTATGAAGTATAAATTAGAAACAGATGCATCTACATTTGAAATACAAAAAGAACCCTTAGGTTTATGGGATTTGTGGGTGGATAATTTGCCTACTCTAACATTTTCTACTGCTGAAGAAGCGGCAATTGCAGTCTATGAGCAGCATACGGGTTATACGATTTGGGATCAATTAGAGACTCATTCTGCCCCTATGGATCTTGACGGGTGGCAAATCATTAAAGAGTAAGCTTGTTCGTAGGTTCTAACATGACAGAACCAAGCTGAGGCGCTACAGTCCTATAAGTATGAATATGTTTAAGTACATACCCTTATTACTTGTAACGTTATTCTGGATAACGCTATCGGTTGTACATGCAGGCACTATACACAAGTGGGTGGATGAAAATGGCGTGACGCATTATTCAGATCAAGCGCCATTAAATAATCCTATTAGTACCAATCAAATAGATGTTTCAAATGTTTATTCTGATTCTGACTACAAGGAAAATTACTATTCGATCACGAATCAATGGGCACGCATGCGAGAAGAGCGTTTAGAGCGTAAAAAATTACAGCTTGAAAAGGTCAAACAAAAAGCTGCGTTAAAACAAGCACAAGCTGCTCTAGTTCCACACGTTGTCTATTTGAATCAAGAAGAAGAGCGATCCAGCCGTGTGTACTATCCTGCTTACCGGTTTGGCTATGGTCATCATGGTTTTAGAAACAAGCATCATAAGCATTACAGCAAATACTCAGGTGGTAAGTTGCGCTGGAGTAATGCAAATCGCTCGAGAACGCAAAGTTGCAAATTACCGCGAAGAAGCAATTCTCGTTATGGAAGTGCAGGTTTAACGCTAACTTTCCGTTAGCAAGATTACTTCTCTTTAAAATCCGTAAATCTGGACAGACCTGGTTCCTTAACCTTATTAATAAATAATCTTGCAATGAGTGTTCTGCTTAAGCAGAATTCGCTTTCGCGTTTTTCTAATTAAAAATAAAAAAATACTAAGCTATGACAGATGCAGCATTTCATCTATCGGAAGAATTCATTAGTGAAGATTTAGATTATTATTTTTCTGGTGAGCGAGATAAAAATAATCAAATTCGTCCAGACGATAATATTTACAGTATGACACCAACTGCAAATCATTTGAGTGTGAATTTAGATGATGACAAGATTGGTAATTTCTTTTATCCAACTTTGCCTAATTTATTAGATCGAGTATATATCGGTATCAGCATACCTTTGTTTGCAAGTAATTGGGGCGCTTCATTTTTATTAGAACTTTTAAAAATTGTTAAACCCGGTGGCGTTGTCATTCTTCCCGTATATCCAGAAGGTCAGGCGCAGGAAAAAGGTTATTGGTCACGAAGTTTTTTGGAAAATATTTTCTTAAGTCGTGAACGTTGGACAGGCTTTAGTAATGTGCGTGCAGAAAATGATGGTGTCATGTCACTTGGAGTAGGACGTAAATGGCCAGACCCTATTCCAAGTAGTGCAGAATGGTTTTATCAACAACGTTCAAATCTTGCACTTGGCAAACTATTGCAATCAGGTAATCGGGATGAGATAGCCAGTGTTTATGCAAAAATGGCGATAAGAGCGTGGGCGAATTATACCCACAGCTCGGTTATCGAAAGAATTATCTTAGATTACTTTGGCGCTAAAAAAGCGGTGTCAGTAGATTGCGTGAGTAATGATTATGGATTGTTAGTTACCGATTTGTTGTTAAGTAACTATATTAATGTTGATAGAGGGGTTACGACTCATATTGCAGCGATAGATGAGGTGGTGACGAAAAGTTTTGCTAGCTATTTTGCCCCACATACAGGTGATCAGCATAAGATTCATCTTGGTTCTATTGAAACTGCTAATTCAAGTGACAAAGCAGATGTAATTTGTCTGATTCACGCATTATCTAGCTTAGATGAAGCTCAACAAATAGCTTTGCTTGATCAAGTTTGGGGCAATCTTAAACCTAATGGTATTCTTATTATTCATGATGCGATGCCAGCAGGGTGGCAGCAAGATAATTTGCATCGTAAGTTAAAAGGGATGGGTAAATTAAGTACGTACTCTTCGATTGTGGCTTCGAAAATTGAAGAACAAGTGGAAATTAGTCACTATTCAACGATTCAAGAAACAAAATTACGTGAAGAAAAGCAACAGCAGACGAATGTTTTTAAAGTGATTGAGAAAAGCTAGTTTGCTAAATCCAAAAGTATAAATAAAACGCATATGAAATCACGCTGACACATGCTATTAGTATAATTATATTTTTTAGTAGCGACGATAACAGCTCCTTAACCTCAAATTTGCCACTTATAAGTTTACTCAAATCATGTTGGATTAGATTCGCGCTGACGATCGCTGGAAGCAGGGTTAGTCCTGCAAATACAAGCCAGCCGAATGAATAATGGGGGGAGTTGTACAAAGTTTGTAGAAAAGTCTCAATTGTTTCCATATTGATACTTTACATCGAATGAATTTAGCCTGGAATATCAGCAATTTTAGGCAAATTGTCATTTCATAGCATTATTTTACGCATCAGTCGGAGCAATAGCCTCGGGCTCAGCCATTGTGTCTAGCATGGGTGTATTATTAGTACATTCATCTTATAAGTGTGGAGGCCCCTATGGGTATGCGAAAATTACGTGACAAGGTTTCAACACCAGCAACTATTCTAGGGAAAGATTTTGTCATTAATGGTGACGTCAAAGGTACTGGCTCTATTGTGATCAGCGGTCAGGTGAAGGGCGATGGTGATATCGATGGTCTAGTTGAACTGGTTTCAACCGCGGTTTGGGAAGGCAATATTCATACTGACGATGTAATTATAGGCGGAACGGTAAAGGGTGATGTTTTTGCTCGAGGCAAGCTAGAAATTACAGGAAGTGCTAGAATCTTTGGCAATGTGAGTGGCACCAGTGTATCTGTAGCACAGGGTGCGATGATAGATGGGACTATGAAAATCCATGATGGAAGTGGTCTCATTGACCAACCTGATTCTAAAAGTACAAAAATTGCCGCAGATAAATCTCAAGACAACCTCAAAGAATCATTCGAAGAGGCAACTTCTTTCTAAATGCTATTCTAAAAAGGATGTGCGGCAGTTTTTAGCGCCGCACATCCTTACCCATCAATTTATATCTTTTTCGCTCTTTAGTTTGTTAAGAGCTGCGTTCGTTGTTTGCATGTCAATTGGTGTTGTTCATGCAAATACACAGTGGCAAGAAGAGCGCGAACTATATAAGAAAGCGCGTAAAGCGCTGGTTAAAAAACAGATTAATCAATTTAATCAATACTCAGCAAGGTTGACTGAATATCCTTTATTTCCTTATCTGAATTACGAAGAGTTAAAGCTACGCATTGCAAGTTTAAGCAATCAAGAAGTAGATGTTTTTATTGCTGCAAATAAAGAGAGTCCATTAGCCGATCGTTTGCGTGTTGCTTGGCTCTATCAATTGCAAAGAAAAGGTCGTTCCGAAAGTTTTTTAAAATATTATCAAAATGATAATGCTATTGCTCTGCAATGTTATTTTTTGCGTGCCAAGATTCGTCATAACCAATTCGAAGAAAATAAAAAACAATATCTTAATCAAGCGCGCGATTTATGGTTAGTTGGGAAATCACAACCTAAACAATGCGATTCATTATTTGATTGGTATAACCAGCAAGGTTATTTAACCACTGAGCTAATTTGGGAACGATTTGCTTTGGCTATGGAGAATAATCGTCTTAGTTTAGCGAGATACCTAGCTAAAAAATTACCTGCGAGTGAGCAAGAGCAAGCTAAACTCTGGCTAGAAACCTATCGTAATCCTAAAGCTAAATTACTATCAAATGCCTTGCAGAAAGATAACCATCAGAATCGGCAAATTATTCGCCATGGAATGCAACGCTTAGCAAGGAAAGATTTAAGTCAAGCATATGAGAGATGGTTGAGCATTCAAGATAATTATGCATTTGGTTCAGATTTGCATGATGAAGTAGAAAGGAATTTAGCTTTGCGTGCAGCATATCGCCATGATGAACGTGCGACTACTTGGATGTATCAATTACCAAAAGATTTAGTTGATCCTTCCACTAGCATGTGGAGGACGCGCTCAGCTTTGCGTAGTTTGGATTGGGAACTTGGTGCTACGCGGAATTGCAATGCTAAATGAAGAAGAAAAAGCTGAACCACAATGGCAATACTGGAAAGCGCGTGCTTTAGAAGAAAAAGGTTTGCGGTCTGATGCAAAAGCTTTGTACGAAAAAATTGCTGAAGATCGCAGTTATTATGGTTTTTTGGCCGCAGACAAACTTTCTAAGCCATACAATATTGTTGATGCATACCTGTGCAATACAATGCGTCTGAGCTAGAAAAGATCGAGCAAACACCCAGTATTATTCGTGCAAGAGAGTTGTTGTTAGTCGATCAATTTACCGATGCACGTAGGGAATGGAACTATGCAACAAAAGATTTTTCTGAAAGGCAATATCAAATTGCGGCATCGTTAGCTCATCAATGGCAATGGTATGACTATGCAATTTTTACCATTGCTAAAGGTCGTTACTTTGATGATTTAAACATTCGTTTTCCAACTCCATTTACTAGTTATGTAGAAAAGTATGCTGCCAAAAGAAGTCTCGAGCCGGCATTTATCTATGGGATTATTCGTCGTGAAAGTGCATTTAATCCTCAAGCGCGTTCTCCTGTAGGGGCACGAGGCCTGATGCAGTTAATGCCAGCAACAGCAAAGCAAGTTTCAAAAAAACTCAAACTAAAATCTCCAACTCGGCATGACTTATATATGCCAAGTTTTAATATAAATTTAGGTAGTCGTTATATAAGACGACATGCTGAATAAATTTGATGGGCATCGGGCTTTAGCTTCTGCTGCGTATAACGCAGGCCCGCATCGTGTAAATGCTTGGTTGCCAGAAAAGTATGAACTTCCTGCAGACGTTTGGGTAGATACCATTCCTTTTACTGAAACACGTGAATATGTACGCGCAGTATTGGCGTATACCGCTATGTTTGAGTGGAAGCTGGACCAAAAGCCGACACGATTAAGTGTGCATTTACAACCAATTTCTCCAGAGCCTAAGTCATAATTCACTGAATCTCAGTGCAAAATTTTTAGTTCACATTTTTACGTAATTTTGACCATGACAAATGGGCAAAAAAAACGGATCAGTGGTTGGCTAGAAATTATTAAATATTCTTTTAGGTCACTATCATAGGTGCCGTAGATATAGGTCTTAGTTGTTAGGCCTTATATCGTAAATTTATATGAGAGGAAAATTAACGAAAGTATAGTTATTTTCTACATTTTGTATGAAGCACTGAATAGGATTTCTTTGCTTTGATGCATAAATAAATTGATTTCAATTGGAGTTGGAACAATGAACGGCATACTAAAAAGTATCGCAGTAGTTGCGATCGTCTCGTTTTTTTTAAGCGCTTGTGGTGGTGAATCTTCAGGCGAAAGTTCAGGCACTATGGATCTCGGTGGAGGTCTTTCAGATGCTCTATTATCAGAATCTGCAAAACGAGGTCTCGCAATATATCAAGACCCTAATTACGCATGTTCAAGTTGTCATGGTGCACAAGGTCAAGGCACCGCTACTGCGGGTGGTGCTTTAAATGAGGTATCGCCACTTGCATGTAATTCATGTGGTGATCTAAATGGTTTGATAACTGTTAACGCAGACACCATGCCACTTGCACCAACTTATGATCCAAATAGCTGTGTGGGTGCATGTGCGAGCGATGTCTCTCAATTCATTATCGAAGGATTTATTCAGGGTAAAGCCCTTCCTGGTGCAAACAACAATCCTGCTGTATTAGTAAATCCAACTTCAGGTCTTATGACTAATGAGTTAAATAATGGCACTGCTACTTTTACCATTGCATTGAATTCAGTGCCTGAAGATGACGTCACAATGAATATAACCAGCAGCAATATTGCTGAAGGAACAGTGGCTCCAGCTTCACTAACAATCACTCCCGGAAATTGGAACCAGCAACATACCATTACAATTTCTGGTGTCGATGATGCGGTTTTAGATGCTGCATTAGATACCCCATACACCATAGAACTTTCAGCAACAGTGAGTAATGATGCTGCATACAATGGTATTGATCCTACAGATGTTTCGGTTGTGAACCGAGATGATGAAGCACCTGGACAAGGTGTGATTACTGTTGACCCAGTTGCAGGTCTTGAGACTAGCGAAAGTGATGTTGCTAATGGTACTTCTGCCACCTTTACAATTGTTTTAGGTACTCAACCAACTGCAGATGTAACGATTGGCCTTTCAAGCAGTAATGCTGCGGAAGGTACGGTAGCACCTGCATCCGTTGTGTTTAATTCAGGTAATTATAATGTCGCACAGACTGTAACGGTTACTGGTGTAGATGATGTTGCGGCTCCAGCAGTTGATGGCAACATTGCTTACAGTATTGTTACGGCAGCTGCGATCAGTAATGACCGTGCATACGGCGGAGCAAATGCATCCGATGTCTCGGTGACAAATCTTGATAATGATGTTCAGCCTGTAATAGCGTCATTTACAGCAGATCCAGTTTCAAATGCCGGTGCACCTATTCCATACAATGGCATGGTGACCCTAAATTGGGCTTCTGACGGTGATACATGTACAGCAGGCGGTGCTACTGCGAATAATCAATGGACAGGTACATTATTACCAACCTCAATGCAAACGCTCACTAATTTAACCACTGCAGGTGTAAATACCTTTACGCTAGTATGTACTAAGGGTGGAATTAATTCCGCGGTTGCGTCTGTTGATGTAACTGTGATGGCTCAACCTGGAGCGCCAGTAGTTAATTTATCTGCTGATCCAACAATGTTAGGTGTTGGCGGCGGTGACTCAACGCTTACCTGGTCAACCACGGATGCAGATAGCTGTATAGCAACGAGTAATCCAGCTAATCCAGCTTGGGATAATGCCAATAAAGCTGTTAATGGCACACAACTAATACAAAATCTAACAGCTGCAAGTAATACATTTACGTTGGATTGCACTAATGCTGGAGCTTTGAATACAGTAGCGAATGTAACGGTTACCGTTGTTCAACCGAACCCATCTGTAACCTTGACTGCAAATCCAACTATGATTGGTGAAGGTGGAGCGAGTACCTTAACTTGGAATGTAACCGATATGCAGTCGTGTACCGCAGTTGCAAACCCGGTTAATGCTCAATGGACAGGTGCTAAAACTGTTTTAGCTACACAAAATCAAGCCATAACAGCATTGTTTGATACCACTACATTCACATTGAATTGTGTTGGTTTAGATAATCAAAATTACAATGCAAACGCAACAGTGACTATCGACCCAACATCAACGGGTGAGTATCTGTATCAAACAGAGACATTTGGTGGTGTGTTAACCTGTGCTAATGCAGCATGCCATGGCCCGATTGGTAATGGCATCACAAGATTAGATAATAAGAATGATCTTTGTGTTACTTTTAACGGAACGGCAGGTCTAGTAGGTTTAATTACTGATACAATGCCAATTGGCTTTGAAGCTAATTGTGATGCAACATGCTCAACTAGGATCTTGAACTACATGTTCCTGAACTTCTATGGTGCGAATACAACGGATTGTGAAAACAATACACTTCCGTTACCTATACCTTAGTAAATCTATTTAATTGGGACTTCCTTAAAAACCTACTGTGTCTTTGGATGCAGTAGGTTTTTTTATGCCTGTAGATTTTTGATGATTTGTTTATCTATCCAATTCATATCAAATAGTCCATCTAAATATCCACAGTGGCCACCAAATTGTGTGAGATGAATGTTAAGAAATTCTGAAGCATATAGATTCTCATGATCATGGAAAGGAATTACGGGGTCATCTTCAGCAATATAGACATCACTATGAATGCTTAACGTTTTTAAGCGCTCTCCTGTAATCGAGTAGCCATGTAAATAATGAGCAACGGAATCAAATTTTGTATATTGCAATAACAGATGCTCAGTCATGCTGGTAAGTGAGGATTGTTTTTGGATAGTAGCCAAGTCGTAAGCATCAGGGAAAAGTTTGTGTTTAGTTTTGAGCATATTTTTCCAACGTCTTAAATAATATTCTGTATAAATACTTGGCATGGATTGAGTTTCAGCCAATGCGTTTGCGGCATTCATGACAGGGCAGATAGAAATTATTTTATTAATATTTAGGCCCTTGTTATCTGCTTCTGTACCAATCCGCAACGCAAAGTTACCACCTAAGGAAAATCCAATAATGTAAAAAGTTGAATGAGGCACTTGAAGTTGGATAGTTTGTGTAGCATTCAATACCTCTTCTAAGCGGCAAGAGTGGAATAGCTCCTTATTTAAATGTTGCGTGCCACCATGGTCTCTAAAGTTTAAGCGAACGACGTTAAAGCCTTTTGCGTATAGTTGGTTTGCAATAGGTAATAAATAGAGTGATCCCGCACAACCCAACCAGCCATGCAGTATTAAAGCTAAAGGTTTATTTGCAGAGTTTGTTTGTGTGTTGAAAAAGCCTTGTAAGCGGACATCATTATCTAATGACAATATTTTCGACTGGCTTTGTTTGCGAAACTGCTGACTGATGCGCCAAGCAAAAGCTTTGCGTAAAAGGGAAGAGGCAGCAATTGTGTTAGCATGCCCATTTCGGTAAAGCCAAGACGGGCGGTAATCACTCAAGGCTAAAGCTAAACTCTTTTATGGTTATTGAGCTTTGTTTAATGCTTGCTCGATATCTTCCAAAATATCGTCAATATGTTCGATACCAATAGAAAGTCGCACTAAATCTTCGCTTACTCCAGCAGTAGCTTGTTCTTCTTTAGATAACTGACGATGTGTTGTGGTCGCTGGGTGGCAAGCCAAAGATTTTGCATCGCCTATATTAACCAAACGAACAATCAGCTGAAGTGCATCAATAAATTTAGTACCGGCTTCAATGCCACCTTTAATGCCAAAGCTCAAAATACCTGATGCACGTCCACCAAAATACTTTTGTGCAAGTTTATGGTCTTCGTGTGAAGATAAGCCTGCGTAGCTTACCCAATTGACTGACTTATGTTTTTCTAAATATTGCGCAACCGCCAATGCATTTTCACAATGACGATCCATACGTACTGGAAGACTTTCGATTCCTTGTAGGATTAAAAAACTGTTCATTGGAGAAATCGCAGAGCCCATATTGCGCAAAGGCACGACGCGTACACGCCCAATATATGCAGCTTGTCCAAAGGCTTCGGTATACACAACGCCGTGATAGGATGGATCTGGTTCGTTCAGTACTGCAAAACGTTTTTTATGTTTTTCCCAAGGGAAGTTTCCTGAGTCGACAATAACACCTCCAATAGAAGTACCATGCCCACCCATATATTTGGTTAACGAATGAATGCTTATGTCCGCACCAAACTCGAAGGGTCTGCACAAGTAAGGTGTAGGTACTGTATTGTCCACCATGACTGGAACGCCAGCGTCATGGGCAATTTTAGTTAATGATTCAAGATTAATCACATTACCAGCGGGGTTACCTAAGGACTCACAGAAAACAGCCTTAGTATTATCATCAATGGCTGCAGCCATGGCATCGATATCGCGATAGTCTACAAACCGAACCTCAATACCAAGTTTTGGCAAAGTGTGTGCAAAAAAGTTGTACGTACCGCCATACAAAGTAGCTACTGAAACAATATTGTCGCCTTGTTCGGCTAAAGCAAAAATGGCATAGGAAATGGCTGCCATACCAGACGATAACGCAAGTGCCCCCACGCCACCTTCCATTTCTGCAACACGTTGCTCCAGCACCGCAGTGGTTGGGTTCATGATACGGGTGTAGATATTGCCTTCGACTTTTAAATCAAATAAATCTGCACCATGTTGTGTATCGTCAAATGCGTACGAAGTGGTTTGATAAATGGGTACCGCAACTGCTTTTGTGCTGGGATCAGGCGAATAACCGCTGTGTATGGCTTGAGTTTCAATTTTCATAGTTCTAAACCTCTATGTGATAATGAGGTGGACATAAGTACGTAGGCTCTGCCGTAAGAGTACAACTTAATGCAAAATTACATGGGAGAAAATAGGATTGTGTCAGCATGAAATCCGTTCCTCATTAAATAATATTCGCTTCAAGTTAATTAGGCGTTGACTCGACCTAGAAGCTTTTAGAGGACGGTCATCGCTTTAGCAGAAATATTTATGTCGCCCTGCAAGTTGTTGAATTAAATCAGCGACTTAACCAAATTTGGTTATATGAAGAAAATGCTAGGGGTATTTGGGTCGAATGTCAATGGCGCGAGACTAGAAGTGGCTTAGGCTCTTAGCTGCCAAGTCACTTCGTTACGATCAGTAATAAGGTTATGGCTGATGAGCCAATCTTTCACTTCCTTTGCATCTTTCGTGAACCAGTCATGGGTAGAGCCAAAACGAAAACTATAACCCCAATCGTCCATATCCTTCATCAACTGTTTACGGCTGTAACCATGAATATGATTTGATAATAGGACTTGTAGATAGCACGTCGCATTTTCTTCCATGGCAGAACCTTTAGCATCGACTTCAGCATTATGGCGTTGCTGTTCAGGCATGCAGACATAATGAGCGCTCTCATGCAGAATCGAGTGAATAGGTGTATCGTCTCGCAAATAAAGATTTTCACCTAGCCGACCGGCTTCAGGTTCGCCCCAAAAGCTATACGGGATATCCATGTCAAATTGTAGACAATGTAAACGTATTCCATAGTGGCCGAGTAAATGCTTAATCGATTCCGAGCTTAAATCTTTGTAATACACCATTAGTGTCAGTTATGGGCCATTTAAATTTAAATATCTATGAGCTGTGCCGATATCTATAGATATGTTTATCGTTGCTACTTGTCCAAAAGGAGAGATCCATCTTGTATGAAAACTAGGTATACTCATCTCGCAAAATTTAGTTCACTTATCGTTCTACGGAGAGAAACTGTCATGCGTTGTGTTTTACGCAAATCATTACTCATTATAACCTTATGTTTTTTTGTTACACCTGTAAGCTTTGCCGGTGGTAGTGCCGAAGCAGGCAAAGTGAAAGCAGATACTTGTTTGGGTTGTCATGGTGTACCGAGCTACACTAATGTATATCCAACCTATCATGTGCCACGTTTAGGAGGGCAACACGCAGAATACATTATTGCGGCGCTAAAAGGTTATCAATCAGGAGGGCGTAGTCATCCTACGATGCAAGCACATGCTACAGGATTAAGTGAAGAAGATATGGCAGATATCGGTGCATATTTTCAGTCTTTACAATAAACATTACGTTTAAAACATCAAAGTAGATTTACCAAAATAGATTTAATAGGCATGAAAAATTTAATTATTAAAGCAGTTTCCATTTTATTTATTCTTTCATTAACACCTTGTTTTGCATCTGACGAAGGTAGTCATGACGAGCCAAAAGCTGTTGCTAAGAGTGGTGAAGAAGTTGCTAAACAATGTGTGTCATGTCATGGTGAAGATGGCAACAGTATTGCGCCGAATTTTCCACGTTTAGCAGGTCAGCATGCGGATTATATGTTTCATTCATTAAAAGCTTATAAGAATGGTGATCGCAAGAATGCCATTATGGCAGGCATCGTGACTGCATTAAGTGAAGAAGAAATGAAGAATGTTTCAGCTTATTATGCAAACCTGGGTGGCGGACTGAGTGTCGTGAATATCGATGATGATTCTAGCCACTAGAATTAAAACGAAAACCTAAAAATTATTTTTCTGTTGCTCCCATTCTTCGGGAGTAAACGCTTTTATACTTAAAGCATGTAATTCGCCACTCGCGATTTGTGGTTTCACCGTTGCGTATACCATTTGGTGTTCTTTCACCATACTTAAATCAGCAAAGCTATCGCTAATTACGATTGCTTCATATTTGCCTTCGCCACCACTCACTATGGCTTTAGAGTTGGGTACTCCGGCTTCAATAAGTTTTTCTATTTCATCGGTTGTCATGTCAACAATTATCTACTAAGCGCCTTGACAGGCTATATCGCATAGGCCATATAAAGTGATAATTAGAAAGGATTGTTTGCCTCAATTAAGGCGACAAGTTCATCGCCCACTAAATCTTTTTTCCAGCTAGAAAGGACTTCGAGTTCACGTTTCCCTCGAACGAGTTTCTCTACTACATTCCGCGTGGCTAACAAGCTTGGCGCAATATTCAATTCCTCTGCGCGATCACGAATGAAGCTTTGCGCTTGTTTCACTAGCTTGCGTTGTTCGGTGCTTAGGGGTCCAACATTGTAAGCAGGCGGCCAGTCACTTTCAGGAATTTTTTGAGCAGAGATTATTTCTTCGATGAGAACATCTGCATAACCAATATGTTCTTGTTGAATGCCTTCTATAGAACCTAAAGCGTTAAGATCAGTGGGTTGTGCAATAGCGAGTTGAAGTAATAATTTATCGCTAACGATCCAGCGGCGTGGTTTGTTTTCAGCAATGGCTTGTAGCTCACGCCACTTCGCAAGTTGCTGTAAAACATTTAGTTGATTGGAATCTAGTTTTCCAGCACCTTTTATAGTTTCCCAGATTTTGTTGGTATCAATTTTATATTTATCGATTGAGGATAAGTTGTTGCATTCGAATTCCGCCCAATGATTCCGCTCATGTTTATCTAATTCTTGTTTTAAAAATTGGTAAACGTTTGCTAAATACTTCACATCATCTGCTGCGTATTTAAGCTCTTCAGTTGAAAGTGGTCGACGTTCCCAATTGGTGCGAGAGAGTGATTTATCAAGTTCAATATCACAAATCTCATTTACTAAATGCGCATAACTTACTTGTTCACCATAGCCCAGTAGGCTGGCCGCAATCTGAGTATCAAACATGGGGGTAGGTACCTCATCGAAAAGATTGACAAAAATTTCGAGATCTTGGCTGGCAGAATGAAAAATTTTGGTAATGGTATTTTGGTAGATTAAATTTTTTAATGACGATAAGTCACTAATTGCAATAGGGTCAATGCAGACAACTTCATTTTCAGATGCAATTTGCACTAAACATAGGTTTGGATAGTAGGTCTTTTCACGTATAAACTCAGTATCAAGTGCTAACCACTGCATAGTAGAAGATGCGTTGCAAAACGCATCTAATTCTTTGATAGAGGTGAGTAATCTAAAGTCCATTTTGATCGCGTAAATGCTAATTAAAGTCGTAAAATTTATTTTAACAATTTTGTTGTTTGCAGGGTTTTTTCACCTAAGTAGTGTAGCAGCTAATGACTGGCAAGCAGATTTTTATAAAGATCATGTACTGGTAGGCAAAATATGGGATACGCATAAACAAACATGGCTTACTGATCATCAGTTTTATAAAGAATTACTTTATTACGATTATATTTTATTGGGCGAAGTTCATAATCACCCGGATCACCATTATTTGCAATCCAAGGTTTTAGAGTCTTTGGTGAAATCAGGCGCACAACCAACAGTTGTGATGGAAATGTTATCGATTGAGGGTTGGAAAGAGCAGCCATTAACTTGGAAAAAACTTCCTGAGCTGTTAGAACTGGTAGCTATGATAAACGAAGGCTGGCCTTGGGAGTTATATACACCGGTATTGAATTCAGTTGTGCAGCATCAACTACGTTTACATGCGGGTAATATTGGAAGTGAAGAGTTGCATCAGTGGGCAAATGATCAGAAGTTTGAAGATGATAATTTGGCGAAGAGTGAATATTCATATACTCAAGATGAAATTAATCTTTTAAACAAAAATATAATTGACTCTCATTGTGGTCATGCGAATGAAGGCTTTGTGAAATTTATGTCACGTGCACAAATGCATCGAGATCATGTAATGGCTAATGCACTTTTAAATAAACCATTGCCAGTCGTTTTTATTGCCGGCAGTGGTCATGTCAGAAATGACTATGCAGTACCAATGCAACTTAGAAGAAAATATAACCAAACCTCCTATTTGTCAGTGTCCTATATATCCGTACAAGAAGAGTTACAAGAACCACAAGAATATTTTCAAGATCGTCATCATTTATATGACGTACTGTATTTCACGCCCAGTCATACCAACGAAGATCCCTGTGTGAAATTTCGAAAACAATTGAAAAGTATGCAGCATAGGCAAACTCCATGAGAATCTAATACCTTTTAGCTTGTTTGCAGGCAGAAAGGTATATGCGACAATGCCCAACAGATATTTACACAGCTTACATTTAATAGGACATTAAATGCTCATCGGGCCCGATGCTAATCTTAAAGCAAGAATAAAAAGTCTTCGCAGCCATATTTCAAATGAAAACCCGCTACTAGTAGATGTAGTGGATCATTTTTGTGAGCTGGATAAACTTGCCTACAAGCTCGGTATTCTCACCAGCAAAGAGTCTTACACCACTGACATATCATGGTGGCCGCTCATCTCTGTATTGGGGACATTTTCGGCAGGGAAATCGACCTTTATCAATCACTATGTGCAAACCGATCTACAAAAAACGGGCAATCAAGCGGTAGATGATAAATTTACTGTGATATGTTTTAGCAGTGATGACAAAGTAAGAGTCTTGCCAGGATTAGCCCTAGATGCAGATCCACGTTTTCCGTTTTATCAAATTAGCGAAGAAATTGAAAAAGTATCTGCCGGCGAAGGCTCGCGCATTGATACCTACTTACAATTAAAAACCTGCCCATCTGATTTAATTAAAGGCAAAATTTTTATTGACTCTCCAGGGTTTGATGCCGATGCGCAGCGTACTTCAACCTTGCGAATTACCGATCACATTATAAATCTTTCAGACTTAGTGTTGGTGTTGTTTGATGCCCGCCATCCAGAGCCCGGTGCAATGCGCGATACTTTGGAGCACTTGGTTGCTGGAACAGTGCGCCGCAATGATTCAAACAAGGTGTTGTTTATTCTCAACCAAATTGATACCACTGCAGCAGAAGATAATGCCGAAGAAGTGGTTGCTGCTTGGCAGCGTGCTTTAGCATCTGGTGGGCTAGTGAGTGGGCGTTTTTACGCAACCTATAATGAAGAGGCCGCAGTACAAATAGAAGATAAAGCCTTACAAGAGCGCTACAAACGTAAACGCGATAATGATTTAGGAGAAATCTACCAGCGTATTTCAGAAGTCAGTGTCGAACGTGTATATCGCATTATTGGTTCACTCGAAAATACTGCAAATCAAATCGAAAATAACATTGTGCCTCAAGTGCAAGAAGCCACGCACAAATGGGCCAAACGCGTACTGATGATCGATGTTCTTGTGTTAGTACCCGTTTTCTTAGCCATGTTAATTTACTTTATTAAACATTTTGGTTCAGGCACTGCGTTTGATCAGTATGGCGCAACAGGTATGTGGGCCGCCATAATTTTGGCCTTATTGTTGTTATTAGTTATTCACCACTTAATTAGAAACGTAGTCAGTAAATGGGTGGCTAAGTCTTTACCTGAAAGGGAATTAACCGGAAGTGTAAAAGGCGGTTTTTTGCGAAATACAAAATGCTGGCAACCATTATGGCGCCCTTTCATTGTGGGTTGGAATAAACACGCACGTACAAAACTCATGCAAATTCGCGAAGCAGCGGATCGATTCGTACAAACATTAAACGATGAGTACACCAATCCTTCAGGCCAGAATTAAATCGAGTCAAGCAATAATTAATTAGCCAAAACTGAAATTTAATATATTGAAGCTTTTTTGCTAACTGCGCGCATTACTAAATAAATCCATGGCCAAACAAGAACACTGGTAACAACCGGTGCCCAGTAGACCCAAGTTTTAGGGTCTTCGCCTAGAATGCCTAAAATCCATAACGATAAGCTCATATAAGGTAATAAGATCATTCCCACAAACATGGCTTGCTGGTGCAATGGATACACCCTAACACGTTGGTGAAAACGAATCGCAATGAATGCAGTAATGGCAAAACCTAGTGCATGTTGGCCAAGTAGTGCGCCTTGGATGACATCTACACATAAACCTAATATCCAAGCTATGCCTACACCAACTTTTTTAGGAAAGGTTATGTTCCAATAGATGAGTGCAAGCACAAGCCACTCGGGACGATAGGGTCGCGCCCAGTCTGGCAAGGGCATGAGCATCAGCATCATCGCAATAATGAACGATGCGAAAATGGTTAGAAATTTAGGGCCGTTATTCATTGCTAGTAGATATAACTTCTTGGTTTGTTAGATTGTCTTCAGCCTTGCTTTGAAGACTCTCTGCAGTATTGAGTTCTGATTCTTGTTCGCCCGTCCAAATGAGTAATACTTCACGAATACTGTTTAGATCAACAAGCGGTTTGGCTTCTACTTTTACAAATGCATCCCCCGAGATTTGTTGGATGCTGGTGATTTCAGCTATCGGATAATCACTCGGGTAGCGACCATCGAGCCCAGATGTAATGACTAAATCACCAATTTGAATATCAGCGGTGTTGGTTAAATGTAGAAGTTCTAATTTTTGAATGTTACCTGTGCCGACCACTAAACTTCGTTGTCTGCTGCGTGCCACTTCACCTAATAATGCATGATTAGGATCGGTCATTAAAATTGCGATGGAATTAAACGGTCCGGCTTTATCAATTTGTCCAATAATGCCTTTTGCGCCTAAAAGAGGTTGGCCATCATAAATACCATCACGTGTACCTTTGTTTACCACAATGCGTTGTCGGTAGGGATCTAAGTCCACTGATAACAATTCACCAATCAACACACGTTCTTCTGTGAAATATTGTGCAGAAGACAGCATTTCACGCAGACGTTGGTTTTCCTCTTCTAAGGTTTCAAGTTTTTGTAGTCGTAATTCTAAACGTATTTGTTCAGCACGCAGTCCTGCGTTGTCGCGTAATAATTTATTGCGTGAAGCAAAGGATTCAGAACTCCAGTTGTACACTTTAGAAGGTAAGCCGGCCAAATATTCGATTGGATACATCGCCACACTAATGGTTTGGCGTACTTTTCGTAAGTGATTAAAGTGATGGTCGACCGTCATCATGACGATAGACGCAATAATGAGGAGTAATAATTTAGTAGAAACAGAAGGGCCGAGGCTGAACAGCGGTTTTATAGCAAATTCTCCTCAATAAAATTGTAAACATTCATAAAGGCGAGGCTATGATAACGAATTACTCGCTATCCGTCAGTGAAGAGTGTTTAAGGCTTAGGTGTCGACCGTTAAAAGCTCGTTGCCTAATTCATCCATCAGCTCTAATGCTCGACCACCGCCACGAGCAACGGAGGTGAGTGGGTCATCGGCAATGACAACAGGGATACCCGTTTCTTCCATAATCAGACGATCAAGATCGCGCAATAGTGCGCCTCCACCAGTGAGTACGATGCCACGATCTGCAACGTCCGCACCAAGTTCTGGTGGGGTTTGTTCGAGTGCTGTTTTTACTGCGCTGATAATTCCATATAAGGGTTCTTGCAATGATTCGAGAATTTCATTGCTGTTTAAAGAAAAACTCTTTGGTACACCTTCAGAGAGATTTCGACCTTTGACTTCGATTTCCATCATTTCTTTACCTGGGTAGGCTGTACCAATTTCATGTTTGATGCGTTCCGCAGTGGATTCCCCGACTAACACACCATAATTACGACGAATATAATTCACGATGGCTTCATCAAACTTGTCGCCACCAATGCGAACGGATGAGGAATATACAATGCCATTTAATGACAGCACTGCAACTTCTGATGTGCCGCCGCCAATGTCTAACACCATCGAACCACGTGCTTCTTCAATCGGTAGGCCTGCACCAATGGCGGCTGCAATCGGCTCTTCAATTAAATAGGTTTTGCGTGCACCCGCACCCATGGCTGATTCTCGAATTGCACGACGCTCTACTTGCGTGGCACCACAGGGTACACATACCAGTACGCGAGGGCTGGGCTTAAAGTAACGTCGCTCATGCACCTTTTTAATAAAGTGTTGGAGCATTTTCTCAGTGGTGGTGAAATCGGCGATCACACCGTCTTTGAGAGGGCGAATGGCTTCAATATTAGTGGGTGTTCGGCCCAGCATACCTTTGGCTGAGGCGCCCACTGCCTCGATGGTGCGTTGCCCACCGTCTGGATTTCGACGGATCGCGACTACTGAGGGTTCATTCAGAACAATTCCCTTATCACGCATATAGATCAGCGTATTGGCTGTACCTAAATCGATGGATAAATCGTTGGAGAAAGCTCCGAGAATGCGCTTGAGCATATTGGATGTTGTTAAGTGATTAATTATGCGAGAGTTAGCGTACTCTATCAGTGGCTAAAATTTTCGGCAAGCCATTATATGTGCCGCATAAGTGTGGTAGTTTGCCGTTCGTTCATTTATATATATACACCATGTCGATTACACCTGAAGAAGTTCTAAAAATTGCAAACCTGGCAAGACTGGAAATTCAGTCTGACGAGGTTGAGCAATATGCAAAAGACCTTTCCAACATTATCAATTTGGTTGAGCAAATGAATGCGGTGGATACCAAAGATATTTTACCTATGGCGCATCCTTTAGACGCCACACAGAGATTACGTGAAGATGTTGTGAAAGAAGATAACCAACGCGATAAATTCCAAACCGTTGCACCTGCTGCAGAAAAAGGACTTTATTTAGTACCTAAAGTGATTGAATAGCTCGCTTATTTCAAGAAAATAAAAATAACATGCACGATCGTTCTGTTTCACAACTTGCTGAAGGTTTATGCAATGGCGAATTCTCTAGTGTTGAATTAACCAAACACTATGTGGAACGCATGCAAAAATTTAGTGAGCTTAATGCTTTTATTACTGAGCTCGGTGAGCGTGCCATACTGCAAGCGGATCATGCGGACAAACTTATTAAACAAAAAAAGAATGGTCCATTAACCGGAATTCCTATTGCATCAAAAGATATTTTTTGTATGTACGGCGTGAAGACATCTTGTGGTTCAAAGATGTTAGATAATTTTTATGCACCCTACGATGCAACCGTTACACATAAACTTGATCAAGCAGGTTGTATTACGATTGGTAGAACAAACATGGATGAATTTGCGATGGGCTCATCTAATGAAACCAGTTTCTACGGTCCCGTTAAAAATCCTTGGAATACAGAATGTGTACCAGGTGGATCATCGGGTGGTTCAGCAGCAGCGGTTGCGGCGCGTATTGCACCTTTGGCAACCGGCACCGATACAGGTGGATCGATTCGCCAACCCGCCGCACTGTGTGGTGTTACTGGAATTAAACCCACCTATGGGCGCGTGTCACGATATGGAATGATTGCCTATGCTTCCAGCTTAGATCAAGGTGGGCCATTTGGTGTTTCTGCACAAGACTGTGCATTGTTATTGCAAACCATGGCGGGGTTTGATGAAAAAGACTCTACAAGTTTAGACAGAGAAGTTCCGGATTATTCACAAAGCCTAAACGATTCAATCAAAGATAAAGTGATTGGTGTACCAGAAGAATATTTTAGTGAAGGTTTGGATGCTGGTGTTAAGGAAATCATTGAAGATGCGCTTACATGGTATGAACAACAAGGCTGTGAAATAAGAAGTATTAGTTTGCCAAATACGAATTTAGCTATCCCTGCTTATTATGTAATTGCGCCAGCAGAATGTTCCTCTAACTTGTCGCGTTATGATGGTGTGCGATTTGGCTATCGTTGTGAGGATCCAAAAGATTTGCGAGATCTTTATGATCGCAGTCGAAGTGAAGCGTTTGGTGATGAAGTGAAACGTCGCATTATGATTGGCACCTATGCATTGTCCGCGGGGTATTACGATGCCTATTATTTAAAAGCACAACAGATACGACGTTTAATCAGCGATGACTTTAAAAAAGCGTTTGAAGAAGTGGATGTAATTTTAGGGCCCACAACACCTTCGCCTGCTTTTAAAATTGGTGAGAAAACCGATGATCCCGTCACGATGTATTTATCAGACATCTACACTATTTCAATTAACTTAGCCGGACTGCCCGCAATGTCTGTTCCTTGTGGGTTCAAAGATGGACTACCTATTGGTATGCAATTAATCGGCAATTATTTTGCTGAAGAAACCTTGCTTAATTTTGCGCACCAATATCAGCAAGATACAGATTGGCATCAGCAAGTTCCTAAAGGGTTCGAATAGTCATGCAGTGGGAAACAGTCATCGGTTTAGAAATACATGTGCAGCTTGCGACACAAAGTAAGATCTTTTCTGCTGCTTCTACAGCGTATGGGGCTGAACCCAATACACAAGCCTGTGCAGTCGATTTAGGCTTGCCAGGCGTATTGCCGGTATTAAATAAAGAAGCGGTGAAGATGGCTGCCATGTTTGGCTTTGCGGTGGGTGCTACAGTTGCTGAACGTTCAGTGTTTGCGCGGAAAAATTATTTTTACCCGGACTCGCCTAAAGGGTATCAAATCAGTCAGTTTGAATTGCCGATTGTTGAACACGGTAAATTAGAAATTGTGCTAAGTGATGGTGAACGTAAAACCATAGGTATTACACGTGCACATTTAGAAGAAGATGCAGGGAAATCTTTGCATGAAGAATTTCCTGATTCGACCGGTATTGATTTAAACCGCTGTGGCACGCCTCTAATTGAAATTGTATCGGAACCTGATATGCGCTCTGCAGAAGAAGCGGTGGCGTACATGAAAAAGATCCATTCTATTGTGCGCTATCTAGGAATTTCTGATGGCAATATGCAAGAAGGTTCTTTTCGTTGTGATGCGAATGTTTCGATGCGTCCTAAAGGGCAAGAAGAATTTGGTACGCGTACAGAAACTAAAAATCTTAATTCGTTTAGATTTGTAGAACGTGCGATTAACCATGAAATCGAGCGTCAAATAGATGTGCTAGAAGACGGCGGAGAAGTGGTGCAAGAAACCCGTCTTTATGATGCCAATAAAGATGAAACGCGTTCCATGCGTAGCAAAGAAGAAGCTAATGATTACCGCTATTTTCCTGATCCTGACTTATTGCCTGTAATTATTACAAGTGAAGAGTTGGAAGCTTTTAAGAAAGAGCTGCCTGAACTTCCTGCCGCAAAGATTGTGCGCTTTAAGCAAGACTATGAGTTGAGCGATTATGATGCAGAAAGCCTAGTGATGGATAAAGACATGGCTGAGTATTTTGAACAAGTCGTAAATGCTGGTGCTGGCAAAGCGAAGTTAGCAGCCAACTGGGTATTGGGTGAGCTCACAGCAGCATTAAATCAACATGAAACTGAAATTGCGGATAGTCCAGTGTCTGCAAAAATGTTGTCGGAGCTATTAGGGCGTATTGAAGACAACACGATCTCTAACAAAATTGCCAAAGAAGTTTTTCAGGCGATGTGGGCGGGTGAGGGAAATGTCGATGAAATTATTGAAGCAAAAGGCTTAAAGCAAATTACAGACAGTGGTGAAATTGAGGGTTTGGTTGATCAAGTGATTGCGGATAACCCTGGTCAAGTTGAACAATATAAGTCTGGAAAGGATAAGGTGTTCGGCTTTTTTGTTGGGCAAGTGATGAAGCTTTCGAAAGGGAAAGCCAATCCGCAACAAGTGAACGTACTTTTAAAAGAAAAGCTAAAATAATTTTTTTGACGAGGTCAATGGCCGTCCAATTATTTAGATTAAGGAATGTTCCGGATGATGAAGCTGAAGACATTCGTAATCTATTAACAAACCATCATATCGATTTTTATGAGACTCCAGCAGGGAATTGGGGTATTTCTATGCCGGCTATCTGGTTACAAGAAGACGATCAACTTGAACGAGCAAAAGCATTAATCGAAGAATATCAACAACAGCGTTTCAAAAATGCAAAACTTGAGCGAGAAAGGGCAAAAGAAGAAGGCAGCTCGCAGGGTTTAATTTCAAGTCTTATAGAAAGTCCCATTCAAGCTATTATTTACACCGCGATTGCAGCGATCGTTCTTTATTTTTCAATTAAGCCTTTTTTAGATTTCGGTCAATAGTTTCTGTGTGATGATTCAATCTAAATAAAGATCAGTCAAATACTTGTGTTTCTAAATCTTTGCAAAGTGCATCTGAAAAGCTCATATCGCCTTCTAACACATAGTTTTTTTCAATTTCTGTGCTGGCACGAAACACATAAATTATTGCTTTAGGGGTCAGTTTACCCTTTGTGTAGCCTTGCACGCGCTCCGTTGAAATTTCGAAATCTTTAAGATCATAACCATTGGTTTCTATGCAATTAATTACTGAATGTAAATAATTTTTTGTAATTAGCGTTCTATCATGTGTTGCAATTGAGGTCATTGTATTGCGCAAATAGGTGTTTAAAAAAACACTTGTTTTATCAAGCTGTTTTACATGTTGAAATTAATTAAACAATTTTTTGAAATGAATACTTATTATTAGTTAGCAAAAAATAAGTTGTAAATGTATATTGTTGAAAACGTCTTTAAGTGCTGCCACTGGTACAGCGTTCAAGACCGGCTATATCTAGATGTGTTTTTACGTTACAAAATTTTGCATTCGTAAATAAATTACGCACAGATTCTCCCTGTTGATATCCATGCTCGACAATTAATGCGCCAAAAGGAGATAAAAATTTTCTAGCCTGTGTGATGATTAGGTTTAAATCAGAAAGGCCATCATGTTTGCTTATTAAGGCCTCATCGGGTTCATAAAATGAAACGAATTTATCAAGATTAGAATCATTTTTAGCGATATAAGGAGGATTAGATACAATCACATCAAATTCATTTTCTTCAATATTTTCAAACCAATTGCTACATATGAAATTGATCATAGTTTCATGTATTTGTGCATTTTGTTTTGCGATTACTAAGGCAGAGCGGGAAACGTCTGTGGCTACGATATGGCAGTCAGGGTGATGCTTGGCAACTGATATCGCAATCGTGCCCGAACCTGTACCTAAATCTAAAATTCGTGCGGATGGCTTATCCTGTATTGCGAGGAGTGTTTGTTCAACTAATAATTCTGTTTCTGGGCGAGGGATAAGCACATGCTCATTCACTTTAAAGTCTAATGACCAAAATTCTTTTGTACCCGTTATATAAGCAAGTGGTTCGCCCTTTACACGTCGATTTAAGAATAGTTTAAATTCTTCTATCTGTTGTTCATTTAACTCTTGCTCAGGATGTGCAATGAGTTGAGTCTGTTCGATATTACATGCGTGGCAGATGAGGAGTTGTGCATCAAGTTTTGCGCTCTCGCTGATAGCAGAAAGTTTAGCGGTGGCAAATTCAACCGCTTGTTGAAAAGTCATTTTTACTCTGACATCGAAGCGAGTAGGTCTGCTTGATGCTCATTACGTAAAGGCTGCACGATTTGATCTACATTGCCTTGCATCATCTCGTCTAATTTATACAGTGTGAGATTGATGCGGTGATCAGTTACGCGTCCTTGGGGAAAATTATAAGTGCGGATGCGTTCAGAGCGATCACCACTACCGACTAAGTTGCGCCTGGTGGCAGCTTGCTCATCCATTTGTTTTTTGCGTTCTTGATCGAGCATACGTGCACTCAGTAAAGACATCGCGCGTGCTTTATTTTTATGTTGTGAACGCTCATCTTGGCATTCCACCACAATACCAGTTGGAATATGGGTAATGCGAATTGCGGAATCAGTTTTGTTGACATGTTGTCCGCCGGCGCCTGAAGCACGAAAGGTGTCGATACGCAAATCAGAGTTATCAATTTCTACTTCATCAATTTCATCTACTTCCGGCATGATGGCAACAGTTGCCGCTGAGGTGTGTACACGACCTTGAGATTCTGTTTCGGGTACACGCTGTACTCGGTGTGCACCTGATTCAAATTTTAAATTTGAAAATACTTCTTTGCCATTAATTTTGGCGATGATTTCTTTATAACCGCCGTGATCGCCTTCATTTTCATTAATGACTTCTACTTTCCAACCTTTATTTTCGGCATAACGTGAATACATGCGAAATAAATCGCCCGCAAATATGGCGGCTTCATCGCCACCGGTACCTGCGCGGATTTCTAAAAATACATTACTTTCATCATGAGGGTCTTTGGGGAGTAGTAAGGTTTGCAGCTCAGTTTCCAGTTGCTCTAAGATTTGTTCAGCGCTTTTAATTTCTTCTTGCGCCATGGTTTTCATATCTTTGTCAGAGTCGTTAGCCATTTCCTTGGCAGTTTCTAGATCGTCTACGGCTTGCAAATGTTGGTTGAATTTCGCAACGATAGGTTCAAGCTGAGCATATTCTTTAGAGAGTTTAGTAAATTCTTGTTGGTTATTAATTACATCTGCATCCGAAAGCTCAGCTGCAATTTCTTCATGCCGTTCTTTCAAGTTTTCAAGTTTTTTTAAAATCGAGTCTTTCATTAGCTGTTAAGGAAAATAATTAATTGTTTGTATGCCCTATTGTCTAAGAGCACACAGTGATAAGGCTATTGCTGAATAGCTAATGAAATTGTAGTGTGCAGGTGACTCGTGAGGTCACGCTATTTAGAGATTGTGATTGCTGCTTATTCATTAGGAGGGATATTTAACAGGATTCTTGCTGCATCAATCAACTCATTTTTACCTTCTTTGCCCGCCATATGTAATGCTTCGGTTGGTTCATGAGTAAGTTTGTTGGTGAGTGTGTGAGCCAAAAACTGTAAAACTTCGTCCACAGGTTTGCCTTGTTCGAGCATTTTCTGCGCTTTTTCTAATACTGTATCGCGCTGAAACTCTGCTTTAGTGCGAAACGCACGTACTGTATCCACTACGCCCTGACCACGTAACCACAGTGCAAACTCTTGTACTTCATGGTCAATGATACTTTCTGCTTCGTCTGCCGCTTCTTTGCGGGATTTTAGATTATGCTCAATCACGTTTTGTAAATCATCTATAGTGTAAAGATAAATATCAGATAATTTAGCTACTTCAGGTTCGATGTCTCTTGGAACGGCAAGGTCGACCATGAATATTGGTTTGTGTTTGCGCTGTTTTAATGCGCTTTCTACTAAACCTTTACCTAAGATCGGCAAGGTGCTTGCCGTTGCAGTAATGACGATTTCTGATTTTGGTAGTGCTTCACCAACATAGCTTAAACTTACACCATGACCGCCGACCTTATCGGCAATGTTTTGTGCACGTTCTACACTACGATTTGCCACCACGATGTTGCCAATGCCGGCGCTTTTTAAATGTTCAGCCGCAAGCTCTATGGTTTCGCCTGCACCCAATAGCAATGCAGAATGATCTTGAAAGTCTCCAAATATTTTTTTCGACAAAGAAACTGCAGCCGATGCAACCGAAACAGGGTTTGCCCCGATTTCAGTATGTGTGCGCACTTTTTTTGCGACACTAAATGCGCGTTGAAACAGTTGATTTAAATTTCTACCTAACGTGTCGGCTTGTACGGCATCTTGATAAGCGGATTTCAACTGTCCCAAAATTTGTGGTTCACCCAATACCATAGAATCAAGTCCACACGCTACACGAAAAATATGTCGAACTACGGAGTGATCAAGATGGTCATAGATATAAGGCTGTGTGTCATCAGAGCTTAGATTGTGAAAACTATTTAACCAACTAAGAATTTCATTCTTTCCTTGGTCAATATGGTTGACTTCACAGTAAAGTTCAGTGCGATTACAGGTAGAAATAATGGCGGCCTCATCTACTTGTGGCACGTTGATTAATTTTTTTAGTGCATGTCCTAAATTTTGTTCATCAATTGCTACGCGCTCGCGTACCTCGACTGGGGCGGTAGTATGGTTGATGCCAAGTGTGAGTAAGGACATGAATGTGTAAGGTTTGCGTGTTTTATATGAGTAAAAATGTGGGTATCTAAGCTTAGCCAATATTGCCTAAGTACACGTATTTTCTGTCAAAATGCGTACCAATTGCTCAGATAACTGCAGTAAAATTAGGTATAGTTTAATCGAGCTAATAACACAACATAGTATATTGAAGATCAACGCCACAATTCCACGGATTCCCTACCCACTTAGGCTGTCTTTAGCAGCTATTTTGGCTATTTTGCTAGCCAGCTGCGCCAGTATGCAAAGTAGATCCACTGCGGACCCTGATCAGGCCATCCAAATCCGTGAACCTCAGACCGAAAAATACGATGCCCAATCTGATCTCATGTATGAGGTACTGGTCGGTGAGCTATCCGGTCAATTTGGCGATGTCGAGCAAGCATTAGCGCATTATGTAAATGCTGCACAACTAACAGATGACCCTGCGGTGGCTGAGCGTGCTACGCGTATCGCGATGTTTGCCAAAGACTGGGCATCTGGATTGCAAGCTGCGTCTCGATGGCAAGAATTGGTAGGTGATAATTTAGAGATCAGCCAAATTCTTGGTGTGATGGAGCTTCGTAATGGCAATGTCGATGGAGCTGTTCCACATTTTGAAAAAATTATGTTGGCTGCTGATGATTCACCAGCCAAAGGTTTCAGTATCATCGGCGCGGTGTTGGCGCGTGAACCTGACTCAGAATCTTCACTTAGACTGCTTGAGATATTAGTTAATAAACATTTTGAAAATCCTTATGGTCACTTAACAATGGCAAGCCTTGCTTTTCAGGCACAAGATTTTCAACGCACTATAGACGAAAGTGAAATTGCATTAGGTTTTAAACCGGATTTAATTGAAGCGCGTGCAATGCGTGCGCAAGCGTTGATGAATCTTGATGAAACTGACAAAGCCTTGTCAGAAATGAAGCACATCGTTGAAGAAAAGCCAGGTAATCGTGAAATGCGCATGGCGTATTCACGAATGTTGATCAATGCTGAGCGTTACGATGAAGCGATAGACGAATTTGAATTGTTATTGCGAGAAAATCCAAACGATGCCGAGCTCATTTATCGCTTAGGTTTACTATATTTGCAAAAAGAAGATTACGCTAAAGCAAAACTTAAATTCCAAAGATTAGTTGAACGTAAGCAGCGCACGGATGAAGCGCATTATTACATTGGTCGTGCAAACGAAGAGCAAAAAAAATATGTAGAAGCCATTGCAGAATTTGAAAAAGTTCCTCAAGGTCAATATTACATTGATGCAAAAGCTAGGATCGCGTCGATTTATGCAGTGCGAGACAATATCACTAAAGCTCAAAATTATTTAAAAGATTTACGACGCTCGCTGAGTGCACCTGAAGCGATTGTTGAAGTGTATTTGATTGAAGGGCAGTTGTTGCATGATGAAAAGTTATACGTTGCAGCAATGGATTTATACAGTGAAGGCTTACAAGAATTTCCTGGCCATAGTGATTTGCTCTATGCGCGTGCCTTGATGGCAGAGGAAATTGATCGTATTGATTTATTGGAGCAAGATTTAAAAGCTATACTTAATGAAGACCCTGAAAATGCATCGGCATTAAATGCTTTGGGCTACACTCTGGCAGATCATAATTTTAGAATCAATGAAGCACTTGGTTATATTAAAAAAGCGCTAGAAATTCGCCCGGATGATCCTGCTGTGATTGATAGTATGGGTTGGGTGCAGTTTCGTCTTGGCAACTTGGCTGAAGCCGAAACCTATCTACGTAAAGCTTTTGGCTTGTTAGAAGACGCTGAAATTGCAGGCCATCTTGTAGAATTATTATGGGCACAAGGCAATTATGACGAAGCGAAAAAAGTCATGGATGACATGCTAGAGCGCTATCCTGATGACGAGTACATACTAGAGTTAAAACAAAGACTTCAGTAATGAAGTGTTCCGCACTTTACCCATATGCATTTTGCAAAATGGGATTTCTTTTTTTTCTGCTACTCATGCTCAGCGCCTGTGTCACAGTTGAAAAGCATCCACTTCCTGCAGATTCAGAAATTAACAAGCAAGCGCTTTGGGAAACACACAAAGCCAATATTCAAACTTTACAAACTTGGAAATTAAAAGGGCGCGTGGCAGGAAAGTCTAATGATGAAGGTTTTCGTGCTGGAGTCAGTTGGATGCAACAGCAACAACAATTTGTAATCGATTTGCATGGACCGTTGGGCCGCAAAGTCGCAGTTATTACCGGTAGGCAAGGCAATGTGCAATTAAAAACTTCTAAGGGCGAAAGTTTTGAGGCCACTGACCCAGAAGAGTTAATGCAAACTTTGTTTGGGTATTCATTACCGGTGAACGGTTTGCGGCATTGGTTGTTGGGAATTCCTGACCCCAAACAACCACACGTGTCTTTAGAGCTGGATGAGCAGGGGCGTTTAATGCAGCTTAATCAGGCAGGGTGGTTAATTGACTACAAACGTTATCATGAAAGTACACCATCTTTGCCGGCACTGATGCAGATTTCGAATCCGAGTCTACATGCCAACATAAAGATCGATCGTTGGGCTCTTGATCAATAAGTTTAAATCTATAAGTTTGAAAAGTTGATGTTGTGATGCAAACCTGGCTTGCACCTGCAAAGTTAAATCTTTTTTTGCACATCGTTGGGCAGCGAGAGGATGGTTACCATTTATTGCAAAGTGTAATTCAGCTGATAGACCTATGTGATCAGCTCACGTTTTGTTTGCGTTCGGATTCCAATATAAGTTGTGAAAACTCTAATGCAACGATTCAGCCACAAGATGATTTATGTGTAAAAGCAGCATTACTGCTACAAGATCAGTTAGAAGTAAAACAAGGTGTAGAGATACAAGTGAGGAAAAACATTCCTCTCGGTGCAGGATTGGGAGGGGGTAGCTCAGACGCTGCGACTACTTTATTGGCACTTAATAAAATGTGGAATTGTGGGCTAGAGCAAGCAGAGCTTGAGCAAATAGGTGAGTGCTTAGGTGCGGATGTGCCTGTATTTATACGCGGGCAGTCTTGTTGGGTGGAAGGCATAGGCGAGCAGCTTACACCGGCTTCTACAGAAGAATCTTGGTTTATTGTGGTGTATCCAAATGTACATTTGAATACTCAGCAAATGTTTGCTGATCCAGATTTGACACGTAATTGCGCGCCGCTCAAAATACGCGACTTCTTGCCGTTAAGAGGTGAGAAGCTATCCGATTTGGATCAAACTCAGAATGTATTTGAGCCTATCGCGCGTCGCCAGCCAGAAGTGGAACGAGCATTTCAATGGCTAATGCAGTATGCTTCGCCGCGTTTGACAGGATCGGGGAGTGCATTATTTGCACGTTGTTCATCAAAACAGCAAGCAGACAATATCGCTAAAGAATGTACAAAAGAGTTTGCGGCTTATGTTGTAAAAGGCTTAAATCAGTCGCCTGCTTTTTTGCCAAGTGAGTATAATTGCGCATAGGATTTTTCTTTTTAGAAATTTTCTCCTTGGAAATTTCTGTGGGCAACAAATCGTTGGGCCGTCGCCAAGTGGTAAGGCACCGGGTTTTGATCCCGGCATTCGCAGGTTCGAATCCTGCCGGCCCAGCCACTATAACTCATTGATTTTATTGAAGATTTTAGACTTATCCACAGTGAAGTCTGCAAGAAACGCAGGATTCAGTGATACCCACCCTGCAGACTCCATAAATTCTGCATGAATATTCCTAAAGAATGGAACAATTTACTAATAGATGTGGTTATAGCCCGCAATTATTACTGGATAGGGCATAACAACCATGGAATGAGAATCGCGGAACTTGATAGTGCAATTGTATCTGGACTTTTAATTAGAAGTGTTTCGTTTTTAGATAAAGTATTGGTTGAATACATAAAAAATCAAAACATAACAATTGAAAATCCTAACCCAAAATTATTTCATCGACTTCAAGAATTAAATAATCAAAGCCTGCTAAAAGATTATGATGATATTGATAAATGGAGAGATCGAAGAAATGATGTAGGTCATGAAATATCAGAAACATTTACATGGGACGAATTAGATTTATGTCTTGAAGCTATATTTAGAGAACTGTCTAATTTAAATATGCTAGATAGATTTCCAAAATTCGATGTAAAACAAACAACATCAGCAATGGAAGCTGATGAAGGAACTGGAAAATTCAAAAGACAAATGATTGTAAGTGTTCATGAAAACGATAATCCTGTTTATGAGTTTGGTTGGGATATAAAAATTGGCTAGATTAGTAGGGCTTCTAATATAAATGACAGTAGTGGTTGGTTATCTTGATAATGATATTCCCTGTCTTCTAGGGGATATTATGATCTCTTCAACTATTCCACCAAATAAAAATGTAACTTTACCTGTCTCAGGACAACAATCGGTAGATACACCAATAAGATGGGATACACACTACTTTACTGATTTCCAGCAGAAGCTAAATAGTATTGGCCCACATATGATGATCGGATGGGCAGGAAGTTTGATTGAAGCGAAAACTGCAATTAAAGCTATTCGCAAAAAATACAATGAAATTGATCCTACAGATTTTGAGCAGTTAAGTTCTGTACTACTTTGTGTTGATAATCTTGGTTTAAAAGATGTTTCATTAATTGCTGTTATTGCAAATGATGATAGGTGGAGCTTGAAACATTTCGGAAGTGCTTCAAAAAAATTCATTACACCTTGGGGTGAAAATGCTGTAGCTGCTGGAACTGGAGAAGATTTTATAATGGAGACATTAGAAATAGAATCTAGTTTTACTTCTGAGGATAAATGGAATAAGTCGTATAGTCGTTTAATTACCACTGCTGCAAGAATGTGGTTTTATGATATTAGTGGCATTGGACCTCAGCTTGCATTTGGCGGTGGATATGAATTAGCAATAAGGCAAAATAATCGTATTACAAAAATTACTGACATTCTTTATGTTAATCATGTTTATAGACCAGAAGAAGGTATTGGATTAGTACCAATTTTTAAGAAAGTAGATTATTGGAATGATTTCTTAGTAATTAGGATACTTGATTTCTCTGATCCTCCAGCAACTCCAAATGCAGATGCAGAATATAAGCGCTCTGCAGTCTATTTAATTCCGCCTGTTGATCATAATTGGAATAACTCGCCACAACCAAGTAAGGAAGAAGTTTTAGCCGAAATACCAGACATGAATGCTTCACACTTTGCTACCCACATTCGTGTAAATACTACACAACCAGACATTGATCCTCATTGCGTAACATTACAAGAGTATAGGACAACGGATAAACCAATTACTTTTCGGTATGAAGGCGAAGGTTTACTGCCAACATATTTTCATCTAAATTCAAGATACTGTGAACAAATAGTAGATGCTGTAAAAGCAGTGCTTGAAAAAGCTGGTGAGCCTTTCCAATAATTTATCTCATAGTTCACTAGTCTTTTTCTGAAAAATATTTCTTCAATTTTTGGTACTACTAATGAAATGAATTTAGCTTAATTTTTAATGTTTGGTTTTAATAAAGAATAGCGCTGATATACTATACACAACTTTATTAACAATACTTAAAATACACTTATGGGATCAGGAAGCAGTTAACAGACTTGGAGCTTCCGATAACTAATTGAAAAAGCTAGGTCCCGGTATAGCATGAGGCATGCCGGCCCAGCCAAATTATTAATTATCTTTTCGACTTTTTAATGTTAAGGCAGCACACACTATGATTGGTCAAAGAACCTTACCTGCTGATAGTAACTTAATGGTGTTTTCTGGAAATGCGCATCCAACACTTGCGCAAAATATTTGCGATGACTTAAACATTCCAATTGGTAAAGCATTTATTAGTCAATTTAGTGATGGCGAAGTGCAAGTAGAGATTCAAGAAAATGTACGCGGCAAAGATGTTTTTGTGGTGCAGCCTACATGTATGCCTACTAATGACAATGTCATGGAATTGTTGATTATGATCGATGCGTTAAAACGTTCTTCTGCGGAGCGTATTACAGCCGTTATGCCTTATTTTGGTTATTCGCGACAAGATCGTCGAGTGCGCTCAATTAGAGTACCCATCTCCGCCAAAGTGATAGCCAACCTGCTGCAGGTTGCAGGAGCGGATCGCGTGCTGACGGTTGATTTGCATGCTGATCAAATCCAAGGCTTTTTTGATATTCCTGTTGACAATATCTACGCCTCACCCATTTTGTTGGGTGATGTGTATAAACGTAAAGACCCTGACTTAATTGTGGTGTCCCCGGATGTGGGTGGTGTAGTACGTGCTCGTGCATTGGCAAAACGATTAGACGATGCAGATCTTGCGATTATCGATAAACGTCGTCCTGAGGCGAATAAGTCAGAAGTCATGCATATCATCGGTGAGGTTGAGGGTAAATCCTGCTACATCATTGATGACTTAGTCGATACGGCGGGTACCTTATGTGCAGCTGCTAGAGCGCTTAAAGAGCATGGGGCAAAGAGTGTTAGAGCCTATGCCACTCACCCTGTACTTTCAGGTAAGGCGGTAGAAAATATTGAGAATTCTGTGCTGGATGAATTGGTGGTAACTGATACAATCCCGCTCCACGAAGAAGCCGCACACTGCACTCGGATCCGTCAAGTGGAAGTCTCGGGTTTGGTGGCTGAATCCATGCGTCGAATCAATCAAGAAGAATCTGTGAGCACCCTATATATGGATTAAGGTATATGGGCTAAGGGGTAGCAAATAGCACAGAATTAGGGAAAGTTTGGAGTAGATGAATATGAGTGTCGATTTTACATTAAATGCAGAAGTGCGAGACGGGTCGCAGTTAGGCAAGGGCGCAAGTCGCCGACTACGCCGTATGGGCAAAGTGCCCGCTGTTATTTATGGCGGTGGCGAAGATCCAGTTTCGGTTACATTTGATCATGACTCGTTAATGCACAGCTTGGAGCAAGAGGCATTTTATTCTCATATTTTAAATGTAGATGTTGAAGGTAAGTCGCAGCGCGCAATTTTACGTGACTTACAGCGCCACCCTTATAAGCCATCTGTTTTGCATATGGATTTATTGCGTGTTCGTGAAGACACTGCAATTAATGTTCACGTGCCATTACACTTCTTAAATGAAGACACTTGTCACGGTGTGAAAATGGAAGGTGGTGCGATCAGTCACAACATTGTTGAGATTGAAATATCATGTTTACCAAAAGATTTACCAGAATTTATCGAGGTTGATACTGCTGATCTAAAATTAAATGAAGCACTTCACTTAAGCGATGTTAAAGTACCAGAAGGTGTAACCATCGTTGAACTATCTCATGGTGAAGGTCATGACCATGTTGTAGTTTCTGTGCATGTTAAACGTGCGGTTGAAGAAGAAGAGCCTGTTGCTGCTGCGGAAGGTGAAGAAGCTGCAGAGGGCGAAGCAGAGACTAAAGCAGAAGGTGACGATAAAGCTGAAGATAAATCATCAGGAGATGATTCGTAATTTATCCCCCTATTTTTTAATGTCCTAGGTGTCTAATCATAAAGGCATACGCCTGATTGTCGGTCTAGGCAATCCAGGTGAAAAACACGAACAAACCCGGCATAACGCCGGGTTTTGGTTTGTGGATACACTCGCTCAAAGAGAACACGCAACATTTAAACACGAAGCTAAATTTAAAGGTGAAGTTGCGCATTTCACTTGTCAGGGTGAAAAAATCTGGTTATTGAAACCTCAGACCTATATGAATGATAGTGGTGAGTCGCTACGTCCATTTTGTGATTTTTATAAAATTCCCAGCGAACAAATATTAGTTGCACATGACGAAATTGATCTTCCCAATGGTGAAATCAAAATCAAATGGTCGGGTGGCCATGGAGGGCACAATGGTCTGCGCAGCATATTTTCACATATAAATAAAAACTTTTGGCGCCTACGTATTGGTGTTGGGCATCCTGGGCATAAAGACCAAGTTGTTAATTACGTGCTTAAAAGAGTGAATCAACAAGATCGTGCTGAAATTGATAATGCGATCATTGATGCCATGAACTGTATAGAAGAATGTGTAGAAGGCAACTTAGAATCTGCTATGAAGAAGCTGCATACAAAAGGTTGATGCAATGGGGTTTAAATGTGGCATTGTAGGTTTACCCAACGTTGGAAAATCGACTTTATTTAACGCATTAACTGCAACTGAAATCGCAGCAGAAAATTACCCGTTCTGCACCATCGATCCTAATGTGGGAATCGTACCTGTTCCTGATCCGCGTTTAGATACATTAGCAAAAATCGCAAATTCTGCTGAGGTTATCCCTACAACAATAGAGTTCGTAGACATTGCAGGTTTAGTGGCTGGTGCATCAAAAGGCGAAGGTTTAGGTAACCAGTTTTTAGGACATATACGTGAAACGGATGCTATCGCGCATGTAGTACGTTGTTTTGATGACGAAAATATCATTCATGTAGATGGAAAGATCGATCCACTGTCTGATCTTGAAACGATATATACAGAACTTATTTTGGCTGACTTAGAATCGGTTGAAAAAGCCATTGCAAGAGTAGAGCGTGTTGCAAAATCTGGAAATAAAGAGGCAATTGCACAAGTAGAGTTATATAAAAAGTTAAAGGCGCATTTAGAAAACGAAGAAGTTGCATTTAGTTTTGAAATTAGTAAAGAACAAGCACCACTACTACGCGAGCTGCATTTAATAACCGCTAAACCTGCGTTTTATATTGCAAATGTTGCAGAAGATGGATTTGAAAATAATAAACATCTTGCAAAATTACAAGAGCTTGCTAGCAAGAGATCAGTTCAAGTCATTCCAGTTTGCGCGCAAATTGAAGCAGAACTTGCACAATTGGATAATGCTGAACAAAAAGAGTATTTAGCCGAATTAGGTTTAGAAGAGCCTGGATTGAATCGGGTCATTCGTGCCGGCTATGAATTATTGGGATTACAAACCTTTTTTACTGCAGGGCCGAAAGAGGCGCGTGCGTGGACGGTTTCAAAAGGTGCTACGGCGCCGCAAGCAGCTGGTAAAATTCACACCGACTTTGAAAAAGGATTTATACGCGCTGAAGTTGTGGCATATCAGGATTATGTAGACGCTGGTGGAGAAGCAGGTGCCAAAGAAGTCGGCAAATGGCGACTAGAGGGCAAAGATTATGTGATGCAGGAAGCGGATGTAGTTCATTTTAGGTTTAATGTATAGAGCTTTTGGGTAGAATTGACAGTTTGCGGGTCGTTTTATAAGGTCCGCCATCCGGTTCTTAATGTATGGCTATGTAGCTCAGCTGGTTAGAGCACAGCATTCATAATGCTGGGGTCGTTGGTTCAAGTCCAACCATAGCCACCATAATAATCAATAAGTTATATAATTATTAGACTAATTTTTAGGGTGTGGAAACTTATGTTCCTGCACAATTCCTGCATATATTATCGTTTAGAAGCTATTTAGTACTTTAACACTTATATATGTCTGCTTTTTACTATTTATTAATCATTCCATCTGCCAGTTTTGAAAGTACTATGGATTGCCTTGCACGCTTCTTCAAGGAGCTCTTGGCATATATTTAAATAACTATCATCTTCGTTACTTATAAATTCAGTAAATGCGACCACTTTAAAATCAGCCTCATCATTGATGAATTGTATGTGTCGTTTTTGTAACGACCTAATATTGTTGTGAGTTTCGCAGCACAAAAAATTATAAATAGATCGATATTCCTCCTGCATCTCGACATTACGAAATTTTTCAAGTTGATTTAAAACTTGATGGCCATTTTGACTTAGTTGCTCTAGTTCTTTCTTCCACTCAGTGATTTGATCATTTAAATCTTCATGATCCGCTAACTTTCTTAGATAATCATTTTCAAGAGTTCCGGCTTCTGTTGCTATTCTCAACCACTCTTTGATATTGCTTGCGTCCATGCTGTAGCAATAATCTGGATTTAGCTCTAAATTTTTTAAGTCCACATACGCTTCAAGTAATGTACGGCTCAAAATTGGTATTCCCACACCTTTCTTATTCTTTGTAAGAAAAATTAGTGTTTCAGAAAGCTCTAGTATCGTGCAGTATAAACACACCATGTAGAGCTGGTATATATTTCTTCGATAAAATTTAATGTGCTTAAGATTGTCAAGAGCCTTTGCTATTAACTCTGAATAGGATTGCATGAAATACTCCTAGTATCTTAATCCATAGCAATGTTGCATAAATGTCGCAGCTACTAAAATAATATAAGCATGTCCGCTTTGGGTCGTTAGCAGACATTTTGAATTTGTTTTTTATTGCGCCCAAAGTATATGACCATAGTTAATCAGTTCGCTAATTTTTAGCGGCTTGCCAGAATATTCTTTTGGTAATTGTTTAAATTCCCAAGAACACGCTATTGTTATTACCTACTATGTATCGACTCGCATACCTTTCGTTATCTTTTAAAAAGCTCAAAATAAGTATGCTGAAATATTTAGTTACGCTACTGGCAACAATCTCATAATACTTTTTTTGTTATTAGTAATATCTTCCAATGTATATTTATTTAAAGTTTCTAAAAATGCTTTCAGTGCATCATTTAATATATGCTGCAACTTACAAGCATTAACAATGGAACAATTACCTTCAGGGTTATAGCATTCAACCAAGTAAAAATCTGATTCTGTATTACTTATAACATCACCTATCGAAATCTCACGGGGTTCATACGCAAGTTCAATTCCACCACCTTTACCTTGAACACAATTGATATAGCCTAATTGGCCTAATTTATGAACAACCATTCGCACATGATGCACAGATATAGAATAAGCATCAGCAAGTTGTGAAATGGTAGTTAATTCATCGTCAGGTTTGCTTGCGAGATATATCAATACTCGCAATGCATAATCTGAAAATTTTGTCACTCTCATAAATAAATCCTTTATATACGTTTCAATCACTCTATCAGTTTTAAGTTCTATAATTTTATCCCATAAGATCTATTTAATTTAGATTGAATAATGTATAGCTTAACCATTTATTTTAAATAGATCTTATGGGATAAGGAGTAAATATTATGATATTTCCTTATAAAACAATAACTTTATTTATTTTATTTGTAATTTTTTCAGTGAATTTTTCCCCATCTAAAGCTGAAGATGTACAAGTAGGCAAAGAAAAATCTGCAGTATGTGCCGCATGTCATGGGCCGGAGGGCATTAGTCCAATACCAATTTACCCTAATTTAGCAGGCCAAAAAGAACAGTATTTAATGAGTGCGATCACGGCTTATAAAAATGGTAGTCGCACAAATGCAATGATGGCTCCAATTGTTGCTTCATTATCAGAAGAAGATATTCAAAACTTGGCGGCATTCTATGCCAGCCTGTCATGCGAATAGGAGAGAGATTATGTACCAAAATATTTCCTGGATAACGACAATTATATTAGTAGGACTGTTAGCGTTAATTTTTATCAAATATGCATTGAGCGCATCAAGTAGCTCTGCTGAATATGCGCCCATTCAAAAAAATGCATACAGTCTAAGAAAAAAGTTGTTTATTTTATTTTTATTAGTAGTGATTCCTGTCATTGGGTTTACCTTAACAAAAGTGCCATATGTTAGTGATCCTGTCGCATCAAAAACAGTTAACGCTATAGGTTATCAATGGTATTGGAAAATTGATGATATGACAGCGAAGGTAGGTGAACATGTTTTATATAAAGTGACTTCAGCAGACGTAAATCATGGGTTTGCAATTTATGACCCAGATATGAATGTTTTAGCGCAAACTCAAGCGATGCCTGATTACGAAAATAATTTACTCGTGAATTTCCCCAAGGCGGGGACTTATAAAGTTCTGTGTCTTGAATATTGTGGTCTCGCGCACCATGCCATGGTAGCTGAAATTACTGTAAGTGAATAATTAATGGAGGAAAAAATAATGAATACATTAACCATTCCGGAAGGCGGTAAGCGTACGATCTATGCTTACATTGCAATCTTTGGAGCAGTAGTTGTACTAATGATGTTGCTTGGTTTAATCATGCGCGCTGCACAGGGTGGGTCAGTTAACCTTGGCCCTGATTTGTTTTACCAAATAATGACCGCACATGGTGTGGGTATGGTGGGAATTGCCGGCTTAGGAGGTGCTGCAATTATGTGGTACTTCCTACGACAATATGTTGAATTATCTACCGGTATTTTAGTTACTAACTTATTGCTGTTTCTTGCGGGTGTAGTTTGTATCTTAGCGTCAATTTTTCTTGGAAAATTTGGTGGTGCTTGGACATTCTTATATCCTTTACCTGGAAAATCTGCAGGTGCATGGTCACCTGGTTCGGCAGTACTTTTTCTTACAGGCGTGTTGTTAGTTGGGGTTGGTTTCTTATTGTTTTATTTGGATTCTGCGCGCGCAATTATTTCCAAATACGGTGGTTTTGGTAAGTCATTAGGCTGGCCGCAGTTGTTTGGTAATGACGATGGAAATGCACCGCCCCCTACCGTCGTAGCTAGTACTATGGTTACTATAGTAAATACCTTGGCATTAGTTGCAGGTGCTTCAATATTAATCATGATGATTATCAATATATTGGTGCCTTCATTTAACATTAATCCGCTACTTGCCAAAAACTTAATTTACTTTTTTGGACATACTTTTATAAACGCCACTATCTACATGGCGATCATTTCTGTATACGAAATTATGCCTCGTTATACAAATCGCCCATGGAAATCGAATAAAGTATTCTTAGCAGCTTGGACAGCATCTACGATTATGGTGTTGATCGTTTACCCTCATCATTTATTTATGGATTTTGTTATGCCTACTTGGATGTTGGTGATGGGTCAAGTCATTTCTTATGCAAGTGGATTCCCAGTGTTACTAGTGACTACGTTGGGAACTTTAGCTATTGTGCATCGTTCCGGAATTAAATGGGACATGGCGTCTGGATTATTATTCTTATCAATCTTCGGCTGGGCCGGTGGAGTTGTTCCAGCCGTAATTGATGGAACCATTGCGATTAATCATGTCATGCACAACACTATGTGGGTGCCGGGCCATTTCCATTTCTATCTGATACTTGGAATGGTAGCGATGGTATTTGGTTTTATGTATTACTTAATAAAAGCCGAAAAACAACAACAGGATAATGCTCTTGATCGCGGTGGTTTCTGGATGTATGCCATTGCAGGCACAGCATTTGTATTCATGTTTCTTGTTTCTGGTAAAGAAGGTGTAGCTAGAAGATTTGCAGTGCATTTCCCGGAGTGGCAAAGCTATTCAAATATTGCATCGATCATTGCAATATTTGTTTTACTAGGAGCCACTATCTTCACCATACGATTTATCTTTCGTTTAAAATCTAAGCCTGCGTAATAGCAAATAAGTACATTTGTATGAAAGCAATAGTTAACACGGCACTAACACTGACCTTATGTGTCGTGTTTCTATTTTATTCGACTAATGGCTTAACGGTATTTACCTCTGAGGGTCTTCGACGCCATCAAATAATGAAGAGCCCTGTAGATATACCAAATATTCCATTAATGAGTTCAAGTAATGAAGTTATCTATTTTCAAGATTTGAAAGGAAAACATGTATTAGTAGATTTTATTTTTACTAATTGCGTTGGTATTTGTCCGATGATGACGCAAAGCTTTATTAAAATACAAGAAAAATTAGTACAAAAAAATCTACAAGATCAAGTTGTACTGCTTACGGTAAGCTTTGATCCTGAACGAGATACCACAAAAAAGTTATCCAAGTACGCTGAATCTGTGAAGGCTGATTCAACATTCTGGAAATTTGCAACTGTAAAAAAACAACATGATTTACAAGAGCTGTTAGATGTGTTTGGTATTGTTGTCATTCCTGCACCCAACAATCAGTTTGAGCACAATGGCGCCATACACTTAGTAAATCAATATGGAAAGCTTGCCAAAATTTATGATTACGAATTGATCGATCCAATTGCGAAAGACTTAAGTTTCATTTCTTTAGATGTTACACATCAGATGTAAAGTAACATGCAAGTTAAATCTACACTCTATACATCACCAAGTGCCTATGACGCAGATGCATCATTAGTTAAAGCCAAATCCACATCTGTTTTTATTATGTTCAATAAATATTGCTTGTGGTTTGTGTTGGTGATTTATTTGCTGCTAGCAACACCTGTGGCAAGAAGTTTCCTAGAACAGTCCATGCTTTCACATATGTTGGTGCAAATTCCACTATTAGTGTTATGTGGTGCATGGATGATAAACCACTTTATAAATAAATTTCAACTACGCATTGCATATCATTTTGCATTGCCATTGCTCATTATCGCACTGACTACTGCAATGTTCTGGATGTTGCCACGTAACTTAGATGCTTCACTGGAACATGGTTCATTTGAGGCGCTTAAATTTATTTCATTGCCATTATTATTGGGCGCGACATTTGTTTTAGGTTGGAAAAGCTCTGGTGAAATAACCAAATCATTTATTTGTACAAACTTAATAAGTATGTTGTTTGTGCTCGCATGGTTGTATATCGAGGCACCTGTTCGGTTATGCAATTATTACTTGATAGATGAACAAAAAATATTAGGTGAAAGTATTTTATATGTCGCAGGAATATTTTCTTTATTTTTGATTATCAAAATATTTAAGTAATTTAAAAATAATACAAATTAATAAAATAAATAACCATAATGAAGGAAAATAAATTACTCAAAGTGTTGGGCGTACATACACAGTCGCTCAATCATATTGAAGGATTCATGTCCGGTCTCGGAGGCTTTATTGGGATCGCGAGCATTTATTTTATTTGTAATATCTATATTTATAACGAGATGACTGCTCTATTCATTATTGCGTCAATGGGCTCGTCAGCAGTCTTGCTTTTTGCAGCACCATATAGTTCTTTGACACAACCATGGAATGTGCTTGGCGGCCATTTAATTTCAGGATTTATTGGTATTACTTGTGCGAAATATATTAGTGTTGACTTGATTGCGGCTGGTGCAGCAGTAGGCGTTTCAATTACTGCCATGTACTACGCTCGTTGCACACACCCTCCTGCTGGCGCTACTACTTTATTTGCAGTAATAGGAGGCCCCGCAGTGCATCAGTTCGGATACCAATTGCTTATAACTCCAATATTGATAAACGTTTTAATAATCATAATTATTTCACAGTTATTTAATTTGTGGAGAAAGTGCTGACTATTAATCGAGTTTTAAAAACTTAAAGTAATTAATTAATTTTAGATACTTTATTGTGAAATTCAATAAGCATATTTTGCTTACTAAGTTCTTGTATTGGTTTCTTACAATCAATGCTTAATTTATTTTTTGTGCTCAACGAAGCGCAACGAGTCCGTAAATTGTATTTAAATATCTTAATACAATTATTTTTCTCATTTCTATAAAGCGTATGCATTGATTCGTATATAGTAAGAATAAAGCTTAAAAAACGACATTTCACTTTGTCGAAAGCAGTCTTATTTAATCACTACTTTTATATGGGTTTAATTGATTTTCAGTTTGCATGTGCGTATTTATACTATGAGAAATGCGTAGTTCTACGTGCATAAGTAAAAATATTTTCAGATTTATCAAGATTTCATGTGCTAATTCCGAGCATTTTTTGCGTGTGGGTATACAATATATTTAAGCATTTATATTGTTTAGAGGTGTTACATGGCCAGTGTTCCCTTCGTTTACTTTGGAGCTATTTTTTTATTGATAGCAACGTTATCAATACTCTTGATCATTCTTCTTAATATAAGAAAAAAATTAAAAGAAAAAGAAATAAGATTGACGACAGTTATCGAGTCGCAACCTGAGTGCGTAAAACTTCAAGATAAAGATGGTTATGTGCTTGAAATGAATCAGGCAGGGCTTAATTTACTTGAAGTAGAAAATGCTACAGATGTATTAGGTAAAACGGTATATGAGTTTATTAGTAGTGAGCATCATCCGCAATATAAACAATTAACTGAAAATGTATTTAATGGTATGCATCAAAGCATGACATTTAAAATACGTGGTCAAAAAGGTACTGAACGTTGGTTGGAGTCAAATGCTGTTCCTTTGCGTGACCAAAACAAACAAATAACTGCTCTACTGGCAATAACACGCGACGTAACAGAAAGGATGCAACTTGAGCGAAAGCTACAAAAACGTCAACTTGAGCTTGACCATGTATGCAAAGTTAGCACGATGGGTGAGGTCGCATCTGGAATTGCCCATGAATTGAATCAACCATTATGTGCTATCTCAAGCTATGCAGAAACGTGTAATACATTGCTTAAGACAAATGATTCCGGTTCAGAGTCTATATCAGAAACATTGAACTTGATATCAGAACAAGCACAGAGAGCTAGTCAAATTGTATCTTGGATTAGAAGTTTGGCAAGCAAACGGGATATGAATTTCACTGAAGTTGATCTTAATGAACTGCTTGTTGATGTTAAATTAATGATTAATTATTTCCTTGAACAACATAAAACCAATCTGATACTTCAAACAGACAAAAACCTACCATTAGTGATTGGTGATCGAGTACAGTTAGAGCACGTTTTCATTAATTTAATTAAAAACGCAACTGAAGCGATGCCAAATGATTTCAGAAGGCGAGAGATTTATATAAATGCTCAAAGTAATTCTGATAACAATGTCTTAGTAAGTGTAAAAGATAATGGTGGAGGCATTTCTGAGCAAAACAGATCTCAAGTTCTTAATCCTTACTTTACAACTAAGCGCGATGGACTGGGTATGGGTCTTTCTATCTGTAGGTCTATAATTAAAGCTCATAAAGGAAATATTTGGATTAAAGAAAGCAATAACTTAGGAACAGAATTTATCTTTTCGCTAAGCAATGTAAATAGCGTTTCAAACCTAGAAAAGCAATATGCATGAAGATTACATAATACATATAATTGACGATGATGCTGCGGTACGTGATGCTGTGGCTAAATTAGTAGAGTCTATTGGGCTTAACCCAGTTAGTCATCAATCTGCAGAGTCATTCATATCAACTTTTGATGCAAAAATACCATCTATACTAATTTTAGATGTTCGTATGAATGGAATGGGCGGTTTAGAGCTGCAGGAATGGTTGATTGATAGAAATATACAATTACCAGTTATCATAATTTCTGGACATGGTGATATTCCCATGGCTGTTGAAGTAATTCAAAAAGGTGCAATCGATTTTATTGAAAAGCCATTTCGAAACCAAACACTTCTGGACCGTATTAGTAAAGCAATTAAACTAGATATACAGGCTAGAAAATCCTTTTCTGAGCAATCAAAGTTCAACACGCTCTATGATGAACTAACAGATCGAGAGAAAGAAGTATGTAATTATATTGTAGAAGGTTTGCGTTCAAAAGAAATTGCTAAAAAAATGAATGTTAGTCATCGCACTATTGAGGGACATCGCTCAAGTATCTTAAAAAAGATGAATGCAAAAACATCGCAAGAACTTTTAGTTAATTTATTGCAAATTGAAAAAAGTCAAAACGATTTAAGCGTATAAATACTATATTTATACGTACTTTTACGTTCAAAGTACGTACTAACTACAATATATTTCTATATCATCACTTAATTTAAATCGTATTAACACAATTACATGAAGTAATTGCCCGTATATAAATAGCATCTTCGTAAAGGTTTAATACCTTCCTAACAAGTAGGGAGGAAGTATGAAGAACTATATAAAAAATAATATTTATAAATATCTTATTGGCCTTGTGGTTTTTGTTTCAATTATTGCAACCGATGCAATGGCTATTAATGGTTTAATTTTTTATGGCGTTGGTCCAAGAAATAGAGCAATGGGGGGTGCAAATGGGGCATTACCTGTTGATACCTCAACAATTTTAGTTAACCCAGCAGGTTTGGGTAAGTTAGGGAATCATGTTGACATAGGTGCACATTGGTTAAAAGCAGAACGCTTTAGAGACTTGCGAAATACAGTAGGAGCAGGTGTCGCTAATCCTAACTCTGGTAAAGAAAAAAGTGGTCAAACTGTTTATATAACTCCTTTCTCTGGAGTGTCATATAAAGCTGAGGATTCTAAGTGGGCATTTGGAGCCACCATTGCAGGTGTCGCAGGTGAAGGTGCCCAGTACGAAACACCAAGATTGAATCCTGCGTTACTTGAAGGCGATCAAGATTATGATACTGAATCCTTCTTGTTTGTACTCAAAGCCGTTCCGGCCGTATCTTATGATTTGTACGAAAACCTTACCCTAGGCGCTTCATTGCAAATAAGTGCGGCCTTCTTTTCTGGAGATTTTGCGGTTCCCACACCAAGTGCAACTCCTGCTGCTTTTCCTCAAACAGAAGGCAGTGGTGATCTTGAAATTTCATATGGATATGCACCACATGTAGGCTTGATCTATGACTTTAATGATCAATGGTCTGTTGGTGTCGCCTATCAAGCAAAAACACGCTTTGAAGAATTTGGTCCATATAAAGATGTTATTCCAGATTTTGAATTACCGCCTGAATTTCGAGTAGGGCTTGCATGGCATGTCACACCAAAATGGGATCTTACACTTGATTACAAATGGATTGGGTGGGAAGAAATTAGACTTTTTGAAAAAGAGCCCACTGAAGGCGGCTTTGGTTACGTTGATCAACACACCGTAGGTTTAGGCACACAATATAAATACACACCAAACATTACTTTGCGAGCGGGTGTCAATTATGGAAGATCACCCGTTCGATCTGATGTTGTCTTTGCAAACTCATTAGCTCCAACTGTATATCAAACTAGTATTGCTGCTGGTGGTGAATATGCATTCGGTAAAACTAAAAGAAACTCAATCGCTGCAAGTATCGTGTACAAATTAGGTCACACTGAAAAAGATGACGGAAGTGGTGACTTATTTAGTCAGGTAGGAGAAGGGACACGAATAGGATACGAGTCAGGTTTTGATGCAGATATCGCATGGACGATTAAATTTTAAATAAAATATAAATAATTCAGGAGTTAGACATGTCTCAAGAAGATATTAAAAATGCAGTTACAAAAATAATTGAAGGCGTTACTGCTAACCCAAAATCTGGTCAGTTTAAATATGATGTATCAACAAATTGGGAAGAAGATGTACGTTGCACAGCAAATGTCAGAAAATTTCCAACGATAACTATTGATGAGCCACCACCGTTTGGTGGCAGTGATTTAGGGCCAAGCCCAGTTGAGATGGTATTAGTAGCATTAGGTACTTGTCAGGAAATAATGTATGCAGCACTGGCTTCGGTTATGGGAATTCCGTTAACAAAATGTTCCGTGAAATTACAGGGTGACCTTGATGTTCGTGGATTATTAGGGATGGGTGATGGAGTTCCACCAGGCTTTACTAAAATTACTTATAAAACATCGATTGAAAGTCCAGCCGACCAAGAGTCATTAGAGCAATTAGCAAATGCTGTTGATGCACAGTGTCCTGTGCTGGATATGATGGTTAGAAGTGTTGAGGTAGATAAAGAAGTCAGCATTAACGGCTCTGTATCAAATGCTGCATAGTGAGTTATATTAAATTAACTAAAGCAACATATCCGCAGATTCATAGTAGATACTCCTCCTAAATAAAGTCTCTCAAGTTTGCTGCGGTCTTGAGAGACTTTTCTGTGTGTAGATAAATGTCAAATATAATAGATGTTTGTGTGTCAGATGAACTTGACACATCAGAATATGATGTGACCGAAGTGCATGTGTCTAAAGGCGATGTAGTTAATCAAGGTGATCTATTAGTTGTAGTTGAGGGAGAAAAAACAACGCTGGAAATTTCAGCAGAACACCCAGGAGTAGTAAACTTGGTTAATGTAATTGTTGGTAGTGTAATTACATCAACCCATTTGTTAATAAAGCTAGAAACTACTTCTTCTGAAAAAAATGATAATGAAACTGTAAATACATCAGATAATACAGATTCGTATGATGTTGATGTTGTTGTTATAGGCGCTGGACCCGGGGGATATACAGCTGCATTTCGCTGTGCGGACCTTGGGGCAAAAGTTTTACTAGTTAATAAAGATTCAAGCTTAGGGGGAACTTGTTTGAATGTTGGGTGTATTCCCTCCAAAGCTTTGCTTCATGCTGCCAATGTTATTCAAGAAGTAGAAGATAGTGCGCAGCTAGGAATTAGCTTCAAAAGTTTTGCTATAGATATTCATAAGCTGCGTAACTGGAAAAACTCAGTTGTTGCAAAGCTCACAGGTGGAATTAAGCATTTAGCTAGTAAACGAAATATAATTGTCTTAACAGGATGTGCCTCCTTCGAGTCAAAAAATAAAATAAGCATAAACTGTGATGCGCAAACAACTGTAGTCGCATTTAAGCATGCGATAATTGCAACAGGCTCCTATCCTATCCAGCATAAACACTTTGATATCACGCATGATAAAGTAATGTCATCGGATAATGCCCTTGAAATTGAAGAAATTCCGAACCGATTAATGGTAATCGGGTGCGGGGTTATTGGTATGGAGATGGCTAGTGTCTATCAAGCTTTAGGGTCTCGAGTAACATTAGTTGAATTGGGAAGTTCTATATTATTTGGAGTAGACCCTGACCTTGTATCTGCGTTTGAGAAAGAGAAACTAGAAGGCTATGAAAATCTTTACTTGCAATCAAAAGTATCTTGTGCAGAATTTGATAAGGATGGAATTGCCGTAACTATATCAAAGGCCAATAAAGATTATTTTGAGAAGGTTGATAAGGTGCTAGTGGCAATAGGGAGAAAACCGCGAACAACCGAATTAAATATTGAAAGAATTAATATTACAAGCACTGAGCGCGGATTTATTGAAGTAGATGAAAATCTTCAAACATCTGTTTCAGGTATTTATGCAATCGGCGATGTAATAGGTGGCCCTATGTTAGCTCATAAGGCTGTATATGAGGGGAAGGCTGTTGCAGAACTAATCATGGGGTGCTCTCCTAGCATTCGATTACCCTCAATTCCTGCTGTTGTATATACAGACCCTGAAATCGCATGGGTAGGGTTAACTGAGGAAAAAGCTAAATCAAATAATATTGATTACAATACTGGAAAAGTAAATTGGAATATTAACGGACGATTATTATGCCATGGTCAAAATATCGGTTTGACTAAAATATTAGTTGATCCAGAAACCGATAAAATTCTAGGAGCTGGAATCATTGGTCCAAATGCGGGAGACTTAATAACAGAACTTACCTTAGCAATTGATCTTGGTTTAACGCCGCAAGATTTAGCTCATGTCATACATCCACATCCTACATTTTCTGAAACGACACTAATGGCAAGTGAAAATTATCTTGGTATTGCTACTGATGCCATGAATAACTGATAAATATTCACAACTATTGTCCAGCAGTAGTACGACTCAAAGATCCAGATTTCAAAAATAAGTAATTGTTTTTATTAAAACACATTGGGCGATCGCAACGTTTAATTTCTTTTGTGTGCATAACAAAGCACAACAAGTTCGTCATAAGTCTGTCAATATTTATTTATAATAGGCTTGCGTGTAAAAGCTGAGTCTGAATTTTTTAACTTGTCGGAACTGCGAGTAAATCTTCAATAAAATGAGATGTAAGCTCATATCTATTTGATAAGTTTGCTTTTGAATAAATCCCCGTAGCTTGTTGTCGCACAGACTTTTCTTTCACACCCCTTAACTCTGCAATTTCTTGCATTGAATAACCCTTGATTAACATTATGGCGATATCTTGTTCTGTTTTAGTTAATTTCCAGCGATCAAACTCTTCATAAATTAATTCGTTTAAGTGTTTTTTAAGCCGAAAAATTTCATCTTGAATATTAGAAATTGTTGAAGATAGCTTGATTGCATGTCTGACTTCCAGTGCCAGTACTAGACATATGCTAATGAATACACCGGATTCAATAAAGACATGTGGAAATCCCTTTCCTTCAACGAAAATATCAATATATATGTCTTCTATGAAAAAAATACCTGCAATTATTAATACTATGAGTGATAAGTAACTTAGACTGAATTTTTTGCCAGATCGAAATTTCACAATATGGGAAGCAAGGTCTATATTTTTATCATGTCTGTTTGAGACTGTTGTCATGTTCTATATCTACCTATTCTCAATATTAAAAGGCTGAGTATTTTTAACAGATGATTTTCGATCATGAGCTAATGTCTAATGATAAAGCTCTTTGAGTGCAAGGGACATTAGACATATGTCTATAATGATTTAGGCACATGCACATAGCAGCTTAAGAGCATCTAAAGATAAATTATCCTCATTAGTTTCAACCACTTATCTCTAGTCACTAATGCTAGAGCTCATGAGTGACTACAAACCAATTTTTCTGTCGTTAGTGATGAGGTTAAGTATTCGTGTGGAAACGCGCTTTAGGGCCAATTTATCCTTACATATATATATGCATAGTATTACTAGCCTTCCTTTCAGTAGCCAGGTTTGTTCATACCTCTATCTTTTCTGATCATCTGGATAGCTACCAACAACTACTGTCTATTTTATTAAATGGTATACGAATAGACCTGGTGGTTATGGCGTATGTGTTTGGTGTACCAATTATTTTATATTCGATTTTACACACTTTTATTAAGCCAATCGAAAGGCCTTTTAAAACCATATTCATTTATTGGACGGTTGCCATTGCAATGGTGCTGGTGTTTATTGAGATTATTACTCCTTTCTACATGATTGAGTATGGGGTGCGACCAGAGCGTAAGTTTTTTGAATACCTAACAGATCCAAAAGAAGTCTTATTAATGTTGTGGGGTATGTATGGAATTGCAACGGTTATAATTCTGGGTGTGTTAGGGATAGTTATCCCATTTTTATATCGATTAGTTAAGCACACATATACTGATTTAAGTACTTGGCATAATAAGCGGTTTATTTGGATTTTCCCCATCATATTGTTTGTTATATTTGCATGTATTCGTTCTAGCGTTGATCACCGACCTATCAATCCAAGTATGGTCGCCTTTACTGACGATGCTTTGGTAAACAGTTTGCCGCTCAATTCATTCTATTCTGTTCTGTACGCAGTTTACCGCCTTAAAGATGAGGCTAATGCAAGTGACGTTTATGGAGATCTTACTAGAGAGGAAATACTTACTTATGTGAATGATGAATATATAAAAAATAATATTAATGCGATAAATAATATTGAAAATACTGAGATTGAAAATGAATACAAAAACTTGGTCATTATTCTCGAAGAAAGTTTGGGCGCAAGGTATGTAGAAAGACTGGGTGGGGTGGCGTTAACACCTAATTTAAATAAGCTTGCTGATGAAGGTTGGTGGTTTAATAACTTATATGCTACCGGAACTCGTTCAGTGCGCGGGATTGAAGCGGTTATTACAGGTTTTCTTCCTACACCAGGTCGCAGTGTAGTAAAACTTTCAAATTCTCAATCAAACTTTTTCACCTTGGCTTCATTGCTACGTAAATATGGTTATCGAAACCAATTTTATTATGGTGGTAATGCGCATTTTGATAATATGAAAGGGTTTTTTCTTGGGAATGGATTCCATAAAGTTATTGAGCAGAAAGATTATAAAAATCCAAAGTTTATAGGTTCGTGGGGTGTGTCTGATGAAGATGTCTTCCAACGTATGCATCAAGATCTTACACAAAATACGAATCAACCAAAATTACTTGTTGTATTAACTACCTCTAATCATACGCCTTTTGATTTTCCTGTCAGTTTAGATGATAGTTTCACTAATCCAATAAAGTCTCGCGAAAATGCTATCCGTTATGCGGATAAAGCACTAGGGGGATTTTTAGAAAAAGCTAAAAAGTCTAGCTATTGGAAAGATACATATTTCTTAATAGTGGCCGATCACGATCAGAGGGTATCAGACTTTATTATTAAAACTGACCAAGATAATCTAGAAAAAAGTGTTAAGTATTTTCCTGTCGAAGGGTTCCGGATACCAGGTTTAATTCTTGGCGGTGATGTTCAGCCAAAAATAATTAATAGTGTGGCAAGCCAAATTGATTTACCACCAACTCTGCTTAGTTTACTTGGGGTAAGTTCAAATAACCCAATGATTGGTACTGATTTGACAATGGTGGATGAACTGTACGTAGGTAGAGCCATTATGCAGTTCAATGACCATCAAGCTTATCTAGAAGGCGATTCGTTAGTAGTTTTGAGACCCGGAAAGATGCCTCTAAAGGGTAAATATATAGATACATTTTTTACACCTAATGTTAGTGAAGATTTAGATGAACTGGGCCGTACAGCATTGGCTCATGCGCTCTGGGCAAGCATGATGTACAAAGATGAAACTTATAATTAGAAATTAGAAACCGAAAAAACACTAAAGATGGAAACCACTCCAAATATAGGATTTAAAAGAATTCATAGTGCTTTTTTGAATTCTATGTCTGGTAATGTTCACAGTGTTTCTTGTGATAATTGTTGAATTGCTTAATACATGCGTTGAGGTGGTAGTAGATCGTATTAGCACTGAATCTCACGAGTTATCTAAGCGAGTAAGGATATTAGTTCAGCGGCAGTTTTTGTCAGTCTAGTATTGTTATCTATTGCTTGGTGTTTAGCGATCTTTAACTGGATTCTAAATTAATTTATTGCATCGAAAGTTTTGCTTGAATTCAAAACTAACATATTTAAATTTCTGTCTACTACTTAAATCATGGATAACAATCTATATGTCAAAATAAAATGTATCGTATTCTGCTTGTTAATCAATGAAGTATAAGAAGTTATAAGTTAGTTATCTCATGAGCTGATAAATATGAAATGTACTTTAGCTATTGTGCGTTAGCTAAAGCAGCATTTATGAAGCCATCGCTAATTTTGGGTTTTTGCGATGATCTTTTTCACCAGGTACATATTTTGCGATACGTGGCACGGCATGTGTTAGAACACAAAGATCTTGAATTCCTTTTTGTTCTGCACTTGACTCTATTTTTTGTGTAATTGTGTCAGCAGTTTTTTGATTAGTAATGCAACGAATCGTTGCATATTCATGATTTACATTTGCATGTGCGAGTTCATAGTCATCGTCACCCATAGCTACAAATCGTGAATAACTAACATTAAGACCAGGTGCGCCAGAATCCAACATCAAATCCATAAAATCTTGTGATTGGTCACGATTTACTACAGCTGAGAAACATACTTGATTCGTTAAGGATTCTTTGTTTTGTTGTAAAAACTTAAGACCAGTGCCTTTGCCTTCTCCACCAACATCGAAAACTGCTTGATCCCGCCAATGAGTATGACCTGTTAAGTGGTCAATGGCATGAATTATTTGCTGTGTATTAGCAGGGTAATGTGGATTAGCGATTCTACTTGGCAAATTAAACATGCCTTTATCGATAGGTAGGCTATACATGAACCCACGTGCAGGTAAATGAAATTCTCCAGCTTTAGCCATTGCTGTGAATATTTCCTCTACATCGGAATTATCGGCAAGCACCATCATAACTTCTTGTTCGCTATCTTTTGTGATGCGTAACCAGCCAAGACGGTCTCGTAGACCTTTTCCTTCAGCGTAATAAACAACTGGACCATGTGCGCCAGCATTGATTGCGGCTTTTGCTACACGATCGCTTTGCACATGGCTAATGCTACAGAAGATTGCGCAGAGATTTTCAGAAAGCTTATGTGAATTATTGTTGATCTCTAATGTTTCAGTTGTGCGTAAATTGTGAAACAAAGAACCTACGTATGCACTTTCACAGGGTGTGCTAAAAACAGCCCCAGATGCTTGCATGTCTAACTTTCCTTCTTCAATAACTAATCCGACAACACGGTCAACATCGTGTACAGGTACAACCATCTGTAACATGGTTTTAGAAGGGCTAATAGGCGGTACCCAAGACTTCCACCAATGATCACGAAGTAACGTGCCGCGAGCTTGTGAGACTAAAACATCAGTTACTTCTCTTGAAGTAAGTGTGCTCACGACAGTGTCTGCTGAATTCGTAGGTAATACAGCAGTAATATGTGATATTTCGTGTTTAGTATTAAACATAATTATGTTGTTCCTAATTCTGTAGAATCGCTATCTAATTCAATTCCTGGGTCAGGTAAGTTTTCTTTCTCAGCTTTTTTCTCATTTCTTTGTGTGTATAGTCCAACAGATAGTACCGTTAAAATCGGTCCAACAGATGCGAGTGCTAGAATTCCGAATCCATCACTTACACCAGGTATGTTTGCGCCTACACCAAGACCCATGGCTAAAACTAAAGGCACTGTTATAGGGCCAGTCGTTACGCCGGCACTATCCCAACCAAAATTAACGAAGCTGTCTGGTGCGCGCCAAGTTAAAAGAAGGACTAAGGCATATGGCGGGATTAGCATCCAAATTAAAGGTAAGTTGTAGGCCATTTTCACAATACCTGCAGCAATTCCTAAACCTACACCTATAGCAACTGCTTGCATGAGAAGTTTTTTGCGAAATGCGCCAACCGTTATACGCTCAACCGTATCACCCAATGCATTTAAAGCAGGTTCTGCTAGGGTTGCTCCATAGCCTAAAAAAAATGCAAACCCTATTGCAACTAATTTTCCTGCATGGCCATCGCCAAACAATGGTCCTTCAACATGTTCAAATCCCCATGGAACAATTTCAGCAAATGCAAGCGGTATATTGCTTCCTAATTGTCCACCAAGTGGAGTGAGGCCAAGGGCAATCCCTAATCCAAATAAAGCCATTCCTACTAGTGCAAAAGTAACCCCGATTCCTACGTCATTTCCTTTATCTAAACGTTGATTCAGTATTAGACGTAAGACAAAATATAAAAATAAACATAAAGGAATTATTGCGCGTAATGCACCAACGAAAGCTTCCCGTAACTGATCTGAAATTGAATAATTTTCATCCCAAGTGCTTTCACTAATCAATTTAAAATCACGTGAGTAAATCTTTTTCACGACAAGATTTGGATCTGTAATAACAATTTTTCCGTCTACGAGTTCTGCTTTGCCTCCATCAAAATCTAATTCATACCTATTTGGCAAAGCACCTGTTTTTAAGTAAGTAGAAAACTCTTCTTCTGTTATGGCTTCGAGTTTTGAATCAAGTGATGTAGTATCATCGAGTGTAGTTACGGTTTTCGTCTCAACAATTTTGTTTCCTTTGTAATTTGAAGCGCCATAATAGTCGTTACTGGCATAATGGAATAATGCGAGTAACAAAACGGCAAGAATTGGGAATAAAGAGGCTAGGGTGACAATTCCAAATCCTGAGTGTCCGCCGCCACCGCCTGAGCCACTGCTAACAACACGACAAACGCCAATTCCAAGTGCTAACACTAAAGGCACTGTAACCGGCCCGGTTGTAACCGCGCCGCAGTCCCATGCTAGGCCTAACACATCACGTAGTGCTGGTACCTGACTAAAATAAAACGATAATCCAAGTAATCCCATCACTGCGGGAATGGCAAGATACTTGAGTGGCCATGCATAGAAAAAACGAAGTATGCCAAGCATCACTGCAAGTCCTACACCGACACCAACACTGCTTACAAGCTGGCTAGAAAAATCATTTAGCAAGCTATATAACAATGGTGCTTCGCTAGCACGTACTCCGCTGCCTGCTGCTTTTAGAACTGCAATTGCAGGTTCTGCAAATGTTGCGCCTGCACCGAGTAAAAAAGCGAATATCAAAATAAGTGGCATACCACTTTTACGTGGTAAAACACTACCAATGATTTCGCCAAGTGGCATTAATCCCAGCCGTAGCCCTTCCATGAAGAACATCAAGCCAAGTGCCACAATAAATATTCCAACGGCAATCATTGCGGCATATACAATGGGTAGCTGTAAGACGAGTAGCTGGAAAATAATAAGGTAAAAAACAATAAACCAAATTCCTTCAATCTGGCTCATAAAGTTTTCGTTTACCGTAAGGCCATAAGATCCGAAAGGTGTCGCGGAAACCCAGGCGAAAGCGTGGATTGTCAGGAAGATTGGAAGTTGCCATTTCGTAAATTCTTGTTGAGTTAATGGGTTATATCGGCGGCAGCCAATATTCCTGAAGCTTGTTGGCAGGGTTGAGATCTATAAAGAATATAGGAGGTAAGTTCCTAGTAATGGTTGAGTCGATAGAGGGTTGGTGTAGTCATTTTTTGATGCTAATAGGCTGTTTTTTATGTATTTTTTTACAGTTAAAGTTGGCCATAAACACCACATATATGCAGTGGCACACTTATAGTATTGAGTGACGGTTTGAGTGAAGCTAATTCTCCTTCTTATGAGGAGCGGGCTTGGTTGGCGCGTAGTTTCTAGCTAAGACTTTGCAGGTCTTTTGCCTAATTTTCTTTGTAATGTTCTTCTATGCATGCCTAGTGCACGTGCAGTGGCAGAGAGGTTGCCTTCATTTTCACATAAAACTTTCTGTATGTGTTCCCATTCTAAACGCTTAACGGACATGGGGTTAGATTCGATTTGTTGTTGGGTATCCCCCATTACTCTTAAAAAAAGCCTGAATGATTTCGTCACTACTAGTGGGTTTGGTTAGATATTGAATCGCACCAAGTTTGATTGCTTCAACAGCAGTAGCAATGCTGGCATAAGCTGTTAACACTACTATTTTTATATTTGAATTCTGTTCTATAAGGTTGGGAATGATTTTTAGACCAGAATCTTTTCCCAAGCGTAAGTCTAGTAAAGCAAAATCAGGGTTGAATGTGTTTGTAGATTCGAGCGCATTGTCGATAGTATCTGCAATACATGTAGTAAAACCTTTTTTCTCCAGTGCATTACTTAATGTTGAAGAGAATGCATCGTCATCTTCAATGATTAATAATTTTTTTGTGTTCATGTTACGACTAGGTTTTGTAAGGGTAGCAATATAGTAGTTTGTAGCCCTCCTTTACTGCTATTTTTTAATGAAACTTTGCCACCAAAACGTTTGACAATTCCATGTGATAAAAATAAACCTAAACCTAAGCCTTTGGACTGGTTGTTATGTGATTGGATAAACGGTTGTTGACCAATATTTTCTGAATCATCTAAATCAAGTCCAGGGCCACGATCCGTTACCAGAAGTTTTAATGTATGTGATTCTAGTACTGCCTCACAATTTACATATTCAGGGGAAACATTTGCTGCATTATCGAGAATATTTTTAATTGCTTGTTTAAGTGAACGTTCTGCGATGATTTTTGGTCCGGGTGTTTCACCTTGCCATGAGGTTTTAATATTTACTTCGGGGCGAGAATCTTGCCAATCTTGTACTAATTCACTGAAAAAACTATGAATCAACATGGGTTCACCTTTTTCAAGAGGTGCACTACCTACTGATGCAGATAAAATGGATAGTGCATCTTTGCAGCGTTTAATTTGGGTTTTAAGTGTATTGAGCTGGTAACTATTTTTATTAATATTTTCGTCTTCTGCTAATTCTTCAACCACAAGTTGCATCGTGCCAAGTGGGGTGCCAAGTTCGTGAGCCGTGCTTGCAGCTATAGTGCCAAGTTTTACAAGCTGTTCGTTTTGTAAGGCCTGGGTTTCTTGGTCGGAAAGTCGTTTTTGTTGTTGTTGAATAGTACGGCCCATCCTTACAACAAAAAAGGCGACTATCAGTGCACTGATTACAAAACCTAACCACATGCCAGTGACGTGTACATCAAAATTATGTGCATGGAAGCTATGTTCGTTCATGGGACTAAACACCCACATTAAAAGGCTATAGCAGGAAATGGTAATTGCTGCCAAGGCCCAAGTGAAAATGCTGGGAAGGGTAATGGCGGAAATGGTTAAAGGAATTAAATAAAGCGAGACAAAAGGATTAGCCCCGCCTTCAGAAAATTTGAATAAGATCGTTAGTATAAAAATATCTATTAGTAGATGAATAAAAAATTCACTACGGCGAATTTCAATATTGCTATATATACGTAAAAAAGTGAGAACGTTAATTAGAGTATAGATGCCAATCCATGAATATAGCGTTTTGACTTGTAATTCGATGCCAAGTATATGGCTAGCAAAATAAACGGCTGCAAATTGACCTGCAATCGCAAAAACTCGTAACCAAACTAATAAACGTAAATTAATGCGATGTTCTTGATGTAAAGAATTGTTAAGGGTTTGCATGGTTTTTGTATTCATTATTCAACGCAGATTATAAATCAATATTAAGCGCTTTATGGGATACCCATCCATAAAGGGATTACGGAAATATCTCTTTTTAGTTCGATTGTCTGTACTGGCTGCGACACTATGTCGCACATTGCTTATAAAAATTCATCATAAAATATCTGCATAACAATAATTTCTTTAAGGAGTTAAGTGAGTGTGCATATCTAAATATAAAATTGCAGTTATATATCTATTACTTTTAGGCATAGTGAATGCAGGTGAAGATAACCATCAGCATCCGCCAGTGAATATGAGTATTGGCAGTCATGGTGCACATACAGCAGATAGTCATGCGCCTATCGAGGTGATGGGCGATCATATGCACGCGAAGGGAGAATGGATGGTTTCCTACCGTTATATGCGAATGGAAATGAAAAATAGTCGTGATGGTACAAGCAGTATTAACCCTGATGAAATTGTAACTACCGTTGCGAATCCATTTTTTGGGCAACCTATGCAACCGCCGACATTAAGGGTTGTGCCAACACAGATGACGATGGATATGCATATGTTGGGAGCAATGTATGCACCTACTGACTGGGTAACCTTAATGTTGATGACCTCTTATATAAAAAAAGAAATGGATCACATTACGTATATGGGACCTGTGGGTACGACGGTTCGCGGTAGTTTTACTACACGTTCAAGTGGGTTTGGAGATACCAAGTTAAGTGGTTTGTTTCGTTTGTATGAAGATGATACGCATCATTTTCATTTGAATGCTGGAATCAGTTTACCAACAGGATCAATTAGTGAAGAAGATGATGTGTTAACTCCGTTAGGGACCATGCCTAAATTGACTTTACCTTATCCTATGCAATTAGGTTCAGGCACTTTTGATTTCTTACCAGGTATTACTTATGCCGGTAAGTCTGGAAACATGGGGTGGGGGGCGCAATATTCTGGGGTGATTCGTCTGGAAGATGAGAACTATAAAGACTATAGCTTGGGCGATGAACATCACATCACTGCCTGGGGGAGTTATCTATGGAAACCATGGATTAGTACTTCTGCACGAATCGCAGGTCAAACAATAGATAAAATTGATGGCCAAAATCTTGATATTGTCGCTCCAGTGCAAACTGCAGATCCGAATAATCAAGGCGGTGAGCGAGTCGAACTTTTGTTTGGTGTTAATTTGCTTGGGCAAACTGGAGTCTTGGCGGGGCACCGTGTGGCTTTTGAAATTGGAGCCCCGATCTATCAACACTTAAATGGGCCGCAATTAGAAACGGATTGGGTGTTCACGTTTGGGTATCAAAAAGCATTTTAAAGATGAGCTTATCAGCGTATTTTTGGGTCAAATTGTTTTAACAATACAACTACTTAGCGGTTTTTATCGGCTTTTTTATACACGTTGGTACGCATGGCTTGACCCTGGATGGCTCAATATAAACAATTGAAATTCATAAGGATAATGATCATTCAATCATTTTAAATAAATTGCCTCTAGGAACATATTAGTGTCTGTGCTTGAAACTATTATTGGTAGGAGAAAACCAAATTTTGATGCTTATGATGCAATTTTAGGTTTAGTACAGAAATTCATGATTGAGAGTAAATCTCAATCCCCAATTCCTATTCGCGAATATACGCCTCCTCAACAAGCAGTACTGACCATGTACACGTATGGTGCACTAATTTATTTATCAGAATTGCACGAAGTCCCTGAAGCAGAACAAATTTTGGTACTAGACGCTTATTTACAGCGTCAAGGCTTATCGAGTAAGCAATCGGTAATGGAAGCGAAGATTATTGTCGAACAGGCTAAAGATCCAAATATGCAGTGGGGTACAGAAATTGGCTATAACTCTGCAAGGTATTGGCATAAAGACGGTGATGCAAATGCATCTAAAGCGCTAGCACGACTTTTAAAAACAACGCGTTAAGGAAGACCAGCTAGCTATAACTCCTATTTGTCCCTAAACCCAGTCTATTTTTTAGTAGTGTCTCGAAGCTTAGTTTTTAGCAATAGCCCCTATTATTTCTTCCTATAACTGTAAGTATGAGGGCGATAATCCAATAGGTAAATCCGTATAAATACGGACAACACACGGAAATCTTTAGATTTGATACAAGATAGAGGTAATTGTTGAGCTGTAATTCAAGAATGTTGGTCTTTCCAACGTTTTACAGACAATTAGCAAGCACAAGCTTCTGCTTTTTTAACCAGATCGAGGAGTGAGTTCACTTGCATCTTTTGCATTATTTTTTCCCGGTGGTTTTCAACCGTTCGCGGACTGATTTCTAACTTCTCGGCAATTTTCTTATTTGAAGCATTTGCATAATCATTAACCAATATCGCCATGACTTGTTTTTCTCGTGGCGTCAAACGCTCAAAGCATTCAAGGCAGTTATTTTTCTCTTCAATTTCTTTCTTGATTAGATTTGCACTGTTCTAATGCTTGTTCAATCCGTTTTTGTAAGATTTCTTGTCGATATGGCTTTTCTAGAAAATCGATTGCACCGTTTTTGAGTGCCTTTACAGACATTGGTACATCTCCATGTCCTGTAACAAAGATGATTGGAATTGCCGTAATTTTTTTTAACTAAAATTTGTTGTAGTTCTAATCCATTAATTCCTGGCATTCTAATATCCAGTACTAAGCAGCCAATTTGATTATCTTCATACGAATTAAGAAAGGTTTCGGCTGATTCATAATTCCTTGACTGTTAATCCGCGAATTTCTAATGAAGCCGTTAGTGCATTTCTAATCGCTGGATCATCGTCTACTACATGAACAATTCCTTGGGTAGTCATAAAGCTTCGTTCTTTTCAATGGGTAAAGTGAAATGAAATTTCGTATTGCGATATTCTTGATTGTCAAACCAAAGCTTGCCTCCATGTGCAGAAATTATAGTGCGGCTAATGGAAAGGCCCATACCCATGCCATTTTTTTTTGTTGTATAAAAAGGTTGAAACAAGTTTTCGATTTGAGATAGCTCTAAGCCTTGACCTGTATCTTTGACGGTTACTTGAGCTTCTGGTTGTGAGCTGCTTTTACCATTCAAATGAGTATAAATACTAAGTTTACGCACTTTCCCGTTGTTGTTCTGCATGGCTTCTATGCCATTGCGAAGAAGGTTGACTAGTACTTGTTGGATTTGGACTTTATCAATTTTTACTGGTGGTATTTTTTTATCTAAAGTAATTTGAATTTCTACTTTTTTATCGCGTGCATCAGAATCTAAAAAGCGCACCGTCTCATTGGTCAACTCATTGAGATCAACTATATTTTTCTCCATAGGTTGTTTGCTGGCAAATTGTCTGCAATGTCGCACGATTTCGCCCGCTCTATGAGCTTGCTCACTAGCACCCTGCAAAAGCTCAATTAGTTTGCTATTAGGTGATGGTTCAGACGATACAAATGAATGTGCTGCATCACAATAGTTTGATATTGCTGTTAGGGGCTGATTAATTTCATGTGCAAGTCCCGTTGCCATTTCATCCATATTGCTAAGTCGCGCCACATGATTTAGTTCGTTCTGTAATTGTTTATGTTTCTGTTCGACCTCAACCTTCGTGGTTATATCTTTCATAAAACATCGATGACCAATGAATACTCCATTGTCATCTAGCCGTTTGGAAATTAATACATGTTTGAAGAGTGGCGAACCATCTTTTTTAATTCCTTTGATATCAAATTCAACATTATCTTCGACCAGCATTTTTTGATAACCACGTTTTCCTAAATCAATATCACTCGGGTCAACGGTTATTTCCCATGACTGGCCAATTAGTTCATCAGTTGTATAGCCGAGTAATGCAGCATAAATTTCATTTACATATGTGTAATGACCATCGAGATCTAACCGTGCAATGCCTGGCATGGAGTGGGAAAGAGCCATGTTCACTTCACGTAAATCCTGTTCAGCTCGTTTCTGTTTTGTGATGTCAGACATCGCACCAAGAACTCTAGTTGCGTTGCCTGATTGGTCGCGAGCAATATAGGCACGATCTAAGACATAACAGTATTCACCATTTGGTTTTTTAAACCGATAATCCTCATCCCAACGCTCAGCATCGGTATTTGGAATAGTTTCAAGAGAAGTTTTGACGCGCTCACGATCGCCAGGATGGATTCTCTCTAACCACCAATCCCATGTGTTTTCTTCAGAAGGCCGGCCAAAGTTTTTAGTGTACGTTTCATTCCACCATACTGTGTTAGTAGTTTTGTCTAAATCCCAAACGCAGTCGTTTGTGGCACGCATAACGAGCTCAAGGCGCTCTTTTTCTTCTTTTACAGTTAATTCGGCTAGTTTTCGATCGGTTATGTCTTCAGAGACACCCATAAGTTTTTCAACTTGGCCATGAGTGTTTTTTATTGGAATAAAACATGAAGCATATATTTTTCCAGAAGTGCCTGTAAATTCAAACGTAGATTTCTCGCCAAGTAAGGCTTTATCAAGTAATTGTTTGATGCGTTTGTTATCTTTTGGATCTACACCTTCTAAATAAGATAGTCCTTTAATTTCTTCTTCGTTTTTTGCTTCAAGCATGTTAAGTCCACTTGGGTTCATGCTAATGAAGCAGCCATCAAGGTCGATTTCGTGTATACACACAATTGCATTATTCACTAGTGTGGAATAACGAGTTTCACGTTCTTGTAAAGCTAGTTCGGTAAGTTTTCTTTTGTGAACATCTCTGATAACGCCTATGGTTTGCATGGGTTTGTTATTATTATCAAAATGCAGCACACCACGGTCATGTACCCAAATATAGTTACCATCTTGCTGAGCAAATCGATATTCAAAATCATACAGTCGATGGTCCTTCTTTACTTTTTCATATTCAAGTAAAACTGCAGATAAATCATCAGGGTGAACTTTGTTTATCCAGCTATTCTCATCTGAACCCATTTCTTCTTCGTTGAATCCTAATATCCTTGTATAAGCACCCGACCATTTTATTTTCTTATTTTGTATGTCATGGTCATAAACAATTTCATCAATGGCTTGCACAAATGACTCATTTGTTCTTGAAATGGATTCAAGAAGTTTTGATTCAAATAATTTAGTTGCAATTTTGCTCAGTTGAGATAACGAATTACTTTGAAACTTCGAAAGAAATTTAGGCTGAGTGTCCAAGACGCATAATGTACCAATCGCATGCCCATCATATGTAATCAAGGGTTGCCCAGCATAAAACCGAATATGCGGTTCATTTTTAACGAGTGGGTTGTTTTTGAATTCAGGATCTAAAAGCGTGTCAGGAATATTTAATGGGCTACCTTGAAATACTGTTTTTTCACAAAAGGCGTTGTCTCTTGGTACACAAGAAACACTTTCGATTCCATGAGAAAATATAAATTTGACTTCGTTTTCATCTACTAAAGTGATAACACTCATTGATGCATCACAAAATTCAGTAGCTAATTCAGTAATTGTTTGAAATTCAGAATCAGACGAATAGTCTAAGTCACGATAGCGAGAAAGGGCTGCTAGTCGTGAAGGGTTGTCTTTATATTCAGGCAGCGTAGTCATAGAGCTTTTGCATGTAACCTCTTTACCTGCGAAAGTTAATATTATTGCATGTAACTGTGTGCCTTATTCCATATAAGTTTTGGGGTTCTTAATTTGAATCGTGATTATTTTGTTGAAGTACTGCTTCGAATAGCAAGATTAGCAACTGCGTTGCGTAAACTATCGGCATGAGGATTGGATTCGCTACGTTCGATTAGAATGGTGCGTGGAGAAGTTTCTTTGCCATAATAATCATGATTCCAATCATTGCGAATTTTTAATACTGCACCTTCTATGTTAATTCCACCATAAATACCCTTGGTTCTGGAAAATGCGAGTATATCTGCTGTTTGTGCCTTGGCGCCTGCACCAATAGGACCTGCTGCAATGCTTACATCGCCACCTAATTTAAATGATGAGGTGAGTAAAGCATCAATGCCTATTTCAGTCATCACCATAAGAATGATTTCCGATACTTCGACTCCAAGTTGAAAGCCTACAGTGCCTGAACCCATAGTATAGAAAGCAGGATCGCTCCAAATATTGCCATCTCCTTTGACTAACAATACACCGCTGCCTCCCGAGCCACCAAAGATAAAGCCACCTTTAACAAGGGAGGGTACGATTAATACACCCTTGGCTTTATTCATATTGTCACGAAACCATTTCATATCTGGGTCAACAGTAAAAGTATTTACTGATTCTGTAGCCGCATCTACGAGTGCTTCAGCGGTTGCAGTAGTGGCATATAGTTGCGATGTGGAAACAAATAAAAAACATGTAAAGACAAAAAATGTGAGTGCGCATTTACGTGTGATTGCGTTCATGAAGATATCCTCAAGAGATAAGAATATTGTAATAACTTTAGCATTATAACTTTAAACCCCATTTGGGCGATAAAGTTCAATTTATCAGCGTGGGTTAAAATGGCTTGATGTAACGTTTAGCCCAACATGCAATATTTTCGGCAATGTATTCGGCATCAGATTTTCTGGATATTAAATGATCAGTTTCATCCAGTGATATAAAGCTTTTAGGGTGTTTGGCTTCTTTAAAAATTTTTGCAGCTTCGTCAATTGAAACAACCTCATCAAATGGCGAATGAAAAATAAGGATAGGTTTGTTTAATTTTCTAATGAAATGTCTTTCGTCGTAACTTTTAAGATCTTGAATATAGTCTTTGCTTAGTCTGAGCGAACGGCCAAATACGCTTACATCATCAAATCCTTGTTTCAAAATTTTTGGTATATGCTGTTCAAAGTGATCAAGGATATGAGCAGGGCGGTTGGGTGAAGCAATGGTTGCTACAGCCTGAATTTCTGTAAGCTCACAGGCTGCTGCGGTTGCCGCAATACCCCCAAGACTATGACCAATAAGTAGTTGTGGGCTTTGGTGATGGTTCGCTAAAAATTCAACTGCAGCTTTAATGTCATTAATATTGCTTGAGAAATCCGTGGTAGAAAAATCTCCTTGGCTTTTTCCAAGGCCTGTAAAGTCAAAGCGTAAAACTTGTATATCATGTTTTGCAAGGGCTTTGCAGATGCGATAGCTGGCAGTATGGTCTTTTGAGCAAGTAAAACAATGTGTAAAAATGGCTTGTGCGATTGGTCTATTAACTTGGTCGATGATTCCAGCAAGCTGTTCGCCTTGGTCATTTAAAAAAGTAACATCCATACGACTTATTATTAACGTTTGCTTTCAGGTGGGGCTTTATGCCAGTTATATCCATCTTTTGCTAGTTTATAACCAAGATCAAAAAGTGCTTTTGTGTACTCTGGATCAAATGAACTATTTGGTTTTAGCTTAAATGAATTTGGAATGATGGCTAGGTTGTAATCGATGCCATCGCGTTCTGCAATATCATATATTCTATATAAATCACCAATGGCTTTGTTTTCTATAGTCATGTTGAGTGCTCTAAGCGCAATAGAGTACATATTGGTTTCAACCGGTTCATAAATAGCTTGACTGCGACCATTGCGAATTATGAAAAGTCTTCGTTCAATATCTTTACCTAATGTGTCGATAAGGTTGGCTTCAACGAACTGTGGTGGGTATAAAAATACTTGCCGAGTTACACCTCCATCTACATGCATTTCAGTAAATTTTTGGTTATTTATATTTACATCAATTAATATGGGGGGGAAGATTCCAGGTACGGCGGAGGATGCGAGTAAAATATCATGGAATAAGTTGAGTGCATTAGGATCCTTGCTTGCAGCTATTCTGCCAATATCCCAGATTACCGGTCGGCCTGCATCCAAATTGGTGGTGCCGACCCATAAACGCCGACCTTTACGCTGTTCTAGAGCAATCTGATTTAATATTTCCTGTGTGACATAACGGCTAATCAATTCTTTTAAAGGCCGCGTATCAAATATTGCTGTCCCACCTAATAGACCATCCAAAAACTGAGTTCGATAAATATCTTTCTCACCTAAATTTTCATAAACTTCAAACAATATATCGTCATAGTCTGACCCAAGAAAAATGAAAGGTGAAGCTAAAGCACCTGCACTGACACCAGTTACCACATCAAATGTAGGTCGGTCACCATTGCGAGTCCATCCTGTAATAATACCTGCAGCAAACGAACCATCTTCACCTCCGCCGGATAGGGCAAGAAAATTAAGTATCGGGTTAGATTGATGTTTTTCCCATTCTTGACTGCGTTGTTCTAACCATGCAGTTAGCTCTATTTTTTGAAATTTATGTGCGTGTTCATCTCCCCAGAAACGGATGGATGCGGAATTAATGATAGTAGCTTTTGAAATTAAGTGTTCCGGGGCAGGAGTGTGTGAAATGGATGTTGCGCAACCCACTAGTGAGAAAAGTGTAAATGCTATAAGTAATTTTAAATGCATTATTTCAGCGTGTAAGTATAAAGTTGAATTTGTTGAGCTGTATATTTTGCCATGTTTGGAACTTTCTTCTATAGTTTTACTCCATTCAATGAATCAGACTTATTGCGTCTGCTTTCTATCAAGTTTGGCGTTGTTACTGGAGAAATCAATGAATAAATTAGTTTTTGTGCTATTGCTTGCATTTGTGTTAGTTCCTGCCAATGCAACGGTATATCATTTTTTTAATGGTGAAGGTTTGGTGGAAGCTGCACTTGAATGGGAAAAATCACAATCTAATCCTAAACAAGCGGATCTGCATTTGGTTTCGGAGTTTTCTGGATATGTGGGTGGGATATTTGACCACCTGTCTGAAAAGCAACATATCTGTGTGCCTGATGAAATTACTAAAAACGAAGTCTTATCTGTAGTGACTCAATCTTTGAAAGAGAGACGCAAAGGATTAAAAAATTCAGGTTCTGTTTTAGTAGAAGATATTTTATATAAGGAATATAGCTGTACAAAGTAAACTATATTTATCGAATATTTTTAAATGACTGAACATCGTATTTCATCAATATGATAAATGACTACAAAGGTTTGAAAATGAAGCTTGTTATCTTATTTGTAACGCTTATGGTTTATTCTATATATGTGCATGCAGAAGATGCTGTTAAAGCTGATATCGTTACACAAGAAATTGAATACCATGTTGAAGATGTAAAGTTGACAGGTTATATGGCTTATGACGCTGCAATGAAGGGTAAGCGTCCAGGAGTATTAGTTGTGCATGAGTGGTGGGGGCATAATCAATATGCGAGAAATCGTGCAGAGATGTTGGCCGAGCTTGGGTATGTTGCGTTTGCTGTAGATATGTATGGTGATGGCAAGCTCGCACAACATCCTGATGATGCAGGAAAATTTATGCGAGAAGTTACAAGCAATATACCTTTAGCAGAAAAGCGCATGAGTGCTGCCTTAGAAGTATTGAATCAACAAGCCGTTACCGATGCGACAAAAACAGCTGCTATTGGCTATTGTTTTGGAGGCGGAATGGTGTTGCATTTAGCACGTATTGGTACGGATATTGACGGTGTTGTTAGTTTTCATGGTAGCTTAAATACTGAAAGTCCGGCGCAAAAAGACCATGTAAAAGCAAGAGTATTAGTGCTGCATGGAGAGGAAGATCCGTTTATTCCGCATGAACAGGTCGAAACTTTTAAGCAAGAAATGCAAAATGCAGGTGTGCAATATGAGTTTGTTGCATACCCAGATGTTAAGCATAGTTTTACTAATCCCCGGGCAGATGAATTTAGTGAGAAGTTTGGTTTGCCTGCTTTGCAATATGACCAGCATGCAGATCAAGACTCGTGGGATCGAATGCAAGCTTTTTTCGATAATATTTTTAACTAGTGAATGAGAGTTCTTGCTGATAAGTAAGTGAATCTTTTTTACAGAGAAGCATAAAAAAAGCCCGCGAGTAGAAGCTCGCGGGCTTTTTATTTTTTAGTTAGTTAAAAACTAAGCAGCCTTGGCTTGCAATGCTGTAGAAATTTTAGCTAACTCGTCTTTTAGGGCTTGTGGTGTGCGAGCACCAAATTCATCTAAGTACTCACCTATCGCGGCCACTTCCTCCTGCCATTGATCTGCGTTTACACTGAGCAAAGCTTCCATGGTTTCTTTAGAAACATCTAAACCTTCAATGTCAATATCATCCACATTAGGCAAGAATCCTATGGGGGTCTCTCTTGCATCTGCTTTGCCTTCTACTCGGTCAAGCACCCAAGATAAAACTCTCATGTTCTCACCAAAGCCTGGCCACATAAATTTACCATCGCTGTCGCGGCGGAACCAATTACAGTGGAAAATTTTTGGCAACTTATCAGATTTAGGACCAAAGGTTAGCCAATGTGCGAAGTAGTCAGCAAAGTTATAACCACAGAATGGTTTCATCGCCATTGGGTCGCGACGAACTTGGCCGGCTCCACCAATTGCAGCTGCAGTCATTTCAGACGCGCATGAAGCACCGACTAATACACCGTGCTCCCAGTCTTTGGCTTCATATACGAGAGGAGCCAATTCTTTACGTCGACCACCAAAAATAATTGCACTAATAGGTACACCATTCGGGTCATCTGCCATCGGTGAATAAACTGGATTGTTTTTAGCCGATACTGTGAAACGAGAATTTGGATGTGCAGCCGGGCCAACATCAGGATCATAAGCATTGCCTTTCCAATCTGTTGTTGGTTCCATACCATCGTCTTTTTCTTCCCACCAAGGTTGGTTATCTGCAGTAGTACCAGCATTAGTAAAAATTGCATCATGCTTTAAGCATTCATATGCATTTTTATTTGAATGTTCGTTTGTGCCTGGAATCACTCCGAAGTAACCCGATTCTGGGTTGATGGCCCATAAACGGCCATCATCGCGAAGATGTAACCAGCAAATGTCATCACCTACGGTTGTTACTTTCCAACCTTTGTATTGCTCGGGTGGAATTAACATTGCGAGATTTGTTTTACCGCATGCTGAAGGGAATGCGCAGGCAACGTAGTGCGTTTCGCCTTCTGGACTTTCCAATCCCATGATTAGCATGTGTTCTGCTAGCCAACCCTCAGTACGTGCTTGCCAGCTCGCAATACGTAATGCGTGACACTTCTTGCCAAGCAGTGCATTGCCACCGTAGCCTGAACCAATACTTCTAATAAGAAGCTCTTCAGGGAAGTGCATAATAAAACGTTTTTCAGGATCTAAATCACCTGTTGAGTGCATGCCTCTTACAAATGTGCCATCTTTCTCAATGCGCTTTAATGCAGGTGTTCCAATGCGTGCCATGATTTTCATATTGGCTACAACATAAGGGCTGTCTGTAATTTCTACACCGTTGCGAGAAAGAGGAGAATCAATTGGACCCATGCAATAAGGAATCACATACATGGTACGGCCTTTCATACAGCCTTCAAATAAATCATCAAGTTTTTTATGTGCTTCTTGTGGATCCATCCAATGGTTATTTGGACCAGCATCTTCTTCTTCTTTTGAACAAACAAAAGTTAAGTGCTCAACACGTGCTACATCTGAAGGATCAGAACGATGTAAGTAGCAGTTAGGGTGTGTTTCTTCGTTAAGTTTAAGTAAGGTTCCGGTTTCTAGCATTTGATCAATCATGCGGTCATATTCCGCATCACTGCCATCACACCACACGATATTATCTGGTTGTGTAAGTGCCGCTACCTCTTCTACCCATTTCGCCAGGGCATCATTCGTCGTACTCATCTGTAATTCCTTGTTTTTAAATGAAAGTTATATTGCTTGCTCTAGTAATTTTTATAGTGAGCAAGCATTAAAAATAGGAGCTACCGATTATACATAGGGAAGGTAAAGATATAAGACTCAAGAAGGGGTTTATTACGAGGTTTCTAAACACCCTATCTCTTAGGAGATATAATTTAATGTGTATTTTTTAGACGCTTAAATTAAGAAGTTTAATTACAGCATGTTTTAGATGGGCTCGACCATCAGAAGCATTAAACCAGGATGAAGTTGTTCTGGACTGTTATTTTTATGCTTTTCGCTCATTTCGATAGAGAGTGATAAACCTGATGCTACACATTCTTGTTGTAAATCCTTACTAATTGTTATGTTGCTTTGTTTAGGCACAGACATCCCAACTGCAAGAGGTAACTTATTTTTAAACGAATGATTATCTTCTAAATATACTTTGTATGGAAAAGCATCGTTTGATTTTGCTGAGAATAAATTATCAACTTTAAGTTTATATGGAACCCCAGCGTTTTGGTTAAAGCCATAATGCGCAATACAAAAAGGCTTGGAGTTTTTGTTTAATGAGTTACTAGACTGATTTAATAATAATTCATTTGGGCTTACAGTATTTAGTGTTTGACTTACATGCACTGAAATTTCAACTGAGCCTGATGAAGTTTTACCTAAACTGCCTTGTGAGGCAGCCAAACATGTTCCACTAAAGCTTGCAATTAAAAATACTATTGCTAGATGTAAAAAATAGTTTGTTGTTGCTTTCATCTCATATTCCTATTGCGCAAAGTACACAGAAATATGAGACCACTCGAAGAGGTAGTTAGAATTTATACCTCGTTGCTTCATTCGGCGGACCCGCTGCCATAGATTTCTAGCAGTTTCACATGGCATTGCCATGTGATGTTTGGCTAAAAACCCTTAGACCGGTGACTTTGCGTCCTCATCTTTCGACGAGTTTGCCTTTTACGTTGTCTATGTAACGGCGCTAATTGAATAAAGTTGAATTTATTTTTAGTGTTTTTATTTGTATGCGAACTTTACTTATTTAATAAGTGGCACACAAATAACCTTATAATTTAACTAGAGTTACATGGAAATTAGTAGTGAAATAGTGAGTACACTTTGGTTAGTAGTGCAACATAACGAATTAATTTTATTTATGTTTTCCTGTTTGTATTTTTAACAAGAAATGTGAACAAATTCCGTTATAGTTAAGTAAGGTATTGAAAAAAATTGCATGCCAAGTGCTTGGGTAATGAAAAAATGGGAAAAATAACTGGGAGAGTGACTATGCATAGAAGATATTTGGTTTATTTGTTCGCTTTATTAAGTGTTTTGTTCATGTTGCCCATGAAAGTATTAGCAAGCGATTCTTCATACGATCACCATGCTTACTATGGCAATGGGTTCGGAGCATCGGGTTCTGCGGAAGCGATGGTAGCGGACGTAGTGATTGCTAGGCCGGTAGGTTTGGTTTCCACTGTAGTAGGTTCAGCGGTATATGTGGTTTCGTTACCGTTTAGTTTGTTGGGTGGAAATGAGAAGCAGGCAAGAGAGAAGTTGGTAAAAGAACCAGCTGAGTTTACATTTAAAAGACCGCTTGGAGAATTTCCAAGTTTGAGATGAGTAATTTCTAATTATTTGTTTAGTAATCTATCTAGCAATTTATAACGTGCTGTGGAGTACAACTTTATTGCGCCCATCTTGCTTAGCTTGATACAGCGCTTTATCAGCTTTGCGTAATAACTCGCGTCCCAGGTCGAATGTATTTTGTTTGGTATTGGGTCGTTCGATTGTTGATACGCCAATTGAAACCGTTAAAGAGCAGTTTTCTCCATCGACAAAGGTAGTTTCAGAAATACTTTGTTGAATACGTTCTGCAACTTCTTCTGCGTAATCTTGACCTGATTGTTCGAGCAACACTGCGAATTCTTCACCGCCATAACGAGCTACTACATCTATATTGCGTAGTTGCGCGCGTATCAATTCAGCAACTTTAGTTAATACGATATCGCCAGTTTCGTGTCCGAAGCTATCATTCACCACTTTGAAATGGTCAATGTCAATAAATAAGCAGCTTACAGAGGATTGTAAACGTTGCGCACGTGAAATTTCTTCATTTAAACGTTGATCGAAAAACCTACGATTGTTTACACCTGTTAAAGAATCCGTTAAACCAGCTTGTTTAAGTTTTTCTTGCGCAATGGTCGTATCAAGACAAGTTGCTAAGACTGCAGCAAGATGCTCTAAAAAGTCTGTAGCATCTTGTTTATTAAATCGGTTCAGTTGAAAGCTGCCTAAATTAAGACTACCTAGGAGCTTGTTTTTTCTGAACAGCGGGAGTAGAGCTACACTACGAGGATATTTTCGATCATTTAAAAATAAATCTTCGTGGAGGTTAATATCAAATGCGCCAAGTAATGGCTTTTTGTAACGCCCATAAAATTTTTTGAGACTTAAGATGTCGCTGGTAAAAATTAGTTCAGGGTAACGGCTAGTGTCTTCGCCTACATCCCGCAATAATCTTTTTATATCCTGATGTTCATCGTGTAAAACAATCGTTAATACATCCCAACCGAAGGTGGATTTACTTTTGTGTGCAACTAGCTGCATAAGCTCAGCAAGTGAGCTACAACTTAATAACCTTAACTCTAGGTTTTGAAATTTGCGCAGAGTAACTTCATTTCTTCGTGCATCATGCACTAAAGATTCAAGCCGATTGCGCAATGCGTCAATCTCAGTAATTTCTTCTTCAATATGAGGTAAAGTTGCCATTTAATTAACCTGCTTCAAGCCTTCAATGGGTACTGGTGACCCCATAGCAAAACCTTGTGCGTAATCAACGCCAAGTTCGCGCAACATCTCGACAACTTCTTCGCTTTCAGCACATTCTGCGATAGTGCCGATACCCATGATGTGTCCCACTTGATTGATCGCTTCTACCATTGCATGGTCAATGGTGTCGTCAATCATGTCGTGCACAAAGCTACCGTCAATCTTTAAATAATCAACAGGAAGATTCTTTAGATAAGTAAATGAAGATAAGCCACTACCAAAGTCATCGAGTGCGAAGCGACAGCCGATGCGTTTGAGTTCGAGAATTAATTGGCTTACCTGATCAAGATTGCTAATTGCCGCTGTTTCAGTTATTTCAAAGCAAACGTTTGATGGCTCAATCTCAGTTTTAGCAATTTCGTCTTTAATAAAGTCTAATAAAGAATCATCGTTTAATGAGTTTCCAGATAAGTTAATCGCAATTTGCACACCCGATTCTTTGCCGAATATGTCGTTATAGCTATGGAAGGCCGTGCTAATCATCCAGCGATCAAGACTTGTCATTAAGCCATAGCGTTCTGCTGCAGGAATAAAGCTTGCAGGCATGATGAGATCGCCTTTAGGATCGGTTAAGCGTATTAATAATTCGTAATGCAGCGACTCTTTATTTTGCGGCGATAATGCAACAATAGGTTGGCAATAAATTTTAAAACGATCTTCTTGAAGCGCGCCGGTAACTCCTGCAGCACGCATCATTTCGGTATGACGACGAGTTAACTCATCGTCTTCTTGTCTATAAATGTGTAATTTGTTGCGCCCGTGATCTTTTGCAGTAAAGCATGCTAATTCTGCTCGCGTTAACATATGTGCCGGATCTTGAGAATTTTTATCGATGGTGATTAAACCTATGCTAATACCAATTTCAAAATGCTGATCTCGCCATTTAAACGTTGAATTGCGAATTGTATTGATAAGTTCTTGAGCAATAAGTTTAGCTTGGTCAACAGTAGTGTTCACGAGCAACAGAGCGAATTCATCGCCACCCAAACGCGCAAACACATCAATGCTGCGCATATGTTGTTTCATATGATCAGCAGCTTGTTTGAGAACAATGTCGCCAGCTGTATGTCCCGCTTGTGCATTAATAATTTTAAATTGATTTAAATCTAAATAGCACAGCACATGCTGCACATCATGAGTTGCGGCACTAGATATCGCGCCTTCTAATCTATATTCAAACTCTTGTCTGTTTAATAAACCAGTTAATGAATCGTGTGATGCTTGGTGGCTGATTTCTTGCGTGAGTCGTTTGGTTTCTGAGGCGTCTTTAAAGATGAGTACTAAACCGCCACTTTCTAGATTTAGCGAACTACTTGGAGTGATGGATAATTCGATTGGATGCTCGTTATTAAAGCGGTCTAATAATATTAGATTGCTTTTAGACTCAATTGCTTTACCCGTATCTATACAGTTTTTGCCTAAGTTAGTAATACGCTCACGAGTATTAGCATCGATTAGTTTGAGGATGTTGTCTATGTGATTGCTTTTAGCTTCGTAACTAGGCCAACCAGTTAAACCTTCTGCCACAGGGTTCATTGATTCAATATTACATTTCATATCGGTGGCGATCACACCATCTTTAAGTAACTTTAATGTAATGCGATTGCGTTGTTTTTCTTGTTCGAGTTTGTTTTCTGTAATCGCGGTCTTGGTGATATCTTGCAAAATTAAGTTAAAAATATTTTGTGTACTATCATTTTCATAAAAGGCAGAGACACGGAAAAATTTTAGGTATCCATCAGATGCGATAAATTTGATATCTGGAGAAAGATCATCGGAATCATCTTCACAGGTGTTAATAATATGATGCAATTTTATGATTTCGGACTGTTCAAAAATCAAAGAAAGCGGTGTACCTAGTGAATCTTGTTCATCAAGGTTGAGCATCATAGCCGCTGTAGTATTGAGTTCTACAATCGTGTCTTCTTCGTCAACACTTAATAGCCCAATCGAAGCAACTTCTAAAATCGTATCGAGCTTGTTTTCTGGAGCAATATCTTGAGTTATTGGGGTAATTTCTGGCTCAGTTACTAGAGAAGATTCAAACTCAATCAACTCATCTTTTTCTACATTAATTTTTTCTAGTGAATTTTTTAATGCAGTGGGCAAAGCTTTGATGTTGGCGGTTGACCACACTTCAACATCATTTGCTAATTCAGGGTCTTCTTTAATGGCTTGGTCTAATAAATCAAAGTCAGTAGGCTTGCGCAGTAAAAATATTTTAATTGTTTTGTCGTGTTCAAGAATCCAATTAATTACATGCAAAGGTTCTTTCATATGATGGCCCAGTACAATTACTCGGCTATCGATATGACCATCATGCAAAATTTCAGTAAGCTGTTGTTCACTAGCAAGATTAGAGATTGCTAGTGGAGGCGGAGTGTGGCGACAAAGATAGGTCCAGAGATCTTTGCCAACATTCACTAAAGATACTTTTATCGCCATATTTGAAAACTGGTTTGAATCGCTGCCATCATGTGCGTGGTTGGCGCTCATCTTGTTTTTGTAGCGTTTGTCGATAGTTCGAATCACGAGCTAGATAGATTCCCCTTTAAAAAGGCTGCTTTGGGCATTCGCCTTTATGTATTGACGTATCCACTGCCGCACCAAGCGTGAGGCGCTATCATCCTCTTCCTTGACTTGGCGCATAAATTCATCGCGTAAATCACGAGATATCCGTACTTGCAGTAGTGCTGAATCGGGGGGCTTTTTATCGTTTGGCGGTGTCATATCATTATCATTCGAATATCATGACAATAGTATGACAAATTTCACATTACTATACAAAAAAAGTGGTTTGAAAAGTTCTCGGAACGTATTGATAAATAAAGAAGCCTTTCAGGCCGAAAGAGCGAATCTGAGATAAATTAGAATATTAGAGAAAGCTAATATAATGGTGGTTTTTTCACACAAGTGTCGAAAATGAGGTGCTATGGATAATCTGTTTCGTCTACTCAACATCATGCAAACACTACGAGACCCTGAAAATGGTTGCCCTTGGGATGTTGAACAAACTTTTCAAACCATTTTGCCGTATACCATCGAAGAAGTTTATGAGGTGGCAGATGCGATCGATAGGCAAGATTTTGTGCAGCTTAAAGATGAGCTTGGTGATTTGTTATTGCAAATTGTTTACTACACTCAAATGGCCAAAGAAAAAGAGCTATTTAATTTTGAAGATGTAGCAGAAAATATTTGTAATAAGTTAGTACGTCGTCATCCACATGTATTTGATAAAGACAATACTGAACAGCTAAAAAGTTGGGAGCAGATTAAGCAACAAGAGCGTGAAGAGAAATCGGCTACGAATAGTTTGCTGAATGAGATACCTGCCGCCATGCCCCAATTATTACGCGCTAAAAAAATTCAAAAGCGAGTAGCAACAGTTGGCTTTGATTGGTCGGAACTGAATCAGGTGATTGAAAAAGTTGAGGAAGAACTAAATGAACTTAAAGAGGTGATCAATACTGGTAATCAATTGGCTGATTTGGAGGAAGAGTTAGGTGATTTGCTGTTTTCAGTGGTTAATCTTAGTAGGCATATAAAAATCAATGCGGAAGAGGCATTGCGTAAAAGTAATAAAAAATTTATTAAGAGATTTCAAAATATTGAAGAACGTTTAAATCTTGACGACAAAAAAATAGATGAGTGTTCGCTAGAAGAGTTAGAAGAATATTGGCAACTAGCGAAAAAAGAGCTTGCTTAATTTAATTGGTTTCAAAACGCATAGAAAAATCTACTGCAGTTAAATGCTTTGTGATTGCGCCAATAGAAATATAGTCGACGCCTGTTTTCGCAACTTCGCGAATATTCTCTAGTGTCATGTTGCCTGAAGCTTCGAGTTTCTTTTTCTCATCATTGAGCGCGACTGCATTTTCTAATTCTGCTAAAGAAAAATTATCTAGCAAGATCACATCGGCTTGTGTGGCCAATGCTTCTTTGAGTTGTTCGGTGTTCTCTACTTCAACTTCTAATTTAAGTGAAGGGTATTGTTGTTTCGCGTTCTCCACTGCTTTTGAAACGGAGCCGGAAGTAGCAATGTGATTTTCTTTAATTAAAATTGCGTCGTATAGGCCCATGCGGTGATTTTTTCCACCTCCACAACGTACCGCATATTTCTGTGCATAGCGCATTCCAGGAAGTGTTTTGCGTGTATCAAGGATTTGTGCACCAGTGCCTGAAATACGATCTACATAGGTTTTTGTTTTGGTAGCAGTGCCAGATAATGCTTGCAAAAAATTCAATGCCGTGCGTTCGCCGGTTAGAATAGCTTGAGCATTACCATTTAATGAGCAAATTGTAGTGTCTTGTTCCATTACATCGCCGTCACGAAGCATCCATTCAATTGTGATATCAGGGTCTAGTTGGTGAAACGACAGTTCGAACCATTGTTGACCACACAGAACAGCTTGCTCGCGACAGATTACCTTGGCGCAAGCAGTTTCATTATTGGTAAATGAAGCAGCAGTTACATCACCATCGCCGACATCTTCTTTCAGGGCGATACTGACTGATTGCTTGATTTCTTTTAGCGCTTCCTTGCTATGACTGGTTAAGTTCATTCCATTAGCTTAATAGTTAATCGCCTTCAATTTTTATTTAAGTAATCTTTAGTAACTTTAAAGATCACTGGGCTTAATAGGGCAAGTGCAATTAAGTTAGGTATTGCCATGAAGCCATTCATCACATCTGCTAGTAACCATACAAAATTAAGTTTGATTAATGCGCCGGTCATTACGGCTACTACCCATACGATTCTATAAGGAATGATGATGGCGGTGCCAAAAATAAATTCTGCACAACGTTCGCCGTAATAGCTCCAACCAATTAGTGTTGTAAATGCAAAGATGACTAAACCGATGGTTACAATATAATTTCCACCGCTAATTCCTTGTCCGTAAGCTAAAGTTGAAAGAGACGCGCCGGTTTCACCACTGGTCCAAGCGCCAGTTAATAAAATAACGAGTGCCGTCATTGTGCAAACAATAATAGTGTCGATGAACGTTCCAAGCATACCAATCATGCCTTGGCGTACAGGGTCATCTGTTTGTGCTGCTGCATGCGCAATGGGCGCACTACCCAAACCTGCTTCGTTAGAAAATACACCTCGTGCTACACCAAAACGAATTGCAGCCCACACTGCCGCACCAGCAAATCCACCGGTTGCAGCGGTGCCACTAAATGCGCTGGAAAAAATAAGACTGAAAGCATTTCCAATTTGGTCAAAATTAGCAAAGATTACGATTAACGAACCCGCTATATATGCGATGGCCATGATCGGGACAAGCTTTCCAGCGACTTCACCAATACGTTTGACACCACCAATAATCACAAGGCCTACCAGAATTGCTAATACAATCCCAGTAATTATTGGGTCAATGCTAAAATTGCTTTGTAGTGCATCTGCCACCGAATTAGATTGCACCATATTGCCTATACCAAACGCTGCAATCGTTCCAAACAGAGCAAATAAAAAGCCTAGCCATTGCCAATTTTTTCCTAGACCATTTTTAATGTAATACATCGGGCCACCTTGGCGTTTCCCGCGTGAATCCACTTCTCTATATTTCACTGCGAGTACGGCTTCACCATATTTGGTCGCCATGCCAAATAGGGCGGTCACCCACATCCAAAAAATAGCGCCCGGTCCACCTAAAAAAATTGCCGTCGCGACACCAGCGATATTGCCTGTGCCGATGGTTGCGGAGAGTGCCGTCATTAAAGCTTGAAATGGGCTAATGTCACCTTGATCTTTGTCAGCCTGTCCGGAGAAAAGTAATTTAAAACCATGACCTAATTTTCGCCACGGCATAAACTTCAAGCCTAGGGTTAAATAAATACCAACGCCAAGTAGCAAGGCGAGCATGATAGGGCCCCAGATAAAACTACTAAGTTGATTTAAAAGCGATGTGATTGCTTCCATTAGCTCCTCCCTTAGTAACTAAACTTTGTAAATATTTTTTAGAATTTTTAGCAAAGCAATGAACATTATTCTCTTTATTTTTTTGCTTACTTCGGATTTAATCGCTAATGTAATACGAGCTTGTAAGATCTTAGGGCTCGACATTAGACACATCCGAATTGCAATGCTACCCTGAATTTAAAGGGATATCTATGGATTCACCTATAGACAGTACGCGATTTCATTTACAGACACTTTCTTCTCAAGACTTCTTAAAAACACTGCAAGGTGATGTGCAGCAAGGTTTATTTGTGGCGCCGCGCAGCCTGCCGCCAAAATATTTTTATGATGATCTGGGCTCAAAGCTTTTTGATCAAATTTGTGATACCCAAGATTATTACCCCACTCGTACAGAATTAGCATTACTACAAGAGCATGCAGGAAAAATTATAAAAACCGTGCAACCTCAAATTTGTGTTGAGCTGGGTGCTGGGACCTCAAAAAAAACAGAGGTGTTGTTGTCTGAAATAAATGCTGATTTGAATACTGGTGAATTTAGTTACATCAGTATAGATGTTTGTGAAGAAGTGTTGATTCAATCAGCAGCTAGGTTATTAAACATGTTTGCAAACTTATCTATTCATTCTATTGTGGGAGAATACAAACCTGCTATTCAAACAGTGCCAAATTACCAAGGTCCTGTTCTTTATGCATTTATTGGCAGCTCAATAGGAAATTTTACTGAACATGAGTCTATTCAGCTTTTATCTCAAGTTGCAGAAAAAATGCATGCAGAAGATTACTTCTTAATTGGTATGGATCGAGTTAAAGACAAAAAAGTACTTGAGCATGCTTATGATGACAGTGAAGGTGTAACTTCAAAGTTTAATTTAAATGTATTAAATGTGCTTAATGAGAATTTAGGTGCAGATTTTGACTTAAACAATTTTTCGCACCAAGCGGTTTATAATGAAAGTAAACAGCAGATTGAAATGTATTTGGTTTCAAAGCTTGATCAATTAGTGCATTTCTCTGATTTAGATAAATGCATAAAGTTTATTAAAGGTGAGAAGGTGCTTACCGAGATCAGTCGCAAATACACCAAGTCAACAATACAGAATTTATTAGATAAGAGTGGTTTGGCCGAGGTAATGCACTTTGAGCCTAAAAATGAATATTTTTCTTTAGTGTTAGCAAAGCGCAAATACTAGAAAATATATGTTTTAACTTAGTAAATTTTCGATCAATGCTTTTTGTGCATGTAATCGATTTTCTGCTTCATCCCAAACTACGCTCTGTTTGCTTTCTAATACCTCTGCAGTCACTTCTTCCTCGCGGTGGGCGGGTAGACAGTGCATAAATAATGCATCTTTATTAGCATGAGCAAGTAGTTCGCTGTTTACTTGAAAGGCTTGGAACACTTTTTGGCGTTCATTTTGTTCTTCTTCTTGTCCCATGCTGGCCCATACGTCGGTGACAATGAGATCAGCATTTTCAGCTGCTTGATTAGCATCATGAGTGATTAACACTTTCTCTTTAGCTTGCGCAACAATGTCTGGTTTAGGGCTGTAGGCCTGTGGGCAAGCAATATTGAGTTGAAAATCTAATTGCTTTGCAGCATTAATATATGAATGGCACATATTATTGCCATCACCAATCCAAGCTACAGTTGCACCTTTTATATCTCCGCGATACTCAAACCAAGTTTGCATATCAGCGAGCAATTGACAGGGGTGATATAAATCGGTGAGCCCATTGATAACAGGTACTGAAGAATGTGCGGCAAATTTTTCTATACTTTGGTGTTCAAAGGTTCTAATCATTACGCCATCGACCATACGTGACAATACTCTTGCACTATCCTCGATGGGTTCGCCGCGGCCTAATTGTGTATCTCTAGGCGAAAGAAATAATGCATGTCCACCAAGCTGTGTCATACCAGTTTCAAAGGAGACACGTGTGCGAGTTGAAGACTTATCAAAAATCATTGCCAAGGTTTTGTTTTGTAAAGGTGTGTGAGACTTACCATTTTTCAGTATTTCTTTCAGTTCTGAAGCGCGCGCAAGGATCGCTCGTAATTCATCCGGACTGAAATCTAGTAAGGTTAAAAAATGACGAGTGCTCATGTTAAATTTTAATATTAAGTTAGTGTGTCGTGAACTCTGTGATACAGCTAACTAGAGTTTCTATCAATATATCAGCATTAGATTTGTCAAAAATTAATGGAGGTAATAATCTAATTACTCGTTCTGCGGTTACATTGATAAGTAATTTTCTATTTAAACAGCTATCTACTAATTCAGTGCAAGGTGTATTCATCTCAATACCAATCATCAAGCCTTTACCACGTACTTCTTTAACCTGGTTATTAGCTGAAAGTTTATTTTTTAGTTCATCGACAATGTAATTTCCAATTTCATTTGCATTGGTAAGTAAATTATTTTTTTCGATCACATCAAGTGTTGCAAGCGCAGCACGACAGGCTAAAGGGTTACCACCAAAAGTAGAGCCATGCGAGCCAGGCGCAAATAAATCTGCTACCTGTTTTGTAGCTAGACATACACCGATGGGTACACCATTACCAAGACCTTTGGCTGTTACTAGCACATCTGGTTGAATCGTACTGTGTTGAAAACAAAACCATTTTCCCGTTCGACCATTGCCCGTTTGTACTTCGTCTAGCATTAGCAAAACTTCATGTTGTTCACATAAGGTTTTTAAATCGGGAAGATAGGTTGGTGCAAGTATATTGATGCCGCCTTCCCCTTGAATAGGTTCGAGCAAAATCGCAGAAACATTAGCATTGTTTTTTAAGATAGTTTTTACAGCTTCTATATCATTATAAGATGCTCTAACAAAGCCAGGCACTAATGGTTCAAAACCTGCATGTGCTTTTCTATTTCCTGTTGCCGTAAGGGTCGCCATAGTGCGGCCATGAAAACTATTTTCCATAACTATTATGGCAGGTTCATCGATCCCTTTATGATGTCCATAGACTCGCGCAAGTTTAATTGCGGCTTCATTGGCTTCTGCTCCTGAGTTTCCAAAAAATGCAGCATCCAAGCCAGACAATTTACATAGTTTGCGGCCTAATTGTTCTTGTAGCTCGATGTGATAAATATTTGAAGTATGTGTAAGGGTTGCGGCTTGTTCAGCAATCGCTTGAGTAACTTCTGGGTGGGCATGCCCCAAACCACATACAGCAATGCCTGCTAAAGCATCTAAATACTTTTCTTGTTTATCTGAGATCAGCCACACGCCTTCGCCTTTAGAAAAGGTTACAGGTTTGCGTGCATATGTGCTCATTAAGTAGTTTTCATTTGCAGCCATTTTATCTGCTTACTTTCTAGGATCATATAAATAAAAACGGCAGCCATAAAAGCTGCCGAGAGCGGGATTATACTGCTGCTTAAAAAATAAGCAAAGCAGGCCCAGCACCTAGTATAGTTAGGGCTGGGTAATTAATAGATTTTTGTTGCTAAGAGCTCGCTCTAGAAAAATAGCCCAGCGTTTCCACCATGTCCCCAAGCAACCATGCAAGCTAACATTGGAATTGAAAGCAGAGTATTTGTACGAGATGCGATGAAGGCAATTTTTTTAGCTTTTGCCTTTTCATCATCGCTTGCTTGTTTAATACCAAGTACTTTTTTCTGGTTGGGCCAAATTAATCCCCAAACATTTAGCAACATGATGGTACCTAACCATGCACCGATACCAATTACTGTCACCCCTTCAGTAGCAAAAAAGTGTGTCGTAAATCCGCCGACATACTCTAGTGCTGCTGCTCCTGTTAACCAGGTCACTAAAGCACCCCAACGGAACCATGCCAATGCTCGTGGCGCAACATATTTTCCAATTGCGGCAGGGCCAGGGCCACTACTATCTGCAGTAGCTTCGTTCATTGCAGGCACTTGCACGAAATTAAAGTAGTAAAGTAAGCCGATCCACACAACGCCTGCTAATACATGGAACCATACTACGAGTGACCATGAATGCAGTGCATTTGGGTCGTATGCCAAAGCAATTAGAATGGCAAGAATAAAGCCAGTAATAATTGTACCGAGAATAGAATTTAAAGGATTCATGAATTGCGCCTCTCTAAAAAATGAATCTAGTTATTATTTTGAATATTTTTATTATGAATGTGCCTTTTAAGGCATTTTCTTCTTGCGGATTATAAACAACCATATGAGTAAACTTAACTACTAATTTTGATTGCTTATTTTTACAAAATTGGTAATCAAATCATTTATTTGTATGAGATGTGGCTTTAGGTGACTATTCAGTTATGACTCAGTTTGTACTAAATACAAGTTTTTTCAAGAATAAAAAATTGAATATTAACCTTAATAAAAGTCATGTTTAATTTTCTTTTAAATAGTTGCTTAACATTTCAGATCAATCTTTAGTCTCAATTTCTTAAGTCAATAACTGACTGATGTTAGTAGTTAAGATATGTGTGGTTGTGAACCTCTTCATGTCATGGTTTGGATAAATAGGATATAAAAGCAAGGGCGTATGAAGTAATGAAAACTATAAAGCTTCGCAAAAAAACTGTATCTAGTTATTGATTACAAGCCTAATTGTCGGAGTTTGGGTTTCACACTTATATCTTGAAACAGTCATTAAGAATTTATGAAACCCATAACTATAAATCAGCGTGTTGCGGATTTTTTTGTCACTGATGCAAAACACTTTGCAAAAAAATTCTATAAAAAACCAATAATAAAGCTGTCACGACTATACCGTACGAGATTAGATCATGTGCGGTTCATAGGAATCACGGGTAGTTCTGGTAAGACGACAACTAAAGAGCTTGTGCACTTGTTATTATCTAACTCATTTCAAACGCACAAAAGTGAAGATTCAAATAATCAAATATATTCTGTAGCTAGGACAATCTTAAGTACACCAAGAAAAGCTAAATTATGTGTACAAGAACTTGGTATTTCTCACGAAGAAGATTTAACTGATTCAGTTAAATTATTTCGACCTAACATTGGTGTTGTATTAAACATAGGCACAGAGCATTACAAAGCTTTCCGAGGTAGGGAGTATGTGGCTAAAGAAAAGATTAAGCTTATTCAGGGTCTGCCAGAAAATGGTGTGGCAGTATTGAACGCTGATGATGATTATGTGATAGAGATGATGTCTTCAATAAACTGTAAAATATTTACTTTTGGATATCATTCAGACTGTGATCTTCAGGTTGTGAGTGTTCGAAACAGTTGGCCTGAGCATTTATCTTTAACTCTAAGATATCAAAATGAAACAATAGTATGTGTTACACAACTATGTGGCGAACATTTGGTTCATTCCGTATTAGCAGCATTAGCAGTTGGTTTAATAAATGGTATTTCGTTGTCAGAATTGGTGAATTCAGCTAAAAAATTTACACCTTTTTTAGCGCGCATGATGCCCTATGAAACTTCATCAGGAATTACTTTTATTAGAGACGATTGGAAAGCGCCGTATTGGTCAATCTTCGAGTCAATTAAGTTTATTAAAAATTCAAGAGCAAAGCGCAAGGTTATTGTAATAGGGACGATATCAGACTATTCGGGAACAAGTAGCAGTAAGTACCGTAAAGTTTGTAATGCAGCACTAGAGGCTGCGGACCACGTGTATTTTGTAGGGATGCATGCTAGTTCAGCTATTCAAGTAAAAAAAATACCTGATGACAAAACGCTACGCGCTTTTTCAACTGTTGAAGAGCTCGCTAATTACTTAAAAGATATATTATTGCCAGAAGATTTAGTCCTATTAAAAGCATCTTGTGGAGATTATTTAGCACGTATTGCGTTGATGTATGACCATGATGTCAGATGTTGGCGCATAAACTGTGGTCGGAATCTTTTGTGTGATAACTGTAAATTACTTTCGATCTCTTGAGTAAATAATAATGAATATTCAATCTAAACGCACAATTTTTTCGCGAGTTCGTGAGCGTTTTCGCTATGGATTAGCTATGCAGGAAGTGATCGATTTATTACTTCGACGTTTTAGGATAATGGTTTATCCATATTTTATTGTTGCGGAAGGTCTGGGGGAGCAAACTGTTCCAAATTATAGTGATGCTCCTGATTTTAAAATACGACAGCTTAGAGAAGAGGACGTAAATTCAATTATTGAGATCAATATTATTAAACGTTCTGCTGAAAAAATTACAAGTCAAATTAGAAAGCATAATTGTTTGGGTTTGTTTGTGGAGGATCGTTTAGCGGGTACTACTTGGAGTAGGGATGATTTTCTACCTATTCCAAATTCAAAAGAGTATTTGGTAGAGCTGGAAGCAGATGAAGCTTATCTTTTTGATGCATTTATTTCTCGTGAATTTCGTGGTTATCGTTTGGCTCCTTTGCTTAGGTATCAACAATATTCTGAACTTGCAAAAAACGGAAAGCATCGTTGCTACAGTATTAGTCTTGCATTCAACCGGTCGACGCGTCGATTTAAGGCAAGGCTTGGCGCAAAAGAAATAGAATTGAGGTTGCTTTTAGGGTTTGCAGGTTGGAGGTCGATAGATTTTCGCTTAAAAAAATATATTGACTGCCAAAATACACCAAGGTTTAGATCTTTGGTGTTGGAGAAAAATGCTTAGTGCAAACCTAATTATCTATAATTTAAATGAATATCCTTATATTAAATTACGAATTTCCTCCTGTTGGAGGAGGGGCGAGTTCTGCTAGCTACAATTTAGCAAAGCGGTTTGTAAATAATAATCATAGTGTTGATGTGCTTACTTGCCGTATTTCTGGGCAACCCAAAGTTGAGAATATTCATGGTGTGACTGTTTATCGGGTAATGAGTATTCGAAAAGGGCCACATGAAGCAGGTTTGTTTGGGGCATTCTCATATTTGGTTTCAGCTTCATTTAAGCTTCGTGAGTTAATCAAGTTAAAAAAATATCATTATGCAATTTTCTTTTTTGCAGTACCTACAGGATTATTATCATTTTATTGGCAAATAAAAACGAATTCTCCATATATTGTTTGTCTGCGTGGCTCAGATGTCCCTAATTATGATCAAGAGGCAAGGTTAGTAAACTTTATTCATCGTTGCATAATGCCTATAACGAATCGTATTCTAAAAAATGCATATAAGGTTATTGCTAATAGTGCAAGCTTGCGCTCGCTTGCATTAGAGTCATTTCCAAATATCCCTATTTCGGTAATTACTAATGGAGTGTGCCATACGAAATTTAGGCCAGGTGATAACCAAAATAACCAAAATAATGTAATAAATGCGCTTTGTGTAGCACGACTCGTTAAACGGAAAGGTATAAATTACATTTTACATGCTCTTAAACAGTCTCAAATATCGAACTTAACTCTTTGGGTTGTCGGTTCGGGGCCTGATGAAAAGTACTTATTAAAACTAGCTGAGCAGTTGGGGGTCCATAAGCAAGTAAAATTTATTGGGCAAGGCATATCTGAGCAGCTGGCTGATTATTATTCCAAAGCAGATTTCCTTATCCATACCGCATTAACAGAATCTTTCAGCATGACTTTGCTAGAAGCAATGGCTAGTGGCTTGCCTATAATCGCAAGTGATGTGGGCGGGATCCCTGAGCTTGTGGAAGATAATATTAACGGAATTTTGTTTCCACCTGGAGATATTGATGCACTATCTTCGGCAATAAATACCATGTGTGTAGATGTAAATTTACGTTCAAAATTTTCTGAAAATAATAGATCTAAAATTATAGATAAGTTTACTTGGGAGCACATAGCTTCCGAATATTTAAGCAAGTGCACTGTTAGTTTTGATAGCAGCGATGATTTTGGTCTTGGCTCTTAAGAATGAAGTTTGGTGACACGTTAAAAGTTGGTTGGAAGCTGGCAAGGTTGCAGCGAAGTCAATGGTGGAATCGATCTAAAATAAAAAATTACCAAGCAAAAAAACTCGTCTACATACTTCGATATGCAGCAATTCATGTTCCTTACTATAGGTCATTGAATATAGATCCAAAAACTATTGTTTCGATTGATGATCTAAAACGTTTCCCTATTTTAACAAAATCAATGGTGCAAGAACTTGGCGATGATTTGATTTCAACTGAATTCAAAAAGAGCAATTTATATTGTTCTAGAACTTCAGGAAGTACGGGTCAACCAACAACAACTTACTTTGATGAGGATTGTTGGATGATGACGAAGTTTGCTTTAAAGATAAGAAGAATGACAGCTAGCAAGGTAGGTTTATTTAAACATGTTGTGATTATTAGTGAGCTCAGTGATGGAGAGATACGATCTTCTAAATCTTTGCCGTTCAGTGATCTTTTTTATAAGAAAACTATGTTGTCAATTCACAATCCTATTAAGGATAATTTGCATTATTTAAATGATGCTAGTGTTGACGCTGTATATGGTTTTCCTTCTTATTTTGATGAATTGATAAATTACTATGAAGCTCATGACATTGAGTTTCCAAAATTTTCAATAATCTTTACCAGTTCTGAAGTATTACGACCAGCTCTTAAGAATAAGATTAAAAAACATTTTGGCGCACATGTGTGTGATATTTATGGCAGCACGGAATTTAAAGAAATAGCTTGGCAATGTGCAGAAGAGAATTATCATTTAAATTTTGAATCCATTTGGGTCGAAAGTCATGATGTTCACAGCACCCAATATGAACAATGTGCTTTGTTAACAAGCTTGGCAAATAAGGCAATGCCGCTAATACGATATCAAATTGGTGATTTTGGCAAGCTTGAAGATATAGTTTGTAAATGTGGAAGGCGATCTCCAGTGCTTAAATCTATTTCTGGTCGCGAAATAGACATGATTCAACTCCCAAATGGTAGGCGAGTTTCGCCCTATCTTCTCACAACTGAAATAGAATCTAATGTTGTAATCAGCATGTATCAAATTGTGCAAGTAGCAAATGATTGTCTGGAAATTATATTTGTGCCTCAAAAAAATAAAATACAAAAGACATATAGTTTTGAGCCTACTATTCAGAAATTGAAATATATAACTGGTACAACTATGTCAATAAGTTTCCGTGAAGTTGAAAGTATTTCACGCACTTCATCAGGTAAGTATCAAATCTTTGTTAAAGTATGTGAGGAAGTCTAATTTTGATGTCTTCTAATTTTGAAGTACTCGAAACTATTCAAGATATTGCGCCCAAAGATTGGGATGAAGTTGTTGGAAACTCTGTAGCTATTCGACATGCAGTACTGAGGTGTTATGAGGCTAGTAATACTTATAAGAAAAAACTTCGATATTTTTTATTATTTGATGAAGATAGAAACCTGCAAGCCGTTGCTGTGGGGTTGCTTGTTGAAGGTAAATCAGAATCTGGCTATGAAAGCCTAATTTTTGGAAGATTTGCAAATTACTTTCCAATGCTCAAAAAAATATTTCGGCCCGTGTTGTTATGCGGTTCGATTCGAGCTCCAGGCGCACCTTTTGCTGTTTGTGTTGACGGAGAGTATTCTAAATGGGCATCAAGTTTATTAGATGCTATGGAGAAATATGCAAACCAACATCGTTTATCCGTAGGATTTTCTCACCTTCTAGAAGAACAAGAACAACTTTTGCAGGAACTTGAAAGACGTAACTATTCACACGCACTATGTATACCAGAAGCAATAATTAGAATCACTTGGGAAGACCAGGACTCATACCTTAAGGTGCTTCGTGGTATTAGTAAAAATTATTATAAATGTGCCAAAAAAGAGATTAATAGATTTCGTAAATCAGGAATTGCAATAAATGAATGGGATGGTAACGGTGAGCAAACGATATACAATCTTTTAAAAGACCATCATTTTAGAAAAAATAAACACCAGTTTGAATTACCTTCAAATTTTCTTTCCGTAATAAAAAATGATATTCAAGAGTCGTGTCATATTTATGTAGCGCATAAGGAGAATAAAGTTATTGGAGTATTTATTTTATTGAAGGGGGATAAAACCGCATTTTGTTGGAAGATCGGAATTAATCATGATTTAGATAAAGATAGTTGCACCTACTTCAATTTGAATTTCTATTATATGTTGTCTATAGCCCCTGCATTTAATTTAGAAAAATTTTACTATGGAAATGGTGTTCTGAATGCGAAAAGACGTAGAGGGTGTGAAATTAATTTCACACATTATTTTTATAAACCAAGAAATTTATTTTGGAGACCTTTTTTAAAAATTTTATTTTTAATTCAGAAATTATGGTATCAGCGAAAATTTTCATCTTATATTTAAATTTTTAAAAACAATAAAAAAGCAAATGTTATTTTCTTTATGTTCAGTGCAATTAAATTTCATTACTTTTGGTGAGAGTAATGAGTAAGAATGCGTATCGTTCTATAGTTGTTAGCTCAATTGATGACGTAAGCTTTGAGGAATGGAATCAAATTATTTCTGACACTATTTCAGTTAGCCATGAAGTTTTGAAATTTTCAGAAACAAATTCACTGCATTCAGACAAGGCGAGATATTTTTTGCTACGTGATGATAATGAATGTTTGCAAGCTATATCTATAGCGTTATTTATCCACAAAGATTCAAAATTTGGAGTTGAAGGCTCAATATTTGGGCGTTTACTTGAAAGATTGTTTGTTTTTAAAAATTCTCTTCGGCCGGCTTTGATATGCGGATTAGTTGGGCATGGTGCACCTGTTTTTGTGCGCCCTGGTGAGGATCAAAAATTATGGGTACGTCGTATGTTAGATGTTATGGAGAATTATGCGTTGGATCATAAAAGTTCAATAGGGTTTTCAAGGCTATTGTCAGTTCAACAGACCTTAAGCAACGAATTAAAACGACGTAAATATTGTCATGCTTATGGTTTGCCTGAGGCAAAAATAAATATCAATTGGCATGATGAAGCTTCTTATCTAAAAAATCTTCAAAGCATTAATAAAAGCTATTATAAAAGCGCAAAAAAGGAAATAAATAGATTTCGTAAATCGGGCATAACAATACAAGGATGGGATGGTGAAAATGCTCAAGACGTTGCTGAATTAATAGAAGAGCATTTTAATGAAAGAAATAGTATTAAAACTACAATTACACCTGAAAGCTTGTCTGAACTTAAATTCAAACTTAAAGACAGTTGCATAGTGTACCTCGCTATAAAAGAAGAAAAAATAATCGGTGTAGCTATACTGCTAAAAAAAGGTGATTCTGCAAGAGCGTGGAAAGTTGGTGTTGACCATAAAGCGGACAATAATAATTTTACCTATTTTAATTTGGCATATTACAACTTACTAGCTGATGCTGTGAACTCAAATTTAAACTTAGTCTGGTATGGTGCGGGAGTTTTAGATGCGAAATTAAGAAGAGGCTGTATGGTTGAATTGACAGATTTCTATTATAAACCTAGAAGAGTACTTTTGGTGCCAGTATATTCCATTTTATTTGCTATACAACGCGCATGGTATGGGTATAAATTTTCCAAACTTGTTGAAAATAGTAATATCTAATCAGAAAAATTATAAAAAATTTAAATTATTTAATCTTGAAGATTCTAGTTACTAGTTGTACTCGGAATTGCGCATTAGCAGTTATACGCGCGCTTGTGAAAAATGGTCATGAGGTTATTGCAGCAGATGATCGCAAATTACCTTTAAACTTACATAGCCGGTTTGTTGAGCGCTATGAGTTATTACCACATGAAGATGCGCCCGAATTTATTAATGAGATTGGCAAATTAGTTGAAAATCACCAGCCTGATGTAATTTTACCAATTGCAGGGGCTGAAGCAATATGTAGGGCAAATGATAAGTGCATGTCGGTTTCAAATGTGCTGCTTCCATCTCATGCTTCTTATAATAAAGTAGAAGACAAGTTTAAATTTTTAGAATTGTGTAATGAGTTAAATGTACCGCACTCACGGTTGATAGATCATATTGAAATTGCTGAAGATAAATTAGCGGATAAAACTTTAGAGGCTGTAGTAATCAAGTCGAGAAAAAACTATGGAGGTGGGGGAGGTGTTAAAATGGTGTCTGATATTAATTGTGTGAGACAGGTTTATCAGAATACTGTAGAAAAATATGGAGAATGTTTTATATGTGAATATGTTCCAGGTCCTGATTTAAATAATTTTGCATTGCACGTTGTGTTTGATGCGAATAGTAATCCTGTTTGTCAGTTTGTGTTTCAAAAATTTCGTTTAAGTCCTCCTGTAACTGGAGTTACAGCTGTGGCGGTAAGTAGACGAATGCCTGAGTTATTAGAGTCGGTTCTGCCAATGTTTCAGAAGTTAGAGTGGAAAGGGCCTGCAGATATTGAGTTTAAGCTGGATGCAAATGATGGGCAAATGAAGCTTATTGAGATAAATGCACGTTTTTCAGGTGCAGTAAACTTTCCAATCGGTTGTGGGATTGATTTACCAGAGCTTACTTGTCAAGCAACTCTTGGTAGAGAGATTGTTCCAAAAGACGAAAATGATTATGCCGAAGGCATTAAGTATTGGAATCCTTCTCAATACGTACGAAGTGTTTTTCGAGAAAGCAAAGAACGAACTAATCGAATTTCCATAATTCGTAACGCAATTAAAGAATTAAAAGGCAAGCGTGTCGGAAACCCCTATGCATTAACTGATCCTGGACCACTAATAGGAAAAATATTGCTTCAACTACTGCAAAGATAATTATTGAAAATTGATCAATGGAAACTGAGCGTAAAATTTTTCGCAATACATTTGTGATGACAATCGGGCAAGGAGTAGCGCAAATTGTCAATTTTATTTTCGTGGTTTACTTTGCACGTATTTTTGGAGCAGGAACATTGGGTGATTATTCCTTTGCTATGGCAATAGGTGCACTTAGTAGTATTTTTATAAGTGTGGGAACACATTCCTTGGCATTAAAAAGTATGAGCCAAGATTTAAATGTTGAAAAAAAAATAATCGGTTCTTTAGCGCCATTCGAAGTTTTAACGGGAATTTGTATTTTCTGTATTGCTTTTATTGTGTGTGAGCTCATTCCGATGAGCGACAGACTTTATAGCATGATATTGCTGATCGTTGCTTATAATATTGTTGTTAAGTGGACGGGTTTATTTTGCACACGTTTTCAAGCGCGTGAGGAAATGAGTTTTGTTGCTTATTCAGATATTGTTAGGCAAGTATTACGAGTTATTTTCGGTTTAATTTTGATATGGCAATTGCATGAACCTGTTGCTGTTATTGCTGTTTTTCCAGTTTGTGCATTATTTGTATTAGTGTGGTTGGTTTATGTTTCAGTGCAAAGATATGGAGCATTGATCACTAATTTTAGCATTGGTGAAATTAAAGAGCTTGTTATTAATGCGTGGCCTTTTTTCTCGTTAATTATCATTAGCATTCTATACGAAAGACTAGGTATTATTTTATTAACATTTATGCACTCAGAAGAAGCTGTTGGTTATTTTACTTCGGCGGAAAGGTTGGTTGTTGCAGCTGGAATGCTTCATGTAATGTTTGTTGGTGCAATATTCCCTGCAATGACGCGCTTAGCAGTACAAGATCGATCGACAATGATTGTGCTAGCAGTGCGTTGTTTGCGCCTACTTTTAATTTTTACACTTCCTTTAGCAGCATTATTATTTATTTTTAGTAAAGAAATAATAACTCTTCTATTCGGTGGAGAATTTGTTAAGTCTATTGCTGTTTTCCAAGTGGTTTCTTGGGTGCTTGTATTTCGAGGCTTAAATTCTTATTTGATAATGTTAGCGATTGCAGAAGATTATCAATCCGATTTATCAAAGGTTAAATTAGTGGCACTGTTGTTTTTTGTGGTTGTCGCTGTACCTTTAGTATATATAAAGAGCCATATAGGTTTGGCGTATTCATTGGTTTTCTCTGAAGCATTTTTAAGTATTGCACTATGCTTATTGCTCAAAAACACGTCCTATTTCACAAACTTATTTTCTTCTATTTGGAAGCCGGTAAGTGTTTCGGTGATGCTCGTTCTTGCAGGGCTGTTTTTTTCTCAACAATTAATTTTTGAGCGTTTAGTAATAATCTTTATAACATTGATCGTGAGTATGGTTTCTTTTGGTGTGATTAAATATCACGATTTAGTTTTTTTAAAAAATATTTTATTTGGTTCAAATGCAGCTTCGAAGTAAATAAAAATAGGTCAACAATATGCTGAACGGTTAACAACGTCAGCTAGTTTTGTTACTGCATATAAGCTTCTTAAGTGGGGCACATCAATTTGGGTTAATTCTGCTAATTCAATAATGGCGCCAAGTGTTGCCTCTAACTCTAATGTTCGCTTGGCCTCAAAATCTTGTAGCATTGACGTTTTATGCTCACCTACTTTTTCTGCGCCTCTAAGGCGTTGTTCAAGTGGTACTCGGAGTTTAATGCCAAGTTGTTCAGCAATATTTCGAGATTCTTTCATTAACTGTATAACAATTTCTCTTGTCTCTTGAAATTTACATATTTGAGACATTGTAGCCTTTGTTAAGACACTTATAGGGTTAAATGCGAGTGTGCCCCAAGCTTTTAACCATATTTCGCTGCGGATATCTTCTAAAATGGGTGATTTAAAACCTGCATTAATAAGTAGCGTAGAAACTGATTTTGACCTTTCGGAAATAGTTCCGTCTAGTTCGCCAACTGGAAATCGAACTCCCTCAATATGTTTTATCAATCCTGGAGAGATTATTTCGGCTGCAGGATAAGATACGCAACCAATTACATACTTGCTTGGAATATTTTCGTTAATTGAGCTTTCAGGGTCTACGGTTTTAAGTATATGGTTATCAAATTTCCCATTATAGTTTTGAAAAAACCACCATGGAATTCCATTTTGTAGTGTTACTAACGTTGAATTTTCGTGTAAGAGATTTGGAATTTCTTTGCAAATAGAGCGAATTTGATGTGCTTTTACAGCTAGGAAAATTATATCTTGTTGTTCGCATGTATTTAGACTGTCAATGACATCTAAATTATCAATACAAACAGTCTTTCCATTTAATTGTTGTAGTTTCAGGCCATAATTTTTGATTGCCTCGTAATGTTCGCCTTTATCAAACACAGTAATTTTATTTTCACTGGGCGCTAGGTTTGCAGCAATCAAACCGCCTATCGATCCGCTGCCTATGATGCATATATTCATTGCAATAAGTTATTAAGAATTGACAGAAGATTTATGGGTGGTAAATGAATAAGAGAAATTCATATTTTAACTAGTGTATAAATTAATAATGTCTACTGTATCAAGTATTTATTTAATATATTGACTAAACTTTAATAAAGAATAAAGCCAATTAGAATTTACCAAAAAACAATATTACAGATGTGTGGAATCGCGGGAATATGGTTGCGTGATGGCCAGCAAGTTGATGAAAATGCATTGACTAACATGCTTGATTCTATTAAGCATCGGGGGCCAGATGGTCAAGATATTTGGCGAGATGGTGCTATTGGAATAGGGCATACACGTCTCAGTATTATTGATGTATCTGAATTGTCATTACAGCCAATGGTTGATGATGATAGTAAATTCATTATAAGTTACAACGGTGAAGTGCATAATTATAAAGAGCTTCGTGCTGAGCTAATAACATTAGGCTATTTATTTCGAACAAGTGGTGATACTGAAGTTGTATTAAATGCATTCAAATGTTGGGGCACGTTAGCATTTAGTAAGTTTAATGGAATGTGGGCCTTAGCAATATGGGATTTAGCGAATAAAAAACTGACTCTGTGTAGAGACCGCTTTGGTATTAAGCCGCTGTATTATTCTATTTTAGGGAATAGAATAGTTTTTTCATCAGAAGCAAAAGCAATACTTGCAGCTTTTCCAGAAGAAAAACAAGCTAATTTTGAAGAAATTCATTCTTACTTAATGGGAGGGTCTCCAGACGTCGGGGAGCAAACTTTTTTTGCAAACATTAAAACCGTATCTCCAGCTACCTATATGACTTTTGCTGAGAATGGTGGGGTGGATAAGCAAAAATATTGGGAAATTGGTTCTGATGTTAATACCTTAGCTATTGAAGAGAATGTTGATTTATTTAAGGAACTATTGAGAGATGCAACTCGTTTGCGATTGCGTAGTGATGTTCCTTTAGGTGCTGCTTTAAGTGGCGGTCTTGATTCGTCAGCAATTGTTAGATTGGCGGCGAATGAAGATGTGCATCCTGATTGTTATTCTCTGCGTTATTTAGGTCAGCCATATGACGAAAGTGGTTACGCAAGTATCGTTGCAGATAAAGCAAAATGCGAAATTCATTGGGTTGAGCCAGATGCAAAAAATACGATTGATTTAATTCAAGAGATTGTCTGGCATCATGATGCGCCTACAGCAATACGTGGGAGGCTTCCTCATTGGGCGGTCATGAGGCAAGCGAGCCAAGATGTAAGAGTAATGTTGGAAGGAACAGGAAGTGACGAGCTTTTAGCGGGCTACAGTTTTTTTGTTACACCATATTTGTTAGATAGTTTGCATGAAATTAAGCAAAAAAAACAATGGAATCGACTCAAGAAATTGGTGCAAGAAATAAACCAACTAAATGCAATAGGTGGTTATAAAAATAATTATTTCATTACAACGCTATTAAATTCTACAAAAAAACTATTACCAACATATCCGTGGAAGCAGTGCGCTACTAGAGAATTTAGAAATCAATTTGGTGAAGTTAGTTTGTTGAAAAAAAGAGGTGCTAAGCTATCTAATGATATTCATAAGCCTTTTTTGAACAGACTAGATAATGCATTGTGGCATGACTTTTCTTATGCAGGCTTACCCGAAAGTTTGCATGGATGTGATGCCGCAAGCATGGCATTTTCAGTAGAGTCTCGTGCTCCATTTCTTGATCATAGATTGGTGGAATTCTGTTTTGCGTTACCAAGTGAACAAAAAATCAGTAATGGATGGACAAAGAGAATACTTAGAGAAGCATTGATTGACGATTTGCCAAAAAAAATTATACGCAGAAAAGTAAAATTAGGTTTTCCTGCGCCTTATGGGCAATGGTTGTCTTCAGAGTCTAATTATAAAATGCTAAGTGAAATATTATTATCTACTAAATGTTTACAGCGCGGCATACTCGACAAAAATAAATTACATACCTTGTTTGCTTCAAAATATATTGGTCAGAAATACGTGCGTAGATATGTGGAGGTAGGATGGAGGATGTTATCTATGGAAATTTGGTTTCGAAATTTCATAGACGTGAACTAAAGATAAGTGAAAATTAATATTTGTTTTGATGATCTTAAATTTATTTTTGTAATCTATATTCGTGATCTCGCCGATAAAAAATAAATACTCGCATCTTTATAGACTGATGCGAAATGAAAGAAAATCAAGAAAGTTTATCCTTGCGTACCAGTTGAATAGATTGCGTTACCTTGTAAGTCATGCGTATCAAAACGTCCCGTTTTATAAGCATCTTTTTGATCAGGCAGGGGTTAAACCTACAGATATACAAACGATAAATGATTTAAAGTATTTTCCGACAATCTCAAAAAAAGATTATCACACAGAAAATATTTCAAGTTACTTAGATAAAAATAGCCAAATCGAGCTGCTGAAATCTATCAAAACTTCTGGGTCAAGTGGCTTGTCATTGGAATTTTTTGTGGATCACGAATATAACCAATTTCGCAAGGCTCAATATTTAAGACCATATTTGACTAATGGCAGGAAAATTACTGATCATGTTTTGCGTTTTTGTAGTGAGTCGGGAGTACAACAATCTTTGATACAAAAAATTGGAATATTAAAAGAAACATTTTGCTATGCAAATTCAAACACGCTTAGGCAAATAGAACTAATAAATAAAATACGTCCAAAAATTATTCAAGGATATGGTTCAGAATTAGGGCTAATTGCACAGGAAATTATTGACCAGAAAATAGAAATATCTAAGCCTAAGCTTGTTTTCACTGATTCTGAAATGCTCTCGTTAGGGACACGTAACCTAATAAGAAAAGCATTTTCTGCTGATGTAATTGATGTTTATGGTACCTATGAGGCGGGTAATATAGCATACGAATGTAAAGAACATAGTGGCTATCACGTTGCAGAAGATTGTGTGTTAATTGAATTTCTTGATCAAGATCAGAATCCGCTGCCACCAGGAGAAAAAGGCGAGCTCACTTTTACCATACTAAATAATTTAACCATGCCATTTATTCGATATCGAATCGGTGACATAGGCAGTTGTAATTTAAAGCAATGTTCTTGTGGTAGAACATTTTTACTTATGAATAATTTGTCGGGTAGATTGGTGGACTTTGCTATATGTGATGATGGTAGTCTGAAATCACCCACCGCTTTTATTGGCGTATTTGATGCTTTGGCTGATCAAATACGTGAGTTTCAAGTTAGACAAATAAATATTAATGAATTTGAAGTTTGTGTAGTGCCAAAAAATAAGTTTAGTTTAGAGTTGCAAAACTCTATTAAATCAGCATTGCATGTAGAGTTTCCTAAAGCAACTATTCTTGTAAAGCACGTAAACCGTATTGAACGTGGAGCTGCAGGAAAATTCAAGTCTTTTGTCCAAGACTATGCCAACGTTTCAAATGAGCATGCTTATACTGAAACCATCTAGTGTGTAAATTAAATAACCAACGTACTGTATAACGACAGATAAGACTATTCGGTTTATAGTAAAAATAATCATTTACGAGATAAAAACCGCGGCGAAGTTTTAATTCTTGTAGTGCGTTATCAAGATGAAGTTTTCTTAAATTGTTATTTATAGCCCATTCAATTGGAGTATAGTAAGCGATGTTGAAATAGGTAAAATCATTTCCACAGAATTCATGATCAACCCCTATTTCTGTTAAAAACCCCTCGTCAGTACTACATAATAATACGCAGACACCAACCAATTTATTTTGTTTCCACGCAGCAAAGATAACAGCTTCATTGGCAAGATTTTCTTTTAATTTAGAAAAGAAATTATCTTTATACCAAAAAGGTACGCCACTATATTTAAGGGTGGTCATATTAAGTAGTTCAATTAAACGTTCTTGATGCTGTTCAACGTCATTTAAAACTTCAATGACTACTCCTTCGTGTTTATTTCGGTTACGTTCTTTTCTAATCATTTTGAAAGAATTAAGAGAAATATTTTTAGTATGTAATTCGTAACCTGAAAACTCTTTCCAAGTAACATCAAGTTGAGTCATTGGTGGGATAGATGTGCCGATAAATTTACGTTTTTTAAGTTTTTCAATCAGGTTTTGCTGAGATTCCAGTACATGCACAAAAGCGAGTGGTAATTTCAATTCGCGTGCTTTGGATTCAATCGAGTCAAGTAAATAATTTTCTATAATGTACTGTTTATTTGATGAGATAGCAGAGTAAGTAAGTAAATGTACTCCATATGTGCCACAAGATCCGCAAGCCAAGGCAGGAGCCATTGAAAGATGAGAATGCCTCGCTAATCTTTGTAGTCGCCCAAAAATGAGAGCATCCATGCGGTCATCAGTAGATTGGTTAATCGTTTGGCATATAGCTGCACCGATTAGCTGGTTATTGTCGTCATGTAGAAGTAAGTATAAAAGCCTCCAATTTTGAGAGGCTGTCTCCTCAATCGTACGCAACCAGCCCCAGCTTGAAAGCGCGTTTTTGCTTTTAAGCGCGTTCCAGTCTTTTTTTGGGATGTTGGATATTGAATTTGACCAGCTAGCAATAATTTTCACAACTTCTATGCAATATTTTTAAGAACTAAAGTGTAATACAATCTAATTTTCATTTGGTTTATCTGTTGTTAGTACATTAATAGTAATACTTTATTGATGAAAAAATATGCGGGCATTCACAAGTTAAAAAAATAACTTAGTTCAGGGAAGTAATAATGTGTGGAATATGCGGTGAATTGCGCTTGGATCAAACCACTGCTAGTAAACAAGTATTGCAACGAATGCTTGTGCCGTTGCAAAGGCGTGGGCCTGATAATGAAGGAATCTATCTTTCTAAATCAATCGGATTTGGGCATAGACGTTTGTCGATAATAGATTTGTCTGAAAATGCGAATCAACCTATGCATGATGAGGCAAATAAATTAACCATTGTATTTAACGGCACGATTTATAATTATCCCGAGTTGCGCGAAAAACTTTTACACAAAGGCCACCATTTTCGTTCAACCGGTGATACTGAAGTTATTCTCAAGGCCTATGCAGAGTGGGGGAACGACTGTGTTGCGAAGTTGATTGGTATGTTTGCGTTTGCAATATGGGATGAAAGCAAACAAGAACTTTTTTTAGCGCGTGACCGTTTAGGCATTAAGCCACTTTATTATTCACAACATAAAAATTATTTTCGATTTGCATCTAATTCGCAGGCATTGCTGGCAGCAGGAGGAGTGAATACAGAGTTTGATTCTGTCGGATTGCATCATCATTTAACCTTGCATGCTGTAGTGCCTGCACCAACCACAATCCTCAAAGGTATTCGTAAGGTTCCGCCTGCTCATTACATAGTAGTAAATAAACATGGCAAGGTAGTTACCCAACGTTATTGGGAGCTACATGCAAATAGAATTGATCAACAATATTCAGAGGAAGAATGGATTGAAGCAATACATGCTGCATTAAGATTAGCAGTTGAACGAAGATTACATATAGCAGATGTGCCCGTTGGTGTATTGTTGTCGGGTGGTTTGGATTCAAGTTTGTTAGTGGGTTTGCTAGCAGAATCGGGTGTAAACGATATACGAACTTATTCGGTTGGTTTTGAAGATCAACCTGAAGAGCAAGGTAACGAGTTTGAGTATTCGGATGCCGTAGTAGAAAGGTTTTCTACACAACATCATAAGTTCTATATTCAGAATGAAGAGGTCATGAAAAGGTTGCCTGAAGCTGTTGAGCAAATGGCTGAACCTATGGTGGGTCAAGATGCAGTAGCATTTTATTTATTAGCCGAACAAGTCAGCCAACATATTTCCGTAGTACAGTCTGGTCAAGGTGCGGATGAAGTATTCGGGGGTTACTTTTGGTATCCGAAGATGCAGGCAGAAAATAAATTTTCAGTTGAGAGTTTTGCTAAACATTATTTTGATCGTAGTCATGCAGAAATTGTAGAAACTTTAAGTACTGATTTTATTGCAGAAGATTTTACAACAGAAAAAATGACGCAACTATTAGATGCGGCGGACACTCAAGATTTCTTAGCCGCGGTATTACATATGGATGTGACTACTTTGATTGTCGATGATCCTGTAAAACGCGTGGACAACATGACGATGGCATTTGGTTTAGAGGCGCGAGTGCCTTTTTTGGATCATGAATTAGTAGAGTTGGCGATGCAGATACCAACAGAATATAAAATTAAAAATTCTGGAAAGTATTTGCTCAAAAAAATTGCTCGAGGATTGTTACCCGATAAAGTGATTGATCGTAAAAAAGGTTACTTTCCAGTTCCTGCGCTTAAATATGTGCGTGGAGAATTCTTATGTTTCATGCAGGATATTTTAAATTCTCACGCTTGTAGACAGCGAGGGTTATTTCAGAGAGATTATGTGAATAAGCTATTAAATAAACCTGAGGAGTTCATGACGCCTTTACAAGGTAGTAAGCTTTGGCATTTAGCCTTATTAGAGCTATGGTTGCAGCGCAATGTGGATACTGCTATTGCCACTTAATGGTAGCGCAGTAAAATATTGCATAAATTATTGAGTTATTTTGGAGCTTTGAAAATGGATGTATTGGATCGAATTAAAGAGCAAGTTGAATCAAATTCCGTCATTCTATACATGAAGGGCACACCACAAATGCCGCAGTGTGGATTTTCAAGTCGTACGGCTGAAGCATTGAAGTCGTGTGGAAAAGAATTTGCCTATGTAAATGTATTGATGGACCCAGAAATTTTTGAAAATCTACCTCGATATGCTGACTGGCCTACCTTTCCTCAGCTTTATATTAAAGGTGAGCTTATAGGTGGCTGTGATATCACGCTCGACCTGCATGAGAAAGGTGAATTACAAAAAATGGTAGATGAAGCGATTGGTTAGTAATGGGTTACTCAGAAGCTTTTAGTTTTTTCCATAAGTTCATTACCTTACAAAATACATCTGCGGTTTTCTCTGCATCATAAATAGCAGAGTGAGCGTTGTTATTGTCCCACTCAATTTCTGCAGCTTGTGCAATTCTGGATAGCACTGTTTGGCCATAGGCTAAGGCGCCAAGTGTGACGGTATCTAAACAGCTAAATGGATGAAAAGGACTGTTTTTAATATTATTGCGTGCGGCGGCGGCATTAAGAAATCCGAGATCAAAAAATGCATTGTGGCCAACGAGAATTGCGCGTGTGCATTTATTCTCTTTTACATGTTTACGAACAGGCTTAAAAATTTCAGGTAGAGCTTGTTTTTCATCTAAGGCAATGCGTAGCGGATGAAATGGATCAATCCCATTTACTTCTAAAGAGGCTTGTTCAAGGTTCGCGCCTTCAAATGGTTTAACGTGGGTAGAGATGGTTTCTTTTCTGTATAGCTCGCCATCTTGGTTTATGCTGATTAATACAGCAGCAATTTCTAAAAGCGCATCAGTTTCAGAATTGAAGCCTCCTGTCTCGACATCGATCACCACTGGGCAAAAGCCGCGTAAATGATTAGCGAAAGGGATGAATTCTTGTGCTTCTTCGCTCACTTAGAATTTTCTTTTGCTAGCTAATGTGTGCATTCAAGTTATAATTCTCGATTAAATAACTAATATTCAGTTCAATACATACTATGTCATCAGTTCGAAAAGTTGTACTCGCCTATTCGGGTGGTTTAGATACTTCTGTGATTCTCAAATGGCTGCAAGAAGTTTATAACTGTGAAGTTGTGACTTTCACAGCAAATATTGGGCAAGGAGAGGAAGTGGAGCCCGCACGTGCTAAAGCCCAAGCGTTGGGAATTAAAGAAATTTACATCGAAGATCTTACCGAAGAATTTGTGAGAGAGTATGTATTTCCAATGTTTCGTGCCAACACAGTGTATGAAGGTGAATACTTATTAGGTACCTCAATTGCGCGCCCACTCATAGCTAAACGTTTAGTAGAGATTGCAGCAGAGACTGGTGCTGATGCCGTGTCGCATGGTGCAACGGGTAAGGGGAATGATCAAGTGCGTTTTGAACTGGGTGCTTATGCGTTAAATCCTGATATTAAAATTATAGCTCCATGGAGAGAATGGGACCTTAACTCTCGAGAAAAGCTATTAAGCTATGCTGAGAAACACGGTATTGCAGTGGAACAAAAACGAGGTAAGAAATCCCCGTATTCAATGGATGCCAATTTGCTACATATTTCTTATGAAGGCGGGCCACTAGAAGATCCATGGAATGAACCTGAAGAAGAGATGTGGAAGTTAAGCTGTTCACCAGAAGAAGCGCCAAATGATCCTGCGTATCTTGAAATAGGTTTTGAATGTGGTGATGCAGTCAGCATTAATGGTGAATCGCAAACACCTGCGCAATTATTAACCTATCTGAATAATATTGCATGCGAACATGGTGTGGGACGACAAGATATTGTCGAAAATCGTTATGTAGGCATGAAATCACGCGGATGTTATGAAACACCAGGTGGCACAATCTTATTGAAAGCGCATCGTGCCATGGAATCACTGACTATGGATAGGGAAGTTGCGCACTTAAAAGATGAACTCATGCCGCGTTATGCTAATTTGATTTACAATGGCTACTGGTGGAGCCCTGAGCGTTTAATGATGCAACAATGCATTGACGCTACGCAGATTAATGTGACAGGTACGGTGAGAATCAAATTGTATAAAGGGAATGTTATGGTCGTGGGACGCAAATCAACTGAACATAGCTTATTTGATGCTAATATTGCCACCTTTGAAGATGATGAGGGTGCTTATAATCAACAAGATGCGGAGGGTTTTATCAAGCTCAATGCATTGCGAATGCGCATCGCGGCAAAATCTTCTAGACATCGCGGCTAAATCAATTTAAAACAACAACTACTAATATCTTACGAAATCATCATGGCTAAAAATCTTGCTTATATACTAATTATTGCTTTGCTTGGAAGTGCGTGTGCCACTTCACCCGAATACACTGCTGACGAAAGAGATCCTTGGCAAGGCTTCAATCGCAAAGTATATAGTTTTAATGATGCTTTAGATCGTGCGTTTCTAGTTCCTGCTGCATCAAGTTATCGCGCAGTTACGCCAGATATTGCTGAACAAGGTGTGAGTAATTTCTTTTCTAATTTAGGCGATGTTGGTGTTGCATTTAATAACACGCTGCAATTTAAGTTTTTGGATGCTGCATCGGATATCGGTCGTATCATTGTGAACTCCACAATCGGTTTATTAGGGTTTATGGATGTTGCGAGCCGAATGGGTTTAGAAAAACATGAAGAAGATTTTGGCCAGACCTTGGGTTATTGGGGTATGGGAACAGGACCTTACATAGTGTTGCCACTCTTTGGTCCAAGTAATCTTCGTGATGGCCCAGGCAAAGTAGTGGATACCGTTATTTATCCACCTAGTTGGGCTGATATCAAAACTTCTGAGCGCAATGGCTTATTTGCCATGAATCTTGTGAGTACTCGAGCTGAATTGATGAAGTTGGAAGAAAAAGCTGAAGAATTAAGTCGTGATCGTTATGTATTTATACGTGATGCATACTTAGATCGTCGTGAATTTTTGGTTAATGATGGTGAGATTGCGACTGATGATGAACTCTATGACGAGCTTGAAGACGAATAAAATTAATGATGCATTGTGGGTAAGTGCATAGTCTGTAACAAATCTGCTGGGCCTTTTTATTCCTTACATAAAGTTTGTTTGCCTGTCTATCGAGACACGCAACAGCGTCTAAAAACTAAAATCTCCGAATATCTATCAAGTGAAGCTCACGTTTCAACTGAAGAAATACTTTCGTGCAAATCATCAGAAGCATTTTCTGAATTCCATTTTAAACAAATATGTATAAAAGCATGGTGTGAATATGCCAAGCTTGTTGTGAAAAAAGCGTCACCGGATGTTGCCTCTGCAAAAAAACTCATTCATCTTGCGAACGAACTTAATATTACTAAAGCTGAAACAGAATCCTATTTATGGTCGCGTTTAGAAAACCTTGAATATTTAGATGCGTTGCAAAAAAATCAGCAAATTGAAATACAGACAAAATTTGAATCTGATCTCATCGAGCTGGACGACGGTGAATGTATTATTTGGCAATTTGAAGAAACAGATAAATCAGAACAACAACAATATTCTCAGCAAAAGGAGTGGACAATATTAAATTCTTTACTCGATAATTTGTTTATGAAATCGCGCTACAAAGCGTTAGACGTCAAAGTCGAAACATCTGGGCAGTTAATCGTGACTAATTATGGCCTTTACTACCTAAACGATAACGCGATAACAGAAACTAAATTTTCTGAATTGCATTCCATTACACCTATGAAAAAGGGAGTGAGAATTCAAGCAACATTAAGACACGCAACACCGGATACTTATATCACCGGCGATGGTCGTTTTACTTATGCCTTGCTGCAATATGCGCAAGGCTACAATGATTAGGCTTTATTAACCGCCAAATATTTTTTTAAGCCAATACATAAATCCACCACTTTGTTGTGATGACGATTTACCTTGAGTTGAGCTTGGATGTGTGGCTTCGTAGTGACGTCGTAGAACAGAGTCAGTAGGTATTGCATTATCCATCGTGTTTCCTCTCATTAATTATCTTACGCAGGAATGGATTGTTATCATTATAGTTATGAGGGTCTTTGGGCTAATTGCGCCAAAGCAGTATTTTCAGCCTAGCTTAAATTAAGGTCAATAAAGATTGCGCGTAAAACTATTAAATTTTCGCTTGTTTTCAATCAGACTCTGTTTTAACTAGTAGCTAATAAACTGGTATTATGAGTTGGTATAAATTATTCAATCAAATCTTCGGTTGTAAGGAATAAACAATGGATAGAAAAGCACTTGAGGTACTCGCAGGTGGTCGATATTTAGAGGATACGGTCATTCACGATAAAGATCGAGATGCCGAGCTGGAAGGCCACGTTCGAAAAATGTTGGAATTGATAGGAGAAGATCCGGATCGTGAAGGCTTATTAGATACCCCAAAACGTGTTTCTAAAGCGATGCATTTTTTAACCGGTGGTTATCAACTGGGTGTCGAAGATGTAGTGCGTGAAGCCTTGTTTGAAGAGCAATGTGAAGAAATGGTGATTGTTAAAGATGTTGAGTTCTATTCATTATGCGAACATCACATGCTGCCATTTTTTGGTCGCGCACATGTAGGCTATTTGCCAAAAAACAAAGTGATTGGTTTAAGTAAAATTGCACGCGTAGTAGATGTATTTGCGCGACGTTTGCAAGTTCAAGAACGCCTCACTACACAAATTGCAAAAGGTCTTTTGGATGTTTTAAACGCACATGGTGTTGCGGTAGTGCTTGAAGCAAGCCACTTTTGTATGGTGATGCGTGGCGTACAAAAACAAAATAGTAAAACGGTTACTAGTTCTATGCTTGGTGCGTTCCGTGATGATTCGCGTTCACGCTCAGAATTTATGGAACACATTAGAGATTAATTAAATGAATTAAGGTATAGAGTAGGACGACCTACATGGACGTAGGAAGTGCTAGAAATACAGGATGCAATTTCTGGCGAGATGCAATGTCAGATTAAAGTTAAGTTGGCTGTAAAGATGAACAGGTTAAGAATTCTTAAAAAAGCAAAATGATTGCTTACGACCCAAAGCGGACATAAGAGGGTATATTTTATTTAGGAACGTAGTTAAATTTTTGGCCTCCAATACTTGCCTCGTACATCAATCCTCAACCTGAAGCACACCAACTCAATCAAGACGAAGCCTACTTTTACTACCAAAACGGCTCTGGCCAACGCAAGATACGATTTCATGACTATGATGAAATCTATCAAATACCTGGATTGTATGAGCAAGTATTTTATGACCGCTTAAAATGCGTTTCTCCAAGTAAAGTTGCATCCATTCTGCAATCAGCAATCAAGCAATCCAGTAGTTGTAGCAGATGCTGAGGCGCCTGCTGTGATTGCCACTGCACTTGCTTCGGCACTAAACTCAAAATTACCGTTTGTAAATTCATCAAATGCGCGTTTGTCTTCAAGAAATATAATTTGGCTGTAGGCTTGCCCTCCAAGCTGTAAACCTATTGTCAGTTGAGCCATTTGTGAATTTCCTACATGATTATTATTTTCATAAACTTGTCCTTTCCCATATGCCCCACCAATACCGATACCTCCTTTACCAATAGTTGGGAATACTGCATAGCCATAACTTTTATTGAAAAATTCACCACTCTCGCCTGCATTTTTGAATACCGTTATTGTTTCCTTATATTTGTCTTTTGCATACAGGTTAGTTGAAGCTAATAGTAGGAATATTAATATAAAAAATGATTTGAAATTTAGTTTCATAGATTGTTTCACTGTAATTAACATGTAAACTAGTATTGACGATATATTACAATTTCTATTCACTATTGGTTAAGTGTGATTGAGTAGAGTTTATCGGCCATATAAGCCGTTAAGCGGAGAGTTAAGTTTATTCGACTTAGAATTAATTGTTTATTTTACTACATGAGAATGACTGCCATTAGCCGAGAGCGGGCATAAAAAAAGCAGCCTCAGCTGCCTTTTTTATAATTTATAAATTACAAATTAACCATCTGCGGCTGCAGTTTCTGTTGGTTCGTCTGAACGGGTGATAGTTGCCTTTGCTTCTAACTCATCTACATATTTTTCAATTGTTTGGCGGGTTAAGTTTTGTTGCATATTTTGTTTTACATCTTCAAATTTAGGTTGTTCAGTAGTGCGTTTGTCTTCCAATAAAATTACATGCCAGCCAAAGCGTGTGTTCACTGCCTCAGAGTAAGCACTTTTTTCCATACCACGTACAGCCTCTGCAAATGTGGGAACCATCGTTTCTGCTTTGAACCACCCAAGATCACCGCCGTTGGATGCGGAAGGGCCTTGTGATTTAGTTTTGGCGAGTTCTTCAAAATTAGCGCCGGCTTTTAATTCTTCAATGACAGCATTTGCTTCATCTTCCGTTTGTAAAAGAATATGTCTGGCTTTGTATTCATTAAAATCTGATAAGCTTAACAAGCGATCATATTCTGCTTTAAGATCTTCGTCGGTAAAGTTAAGGTCAGCAAATTTTTCAGTCATTAAGGCATTGATTAAAATATTGCTTTCTTGGCGCTTAATCTGTTCGATGATTTCAGGGCGCTTGTCTATGTCTGCATTAATCGCTTCTTGGCGTAAAATTTCTGTTGCGATTAATTCATCGGTGATAGCTTTGTCAGTGAAATTGGCTTCAGGCTGAGATGCACGTTTTGCTTTAGCATACGCTTGGAAGTCGTTATTGGTAATGACTACATCATTTACTTTTGCGTATTCACCACTATCATCTGTTGCTATGGTATTAGAAGCTTCTGGTTTCTGTTCTCCTTTGCAGCCATAGACAAAACCAAAGCTAAATAAAACCAGCAGCAAGGCTGCTAAAGATTGTTTAAACATGAATATTTCCTTAAAAAGTTGAAAAGGTAAAAAGTAAAATGATGAGTATTAGGGTAGGACGAGCTTAAAAGGTTTCACAATAACATTTTCGTACACACCTGCTGCGATATAAGGGTCCTCATCTGCCCATGCTTGTGCGTCTTCAAGTGAATCAAATTCAGCAATGATTAAACTGCCAGTAAAGCCGGCATCACCAGGATCAGGGCTATCAATGGCGGGGTGCGGGCCTGCAATGATCAAACGGCCCTGGTTTTTTAAGTCATTTAAGCGTGCAATATGTTGTTCGCGAACGGAAAGGCGTTTTTCAAGACTGTTTGCTACGTCTTGACTAATGAAAGCATATAACATGGTAACGAGATTAGTGTGAATGTAGAGTTATGTTGAGTATATCAATAATTATTAAGGAGCAGCGTAAGGATGGGTGCCTCACCTGCTCCGCGCATTATAATAGCAAGTAGACTCACATGAGCCAGTATTTTGTTATTCATCCGGTCACTCCACAGAAGCGTTTGATCCGTGGTGCCGTCGATATCATTGACCAGGGTGGTTTGATCGTCTATCCCACTGATTCCTGCTATGCCTTAGGTTGTCATATTGGTGATAAGCAAGCCATGCAACGGATTCGTAAAATTCGAAATGTAGACGATAAGCATCATTTTACTCTAGTGTGTCGTGATTTATCAGAACTATCGAATTATGCGCTCGTGGATAATAGTGCATATCGGTTAATGAAAACCTGCACGCCTGGTCCTTATACATTCTTGTTAAAAGCTACACATGAAGTACCTAGACGTTTACAAACACCGAAGCGAAAAACAATTGGTTTAAGAGTGCCAGATCATCCTATCCCATTGGCTTTATGCGAAGAATTAGGTCAGCCTTTAATGAGTAGTACACTTATTTTGCCGAATCGTAATGAGCCTTTGTCTGACCCGCAAGAAATGCGAGAGTTGCTTGGTAATCAAGTTGATCTTGTCATCGATGGAGGTTATTGCGGTATAGAGGCCACTACTGTCATAGATTTTGTTGAAAAAAGCCCAACCATTTTGCGTCAAGGTAAAGGAGATGCTAGCTGGTTAAAGGAATAATTTCTCTTTCGAGCATATTACTTCGATAACACGCTGCGTATAATAGACGCAATTAATGAGCACCGTTCAAGCAATTACAATTTGGGCAATTCCTGTACTTTTTGCAATCACCTTACATGAAGTTGCTCATGGTTGGGTGGCAAAACAGTTTGGAGATTTGACAGCGCAGTCTCTTGGTAGATTGAGTTTAAATCCAATTAAGCATATTGACCCGATTGGCACTATTGTTGTGCCCGCAATTTTAATCGCTACAACAGGATTTGCGTTTGGTTGGGCTAAACCTGTGCCTGTAAATTTTAATCTTCTGAAAAATCCTAAAAAAGATATGGTGTGGGTAGCTATAGCAGGGCCTGCAGCAAATTTAGTTATGACAATATTTTGGACTATTGTTTTAGTAACATTTTTAAATGCTGCAAACAATAATAGTCAATACGCTATATTTTTTGTTTACATGAGTATGGCAGGTATATTTATTAATTTAATTTTAATGGTTTTAAATTTATTACCGGTTCCTCCTTTAGATGGAGGTAGGGTGCTCGCAGGTCTCGTACCAGATAATGTATCGATTATGCTTTCAAAGATTGAGCCCTATGGTTTATTTATTATGTTTGGTTTGCTTTTCGCGGGGCTGCTCAATGCGCTTGTATTTACACCTTCAATAATGATCTTATTAACGATAATGTCTGTATTAGGGATACAGCCAGCTGAGTTTTTGCCGCATCTTGAAATGATTCTAGGTTCTAATAAATAAACAAATGAATACCAATCCTTCACAGAATAATCGCGTGCTATCAGGCATGCGTCCTACAGGTAAATTACATCTTGGTCACTTGCATGGGGTGTTGCATAACTGGTTAGAGTTGCAACACACACATGAATGTTTTTTCTTTGTTGCGGATTGGCATGCATTAACAACGGAATATGACAACACGAAGATTATTTCTCAAAGCGTAACCGAAATGGTGATTGATTGGTTGTCTGCCGGGGTGAGCCCGAGTGCTGCAACGTTGTTTATTCAATCCCATGTTCCGGAACATGCAGAGTTGCATTTACTGCTTTCTATGATTACACCGTTAGGGTGGTTGGAGCGCGTACCTACATATAAAGATCAGCAGGAAAAACTCAAAGAAAAAGATTTAGCGACTTATGGGTTTTTGGGTTATCCGCTATTACAAAGTGCAGATATATTGGCTTATAAAGCTGGAAATGTTCCTGTAGGTGAAGATCAAGTTGCGCATGTAGAACTGACACGTGAAGTGGCGCGTCGATTTAATTTTATCTATGGAAAAGAATCTGACTTTGAAGAAAAGGCCAAGCTTGCGATCAGTAAAATGGGTAAGAAAAATGCCAAGTTATATCGCGAGCATCGTAAGCGCTTTCAAGAACAAGGTGACCCCGAAGCGTTGGAAGTGGCCCGAGCTTTATTGGAATCTCAGCAAAACATCTCAATTGGAGATAAAGAGCGCTTGTTTGGTTATTTAGAGGGTGAAGGAAAAATAATTTTGCCAGAACCCCAAGCACTGTTAACCAAAGCTTCTAAGATGCCGGGTTTAGATGGGCAAAAAATGTCCAAGTCCTATAACAATACGATTTCATTGCGTGAAGAGTCAGAATCGCTCGAGAAAAAAATCCGTACCATGCCAACGGATCCGGCACGTGTGAAAAGAACTGATCCGGGTGATCCTAAAAAATGTCCAGTATGGCAATTTCATGAGATATATTCTTCAGAAGATACTCGAAGTTGGGTGCAGGAAGGATGTACCACTGCAGGGATTGGTTGTATTGAATGTAAACAACCCGTAATTGATGCTGTTGAGCAAGAGCTCAAACCCATTCGTGAACGTGCCAATGAGTATCTTGAAGATGAATCCACTGTACAAAGTATCATTAAAGAAGGCTGTGAAGAAGCACGTGATGTAGCGCGCGATACATTAGAAGACGTAAGAGAGGCAATTGGGTTATCATAGCCGTAGAGGAGAATACGTGGCTGATACAGAATCCAATTCGCAGGATAACCTTCAGGGTGAGTTACCTTTTGCAGTAGTTAAAGGTGAGCCCATGACGGTACCACCAGAAGACCTGTATATCCCTCCCGATGCCTTAGAAATTTTTCTTGATGCTTTCGAAGGGCCACTCGATTTACTTTTATATTTAATCAAACGACAAAATTTAGATATTTTGACGTTGCCGGTTTTTCAGATTACTCAGCAATACATGAATTACATCGAGCTGATGCAAGAGATGCGTCTAGAGCTTGCAGCAGAGTATTTGGTGATGGCGGCAATGTTGGCAGAAATCAAATCACGCTTATTATTACCACGGCCGGTCGAAGAAGATGAAGAAGAAGATCCGCGTGCGGAACTCATTCGTCGTTTACAAGAATACGAGAGATTTAAAAAAGTCGCAGAAGAAATTAATGAAATCCCACGTATGCATCGTGATACTTTTGGAGTTTCGGTTATTCAATCTGAATATGAATACGAACGTCCGCAGCCTACAGTAGATTTAAAAGATGTGATCGCAGCATTTCAAGAAGTGATGCAGCGTGCACAAATGTTTGCAAGTCATCACATCGAGCGTGAACCTTTATCAGTGCGAGAAAGAATGTCAAAAGTGTTGACGATGTTAAACGTTGAAGACTTTGTTGAATTTAATCGCTTTTTCACCCCAGAAGAAGGGCGTAGTGGAGTTATTGTTACTTTTCTAGCGCTTCTCGAATTAATTAAAGGTCATATCATTGAATTGGTTCAGTCAGAACCTTTTGCACCTATCTATGTAAAACCGGCTGTCAAAGGCCCTGTTGAGGATGAAATATTCTAAAAGATTATTATGAAAGATGATCAGCTAAAACAAATTTTAGAAGCCGCACTAATGGCTGCCGATACGACATTGAATATTGATCGCTTGTTGCAATTATTTGAACATGATGAAGACAAACCCACACGTGATCAAATTAAAAATATTTTAAAAGCATTACAAGATGAATGCGAAGGGCGTGGGGTTGAACTAAAAAGAATTGCCAGTGGCTACCGTTATCAAACCCGTACAGATGTGCAACCTTGGGTAGCGCGTTTATGGCAAGAAAAACCTCCGCGTTATACGCGTGCTTTATTAGAAACACTGTCTTTAATTGTATATCGTCAACCGATTACACGTGGTGAAATTGAAGAAGTTCGTGGAGTAAGTGTAAGCAGTAGTATTATAAAAACTCTTTTGGAAAGAGAGTGGATAAAAGTCATTGGGCATAAAGAAGTACCCGGTCGCCCAGCATTGTATGGAAGTACTAAAAAGTTTTTAGATTATTTTAATTTAAAAACACTAAACGAATTGCCCACGCTTGCTGATTTAACAGACTTAGATCAAGAACATCCAGAGCTTGATTTAGGTGCGCCAGTAGAAGATGATGCGCAAGCACAATTAGGTGTAGTCACGGATTCTGGGGATATCGTTGAAGTAGAGCCGAATCAGACTAGACACTAAATTTTTTATTATCGGCAAGAAGTGAACGTTCAGTTCGCTGAATCATATTTATCAAATTACTTGTTCATTTTCTTTGCTTGTCCAAAGCCTAAGAAAATAAGAAATGGGAACCAAAAGAAAGGACACCCCATTTACTTGCCCCTTATCTATTGAACGGGGGTGCACTCGCCGCACAGAACGACTTGGCTGTCGGTATGATTCGCATCCATGCTCAACATGCCTCAAATGAACTTCACTGTTCATTTGTCAGCAGTCTTATCTGCTTTCTCGTCAAGTAGATTATGGGAAATTAAGGATGATTAGTAATTAAGTATAATGACCGTTTACGACCCAAAGTGGACATTTTTCTATTTTTGAAATATTAAATAAATTGTCAGAAAGAATTCAAAAATATCTTGCAAACCAAGGGGTGGCTTCGCGTCGTGAAATAGAGCGTTGGATTAAGGCAGGGGATATCCAGGTTAATGGTGAGTTGTGCACCTTGGGTCAATCGATCAATGGTGATGAAAAGATTGAAATTAGAGGTGAGTTAGTCCATTTAAAAACAAATATTCATAGTCGTGTCATTTTGTATAACAAACCCACTGGTGAGATTGTTTCTCGTTCAGATCCAGAGAATCGGCCCACCGTTTTTGGGAAATTACCGTATTTGAAATCAGGGCGTTGGGTGTCTGTGGGGCGCTTGGATGTTAATACTTCAGGTTTGCTTTTATTTACAACAGATGGGAAATTGGCAAATGAGCTGATGCATCCACGCAATCAAATTGAGCGTGAATACCGAGTGCGTGTACAAGGTAAAGTAACCAATGAAATCATGTCGAACATTCAAAACGGTGTGCGATTAGAAGAAGGTATTGCGAAATTAAAAATTCTTGAGGTACAAGAAGGTAGGGGGGCTAATACTTGGTGTCGTGTGGTATTAAACGAGGGACGTAACCGAGAAGTGCGTAGAATTTGGGAATCGCAAAATCTTAGAGTAAGTCGATTAATTCGTACACGCTATGGCTCAATAGAGTTGCCACGAGATATGCGTTTAGGAAAATATATTGATTTAACACCCAATCAATTTAAAAGCTTACAGAATTTGGTATCGAGCTCTTAGCCAGTAAAGTCTGGGTTCAGCTTGTAGTTCGTTCCAGTAATGCCTTTGCTATCGGATCCAATAAAATATAGATAAGGTGCGATCACGTCTTCCGGTGCTGCAAAATCTTTTGGGTTGAGCCCAGGAAAATTAGTTAACCTCAATTTGGTTCGTACGGGTGCAGGATCTACTCCGTTTACCCTAATAGGTTTGTCGCTATCTAATTCTTGAGCCAAAATTTCCATCATACCTAGTTGAGCAGATTTGGCTGCACCATAAGCACCCCAATACGCTTTGGAACAATCGTGTGTTGAAAAAACGATACTTGGATCGTCAGATAGTTCGAGTAATGGAATGCAGCACTTTAATAACATAAAGGGTGCATGTTGATTCACTGTGATTGTTCTAAGCCATGTCTCAAGTTGAAAATTACGTATACCTTGCAATGCCTCCATGTAGCCAGCATTAAGAACCAGTGAATCGATAGCTTTATTCTGCTCTGCTAAGTATTCAGCAAATTTTATGTAATCACCTTCACCGGCAATACTAAAATCGATTGAATAATATTGATGATCATTATTTGATAAGTTTGTTAAATCTTCTGTTAGAGATTTTAGGTTGTCCTCATTTTTGCCAAGTATCAACAGCTCTGCGCCATATTCAGCACATGAATAGGCTAAAGCTTTCCCAATACCGTCTGTAGCACCGGTAATGACGACATGTTGGGTAGTAAGAAAATTATTTTTCGGTTGATATTCAGATGGATTCATTAAAGTGTCTTTGAGAAATAGATTTCCCGATGAGGAAGAATCATGCAGTCCTTGCAAATGGTTGAGGAAGTATTTTTATGTCTTTGGTGTATTTTCAACAATTCTTAATTCAGGAATTGGTTTCTTTTTCTCGATTCCAAGTTCTGTGAATTTTCTAGCCCCACTTAATACCTGGCGATCCAATGAACCCATGGCTTTATTATATTGCTCCACGCTTGAATCCAGATTTTTACCAAGCTTTTGTAAATGCTCGGCAAAAGTGGCTAGGCGATGATATAGATCTTCGCCAAGTTCACGAATTTTTTCAGCATTTTCAGCAACTGCGATTTGGCGCCAACCAAACGCGACCGCTCGAAGTAATGCGATAATGCTAGTAGGAGTTGCAAGTATAACTTTATTTTTTAAAGCATCTTCTAGTAATTGAGGGTCTTGTTCTAACGCTGCAGATAGAAATTGTTCGCCTGGAATGAACAATACTACAAAGTCTGGAGAATGCTTAAATTGGCTCCAATATGATTTGCTGGAAAGTTCACGCATACGCTCGCGTACATTTCGGGCATGTCTAACTAATGAATTCTCACGTGTATTTTCATCACTTGCTTGAGTTGCATTTAAATAAGCATCTAATGGCGTTTTTGCATCGATAATAAGTTCTCTTTGATCAGGCATGCGCACAATCATATCTGGGCGCATACGGGAATCATTCGCTTCACTTTGTTGTTGCTCGTAAAAATCACAGTGATCTACCATGCCTGCTAATTCAGCGATGCGCTTCAGAGTGAGCTCACCCCATTGTCCACGTACTTCAGGTCTGCGTAATGCTTGGACTAAGTTTTGAGTTTCTAAGCGTAGATCTGATTGGGTTTCGTTAATGATTTTCAAATGTTGTGAAAGCGAGCCAAAAGATTCTTTACGATCTTTTTCAATAGATTGAATCTGTTCTTCAGTTTGTTTAAGAGCGGATTGAATTGGTTTTAATAAGGTTTCAATAGATTTTTCTTTTTTATCGAGGTTAGCTTCAGCCTGAATTTGAAACTGTGTAAGCTTTTCTTTTGCCAGAGCTAGAAAATTTTCATTATTAAGTTGTAATGCTTGTTGTGAAAGTACAGAAAAAGAATTTTCCAGTTGTTTGCGAGATTCTTCAATCGTTTCGATCTTTTCAAGATAGCGTTCCTTTTCTAACTGTAACTGCATAGACAATTGTTGTGATATGGTCTCAAGTTTTTCGTTCTCTCTGCGTGCACGACTGCGCATAATGAGCGCGCCCAATGCAGCACTCAGTAAGCACAAGCTTGCGCATAACAGGACAAATTGCCAGGTGTCTTGAAGTTCTACACTAATCATGTAGATATTGTCGATCAGCTGTTGCTAAAAAGCCAATCCTTAAGGTGCAAGGCATGCTCAAGCACAATATCTGCATCCCAATGTTGTGGATTTTGGTCGTCTTGGATGTATCCATATGCGGCTACAGCGGTACGCATACCCGCGGCTTTACCGGCTTGCACATCCCTAGGGTCGTCGCCCATATACACCGTATGAGGTTCATTAATACCGAGCATGTTTGCGGCATGGTGAAGTTGGTCGGGATCAGGTTTTCTGCGCGATAAGGAATCACCGCTGACCATGCAAACAGCTCTGAAAGCAATACCTAATTCCTGTACTAAGGGTTCAGCTAATGCCCCAGGCTTGTTGGTAACAATTCCCCATGGAATTTCATTTTCTTCTAGGGAATCTAATAATTCGTCTACTCCAGGAAAGAGTTTTGTGTGGTTGCATAAATTCTCTGCATAGAGTTGCAAAAACTCATCACGCAGTTGAATGCTATGTTCTTCTCCTAATTTTTCTTCAAAACCGAGTTGAATCATTGCGATACTACCGCGAGATGTGTGGTTGCGTACAAACTCATATTCAAGTGTGGGTCTATTGTATTTTGTTAATAATAAATTGAGCGCATCCGTCATGTCAGGAGAAGTGTCGGCTAGTGTGCCGTCTAAATCAAAAAGTACTGCTTGAACGCGTGCGTTGGTAGGCATTAATTTTTTATAAATCAGCTTTTTTGTGCGTACACAATATAGTTTACGCTCGTATCAGAAGATAACTTATACGTTTTAAGTAGTGGATTATAAGTCATGCCAATTATTTCGTTGGTGTGTAAGTTTGCTTGGCGTATCCAGCGATCAAGCTCAGATGGACGAATAAGTTTTTCATAATCATGAGTGCCTTTGGGCAATAGATTTAATATATATTCAGCGCCAACAATGGCAAATAAAAATGATTTAGGATTGCGATTGATAGTAGAAAAAAACACATGCCCGTTTGGTTTTACTAAATCGGCACAAGCTTGAACAATTGCTGCTGGATCGGGAACATGTTCTAGCATTTCCATACATGTAACCACATCATAAGATTGCGGTTCTATTTGCGCGATGTCTTCTGCTGAAATTGCTTGATATTCAAGATCTAATTTAGAGTTTGTACTTTGTTCTTTAGCATGAATTTTTGCTACCGCAAGCGGTGTTTCGCCTAAATCAATGCCTTTAACAGCACCACCACGTTGCGCCATAGATTCAGATAAGATGCCACCTCCACATCCTATATCTAATATTTTTTTCCCTTTTAAGCTTGTGCGTTCATCAATGAAATTGAGTCGCAGTGGATTGATGTCATGTAGAGGCTTAAATTCACTTTCAGTATCCCACCAGCGGTAAGCGAGGGCTTCAAACTTTGCTAATTCCTGTTCGTCCACATTTGGACTGTGTTTTTCTTTTAGACCGGGCATTACGAATGGTTAATTAATGTTCTTGTGCCATTGCTTAGTTCTAGCAACAATTTCGTTTTGATCAAGCGTTAATAACTCACGATTACTTAATAGCTGTTTACCTGCTACCCAAACATCAGAAACTTGATTGCGTTGCGTAGCATACACCAGGTGCCCAATCGGATCGTACATGGGTTGTGCTTCCAGCATGTCGATATCAACAATACAAAGGTCGGCAGATTTGCCAATTTCTAAAGAACCTACTTCTTGGCCTATGCCTAAGGCAGTTGCTGCATTGATAGTAGTACTTCGCAGTGCTTCATAAGCTGGGAAAGCTGCAGCATTATTTGCTACGCCTTTAGCCAACAATGCTGCGCTATGCATTTCATCGAAAATATCCAAGTCATCGTTACTGGCACAACTGTCTGTACCAATAGTGATATTAATATTCTTGTCTCTAAGTTTTTGTACCGGGCAAAATCCACTTGCAAGTTTTAAATTAGATTGTGGGCAATGCACAACATTGACATTGGTTTCAGCAAGTAAATCAATTTCATCATCTTCGAGGTGAGTCATGTGTACTGCTATTAAATTGTTATTGAGTAGCCCAAGATCAAGTAGGCGTTGGATGGGTCGCACGTTGTACTGTTCCAGACTTTGTGCAATCTCATCACGCGTTTCATGCAAATGAATGTGAACAGGAAGTTCTAATTCATTGGCTAACATGGCAACACGCTCTAGCGGAGGGTTAGATACAGTATAAGGCGCATGAGGAGCGAAGGTGCATTTAACAAGAGGGTGAGTTTTGTATTGATCGTGTAAGGCTAATCCTTTTGAAAAATATTCGTCAGCATCTTTGGCATATTGTGTGGGGAAGTCTAACAAGATCATACCTATGTATGCTCGCATGCCAGACTTGGTAGCTTCATGAGCAGAATCCTCGGCATAAAAATACATATCGTTAAAACATGTCACGCCGCCTCGCAACATTTCTGCCATGGCTAGTTGTGTACCGAGTTGTACGAACTCTTCATTCACCCATTTCTGTTCAGCAGGCCAAATATGGTTTTCTAACCATTCCATTAGTGGTAAATCATTTGCTAAACCGCGGAACAAGGTCATCGCAGCATGCGTATGTGTGTTAATTAATCCAGGTAGAGCAATATGATGGTCATAGTTAAATGTGGAAGCGCTTGAATATTTCTGCTTGGCTTTCGCAGTAGGCAAAATATCTAGAATGCGTCCATCTTGAATGGCAATGCTATGTTCCAATAGCACACGCTCATTTTCAGCAGCAGTTTCATTCACCGGAATCAACGTGCTGCAATGCATCAGAGTTTGAATTTGTTGCATATAGCTTATTTAAATTTTAATGCTGACTTTAGCAGATTGTTGATAAGCAACCTATTTAAAGCAACTATTGTAGTATTAATTTTGATATTCAAGATGCACCATGACGTGCATAATCTGTGCAAAATAAAACAGTTGGTTTAACTAAAATGAAATCATTAGCAGATCAAGCCATCGCATGGCGAGATGATCATTTAATTTTGCTGGATCAGCGCCTGTTACCTCAAAAGGTGGAGTATATACACTGCCATACTTTGCAGGATGTTTCACAAGCTATTAAGGATATGGTGGTGCGGGGTGCCCCAGCAATTGGTGTAACAGCTGCTTTTGGTGCGGTATTGGCAGCACGAACAAGATATCAAGAATCAGCAGCGAATTGGCAGCAAGCGATTGAGCAAGATCTGTCAGAGCTGTCGCTGGCAAGACCCACTGCTGTGAATTTACGTTGGGCGATAGACTGCATGCGAAATGAAATTGTGAAACTAAAGAGCAAAGATCCGGAACCAGTTTTGCTTTTTGCTGCAAAACGCATTCATCAAGAAGATATTCAAGCAAATAAGTCATTAGGTGATTTTGGTGCAGATCTGCTCAAGCAAAAATCGACTGTGCTAACTCATTGTAATGCAGGTGCATTGGCTACGGGTGGTTATGGCACGGCATTGGGTGTGATACGCAGTGCCTTCGCGCAAAATAAAATTAAAGCCGTTTATGCAGATGAAACACGTCCATGGTTTCAAGGTACGAGACTCACTGCGTGGGAATTACTGCAAGACAATATTCCGGTTACCTTAATTTGCGATAGTGCAGCGGCAAGTTTAATGCGCCAAAAACAGTTGGCTTGGGTGATCGTCGGTGCAGATCGTGTAGCCAGTAATGGGGATGTAGCAAATAAAATTGGTACCTATTCTTTGGCGGTTATGGCACGTCAGCATAATGTGAAATTTATGGTGGCAGCTCCAACTAGTACGATTGATATGCAGGTGAACTGTGGAGATGAAATTGAAATTGAAGAGCGGTCACAAAGTGAAATCACCTTGATCCAAGATCAGTCAATTAGTCCAGAAAATGCACAGGTGTGGAACCCCGTCTTCGATGTTACGCCAGCTGAATTAGTTACCGCTTTGGTGACTGAAAAAGGTGTGGTGGAAGCACCGAATCGCAGCAAAATTGAAGCGTTAATGAAAAGCGAGTGATTTGGCCATATTTTGTGCTTTTTTAACTCGGCCAACCATAAAAATAGGGATTCAATAATCATCAAATCGATTTTTAAAGCTGTCAGATACGTTTATATTGCCTTTTGTTCCGACCCACTCTCCTGGACTTATGTTATAATTTAGCGCATTAGAACGAATATAAGTTCACCTAAAAAGTTACACCTGAAACACATAAAGCTAGCATTTAGATGGCTGCAATCGCCAAAGAAATACTCCCAGTAAATCTCGAAGATGAGATGCGTCAATCGTACCTCGATTACGCTATGAGCGTGATCGTTGGCCGTGCTTTGCCTGACGTTCGAGATGGATTAAAACCAGTTCATCGTCGTGTTTTGTATGCTATGAATGAGTTGGGAAATGACTGGAATAAACCCTATAAAAAATCTGCACGTGTAGTTGGGGATGTGATTGGTAAATATCACCCACATGGCGATACCGCCGTCTACGACACGATTGTGCGTATGGCGCAACCTTTTTCGATGCGTTATATGTTGGTGGACGGTCAAGGTAACTTTGGTTCCGTTGATGGCGATGCGCCCGCTGCAATGCGTTATACCGAGATACGCATGGCTAAAATTGCGCATGAAATTGTTGCAGATCTTGAAAAAGATACAGTTGATTTTGTTCCTAACTACAACGACGAAGAAACTGAACCTTCGGTTTTTCCGACTCGCATTCCTAATTTATTAGTCAATGGTTCATCCGGGATTGCTGTGGGGATGGCAACCAATATCCCACCACATAATTTGACTGAGGTGATTGATGCCAGTATTGCGCTGATTCAAAACCCAGAAGCGGATTACAAAGAATTAATGCAGCATTTGCCTGGTCCAGATTTTCCTACAGCTGCATTGATTAATGGCCGAGCTGGGATTGTAGAAGCGTATCGCACAGGCCGAGGTCGTGTACATATGCGCGCACGCACGCATATTGAGCAAGATGAAAAAAGTGGCCGCGAGCGAATTGTAGTCACTGAGTTGCCGTATCAAGTAAACAAAGCAAACTTGATTATCAAAATCGCAGATTTGGTTAAAGAAAAGCGTCTTGAAGGCATTGCAGCTGATGGCTTGCGTGATGAATCAGACAAAGACGGTATGCGTATTGTAGTAGAGCTACGTCGTGGTGAGGTCAGTGAAGTTATTTTAAATAATTTATATAAGCACACTGCAATGCAGAGTGTGTTCGGCATTAACATGGTGGCATTAGTTGATGGTCAACCACGTTTATTAAATTTAAAACAAATTTTGCAGGCGTTTATTCGCCATCGCCGTGATGTAGTTACTCGTCGCACAATTTTTGAATTACGTAAAGCACGTGAACGTGCACATATATTAGAAGGGCAAGCGGTCGCATTAACGAATATTGATGAAATTATCGCACTGATAAAAAAATCGGAAAGCCCTGCGGTCGCGAAAGAAAAACTAGTAGCTAAATCTTGGAAGCCAGGCGTAGTGATCAAAATGTTGGACCGCGCCGGTGCAGATGCATCAAAACCTGAAGATCTAGATCCTAAATATGGAATGCATAAAGGTGAATATCATCTTTCACCGACCCAGGCTCAAGCGATCTTGGACTTACGTTTACATCGCTTAACGGGTTTAGAACAAGACAAAATTGTCAGTGACTATAGCGATTTATTAGAAAAGATCATCGACTTGTTGGAGATTCTGCAAGACCCTGAGCGTTTATTGGCAGTGATTCGCGAAGAGTTAGAAGAAATTCGTGATCATTATGGCGACAAACGTCGTACTGAGATCACCGATGCACAAGCCGATCTTACTATGGAAGACTTGATTCCCGAGGAAAATGTTGTCGTCACATTGTCGCATGCAGGTTATGCCAAGTCACAACCACTCGATACCTATCGTGCACAACGACGTGGAGGACGTGGGAAAGCAGCTACTTCAGTCAAGGCTGAAGATTTTGTTGATCAATTATTTGTTGCCAACACACATGATACGATTTTGTGCTTTTCGAGTCGTGGCAAAGTATATTGGTTGAAAGTGTATGCCTTACCACAAGCGGGGCGTACCGCGCGTGGTAAACCAATCGTTAATCTACTGCCATTGCAAGAAGATGAGCGTATCAATGTTGTGTTGCCGGTAAAAGAATATCGTGAAGATGCATATGTGGTAATGGTAGCAAGCAGCGGCACAGTGAAGAAAACTAAATTAACCGAATTTTCACGACCACGTGCTAGCGGTATTTTGGCAGTTGATTTACGCGAGAATGATCGACTGATCGATGTTGCGATAACGGATGGCAATACGGATTTATTGTTAGTAAGCAGTGCGGGCAAATCAATTCGGTTTACTGAAGATGATGTGCGTGCGATGGGGCGCAATGCAACTGGAGTCCGTGGCATAAAGTTGGGCGAAGACCAACAAGTGGTTTCCTTAATCACGATTAAAGAAAATATGACTTCAACAGATGTTCTAGTGGCAACGGAAAATGGCTACGGTAAACGCACGGATATGAGCGAGTACCCTGTGCAAAAGCGTGGCGGACAAGGTGTAATTGCAATTCAAACTTCGGGTCGTAATGGTGATGTTGTGGGTGCAGTTGCGGTATCGGATGATGACGAAATCATGCTGATTACCGATAGTGGCACCTTAGTAAGAACTCCGGTTAAAGACGTGTCGCGAATGGGGCGCAATACTCAAGGTGTAAGATTAATACGTCTTTCTGAAGATGAGCGCTTGGTAGAAGTGGAGCGTATCGAAAATCTTTCCCAAGAAGAAGCACAAGAAGAAGCCTAAAGGTAAATCCGACACTGGAAACGAATAAGCTCTCTTAGTTTTTTTTAGTATTCTTGTTTAGCTTCCTGTACTAAACTTTTCTGTTTTTAGTTTCGTATTATGTCCACTAATACCCAACAAACTTATTATTTTGGTGCGGGCCCTGCAGTGCTACCGCGTGAAGTATTGACAACTATACAAGAAGAGTTGCTTGATTTTTGTGGCAGCGGTTTATCTATTCTTGAGCTTTCCCATCGCAGTGAGATTTTTGTTGAATTATTAACTGATGCCGAATGCTTGTTGCGAGAGTTAATGTGTATACCTGCAGACTATGCAATATTGTTTTTGCACGGTGGAGCGACAGCTCAATATTCAATGTTGCCATTAAATTTTATAGATAAAAAAGATACTGCGAATTACATTTGTACTGGACATTGGTCGAATAAAGCTGCTGAGGAAGCCAAGAAATATACAAATGTAAACGTAATCCAGGCGCTTGAGAAAAATGAAAAAATTTCAATTAAACCTGCTGAACAATGGCACTTATGCTCAGATGCAAGTTATTTGCACTACTGTGATAACGAAACGATTAATGGTGTAGCGTTTCAGAAAAGCATTCATTTGGAATGTGGGTCAATCTTTTGTGATATGACCTCATCTATTTTAACGCGGGATATAGACGTAAAAGATTATGACTTGATTTATGCCAGCGCACAGAAAAACTTAGGTATTGCAGGACTATGTGTAATGATTATAAAAAAGGATTTGCTAAGTAAAGTACATTGCAATGTGCCGAGAGTATTCGATTATAGACGTTGCTTTGAGAATAAATCATTAACAAATACTCCACCCATTTTTGCTATTTATGTTTTAAGGTTAATGTTGAAATGGTTGAAAGCTCAAGGAGGTGTTGATGAGCTTAATAAGTGCAGGAAACTTTGTGCGGATGAGATTTATAGTCTGATCGATAATAGTGGGTTATATAAGAATCATGTTGACGAGTTGTTTCGCTCGAATATAAACATTCCGTTTACAATAGATGACAAACAAGTGCAGAAAATTTTTTTACAACAAGCGGAAAAAAATAACTTACTTGGTTTACGGGGGCATAAAAGCGTTGGTGGTATACGTGTGAGTCTGTATAACGCGATACAGCCACAGGGTGTTAAAAAGTTAATTGAGTTTTTAGAGGACTTTGAGTCAAGTCACGGATCGTAATTTAGGCAAAGCGTCTATCAGTTTGTAATCTACGGTCAAAATATACGGTGGTTCCATCTGAGCAAGTGACTGGGAAATTACAGGCAGTGTTTTTCCTGCGCTCAGGGCCAGAATGATTTTGGTTGCTTGTTGGGTTTTGGTGAGCTCTAGAGGATGCAATGACTGCGCATAACGATAGAACAGTGATACCTGAAACGAGTACGATCAGGCCAATTGTAAGTAGGATATTTACCAATTGCATAGATTAAGCACTCCTCACGTCTGCTAGCAAACTGCCCAACCATAAATTTACTAAATATTAAATGCAATCAAATAGTTACTGTAAATACAGTAAAATTTGTAAGGGAAGGATACCTAAGCCTATGTTTATATTCAAGGATAAGGGCAGGATTGTCTTATCTGTAACGGTTAAAAGTGGCTTAAATTTGACGATTTAGACTTTGTAAAATTGTCGATACCAGTCAACAAAGTTTCTAATGCCGACTTCTACGGAAGTATTTGGTTTGTAATCAACATCTTGTACCAATGCTTCGACATCAGCATAGGTGTCGGGAACATCGCCGGGTTGTAATGGCAGCAAATTACGCTCTGCTTTTTTGCCAAGGCAATCTTCCAAAACTTCTATGTAATGGCTTAGTTCTACAGGCGCATTATTGCCAATATTATAAAGGCGATACGGAGCAAAACTACTTGCGCTATCTGGGTCATCGCTATCCCATGCTTCATTTTTTTCCGGTAAGTGATCTAAAGTGCGGATCACACCTTCCACGATGTCATCAATATAAGTGAAGTCTCGACGGTGATTGCCATAGTTGAATACGTTAATCGGCTCACCTGCGAGAATACTTTTAGTAAATAAAAATAGTGCCATATCAGGTCGTCCCCAAGGACCATACACGGTAAAAAAGCGTAAGCCAGTTGTATGTAAGCCGTATAAATTACTATATACATGCGCCATAAGTTCGTTGGCTTTTTTTGTTGCGGCATACAAACTTAATGGGTGGTCTACATTTTGATGTACTGAAAAAGGCATTTTAGTGTTCGCGCCATACACTGAACTGCTGGATGCATACACCAAATGTTCAACATCATGATGTCGACAAGCTTCTAAGATATTGCAAAAACCTACTAGGTTGGTGTCGACGTAAGCTGAAGGATTTTCTATTGAGTAGCGAACACCCGCTTGTGCAGCTAAGTTGATAACACGTTGTGGCTCAAATTTATCTATTGCAGAGAAAACTGCATCTTTGTCTTCAAGATTAATACGAGCTTCTGTGAATTGATCATATGTTTTTGTTCTTTCTAATCTACCAAGTTTTAAATTCACATCATAATAATCATTAAGATTATCGATGCCTAATACTTCATCGCCACGATTAAGTAAATAAAGCGAAACAGCTGAGCCTATAAAACCTGCTGAACCTGTAACTACTACTTTCATCTTTGTTTCTTATTTATATTTAGTTGAATGTCTAGATTGTCAAACTAAAGGCGACCATCTACTTGCTCTTTTGGCAGAGTATTCTTTACATCAAAAAGCACATGATTTTCTTTTCCGAGTGCGTGAATTTTTTCTGCACCCATATTTTTAAATTCTTCATGATTCACTGCAAGGATGATGGCGTCATATTTGCTTGTAGGTAAATCAGTAAGAAAAGAGATACCATATTCCTCATTAGCTTCGTTAATATCTAGCCAAGGGTCATAAATATCTACTTCAGCATGGTAGGTATTAAATTCTTCAACGATGTCAATCACGCGTGTATTTCGAATATCAGGGCAATTTTCCTTAAACGTAAACCCAAGAATAAGAATTCTAGAGTCTACGACATGTACTTTTTTCTGTGTCATGAGTTTTATAACGCTCTCAGCTACATATGGGCCCATGCCATCGTTGATTCGTCTTCCTGATAAAATCACTTCTGGGTTATACCCAATCTCTTGCGCTTTGTGGGTGAGGTAATAAGGGTCTACACCAATACAGTGTCCGCCAACTAGTCCGGGTCTAAAAGGCAAGAAGTTCCATTTTGTTCCGGCAGCCTCCAGTACTTCAAACGTATCAATCTCCATGCGATTAAAAATGAGTGAGAGCTCATTAATTAATGCAATGTTTACATCACGTTGAGTATTTTCGATCACCTTTGCTGCTTCAGCTACTTTTATGCTACTAGCTTTGTGTGTGCCTGCAGTAATTATTTTTTGATATAGCTGGTCTACAAATTCTGCAGCTTCAGGTGTTGAACCTGAGGTCACTTTTTTGATTGTTGGTAAACGATGTTCCTTGTCACCTGGATTTATGCGTTCAGGGCTATATCCAACGTGAAAATCTTTGTTGAGTTGTAAATTCGTGTCAGACTCCAGTATCGGTACACAAATATCTTCGGTTACACCGGGATATACAGTCGATTCATATATTACGACATCGCCTTTTTTAAGTGCTTGTCTAACTGTTTCGGATGCTTTGCGTACCGGAGTTAAGTCCGGCACTTTATGATCATCAATTGGAGTAGGAACAGTGACAATGAATACGTTGCACTTTCTTAAATCTTCGATAGAAGAAGAAAAGCTTAATAGATTTGTATTGGCCAATTCGTCCTTGCTTACCTCAAGAGTTCGGTCGATACCATTTTGTAATTCATTTAATCGAGAGGTGTTTATATCGAAGCCCGTGGTTGGAAGATATCGACCAAATTCAACGGCCAGAGGTAGACCTACATAGCCTAAGCCGATTACGCCTATGTGAATTTTTTTGGGTAGCACAATGTTTTGTATCTTTGTTTAGTATATGGGTTAATGAGTAATTAATATCAGCTGGCGTAAAATAAATGAATTCACTTAATAATTATGTGATTTTCGCCACGGGGTTACAAATCTCAAAGGGATATAGTGCTTTATTTCGTGTCTGAGAGGGCTAGGGCGGAAATTTCTATAACATAAAGCATATTTTCGTCTGAACAGAATACGGTAACAACAAACCAATTATAAAACTAAACTATTACTGAACTATATGTTTGACATACGAATTGGCAATCAACATATCAAGGCTCCATATGTGCTATTAGCACTAATAGATGCAGTAGTGTTGTTTTTAACCGTATATGTTGGTGCATATGCACGTTTTTATAACGAGCTCGATCCTCTAGCTGCTGCGACTGAAAGTGTAGGAAATTTGTTTCCACGTGCAGTGATTCATGCAGTGATAGTCGTAGTGACTCTCTTGAGTATGGGTTTATATCAGGCCCAAAGACGTGAACATATCATTAACAAACTTAGCCGTTTGACAGTTGGGTTTATTATTGCCTTTATTGCCTTTGGATTTATTTTTTATATCTTTCCAGATATCTATATGGGAAGAGGTGTATTTCTTATCGCCTCAAGTCTTTCATTTCTGTCTCTAATTCTATTTCATTTTATTTTCTTCCACACTGTTAATCTTGAGGCATTAAAAAGAAATGTTCTGATTTTAGGCGCAGATGAAAACGCCACGTGGATTACAAAAATGCGTCGCAAGTCTGATCGTAGTGGTGTGAATATTGTAGGATTTTTGCCAGTCGAAGAAGAGCAGATAAAAATTCAATCAGATCTTCTATTGGATGCAAGCTTGCCTATAGAAAAAATCGTAGAGAAATATGAAGTTGACGAGATTGTTGTCGCTTTAACGGATCGCAGAAATAAACTTCCTTTAAAAGAGCTGATGGATGCGAGACTTAAGGGAGTAAAAATTGTTGAATTGGTAACTTTTCTAGAAAGACAATTAGGTAAGGTGTATACCAACTTATTAAATCCTGCATGGATTATTTTTTCAGAAGGGTTTAAGCAAGATAGTTTTCGATATTTTACTAAACGTATTTTTGATCTTGCTTCTAGTGCTATCTTATTATTCGTTGCCTCACCTTTATATTTATTTGCAGCATTAAGTATTTGGTTAGAATGCGGAGGCAAGGAATCTATTTTTTATCAACAAACTCGCGTGGGTTTAAATAATAAAAATTTCAACTTACTGAAATTTCGCACAATGCGCTCTGATGCAGAACAAGAAGGCAAGGCTATTTGGGCGAGTCAGGATGATCCTCGGGTGACAAAAATTGGAAAATTTTTGCGCACTTATCGAATTGATGAGTTGCCGCAAATTTATAATGTATTCCGTGGTGACATGAGTTTGGTAGGGCCTAGACCTGAGAGACCAGAATTTGTAGAGAAACTCATCGAAGAAATTCCTTTTTATAGTGAACGCCACCGAGTTAAACCTGGTTTAGCCGGATGGGCGCAAATGAAATACCCCTATGGAAGCTCAATAGAAGATGCTATAGAAAAACTAAATTTCGATTTGTACTACGTGAAGCATCATAGTTTGATCTTCGATCTTGTTATTCTTTTACAAACAGCGGAAGTCGTGCTTTGGGGTAAAGGCGCGAGATAGTGTTAGGTTAATATATTTATCGATGTGTTAAGTCTTTTTGTATGCAGCAAAAGTCTATTTTTAACCCAAAGTACAGAGAACTATTTTTAATCTGGATATCAATAGCTATAGCTATATGCGGCTTAGCACTATTTTATCGAGGTTCGATCAGTATACTTTTTGACAATTGGAATGAATACGGCACGTATTCACATGGTTATTTAACCATTTTGTTGTCTATATTCTTGCTTTATAGTTGCGCCAAACAAGCTCGAATCAAATATTCACGTTCATCGTCTACTTCTGCGATTTTTATATTTGGTATAACTTTGGTTTGGTTGGTTTCTTACGTAGCTAGTGTAAATACAATTCAAATGCTATGCCTACCATTTCTGATATTTTTTACAGTTACCTATTTTTTGGGGCTGAAAAATTATCAAGTTCTTTTGATACCTATTTTTATACTATTATTTACGATTCCAGTTTGGTCATTATTTTTACCTTATCTTCAGAAAATTGCTGTATTTGGAACAGATACATTGCTATCCGTTTCAAACTTTGATTATCGAATTGTTGATAACGTAGTTATTTTATCGAAAGGTATGTTCGAGATAGAAGAGAGTTGTAGTGGATTGCGGTACTTGTTAGTAGGAGTGTTGTTATCTTTTGTATATGGTTATTTAAATTATCAAAGTAATTGGGCAACTATAGTGTTAGTGCTCTCAGCAGTAGTGATAATGTTGGTTGGTAATTTATTTAGAATATTGATAATCATAGTTCTTGGGGTCTGGAAGGGGATGGATTATCCGCTTGTGCAAGATCATGAAAATTTAGGTTGGCTCATTTTTATATTGATGTTGGTGCCACTATTTACTATTGCTAGATTTATAAAACCAAGTTTATGGAAAAAAACGAATCAGCAGCAGACCAGTTATATTAATGTTAATAAAAACATGCAAGGATACAAATTATTTGTAACGCTTATAATATATTTCCTAATAATTTCTGCAGCGCCTCTATATGCAGGTTTCATAGATGGTAATATCAAAAAAATTGCTACACTGAAATCCAATGATATTGTTCCTGCTAAAGGTTGGAGCGAGCCATTGTTATTTTCTTCGCGGTGGTCGCCAAAATATAGTTTTTATACAAAACAGTATATTCGACAGTTTGAAAAGAAAAAAAGCATAATAACGCTTAATATCTATCTGTATGGAAAGCAAGATAAAAATAGTGAACTAATTAATTCAAATAATAAAATTGTCGATAGTAATGAGTGGCATGTTTCAAATGTTTTATCTGATCAAATTTTATTGGACGAGTCAGAAGAGAGCCAGATACCGATAAATAAATTAACTATTAATAATAAACGAGATGGGAGTTGCCTTCGAATATGGTATTGGTTTCAAGTGGGTGATAGGTTTTATGCAAAAGAGTGGCAAGTTAAATTAAATGAAGTTCTCATGAGTTTTAAAGGAGTTTATGGCAGTGCAATCACATCTATTGCAATGAAATGTGATATGAATTCAGATAGTGTTCTTGAAGACTTTTTGCATACTCACTATGGCCAACTAAATAATTTGATATCTTTGTAACATGACCATGAATTTATATTTACCTAAAATTATTATTTTTACTTTTTTCTTTTTAGTTTCGTCGTGCTCAAATGAGCAAGCTCAAGAGCTAGTAACTAGCGATCAAGATATAAGTATCATCAAGTTTTATTTTGAAAGCGGGCGTTATCATGATGTCTTGACTGAAATTGCAGCATTGTCTGATAGCGATCGCAATGATCCAGAACTGCGGTATGTGCTTGCTAGAACCTATAATCAAATTGGTCAAGCAGATCGTTCGTATGAACTTTTAAAAAGTATAAAGTCTGAGGGACATGAATTTGAAGATATAGACTTGCAAATTATAGAGTCTTTATACCAGCAAAGTAAAATTAGAGAAGCGAAAAATTTATTGCAATCTAACCAAGTGCAAGAGAAATATTCTTCTGATCCTGAAGTCGTTTTATTGCGTGCAAAAATAGAGCTGGCGGAAAATAATTTAGAAACTTCAAAATCACTTTTTTTAACTATAAATAAAGAAAGTGAAAATTATCCACAAGCACAACTTTGGTTAGCAAGAATTGATCTTATTGAAAATAAAGTAGCTAATGCAGTTGGTCGGCTAAATAATCTATTGGAAAATGATCAAGGGCTAATTGAAGCATGGTTGTTATTGGCGGATATAAAATTTAAAACTGCAGAATATTTGGATGCTGAAAATTATTACTTGAAAGCACTAAGATTGGATAATTCAAAAATTTTATCGCAAAAAAGTTTGCAAATTGTACAAAATATTGTGCAGTCAAAAACTGCGCTGGGAAATGCAGCTGATGCCCAAAAATTTTATCAATCATATTTGGAGTCTTATCCTAAGTCTCCTATATATTATTATGAACTTGCTAGACTAGCTTACTCAAAAAAGCAGTATAAAGATGCAGAGCATAATTTAAGAGAATTATTAAAACTGGATAAAAATAACCTTAGAGTTATATTATTTTTAGCTAAAGCTTTAGTTAAGCAAGATAAGCTATCTGAAGCGAATGCGTTATTGCAACAAAATGTACCTGGAGAGAGTTCTAATTTAGAATTTATAACGTTAAAAGCAATGGTAAATGCTGAGTTTGATAGTTATAAATCAGTTGCTCATGAGTTAGCGAGTGATTTATCTAATAATTCAAATGCCTATGCAGTTTTGCTGCCGTTGCAAGCGTATATGTATTTAAAAAGCGATGATGCAAAGAAATATTCTGAAATATTATCTACATACGATATTGAAGAGCTTAATAATGTTCAGAATATACGAAATATAATAGCTCTTTATCTAGAAATGGATAGACAAGTCGAAGCGGAAAATTTTATTCAACAACTTGTTAAGTATTATCCTGGATCAAGTCATATGAAGATCCTTTATATGGGTGTTTTAAACGATATTGGAAAAAAGAATGATATTCCTGAAAAAATAAAAATATGGCTGTCTAAAGATCCAAAAAATACAGCACTAATATTATTTGATATAAATTATGAAATTGAGATTAAGAAATATGCATCTGCTATTGATAAGTTTAAGAGTATTGATGTTGAAAATATCTCAGAGAATGATGAAAACTTAGTAGCTGAAAGCATAAAAAAACTCGTTCTAAGAACTAGAGTTCAAAAGGAACACGATAAATCACTTAACTTGCTAGAGAGATGGCAGCAAAGACTCGTAAATAATTATAAATTGAAGCTTTTGCTTGCAGATATTTATATTACAAAGAAAATATATAACAAAGCTATACCATTATATGAGTCATTATTGCATCAATATCCTGAAAATTTTGTTATTTTGAATAACTTAGCTTGGTGTTATTTTAATGTAAAAGACGGGCGTGCTTTAGAAGTCGCAGAAAAAGCCTATAAACTAAATCCTTATGATGCAGCAACTGCAGACACTTATGGTTGGTTATTATTCCGTAGTGGGGAAAAAGAAAAAGGGCTGCAGTTGATTGAAAGTGCACTGGAAATGATGCCAGATAATGCAGAGATTCAAGAGCATTACACATATGCAAAGAATTCCCTGGAGCAATAGAAAGATAATTGCTTTTGTTATTAACTATTAACAATCGTAAATATTATTGCATTCATAGCATACACATTGTCCTTAATTTGTAAGGCGATTCATTCAATTGACAATCAATACTGAGAGTATTACTTAATTAATACCTTATATAAATTAATGGTATTAACCATCTATCGGTTAATTAATACTTTCGAAATCCAATTTGTGAGATATTATTCACTGTGTTGGTTGTGAAATTCCCCTACAGTTATCCATATAATTTGGATCGAACTATAAACTGGGCTCAAAAACGAATATGAATAAAATATTAATACTATTCTTTATAAGTGTGTTTTTTGCATTAACCTCTTGTGCAAGTAACCCAATTCCTGAGGGAACACTTGACCCTGATGCGCATTCAATAGTTGTAGATGAGTATCGCATAGGTGTTGATGATGTTCTTTCTGTGCACGTATGGGGAAATGATCAATTATCTGTGTCGGTTCCTGTGCGACCAGATGGCCGTATTAGTATGCCACTTCTTGGTGACGTAGAAGTAGCAAGTAAGACAGCTGAGGAAGTAGCGTCTGAGATTACGGAGTTGTTGCGTAAAGATGTGCGTGAGCCAAACGTTACGGTTACTTTATCTTCAATGAGTAGTAAAGAATTTCTGCGTCGTGTTCGAGTGACAGGGGCTGTAGGTAATCCGGTTTCAATTCCGTATCGCCAAGGTATGACAGTTATTGATGCTGTACTAGAGGCTGGCGGATTGGGTGAGTTTGCTGCAGGGAATCGGGCGGTTTTAATTCGAAGGAGTAATGAGCAAACAGTTTCAGTCCCATTGCGTCTTGAAGATATGTTGATAAGAGGCAAGATTGATTCAAACCATATTTTAATTCCAGGTGATGTTATTACTGTTCCTGAAAGAATATTTTAAATTTTGTGAGTATTTAGAAACATGAACATATTAGAACTACCGCTAAATCACATAGCAAAGCTATATTTAGAATCTGTAAAGAAAAATATATTTTGGCTAAGCTTAGGTTTTGCTGCTGTCAGCATTATTGTTTTGATCGTTGCGAACGTCCTACCTAAAACTTATACATCTTCAACAACAATTGAAGCAAATAAGCAAAGTATCTTATCGCCTTTGATGAAGGGTACAGCCGTTAGCACAACTGTTGGAGGTAAGGAAAGAGATCGCATTGCATTATATAAAGAAATTATCTTCAGCAATGAAGTGATGAGTAAAACAGTTGTTCATGCTGGTTGGGTGGATGTAAGCGCCAGTGACATTGAGAAATCTAGAAAAATCAGAGATGTTATTGAGAAGATAGACATAAAAAGAGCAGGACCAAATTTTGTAAAAATTGAAGTCACAGACAGTGATCCACAGCTTGCATATCGTACTGCAAAGATAGTTGGCGATCTATTTATAGAAGAAAGTGTTTCTAACGCACAGAGAGAGAGTAATGATGCGTATGAGTTCATTAGCAGACAAGTAGATGACTATCATAAGAAGTTGCTAGTTGCTGAACAAAAGCTAAAGGACTTTAAAACTAAAGCTATGGATGATGCTATGGGTTCTGAGGCAAGTGTTGCTAATCGAATCAATAAGCTTCGAAATGATATAGAAAAAACTACTTTGGCAGTACAAGAAGAGCAAATTCGTATCAGAAGTATACAGCAGCAACTTTCAGGTGAACAAAATGTTGCAACTTCTATGGGCCGCGAAGGGCAAATATTGGCTCAAATTTCTGAATTACAGCAACAGTTAGCACAATTGCGTTTGGATTATCACGATAGTTATCCAGATATTGTGCGATTAAAGTACCAGATCGAAGATTTGCGTGAAATGCTAAATAATCCTACAACAGATGAGCTTGCAGTTGACTCTTCTTCAGAATCTGATGCATTTACAATTAATCCGGCCTATGCAAATTTACGTGATGAGCTTGCGAAAACTAGAACACGCATAGCGGCATATCAGACACGCATAGGGCAGTCTCAAAAATTACTTAATATTGAACTTGCGAAGGCAAAGAAAATGCCCGAGTTTGAAGCAGCATTGGCTGAGTTAACACGCGACTATGAAGTAACAGAGAAGGTTTATGAAGATTTAGTCAAGAGACGTGAGAAAGCTAGGGTCTCAATGAACATTGATGTCGAGCAGCGAGATCAAAGATTTAGGATTCAGGAGCCAGCATTAGTGCCACTAGAGGCAGACGGTTTGAAGTTTGCTCAGGTAGCAGCACTTGGCCCTTTGGCCGGTATTGCTATCCCGTTAGGCGTGCTCTTAGTGCTATTTCAGCTTAATCCATATATTCGCCACAAGTCGATGATAAGTAAGCAGCTTGGTACAAGGGTTTTGGGTGAAATTCCTGAAACACGATTGTTGTCAAATCCGAAGAAAAAAACTACATCAATGTTTTCAGCGATAGTTGTGTTTGCGCTTGTAGCAAATATTTATTTGGTTGTAATTTTTGTTAAATACAAAGATTTTTTTGTTGGGCAGCTGGCATAAATGTTTAATAAAATTATTTAGGGAAAAGTACTCATGAGCTTAATCGAGAAAGCAATTCAAAAAAACGAAACTGAGTCAATTGTATCTACTGCGCCACGTGGTGAAATGCTCAAGCGTCGTCGTAAAAATATGATGCTTGCGGGTGGAAGTGATCGCTTGCAGAATATGACCGAGATTAAGCTTCTAAATAGTGAAGAACTTTCAAAAAGGAGTATTGCTACGGATATAAAAACGGTTAACGCTTTTCGCAATTTGCGCACAGAGCTATATAAAGAAAACGGAGGTCGTAATTTTGTATTAGCGGTTACCTCTTGCAAAAAAAGTGGTGGTTCATCTTTTGTGGCGATGAATTTAGCTGCGAGTATAGCTTCAGATAATACTAAGAGTGCATTAATTGTAGATTGTAATTTTATTAATCCTAACATCTCAAATTTATTTAAGATGGATGTCTCAGCCGACCTGATTGATTTTTTTAATGGCGAGGCTGAACTTGAAGAGATTATATATAAAGTTGGTGTCAAAAGTTTAAGAGTAATTCCAACAAAATTTAGTCCTGATCGTTCAGATGAGTTCATCACGTCACCTAAAATGAGAGACTTTATTGATGAGCTAAAATATCGTTACCCGGATCGATATATCATCCTGGATGTTCCTAGTAATACTGAATCAGCTGACGCTGGAATTTTGCATGAGCTTTCAGATTTCTCTGTTGCTGTTGTGAATCATGGCGAGGTGGATGAGGAAGAGCTAGCGAGTGCGATAGAAAATATTGATGAGAATAAGTTTTTAGGCATTATTTATAATAAAAGCCCGTTTTAGTTAAAAAGTAAATAAGAGTATCCAGCTAAATAATCCTGCGCGTAGAGAGGGTTATCTTGTTATACTTTTGTAACCAAATAACTAACTAAATTTACTAATGAAATTCAGAATTCCTCAGCTAAATGGTTTGCTAAAAGACCAATTTACTTTCAAGTGTGTCGTACTTGTGTTGGCAGTTTTTTTGTTCACGCCTATGATAGCTCAGGCTAATTGGCGCGTAGATTGGGAGGCTGGTCTATTTGTAGAATACACTGATAATGTTCGGAGAACTGACTCAAATGAAGATAGTGATGTTGTTATTGAACCTAGAGGCTCTATCAATGCAACTCATTTGGGACCAAAATTTGATGCTGAAATCAGTGCAGAGAGTGAATATAGAGGATACTCTGACGGAACGATAGGAAACCGAAATGATTTTGATTTAGACGCTATACTTGATTGGAAAATTAGCCCAGAATTATTCACTTGGACTTTTGAGGATCATTTTAGTACTGAGTTCCCCATTGATATAAGAGATGCCCCCAACCAGCAAAATCAACAGAATGTAAATACATTTGTAACAGGACCAACTTTCACTCCTGAAATATTCAGCAATACGAGATTAAATTTTGAAGGCCGATATCTAAACACGCAGTCGGAATCGTCAAACATTGATAATGATCGGTTGCAAGGTACAGTTGGCATTATTAGAGACATCAATACAAGTAGCAGTATTTCATTAAATTATTCGACAGAGTCAGTTAATTTTGACGATGATAACGAGGATCCTTTGACTGAAGGTAACGTTGACTTTGATCGTCATAATTACTATGTCCAATATGATCATACTCGATCCTCTCTTGGAGTGTCTGCCCAAGTTGGTTTTACAAAAATTAATCGTGACTCAGGTCCAAATAAAACTTCGGATGGTGCAAATAATTCTATCGATATAAATTACACCATTAATTCTACTTCAAGCCTTGGTTTAAACGCCTATGATGGGTTCTCAGATACAAGTACTGATTCGCTAGATGGTGGTTCATTTGGTCTTGGTTCAGGATTCAATAGTGTAGGGGGGACAGTTGGCGGTGGATTCCAGAGTATTGGTGGCGATGATAGATTTGGTGACGTCGATCTATCTGTAACAGGTGACACGGTTGACAATAGAGGCTTCTCTCTTAGATATAACAAACAATTCTCTAAATTGGGTTCTAGCTTTGAAATTTTCACTCGTGAAGAAGAGTATGATTTGGTAGAAATTAATGATCGCGATATTGATGGTGCGATTGTGGAATTCTCACTACCTTATAGTGATCGAGTTGTGTTCGGTTTGTCGGGCGAGTTTCGGGAGACCGACTTTACACTTGATAATCGAAACGATGAAGATCTATTGATCCAATTTGAAGCAACTAATTATATAACACGAAATTGGAGACTAGAATCCAGTATTGATTATCGTGATAGAGATAGCGATGTAGAAGGAAGTGATTTCGATGCTTTTGAAATTAGAGCAGGTATTGTTTATCAAAACTTTTAATTCTGAATCTTTGTAAGTCAAACAATTTGATGAGATACAATTAAATTTGTCAGATACTGATAAGCTTGCTTTAGAGATTGTAGATTCTACACAGAGATTCAAAGAGTTAGAGGATTGTTGGAACGATCTTCTGCTTTCATTCGACCAAGCTTCACCTTTTTTAACCTGGTCATGGATGTATACGTGGTGGGACGTATATCGTACTAAGGATACAAAACTCAATATACTTGTATTAAGCAATGCACAAAAAGTGGTAGCAATTGCGCCATTTTATATAAGAACGACTTCTACATTTCCGCATTTAAAGCATATTTACTTCTTGGGTACAGGTGAGCCAGATCATATGGAGGTGTGCTCAGAGTATCTGGATGTCATAACACAAGATCAGTTTAAACAACGAGTATGTCGCCAAATACTGCAGTATTTCTCAGAAAATATTAATGGTTGGGCTACCATTAGATTATCAAGGATTTTAATTAATTCAGTAATTTATCGTGATTTAGTCGATGAAGCTAGAAAAATTGGATTTTCTATTAAGTCTGATATGTGTGGCTACCGCTATTATATAAAACTGCCCAATACGTGGGAAAAATATTATCAAACTCTTTCGCCAAGAATTAAACGATCTATTAAAACTAATAATAAAAAAATTAATACCGTAGGTAAATTAGAGGTTAAGTGTGTAAGCGATGAGAATGAAGTTAATAAAGAATTTGAGCGTCTTGCAGAGCTTCATTCGGCTAGATGGAAAGCAAGAGGTAAAAGCGGAGCTTTCACGTCTTCAGAATTTGTGCAGTTTCATAAAAAAATTGCAAAAATGTTTTTAAGTAAAAACGAATTACAACTTTTGTATATAAAGCTTAATGGAAAATATTTATCTATACTTTACAATTTTTGCATGAATGACGTAGTTTATTATTATCAATCGGGATTTGATTTAGTGCAATATAAAAAACTTTCACCAGGTGTTTTAGCGCATACAGAAGCTATTAAGCTTGCGATTGATGATAAAAAATATATTTACGATTTTATGATGGGCCAAGCTGAGTCATATAAATCTGCATATGGGTGCAATACGGCCACAATGTTTAATATTATTATATTTAATAAGTTGTTGACTTCAAAGTTGATATATCTTTTTCATAAGTTAACTAATTAAATAGAGGGGCGCTCTTGTTTATTTCAATTTTGTTTGCTGCGTATATTGTATTCTTATTTTTAAGATTGCACGAATATGTACCAGCGTTTTATGAAACACCTGTTCTTACAGTTCTATTAGGGTCATGTTTATTATTTTGGTTATTTAAACCAGAAAAGAATCTAAATTCATTGCAATTAAAGTTATTGTTAGGTTTTATTTCTGCAGCAATACTTTCTCATCTAAGTTGGTTTTATCTTCAGGGAACAATTGATACAACAAATATACTATCTAGACGACTAGCTATATTTTTAATAGCGTCCTCAGTTTTTATTTTACCTAAACAAATTGAACTATATATGCGACTTTTATGCATATGTGGATTAGTAATTGCTATCCATGGTATTGAGCAATTCCATGGATCAGATGGTATAGGATGGACAGGTGTTAAATTATTCAGAGATGATCGAATACGTTATATTGGAATATTCAAAGACCCAAACGATTTAGGAATGCTATTATTGATTATACTGGCATTGTTAGCCTACATTGTAGGCTCAACCAAGTTTTTTCTGACTAAATTTCTATGGTTAACAACAGCGCCAGTAATTTTTTATGCAATTATACTTACGAAATCTAGAGGTACATTTGCCTCATTATTAATGTTGACAGGAGTGTATACATGGAAACGTTTTAATCCATTTTATACGGGGTTTGTTGCAGCTTTATTGGTTCCCTTAGCAGTAATCAAGACTCGACTTTCTACAATTGGTACTACAGAAGCCTCAACAGTTGGACGAGTAGATGCATGGTATGAAGGCTTCCAAATGTTAAAAAGTAATCCATTTTTTGGAGTTGGATATACTTTATATACAGATCATCATGACATAGTTGCGCATAGTTCTTATGTTCAAGTTGCAGCTGAGACAGGGTTAATAGGGTATTTCTTTTGGTTTTCTTTTTTGATGATTTCAATATACATGACACATAACTTTGCGTATCAATATGAGCCTGCTAACAAGTTATCAGCTAAGCAAAGTAATGAATTATTAAAGTTAAAGGGACTCTCAAAAGGTATTTTGTTTGGTTTGCTCGCGTATGCGTTTACAACATTTTTCATTAGTCGTACAGATAGCCCATTATTTTTAATTTTGTGTGCGATGGCTTCAGGGTTTTATTTTTATGTAATACAAAAGTATCCAGACTACATGGACTTAACTTTCAAAAACACTTTTAAAATATGTGCCTATGCATCAACAGGCATGCTTGTGTTCATTTATCTAATCATATTTGTGTTTTTCAGAGCCTAAATCATAAATGGGTTTAGGATTTTAATTATGTATGAAGAGGTTTTCAGACATATTCTTCTACCAACTTATGAAAAGCTAAGAGGGCGCAGTAGCAGTAGTTTTGCTAAAGAATACGAATCTCAGCAGTATTTGTTTTATGAAGAACTAAAAAAAATACAGTTTTCTAAGCTCAAAGAGCTAGTATCTTATTCATTTGAGCATGTAAATTACTATAACAATCTTTGGAAAAAAATAGACTTTCATCCGACTGATTTAACTGAATTTAATGTATTTGAGGAGCTGCCTTTTTTAACTAAGGATATAATTAAAAATAATTACAATGATTTAATTGCAACACCACATAAGCACATGAATTTAAAGAAAACCACGGGTGGCTCAACAGGTGCACCACTTAGTTTCGAATACACAAAGGAAAGTTATGAGCGTAGAAATGCTGTTATGTGGAGAGGTTATAGTTGGGCAAAGATGTTGCCAGGTAGGAAAGCTACATTTTTGTGGGGGACAAATATAGGAGAAGTTTCGCCTTATGCTAAATATAAAGAGGGCATGTATCATAAAATATATGGAAGGCAAATGCTTTCTTGCTTTGATATGGATAAAGAAACAATTGAAAAATATGTAAAGCGTATTAATCAACGCAAGCCAAAGATTATTGTTTCATATGTAAACCCTATATATATGCTTGCAAAATGGGTTGCTGAAAATAATATTGAAATACACTCTCCAATGTCGATTATCACAGGCGCTGAACCTTTGCATGATTTTCAACGTACATTAATCAAAAAAGTTTTTAATACAGATGTATTTAACACCTACGGTAGTAGAGAGTTTATGTTAATGGCCTCAGAATGCGACTGTTTTAACGGGATGCATATGAATATTGATCATTTGGTTATGGAAACGGTGAATACTGATGGGCTTTCAGTACAAAATGAAATTGGTGAAGTCGCAGTAACAGATTTGCATAATTATGGAATGCCGTTCATACGTTATAAAAACGAAGATATGGCAATAATAAGTGATAAAAAATGTGAATGTGGAAGGGGCTTGCCGCTGATGGATAAAGTAATTGGAAGGACATTGGATTGCATTTATACCTCAGATGGAAAAATATTACCTGGTGAGTTTTTTCCTCATTTCCTCAAAGACTTTTCAGGGCTAGATAAATTTCAAGTTATACAAAAAGATATCAATAATGTTGAAATTAAATTAATCGTTAGAGATAAATTTTCAACTGAGAGCGCCAAGATTATAGAATCTGAAACGAGGAAGGCGCTGGGTGATAAGATCAATATAGAAGTTAATTTGGTAGATGATATTCCGCTTACATCCTCTGGCAAGTATAGAGTAACAATTTCAAACCTTAATCATTAAATGAATATCACGCATGTTGTTGAATCACTTGGTCGGGGTGGTTTGGAGAGAATGGTCATTGACTTGGTCGAGGCACAGCTTCAACAAGGACATAAATGCTTAATAGTTTGTTTATTTAATGCTGGTGAATTAGCAGAAGAGGCTAGAAGTAAAGGAATAGAGTGTATTGTTTGCAGCAAAAAAAAAGGAATAGACTTATCTGCAATATATAAGTTGCGAAAAGCTTTTAAACAACAAAATACAGAAGTGGTTCACACGCATAATGCCGTAGCCCACTATTACGCATATTTTTCATCATTAATGTTAAAAATTAAGTGTTTTTTGAATACTCGACATGGTTTGGGCGCTCGTGACCCAAATGCGAAGCGAGAAAAGCATTATAAAAGCACATTACGTCGAACTAATTATGTAGTTGCTGTTTGTGAAGCAGCAAAGAAAAAATTAATTGAGGATGGGGTCGTAGACAAAGAGAAATGTGTAGTTGTTCCAAATGGAATAAAAGTTAACAATTATATTAGCATTAAAAATATAAATTCAAATAATAGTGCTCTAAGAAAAGTAAAAAAAAGTAAAAATTTAATAATAGGAAGTGTAGGAAGGTTAAATTGGGCTAAAGATTATTTTACCCTATTAGACTCATTTAAGTTGTTAAGTGAGGAATATAATCGTATTTCTTTGGAAATTATTGGTGGTGGGGCGTTGAGAGAAAAACTTCAAAAGCATGTTAATAAAATTGGAATATCTGATCTGGTTGAGCTTTTGGGTGATAAAGAAGATGTTAAGCCATTTCTAAGCAATATGGACATTTTCGTAATGTCTTCTGTATCTGAAGGGTATTCGATTGCTTTATTAGAAGCTTGTGCGGTGGGTTTACCGATAGTTGCCACAGATGTTGGTGGTAATTCTGAAATTGTGCAGCATGGTAAGAATGGTTTAATAGTGCCGCCAAAAGACCCTGTAGCACTTGCAAAAAATATTTCGACCTTAATACAAGATAAAAATATGCGTAAGCAATTTGCTTTGTTAGGACAAAAATGGGTGATTGAACATGGCAATGTATCGAATATGGCTAAATGCTATGAAAAGCTATATAAAAGAGCGCCAAATTGATGTTAACAAGTAAACTCAAATCAATTTGTTATCAATTTTTGCCTGATAAATGGATTATCCAATCTGGTCCGCAGAGTAAAAGAACGATCTATCTCACATTTGATGATGGCCCGCATGAAGGTTATACATGTGAAGTGCTCAAAATACTTGGTGATCGAAATCTAAAAGCAAGCTTTTTTGTTACAGGTGACCACGTGAAAAAATATAAAACAATATTCCAAGACATCATCACTGCCGGCCATGATGTTTATAACCATAGTTATAGCCACTGGGAGTTCGAAAAATTCACTCCAAAAGAGCAAATTGATGATATTGCAAAGTTAGATTTACTACTACCTAAAATTAATACATCAAGACCAAAAGCATTTAGACCCCCTAGGGGAAGGCTAAAGCCATCATTACTAGTCCGCTTAATTAGATCAGGTAGACAGATTATTTATTGGTCATACGATAGCATGGACTACACGCAAAAAAGCGAGGAGTTTTTGCTTGAAAGATTTGATAAAAATCCAGTTAAATCGGGTGACATCATCTTATTTCACGATGATAATTCTTATACTATAAAGGCATTACCTAAGTTGTTAGATAAATGGATATCTGCAGGATATGATATATGTCCTGTCAGCGAATTATCTAGACACTAAGTCAAGCGAATAAACCTATGGAATTTGTATTTTGGGTCGCTGCAGCGTTAGTCGTGTATTCTTATCTAATTTATCCAGTTCTGATATTTTTTCTTTCAAAATTGGTACAGATGAAAACGTCAGTAGTTAGTGATTCTGAAAATATTCAATGGCCTGAAGTTGCAATCATTATTGCGGCATATAATGAAGAGATAGATATAACCGAAAGACTTGATAATTTGAATGATTTACAATATCCGTCTGAAAAATTATATATCTATATTGGATCTGATGGCAGTACTGATAAAACAAATACTTTAATTCAGAACCATCGTCTAAAAAATTTAAAATTCTTTCCATTCCAAGAACGCCGTGGTAAAGCCTCTGTGTTAAATGACTTGTGTGAGGAGGCAAAGGAAGAAATTTTGATTTTTTCAGACGCAAATACTTTATTTGAATCAAATGTAGTTAAAAAACTGGTCAAGCCATTTAGTGATCCACTGATTGGAGGGGTTTGTGGAGAGTTGGAAATACATGCATCGTCGCATAGCAGTAATCAAGATGGGTTTTACTGGAAATATGAGAAGTTTCTAAAAATTAATGAAAATAAAGTTAATGGATTGTTAGGCGCGAATGGCGCTATTTATGCAATACGCAAGCAATTATTTATACCACTGTTACCCGATACAATTATCGATGACTTCATGGTAGCGATGCAAGTTGTCTTACAAGGTAATAAAATGATATACGAGCCAGAAGCTATAGCGCATGAATATGCACCTGAAACAATTGAGCATGAGTTCAAAAGAAGAGTAAGGATAGGAACAGGTAATTATCAAGCATTTTTTAGGCTTCTAAAATTTCTTAATCCTGCTACAAGCATCACGCATTTCTTTACATATATCTCACATAAAGTTTTGAGATGGTTTGCCCCTCATTTACTATTACTGTGTTTAATTACAAGCATTATTCTGGTAGAAAACCCAGTGTTCATGATTTTGCTAGTTATTCAACTGTCAGTCTACATTTTTTCAGCATTCTCAATGATATTTTCATTTACAGATAAAATGCCAAAAATAATCTCTATAATAATATTCTTTGTTAGTATGAATGCTGCGTTATTTGTAGGTTTCTTTAAATATTTATCAAGTAACGTCAATCCAGCATGGGAAAGGACTTCTAGGTGAGTTTGTTGTGGCTATATATACTTTTCGGTGTCGGGTTCAGTTTAGCCATTTTAATCTATTTTATTCTCAAGACTAGAAATGCCCATATATGGGTGCCTACTTATTACTTAAGTAAATTAAGTTTTTCACGTGCCTCTTCATTACCTAGACACATTATGTTTTGTTTTGTGGATCATTATGAACCAATGTGGGGGAAACCTGATAAAAAAGTTGAAGCTCAACGTGTTGAGAGATGGTCAAAAGAGTATAAAAAAATTGCTTCATGTCATAAAGATGCTGATGGCTGTTATCCAAAGCATTCGTTTTTTTATCCAGAAGAAGAGTATGAGAAAAGTTATTTAGATAAAATTGCTAAATTATGTAGCGAAGGTTTTGGCGAAATTGAAGTACATATTCACCATAATGATGATAATGAAGAAAATTTCTGCAATACCATTGAGGCATTTGTAAAAACCTTGCATGAAGATCATGGAGCACTCTCAAAGTGCCCTAAATCAGGCAAGATAAAATGGGGTTTTATTCATGGTAATTGGTGTTTAGATAATTCTCGATCGGATGGAAAATGGTGTGGGCTAAATAACGAAATTCTTTTGTTAAAGGAATTAGATTGTTATGCTGACTTTACTTTACCTGCCGCTCCAGATAGTTCGCAAACAAAGAAAATCAACAGTATTTACTATGCAAAGGATGATCCATCTAAACCTAAATCTCATAATGATGGTATAGATGTGAGAGTACGTGGTGATGAGTCTGGTGATTTAATGATAGTTCAGGGCCCTTTATGCATAACGTGGGAAGAGCGAGGAATACTTAAGATTCCTAAAATTGAAAACTCAGATATTCGGATAGAGCAACGTCCCACTATTAATAGAATGAAACATTGGTTGCGATGTAATATCCATGTAAAAGGCAGAGAAGAGTGGGTGTTTATTAAGCTTCATACTCATGGCGCACAAGAAGAAAATATGGAATTTTTATTGGGATCTGAGATGGATCAGTTCTTTACTGATCTAGAGAATACTTACAATGATAAGAAAAATAATTTTTTACACTATGTAAGCGCAAGAGAAATGTATAACATCATAAAAGCTGCTGAGGCAGGTGAAGTGGGTGATCCAAATAACTATCGAGACTATATTCTTCCAGCGCCTTTATGGAATAAATCGTAACTCATTGATTTACATATATTATTTATTGTCCCTGTGAGGATTTTAATCATAACAAATTTGTTTCCAAATCAAATGGAATCAAACCGTGCCACTTTTAATTATCAACAAATTTTAGAATTATCCCGCCTATGTAAAATTTTTGTTATAGCGCCAATATCATGGCTTACAAAAATTAAAAAAGTATTTTCTGAAAGGAATATTAATATATTTTCAATAAAGGGTTCTGAGATAAGTGTTTATTATCCAACATATTTCTATACACCTAAAGTTATGCGATGTATGTATGGCTTTTTTTATTTTATCTCTATATTTTTTTGTGCCTCATTCCTGATTTATAAAGAAAGACCGAATATTTTATTGGGAACATGGGCCTATCCAGATGGATTTGCGACAATTTTATTAGGAAAAGTATTTAGGCTGCCAGTTGTTGTGAAAGTGCATGGTTCTGATATCCATAGTGTACGAGGAGGATGTCGAAAGTTTATGACAAGCTGGGCGCTTAATAGTGCGAGTAAAATAATTTCTGTTAGTCATGACTTGTCGAACACCATGCAAATTGAATTTAGGGTAAATAAAGACAATATTGTCGTCATACAGAATGGTGTAAATCCAGATATTTTCTATCCTATTTGCATTAAAGATGCAAAAATAAATCTTGGTCTAAAGTATTTTGGAGAAAAAAATATAGTATATATAGGTAATCTGAAGCCTGAAAAAAATCCATTAGCATTATTACAAGCGTTTTCGCTATTCATGAAAGAGACTGATCTAAATATTAAATTGCATTTTGTTGGAGATGGTCCTTTGCGTACGGACTTGCAGCGAGAAATTATTCAGCATGATTTGGGTGAATGTGTTGTGCTCCATGGAGCAGTTGAACACAAAAATATACCTTTGTGGCTAAATGCTGCAGATATACTTGTTCTTCCTAGTTTCAATGAAGGAATGCCCAATGTCGTATTAGAAGCACTTGCATGTAGTACACCTGTTGTTGCATCCAATGTGGGAGGAGTGCCGGAAGTTATTGAAGAGGAGGTAACTGGACTGCTTTTTCGGCCTGATGATATTGATGAATTAAAGGAAAAAATTGGTGAAGCATTACATAAGCGTTGGGATATTAAGATGTTTGAATCTAGCAAAAAAAATAGGTCATGGAAGAATACAGCTGAAATGCTTCTAAATAGTTTGCAACAAATTGAAAGATAATTAAAAGAGTTTAAGTCAATTTATAAAACCACTAAATATATGCAGATTATTTATTTTGGAAATGACTGGTCAGCAGAAAATCGCACAAGTAGTCATCATATTGCAAATTGTCTAAGTCAGAAGCACGAGATTTTATATGTGGAATGCCCCGGCTTACGTGCTCCTAAGGGTAACAAACGTGATATCTCAAAAATTTTTAAAAAATTAGCTTTGTTTTTTAAAAAACCTATAAGGATCTCAAATAATTTATCAGTCTATACACTTGTTCAAATACCTTTTCATGGGAATAAAGTAATTAAAAAGTTTAATACGTTAATTTCAACCTATTTTCTGAAATGTGTAAGTAATGATCTTGGATTTAAGTCTCCAATATTATGGTTTGTTGTACCTCATGCAGGACATCTTATAGGAAAATTGAATGAATCTAAAACAGTGTATTATTGCATTGATGATTATAGTGCTTTACCAGATGTTAATCATAAAGCTGTAAATAAAATGGATTATGAACTTGCTATTGGCGCCGACATAGTATTTACAGCATCAAAGTCACTGACAGATGAAAAGAATAAAATTAACAAAAATGTGTATTACAGTCCACACGGAGTCGACTTTCAACATTTCAACAAAGCATATACTGATAAACTGAGCAGGCCTAAAGATATCGCATGCATAAAAAAACCTATCATAGGTTTTTTCGGCCTGATTGAATCTTGGATTGACTTATCGCTGATTCAAAAAATAAGTGAGCGATATTCGAATATGAATGTGGTACTGATTGGGCATGTGGCTGTTGATACTAAAAGTCTTGATGAGTTAAGTAATGTGTACTTTCTAGGAAAGAAATCTTTTTCGCAATTGCCTAATTATGCTGCATGCTTTGATGTTTGCATATTGCCATATGTTGACAACGACCAAATATACAACTGCAATCCAATTAAATTAAAAGAGTATCTGGCAACAGGCAAACCCGTAGTTTCTGTATCATTTCCAGAAATTTTAGGATTTAATGATATTGTATATATTGCTGAGACAGACGAGGAGTTTATTGAATATATAAAGCAGGCGATTGATACAGATTCAATAGATAAAGCGGTAAAACGTGTTAATTATGTCGAGGGATTAACATGGGAGAATCGTGTTAATGAGGTCTTGATGCAAGTTGAAAAAGTAAAAGTTACGAAAGTAGCTTAAGCTATTATTTAGAGCTCAACTTTATACCGTTTTCAACACCTATTTTTGGAGACCACTCTAATTTAATTTTTGCTTTATCACTTTTGAAAGATATTCTAGGCATTGCAGATTCCAGGCGGTAGCGAGAAAAAGGAGACTGTCTTTTTAAAAGCTTAAATATTTTTTCACTGAACCCTCCCATTATAAACATAAGTTTCCTGGGAATTCGTATGATTTTTTTATCTGGGCGGGTCAATTGTAATACTTGATTTTGGGTGTATGTGGCAGAATCGGTTAAATGTATGATTTCGCCATTGGGTAAATTTTCATTTATTGCGGCGAGCACTGCATCTGAAACGTCATCAATATAGATTAAAGGTAATTGTATTTCGCCATCTCCAAAAACTAGCATCTTATTACCGACTTGACGGGCGACAGCGCCAGTAACTAAAGGTAGTTTTTCTCCAAAAATTTGTCCCGGTCTTAAAATTACAGCATTTATTTGTTCATTTTCAGCCGCATCTAAGACTAGTTGTTCTGCTTTAAGTTTGTATTGAGTGTAATAGCCTCTTGCTGTTGGGTTGGGTTCGTAATCGGCAGTCTCATCGACGTTGTGCATATCATTTCCAGCCCAGTCAATAACAGATAAAGAGCTGATGTGTACTATTTTTTTAATATTAAATTTATTTGCCGCTGTAATAATATTTTTTGTTCCAACTTCTGTACTGCATATATGTTCATTTTCATCTCCTTGCATTGCTGCACCAGCATGGATGATATAACGCACATCTTTAACTGCATCGTTAACAATTTCAGGATTGCCCAAACTACCGGTTATGTATTGAACATTTTCAATAGTGGTTTTTGGTAATGAACGCGCTAAAACGCGTACAGTATATCCGGCATTTATTAAATGCCGTACAATGTTGCTGCCAAGTCCACCAGTGCCACCTGTTACAAGTATATCTGCTGGGGGTAAATTCCTTGACCGTTTTTTAAATTCGAGAGCTTCTTGATCTGCTTGTTTAGCAATATGTTCAACCCAATATACTGAAGGTATGGCTTGTTCAATAGATACAGGAACTTGAGTGTTGTGCTCTAATGCAGAGTAAAATTCATTTATTAAATTAGTAAGCCCTTGATATGGGACAATTTTACCTGTGGCGAATTTCACCACATTAACCGGCATTTCGAATATTGGTCGTAAAGAATCCGTATAGTTGTTCACGATCCGTTCGACTACTTTAGGAGCTGGCAATGCTTTTTTTGAGGAGTTGAACATTAAAAATGAGTCAACTCTTAAAATTCCTTTCGTACCTTGAATGATCATTAAATTTTGTAGTGGCTTTACATTCCAGCTTAGTTGAAATTTTCCAATTCCGTTTTCACATTCAACCATGGCGCTCCATTCGTCAAAAGCTAGGTTTTTATCGCCTCCAAGAGATTGCCACTTTGCATCCACATCAATAATACTTCCTAAGAAATGTTCAAGCAGATATAAGCAGTGAATTCCTAAATCTCTGAATGGATACCCCCCGTCTCTGTAATGGGGAGGTAATGTTCCGCCTGAGTAAGTCGGATAGACCGAGCTTCTTAGTATGTCTATGGAAATGACGTCACCTATCTTTCCAGAATCTATGGCTTCTTTAGCTTTGATAATCTGTGGGTCAAATAACAATGAGTGATTCACGCACACATTTTTACCAAGTTGTTTTGCTAAATCATTTAATGATTTACAGGCTTCAGGGTTTTCGGAAAGGGGTTTTTCGATTAATACATCACAACCAAGTTTCATTGCCTCAGTTGCTACCTCAATGTGTGAATTGGGAGGAGTTAAAACGTGTATAGACTTAGCGCCACTACTGATCATTTCCTCTAAGGTTTGAAAAGCACGACAATTGTATTGGTCAGCTATTAGTTTAGCTTTATTGAAATCTAGATCGGTTACACCTATCAATTTTAATGAAGGGTTCGCTACAATGGCTTTAACGTGATATTCGCAGATATATCCTGCCCCAACCAGTCCTATTTTTATTGTCATATTTGTTTAATTTAACAAAGGTTAACGATATATAATCTTGCAATTATCTGACCTATCTCATGTTTCTAGATGTTTCATCAGGATATAATTGCGTCATTGTCTAAATCAATACCTTACACACCTATGAATGAAGTGACGATAATAATTACCCCGCGCGACCGATATTCCCGACTAGATATATGTATAGCTGGTTTATATGAGAATACAGAGGAAGAATTTGATTTAGTTATCTTAGATTTAGGTTACCCTAAATCTGAGCTCAAAAAAGCGATGAAGATAACAAACGCTAAAAATAATGTGCGAATTTTCTCGTATGGCCTAATTACCCCTATGGCCGCATTAGACCGTATCAGAGCAGAAATCACAACTAAATACACCGTTTTATTAGATAACGACACAAATGTAACACCAGGCTGGTTGAAGCCATTAATTGCAACCGCTAATAACGATAATGTCATTGTTTCGCCCCTTATATTGGAGAGGGAAGGTGTAGATAAGGGTGCTACATTGCGTAATCATTTGCTTACTTGTGACATCCGAGTGCTCAATCATGACAATACTGAGTATCTTATTGAAAATAAAAAATATAGAAGGGTATTGCCTGATGAACTTCCAGTTGGAATCAAATCAACAGATACATTTGAGTTGCATTGCGTATTGTTTCTAACTAGTCATTTGCAAGAAATAGAAATTCCGCAAATGGTTGTGCGTGAGCACATTGATATAGGCTTGCAAACAAGGGCTATGAAAAAGTCAATAGTAGTACAGCCGGAATCTGTAGTTTTGTTTGATAATCTTGGAACACGTATGAATTTATCTGATATGAAGTATTTCTTTTTCAGGTGGAATAAAGATTTAGCTAAAAAATCTCATAAACTATTTGAAAAAAGATGGGGATATAATTTTTACGGTGAGAATTTTATGTATGTTTGGGCATTTAGGAGAAAAGTGTTTTTACTAGCAAGGTTTTTTGGAATGCCAATATTTATCTCAAATAAAATGGCTGGACTTATGAAAAAAATATTCTGTAAGCAATGGGACCCAATTGATGATCCAATATCAGCCTCTACTATTCTAAGAGAACAGTTCCCGAATGGAATTGTTCCTCAAAAAAGTAATGCTACTTCCATATAAAATTTTCAATATGTTAATGACTTGTAAAGCTTGTAATACCCATTTGCAAAGTTACACAAAGAAAATTTAGTCTTAGCCAGTTCATATCCACGATCTCCAAACTTTTTTATATCTTGTTTATTTTTGATAAGTTTTAATAAGTACTCAGCAATATTATTTGGGTTACAACTTTCCACAAGATAGCCAGATGTGTTGTGAGATACGATATCTACAATACCGCCTACCCGGCTAGCAACAACAGGTAAACTTGCAGCCATTGCTTCGATAACTACTAGTCCAAAAGCTTCTTTTCTTGGTGTATGTAAAAAAATATCGAAACAGCTATACCATTTTTCTATATGTTCATCAAATCCAGGAAATAGCACATTATTTTTTATACTTAACTCATTGCAGAGTTCTAGAAGATATTTTGTCTGCTTGGTATTGCCTTTCCCAAGAATTATCAGTTTTAAATTATCGATATCTGCTTCTTTATGTATAGTTGCAAAGCTTTTAAGAGCTATGTCTAATCCTTTTTCTTTACCAAAGTGACCGATACAGCCAATGATTATATCGTTCGAATCTATATCGAATTTGTCTCTAAGCTGCTTATTGTATTTATCAGAGTAAGCATATTTATATACCTCTATACCAAAAGGAATAAGTTGAATTTTATTGCTTTTTAAAAACAAGTTATATTTTTTTAAATGATTTTTTCGGTCATTTGAGCCAACAGTTATTATATTTGTGTGTTGATTTGCATAATAATTCCTAATTTTATTTTTTATTCCGACGGTATCAATATCCAAAGATCGATGAAATGTATGTACATGAGGGATTGTTTTATTTTTATTATGCATCCATGCAGTAATAATTTGGCTCGTTGCATCATGAGTATGGATAAGGTCAATGTTGTTTTTCTCGCATATTTTACTAAGTTTTGATAGTAATAAGGATTTGTTAGAAAAATAACGGCCATTAAATTCCATGGAAAACACTCCTTTAAAAGACAAAGAGCTAAGTCTTATAAAATCTTCTTCAGATAAATGCGTTATGGAGCATGTATAGCTATTTACAGATTTGTTAACTAAACCTTCGCATAAATTTACTATAGCGTTACGTCTTCCTCCAGCTGATAAAGAATATGTTAAATGTAAAACATTCATTGTTAATTGAATAGAGTTATTCAGAAAGTTATTTTCTGTTATTTTCCAATGTTCTAATAATTAAATTTTGGATTGATTGAGCAGGGATCCTTTTAGATAAGTTGATAAACATTAATATATCTTCTTTTGACCATAAATTAGTAGCGAAAGATAAAATAGTAAAAGAAATACCATATACTGCTGAAAAGATTAAAATATTTATATAAATACTGTAATTTTCACCAATTAAAATTAATGGTAGTAAGCAGATTAATGAAACTGTAACGGATTTTATTAATGTCAAAAAAGGAAATTTAGATTTTAAATAATAACATGTTAAATAAATTCTTGATAAATATGAAAACAAAATTGCAATTAAATATGTAACTGCAGCGCCAATGAGTTGGTAATTCGCAATTAAAAAATAACCTATTGATATCTTTAAGAATAAGGCAATGATTAATATATATAAGACTGTTTTTTGTTTTTCTGCACTAAGTAAATAACTTTGTGCGCTATCGGCAATAGTAACGATTGTTACAGCCACTATGCAAATTGACAATGCAATTCCAGCATTGGCAAATTCTTCTCCATAAATTGCTATTACTAATGAGTTTGAAATATAAATAATAAATGTTGTTATTGGAATGCTTAGAATAATTAGTATTCGCGTTGAATCGTAAAATCTTCTATTAGCAATTTGTTTAGATTCGGCTAAAGATTTAGACATCATAGGCAGTAATACAGAACTGAAAACGCCTGGTGCCATAAGCATTATACTTCCTGCTAGTGTCATTGCTATCCTAAACAAACCGGCATCACTTGGTTCAGCGAGCCATCCAAGCATAAATAATTCCAATTCTTTTGAAACAAAATAACTTAGTATTACAATTACACTAGTAATTTTTAAATAATTGTTAATTCTTGACAAATCATTTTTATTTAGATTCGTATTACTCAATCGATTAATGCCTATAGGTTTTACGATGATCAAGTAGGAAAATAAGTAAAACAATATGCTAGTGAAAAAGTAAATATAAATAAAAATACCAATATTTTTGATATATATGCCTGCGATAATTATAAACACTAAATTTATAGGCGTTACAATCAAGCTAAGTTTTGACAGTTTGTCAAAATGCTCAAAACCTTTTGCGATTGAAACATGAAACATATATCTACCTTTGAATAATACTGAAATAAGTATTATCCAATAGAATGTTCTATATTCGCCAAAATTGAATTTAGCTATAATAAATTCACTAATGGATGCACCAATTAATAGAATAAAAATTGTTTTTGCTGTTTGTATCTTTCGAAAGTAGTTCAGTGCGCTTAATGTATAGTCTTCATCATATTTTTTATTAAACTCAGATAAAAACTTTATTTGCCCTGTATTAATTCCACCATTGATCAATATAATGCTAGATGCGGCAACCCATATTAATAACGAATAAACACCATACTCTGTAGCACCTAAAGTGCGAGCAATAATTATTGAGCAAACTAGCCCCAATACATATTCGGTATAAATACTTATTGAAGAGTAAAATGTATTCTTTAGTATTTTTTTCTTTTCACTCATATTTACGAATTAAAATTTATTTATAGCCAAAAAAAGAAGAAATGAGATTATTTTTAAAAAAATTAAATGAGTTATATCTTTCTACATGAATTCTGCGGAGTTGAAATTTATCTTTTATTGGTATCTTGTTGATACCAGGCTCGTAGGTGCATGCATAAGAATATTTTATTTCTTTTAGTATATTTAAAGTATGATCATTATATTCCTCAAACCCGCCAACAGGATATGCAAAAGTCTTACATTCATCCTGTAACATTTCTTCGATTCTTTCTTTAGATTGAGATAATTCATTTTTTATCTGATCTGTACTTGTTTGAGCTAAAATAGGATGTGAGACAGAATGTGAGCCAAATTCCATTCCATTTTTATACATTTCTCTAACATTATTCCAGCTTAGATAATTAGTTGTTTTTGCGTAGTCGATAGAATATCGAAGTTGTTTTTTCAACTCTTCAACAATTTTTAACCTATCTTTGTTATCTATTTGCCTCACATCTAGAAGTATTTTTTCAATTATTTTTCTTTTTGTTCTTATATCATTACTTAGAAGTATTTCTTTATCCTGTATTAATATTGAAGATTTATCCGTCTTCATGATTAAGTATGCTAATAAATCAAACCATAATGGTTCATCTGTATCTAATGTATTTGTGACTAAAAAAAAAGTTGCTTGAGCATCATATTTTTTCAATATAGGGTAAACAATTTTATAATTGTCATAAAATCCGTCATCGAAAGTAATAATTATTGGAGGTTTTTTAAATGATTTAGGGTCATGATGGTTATTTGAGAACATTTTAAATGTTATGGGCTGGTAGTGTCTGCAAATATATTTAATTTGTTTTTCAAACATTTTCGGAGATGAACTAATCAATTCGATGTCATTGGGAAAAAATTTTTCTTGGTGGTTTATCACGCGGTGATATGCAAGTATTGGAAGTTCATTCTTATACATATTCTTATAAATACGTAATAGAAAACTTGCACCAGATTTGGAAGAAATATTATTAAATAATTCTTTTTTGCTCATCAAACAAATGTTTATGTGTGCTATAGAGCTATAATGATATTAGAAGAATGTGTAGAAGATGGTTGTGATAGATATGTTCTACTAATCTGGTATTCAATAGGATGTGGAAAGGTATGAGACTATATACTTTATTTAAATAAGTATAAATATGTTAAATCAGATGTAGATCCGAACCACCAATTAAATTTTCTAGCAGGATAAATTTTCCAATATTTTGAATTATTTTTTTTAGATGTTACGTAGTATCGATCCAATGTTTTTCTACAAGTGTATAAAAGTTTTTCTAAGCTTCTAGATATAGATTTTGTATCTTGATTGATCTGATGTCCGGCCCATAATCCTTTTGCTAATAACCCTGATACATCACACGCATGCTCTCTATCGCCCCATGGCCCATCGTCAGTATATTTAACAGTCTTGGAAGCCAGATACCATGGCACATACATGTTTTTCATATGTACCTCATTTGTGACTTCATAAATTCCATAATTGCTCGTAAATACTGCAAGTTCGTATAAGAAATGTAACGCTTGTTCATCTCTAGATTGAATGTAATACCTCAACATCGCATCAGAAAGTAAGGCTGACATCCAAGGACTGCAAGCAGGTCTATCATCAGCGTCGCCCTCATGAGATCGAATAGTGTGTAATATACACCCCTGTGACTCCCAGCCATTCTCGGGAGATTTTGCTTCTAGAATAGTTGTTTTTGCAATCTTAGCTGCTCTTTTAGCATATATGGGCTCCCCAGTTGCCTCCCAGGCGACTAATGCACCAAGTAATGAGTATGTTTGGTGCCTTTCCGTCCAGAATCCATAGTTTAATTTATAATCTTCTCTCCAGTTCGAAGTGAATTTTGCGACATGTTCTATTTTTGCTTTTAATGAAGCATCTCCGATTAATATATAATCTATCAGCATAGATAAGTTATAGCTGTGTTTTAAATCAAGATTCTGTTTGAGGGTAGATTGACCACTTTCATTTATGAAAGATGAATAAATTTGAGTTAACAAATGTGCTTGTTTGAGCCATTTAACATCCCCTGTTTTAATGTATAGATTAAAGATTGTTGCTGCTAAGTCATACATCCAAGGTTCGTAATCTGAAATATCAAATTTTTGTGGGGAAGATTTAGGTCTGTTGATGCCATCGTAGACAGTATTTGAAAAATTAAGAAATGATTTGTCAAACCATTTAAGTTTTTTGCTTTTACTTGTTGGTAGTGTTCGTGAGCGAAGTAGGCAAAGGCTTAACCACTCAGGAGAATAGGTTGAATAAACAATTGGTTCGCGAATCTTTTTTGATTTAATTGTGTTTTTATTTCCAATTAAAACTTCTGAATATGTCCATTCTTCTACATTTAGTGGCTTTTCAATAATTTTATTTTCTGGTGGGTTCTCAAAATTAATTTTAATATCTAACTTGTCAGGAATAGTGTGGAAGTTATCGACTTTTAAAAATATTTTTAAGGCGCGGATCGAGTTATTTTCTAGGGTGTTTAAATATTTCCACCAAACTATAGGTTCAGCGTAGAAAGTCAAAGACTTATTTGATGCGTTATATATAGAAAGATTATTAGTATCTTTAATTAAACCCGGAGGTAGTGGGATATTGAATACGAGGTAATCATTTACTTTTTTTTTCGATTGTTTATTTAATATTAAGCCGATATTAATTTGGTCGGGAATATCACTTTTTTTTACTAATAAATTATTATTTATAGTGCTACTCCAGCATGGAATGATTGAAAGAGTATAAATAGCTATAAAGCTTAGAGTGCGTATAAGATATTTCATACTTTTATATATAATTTGGTCACCAACCATTTCCTGGTTTCCAGTTTTTAACAATTTTGCTTCCTGTCATTGAGTAATAAATAATTAATTCTTGATTGCTTGATATGTTTTTGAATATTTCTGTGCCATCATCATGTGGCCATATTACTTCAACATTTACTTTCGAATATTTATTCAAGCCAGCATGAAGATATTTCATTCGCCCATCAAAATGATTAGAAACTTGATAGTTAGTTATTAATTTATTTGTTTCATTTTCATAAATATTTATCTGTGTGTGTAGTCCATCAGTATTATGATTTTTACCTCTAACCCTAATTTTTAGCCAGTTGAAATCATTTGTTGTAGTGTTTTTATATATTTCAACGCTGGACTTTTCAAAACCTGAATACATTTTGGCAAGATCAAGCAAGCCATCGTTGTCAAAATCAGCTACATCTACTCTTGGTTTACATCCATAGCTGCCCATATCAGGTGCATTACAGTGATCATTTATATAAATATTTGGAGAAGTAAATTTAAAATTTCCTTTATTTATAAGGAACTCTAATCCTTTCCCTTTTTTGTATGAACTTCCAGCAAATACAATATCAATTAAGCCATCATTGTTAAAATCAGCAGCATAAGTATTTGAGTAATTACTCCAGTAAGCTTTCCATCCAATATATTCAATTCCAGAATTTTTTGTCACATTTTTAAAATTTTTACCATCTAAATTTTTAAGCAAAAATCTACTTCCACCATTATTATTAGTTTTTGATTTACCGTTAGCACATATAAGGTCTATGTAACCATCATTATCAAAATCTGCAAAATCTTGATGTTTGCCACCTTTACATACACTTAATGATTGAATTTCTATCCAGTTAAATTTTCCATTATCATTCTTCCAGAACCCGCCATTGGACGCGTCAACTAAATCTGGCCAAGTATCTGAATTTATATCAATAGCTTCCCAGCTGCCTTTAGATTTAAGATTTGCAATTTTCCGTCCTTTTAAGTAAGACACTGCGAGACCATCATTGTGTATAACATCAATAAATCCATCTCCATTGATTTCGCCAATATTGCAATGGTCTCGAGATGCGCACCAAGATTTTTTTGTTTTATATTTTGGTATAAAATTCTCTTTTTCTGTATTGTTAAACCATACGGCACTTTTAATGTCAGCCTCTAAGCTAGTAAAATCTTCTTTTTTATCTCCATTCAAATCTAAGAAGGTTGCTCGTGATGAGCCACGAGGAGGAACTGAGGTCTGGTTATAATTTGTTTGATTCCCATCTACATAAACGAATGTATGAGAGTCATCTTGTTTTTGTAAATACAAGCAGTGTTTTACACCATAGTGGCTGAATGAAAATAAATCAAAGTATCCATCGTTATTGGCATCCATAAAGTCTACATCAAAAGGATTATCAGCTTTGCATAAATCGCCTATGATTACTTTATGAGTAACATTTTTGAAATTGATATGAGCGTCATTTGAATTTGCTAAAGAAAATGTAGTGCAAAAAAAAATAAAATGTAAAGATGTAAGTAAAGTAAACTTTTTTAATCTCATAATAAAATATATTATATTGTTGTAGACTATATTAATGCTTAAATAAGAAAATTGATTGAAAATTATCAAGTCTTTATGAATTAATTTAGAAATAAACACAAGCATTAATTTGTTTAATGCTAGATAATGATAAGTTGATCATAAAATAGTTCTAATTAAATTAAGGAAATTAGTGGATTTAACTAATAATGCTTAAATGGTATTTGAAGTATTTTCTTAGTGCTATGCTCGGTATTCTGCCATTTAGGCATAAAATACATAGCTATGTTCAGACCCTAACGGGGAGCGGAGGATTGGACGAAGATGAAATGTTATCAAGGGTTATTGAGTTATATTCTCTTTCCCTTAAATATAGAGATAGCTTAAAAAATGCGAATATCCTTGAGATCGGTACTGGCTGGTATCCATTTGTGCCAATTGTTGCATGTCTATATGGAGCCAATAAAGTCGTCACAGTAGATCTAAATCCATGGTTAACTGTAAAAACATTTAAGCTGTCATTAGAGAGTATCATTAAGAATAAGAAAAAAATAATCAAAAACCTTGGAGAATGGGACAATACGATAGAGAAAAAATTATATTCGTTAAAAGATAAGTTAAATGAAAACGATGATATACAAATCTATTTAAAGCAGCTAAATATAGAATATTTATCAAATTATGATGTATGTAACTACAATCCAAATAATAACGAAAAACCTGATCTTATTTTAAGTTCGAATGTGCTAGAGCATATTCCTGAGAAAATTCTTTCAAAAATACATAATCATTTATCAAAAATTTCCACAGATAAATGTTTAGCAGTTCATAGATTTAATCCTGCAGATCACTTTGCAAATTTATCAGGTTCAACAATTAGCTTTCTTTCCATACCCAATTTTTTATGGAAGATATTAGGCGGTAGTGGCTTGTCTTATCATAATAGGCTAAGAACAATTGAGCATGCCGAGTTGGCAATAAATAATTTTTGGACGATTAGGTTATGGGCTGATGCTATTGACGAAAAAGCTAAAAATAAAATTCAACAAAATAAAATTAATTTACTTTCAAAGTATAAAAACATGGATATTAATACAATTTGTGCATTTTATAGTTGGCTTGTGCTAAAGCCAGGAATACAAAGTAACTTACCTAAGCCAAAAAATGTAAAATGGATAGCTGATATAATTTAAATATTATTTAATAAAAATAGTTTTTAACTTGCCTAATATGCCTTTAAGTAATGTTTCGTCAAGGATTTTTAGTGCTTTTTTAGTCTTATTTTTATTTTCTATCATTTTTAGAACTTTAATAGCTTGTTTATCATTTTTATTTAATGCGAGCTCTAAATTTTCTTGTAAAAATAATTCTTGAGCATCAGTATATATATGAATTGATTTTAGTGATTGTATAATATCAACTTCAGGAAATGTTTCAGTTTTAATGTCTAACAAGCGTAGGGTTAACATCGTGCGCAAGCACTTTTCGCATTTCCCACAGTTATAACCAGAATCCTGCCAGCAGACTCTCAAAATATTTAACGTATCTTTATCTTCAGATATTTTTTTTATTTTTTCAGTACGTTTTACCGCTAAGCCGTCATGTATTATTTCTATGTGTTCATTGCTGAACAAAGGATCGATAAGAGGATGTGAGCCCCAAGGGAATAGTCCTAAAGCGCTATGGCTTCCTGCAAAATAAATTTTATTAAATGCAAGTGCATGAGCGATGCAGGATAAGCCAGCACCATTTCCAATAACCCAGCTAATTCCAAAATCAGTAATATATTTTCGTATGTTTGATCGAATCCTCACAAATTCTTTGTTTTTTTGTTTTACATAATTGCTATTTGTATGTATAACTTTTTCTAAAAGGTTTTCGTTATCCAATTGGATATCGACCCCTTCAACAAATATCAAATGCGTAATTTCATTTTCATGCGCAAGAAAAGTATAGCTTCCATCTGCTCCACCTGAAAAGAAGCTGCCAACACCAGCTTGATTTGGTACGTTTTTTTCGTATGATTTTGCGTGTATTTGAACTTTGTTAAGTTGTGAGTACCACAGCGCAAATATTTCTTGAATGTGATCTAAGTTAGATAAGAGTTGGGGTGAAACATGTAGATTGGAGTCAAGGTAAATGTCTTGGCTTTTCTGCATTGCAGGTAATAAAGCTGCAATAATAAAAACATCAGCGTTTTCATGTAAGTTATGGCCAGACTTACATTCGAACCAGACTTCTGTATCTTCTATTTGAGCAGAGAGGCGAGATATATTGTTAGCTGATTGGATTCTAATATCTCGAATTTTCACAATATTAGTTTATGTTAAATTTTGAGAGGAATTAGATTAAATAAGATTTTTATTTATAAATAGTGCGTCAGCAAGTTTCCAGGCGCCATTATCATAACCGTATACTTCATATAAGCGGTAGAGTATAAATCCTGCCTCATATAAGTATTTGCTAATGTCATAGAACATACTACAGCCTTCATAACGTTCTTGAAAATTAAACTCTACATATATGAGTTTTGCACTTTTAAAAGTGTTCTTTGCACCTTTTAATGCTTGAAGTTCATATCCTTGCAAGTCAAGCTTTATAAAGTCAATTTGGGGTATATTATTTTGTTCGACAATATTATCTAAAGTTTCTAGTCTTACGGTTGTGCTATTTAGTGAATTTATATCATTGCATGTTGGCTTAAGAACGGAAGAAGTATATTTTTCTTGGTTGATATGGAATTCAGTTTCCCCGCTATGATCTGAAAGTGCAGTATCATAAATTTTAATTCTTTTCTCATTAGCAAAAGTATGATGTAAATCTGCATTGAGATCTGTTTGTGGTTCAAAGCAGTGAACAACAGCATTAGGAAATGTTGACAACATCTTATTTGCCATTCTGCCTTTGTAACAACCACCATCAATAGCATGTAATATGGTGGAGGTATCAACTAATTTAGGGATGTCATCAAATGGCTGGTGCCAGTGTTGGATATTCAGCCCTAAAAGCCGAAATAATGAGATGAGATACTTGCGCATTTATTTCAAGCAGATTTCAAGATAATAGCCTATAAGCCTAACTTGCTAGGTATTTTTAATGTGTGACCTATTAATCCTTTCTGTCGATAACCTGCTCGTGCCATTTCACGGGAGATGAGGCTAATCCAGCCCTTGAGGCCAAAATGCTTGATATATTCGCGTCTGTGGATGAGTAATATTTTCAAATGACCAATTAAGAAGCGATGCCACTTAGATGAGTGATTACCGTGATTTTGGCGTCTCACACGCAATAGGATTTGTGGTAGATAGTGTATCTGGAAACCTGACAGAGCGAGTCGAACTTGGAGTTCCCAATCTTGAGCACATTTTATTCTAGGGTTGAAGCCATTGATGGATTCGATGACTTCGCGTTTGATCATTATGCTAGGCGTCATCATTTCATGAAATTCAAGTGCTTTTTCGATTGAGAGAATCTGAGGGCGTTCTGATGCAGTTTTTTCATTCCCATGTTCGTCAAAGATAATAGAGCCTGTGTGAGATACATCTGCCACAGGATGATTTTCCATGTATTTGTATTGCGCTTCTAGTTTATCAAGAACCCATATATCGTCACTATCCATAAATGCAATATAAGGTTGAGTTGCTTTGGCAATGCCAGCATTTCTAGTAAAGCCTGGGCCTTTGTTCGTTTTTAATCGAATTAAGTCAAACTCGGCGGAGTAAGAATCTAAAAATTCTTGTGATTTTTTGTTTGAACCATCATCGATTACAATAATCTGTGCTGGAGGAACAGTCTGGTTTTTTACTGAGGTGAGAGCTTCGTCAAAATATTTTTCAGCATTATAGTATGGAATTATTACTGAAACAGGTACTGTCATTAGTTAATATTCTTGGCTATTAGTTTGTTCCGAAAAATAGTTTTTAATTAAAATTTAACGACATATTGAGTATAAAGCATTAGCAATACTTCTTGTATGTATTTTACTTGAATAAGCTTATTCATCATTGCTTGATGTAAGAAAAGCGAGAGCAATATCACAGTTTTTAGAACCATATAATGAAAACAAACACAAAAAACCCATATATATTACTCGCTGTAGTTATTTCAATACTGGGGATAATTATAAGGTTAAAAGGCCTAGGTAAATGGCCAGTTGCTGTTGATGAGTACTATTTTATTTCATCGATTGAAAATATTATTCGGACAAACTTACCTCGCTTTGAATGTGGTGGTTATTATATTCGCGGGATTTTTCAACAATATCTTACAGTACCACTTCGACTTTATTTGAATGATCCTGAACTTGCTATTCGAATAATTCCACTTATTGCTAATATTGCGGCATTTCCAGCTATATTTTTGATTTGTCGAAAAATCGGAGGATGGTCTGCAGCAGTAATTGGGATATTCTTTTTGGCCTTCTCGTTATGGGAGATTGAGTTTTCACGATTTGGGAGAATGTATGCTTTATTTCAAACTATTGTAATTTGGCAGGTTTGGTTAGTACTTCAAGCAAATAAACCAAGCGAATTAGTTAATACTTGGTTGTGTTATGGCTTGGCTTTTTTGTCTGTGTTTGTTTATGCGGGTGCAATATTTTGTTTTGGACTTGCGGTACTCAATCCAATTCTGAATAAAAAATCTATTAAAATATATGACTACATTGCGTGGTTGGGTATCGCAGTACTAATAACTGTAACCCATATTATTCCGTTTCGGCGTTTAGGTGTTGGTCAATTTTTACCTCCTGAATATATCGTAAGTACTGCAGCCAATGGGACAACCTTTCCTGTGCTTTTCCCCGAGCGAATATTGGCTCTATCAGAGGACTTTATTCTATTTCCAATATTAGCGTTAGTGCTTGGGGTATGGGGAATAGGTTTAATCGCATATTCAATTTACAGAGTTAAAGGTGCGGAGCCAGTAGCAACGATTGGGTTAATAATCGCGATTATTGCTGTTATCTCAAATCAGCTTGCTCTTTTCCTAGGAAGTTTAGTTGCGGTTTACCTGTTAAGTAAAAACACAATGTTCGCTTGGTTTAAAGAAAATAGTCGTGCTTTTATTATTTATTGCTTGGCAATTATTTTTTGGTTTGTCGGCTTAGGTTTTTATATTTTTATACAGTCAAGCAACTCTGGATTGGTGCAGGCTATAAAAGAAGTTATTAATTCAATGTTTAGTTATCCAGATGTTTATTTTCGAATATTTAAACCATGGTATTCGGCCATGCCGTATCAAACAATTCTCGCATCCATTGCTGCTGTATTAGCGTTTTTATTAGTATTCAATGCAAAGAGAGATAATGATGTTAAGTTTAATAGGTTGCTAGGGATAATATTAATTTTAGTAATGATTACTGCAATGATGTCTACATTTTACGTAGATTCAAGGTATACGTATTACCTATACCCACTTATTTTGTCGGTATGTGCCATTGTAATCGTTCGTATGGTACCTGCTGGTTTTTCGATGTGGTCAAAAAACGCAAGCCTTATCATACTCGTAAGTTTATTCTTTTTAATTTCTGATGATTTTTCTGCGAAAGACGCAATAGAAATTGATTCAGAAAGGGTTAATTTTCGACTTGATTACGATGGGCCTCGTACACGTCATTATTACCCTCGCATAGATTTCCAATCAGCTGCTGAATATATTAATTCGCGTAGACAGGCCAACAGTATATTAGTTACTGCTGTTCCAGTTATCGATTACTACATAAAAGACCATCAAGGAGCTTACTTTTACTTGCCGCTCACGCACGATTCATTTACAAGTCGTTCAGCATGTGGCGGGAAGCGAGATATCTGGAGCGGGTATGATTTGCTCTATACAGAAGATTCATTTAAAACAAAGATTGCAGATTCAAATTTTGAGAGATGGGTTGTAATTTATGGTCCTGGTAAAAAAATAACGCTTCCGCCTATATACAAAAAAATTGATGATATGCTAGTAGAATATCATCAGTTTAATTCGATCGAGGATGCTATCCATATTTATAAAATACCTAAAGGTGTCCAAGTAAATTTATAAGTATAAAAAGTAATTGCTTTCATCTTTTTAGACAAGTATTTCAGATGCTTTCGGTTGGCTTAAAAAATTTATTGGGCTTGCCGAATAACCATATGCTCCAGATTGCATGATTGCGACATAGTCCCCAACTTCAGCTTGGCTCAATTCTACATTTTCTCCAAGAATATCTAATGGTGTACATAATTTTCCAACTACATTCACTGTTTCCCTCACATTTGAGTCAATTTTATTTGCAATATATATAGGAAAATTCTTTCTATTTTTTTGCCCTAGGTTGCCCGAGGCTGCCAATTGGTGATGCATACCGCCATTCGTTACTAAATAAGTTTTCCCTCTGGATTCTTTTTTATCAATTACTTTGCATATATATACACCTGACTCGCCCACAATAAATCGCCCTAATTCTATAATTAGATTGATTGGCTGCCTGAAGTTTTCAGTGTTGAGCGTGGGAATTAAGGATTCAATATTTCTTGCCACAGATTTTATATCTAAAGAAGTGTGTTTTGAAAAATACGGAATGCCAAACCCGCCGCCTAAATTGATAGTTTTAATAGGTTCTTTGCACAATGTAGCTAGATTTAATGCGAGTTCAAAAGTTTTCCTTTGTGAATAATTAATAGCTTCAGCATCAAGGATTTGAGATCCACTATAAACATGAAAGCCGTGTAGGTTAATGCAAGATCCATTAATCCATTTTAAAAGTTCTGGGATTTTTTCGGCGTCAATTCCAAATTGACTTGATCCACTTGCCATTTTCATTCCTGCACGTTTTTGAGTGAAATCAGGATTTATCCGTATCAAAACAGAAGGTTTAAGCATTCTTTCCATGCCTATTTCGTCTAGTCTGTATAATTCAAGACTAGATTCAGCGCTGATGATGATATTGTTTTTTATAGCAATTTCTAACTCTTCATAACTCTTCCCAGGGCCAGTTAAACAAATATCTTTACTGTCAATTCCAGTTGCAAGTGCGGTCTGCATCTCTTCCAATGATGATACCTCCAAGCCATCAACACGATGTTTAACGTGCGAAATTAGATCTGCAAATGGGTTGGCTTTAACTGAATAATGAATTTTAATTGAAGATGGAAGAGTGTCTCTGAGCAACTTAATCTTATTGTCGATAATATTTTTAGAATAAATAAAACCCGGAATTTGAACATTTCTTTTTATTAAATCTCGTATGTTTAGGCCTGATATAAGAAGGTTATGATCACGAACTTCAAAGTTATCTAAAGGTGAATAAGGCATTATTAGGCTATCGAAGAGAAATGTTCTAGTTTGGGCGAGGCTGATATTTAGTCGAATTAAGTGATTGTTTTTGTTCTTACATTTTGCTGCTTGATTAGAGGTTAAGCATAGCGAGAATGTTGATGATGGTCACTGTATAATTTGTCATATAAAGGTAAATTTACTACTTTATATATTGAGTGGGTCTGCGAGTCGTGTAGTCCAGTTCCGTAAAAGCGATCAGCTTTGCATATTATGCTAACCACTGTTTATCGTATTTCAATTTATCTGGTACCACTATTTTTTTGAGTCGGATACAAAATATTTTTCCATGCCTGCTAATAATAATCGAGTCCTAATGCTAACTCCACAGCCTTACTTCAGGGCGCGTGGAACTCCTTTCAGCGTATTACATCGTGTGCGAGCATTATGTGAAATGGGATTTAAAGTAGATATGGTAACTTACCCATTTGGTGAGGATATCGAATTTGATGGCCTAAAAATTATAAGATCTAGTAATTACGGAATCATCAATGATGTAAAAATAGGCCCATCTGTGAAAAAAATATTTTTAGATATTAGTCTATATTTTACTGCTAGAAAGTTACTCAAAAAAAACAAATATGATGTGATTCATTCTCATGAAGAAGCTGCATTCTTTGCTATGTATTTTGCAAAAAAATATAACATGCTGCATGTTTATGATATGCATAGTAGTCTTCCACAGCAGTTGGAAAACTTTGGTGCATTCAATTTCATTTTTTTAAAAAAATTCTTTGAATATTTTGAAAGCAAAGTACTTAATAGTTGTGACGCAGTGATTACTATATGTCCTGAGCTGGCTAATTTAGTCGAGAGTTTTAATTTAAATACACCGCATGAGCTGATAGAAAATACTGCTGATGATAGTAAAGTTTTTTCAAATAATGTTAAAAATATAAGAGAGCTTTACTCTTTACAAGATAGAAAAATTATTTTGTATACAGGTACATTTGAAGCTTATCAAGGTATCGATATATTATTTAATGCATTCAATGGCACCTTAGATAAGAATCCTCACGCCTTTTTGATTTTAGTTGGCGGTCGTGATGAACAAATTCAAAATTATACAAAGTTAGCTATAAGCTTAGGTATTGATCAATCAATTTTGTTCACTGGCACTGTGCACCCATCAGAAATACCATCTTATATTCAATCGGCAGATATTATTGTTTCACCAAGATGTACAGGGACGAATACGCCTTTAAAGATTTATGGATATTTGCGCTCAGGAAAACCTATTGTTGCTACCAATATACTTACTCATACTCAGGTGTTAAATAAAAAGGTTGCTATATTAGTGCCACCAAATAAAGAGGGTTTAAATCAAGGTATGACGGAGTTAATTAAGAATCCAGCGTTGGGTGATGAAAAGGCACGAGCAGCTCAACAGCTTGCAGAAATAAAATATTCTGATGAAATCTACATGCATAAAGTGAGCAAGCTTTATGCTGCGATAGATCAGATAGAACATTCATAAATTTAATATATTCAAGTGGTCATGGTTAAAGAGGAAGTACGTGAGTTCTGGAACAATCATGTGCATGATTGGAAAGTGGCTAAAAGCCCGGCAGGGACATTAGAGTTTTTTCAAGAAATTGAAGAATACAGATTCGAAAAACTCCATTATTTACCCAAAGTAGTTAACTTTTCTGGTTATAAAGACAAAAAAATTCTTGATGTAGGCTGTGGTACTGGAAATGATCTTACACGTTTTGCAAAAGGTGGTGCGGAGGTAACGGGTATTGATCTTGCAGCTCACTCCATCGATTTGGCAAAAAATAATTTTGCGATGCGTAAATTGCAAGGTAGTTTCCAAGTTATGGATGGGGAGAAAATGGAATTTCCTGATAATAGTTTTGATATGGTTTATTGTCATACAGTTTTGCATTTTACTCCTAACCCACAAAAAATGATTAATGAGATTAACCGAGTGCTTAAACCTGGTGGTGAAGCGATACTGATGACTGTAAATCGTAAATCTTGGTTAAATTTCATGCATAAATTAATGAAAGTTAAAATTGATCACTTAGATGCCCCAGTTTTTTACATGTACTCTATAAATGAGTTTGAAAATATGTTGAAACTGTTTTCTACAGTAGAAATAGTTCCTGAAAGGTTTCCGGTAGCAACAAAAGTACACAGCGGTTTAAAAGCACTTTTATATAATAAAATTTTTGTTGACTCGTATAATATGCTTCCAAAATCTTTAATTAGTAGAACCGGGCATCACTTAATGGCATTTTGTCGAAAATAACAATTTTTTTTAGAAATTGATTAATGTTATAAATTTTTATGCAACGTAATCTTGATCAGTTGGAGCATGACCAATTTGATCTTTTGGTTATAGGTGCGGGCATATATGGAATTTCTGTTGCGCGAGATGCAGTATTACGTGGACTTAAAGTTTGTCTTATAGATGCTAATGACTTTGGTAGCGGCACTTCACACAATTCTTTAAAAATTATCCATGGTGGAATTCGCTATTTCCAACATCTCAATTTGAAACGAGTATTTGAGTCAGTTCAAGAACGTGAGAGGTGGGTACAAATATCAAATAAGCTTATTAAACCGCTTAAATTTATATTACCTGCTTATGGATATGGATCTAGAGGGCCACTAGCTCTAGGAGCGGCCATCAATATGCATAATTTAGTTGCAGCCATGCAAAATAAAAAGAGAGCTTATCCTAATGGATATTTGATTTCTAAAGCCGACTACCAACAGTTATTACCTGAAATAAATGGTGAAAATATTAAAGGTGGTGCGGTTTGGTACGATGGCCAAATAGTTGATGCAGATCGATTACATATAGAGCTGTTAAAAGATGCTCATCGTCAGGGATTGTGTCTAGCAAATTATTTGCGTGCTGATGAACTATTAATTGCCTCCAAAAAATCTATAGGTGTACATGTCAAAGATATGGTCACAGGGCGTCATTTTGATATCAAAGCTTCGCAAATCATTAATGCTGCCGGTCCATGGGCTTATAGGCTATTAAAATCTAGTATTGGAACTGATGAATACAATTTTCAGCCGCTAACGAAAAACTTTAATATTGTAATTGATAGTATAAGGAAAGATTTTGCTTTTGGTGTTAAAAGTAATCGTGCCTCAGATGCGGTGATCGGTGAAAGTAAGCGAGTGTATTTTTTTACCCCATGGCTAAATAAGACTGTGATTGGCACAGCGCATTTTGAACATGATATTAGCAAGGAAATGGATACTGATGTGTCATCTGAACTACCTGGGTTTATGGATGAAATTAACGAAGCCTATCCTTCAATAAACTTAAGCCAGGATAAAGTTAACTATATATATTCAGGCTTTACACCAGCTGAACAATCATCAGCTAATGATAGATCTTCACGTTCTCATCGTACTAATATAATTGACCATGCTAGAGTAGATAACATTGATAATTTAATTTCGGTAATTGGAGTAAAATATACTACTGCACGTAGTACAGCATCACGAGTAGTTGATATGGTCGTTGATCGTATTAATTATAAGGCTAAAAAAATACCTATATCTAATTACTCTTTGCAAGAATATAAGAGTATATTTTCAAATATTGATGATCTATGTCTTCAGCCAATAATTAGTCAAGATAAAATAAACACAATTTATTTGAAGAATATGTATAAGCATATTTCTTATACTATTGAAGCAGAGATGGTATTTAATCTAGAAGATTACGTTTTGCGAAGAAATAATTTAGCTAAACGAGGTTATTTAGGTAGACAAAATCTCGAGAAAATTGCAAAAGAGATGGCTAATAAATTTAACTGGAGTGATAATCAAATGAAAGTGCAGTTAGAAAATATATCAAAAAAGTTGCATATAGTTTCCTAGTAATTTCCCTATAGTTCTCTAGCTTAAATTAGTTCTTCACTCTCATACCAATCAATTAGTGACTTTAGCCCTTTTTCCAAATTTACCTCGGGTTGGTAGCCCAATAAATTTTGTGCTTTTTTTATAGAGAAGTGCCTATTTTTTGTAAAAAAGGCTACACGTCGGCGATGCAAAATGGGTTCAATATTAAATAGGCCGAATAAAATTTCACACAACCAGCCTGCGTAATATATTGGCCATACAGGTATTTTAAATTTTGGTGGTGACACATTCTGTATTTCAGCAATTTTTCTGGCGAGTTCGTTCAAAGTAGGTGCCTCTTCACCGCCAATTAAAAATGCTTCACCGATTGCATGTTCTTTTTCGCCCGCTAATAAATAACCATTTACTAAATCATCTATATGGACAAAATGATAGTGTGTTTCACCGCTTCCTATCATAAAGAATTGTCCTTTTTTAATAGGCTTTACTAACTTAAGGAAACGAGTATCGCCTGGGCCATAGATTCCGCACGGTCTGATTACACATAGGTCTATCGGTAATTCTTTAGCTAATTTAAATGCTAATAACTCACCTTCTACTTTTGTCTCTTGGTAAGCATCTCCAGGTGAGAATTCTGTTTCTTCGTTACCAGGGCCATTTTTAACGTGTCCGTGAACGCCCATAGTGCTGGTGTGAATGAAGCGACGACAGCCGGCTGTTTTTGCAGCACGCATTAGATTTTCAGTAGCATGAACGTGGATATCTCTTAGCTGTTGTTCTGACCCTTTAACATTTCTGAATATTGCAGCTATATTGAATATCGTATCTATACCCTGAGCAGCTTGATCGCAATCATAGCTATTAGTGAGATCCCCTGTATAAATTCTAATTTTTGAATCTAGATTGCGTTTTGAACCATTTTTTCTTAGAAAAGCAGTAACATCAGCATTTTTACTTGCTAAAGTGTTGCATAAGTTGCTGCCGGTAAATCCTCCTGCACCTGTGACCAAGACTTTTCTATTTTCCCAAAAATTATCCATTTTTTTATTTATCAGTAGAAGTGATGATTTCTGCAAATATCAGTGTTACTAAGTGATTAAATACTATACTTATAATTTATGAATAGTGCTTTGCAAAAAGTCTCAATCTCAGCATTAAGATACAAATTTATTATGTGCGTATGATCTCATAATAAATATGAACAAACAGACAATTTAGGTATTTATGCACTATTATTGCACTTCATAATAGATTTAAGTAATACAAAAATGCCATCCAATTATATTATCAATAAAATAGTTGAGAATAGTAAAAGAAGTCCAGACAAGCATGCGGTTTATGCGCGTGGGAAATATTACAGTTATAGAGAATTTACTAGGATTGCTAATTCTATAAAGCAAAATATTGTAGCAAGTGGCTACAATAAAGAAGAAATTATTGGTGTATTGAGTGGGGATGATGTGTATACCTATGCGTCGATCATAGCTATTTTGGCAGTGGGTGCGGCCTATGTGCCTATTAATGAAAACAATCCTGCAGATCGTAATTTAACAATCATTAATGATACTAAGTTAAAGCTAGTTCTTGCATCGAAGTATCATGATGCCTTGATTAAGGCACATAGTGATGCGTCATACGAGCTAAACATTTTTTATACACAAGAGATGCAAGAGAGTGAGTTTGATCTCATCGCTGACGATGTTAGTTTGAATCAGATGTTCTATTTATTGTTCACATCAGGTAGTACGGGAAAGCCGAAAGGTGTTCCAATTTATCATGAAAATATTAATAGCTTCATGTTAACAATGTTAGATAAAAACAATTACGATTTTAATGAGAATGATCGGTTTATGCAGATGTTTCAATTAAGTTTTGATATGTCTGTGGTTTCTTTTTTTACACCACTTTGTTTAGGAGCATGCTGTTACATTGTGCCAACTAAAGGTGTTATTTATCTGAATATTTTAAAAACACTAGATGAGAATAATATTACCGTAGCGTTCATGGTACCTTCGGTCTTGTCATATATAGAGAGATTTTTTTCAGAGTTAAGACTAGAAGCGATGCGTTATTGTATTTTTGCGGGCGAATCACTCATTCACAGATTAGTAGAAGGTTGGTCAAAATGCGTGCCTAATTCTATTATACATAATTCATATGGCCCTTCTGAAGCTACTATCATATGTACCGTCTTTGACTGGAGTATAAATATTTCTTCAGAAGATATATCAAACGGAGTGCTCACGTTTGGGAAAATGTTTAAGAATACTAATGCTGCAATTGTAGATAATGATTTGAATCATGTTCCTAATGGAGAAATTGGTGAATTATGTTTATGGGGTGATCAAGTAACGAACAGTTATTGGAATAATGCTGAAAAATCAAAGCAAGTGTTTATTAAACCGAATACTTTAGGGATTGATGAGATTGCTTATCTTACTGGAGATTTATGTTATATAAATAGTCATGGAAATTATATTTATTGTGGTAGAAAAGATTTTCAAATAAAAATAGACGGGCACCGCATAGAGTTGGAAGAGATTGAACACTTAACAAGAGAGTATACTCAGGTAAATCTCGTGGCTGTAGTCCCAACTAAAGATGATCAAGATAAAGTTTATCTGAAATTGTATATTGAGGGAGAGGAGGCTGATTCGGATCAATTGTTAAAATTTTTGGCAGGTAAACTACCTGCATACATGGTGCCAAGAGATGTTAATTTCATGTCAAAACTTCCATTGAATCTTAATGGCAAAATTGATCGGAAGAAACTTGCGGAGCTATGATGCTAATTCGAATTTATCTGAGTAATTGTAATTTAATACATCTCCTTCGGAAATATGATAATCCTTAATAAGTTTTTCAATAGAGATTTCATCGTCTTCTTTATGCATAACTTTTGTTATGTCTAAAATTGAATCATTTGCAGCGATACGTAAATAATTACTAGAGAGGCTGATTATTTCACCATTTTGATAGTTGTGATGGGTTAGTTTATGAAGCGATGCAGTATTTACTATAAATATATTGTTTTTGTATTTTACTTTGGCATACGTAAATAGATTTTGATATGGCCTATAATCCGTTGCTCTAAGGAAAGCATCAATCTTGTGATATGGCCAATTAAAATCAATATAGCCATTATTAGGAATTTGAGAGGAAAAGTATGTAGAAGAAGGTCCTTTTTGAGAAGTTCGATTACAGTTGTCTGATAATATGTCATCAATATTTTTTTCAAATAACTTAATGCCTGCGGTAATGCATTTGAAATTTAATTCTAATGCAGTTTCTTTATTAGATAGGTAAAATTTATCTTGTGCGATGATGTCGCCCGTATCAATTCCTTCATCCATAAAGTGCCAAGTTACTCCATGTTCATGCTCTTGATTGAATATTGCCCAACTTGGAATTACATACCCTGGCCCTCTGTATTTGGGTAAAGGGCCATTGTGAAAGTTAATAGCGCCTATCTTAGGTATATCAAGAATTTTTTTATCGAATATGTTGTGACTGTTTATATTAAAAATAATATCCGGATTTTTTTCTCTAATAAGTTCAGTCACGCTTGGTAAAATAGTTGAGCCAATAGCTTCTGAGTGAATAGAGTGCTTCTCACAAAATGTACGAATTGGACTTATAAGTGAAGGATCGTTTGGATTATATAAAACTAACCGGATCTCAACTCCTTGAGTTTCGGTTAATAATTTTAAGCATTCGGCGGCTATTTTGCCGTTTCCAAAAACAACAACTTTTTTCATGAAACTGTCTAACTAATTCACATAATAGCAATCTACTTTTAGTATATGATTCATATCATTGTTTTAGGTCATGGTCTAATAAAATATTAATTTATTAAAAGTTTATTTAATAGGTTTTGGAAGATAGTTTTTATAACAATTACCAGTATATTATTATGGCTAAACTTAATATAAATATATTACAGTGAGTTATGGTTTGGATTTAAAGTTGATTTAGTATTTGTATGAAAAGGTTGTGAATGTAATTTATGAGAATATTTATATACAACATGAATATGAATGAAGGCTGGGGAAACTATGAGTAGATCGGTTGAACAAATAATTTCAGAGATATTTGGTGTAGATGAAGGAAGTATTAGTGATCAAGATACTCCAGATAATATTGACCAATGGGATTCGATGAATCATCTTAAATTAGTAACAGCTATAGAGGATGAATACAAAATAAAGTTATCGATGAAAGAGATTCAGTCCATGCTAAGCGTGGATGAAATTAAAAGTATTATTGCTGAACGCAGTTAACTTTAATGAATGTTACGACAATTTTACGCAGATTTTTTGTGCCCCCGTTTTTTGTAACGTTAAAATGTTGGCTTAAATTTAAATGTAAGGTTAGTCCACGATCAGAAGTAGAACTCACTTCTTTCTTGTCTATAGGTAAAGGTTCTGTGATTAGCTCATTTTGTAAAATCAAGGCGCCTGATGGTCCATTAATAATAGGTTCTAATGTCGCTATCGCAGCACATACTTTTATCGCATCACATAAAAAAGGTATCAAAATCGGTGATGATTGTATGATCGGACCTAATGCATCCATTGTGAGTATTAACTATAGTTATGATCACTTGGATATTCCAATCTGCAAGCAACAGCAAACTTCAAAAGGAATTACGATTGGTGATGATGTTTGGATTAGCTCAGGGTGTGTAATTTTAGACGGTTCTGAGATAGGAAGCAGAAGCATTATAACTCCAAATTCTGTTGTTTCTGGAAAGATTCCTGAAAACTCGATTGTGCAAGGCAATCCTGGGAAAGTTATTTTTACGAGAAGATAACAAATTTAGTTTTCTCTCAGTAACTTGATTTCCTTGTAACATTACAGGTTATAAGTACTCATTAATAAAATGACTGATATGAATCAAGGCGAAAAAATTCACGTATTACATATATACGACAAAATTAGCATGAAGGGCTCGCCAATACATGGTGGAACCCGTGTTTTAATGACATGGTGGCCGGAGTTTTCTAATACTAAATATAAATTATTTTTGTGTGTGTTTCGCGGACGAAATGAAGGTAGTAAATTGCTTGATGAGCATGAAATAAATGCAGATTACTTAGGGCGAAATAAATTTGATATAAGAATTATTTTTGATTTGATGCGTATTATACGTCGTAACAATATTAAAATATTACATTGTCATGGTTACGGCGCTACAAATTTTGGAAGAATAGTGGGCTTATTTTTACGCATACCTGTGATCGTTCATGAGCATATGATTGATAGTAAAATTCCTATTTACCAAAGAATCGCTGATTGGATTCTTTCATCTATAACTGCTAAAGGAATAGCAGTGTCCAAAGCTGTAAAAAAATTCATGGTAAATGAACGATATTTAAATAAGAACCGAACAGATGTGATCTATAACGGAATCCCAGAAAATTGTATTCAACCGTTCGATGCCGATACTAAACTAGCTATCTCTAAATCATTAGATTTGCCTGTCGAAAAGAAATTAGTGGGTATTGTTGGTAGATTAAATTCTATCAAAGGGCATTTTGATTTTTTAGATGCTGCACACATCGTATTACAAGAAATTCCTGAAGTATGTTTTGTCATCGTCGGTGAAGGAGACTTGCGTGAGGAGCTTGAGCAGAAGGCACATAAATTAAATATATCTTCTAATATTATATTTCTAGGTCACTGCAACAATGTATTGGAAATATTATCTCTGTTAGATGTTCTAACTATATGTTCGCATTCTGAAGGTTGTCCGGTATCAGTATTAGAGGGAATGGCTATGCAAACACCAATTGTTGCTACTAGCGTCGGTGGAATTCCTGAAATATTAGAGCATGAAAGAACTGCTTTATTAGTTGCACCGAAAAGGCCTGAGCAAATTGCTCAAGCAATATGCCGTATATTATCTAATGCAAAATTTGCTAAAAAAATAAGTAGTAATTCATTAATTGAGCTTAAGAGCAATTATTTGGTAACTCATACCGTTAGCCAAATTCAAAAAGTTTATGATTTGTTGCTCGAAGATCACAAACGTTTAGCCTAATGTGCTATGTAGTTCTTGATTTTCTTTGTCCATACAGAAGAATATGACACTCTGCCTTTGCCTGGTAGTCTGAGAAGGTATTCTTCAGAGATCCGAGTATGTTTCATGTGAGACTTTATACTTTTGTCATAGTCGTAAGGTATATTCATACTATAATACAAATGTTCATATCCAGTTTCTCCTGCAATTTGATCTGAAAGAGTGCTACTTTCAAACCACGGGTAGCAGAAATGTGTAATTTGTGTATTAAGTCTTTCTTGTAATATTTGTTTTGAAGTTATAAATTCATAGTGAACTGCAGAAATCATTTCTTCCTTGGTTTCGAATTCTCCTAGCTTGTTTTTGTCCCATTTTTCATAATGATTTTTTAATTCTTTCCTCCACTTGGGGTTGTTAAAAAATTCTTTATCACCATTTTTTTTAACATACGCTCTCATATATTTAGAAAGATTGACATTTTCTTTAAAACGTCTAGTACACTTCATTCTTGAGTCATTTTTAAAAACGATATCCCCGTACTTTATAAGACGATTTGGGTTTATGGGATTATCGTCTGAAGCTATAGGTATGTTTATATTTCCGTAAAAATATGTATCAAATTTAGGGTGTATAAAATCAGTCAATTGTAAAGCTGTGAATACTCTAGAGTGGGTTAGGGAGTGACACTGCACATCTACATAGCTACTATTAGACATTTCAGATAACTCACTCCAAGTGCACAAGGGTTGTTTTATTTTTCTTTTGCTAAGCTGGTCTAATGTTGCTTTCTTTGACCATAAATCTTCTAGATTAGGATAATCTTGAGTGTCATCGGGTGTGAGTCCTGCAATAGCAAATAGAATTGCTTTGTGATTATATTTTTTTAGTAATGGGAATGCATAAGTCCAAAATGTTGAAGTAGCATCATCAAAGGTTAATACAACTTCATTGCCTTCTCTTTTCCCAGTAAGTTTAGCATTTTCAAACTCCTTACAATTTAGAGATCTGTAATTATTTTCTGATAAATACTTTAATTGAAATTCGAAGTCATTAGCATTTACTTCATGAAAAACAAATACTGGAATTTGAGATAATGGTTTTGAAGTTTTTCTCGATATTACAAAACTAGGATAACGTCGCAAAAAAAAGGCTGAGATTTCATCAGAATGCTTATTCCAAATTCTAGCTACTTTATTATTTTTATAGTACATCAGATAAAATATGCAACATTATGTTATTAAGATATCACTTGATACCATAGAAATATTAATAGTCTAAAACTAAGATTATATTAAATATTATTTAATTAAAACGAGAGTAATATAACATTTCATATAGGTTAATTTGTGAAAAAGTATGTATTCATAATATTGTTTTTAGGTGTGATTTTCTTATTTGGCTATATCAATCACCTTAAAAATAGAAAAGATTTAGTTTATGGATACCAAATCACCAATATATATCCACATGATACAAATGCTTGGTGCCAAGGCCTTATTTATGATGCTGGTTATTTATATGAAGGAACAGGAAGAAAAAAAGGTTTGTCTTCATTACGTAAGGTGGATATCGCGACAGGGAAGGTTTTGAAATCTATATCTTTAGATAAAAAATACTTTGGAGAAGGTATAACATTATGGGAGGGTAATATTATTCAACTTACTTATACTTCAGGTGAGGGGTTTGTTTATGAAAAAAATACTTTTAACAAGCTTTCTGAATTTAGGTACTCGACTGAAGGTTGGGGCTTAACTCATGATGGAGAGAATTTAATCATGAGTGATGGGAGTTCAATTATTCGATTTTTAGACCCTGATTCTTTTGGCGAAATACGTAGAATAAAAGTTCGTAATAATGGATTTTCTGTTGATAAAATTAATGAATTGGAATATGTAAATAATGAAATTTATGCAAATATACTTTTCAGTGATTTCATTGTAAGAATTTCACCAAAAGACGGAAGTGTATTAGGGTGGATAGATTTGACAGATATATTAAATAAGCGTGATAGAGAAGAACACGATGTAGATGTAATGAACTGTATTGCTTATGATAAAAAAGATAATCGACTTTTCGTTACAGGGAAGTTGTGGCCAAAGTTATTTGAAATAAAAGTTGAGAATTCTCCTAAACCATGACTATTTTTTATTTAAATTTTGTCTAGGGTCTGGCGGCAATCTTTTTATAAAAGCTCTTTTGTATAAATTAGCTAATATTTTAGAATATGGCCCTGGTCCTGAAATAGAAGCAAAATAATTGCTGAGAATATCTGGATTCCAATCATATTTGTAAGTTTCATAGCCAGGACCTAGATCGCAAAACTCACAATTGTATTCCTCAAAAGCTAACCTCATGCATTCCGTCATCAAGATTCTTAGAGGCGAAAATTCTTGGAAGTCTGTATCGAAGCCTCCGACCATAAAAAAATACTGGCCATTATCATGAATTGCCAACTCTGATGCGATTACTTTGTCATTTGCATATAATTCGATAAGTTCAATTTTATCATGCATCTTTAATGTACAATTTTCGAAAAATTTAATTACAGGTCCTGTAACAAATGTTTCTCGGTTCGTTGATTTAAAACGATTTTGATGCAGCTGGATTAACCCACTTAAAGCAGGCAAAGCTTCTTCTCCTGATTTGATTGAGTATCTAATTTCATAATCACGTTTTAATTTGTTTTCTCTCCAACGAAAATTTTTACGGGTTGATTTTCTGAGTCTAGTTCGTTGGTCTTTAATTTCTGGGTCATTATTAATTATAATTCGTGGGTATTGAACTTCTGCTAATCTTTTATCAGCTAAGTTTTTGGTAAAAAGTGAATTACTATCTAAATGTTTAAGGAATAAAAAAGCATTTAGACCGAGTTCATTTTGTAATGTAGCTATTACTTCTTCAACGAGTTCTTTATTTTCTGGTTGAGCAAGAATTATGTCGTTTTGGCAAGATACATGATGGCCTATAAATTGGAATAATTTCACAAAAGGTCCAGCAAGGCTGTCTTCAAAAACAGGTAAGATGCCTAGAGTTTCTTTGTTTTCATTTTCTAAAACGATAATTTTTAAATTCGCATTTTTATATGTAGGAAGTACATATTTACACCAAATATGATTCCACTCCCAAGATTGAAATATAGTAGCGTTTTTATTGTTAGATTTAAGCTGGTTCCAAATCGATTTCATTGCCTCAAGCTCGTCTAAGCTGCGAATATAATTTATATGTAACATATTTCGTTTTTAGTAGATTATTAATCTAATTAATTTTTTATTATATTAATTATAGTATTTAGTTCATTTGTTCTGATTTCTTTAAAAGAATAAAGAGTAACAAAATAGATTATTGCAGCTGATGGTATGGCCACAATTATTGGAATAGGTTTAAAGTAGAAGTAGGGTAAACAGAATGCCGTTGCACCTATACTGCTAATGATAAGTCTTGAGCCAATGTGTGGCCAGGTAAGGTATTGTTTGACTTCATACGCCAGCAAAAGTACTAATATAGACTCCGACAGCAATGTAGCAATCGCAGCTCCTTTGATACCAATAGTAGGTATTAATATAGCGTTTCCTACTATGTTGCATATAGCTGCTATCCATTGGCATTTTGTTCTTTTATGTTGTCTATCACTAGCAGTTAATACAGTGCCAATTAATTGATGTATACACACAATCAATAATAGCCATGCTAGAAGTTGCAGTATAAAAATAGAATCAGTGAATTGATCCCCATAAATTAAAAGAATAAGTTCTGGCGCAATCATCCATAATCCAACAGTTGCTGGAATACCGATAATAATAATTGTATTTAATGCGTGCTCATATAATTCTTGTAATTTATTTTTCGAGCTTACATATAATTTTGACATTACAGGAAATAATGCCATGCTAGCGAAATTAGAAATTATTAACAGCATGAAAATTAAGCGATAGGCTGTATTATAGATACCCGCAGCAGCAACTCCTAATATGAATCCAAGAAATACTACATCAATGCGTGTTGAGAGTTGATTTAAAAAAAGCATGAATGCGTAAGGCACTGCTTCTTTTAAATATAGATAAGCAGCATTAAAAGAAAAATGCATTTTGGGAATTCTGTAAAACTTTGTTACTACATAAAAAGTTAAAAATATATATATAAAAGTGACAAGTGGAAACACGCCCACAACTGTTGCTAGTGTACCGCCTAATAAAGCAATAGATATGCCAATTACTGCGATGAGTATTTTTAGCGAAGATTCAAGTATTGCTGGGGTCAGCATATTCTCCTTCGCTATGAATATTGCAACTTGTCCGTCTACCAGTGTGTAAATTATTTGATATGCTCCAATTAAAAGAATAATACTCAGTAAATCAGGAGAAAACTTAAGTGCAAAGGCTACAATGAGTAATGCGCTAAAAATAATAAGTGTTAACAAGATTCTGACGCACAAGAGTTTTCCAACATAGCTATTAATATCTTTTCCCATACGGCTTATTTCTTTAATTGAAAGATGAAATAAACCAAAGTCAGAGACGACTGCAAAAAAACCTGTTAGTGCCATAGCAAAGGAGTATTGTCCTATACCTTCTTGACCGTAGGTGCGTGATAGAATTACGAATAGCGCAAATGTGAAGGCGTCACCTATTAGTTTGCCTATGGTTAAATAGCCAAAATTTTGGAATATGCGAGCTGTTCGCGATTTTTCATGGTTTTTAGTCATCGATATTGGGCAGAATGAGAAGCTGATTTAAATAATTATTCCGAACATTGTGTACTATATTTTAGGTAAATATTCTAAGTTATTCGTTAAAGAGGATGGCAATGAGCTCAGGTGAAGATATATATACATTGAGTAGCACCACAAGCCTAGGTAGGAAGAGAAAATCCAAGGCTATAGAAGTTATTGTCGGTTTGTTAGGCCAATATCTATCATCGAATGCAAGTGTACTGGAAGTTGGTACGGGAAGAGGAGAATTTGCTCAAGAAATTACTAAAAAAGGATATAACTACATTGGAATTGAACCAAGCTCTAAATTGCGAGAAATGTTAGCCGATAGGAATTTAGAGCTAATTTCTGAGGCAATTCCTGAAATTAATTTGCAAAATGATGTGGTGGATATGGTCTACTCGTTTGATGTGGTCGAACATTTGCAATTGTTCACTGATGTAGTCAGGTTTTTTGAAGAATCAAATAGAGTATTGAAAGTAAATGGACATATTGTAGTTATTGCTCCTAACTATGAAACGTTAGGGAAATTGTTTTATTTGTATGAGTATCAACATAGTTTTGTAACTACTTTAAGAAGAATAGAAACGATGTTTGTTGAAACAGGATTTAAGATTATTGAGTCTAGACCGTTTTTAACTAATTACGGTTTATCTTCTAATAAGCTGTTAAACGTCTTTGATCGAGTATTGGCAAACATTGTGCTTATATTTGCAAGAAATGGAATTGTTATAAGTATACTTAAAGCAATATTTGGAAAAGAGTTTGTTTTTAAAGTGCACAAAAACTTGTATGATCATATTGTGGTGATTGGTCAAAAAATATAATTAACATTAATTTTAAAATTTAAGAAAGTATAGGAAATATTAATTTACATTTAGATTGGTGGGAGATGAGGGTGGAATAGTATCCTTGTCGTTCGAGCTGCTAAATTCTAGATGAAGTACCCAGTCTTTGGTGTTTGGTTTATTTAATTCTACTTTTCCATCAGCGCTCACTAAAGATTTTTTTTCTGTGAAAGATCCACTAGCAGGATTAAACCATTGTTGCATGTAGGTACCATTGGGAAGCTTTAGCTCTATTTTGCTCCCTGAATTTGAGTAAACAATATATTCTTTACCCAAATTTGCTAATGCATATGCATTGTCGCTGATAACGATTTCATCATGTGGAGACATTTTCCACCATTTAACTCCACTTTTTAGAAAGGTATTAGCATGTTTGAATGAACTTGTGCCCGTTTTATCGCCCATCCAAGGAATAAAAGCATAGCTCATACCAGCAGTGATTCCGTCCCAGAGATCTCTACGATGTGAACTTTCGGTGCCAGGAGCTTGATACTGTGGAAACCCACTCCAAATACACTCGTTGCAATGTGGGTGTGATTTTGAGGGTGAGTTCCAAACTCTTAGCCCCATTTTGTGAAAGTCTTCGTTAGTTTGTAGTGCGCTAAACCCCATGGCCGATGAGCCACTTCCATAACTCCATCTGCCTCCTTTCTGATGTCCTGTTATTAAATGGTTAAAAGGATCGAGAGATTTGATGTATCTAGCTCGTTCTTCTGGCCAAGAAGGGACGCTGACATACTCAGCTAATTCGAAACCAATATTATATAGAAAGATGTAATTTGCAGCGGTGCGTGCAAGCCAGTATTTTAAAACTTTGTTTTGAAACGAAGTAGACTTTTGATGTAGTAAATAAAATTTATTACCAGCATAAAAGCCAAGAAATTCGTATATATAAATATTGTTGTCATATGCTTCTTTATATAACCCGTTCTCAGCAAAGTGCCATCCTTGTAAGCGAGGTGTGAAACTATTTGTATCCATAAACTGATATGGATTAGAGCTATTTTTTGTTTGTCCGTCCCAATGAGGATGAGCTGGTCCAGGGATCATTAAGGCGTCATATCGATTATTTTTTGTGTCTGTGATAGCTCTATTAGGATTAGTATGTGCAGAAAAATCTCCCGTATGATTCATATTTAAAAACACATATTTTTTTTCATCTGCAGTAATAAGCCATTGTGGAATGTTCTTATCTTGTTTTAATGGGCCAGGTTTTGCGCCGGTAGTCGTTGCAGTGAAATTTCCGCTTCCACTCACGCCTTGGGAGCTGAACTGCCATGTATAAGTCCACTTGCCAACTTCATCTGGCATGAAACGAATTTTCCAAATATCTCCAGTTTGCCCGCCTTTGCCGTCACCATCATAAAACCCAAACCATGTAATTCTTTTCCCGGATGGGCTTGTGAATGTGGCATTTAATTCAACTCCATAGAATGGAGCAGTAAATGAATGGCTATTACCCGTTACTGTTTTATAGTTAATAGTCTCTTCATACATTCCATACAATGGAATACTGCCAGCTGCTAAGAGAAAACTAGGGGAGGCGTAAAAACAAAATACGATTAAAAAGAATAAAGTGTAATGTCGAGCAAATATCATATTTTTTAGCTATTTTTTATCATGCATCTTTTTCAAGATATTTTAAATTTATGAATAAGTTTCAATTCAATTTATGGATTTACGTGCTACTGCGGACTTTTTACTGTTATTGCCTGATGCATCAAATGCGCTAACTGCAAAGTAATAGGTGTTCTTAGTTAAATTATTAATAACGTGTGAACTAACTCCCGGCATATTGATATTTATTTTTTTATTTAAGTCCTCTTTAGAGATTCCATAATGAATAGTATATCCAGCTAAGTCAGTTAAAGCTGTGCCATTTTCATTTGTATTAGGTGGAGTCCATGAAAGCTCAACTGACCCTAATGAATCTTTCGGTGTCACAGTGACTTTTACAGTTTTTGTTATGGCTTTCCCATTACCTTCACATGTGATACTGAATTCTGTGTCATTAGAGAGTGGGCCGACACTTTCAGTTCCCGAAATACTATTTTTATTTGTCCAGCCTCCTGTTGAGGTGCAAAGATCTGTATTTTTACTTTCCCAGCGGATAGTTGAGTACTTACCTTCGTTTACTGTTTCAGGATCAGCAGCGATGATTATGGAAGGTTCTTTTTTGTCGAGCACATTGATTCGGACCGATTTAGTTGAACTGCCTCCGGCTCCTGAGCAAGTTAGCATGTACGAGGTAGTTTTTTTCAAAGGACCAACTTTTTGTGAACCAGAAGGTGTTCTTTTTTCTGTCCAGTTCCCAAATGCTTTACAGCTAATAGCATTTTTTGAACTCCACCGTATCGTGGTAAATGTATTTTGTTCAACACTGTTAGCATCAGCTGATAATGATAAGCTAGGTGCTGAATTTGGTTTATTGGGGGCTGGTGTATTTCTTTTGTCAGGCTCAGGTGTTGAATCGTCCGCAGGTGGAGTTGAGTTATCATTAAAGCTGATTGAGATAGATTCTGAGATAGATTTTCCTTTACTATGGCATATCATCGTATAGGTGTTCTTATTGTGCTCAGGTTTTACTGTAGCGGCTCCAGTGGTACTTGTATCTTTAGTCCATTCACCCTTTGCGAAACAGCTGTCTGAGTTTAAGGCTTCCCATGTGATTGTTGTAAACTGCCCAGTTTTTACAGCTTTTGGATTGGCATTCATTGTTAAAGACGCAGGTGCCTGAGCGTTTGTGTTTTCGGTGTCATCAGAGCTTCCTCCAGAACCTCCCCCGCATGCTATTAGTAAGCATGAAATTGGGATTATCGACAATAGTTTGGAAGAAGATTTTAGAATTTTGCTGAAAGCGATCGTTACAAATTTGTACGTTTTTTTGATTAACATGTCCGTTATGTTTTATGTGTATATATAAAATAATTATGAATAAAATATTTGCGTCTGAAGCGGTTGGTTGCTTCAGAAAAACTCTCTAATTTACAGTGATATATGAATAAGGTACTGAATTTATATGGAAACTAACTTACTGTTAGCAAATGCATTTATTTGAACTTCGTCACACTTTCGTAAATGTACACATTACCCAGTAAATTTCTGTATGCAATGGATAAAACGGATTAATTTTAGGACAAACGGGCTTGAATTAGTTTTTTAGCCAACTCTCTATCAATTTATCTAAGAAATTTTTTGTTTGTTCATAATTTAGAAGTCACGCAAATTAAATTTGGATTAAATGCATATACTATGAATGGTCTTTTGAGGTTATTTACTTTACAACTTTCATGAATCAAGCAAATCAGCAGCTCTCGATAGTGGTTCCTTTGTATAACGAAGAAGAGAATGTCCCAATTTTGATCGAAAAGATCGTAACTGAGATGAGTGAAGAGTCTTTTAATTATGAAATCATATGTGTAGATGATGGTAGCTCTGATAGGACATTTGATTCATTGAAAAAACTAGCTACAAAAAACCAGAATATAAGGGTAGTTAAATTTAGAAAAAATTATGGACAGACGCCTGCCATGGTGGCTGGAATTAAGCAAGCTGTTGGAGAGATTATTATTACAATGGATGGTGACTTACAAAATGATCCTAGTGATATTAAAACTTTAGTAGAAAAGATCTATGAAGGGTATGACATTGTTGTAGGCTGGCGTCATAAGCGACAAGATAAGTTAATCTCAAGGAAAATTCCTTCTGTCATTGCAAATTGGATTATTGGTAAAGTAACTGGTGTACCAATTAAAGATAATGGTTGTTCGCTAAAGGCGTATCGTTCAGAAATCATTAAAAATGTACCGTTATATTCAGAAATGCATCGTTTTATTCCTGCAATGGCATCTATTACGGGTTCAAAAATTGCACAGGTAAGAGTGAAGCATCATGCGCGTCAATTTGGTGAATCAAAATATGGCTTATCTAGAGTCTATAAAGTCGTTATTGATTTAATGACTATTAAGATGATTTCCTCGTTTAAAGCAAAACCATTGGTTTGGTTTTCATACGCAGCGATCATACCAATTTTGATATTTCTGCTGATTAGCACGGTATTTATAGTGATGTTATTGATTGGAAATAATATCAGCCCTCTTGTATTGCCTAGCACTTCTGTATTGTTTTTAGTACTAGCAGTGTTTTTGTTTTTTAATGGCGTGCTAGCAGAGTTAATTTATAAGTCAGGCAATATGGATATGTATAAATTGCGTTTGCTTACAGCTAAAGAAGAAGTGTAATAAATCTGCTTTGTATAAATTTCCCAAGAGTACATGAGTCAAACTAATCTAAATATTTCAGTGATTATCGTTATTGGGGAACGGTATGGCGATGTTGAGACTGTATTTTACGAATACAAAAATGCATTGAAGGCCGCTACTGAGACATATGAATTTATATATGTGCTTGATGGACAACATCCAGAAGCTATGGAAAAGCTCAAAGTTTTAAAAAGTAAGGGTGAAGAAATAAGAATATTTAGCTTTTCAAGTTGGTTCGGTGAGGCAGCTGCTTTACGAGTTGGGTTTGAGCATGCACGTGCAGATATTTTACTTACGCTTCCAGCATACTTGCAGGTTAAATCAGATAGTTTGGTAAAATTCTTGCAACAACTAGAAGGGAATGACATGGTCATTGGTAAAAGATGGCCGCGTGTTGATTCTAAATTTAATCAGTTACAAACAAAGATTTTTCATAAAATTCAAAGTTTAGTTACAAAGAGTGGTTTTTCAGATTTAGGGTGTGGTGTACGTGCATTTGTTAAGAATGTTGCTAATGAAGTGAATGTTTATGGTGACCAACATAGGTTCCTACCATTGTTAGCAAGTCAAAAAGGATTTCGAGTAGCTGAGGTAGAGCTACCTCAATCGGAGTCAGATATGCAGCAAAGGCTTTATAAGCCAGGTGTATACATGCGAAGAATACTCGATATTTTAACAGTTTTCTTTTTGGTTAAATTTACTAAAAAGCCTTTACGTTTTTTTGGGCTAATTGGTTCTATTGTGTTTATACTTGGCCTACTTTTTTTATTTTATGTAATTGCCGAAAGACTTTTTTTGGGTATGCCGCTTGCGGATCGGCCAGCGTTATTGCTTAGTTCGCTCTTAGTAGTGCTTGGGGTACAAATATTTGTTCTTGGGTTAATTGGTGAATTAGTTATATTTACACATGCAACCGAAATAGACGAATATGAAATTGAAGAAGTAATTGACTGATACTTTTCCTGAGTCAAATTGCAGCTTAGCAACAACAACCCATAAGTACTTCTAACATATAGTTTTAAAAGTTGATGCAAATTATTCAGAATTTCTTTGTAAATTTGTTCACTGTGTCACAAAAAAATCGACTTAATTACTTTGTTAAGTGCTTGAAATTAAATAAAATAATTACAGTTGTTATAGGATTTTATTCTTAAGGAGAGAGTTAGATGCTAAGGAAGCTGTTTGTTTGCGCGTTATTGTTAGTAGCGTTTTCACCTATAAATTCATGGGCAATCTCACAAGTTAATTACAATGTTGGTGGTTACGCTCATGGTTGGGCGATTTCAAATTTTGGATCTCTTGGAAGTCTGTCAGGAACTTGGGACGGTTCTAACTTATATAACATTTCAGGCATGCTTAATGGCTATCATGGATCAATAAATATTACGGGTGGATCTATTGCTGCAAATGGTGCAGGAAGCTTAGACCTCAGCATCAATCGTTATTACAGCACCTACACTGGAACCATTAGCTTTTACGATAGTGGTTACTATGGTGGTTGGTATAACAATAGCGTATCGGATACCTACCTAAATTTATGGGGTGGAAGTTATCTAAATATGACATGGACTGCACCTTGGTCTGAGCATGCTTACGATTTTGGTGATTGGTGGGTTGGGATAGATCTTTGGGGTCATGGAACACCTACTACAACTGTACCAGAGCCTACAACTTTTGCGCTGATGGGTTTAGGTTTGTTGGGCTTAGGTTTTGCGCGCAAGAAGCAAGATTTATAAGTGTAAAATAACTATTTTATTTTGCATTAAAAAAGCCCGCTTTAAGCGGGCTTTTTTAATTGCATATTTAATTTCGATCTAAACGTAAGCGTAAACGACTTATTTTTTGGTTGTGTGAGGCGCATATAAAATCTAATACAAATGCTGTAGTAATATTATTAAATGAAGATATTGACTCAAAGCTCTAGACCTGTTCAAGGTGATTCAGTATTAAGTCCTACTATTTTTATGATTATTGTTCAGGGACTTATTTTGCTTGGCATACTTTTTACGTATTTGCTTTATCCGCATTTTTATATTTATTTAGTTACTGAAGACCAAGTTGGTGAGTGGTTAACGTTTTCATCTCTAGGGCTAGCTTCATTCATTTTGGCGCTAATCGTATTTTTCTCTAAAGAACACTCTTTGGCAAAAATTTGGTATGCCATACTAATGATAGGCTTGTTTTTGATTAGCATGGAGGAGATAAGCTGGGGTCAACGCATATTCTGGCTAGATAGTCCAGAATTCTTTAAGACATATAATTTTCAAAATGAAATCGGGTTTCATAATATAAGAGCACTTTCGCCCGATAAGCTAACGTACATAATAGTAGGTTGTAGTTTTATTCTTTATGCATGCTATCCATTATTTGTAAAACTTGTTCCTAAACTGGGTCATCTGCAGGAAATAATTAAGTTGCCGACCGCGCCATTATTTCTTGCTCCAATAATAGCAATTACAGGGTATATGTTAGCGTTTAATCATACATACAAGGGGTCAGAGATTGGTGAGCTGTTGATAGGTTTAAGCATGTTATTTCTTTCAGTGCATTGGCTAAGTGCTTCGTTTCACTTCAAATTTGTAAGATCTATCCATCTGATAGCTTTGGGCATTGCATTGATTGTTGCATTAATTTGCACTTTTGAGCGAGGTACTGAGTATAGTTTGTCTACTCGATGGCATGGTATTGCAGATAGCTTTGTTAAACGTGGTATGGGAGATAAAGCGATTACTGTTCTTGATTATGTCGAATCTAGAGCTAATGCGAAACGTTGGAATACTAACTTAATTAGAGCAAAGGCAATGAAGCAATTAAATGAGCTAGATAATGCCAATACGATTCTTATACGTCTTGAAGGAGAGTTAAAGAACAATCTCACTCTAGAAAATGCTCATAAAATTCATTCACGTCTTGCTGTGGTGTATACGGAATTAGGTGATGAAAAATCAGCAATCTCTGCACGATCAATAGCTATAGAAAAGAACCTTGAAAGAATAAAGAGAAAAAATTTAGTGGAGGATGATCTATCAACAGCAATGATTGATGTCGCACTTTTGCAGTATGCAAATAATCTTAAGGAAGGTGCAATACATAGCTTATATAAGGCTGGAGTAAATACTAAATCAGCGTTAATTAAGGATGATATAGAAAATATATTAGAAAATATTGTGGCAGATTGTTTTGGTAAACCTGTTGTTAGAGTGAGAATTAATGCGCTCATATCACTACCTGAGAATGTGAGCTATGAAGAGTTTTGCAGAGCTGCTTCATCTTGATTGATCTAATTTAAATATTGCTCATGATTGAAAACGAGTTAATTAAATTAATATTAAAGTGATTTATGAAATAAACTTGTAACCATTCCAACTGTTTTTAAGTATATAAGTGCTTGGGCAATACCAGGTAGGGTAGTTACACATTTGAGAACACTAATAATAATTGGAATGTTGTACATGGTGATTGGAACTTTGGGTTAAATGGATCACTATCCGATAAATGAACTGATGGTGGGTGGTTTAAAAACATCTATGGTTCTCTTACAAGTTTAAATGGTGGAACTACTATAAATGTATTAAGAGGTAGGTTGAATGAGAATGGCTGGGGAAGGTTGTATGTTAACGTTGAAAAAGCTTACTGAACCTATACAGGTGCATTTAGGTTTAAAGCCGATGGCTGGTATGGCGGCTGGTACGATAACTATGTGTCATACTCTGACCTGAAACTATGGGGTAGTGCGGATTTAACTTGTACAAATGCGTATGGATATTCGTGTGGCTCAATATGGGTTGGGTTAGATCTTTGAGGTCCTAAAGTGGAAGTCCCTGAGTCAGCAACTTTTGATTTGATGAGTTTAGGCCTATTGGGCTTGGGATTTGCACGAATAAAGCAAAGTCTAGTTTAGCTTCTAAATAACCATTTATTTATAAAAGCCTGCTTATAGCGAGCTTTTTTATGCGTATTGTTAAATTCTGTGCCTATCTCACTAAGAATTTGTAGTATTCTGCTTGGCTATATTAGAGTACAGCGATTTGGTTGATTCATGTCAGCCTATCTTCACTAGATTTTCAACATCGATTATGAGTAAAAAATCACTTACCAAGCTGCGTGAGCAAATTGATGCAGTTGATAAGCAATTGCTTGAACTGATCAGTAATCGTGCCAAGCTTGCACAACAAGTGGCACAAGTGAAAGCGGAGTCAGGGGAAGGAAGTGTTTATTACCGTCCTGATCGTGAAGCGAGTGTCTTGAAGCGTGTGTTGGAGCATAATCAAGGACCATTGTCTGACGAAGAAATGGCAAGACTCATTCGTGAGGTGATGTCTGCATGTCTTGCCTTAGAGCAAAGATTACAAGTAGCTTTTCTTGGCCCAGAAGGAACGTTTACTGAAGAGGCAGCCTACAAGCATTTCGGACATTCCATTCAAACTTTGGCGGCTAATAGCATTGATGATGTGTTTCGTGAAGTGGAATCCGATAACGCAAACTATGGTGTAGTGCCGATTGAGAATTCTACCCAAGGAATTGTAAACAGTACTCTAGATATGTTTTTAGAATCGACGTTGAGTATTGTCGGCGAAGTAGAACTGCGAGTGCATCAACATTTGTTATGTAATACTGAACAACTTGCGGATATAGAAGTATTGTATTCTCACCAGCAATCTCTTGCGCAGTGTAAGAAATGGCTGGAAACACATCTTCCAGGTGTTAAACGTGTGCCCGTAGGTAGTAACGCGGATGCTGCAAGACGTGCTGCAAATGAAAAAAATGCTGCCGCGATTGCTAGCGAAACTGCAGCGGATGTGTATGGTTTAACGATTCAAAATAAAAATATCGAAGACTCGCCAGACAACACCACCCGGTTTTTAATAATTGGCAAACAGGATGTAGAACCAACCGGTGATGACAAGACCACCTTGCTAATTTCTGCACGTAATAAACCAGGAGCGCTTTATAATTTATTGCAGCCTTTGGCGAAAAATAATGTCAGCATGACACGCATAGAATCCAGACCTTCACACTGTGTGAATTGGGAATATGTCTTCTTTCTAGATTTGGAAGGCCATATGAAAACGGAAACCATAAAAAATTGTATTGCAGAGTTAAAAGCTGAAGCAGATCTTTTGAAAGTTTTAGGTTCCTATCCTCGCGCCGCTTTGTAGCTAATTATTCCATACTTATATGTTTGATAGTGTTTATCTAATTGGCGTTGGCCTTATTAATGCCTCGCTTGCGAAAGACTTAAAACAGCAACAACTTGCTAAGAAAGTTGTGGGGATTGGCCGTGATGCAAATCGTTTAGCCAAAGCACAATCTTTAAACATCATTAATGAATATCAGGTGTTGAACAATGTTGATGTTACGAACGCCGATTTGATTGTCATCGGTGTACCTGTAACAAAAATTAAAGCTTCTTTTGAAGTAATTAAACCAACTTTAAATTCAAAGACATTGTTGACAGATGTTGGAAGCAGTAAATTGAATGTTATTCAAGCTGCATGTGAGGTATTTGGTGAGTTACCTGAGAATGTTGTGCCTGGTCATCCGATTGCTGGAAGTGAGCAAAGCGGTTTTGAGTATGCGCGTGAGCATCTATACAAAGATCGCAAAGTTATTTTAACACCTACTGAGAAAACAGCGGAAAATGCGTTGAATGTGGTAACAAAAATGTGGCAGAACGTGGGCGCTAACGTAGATGTGATGTCTGCAGAGCTGCATGATTCTATTTTATCTGCTACCAGTCATTTGCCGCATATGGTGGCTTATAATTTAGTGAATTATTTAGGTCAGCGTGAGGATGCAAAGAGTATTTTCAACTACGCTGCTGGCGGCTTTTATGATTTTACTCGTATTGCATCGAGTGATCCAACGATGTGGGCAGACATTTGTGTGGGAAACAAAGACGAAATTATTAAATCGATAGAAGGCTATATCAAATGTCTTGAAGATTTAAAACTGAAGATTGCTAATCAAGACAAGGCTGCAATCCATGAATTATTTATGCGAGCAAAACAGCTGCGTAATGAAAATATAAATAATTAATGTCTTCTGCCTATTTCCGTTTGCAACCTGGTTCATTTTGTAGCGGTGAAACGCGAGTCCCTGGTGATAAGTCGATATCGCATCGTGCAATCATGTTGGCTTCACTTGCGAAGGGTGAAAGCCAAGTGAGTGGTTTTCTACCTTCTAGCGATTGCGAAGCGACATTAAGCGCATTTCAGAACATGGGTGTGTGCTTTGATCGTCAAGGAGCCACCAATATAAGTATAAATGGTGTTGGATTGAGGGGCTTATGTGCGCCTAGTGGTGTACTTGATATGGGTAATTCAGGTACCGCTATGCGTTTAATCGCGGGCATTCTCTGTGGGCAAGATTTCTCATCTTCTTTAATTGGTGATGCTTCTCTTTCAAAGCGTCCGATGCAACGCATACAAATGCCATTGAAAGAAATGGGTGCAGATATTGCGAGTGAAGAGAATTACACACCACCTCTAGTGATTCATCCGGTCAATGTACTGCATGCGATTAAGTACACACTGCCAGTGCCCAGTGCACAGGTGAAGTCATGCGTTTTATTAGCAGGTTTATTCGCTCAAGGTAAAACCTGTGTAATAGAAAATACAGTTACACGTGATCATACAGAAAGAATGTTGCAAAGCTTTTCTTATCCTGTAGAAGTTGATGGTAAGTCTATATGTTTGCAAGGCAATGGCAGCTTAAAAGCCAACTTGATACAAGTGCCTGGTGATATTTCATCTGCAGCATTTTTAATGGTTGCGGCTTTAATTTCAAAACATGCTGAGCTTACCATTCGCAAAGTAGGCGTGAACCCAACTCGTGATGGTGTTATCCAAATTTTACGTAGCATGGGTGCAAAAATTGAAATTATTAACCCAACTCATTTTGGTGAAGAACCCGTCGCGGATATTGTTGTGCACAATAGCGAATTACATGGAATTGAAATTCCACAGCATTTAATAGCAAACTCCATTGACGAATTTCCGATCATTTTTATTGCCGCAGCCTGTGCGAAGGGGGTTACTACTTTGCAAGGTGCTGAAGAGTTACGTGTTAAAGAATCAGATCGTCATTGCCAATATGGCAAAAGGTTTGCAAGCCTTAGGTATAGAAGTCACAGAAAAACCGGATGGGATCGCAATAACCGGTGGAAATTTTAAAGGTGGGGAAATTGATAGCGATGGTGATCATCGCATTGCTATGGCTTTTGCAATTGCATCCATACAATCTGAAACAGAAATTGTCGTGCATAACACAGAAAATGTTTCTACTTCCTTTCCTGGCTTTGTAGAAATTACTGCAGCACTCGGTTTGAATATTTCACAACATTAATATATGTGTAACTGATGGTTGATAAAACGATCCCTGTTGTCACGATTGATGGACCTGCTGGATCGGGGAAGGGAACCGTCGCCAGGCAGTTGGCAGCCACTTTGCAGTATCACTATTTAGATAGTGGTGCGTTGTATAGAATTTTGGCGTTACAAAGCCAGCAACAAAATGTAGATGTCTCAGATATTAATGGCCTATTGAGTTTATGCGAGCAAATGCAAGTTCGTTTTGGTTTTGATGCTCAAGATTTGAGCGAATCTTCACATGAACATGTAACGGTATTTTTGAACGATAAAGAAATCTCTTCTGAGTTGCGTACGGAAGAATGTGCGGCGAGGGCCTCTCAGTTAGCCGCTATTCCAAAAGTTCGGCAAGCTTTGATGGATAAACAGCGATCTTTTCGACATCCTCCAGGCTTGGTGGCTGAAGGCAGGGATATGGGGACTGTGGTTTTCCCAGATGCTGGGGATAAATTTTTCCTTACAGCCAGCCCTAAAGAGAGAGCGTTGAGAAGGCAAAAACAGTTGAAGAAACAAGGCATTAGTGCTAGCCTTGGCCCCCTTTTGAGTGACATAGAGACGCGAGATTCTAGGGATCAAAATCGCAAAGTCTCTCCATTACGTCCTGCCGCTGACGCTCTACTTGTTGATTCGACAAATTTATCGATTGAGCAAGTCGTAAATCGAATTGCTGATCTTGTTCGCGGCCGGCCTTAACCGATCCCTAAGAATAATAGGAATTGTTTTAAAATTACTATGAGTGAAAGTTTTGCAGAGCTCTTTGAAGAGAGCGTATCTAATCTAAATACCCAGCCGGGTACCATCATCAACGGTACTGTCGTTGATATCAATAAAGATGCCGTAATCGTTTATGCTGGTTTGAAGTCTGAAGGCATCATTCCCATTGATCAGTTTAAGGTTACTGATGGTGTGTTAGAAGTTGAGGTAGGTGACTCCGTTGAAGTTGCTTTAGACATGCTTGAAGATGGTTATGGTGAAACAAAACTTTCGCGTGAAAAAGCACGCCGTGCTAAAGCATGGACTGAATTAGAAGCGGTTCATGAGTCAGGTGAAACCATTACTGGCACCATTACAGGCAAAGTTAAAGGTGGATTTACAGTAGAGCTTGGTGATCTACGTGCTTTCTTGCCAGGATCTTTAGTCGATGTACGTCCTGTACGCGATACCTCATATCTCGAAGGCAAAGAATTAGAATTCAAAGTCATCAAGATCGATCTCAAACGTAATAACGTTGTGGTCTCACGTCGTGCTGTAGTTGAATCGGAATACAGTGCAGAACGCGAAGAGCTTATTGAGGCGCTAAAAGAAGGTGCAGTGGTTAAGGGTATTGTTAAAAACTTGACCGATTATGGCGCGTTTTTAGATTTAGGTGGCGTGGATGGTTTATTACACATCACCGATATGGCATGGAAGCGGGTTAAGCATCCATCAGAAATTGTAGCAATTGGTGATGAAATTGAAGTACGCGTACTGAAGTTTGATAAAGAGAAAACGCGCGTGTCACTTGGTTTGAAACAGTTGGATGATGATCCTTGGAGAGATATTAATCGTCGTTATCCTGAAAGTACTCGTATATTCGGTAAGGTTACCAACATTGCTGATTATGGTTGTTTTGTTGAAATCGAAGAAGGGATTGAGGGCTTGGTACACGTTTCTGAAATGGACTGGACCAATAAGAATGTAAATCCTGCGAAAATTGTATCCCTAGGTGATGAAGTCGAAGTGATGATCTTGGATATTGATGAAGAGCGTCGACGAATTTCCCTCGGAATGAAACAATGTAAAGCGAACCCATGGGATGACTTTGCCAGCAGCCATGATAAAGGCAGTGAAGTTACCGGTACGATTAAATCAATCACTGACTTTGGAATATTTGTTGGCTTAGATGGGGGTATCGATGGCTTGGTGCACTTGTCTGATCTTTCTTGGAATGAAACAGGCGAAGAAGCCGTTCGTAATTATAAGAAGGGTGACGAGTTGCGTGCTATGGTGTTATCGGTAGATGCTGAGCGTGAGCGTATCTCTTTGGGCGTGAAACAGATGGAGAAAGATCCATTTTCAGGCTTTTTCGCCGAACATCCTAAAGGCAGTATCGTTACAGGAACGGTAAGCGAGGTGGACGCAAAAGCAGCAACTATTGTATTAGCAGAGGGTGTAGAGGGTATACTTAAGGCCTCTGAAATTGCACGGGATCGTGTTGAAGATGCGAGAACAGTATTGAAAGAGGGTGAACAGGTTGAAGCTAAATTTATCGGTGTAGATAAAAAATCTAGGACGATAAACTTATCCATCAAAGCTAAGGACTATGAAGAGGAATCTGAAGCCATGCAGGAATACAGCAGTAATGAGTCGGCTTCAATGAATCTCGGAGATATTTTGAAAGAGTCTATCGAGGATAAAAACGAAAGTTCGGCTGAATAAACTTTGTAGAATTTTAAGTTCCAAATGTTAGGAGTAACTCATGAGTATAAACGATGATAAAAACATGATTACCAAGTCGGAGCTGATTGAAAAAATATCGTTAAAACAAAATCATCTCGCTCATAAAGATATTGAGTTATCGATTAAAAGTATCATTGAGCAAATGAGCACCTCTCTTTCTCAAGGTGATCGTATTGAGATTCGTGGTTTTGGGAGTTTCTCGTTACATTTTAGGCCTCCACGAATTGGTCGTAATCCTAAAACTGGCGATGCCGTATCCTTACCGGGAAAACATGTGCCACATTTTAAGCCAGGTAAAGAGCTGCGTGAGCGAGTAAACCGTAGCGCCTCACAAGATTAGTTCTATTTTATAGTTGGGTTGCAATTTGTTTTAAATTAAATGGTACGTTTTTTACTATTTATTTTTTTTCTCGCACTCGTTCTCCTATTTTTTATTTTCACACTAGAAAATCTTGACTTAGTTTCTTTAAACTTGGTTATACAGAGTTTTCAAGTCCCTCTGGGCTTAACGATGTTGGTGTGCTTTATTTTAGGCGCATTAGTAGGTTTGTTATTTAGTATAAGTTTAGTGCTAAAAAACAAAAATAAAGCCCGTGTATTAGCAAAAAAAGTTGCTGTGGCAGAGCAAGAAGTAGCAAATCTTAGACAGCTACCTATCAAGAGTTCACATTAATGCCAGAGTTATACTGGTTGCTGCTTCTATTAGCAGGTGTTGCGGGTTGGTTTCTAGCACAAATTTTTTACAAAAATCGTTCCAAGCCTAAAATTCCAGGCGAATATCTAAAAGGTTTAAATTATTTGTTAAACGAACAGCCTGATAAGGCGTTGGAAGTGTTTATTGATTTGGTTGATGTAGATACTGAAACCGTCGAAACACATCTAGTACTTGGTAATATGTTTCGACGTCGAGGCGAAGTGGATCGGGCGATTCGTATTCATCAAAATTTAATTGCACGACCTACACTTGAAGCGGTAGATAAGTCGACTGCTTTGCTTGAACTTGCCAAAGACTACCTTAAAGCAGGTTTGCTTGATCGCGCTGAATCTTTGCTCAAAGACGTTATTGATATTGGTATACAGACCGATGAGGCTTATCCACTCTTGTTAGGTTTATATGAGCAGGAAAAAGAGTGGGAATTAGCTATCCAAACCACTAAGAAACTAGAAAAGGTGATGGGTAAAAAATTGAATCATATTACTGCCCATTATTATTGTGAACTTAGCGAAGTGGCTTTAGATAAAGCAGATGATGACCCGCAGAAAATTGCAAAACAATTAGCTAAGAAAGCACTTTCCAGTGATAAAAATTGCGCACGTGCCAGCGTTTTATTAGGTCATATTGCTATGCATGAGGAAAACTACAAATCTGCAATAAAATTTTATATTGCGGTGGCAAAACAAAAACCAGAATATCTTCCTGAAGTGTTTATGGATTTACGAAAAGCTTTTATTGAGCAAAATGATTATGAAGGATTTAAGCAATTTTTGCGCAATATAAAAGATTCAAGTCTAGGTGGTCTGACTTTGTCCAACTTGCTTGAGAATTTAGATGAGGATGATGCAGAAAAAAAATTAATCCTAGATTGGCTATTAGAAAAATCTGAATTATCCTTGCTTGAAGTAAATGGTTTTTTAAAAAGTAAAACGTCTGAGCATGAATCTGTAAGCGAGTTAGGTTTGGCTAAAATTCAAGAAAGTGTAGAGCAGTTTATTAGCAATCGTAGCACGCATCAATGTAAGCAATGCGGTTTTCATGGCAAATTACTATATTGGCAATGCCCAAGTTGTCACAACTGGGGTACGGTAGTACCCATAATGCCTAGTTTAAATTAAGAAATAAAATAGCAATGCCAAAAGAAGAAATACGAGAAGAGAATCCAATTATTGTTGCGTTGGATTATCCAAATGCTAAGCAGACAGAAAGTTTTTTACAAAATATTCAAGGATATCCATGTAAATTAAAAGTAGGTTTAGAGTTGTTTATTGCTGAAGGTCCGTCGTTTGTTGAAAAATTGGTAAAAAATGGGCATCAGGTATTTCTAGACTTAAAGCTGCATGATATTCCAAATACCGTTGCTTCAGCTTGCAAGTCTGCATCGAGTCTAGGTGTTTGGATGATGACCCTACATGCTTTAGGTGGTGCGAATATGCTACAAGCGGCAAGAGAGTCTATATCTAGCGCATCTCAAAAAATAAACTTAGTTGCAGTAACGGTTTTGACTTCAATGGATCAGCAGCAATTAAATGGAGTAGGAATTAAGCGGTCACCCAGTGAATCGGTTTTAACTTTGGCGGAAACCGCGATGGCTGTTAACATGGACGGTTTAGTGTGTTCCGTTCACGAAGTAGCCGAGATTAGGAAAAAATGGGGCGTACAGCCAATGATCGTAACCCCAGGAATACGTTTGCAAAGCGATCAATTACATGACCAAAGTAGAGTAGCTACTCCCCAGCAAGCGCATGATGTGGGTGCAAGTTATATTGTGGTTGGTAGGCCAATTACTCGTGCAGTGGACCCAATTGCCACAATGAATCAATACCTTGAGAACTGGTCTTCTAGTGATTAATTACAAATCATTTTTTCAGCTTATTTGAATATTTTAGATAAACTGGATAGATTAACTAAACAAAATCATATTAACTGAAAAACAATGTTGGGTGGGTTTGATGTTGCGCGTATTACTAATTTCATTTGTTTTTTTATTTATATCTGTTGCAAGTGCTGAGCCTGTCAATATCAATGAGGCAGGTGCAGAGGAGCTGGCTGAAAACTTAATTGGGGTTGGTCCGAAAAAAGCGCAGGCAATTATAGAATATAGAAAAGAGAATGGTCCTTTTTATAGCGCTGAAGAAATTGTTAATGTAAAAGGAATTGGTCCTAAAACGTTAGAAAAAAATAAACAGAATATTCTTGTAAGGTAGATCGCGCTCTTTGTCGTTTAATTATGTGGGTCTAAGAATAAAGTATTGCTTTCATGCATGATAATCTAAAAAATTAACCTTCAAATCTTAGTGCAAAAATAATTTAACAACATATGAAAACGATACGTAAAGCAGTTTTCCCTGTTGCAGGTATGGGGACAAGATTTCTTCCTGCGACTAAGGCAAGCCCAAAAGAAATGTTACCAGTGGTGGATAAACCGCTGATCCAATATGCAGCTGAAGAAGCGGTTGCTGCTGGAATAGATACATTAGTTTTTATCACAGGTCGCCATAAACGCTCGATTGAAGATCATTTTGATAAAGCTTATGAGTTAGAAAGCGAACTTTTGGCTGATGGGAAAGAAACCATGTTGAATATGGTCCAAAATATTCTTCCTGGAAATGTTGATTGTATTTATATAAGACAATCTGAGCCGTTAGGGCTGGGGCATGCGGTGTTATGCGCTAAACCAGTTGTAGGTGACGAACCTTTTGCGGTGATTCTTGCTGATGACTTAATTGATGATGATGCTAGGGGTTGTTTATCACAAATGATCGATGTGTATGAAAAATCTCAATGCGGTGTGGTTGGTGTGCAAGAAGTTAATCAGGAAGAAGTTAAAAACTACGGTGTGATCTCAGGAGCACGTGTGCAAGAAAATCTATGGGATGTAGATACTTTTGTTGAAAAGCCAGATCCAAAAGATGCACCTTCAAACGTTGCAGTGGTTGGTCGCTATTTGTTAGAGCCTTCTGTATTTCAAATTCTTGAACAAACAGGTCGTGGTGCTGGTGACGAGATTCAGCTTACCGATGCTCTTGCAGCCCAAGCTAAGTCAGAAAAGTTGTTGGCATATAAATTTGAAGGAAAACGATATGATTGTGGTAGTAAATTAGGTTATTTGGAAGCTACGGTAGAGTTAGCTTTGAAGCATCCTAATGTTGGAAATTCATTTGAAAAATATTTGCAGAACTTAAAATAAAAATTGTATCAGTTAAGCAGCATTCGGGAAGGTTAAAGTTTTAGCTAAATCTTCATTTATATAAGGAGCATGTATTAAACCATTGTTGTCAGGAGTGATCGTGGGGTTAATATATATTCTTTCTTCTGCTCCCATATTGTCATTTCCTTCTTCACGTTGTTTGTCGATGATAGAAACTCGGTAAAGAAATGATTCGCTAGCTATGCCTTTTAGCCAGTGAATGTTATCTAAATTATCAGAATTAGTGGTGTATTCATTTTTGGAATACATGGTATCTAAAGTTTTTCTAATAAGCATTGTTTTATCGTTTTTATCAACGAGATCATAATGACGAACACCAATTGTACCTTCTAATACATAGAACCCTGAAAGCATTCTTTTATGTCCATGTGGGGGAATATATTCATTTTTTCGTAGAATAATTACGTCTACTTTCATGCCTAAATGTCGCATGATTGCAAATTTACGACTGTAAAGTGAAAGCTTATTGTATATACCAGGTTCTTTTTTATCATTTATTGTGTGTTTATACCCATTTGTTTGGATCAGGCTATTTTTAATATCAGTAAAATTAAGGTCAGTCTTAAGTTTTTCTGTATTAATTCTCGAATAGTATAATTGTAAAAGTTTTAATAATTCATCTTGTGTAATTTTATTCGAATTAAACTTAGTCACATTCCTACATAAATGATCAAAAGAGTCTTGTTCAATATATGTTAGAGGCAAGACAAACTTAGCAAAAATTGCTGCAACTATTTTTTTTATATTCATTGTTTTTGTGCCGACCTCAGCAAATAAATGAAGAGAAAATGTATTGTTGTTAATGAGATGTTAGATCTCATGTTAAAGTTCTATGACCATGTGTTATTTTTGGGTGCTTAAAATTTTAGCGCTTCGATATTACAGTATCTTTATATGAATACTTAATACTAAATTTATATTTGCAGTATAACTCTATGAAATTAAGAGTAAAATGAGTTTGAATTAGCTATAAGTTGCTGATAATTAGATATAATTATTCAGGTAAGCCTGTTTTTTAGTTGATTCTATTAATAGTTTCCAAAATGTATAAAATGTAACAACAAAATTATTAAGGTTTTTTAGCTAGACTGAGTTCGGGCTCTATGTGTGATGAGTGCTATATATAAGAAGTAAGCAAGGAAGCCAACAGAAAAATAACGTAGCCATATGCTCTGATTAGCATAAATTGTGAAAATCACTATAAAAATGATCAATGTTCCAAGTGCTAAATGGCGAATTAAATATTCCTTATTCTCCCATGCCAATATGCAAACTATGAGTAGTTGTAATATGTAAAGAATTAAAAAGTTATCTTCCACATAGCTAATGTTTACGAAGCTGCTCAGATTTGGAATAACAACGACGAAAATATTTGTCGCTACATCCATTGAGCATAAAATGCATGCTAAAGATATTACAAGCCACTTAATATTTATCACCCTAGGAAAGTGGATTAGTTTCCACATAGCAAGCATAGAAGATAATAAAAAAACACTTGTAGGATACCAGTTCATGGGGTTTCCGTAGTAACGAGGATCACCTGTTTTTGTCAAGGGGTCCCCATATTTTATGATTACATAACTACCTATTGCATGAATGAGAAGTGTAATAGCTAATATGAATCTTAGTTTTAGTAAAGTATCTCGTTTTACTAAAAGTGAGTTAAGTATGTTTTGGGATTGTGTTTCTTGCTGATTCACAAGCGCCATTAGAATAAAAAATATACCGAATAATTCTGTTCCTTCTTCAATTCCAGCACGTATTCCAAGCATCCAAGGTTTCCATTCTACTATGTGTTCTATGTATTCTTGTACTACAACACTAGCAAATAAGAAAAAGCCAATAAGTAAATAACTTGCGCTTTTTCTGCTACTTTCGTGTTTGAATAACCTTAAAAGACTGAAGAAGACTAAAATAGAAAAAACTAATGCGATGGGTATTATTCTGCTCCACCCTCCCACTCTCTCGTGAATAGAGCCTATTTCATCAAGCGATAACCCAGCAAAAAGCCCTGCAAATATTAGCCATGCAATACCTGTTTTATTTGCATTATTTATATATTTCTGAAAACAAAGTATTGATGCTGCTAAAAGTGTCATGCTCGACCACCATGCAGCAATATTATTTTCTATGTTTAGAGTAAAAGGGGTGATTAGACGCCATTGTTGCGAAAAATTTTGTGTATGCGCGTAGAGTATTGTTTGTGCGATCAGAAAAAAATCAACAATAAGTACAAAAACCCACCAGCGTTTAAAAATGATCATATTTATAAAATAATATTACAGTACTAGTTACAGAAACAAATTCAAGGCTAAATGCTTAATAATCGAATTACCAATTAACGCGAATAGACGGTAGCTTAGGTATAAACATGTCCGCATATGCTCATAAAGCGTGAATGTAATCGCTATTATTATTTTTCAGAGAAAAAAACATATTTTTGATTTGCGGTGTAAGTTACTAAAAAAACTACGAGTACAGCAACTGCTTTTGCAGCAAAGACATTCATTACCGGAGCTAAAATATAAATTACTAAATTTGAGCAGAACAGTCCGAGGATTGATACAATAAAGAAACGAGTAAACTTTGAGTTAAAGCTCATCGAATTTTTATTTTTTTTGAAAGTCCAGTTTTGGTTAATGATAAAACTTTGAATTACAGCTATCATAAAACTTAAGCTGTTCGCGATTAGAGCGTGAAGTCCAAATATTTTTATTAAACAAACAAATATTAAAAAATCTGTTGCAGTGTTTAATATCCCTACAAAAGCATATTTAATGCTTGGAGGAAGAATGTCATAAATTTTTATCACAAAGGACTTTGTATAGAACCCACTTACTTTGCTTACCTTGGGCGGCAGGTATGAAAAAATCATGAGATGTAGGGTCTAGCAATTCTTGATATTGTTTTCTCTTCTTGATTTCTTCAGCCCCATAGAAAAGCCATATATTTTTTTTCTTCTCAGCTAGGTTGGAGCAAATAGCTTGTTTAAGTTCTTTTATACTATTTTTATTAGGATAAGGGGGTGTAATGGAGTTAGTATGAAAGCCTATTACATTTTTTCTCGCAATAAAAAAGTCGTCGTCTTTTATTAAAGAATGCGCGATAGGCAAAAATTCATTTAATTCTGTACGATTCTTATATGTCCAGTTAATTGCTTGAGACTGTGCTGTCCAAAAAGAAACAATAATAAAACCCACTACTATAGCAGCAGAAGCAAATTGAGTTATTTTGGTAGAGGGCAATAGTCGTATAAGGCTAGATATAATCATGCCAATCCCTATGCCAAACAAGGGTATTAGAAACATGTAATACCTAGGTTCAAATGTTTTCAAGTTAATTAATAGTATGTGAGCAACCGTTATGGTTGTATATAAAAACAAATTTTTATTTTTCCAACACAAAACAGCAATTAGTAATATACCTGCAAATACGATTTTAGAGAATGGAAAAACTAGCAGGGTATATAATTTATCGGCAAAAAGAAGGTAAAAATCTTTTGCATAAATCATTAAAAAACTTTTTGGATCATAAATGAAAACATCAAATAAACTATTAATGTTCTCTGGGATAGAGTTTAAAGATTCATAAGAAATTTGATTACCTGTACCAAAATACGTCATCGCAACATTTCTATAGTTGTTGCCAGGACTTAAGTTTGAATCGGTAATTAATGCATAAATAACCCAAATTCCGCAGCAGATGACTATTCCTGTTAAGCAAGTTGAGATGAGCTTAATTTTTAATGGTACTTTTATGTTTGCAAAGAGAGGAAGAGCCAATAATAGAAGCAATATGACGCCGTTTGCTCGAGTAAGAACAGTCAAAGCAATCAGGCAACCAGTTGCTAGCCATGAAGCTATTGAGTTCGAATTGAAAGAGTGAAATGCACTCCAGATAGTTAGCGAATACAATGCAAAAAAGTAAAGATCAGTAGTGGCCTGTGTTGCATAGCTTAAAAATACTGGAGACGTGGCAGTAACGATACAAGCCCATATAGCAGGTAGTTTCCCAACCATAGGCTTGAAAGTGAAGTATGTAGAGAGATATACGATACAAGCACTAATTATTGATATCGCAATTCCTGCATATAACCAATGCTTAGATATGCTAAAAGCAATTGAAAGTGCAAATGAGTATAGAGGGGGATGAAAGTTAAGCGCTAATGGTTGTCCATTAAGTATTCTTTTTGCTTCGGGAATAAATCCACCTATGGTGTCGGTTTCTGTCCCGTAGTTAAAGTAACTACGGTCAAAAGCGATAAATAAAAAAAACCCTAATGAAAAAAGTATCGTTGCCCAAAAAATGGTAATTTCCCATTTCTCAAGCGTGTCACGTTTTAAGTTCAGGTCTAGCATAGAAGTAAATTTTTTAAAGAAAAAGTAGTGTGTCCGCTAAAGAAGTTGAGGATTGAGTAAAGTATTCATCTATGAAATACAATTTTTTGTTTAAATATACTAATACGAAGTAATATTGTTGCTAGCAGATTTATGGTGATTAGTTAGTAAGGCTTATCATGGAAGCAATTCTCAGAATTGTCTGTGATAAAGTGCTCAACTAGCAGCTATATTGGCTCCCCGGGACGGGCTCGAACCGCCGACCTAGTGATTAACAGTCACCCGCTCTACCAACTGAGCTACCGGGGAATAAGGGAAGCGGCAGATGGTATCGACCCATATCATTGCGGTCAACATGGATTAAGTAGTATTCATCAATCGTCTTGCCTAACGGTGGCGAGATTCAATGTTTTGTGAACTATTTTTATCTATCCATCTCTCTTTGTGATTGCGGATACTGGGGAATGGCAAGTTTCATTCATCGGCGTCAGCCACCTTTGGTTTTTGTTCGTCAAAAGTACCGTTCAGGTTATCAGTCTTATAGTACCAATAAGCGGCAATCATAATCCGTAGGTCTTTGATCGTTCTATAAATATTCCTCAATTCACGGTCTCGTGCCGTGTTTGCATATTGTGTGAATACAAGGAGTGACACAAAGTGAGTAACGTAACGCTATTTGACTATAGTGGCCACCAAATACGGGTCGTCAAGGATGAGGCCGGTGTAGCATGGTTTGTTGCGGCTGATATTTGTCGATGTCTGGGTTTAGCGATTAATAAGCGAACTGGCAAACCAAATGTAACCGTAGCGACACGAAATTTAGGCGATGATCAAAAACGTAAGTATCGAATCGATACGCCTGAAAATCCAAAAAATCCGTGGATTGATATGATGATTTTGTCTGAAGACGGTATGTATAAAATGCTACGCATTTCAGACAGTCTTGATGTGCAACGATTCAAGCAGCACGTACAACGTGAAGTGATGCCTCAGTATACTAACGGTGCTTCACCGACTATGTACGCTAGTCAAGGGTAAACCAGTCTAGATTAAATAAGCTTCCAACGTTTAGGTAATTTCCAATATAACCTAAACGCTGGAATAGCCTTGTATTAAAAACTCTAACAAGTCTTATAACTCAGTCAAGCGAGTCATCGCTTGTTCTAATACATCCATGCTCGTAGCATATGAAAAACGCATATGTCCTGGTGAGCCAAATGCGGTGCCGGGTACCCCTGCGATACCGGCTTCAATGAGTAAGTATTCAGCGAATTGTACATCATCCGCTACCCCTTCTATGCGATCTATTAAGCCTTGTACATTTGGAAAGCAATAGAATGTACCGTCGCACTGCATACAACTTACACCTTCCAGCTTATTAAGTGCGTCGACAATATAGTCATGTCGTTCTTCGAACGCTTTGCACATGGTGGAAACACAATCTTGATCACCAGTAAGTGCAGCTTCAGCTGCAGCTTGTGAAATAGAGCTTGGGTTCGAAGTGCTCTGTGATTGAATTTTTGTCATCGCTTTGATGATGTCAGTTGGTCCCGCAGCATAACCAATACGCCAACCAGTCATGGAATACACTTTTGATACTCCATTGAGCACAACTGTTCGATCTTTAAGTAACGGAGTAGTGTTTAAAATATTCACAAACTTTTGACCACCGAACATAATGTGTTCATAGATATCGTCCGTGACCACTACAATATTTTTATGTTGTTCTAATACTTCTCCAAGTGCAGCTAATTCATCTTCAGTGTATGCAATGCCCGATGGGTTAGATGGACTATTGATGACGAATAATTTTGATTTAGGTGTTATATGTTTTTCTAAGTCAGCAGCTGTAATTTTGCAGCGATGCGCATCGTCACTTGGGATAATGACGGGCTCTCCCCCTGCTAAAAGGGCCATGTCGGGATATGAGACCCAGTAAGGTGCAGGGATTAAAACTTCATCGCCTTCATTTAAGATTGCTTGGCACAAGTTATAGAATACTTGCTTACCTCCATTAGATACCATGATTTCGTCACGGCTATAGTCAAGCCCGTTATCCCGCTTAAATTTATCTATGACTGCATCTTTTAAAGATAGCGTGCCTGGAACAGGTGTGTATTTTGTTTTACCTTCATTCATTGCCTGCTGAGCAGCGGCTTTAATGTGTTCTGGTGTGTCAAAATCAGGTTCCCCTGCAGCCAGGTTTAAAATATCACCACCCTCAGCACGAATTTGATTTGCACGTGCGGTTATGGCTAAAGTGACAGAAGGCTGGATGCGCGATACGCGATTGGCTAATAAACTGCTCACGAAGGTTTCCTATATGTGTGTATCTGTATGAATTGCTTGGATAAGCACTTTACAGGGGCAGGGCAGCCTAGGTGTACTTTCTAAAAGAGATAAGTCTGAATCAGCGCAAAATATCATCATGTCTATACAAGGCCAATTTCAACTAAATACCAAGTTCGATCCAGCAGGTGACCAGCCTGAAGCGATCTCCGCATTAGTTGAAGGTTTAAACGATGGTTTGGCTCATCAAACGTTGTTGGGGGTAACGGGCTCAGGTAAGACCTTCACCATCGCAAATGTCGTACAGCAAGTTCAGCGCCCGACTATTATTTTGGCGCCGAACAAAACTCTGGCCGCGCAGCTATATGGAGAGATGAAAGAGTTCTTTCCTAAAAATGCAGTGGAATATTTCGTGTCCTATTACGACTACTACCAACCCGAAGCATATGTGCCTTCCAGCGACACTTTTATTGAGAAAGATGCTTCCGTTAATGATCATATTGAGCAAATGCGACTCTCGGCAACAAAAGCTTTGTTTGAGAGGTCGGATACGATAATCGTTGCAACCGTTTCCGCTATTTATGGTTTAGGGGATCCAAAAGCTTATCTGGGTATGGTGATGCATCTCGATCGTGGTGATCGTATTGATCAACGCAAGTTACTAAGAAGGTTGGCTGAGTTGCAATACAGTCGCAACGATTTTGAATTACGGCGTGGCACCTTTCGAGTGCATGGTGAAGTCATTGATGTGCATCCTGCTGAATCTGAGCGTGAAGGTATTCGTATCGAATTATTCGATGATGAAATTGAAAATCTCAGCTATTTTGATCCACTCACAGGTGAATTGATCCGTAAAGTGCCACGGTTAACGATTTATCCTAAAACTCATTATGTAACACCACGTGAAATCCTGCTCAATGCAATTGAGCAAATTAAGCTAGAACTCAAAGAGCGTTTGCAAGTGTTACGCGATGCGAATCGTTTAGTAGAAGAACAACGTTTAGAACAACGCACGCGTTTTGATTTAGAAATGATTCAAGAAATCGGTTACTGCAATGGTATTGAAAATTATTCACGTTATCTTTCAGGACGTGAAGCCGGCGAGCCACCTCCATGCTTGTTAGATTATCTGCCTGATAATGCGTTGATGGTAATGGATGAAAGTCATGTATCCGTTCCACAATTTGGTGGTATGTATAAAGGAGATCGTTCCCGCAAAGAAACCTTGGTGGAATATGGTTTCCGTTTACCATCGGCATTAGATAATCGGCCTTTAAAGTTTGAAGAGTTTGAAGCCTTAGCACCGCAAATGATTTACGTATCAGCTACTCCCGGTCCATACGAAAAAGAAAAATCGGATGCGGTGGCAGAACAAGTTGTACGTCCTACAGGACTTGTTGATCCAGAAATTGAAGTGCGTCCCGTTGCATCACAAGTGGATGATGTATTGTCAGAAATTACCGAACGAGTTCAAAAAGATGAACGTGTTTTAATTACAACTCTTACTAAGCGTATGGCAGAAGATCTCACTGAATATTTGGGCGACCATGGTGTACGTGTTCGTTATTTGCATTCAGATATTGATACAGTAGAGCGTGTCGAAATTATTCGTAGTCTGCGTAAAGGAGATTTCGATGTATTAGTGGGAATCAATTTATTGCGTGAGGGTTTAGATATTCCAGAAGTATCTTTAGTTGCTATTTTAGATGCAGATAAAGAAGGTTTTTTGCGTTCCGAGCGATCACTCATTCAAACGGTGGGACGTGCAGCACGGCATTTAAATGGTAAAGCTATAATGTATGCAGAAGACCTGACAGGTTCGATGAAGAAAGCGATTGAAGAAACCAATCGTAGGCGTAACAAACAATTAGAGTTTAATGAAAAACACGGTATTACACCTAAAGGAATAAAAAAGAAAGTTGCCGATATTATGGAGGGCGCTCGTAGAATGCCTTATGACATTGGTAAACGTGAAAAGCTATCAAAAGTAGCAGAAGAAGTGATCGAATATTCGCGTACGAGTCCCGAACATGGGATGAAAAAAATCAAACAGCTAGAACAAAAGATGTATGAGCATGCAAAGAATTTAGAGTTTGAAGAAGCAGCAAAAATGCGGGATGAAGTGGTGAAATTGAAAGGCATTATTATTGGAACTCAATAGCGATAGTTTCTTATGTAGTCAAAGAAATTAAATCAAGTTAGGGATGTTAATTCCATAAAATATTGCTAGTGATAAATTTGGGGGTATTTGAAGGTGATTATTAAAAATATTTCCGTCAGCAAGGTAAAAGACAAATATAAGTTGTCTGGATTGATTGGCAAAGAGGAGTTGTGGTTTGAATGCAAATCAGGACATGAGCTTTTTTGTAATATTGAGCCATTCATTTGTGCTGCGATTATTCCTGCCATGTTTAATAATGAAGATATAGATATAGAGTCAGATATACCTGTTTCTGAATTGTTTTTACAAAATTTAGACGAGATTCAAAATATACTCACACTCTGGTTCTCTCAACTTTCTAAAATTAAAATTCATGCAAGTAACATAAACGAAAAAACACACGATCTGTCTGCTGGAGTAGCCAGTTTTTTTTCTGGCGGTGTTGATGGTACGTATACGTTTTTAAAGAATATCAATGAAATTACACATTTAGTATTTATTGAGGGCATAGATATTCATCTTAAAAATAAGTTGGCCTTGAAGAAAGCGCAAGAAAAAAACTTTGAGTATCTAAAGAGCAAGAATAAAGAAATTGTTATTGTTCGCTCTAATATTAGATACTTTTTTACTGACAAAGGCTTTACTTGGAATATGGCTATTGCTGCTGGTCTATCAGCTGTTGCTCATGCTTTTGCTTTTAACAAAGTCTATATTGCTGGATCTCAATCAGCCCAGGAATTAATGGGTGATGGTTCTCATCCAATTTTAGATTATCTGTTCAGTACAGAAAAAACAAAAATTGTTCACGATGGAATTGATATTAAAAGAATAGATAAGCTTTTGAGAATCTCTAAAGATCTAAGCGTGTTAGAAATGTTGAGAGTGTGCTGGCATGATGAAGGTTATAATTGTGGTAAATGTGAAAAATGTTTGCGAACGATGATAACCTTGAGACTATTGGGCATAAATACTTCAACTTTTCCCACGCTTGATTCGGTGCAACCAATAAAATCTCTTAGATTGCAAGATCAATCACAGCTTCTATTCTTAAGAGAAAACCTGGAATTAGCAGAAAATGTAGGTGATGAAGAGCTATATCAAGTTTTACTAAAAGTAGAAAAACAATATATGGCTCGAAAAGCATTAGTCAACCTTGATTACGCATGGTTTGGGGGAAGATGTAAGAGAATATTCAATAAAGTATTTTAACACCGGCAGAATGAAAAAAATTGTCACCTATATTTCTGTTGTCTGGGGGAGAGCCCCTATGCCGAGTTTATTTGTTAGTAAAGATACAGATTTTGATTATCTGTTATATGCGGTAGCGAAAGCGCCCTGTCCTCAGTGGGCGAGTGGGCTTAAAAATTATATCTCTAGAGTATTTGTATACTTCATATGGTTTTTTAAATTTCCATTTTTAATATTTGAATATACGAATAAGTATAGTAATGAAGCAAAAGCGCATGGTGCGAAAAGTGTGTTATATCAAGTATATGAACAATTTAAACTTGCCGTATTTAAGAGGGTTTCGCCTGAATTATATTATCGATATCATTTGTTTATCCCAAAGAGGTTTTCAAAAGCTGAATATTTTCTTGCTGCAAATGTTGGCTCCTCGTTTTTTGATTTAATTAATCGAGATAAAGAAACGTTAATTGAAGATAAATTGAATGTTGAAAAAATTTTGATATCAAGTTCTTTACCAACCATTAAAACATTTGCTGTTGTAGATAGAAAAAATTTTATTTCCATAAAGGGTGCAGAATATAGATTATTAGATAAAAATATGATTCTAAAACCTAATGATGGGATGTTGGGAAGAGATATTTACTTTATTGAATATTGTGGTGATAAAAAATATAAACTCTGTGATGAGATTGTAGGAGAAGACGAGGTAAATAATTTTGTTAGTGAACTATCGATGTCATGTGTATACCTCATGCAACCATGTTTAAAAAATCATACACTTTTAGAAAAATTTGCACCGAAATCTGTTTCATCTATTCGGTTAGTTACTGGGATGTGGTCATCTGGTGATGTTGAAATCGTATATGCAGTTCTTAAAATTCCAGCTAAAGGCCAAATAACTGATAATTTTGCAGGAGGCGGTTTTTCAGCAGCTATAGATTTAAATTCAGGAATGGTTGGGCGAGCTGTGAGTAAAAAAATACTCTCTAAATTTGTTACAAAACATCCAGACACGGAAGAACAAATCAAAGGCATCAAAATTCCATTCTGGGATGAACTCAAGCGAGTTGGTGTGTGCGCACATAAAGCATTTCCTGGATTTGTATTTCTTGGTTGGGACATTGCAGTTACTAATGATGGTCCAGTTATAATTGAAACAAATGGCAACATGGCCGTTGATATTCTTCAAACTCCTGAACTTTGTCCTTTGGGGTTAACTAATTTTTCTAAGATTGCAAAAGATAGATTGATGACAAACTAAAATTGTGACGTAAATCTGTAAACTTGTTAAATATATACGTAAGTTTGATATTTTGTAACGAGCGCGTGGATCCTACGCGCACAAGGACGATGTACATGGGTTGCTAGTGATACAGAAAATGAGATATCGAAAGCGTCCATGCGAATATGAGTTCCATCAGGAGTAATGAATCAGATTAAAGTTTGGTGATCCTTGTCATTCATAAGGGCTACATGAATTCCTCAATTTTCTTGTAATTTATTAAATATCGCCTTCATTAGTTTCGGCTAATATTTAGATGTGTAAGTAGTTACTTCTGTGATTTACGTGTCATATGATACTTCTGATGTTTGGTTTGTAAGTAGGCGCGTAGCTTTGGTGAGCGCAAGGATGCGCGAATATGATGTTCATCAGGGATGATGCAACCGATTCATCATTGCGAGTGAAGCGAAGCAATCTAGTTTTTTAAATTTTGTAGTTGGGTTCGAGAACCCTTTTGTTTAGGGCCGAGGAGCTTTTGTTTAGGAAAAGTTCCCAAAACCACTTGCGCTAACATCACTTCATCTGAGAATGCTCGATTTTCAGCTGCTCGCAAAGTCGCTACGTTCAAACACCGCTCGCCTTAATCTGAGAATATCTTGCGCTTCTCAGCGTGATGTAATTCGCTTTTATCCTTGCCCATAGTTAGATGTATGTTTTCGATTCAATATGATACTTTCGTACTTTGTAAGTAGGCGCGTAGCTCAGTTGGTTAGAGCGCTACCTTGACATGGTAGAGGTCGTTGGTTCGAATCCGATCGCGCCTACCAAGATTTTAAATATACTATTTAGTTTGAATCTGTTTCTTCCGTATCTTGTTTGTTTTCGTTTAGTTTGACAGTAGATTCAATCAGGTAAGGGGGTCTATTTTTAATTTCATCATAAATTTTGGAGATATATTCCCCGATGATACCAAGACTGATCATGATAATGCTTCCTATGATCAATAAAGTAGAAATCGTAGTAGTAAAGCCAGAAACAGCTTCGCCCATGAACCAGTAAGCCAGTGTAATCGTTCCAATAACAAACCCAAAAACCAGAAATAAGAACCCTAGTATAGTCACGATTCGAAGTGGTGCACTTGTAAATGAAACTAGTGCAGTGGTTGCAAGATCTAGTAATCCCAATAATGACCATTTGCCATCTCCGTCGATCCTTTCGGCAACATTGAATTCTAATTTAACTGATGGGTAACCAACCCAGCTTGTTAATCCTCGATAAAAGCGTTTACATTCAGGCATCTGGTGGACAATTGTATTTACGACTCGTCGATCTAGTAGCTTAAAGTCAGAAGCATTACTTAAATCGATGCCTCCTAACCATGAGAAGAGGATGTTGAAAAACCTTGCTCTCATTTTTGCAATCTTAGAATCATGGTCACGATTGCGTTTCACCCCATGAACAATCATGGCACCGTTTTTCCAACAATTTATCATATCGACGATTAAATTTGGGGGATGTTGAAGGTCTGCGTCGATTGTTATGACTGCTTCTCCTGTGGAAGACTTTAAGCCAGCTAAAATGGCAGATTCTTTACCAAAGTTTCGACTAAATTTAATAGCTTTGAGGTTAATATCAGGATTTTGCTTAGAAAAGCTTGTTATCAACTCGAAAGTATTGTCGCTGCTACCATCATCAATGACTATAATTTCATTTTTGGGTTCACATTGTTTTGCAAAAGAAGCAATCGTTTTTATTGATTGAATAATCCCATCGGATTCATTGTGTGCCGGCACAACGATACTTAATGTTGGCTTGCTTATAGAAATTTGTTTGAATGTAGACACTAAATTATTTTTTTATCTCGTGTTTACGAGATTAGTGGTAAGTTGTGATTGATTTGCTCTAGATGACGGTAGCCGATCAGCTTAATTGAATGTTTCTTTATAAGCTTCTTAGTTTCGGGTGAAGTCAGTGTTTCTTTTTCTAGCTCCCAGTCATGGTATTGCAGAAGTTCTTTCCGGTTGACTTCTTCAGTGTCTAAAATTCCTGGATGGCACATTAATTCATAAATTTCGCCAGTCACCAGTTTTGAAAAGATTTTTTTCAAGTACGGAAAACTCAGTTTACCACTTTGGCCAAGCCCTAATAATTTAGGAGGCATGGAGCGTATTGAATGCTTATTTATTCGACTCATGGCCCCTAAAGCTGTATTTCTAATTAAGCTGCTTATGTTTATAGTATGTTGCCATTCAGAGCTTGGAAATCTGGTGTAATGAAATTTATATTCGTCCGCAAGATTTTGAAAGAGTTTAAATAATGACGGAAAGCAATGTATATGTTCATGTGAGTTTAAAAACCAGAGTGTTGTATTTTTACTTAAGCATTTTTCGATTTGTGCTCTCCATTCCATTTCAATTGCATTGATGCTGATTTTCCCAGAAAGTAATTTGAGGATTAGCTGAACTTTATTTGGAAAAATTCCATTTGTGTCGACTAACTCGTCACGAAATGAGGCGCTTAGTGGAGCTCCGTCTGTAAGGTTTAGATGAACGCCTAAATCCAAGTTAGGAACGCTAGACAACCAAGAAAGTTGTTTGTCTAGGTTGGGGCTATTGGCAAATATTCCGGTTGATGTGACTACGCCAGACTGATGGGCTTCAATTATTCCTTTGCTGATGCAGTCATAATAACCATAGTCATCGGCATTAATAATCAGATAAGCAAAGTCTTGTTTAGTAGACATGGAGCTATATAATTAAAGTCAATAAATGATCTAATTAGTATACAGATTCATACCAGAGATTTATGGGGATAGCTCACGTTTAATAGAGCAATCTATCTCCTAGAGCCTATCTGGTGCGAATGTATACAAAGCATTACAATTATTTGTAGGAAAAATTATACTCATCCTGCGCAAACTGAAATAACTACAATTATGACACGTGGCCTCTGGTATCGGTCACCACTGGAAAATTATATGCCTACTATTACTCTTCCTGACGGAACTCAAAAACAATTCGATCACCCTGTTACTACCCAACAAGTTGCTGAATCTATAGGGCCCGGTTTAGCGAAAGCTACCATCGCTGGGCGTATTGATGGAGTACTTGCAGATGCATGTGTAGAAATTGAGGGCGATGCTAAATTAGAAATCATAACCAGCAAGGATCAAGATGGGGTCGATATCATCCGTCACTCCTTCGCGCATTTAATGGGGCATGCGATCAAACAACTTTATCCAACTGCGAAAATGGCAATTGGTCCCGTGATAGAAAATGGTTTTTATTACGACATTGAATTTGAACGTGCGTTTACGCCTGAAGATTTAGAAGCCATTGAAAAACGCATGGCGGAGCTGGTAAAAAAAGACTACGACGTGATTCGTAAAGTAGTAAGCCGGGATGAAGCGGTTGCTGCCTTTAAAGAGCGCAATGAAGATTACAAAGTAGAAATTGCTTCTGAAATTCCAGATGGTGAAATCATTGCCTTATATCATCATGAAGAATATACCGACATGTGTCGTGGGCCACATGTGCCTAATACGCGTCATCTTCGTGCGTTTAAATTAACAAAGCTTGCGGGCGCATATTGGCGCGGTGATTCTAATAATAAAATGTTGCAACGTATTTACGGCACCGCATGGGCTGATAAAAAGCAACTCAAACAGTACTTAACGCAACTCGAAGAAGCGGAAAAGCGTGATCATCGCAAACTTGGAAGGCAAATGGACTTGTTCCATTTTCAAGAAGAGGCGCCTGGCATGGTGTTTTGGCATGACCGAGGCTTTACTTTATATAAAATTGTTGAAAAGTATATTCGTGACAAGATTCGTGAACGTGGTTATCAAGAAGTGCTCACGCCACAGATATTGGACCGAAAGCTTTGGGAGAAGTCAGGGCATTGGGATAAATTTGGTGACATGATTTTTGCGACACACTCAGAAAATCGTGAATATGCGATTAAACCAATGAATTGTCCTGGACATGTGCAAATTTATAATCAAGGTTTAAAAAGTTATCGTGACTTGCCTTAAAACTTTCTGAATTTGGTTTGGTGCATCGCAATGAACCCTCTGGTACTTTACATGGATTGATGCGTGGGCGACGTTTTGTTCAAGATGATGCACATATATTTTGTACACGTGAACAATTGCAAGAAGAAGTGGCTGAACTCATCCAGCTCACATTTGATGTCTACAATGATTTTGGCTTTGAAAATATAGAATTGGCTTTATCCACACGACCCGAGAAACGTGTAGGAGAAGATGAACTCTGGGATGAGGCGGAACTAGCTCTTGAGCAAGCATTTAAGAAACAAGGCTTGGACTATAAATTACAACCCGGTGAAGGGGCATTCTATGGACCGAAGATTGAATTCACTCTTCGAGATTGTATTGGTCGTGCTTGGCAATGTGGCACAATCCAGGTGGATTTCTCCATGCCAGGTCGATTGGATGCGACCTATGTAGCTGAAGATGGCTCGAAGCATGTACCTGTGATGATCCATCGAGCCATATTAGGCTCATTAGAGCGTTTCATTGGTATTCTCATTGAGAATTACGCCGGTAATTTACCGTTCTGGCTAGCGCCAACACAGGCCGTAATCATGAATATTACAGACAAACACAGCAAATATGTCGTGTCAGTGCTAGAAATGCTTAAAAATCAAGGGTTCAGGGTCATTTCTGACTTGAGAAATGAGAAGATTGGCTTTAAGATTCGCGAGCACACGATTACCCACACCCCCTATATGTTAGTGGCGGGTGACCGTGAAGTCGAAGCGAATCAGCTGGCCGTCCGTACGCGCAGCGGTGAAGATCTTGGCTCGATGGATGTTGATGCTATCGTGCAAAAATTCACTGATGAAAGCGCGAACCGCGGCCTTTAATGTTTTTGGAGGATTAGAATATTAGCGCAGCGAAAGAGAATCGTTTAAATGAAGAAATAACCGATCATGAAGTTCGTTTGATCGGGAGTGATGGTGAAAATGTTGGAGTCGTCGCGATTGATGAAGCCCAACAAATTGCATTAGATGCCGATTTAGATTTAGTTGAAATTGTACCCAATGCCAAACCTCCGGTTTGCAGGGTGATGGATTACGGTAAATTTAAATTTGAACAAAGTAAAAAAGCACACGCTGCAAGAAAGAAACAAAAACTAATTCATGTCAAAGAAATTAAGTTTCGACCTGGTACAGAAGAAGGTGATTACCAAACAAAGTTAAAAAAGCTAGTTGAATTTTTAACAAATGGTGACAAGACTAAAGTAACCATTCGTTTTAGAGGTCGAGAAATGATGCACCAAGAGTTAGGTGTGAAATTATTAGACCGAATCGAAGATGATTTAAAAGAATATGGTGAAGTTGAGCAACGACCTAAGTTAGAAGGACGACAACTAGTGATGGTGTTTGCGCCCCTTAAGAAGAAGTAAGTGTTAAAGAAATAAGAGTTAAAACATAAATATAGCTAACGAGTGAACTAGAATGCCTAAATTAAAAACAAATAGAGGTGCTGCAAAGCGTTTCAAAAAAACTGCTAAAGGCGGTTTTAAACGTACACAATCGCATTTGCGCCATATTCTTACTAAGAAGAGTACGAAAAGAAAAAGACAATTGCGTAGTAGTACCATGATTGCGGAAGCTGATGTTAAAGCGGTTAAGCAAATGTTGCCATATGCTTAATGATTAAGATCTAATTTAATAATTAGCCATAACGATTTTACGAAAATAATTTAGTAGAGAGATAAAAGTATGCCAAGAGCAAAAAGATCCGTTACCGCACACGCAAAACATAAGAAGGTGCGCGCTAAGGCAAAAGGTTATTACGGTGCGCGTAGAAATGTTTATCGCGTAGCAAAACAAGCAGTTATTAAAGCAGGTCAATATGCTTATCGCGATCGTAGACAAAAGAAGCGTCAATTCCGCTCACTTTGGATTGTGCGTATTAATGCTGCAGCAAGGCAATTTGGTTTGTCTTATAGCAGAATGATTGATGGCTTGAATAAAGCTTCAGTTGAAATTGATCGTAAGGTGTTAGCGGATTTAGCGGTAAACGATATTGACACTTTTGGAAAACTTGCAGAAACAGCCAAAGCTAATTTAGCCAGTTGATACATAATCTGTATACACAGCATTAGGTTTTACTTGTTGAAAGGGAAAGGCATTGTCTTTCCCTTTTTTGTTTTAAAGAAAATTTAATATGTCTGATCTGAGTTCTTTACAAAATTCCGCTATAGATGAAATTCAGTCGACCGCTGATATGGAGGCAGTAGAGTCTCTGCGTGTTTATTATCTGGGTAAAAAAGGTGTGCTTACTGAGCAGCTTAAAGAATTAGGTAAGCTGCCAAAAGAACAGCGACCAGAGGCGGGGCAGAAGATCAACCAAGTTAAAGTTGTTATTCAAAAAGCACTCGAAGAGAGAAAGTCTTACCTGCAAGAAGCTTTAATTAATGAAAAGTTAAAAAGTGAAACCGTTGATGTTACTTTGCCTGGTCGTGGGCAAGGTTTAGGAAGTCTTCATCCAATTACTTTGACACTGAATCGCATTCAAGACTACTTCAAACAGTTTGGGTTTGTAGTAGAAGAAGGGCCCGAGATTGAAGATGAGTTTCATAACTTTGAAGCCTTAAATATTCCAGACCATCATCCTGCACGTGCAATGCACGATACATTTTATTTTGACGATAAGCTTTTATTGCGCACGCACACTTCTTCAGTGCAAATTCATGTGATGCAAGAGCAAAAGCCACCGATAAGAATTATTGCGCCAGGGCGTGTGTATCGGTGTGATTCTGATCCCACACATAGCCCAATGTTTCATCAAGTTGAAGGCTTGTTAGTAGATAAACAGGTTTCGTTTGTTGATTTAAAAGGCATCATCATTGATTTTCTACAAAGCTTTTTTGATGATGAAAATTTGCAAGTGCGGTTTCGTCCTTCTTATTTTCCGTTTACTGAACCGTCAGCCGAAATTGATATTGGTATGGTAAATAGTCGAACTAATTCGACTAAATGGTTAGAAGTGATGGGTTGTGGCATGGTGCATCCAAATGTATTTAATAGCGTAGGGATAGATACAAATGCTTATAACGGTTATGCATTTGGGATGGGTGTGGAGCGTTTAGCCATGTTGCGCTATCAAGTAAATGACTTGCGATTATTTTTTGAAAACGATTTGCGCTTTTTGCAGCAATTTGCTTGATCTATAAGTTGGATAATAAAGATGCGAATTAGCGAAAATTGGTTACGTGAGTGGGTTAACCCTGAAGTGGATACTCAGCAATTGGCAGACACGCTTACGATGGCAGGTTTAGAAGTCGATGGAATTGAGCCTGCAAGCGCAAATATTTCCGGTGTGGTGGTTGCAAAAGTATTAGACGTTGAAGCGCATCCTGATGCAAAGAAACTACAAGTTTGCCAAGTCGATGACGGTAAAGGCGAAACAAGCAAAGTCATTTGTGGTGCAAAGAACGTACGTAAAGACCTAAAAGTTGCTTTTGCCAAAGTAGGGGCGGTGTTGCCTAATGATTTTAAAATCGAAGCAAAAGAGTTACGCGGTGTAGAATCATTTGGCATGTTGTGTTCGGCGAGCGAACTGGGTTTGTCAGATAGCTCTGATGGCATTATGGAGTTGCCTGACGATGCTGAACTAGGTGCGGATGTTTACACAAGCTTTGATTTAGACGATCAAGTCATCGATATTGATTTAACGCCTAACCGTTCAGATTGTTTAAGTGTTCAAGGTGTGGCGCGTGAAGTGTCTGCATTGTTAGATCAACCGCTTCTAAAAGATTTTCAAGTAGATGATGTCAGTAGTTCAGTTCAATCTACTTTTCCTGTTTCTATTCAAGCCACACAAGAATGTCCGCGTTATGTAGGTAGAGTCATCGAAGATATTTCGGGTTCTGCACAAAGTCCATTATGGATGCAAGAAAAGTTACGTCGTGCGGGAGTACGTTCAATAAACGCGATCACGGATATTACTAATTTCGTGATGTTAGAGATGGGTCAGCCCATGCATGCATTTGATTTGGATAAACTCAACGGTGAGATAGTTGTTAGATTGGCTAAATCCTCTGAAAAACTAGCGTTGTTAGATGGTCAGGAGGTTGACCTTAGTGAAGATGAGCTGATCATTGCAGATAAAAAGCGTCCTATTGCGCTTGCAGGTATCATGGGTGGGCTTACTACTGCAATTCAAGTTAATACTAAAAGAATATTTTTAGAAAGTGCGCACTTTAAGCCTGAAGTGATTGCGGGTAAAGCTAGAAGACATGGTTTGCACACTGATTCATCACATCGATTTGAACGAGGAGTGGATCCTGAACTTGCATCAAAAGCCATTGAACGTGCAACACAATTAATTTTAGAAATTGTGGGTGGTAAAGCTGGAGAAGTGATTTGTGAAGAAAATCCTGCAGCGCTACCAAAAGCGTTGCCAATTACTTTGCAACATTTTAAAGTGGAATCGTTACTCGGGATTCAATTGTCTATTGAAGAGGTGCAGTCGCTTTTGCAACGTTTGCATTGTGATGTAAACATTGATGGAGATTGTTTAAAGGTTATACCTCCTAGTTATCGTTTTGATCTCGCTATCGATGTCGATTTAATTGAAGAAATTGCTCGGTTAGTAGGTTATAAAAATATCCCCGCGAATGTGAAAGCATTAGCGATCAATACTACTTCTGTGGCAGATGACAAAAACCAGTTGGCTTTGATGAAAGAAGCGTTGGTGCTGCGTAATTATCATGAAGTCATTACCTTTAGTTTTGTCGATCAAGAGATCGATGAGTTATTAAACCCTCAACAAGCTGGAAAACAACTCTCTAACCCCATATCCCAAGAATTAGCGATCATGCGCAACAGCGTATGGCCAGGCTTAATCAAAGCAGCACAATATAATTTACATCGTCAGCAGGAGCGTATCCGTATATTTGAGCAAGGATTACAGTTTAAGAATACTGCTGAAGGCTTGCTGCAATTACCAAGTCTTTCAGGGCTGATAGTAGGTGATTGTGAGCCTGAACAATGGGGTTCACCAAACCGTAAAGTAGATTTCTTTGATTTAAAAGGTGATGTAGAGCAGCTACTAAAAATTTCGGTATTACCTGAAGATCAAATTTCATTTGTTGTGGCTGATGATGTGTCATTACATCCGGGACAATCTGCAAAAATTTTACATGGGAAAACGTTACTTGGGCGCCTTGGTAAACTGCATCCTCGTATTCAATCTGTATTAGGTATCGATGCTCAAATTTATTTATTTGAATTACAGTTGAATGAATTGCTTGGTGAAGATGAAACAAATGTTTTCCGACCACTTTCCAAATACCCTGCGAATCGTCGGGATATCACTCTCATTGTCGATGACAATATTAGTTTGGCAGAGATTCGTTCAAACATTGAGCAAATGGAGATTGCATGTTTGCAAGCTATTAAGGTCTTCAGTATTTATAAAGGGAAGGGTGTCCCAGAAACAAAGAAAAGCGTCTCTTTAGGCTTGATTTTGCAAGAGTTTTCGCGCACCCTTACAGATAAAGAACTAGAACAAACCGTCTTATCAATTATTTCTCAACTTGAAGATAAAGTTGGAGCAGAAATAAGAAGCTAATAATAATGGCGCTCACAAAAGCAGACATGGCAGAAAATTTGTTTGAGGAGTTAGGCCTCAACAAACGTGAAGCAAAAGAACTCGTCGAAATTTTTTTTGAGGAAGTTCGTGTCGCGCTCGAAGAAGGGCATGAAGTAAAGTTATCGGGTTTTGGTAATTTTATTCTGCGTGATAAAAACCAGCGCCCTGGGCGAAACCCAAAAACAGGTGAGGAGATTCCAATTTCTGCAAGACGTGTAGTTACGTTCCGTCCTGGTCAGAAATTAAAAGCGAGAGTTGAGGCATATGCTGGAAATCAACAATAATAACGAATTGCCGGCGATTCCAGGGAAACGCTATTTTACAATTGGGGAAGTAAGTGAATTATGTGGTGTTAAACCACATGTGCTTCGATATTGGGAACAAGAGTTTCCTTCTCTGAAGCCCGTCAAGAGGCGCGGTAACCGTAGGTACTATCAGCGTCATGATGTGATTCTAATCCGCCAAATTCGTAGTCTTCTTTATGAGCAGGGCTACACTATTGGTGGTGCGAGACAGAAGCTTTCTGGTTCAGATGCTAAAGAAGATCAAAATCAAAGCCAACAAGTCGTGCATCAAATGCGCGTAGAGCTTGAAGATTTACTGCAAGTTTTAAAACGCTAAGCAACCGCTCTATAATCAATTCGTAATTTTCATTTTTATCGGGGTGTGGCGCAGCCTGGTAGCGCACCGCAATGGGGTTGCGGGGGTCGGAGGTTCGAATCCTCTCACCCCGACCAGACATGCGACTATCTACTAGTCGCATATCATGTATGGCGGCACAGACATCGTTACAGATAGTCGGTCTCAAGCTCGCACTTGCCGGGATTAGCTTCTATACTTATAAGCTACGTGATTTCATGGTTCCTCATAGAGTAAAACCTCCTTTTTATAAAGTATTTTCAAATGGATAGTATTTAGCTATCTATTTTTATTTATTATCGATATTTGATAAACCCATATGTCACCCGCTATGCATTTTGATTTAGAGCTCGCCCTATTAATTGGAACCTTAGTTACAGGCTTAGTATGGTTATTAGATAAGCTGTTTCTTGGCGATAAGCGACGCAAGAGAGCGCTTGAGGAGTCTTACAATGCTGTGCACAGTCAAGAGGCTGTTGGAACTAGGAATAAAGACTATCGAGAGCCATGGTTAGTTGATATTAGTAAGTCTTTTTTTCCAATTCTTTTGATTGTTTTAATTCTGAGATCTTTTGTAGCTGAGCCATTTCGTATTCCATCAGGTTCAATGATGCCTACCTTGTTACATGGTGATTTTATTCTAGTAAACAAATTTAGTTATGGGGTTCGTTTACCCGTGTGGCATCAAAAAATATTGAATATAGGAACGCCTCAACGTGGTGATGTAGCAGTGTTTCGCTTTCCAAAAAATCCAGCAGATGATTATATTAAACGTGTAATAGGATTGCCGGGTGATCACATTGCTTACCGCGATAAAAAACTGTACATCAATGGGATATTAGTGCATCAGGAAAAAAATGGTACGTACCAAGGTGATGGCGCAAATAGTGTTATGAATGGCGCAATGATTTTCCGTGAAAATCTGGATCCTCGTCCGCATGATATTTTATTAAAGAAAATTGGTTACAGCATGCCTGGAGAATTTACAGTTCCACAAAATCATTTTTTTGTTATGGGTGATAATAGAGATCATAGTAGTGATAGCCGAATATGGGGCTTTGTTCCGGAAGAGAATTTGGTTGGAAGAGCTTTTTTAGTTTGGATGAATTGGGATTTTGCAGGTAAGAAATTTAATTTTAAGAGAATAGGTAAAAAAATTATCTAATATGAGGGTGGTCAAATGATAAGTATGTACAAGCAACGTGGCGCAACATTTATATTTTGGGTATTTTTTGCAGCATTAATTGGCTTCTTGTTAATGTTAGGTGTGAAATTATTTCCTGTTTACTATAAAGGACTTACAACTGAGAAAATCATTGAAGACATTTCATTAGAAATGAAAAGTAAAAAACCTAATAAAAAACAATTATGGGAGTCTATTGATAAGAGGTTGAACATTAATGGTATCAGTGGTGTGAAGAAAGAGCATTTTGTTTATAGTAAAAATAAGGATTCTATAGAATTTGGATTAGACTATGAGCTTAGAGTTCCTGTGGTTGCTAATTTGGATGCTGTGGCTAAGTTTGATCAACGTCAAACAATTACTACAAAAAAATAAATTTTTAAAGAACGTAAGTTGAGTTTAGGAAAGTTACTAGGGAAAGAGCTTTTAAACTCAGATCATTGCCGTCTTGCGCTTACACATAGAAGTGTTAGTAGTAAAAACAACGAACGCTTAGAATACCTAGGTGATTCGCTGTTAGGGTTTTTTATTGCTAACTGGCTGTTCAAGCATTTTCCAGATTATCCAGAAGGTGACCTTACCCGTATTCGTGCGCATCTAGTACGAAAAGAAACTTTGGCAGAAATTGCGCGCGAACATGAGTTGGGCATGCATCTTTCTTTGGGTGCTGGAGAATTGAAATCTGGTGGTCTACACAGGTCATCAATATTAGCTGATGCTTTAGAAGCACTGATAGGAGCAGTATATCTTTCTGAAGGGTTTGATGCCGCGTGTGAATTTATTGAGAAAATTTATGCTAAGCGATTAAATAATATACCAACCGTTGAGCAACTTAAGGATGCAAAGACTAGAATTCAGGAATTACTACAATCTAATAGCAAAGCCTTACCAACCTATACTGTGATCAAAAAACATGGCAAGTCAGGTAATGAAACTTTTTCCGTCCAATGTGAAATTGAGAACTGTGATGAAACTTTCATTGGAACAGGGGCTAGTCGGCGTAAGGCTGAACAAGAAGCTGCTGAACTTGCCTTTGAATTTATGATCAAGCAGCTTAATTCAAGATGAGTGAAAAATATTGTGGCTTTGTGGCTATTGTAGGTCGTGCAAATGTTGGTAAATCTACTTTATTTAACGCTTTGCTTGGCAAGCAATTATCTATCGCTACGCATAAGCCACAAACGACGCGGCACAATATTCGCGGTGTTCTGAGCTTAAAAAACCATCAGCTTATTTTATTAGATACCCCTGGTGTTCAATTAGGTAATAAACGCTTAATTAATAAAGTGCTCATCAGCAATGCATTATCTGCTCTTCAAGAGGTAGATATTATTCTGATGGTGGTTGAGATGGGCTCTTGGAATGATGAAGATGATTACTTGCTAAAACAAGTAAAGCAGACCGGCCGGCCGGTTGTGTTAGTGGTTAATAAAATAGATCGAATCAAAGATAAATCTGCTTTGTTACCTATTATGAATGATATCAAAGCGCGTCATGCGTTCGAGGATATCCTGCCCATTTCAGCTTTGCATGATAAAAACATGAATGACTTGATAAATGTTTTATGTAAAAAGTTGCCAGAGTCGATGTTTTTATTTCCAGAAGACGTCACTTGGGATCGTGATGAAAACTTTGTTGTTTCAGAAATTGTTCGTGGATCTGCTATCACTCAGCTACACAAGGAGCTGCCTTATGCGATCTATACTGAAGTAGAAAATATAGAGTTTGAGGATGATTTAATCACCATAAACGTTATTATTTGGGTTGAAAAAGATAGTCAGAAAGCTATTGTTATTGGAAAAAGAGGGTCAAAGTTAAAAGCTATTGGTGAACAAGCGCGGAATAGGCTTGAGCGTGTGTATAGAAAAAAAGTTATGCTGAAAACTTGGGTAAAAGTAAAACAGAATTGGCAAGATCAGCAAGATATTGTTGCACAATTTGAAAACTAATAAATGAAATCTAAGAAGCTCTGATTTGCTAATACCATGTTTGAGACGAGGAAAAAATGTTGAGAGGAGCGATATGTATTAGCTTATACATGAGCGACTTGGCTAGTTTTTGCTTTTGTAAAACTGGCATACAGTCATCTGTGAACATAAGATCATTTTTTAACGACGTATCAAATGTAAATTAGAGTTTCTTGGGGTTATGAGAGTTCAACTACAACAAGCTTACTGCATACACGCACGTCGTTATCGTGAGTCGAGTCGTATTATGGAAATGCTTACACCCGAGCATGGTTTAGTTTCGTGTTTAGGTCATAGCTCTAAGAAAATCAATTCTTCTACGGATTTATTATTTTCGCCTTTGTTAATCTCCTGGAGTGGTAGAGGCGATTTGTTCACACTTATACACTTTGAGTCTGTTGCAGCTAAGCAAGTGACTTCTCCTGCAATATGTATCGTGGGAATGTATTTGAATGAATTAATTTTAAAACTGGTACCTAGATCTAGTCCAAGTAAGGAAATTTTTGACTTGTACCAAAATATAGTTTGTTTGCTGGAAGAGAGTAGTAGTCAGGAAAAAGTGTTACGTCTATTTGAAATCGAATTGCTTGAGTTAGTGGGGCATGGTCTGTCACTGGATAAAGAAATAGATCATGAAACTCCAATTCATGAAGATGTTATATATCGTTATGATGTTGGAATAGGGCCTGCGAGGATCCCCAATAAAAACGTTGCAAGGGAAAACACTGCATGGAATGTGATTAAAGGCTCTACATTGATTGCCCTGCAATCCCCTCTCAATATGGATGCAACATGTCAGTTAGAAGCAAAACGGCTTATGCGGGGCATCATTAATTGGCATTTAGATAGTCGTCCATTACACAGTCGAGAAATTTTGCAATTTATGCAAGCATAAACGTTCGGACGTTACTGAAAATTAAAATGTCAGATAAGCAAAAAGTACGTCTGGGGGTTAACCTCGATCATGTTATGACTATTCGTCAAGCAAGGTTCACACCGTACCCAGATTTAAAACAAGCCATCCTATTGACTGAGCAAGCCGGCGCAGATGGTATTACCATGCACTTGCGAGAAGATCGTCGCCATATCCAAGATGATGATGTTTATTTGGCAAAGCAAGTCATTCAGAGCAGCATGAATCTAGAAATGGCAGCAACGAATGAAATGCGAGATATTGCGTTAAAGGTAAAACCAGAAAATTGCTGTATTGTGCCCGAGCATCGACAAGAACTCACTACTGAAGGTGGTTTGGATGTCATCGAGCATGCTGCACGGATTAAAGAAATCACAGCGGCATTAACTGAAGCCCACATTGCAGTCTCATTGTTTATAGAGCCGGAGTTAAAAGTAATTGATGCTTGTGCGGAAGTAGGTGCGCCCGTTATTGAACTGCATACTGGTACTTACGCAAGTAATGAGGGTGAAAAGCAACAGTTTGAGTTACTAAGGATTAAAAATGCTGTAAAACATGCGGCGTCACTGGGGCTTGTGGTCAATGCAGGACATGGTTTGCACTATGAAAATGTAATGTCGATTGTTGATATAGATAATATATATGAATTAAATATTGGTCATTCAATTGTTGCGCGTGCGTTATTTGTTGGGCTAGAGGTCGCAGTTCAAGAAATGCGACAGAAAATGTCTTTTAATGCTTAGTTGATTGGTTCTATTCATGAAGATTATTGGTACCGGGATAGATATCGTTGAGATTTCTCGTATTGCAAAAACGTTTGAGCGTTATGAAGAAAATTTTTCCTCAAAAATATTGCATGATGACGAGATTGTTGAGTTAGATGAATCAACAAATAAAATTTCTTTTTTAGCAAAAAGGTTTGCAGTAAAAGAAGCTTTTGTTAAAGCGTTAGGTACTGGTATACGAGATAATGTGAATTGGCGTAAGATGTATGTAATCCATGATGAAAAAGGAAAACCCTCTCTTGCTTTTACGCAAGAATTTGCAAAAGAAATTAATGCGGATTGTTTAGAAGTACATATTAGTATTTCGGACGAAAAAGAATATGTAGTCGCGCAAGCTCTTATCACTGAATGAAAAAACAATGAAAAATTTTCCCACTATTGAAGAATTTGTTGGTAATACGCCTCTAGTTAGGTTACAGCGTTTACCTGGAGATACCTCTAATATTATTTTAGGGAAGCTCGAAGGGAATAACCCTGCTGGTTCCGTAAAAGATAGACCTGCGCTTAGTATGATTGTTGAAGCTGAAAAACGTGGTGAAATTAAACCGGGAGACAGCTTGATCGAAGCGACTAGTGGCAATACTGGAATTGCACTTGCTATGGTTGCTTCTATGAAAGGCTATGATTTGAAATTGATTATGCCTGAAAATATGAGTCAGGAACGCCGCGATGCGATGCAAGCATTTGGTGCTAAATTAATTCTGGTTACAGAAGAACAGGGAATGGAGGGTGCAAGGGATCTTGCATTGCAAATGCAGGCAGATGGAAAAGGCAAAGTATTAGATCAATTTGCCAATCCAGATAATCCATTAGCACATTATAAGACTACTGGCCCTGAAATTTGGCGGGATACTGATGGCAAGATTACGCATTTTGTAAGCTCAATGGGCACTACTGGAACCATCATGGGCACCTCAAGGTTTCTAAAAGAAGTAAATCCTGATATTCAAATTGTTGGAGTAGAACCTTCTGAAGGTTCAAAGATACCAGGTATACGAAAATGGCCTGAAGAATATGTGCCGAGTATTTTCGACGATAAAAATATTGATCAAGTAATTCAAGTCGCTCAAGAAGATGCAGAAAATATGATGCGTAGATTGGGTAAAGAAGAAGGAATTTTTTGTGGAGTGTCGTCGGGTGGTGCAATGGTAGCCGCCTTAAAACTTTCAGAGCAAGTTGAAAATGCTGTGATCGTAATGATTGTATGTGATCGTGGTGATCGATATTTATCAACAGGTTTATTTGCTCAATGAATGTTTTAGTTTTTGATATCGAAACTGTTCCTGACGTTGAGTCAGGTAAAAAAATTTATGATCTTGAGGGATTGTCTGATAAAGATGTCATAAAAGCGATTGAGCATTTGCGCACACAACAGACAGGTAGTGGCTTTATGCCCCACTATATGCAACAAATTGTTGCTATTTCTGCCGTGTTATCATCAGGTAATCAATTTAAAGTATGGTCTTTGGGTGAGAAAGACTCATCCGAGAAAGAATTGCTCGAGCGTTTTTTTGCAGGATTGGAAAAATACAATCCAACCATTGTTTCTTGGAATGGGGGTGGTTTTGATCTACCTGTTATCCATTATCGAGCACTTCTGCATGGTGTAGAAGCACATCATTATTGGCAAGTGGGGGATGAAGATACCAGTTTTCGTTACAACAACTATCTAGGGCGTTTCCACTGGCGGCATATTGATTTAATGGATGTGCTTGCAGGATATCAAATGCGTGCCAATGCAAAACTTGACCACATTGCAACCATGCTTGGGTTTCCAGGTAAGTTAGGCATGGATGGCAGTAAAGTATGTGGTGCTTACCTAAATGGAGAAATCGAAGAAATTCGAAATTACTGTGAGACAGATGTATTAAATACCTATTTAGTTTTTCTGCGTTTTGAACTTATGCGTGGCAAGATTTACCAAAAAGAATATAAAAACAAATGCCAGCAGGTGAGAGATTACTTGGCAGAATCTGGTGAAGAGCATTTGCATGGATTTTTAGCTGCCTGGAAATGACCGCTAACGACCCAAAGCAGACATTAGAATCAATCCCATGACAGAGACCGTAGCCATACTTGGTGCAAGTAAAAATCAATCTCGGTACGCAAATAAGGCCCAGAAATTCCTGATTGAAAAAGGACACACGACAATTCCTATCAATCCAAAATATGACATGATTGATGGGATCAAATGCTATCCCGATTTGGCATCATGTTCGCAAACTATTGATACGATCACTGTATATGTCCGACCACCTATCTTATCCACCTTAGTCCAAGACATCATTCAATCATCCCCTTATCGAGTCATACTCAATCCAGGTACTATAAATGAAAACGCCATAAATCAACTGGAAAAAGCAAGAATTGAAATACAAATGGCTTGTACCTTAGTCCTTCTGAGAACATCTCAATTTTAAAGTCATAACAATTTAGTGTAATGGATGCTTTGCTTCAATTGGTTGTAAGGAAATAGATTTAGGGATGTGCCTTCGAACATAGATCAGATTGATTTGATGAATGGATCGTGAATGACCGCTATTGGCTGATAGCGGACATTAAGAAAAATTCATTTAAGTAAGTAGTATTTCTAATACTCTTTGATAAATCTTAGTCAATTGATCTAGCGCTTCTAGTTCAATATGTTCGTTTACTTTGTGAATGCTTTCGTTTATAGGTCCAAGCTCAACGACTTGTGCGCCAGTAGGAGCAATAAAGCGGCCATCTGAAGTACCGCCTCCGGTAGAGAGCTCAGATTTAATGTTGACTGTTTCTTGTATTGCATGTTCACAAGCATGAGTTAATTTTCCCGGTTTACAATAAAAAGGATTTCCAGAAAGATGCCATTCAATTTCGTAATCTAAGTCATGTTTATCCAGCAGGTTTAAAATTTTGGATTTAATTTCATCTGCTGTGATTTCGGTTGAGAAACGTAAATTAAAATCAATTTGTAATACTCCAGGGATGATGTTGCTAGCACCAGTACCAGCACTGATATTTGAAATTTGAAAAGTCGTTGCAGGGAAGTGTTCGTTTCCTTCATCCCACTGCAATGAAGTAAGTTCGTTAAGTGTTGGTGCAAATTCGTGTACAGGGTTTTTGGCTAAATGTGGATATGCAACATGTCCTTGTGTGCCATAAATAAATAATTGCGCTGAAAGTGAGCCACGTCGGCCAATTTTAAGTGTATCACCAAGTGTGTTTGTGCTGCTGGGCTCCCCAACAATGCACATATCAATGTTTTCATTTCTGGCTTGAAGCGTTTCAATTACTTTTACGGTGCCATTTATTGCGGGACCTTCTTCATCACTGGTAAGCAAAAAAGCAATAGAGCCTTTGTGTTCAGGATTTGATTGCACAAAATTCTTACATGCTACAGCCATGGCGGCGATGCTAGATTTCATATCTGCTGCACCACGTCCAAATAATTTCGCATCATGAACCGTGGGTGAGAAGGGGTCGTAATGCCATTGCTCTAATGGGCCTGTTGGCACGACATCAGTGTGGCCTGCGAAAACAAATAGCGGAGCATCTTCACCGCGTCGTAACCAAAGGTTCGTGACTTCTCCAAAGGGCATGACTTCGGAATCAAACCCAAAAGTTTGTAAGTATTCGCTAATTACCGTCTGGCAGCCTGCGTCTTTAGGTGTTACCGAAGCTTTAGCAATAAGTTGTTTTGCTAATTTGAGGGTTTCAGACATGGTTATTTAAATTACTACTTAAGTTTTTGTGCAAATATTTTACTATTAAATCCAACTAAGACGATTTTATCTTTCTGGACAACAGGGCGTTTGATCAAGGTTGGATACTGTTGCATTAAATTGATCGCCTTAGTTTGAGTGAGGTTAGATCGATTTTTCTCGGACAGCTCTTTCCAAGTTCGACTGCGTTTATTTAGCAGTATTTCCCAACCAACTAATTTGCACCAGTCTGTTAGTTGCTTTTTTGTAACGCCTAGTTTTTTGTAATCATGCAGTTCAAATTTGATTTTATGATCAGACAACCATTTTTGAGTTTTTTTGATTTGGTCACAATTTGGAATGCCATAAATTTTCAGCATATTTAATCTATTGAACGTAATAATTCATTAATACCGACTTTGCTACGTGTTTTCTCGTCAACCTGTTTTACGATAACAGCGCAGTACAAACTATATTTTCCATCTTTTGAAGGAAGGTTGCCTGAAACGACAACAGAGCCTGCAGGTATTCGTCCGAATGTTACTTCGCCCGTTTCACGGTTGTAAATTTTTGTACTTTTGCCAATGTACACACCCATAGAAATGACCGAGCCTTGTTCTACAATGACACCTTCAACTACTTCGGAGCGGGCGCCGATAAAGCAATTATCTTCAATTATCGTTGGTGCGGCTTGTAAGGGTTCTAATACACCACCTATACCTACACCGCCAGAAAGGTGAACATTTTTACCAATTTGTGCACAGGAACCTACCGTGGCCCAGGTGTCTACCATAGTGCCCGAATCAACATAAGCACCAATATTTACATAGCTGGGCATCAACACAGTATCGGGTGCTACATATGCACCATGACGTACCATTGCATTTGGAACAATCCGCACGCCGGCTTGTTTAATTTCATCATTACTCATTTGTGAAAACTTTGGATTTACTTTGTCATAGTATTTTGTATAGCCGGCGTCCATGATTTCATTTTCATTCATACGGAATGAAAGCAAGACGGCTTTTTTGATCCATTCGTTAACTACCCAATCGTCGCCCTGTTTTTCGGCAACTCGGAGTGCGCCTGAATCGACTTGATTTAAAGTTTCTTCGACTGCTTTGCGAACTTCAGGGTCAGTGTTAGATGGGGTGATGTCGGCGCGATTTTCAAATGCTTTTTCAATGACATCTTTTACTTGGTTGGGCATGATCTCTCCTGCAGTACTTAATATTTATAGTTCTTCGAGTAATTCTCTTATTCGTTTGGCTGCTTCCGTGCATTCATTGAGTTGGGCAACCAGCGCTAAGCGTACACGGTTTTTGCCTGGGTTATAACCATTAACCTCTCTAGCCAGGTAGCTTCCTGGAAGGCTTAGGACATTTTTATTGGAATAAAGCAGTTTGCAAAATTCTATTTCATCTATGGGAAGTTCAGGCCAAAGATAAAAGCCTGCATCCGGCTTTTGGCATGTAAGTACAGGATTGAGAATTTCGATGACTGACTGGAACTTTTGCTCATATTGTTGGCGATTAGATTCTACATGATGCTCATCGGACCAGGCAGTCATGCTCGCCGCTTGTGTTGAGAGTGGCATCGCGCAACCATGATAGGTTCGATATTGGAAAAACTGTTCTATAAGCACTGTTGATCCAGCTACAAAACCGGAACGTAAGCCAGGTGCATTAGATCTTTTCGATAAACTATAAAAAGCCATGCAGTTTTGAAAATTTTCATTACCCATAGCTTGTGCATGATGAAGTAAACCCATGGGTGGGGTTGAGCTAGGAGAGTAGATTTCTGAATAACATTCGTCGGAAGCAATCACAAAGTGGTGTTGTTGTGAATATTCAATCAGTTTTTGAAGTGTGCTTGCTGAAGCTACAGAGCCAGTAGGATTACCTGGGGTACATATATATATGAGTTGGCAACGCTTCCAGATGTCATCGCTAATTTCCCACAGTGCAGGGATATCGCCGTTGTTAACTTTGCAGTCGTAGTACACAGGTTCCGCACCTGCTAACAGGGCGGCACCTTCATAAATCTGATAAAAAGGATTGGGGATTAATACTATGGGCTCTTGGCTGGGGTCGATGACACATTGTGCTAAAGCAAATAATGCTTCGCGTGTGCCGTTAACGGGTAATAGATTATCTGCGTTGACAGTATTTGTGTCTAAATGAAATCGATCAACTGTCCAATTTGCACAAGTATTACGTAGCTCAATAGAACCTTTAGTGCTTGGGTATTTAGCGAGTTGGTCTAAATTATTTGCTAATGTGTCTTTGATTATTGAGGGAGTTTTATGCTTGGGTTCACCTATAGCTAAGGAAATCGGTGAAAGATTTTGGTTAGGTTTTTCATGTTCGAGTAATTCATTCAATTTCTCGAAAGGATAGGTTTGTAGTTTTTGTAAATTTGGATTCATAGCATGACTCGATTACACGGCGAGTGCAATTTGCTTGGGTTGTTGTAAATACCCTCTAATGACTTCTGCAAGATTGTTTTGTTGTTCCTCATTAAGTGCAGAGTTATCAAGATTACTTAGTTTAAAAATATTGTGCACACGTTCACCTAGTTTTGAGATACGTGCATTATGAACAGCAACATCACAATCAATAAAAGCATTTCCTAAGCTAGCGAGCAATCCAGAAAAATCAGGTGCCTTGATTTCTAAGATCGTATATGCAAAATTCTTGTCATCCTCGAAATAAATTTCGAGTGGTACTTGCAATTCTCGAACTTGTCTTGATAAGCCATGACTGAAAGTGGTACTAACTTGTTCGGGATGATTAAGCGCTTGTTTAATTTCATGTTCAACAAGTTTGCATTGTTTCTCGTCATTAATGGCATGTCCATGACTGTCTAATACCAAGAAAGTATCTAATGCATGGCCTTTGTTTGAGGTAATGATTCTGGCGTGTGCAATGGAAAGACCAAGCTTTGCTAAGGTAGCGGTGATGTGTGCAAACAAGTAATTACGGTCATTGCAGTAAACAAAGATTTCAGTTGCGCCGCGGGCACTATATTGATGAATTTTAACAACAATATCATCTTTATTGCTTTGTTCTAATATTGCTTGTGTGTGGCGCATTACCTCTTCATCTGAGTAACGCAAGAAATATTCATCTTCAAGTTCACTCCATAAAGATAAAGAATCTATTTCAGAGATACCTATTTCGGCCAATTTTTGTAGTGCTGAACCTTTAACTTCATTGATTAACTCTTCATGTTTTATGGGCGAGTCTAAACCGCGACGTAAAATTTTTGCAGTTTTTTGATAGAGGTCAGAAAGCAAGGAACTGCGCCAGCCATTCCAAAGTTTTGGATTCGTGCCGCGGATATCTGCTATTGTAAGTAAGTAAAGGTAATTTAGCCTTGTTAAGTTGCCAACGTTTTCAGCAAATTTGTTAATAACAGTTGGGTCGTCAATATCGCGATTTTGTGCAGTCATCGACATCATCAAATGACTTTTTACTAGCCAGCCAACTAAGTTAGCATCGAATGTACCTAAGCCATGTTTTAGGCAAAAGCCTCTGGCTTCATGTTCACCTAGTTCTGAATGGTCGCCATCACGCCCTTTAGCGATGTCATGAAACAGTGCGGCAAGATATAGAACAATCGCTTTCGGTGTTTGAATAAAGATGTCGTGATAGGTTGCAAACTCACCCTCAGCAGTTGCATCGCTAAATTGACAGGCATTGCTAAATACACTTAATGTGTGTTCTTCAACGGTGTAGATATGGAATAAATCGAATTGCATTCTTCCCGTTATTGCATCAAAGCTAGGCCAATATTTGCCTAACACACCTAACTGCGCCATGCGGCGAACTTCTCTGCTGTTAATTTTTGCGTCCTGCAAAATTCTCATAAACAGTTTTCGATTTTCAGGGTCGTTTCTAAAATTTTCATCTATGATGTATAAATGCTCGCTGATCTGCTGAATCAGTTTATCGCTCGGTCCCTGCAAATTTTTATTTGTTTGCAAAAGGTTAAACAGCTCTAGAATAGCACCAGGCTGGTCCTTAAAAATATTTTCCTCAGTGGCTTCGAGTAAATTAGCGCGAGACTGAAAGCGATCGTTAAGTTTTTTTGTTCTGCGTTTAAAGATTGAAGGAAAGATCGCAGATTGTAAGCGATTAATGATAATCTCAGCTAAAGTAGAAAGTTGATTGCTAGCTCGGTAAAATGTTTGCATAAACTCTTCAACACGTTGATTGCGATTTTCATTCGTAAAGCCTAATAGAGTGGCAACATCATGCTGATAGTCAAACAATAGACGGTCTTCGCCTCTGCCTAGATGTAAGTGCAATGCAAATCTAACTTTTGCGATAACTTTATAAACTTTTAATAAAATATCCATTTCATTTTTTGAAAAGAATTGAATATCAACAAGTTCTTCAAATGAATAGGTATTGAAATGACGGTTTGTCAACCACCGCAATGTGTGTATATCACGTAACCCCCCTGGATTCTCTTTTACATTAGGTTCTAGATGGTTTGCGGTATCACCAAATTTTTTATGTCGACTTTTTAGTTCAATAAATTTTTCTTTAAAATATTTTTTACTCGGCCATATCTTGCGGTTTTGAATTAAAGCCACAAAAGTTTTGTAAAGCGTTTGATTGCCCGCTAAAAAGTAATGTTCCATTAAACTAGTCATTATGGTGACATCGTTCTTGGCTTCAATCATACATTCTTTGGTTGTGCGCACCGACTGTGCAATGGGAAGGTTAATGTCCCAAAGAAAGGTTAGGAAGCTTTCAACTTTAGATGTGAGCGCTGAGTCTGCATTCTCTTCTAAGACGATCATGATATCAATGTCGGAGCCTGGAAACATTTCACGACGACCATAGCCACCAATCGCCACAAGTGCGGCTTGGTGTTTTGGAAAACCAAAATGATTCCAAACGTTTTTTAATAATTCATCAACGATGCAGGTATTGAGTGAAATTAAGTAATAAATATCAGAGTCTTTATTAAAACGATTTCTCAGCAACGCAAATAATTCATTTCCAAATTCTTTATAGTCCGATACACAAAGCTCTGATGAAGAATTTGGTTTTAAAAACTTCAGTAATGGTGAGTTTGGCTCTAGTTCTTCAAAAACATTTAGTTTGATCATGCGAGCTGTAGACGCGAAGAGTGAAGCGAAAAGATAAGAATTTGTTTATAGGTTTTCGTCACTGCGCAATGTGAGTACTTCATAACCATTATCAGTAACTAAAATGGTGTGTTCCCATTGGGCAGACAAGCTATGATCTTTAGTGACTACAGTCCAGCCGTCGGGAAGTAATCGAACATTTCGCTTTCCAGCATTCACCATGGGTTCAATGGTAAAGGTCATACCAGCTTGTAATTCTATACCAGAGTTAGGTTTTCCATAATGCAAAACTTGTGGGTCTTCATGAAACATTCGACCAATACCGTGACCACAATATTCGCGCACCACCGAACAGCGATTTTTTTCCACGAAGCTTTGAATTTGGTGTCCAATGTCTCCGAGTGTTGCGCCAGGTTTGACGGATTGAATTCCAATCTTCAATGCCTCATAGGTGAGATCAACCAAACGTTGGGCAAGTACAGTGGGTTTGCCAAGTAAAAACATTTTGCTGGTATCACCATGAAACCCATCTTTAATGATGGTGATATCGACATTCAGAATGTCGCCATTTTTAAGCGTACGATCGCCTGGAATACCATGACAAACTTGATGATTTACTGATGTGCAAATAGATTTTGGGAATCCACGATAGTTAAGAGGTGCTGGAATAGCTTGTAGCTCATTTACGATGAAATCATGGCAAATACGATCTAGTTCCTGCGTGCTTACTCCTGGTTTTACATGTGGTTCAATCATTTCTAGCACCTCAGAGGCGAGCTTTCCTGCTACCCGCATTTTCTCAATTTCGTCTGGGTTTTTGATCGTAACGCTCATACTTGAAGGGTTTGTGGTAGTTGGTGTCTGGTAGCTGAGTGAATAGTTTGTCTAAGTAATTGTTCTGAATAAGCAATCATGTTATAAAGCGCCCGCACACAAGGCAAATCGCCGAGTTCGCATAATTTAAATTCACACGTATATCGTCACATGTGGTTGGGTGCTCTGATGAGTTTCCACATGGGGTATACGGAGGTTTAACCCATAGGAGTAAAACATATAATGACTAGCGTCACCATGCGCCAGATGTTAGAGGCTGGCGTGCATTTTGGTCATCAGACCCGTTATTGGAACCCGAAGATGAGTCCTTACATTTTCGGAGAACGTAACAAAATTCATATTATTAACCTTGAGAAAACCTTGCCGATGTTTCTGGATGCGGCAACTTTTCTTGGCAATATGGCTGCAAATCGCGGCACGGTTTTATTTGTAGGAACAAAACGTTCAGCACGAGATGCAGTACGTGAAGAAGCCATTCGCTGTAGCATGCCTTATGTTAACCACCGTTGGTTAGGAGGCATGTTAACTAACTTCAATACGGTTAAGAAATCAATTCAACGTTTGCATGATCTTGAGCAAATGGTAAGTGGTGATGGAATAGAAAGACTTAGTAAAAAAGAAGTGCTTGAACTACGTCGTGAGTTATTCAAATTAGAGCGCAGTTTAGGCGGCATTAAGAATATGTCTTCATTACCTGATGTTTTATTTGTAATTGATGTAGGTTACGAAGCCATTGCAGTAAAGGAAGCAAACAAACTTGGCATTCCTGTCGTCGCTATTGTGGATACGAATAATAAAGCAGACGGTGTGGACTATGTGATTCCGGGTAATGATGATGCAATTCGAGCAATTAAACTATATTCAGCGAATATCGCGGATGCGATTAGCGAAGGAAAAGAAAGTGCACGTGTTATGGCAGGTGGCAATGAAGATGAATTTGTTGAAGTGGATGAATCTGGAAAAGTTGCACAACAAACGACTAAAGCAAAACCAAAGCAAAAAGTTACCGTTAAGAAAAAAGCAGCACCTAAATCTACTGAGAAGCCAGTAAGTGCTGAAAGTAAGAAAAGTGATGGTACTAAGATAACAGATATCGAAGGTATTGGACCTAAATACGGCGAAGCCTTAAACAAATTTGGTATTTCTTCCGTTGAAGACTTACTAGAGCAATGCGCTTCAGCAGAAACGCGTGCGGCATGTGCAGAATCTACTGGTCTGAATGCAAAATCTTTAGATCGTTGGGTGAAGATGGGCGATTTCTTCCGTATATCTGGTGTAGCGGGTAACGAGGCAGAGCTGTTAGAAGTAAGTGGTTATAACAGCATAGGTGATCTTGCAGCAGCAAGTGCTGCGGATGTATTGACCAAGCTGCAGGCAACTAATGCTGAGAAATCATTAGCGCCAAGTGTTCCTGAAGAGTCAGTTATTGATGCGTGGATTAAAGAGGCAAAAAGTTTGCCTGCTGTGTTAACTGAATAAATATTTAAACCATAATTAATTAATAATCTGGAAAAAGTAATGCAAATATCAGCAACAATGGTAAAAGAGCTGCGCGAGCGTACTGGCGCAGGAATGATGGAATGTAAAAAAGCGCTAACGGACTGTAGTGGCGACATGGAAGCCGCTGTTGAGCAGATGCGTAAATCTGGTCAAGCTAAAGCAGATAAAAAAGCAGGGCGCATTGCTGCAGAAGGCACGATAGCCATAGCAAGTAATGACAAACAGGCTGCAGTCATTGAGGTGAATTGTGAAACGGACTTTGTGGCTAAAGATGATCAATTTCAAAGCTTTTCAAAGCAGCTTGCAGAGATGGTGTTGCAGAGTGATATGTACAGTGTAGAAGAATTAAATGATACCGTCATGCCGTCTGGGCAAACGGTTGAACAAGCAAGACTTGAGCTGGTCACCAAGATTGGTGAAAACATTAAAGTACGTCGTTTTGATAAATTAAATTCAGATGCTGCTGTATCAAGTTATGCTCATGGTAAACGTATTGGTGTGTTGGTGGCTCATTCTGGCAATGACGAAGTGGGTAAAGATGTTGCGATGCATATTGCTGCGGTGAATCCAATCTGTATCAGTGAAAAAGAAGTGCCTGAAGATGTGCTCGAAAAAGAGCGAGACATCGCAAAGGCTCAAGCAGATGAAAGTGGCAAGCCGCCTGAGATTGTTGAAAAAATGGTATTGGGTAAAGTTAATAAATTCCTCAAAGAAAATACTTTGCTAGGACAAGCATTCGTGAAAGATGATAGCTTGAGTGTTGAAAAGTATTTGAAAGGGGCCAATGCATCGGTTAATAAATTCATTCGCTATGAAGTGGGTGAAGGTCTTGAGAAAAGGTCTGAGAACTTTGCAGATGAGGTGCAAAAACAAATCGATGATATGAAAAATTAAGAAGACATAAAAAAAGGGGCAACGCCCCTTTTTTTATGTCTTGATATCAAATGCAAGTAGTTGAAAATATAGAAATGCCTGAAGACAGCCTGAAATATAAACGAGTTTTGCTGAAACTTAGCGGTGAAGCATTGATGGGACAATATGATTACGGTATTGATCCTGAAGTTATTTCACGCATCGGCGCTGAGATTGCACATGTTGAGTCAACTTGGGGTACAAGTCGCGATCGTAATTGGTGGTGGTAATATCTTTCGTGGTGCGGGTCTAGCGCAAGCGGGCATGGATCGCGTGACTGCTGATCATATGGGCATGCTGGCAACAGTAATGAATAGTCTAGCCTTGCAAGATGCGTTGGAAAATTTGAATGTGTATTGTCGCGTAATGTCCGCAGTAAAAATTAATCAGGTTTGTGAGGATTATATTCGTAGACGCGCAGTGAGACATCTTGAAAAAGGTCGTGTAGTGGTATTTGCTGCGGGAACAGGTAATCCTTATTTTACAACGGATTCAGCAGCGAGTTTGCGCGCCTCAGAAATTAATGCAGACATTATGCTTAAGGCTACCAAGGTAGATGGTGTTTATGATGACGATCCGCATAAAAACCCAAATGCAAAACGTTATGACAAAATAGATTTTGATGATGCAATACATCAAAAACTCGGTGTTATGGATGCAACTGCTTTAGTCTTATGTAGAGACAACAAAATTCCATTACGAGTATTTAATTTATTCAAGCAAGGGGATTTTACAAAAATTATTCAAGGCGAAAATATAGGAACTGAAGTTACTGGAGCATAGTCGTGATAGAAGAGATTAAACAAGATGCTAAACAACGTATGCGCAAAAGTATCGATGCGCTATCAAATGAGCTTTCTAAAGTGCGCACAGGGCGTGCCAATGCGCGATTGCTAGATCATGTAATGGTTGAATACTATGGAAATAAGGTGCCAATCAACCAAGCAGCTACTGTTGCTGTGGAAGATGCGCGCACGATCGCAGTTACACCTTGGGAAAATGCTTTAGTGCCAGAAATTGAAAAAGCAATTATGAGTTCTGATCTAGGTTTGAACCCCACTACAGCAGGTAACGTGATTCGTATTGCGATGCCGCCTTTAACGGAAGAGCGACGTAAAGATTTAGTCAAAGTGGTTAAACAGGAGGCTGAAAAGGGACGTATTGCGATTCGTAATATTCGCCGTGATGCGAATGCGGACTTTAAAGAGCTATTAAAAGAAAAAGAAATTTCTCAAGATGAAGACCATCAAGCTCAAGATGAGATTCAAAAGTTAACTGATGAGTTTATTGCTGAGATTGAAACGATCTTGGAGCAAAAAGAAAAAGATCTCATGGAAGTTTAGTTATTATCTAGACTGTATTTTCGCAAATTCACCTTTCCTTATTTACTTTTTATAGATGGCTGATGAGATTGTTCCAAATCATGTTGCCATTATCATGGATGGTAATGGTAGATGGGCAAAGCAACGTAAATTGCCACGAACTGCAGGGCATAAAGAAGGAGTAAAAGCCACGCAGGAAGTTATTAAAGCCAGTGGAGAGGCTGGTGTAAAGTACCTAACGTTATTTGCTTTCAGTAGTGAAAATTGGAATAGACCTAAAAATGAAGTTTCTGCGCTAATGGAGTTATTTTTGCGTTCTTTAGAAAATGAAGTACAAAATTTGGCAGAGAACGGTGTAAAGCTAAAATTTTTAGGACAAGTGGATGCTTTTTCTAAAAAACTTTCCCGGCAAATGCAGCAAGCTGAACAACTTACAGCTAACAACGATAAGTTATATTTAAACATTGCAGTTAACTATGGTGGTAAGTGGGACATTTTGCAGGCGACTAAAACCTTAATTAGAGAATGTCAGAATGGAGTGTTAAAGATAAATGATCTTAATGAACAGGTATTGCAGTCGAGGTTAGCAACTAAAGAGATGCCTGTGCCAGATTTATTTATTCGCACTGGTGGTGAGCAACGCATCAGTAATTTTCTATTATGGCAACTTGCTTATACGGAACTTTATTTTAGTGAAGTGTTGTGGCCGGAATTTACTCCAGATGAATTACATAAGGCGTTTGAATCTTATCGTTCCAGACAAAGAAGATTTGGGCGCACGCAAGAGCAGCTTGCGGGCTAAACTGATGTTAAAACAAAGAGTCATTACAGCGGCAATTATTGGGCCACTTATTATTTTAGCGATTTTTAAATTATCAAATCCATTGCTCGCAATCGTATTTGCTGCAATAACACTTATAGGTGCTTGGGAATGGTCAAATTTAGTTAATATTCGATATACCACTAAAAAATTTTTGTACGTTACTTTAGTGGGGTTATTTATTTTAGCGATATGGTTTTTTCTGCAACCTGAAGAAGAAAACATCGTATTACTATTAGCAAGTTTGTGGTGGGTAGTGGTTGTGGTGATGTTAACCTTGTATCAGTCATCATGGTTGCAGTCAGAATTATTGCAAACACTTTTAAAGTATTCAGGATTTATAGTTTTAGTTCCTGCTTGGCTTGCGCTCTGCTAAGTTGCATAGCCATAGTGTTGCAATGCTCATGTTTTTCTTAGCGTTAATTTGGGCAGCAGATATAGCTGCTTATTTTGTTGGTAAGCGAATTGGTAAAAATAAATTGGCACCAGAACTCAGTCCTGGTAAATCGCGTGAAGGAGTTTTAGGCGCATTTGTTGCTTCTATCATAATAGCGTGTGTTGGAATTCAAATATTTTCTATTGATAAACAAGTGTGGATTTACTTCATAGGCTTATGTGTGTTTACTGCATTAATTTCAGTGGTAGGTGATCTATATGAAAGCTTGCTGAAGCGCAAGGCAGGCGTTAAGGATAGCGGTACTATTTTGCCCGGCCATGGAGGTGTGCTTGATCGCATCGAT
>CBDCTA010000017.1:0-72648 GCA_965221955.1 Gammaproteobacteria bacterium | reverse complement strand
TTTCTCCAGCCCCAAATAAAATGGAGTTTGCTGGTTCATGAACTCCGTCCAATAAGCTTCGTCTCTGCGACGAGGTGCTTGATCAGCAGCAATTGCAATAATTCGAGTTTGTTTGGCGCGTTTTATTAAATCGGTTACACAGGTCTTGGCTGGAATTAATGTGGTGTTGAAATTTGATCTAGATTCAATCGCCAATTCGTTGAGCCAATCAATATGCAATGGCTTATAAATTCCGTCCAATGGAAATTGCAATGTTTGCGACATAGCTAAAAGCGCCCACTCTTGGTTGCAATGATGCGCGAGTGAAAGCATTACGGTTTGATTTTGTTTTAGCGCTTCTTCTAGTAAATGCGTATTTTCAAATTGAATATGTTTGGAGAGTTCCTCAGGAGAGATGCTAATACTTCTTAAGATTTCAATTGCAACATCAATGAAGTTTAGATAATGCTTTTTAATTAAACGTTTTCTTTCTGCGTCGCTAAAGTGCGGAAATGAGTTTTTTATGTTGTTTTCTACAATAGACCTTCTAAATCTTAAAACATGAAAAAGCAAAAAATAAATAGGTTTAGAAAGACTATATAAAAAACCAAGTGGTATGGATGAAAGAAGTTTTAAAAGAGATTTTTGCAACTTGAGATAACCTTAGAGAAAGCCTAATCTTTAATAGTGTCACTGAAGACTAATAAGTATGCCGATATATTGTAAAATAGTTGAACTCGATGAATATTAAATTGCAAACTGGCTTTTTAAGTTTCCATCTTCTGTAGGCCCAGAGCCAATCCGAAGGGTTGTTGTGTATCATGTTTTCTAGTTCGTCTACATATTTTTTAATAATGTAATTTGGTTCTTGATCATTGTATGGGGGTTCAGCTAATAATTTTAGAGGTGGCTTCATAATGCCCAGCGCGAATACGTTCCATTGACATAAATAGGATTGGGTATTTGAATGCTCGGGAAAATTTTTCAATTCCAGAGTGAAAAGCGGTCTCTTGGTTTAAAAATTCTTGCCAATAAGGAGAGTCATTTTTTTTAGGAGATTGATCAGCAGCTATGCCGACCATACGAGTAATTTTCCCTCGCTTCATTGATTCAGCAATAAAAGATTTCATCGGGATGGGGTGCACTCCAAAACGAGTTCTTAACTTATAAAAGACTTCTTCAAGCCATTCTGAACGTTGTTCACGGTAGACAGCATCCATGGGATAGTCAACTTGTTGCGCACATGAGAGTAATGCCCAATCCATATTGCAATAATGTGCTCCGACAACAATTACAGATTGATTATTGTCTAAATATTTTTTTAAAAGTTGTACGTTATTAAATTTCACCCGGTCTTTTATTTGAGATTTGCTAAAGCTTAGACTTTTGATGCTTTCTGCTAAAGCTGCGCAAGCACTTTTAAAATGATTTTTAGCGATCGAGAAATGTTCAGACTCAGGATGATTAGGGAATGAATTTCTAATGTTCTTTAGTGCGAGTTCACGTCGCACTTTAAACACGTGAAAAAGTAAAACATAACTTATCCAAGCTAAACCATGTAATAACCAAAGTGGCAAGTGCGAAAGCAGTTTAATAAAAATTACTAAAAGCTTAGACATGAAGTTGTGTGTATTGTTAAGTATATGTGTAATTATTAGTTTTACTAATTAGCCATATAAACCGTTAGTAATTATGCCACTTTTAGCATATTCAAGATGAACTGTTTGTAAAAATACAGGTAATTTGAAGTCTGTCTAAACTTTTAAATGCTTATAGCGTCAATATAGTATGTAGTTAAAAGCGCAGCTAATTAGGGAAGATAGCGAAAATGAAATGGATTATCTATCTAGTTTTAAGCCTTATTAAATTATTCATCATAAGTGCTTTGATGTTGCTATCCATTTTTGTCCTGCCTGTTATTGCACTGATACTATCTCTAGGGATCTTGCTAAGTTATGTGCGTGATAATGAGTCTAAGTTGTATCATTACAGGCTTCCTGTCATACATTTTAGTGAGTCAATTTTGACTCACCTGAAAGCGCTTTGGATTTTTCTTTTTCCACAATTTGTTTCTCGTATGCATCATATTCGCATCATGCGAAATAAATCTAGATTTTAGTTCTTTTTTCCAACTCGCGTTCACTTGCCTATCTGATAATTGAGTATTCTGGGCGTTCACGAAATTTAATGCTTGATGATACAATCACCCGCTGTTTGCGCCCGTAGCTTAGCTGCGACCACCAGGGATGGTGGAAGTGCAGATTTTGAAAGGATCAAAAATCTGCATAGAGCATGCGGTGCGAGGCACCGCCAGTTAGAATTTCAAGTCGATATTAAATATAGTTAATACACATTGCGCCCGTAGCTCAGCTGGATAGAGCAACGGCCTTCTAAGCCGTGGGTCAGAGGTTCGAATCCTCTCGGGCGCGCCATTTAATTTATAGCCTGCCAGGCTATAAATTAAATGGCATGTTGGAAGAAATTCGAATCTTAAGGTTCGACAAAATTGCCTGAAGCAATTTTGAATATCGCCGTAGGCAATGGCCCGTAGGGTTAAATACATGGATGTATTTAATAATCCTCTCATTTGTCGATTTAAATTTGTGCGTATGTCTCTATTAAGTAACATATTCAATCTGTAAAGAAATACGCTACTATTCACATTCCCATTATGGTGAGCGTAGCTCAGTTGGTAGAGCGCAGGATTGTGATTCCTGTGGTCGTGGGTTCGATCCCCATCGCTCACCCCACCTTTGCGTAGGGACATTCCACGTAAATTAAGTTATTGCGCAGCGATTCAGTATTATCTATATATTCGCAAAAGAATTGGTCGCGAAGTGTCACATCGTTTTGAAAAATTCTATTCTCTAGATTTACTCCATTTAACATTTCAACACTTGTTTGGTAATTTCAATCTGTAACAATTGCAAAGACTTAATGGTAGAAATACTATAAAGTCTATTCAAAAGATTAATTTAACTTGGAGTTGGAGAGTATCTATGATGAAAAGTATAAAAACATTAGGTTTGTTTGTGCTCGTGATTGCATTGGCCACAGGTTGTGCAACACGTTCCCACGATGGTCGTGTGGCATGCGGGTTTGCAGGTGCTATGGTGGGGGGTGCAGGTGCTGGCCCTGGTGGTGCTGCAATTGGGGGAGTGCTTGGAGCTGTTATTTGTCCTAGCTCGGTGGAAACCCCAGTCCCTGCTGCTCCTGGGGATGCAGATGGTGATGGCGTGACCGATGATAGGGATCAATGTCCTGGGACACCTGCTGGTGCGAAAGTGGATGCGAATGGTTGTGAGCTGGATAGCGATGGTGACGGTGTCGTAGACAGTAAAGATGCTTGTCCAGGCACACCTGCAGGAGTAAAAGTAGATGCAACAGGATGTGAAATTAAAGCAAAATCAATTTCCCTTACTGGAATTTTATTCCACACCGACTCAGCTGAGTTAAAGAGTGAGTCTATCGCCGTGCTTAATGCAACGGCCGATACGTTGAATGCGAACCCTGGTGTTGCAGTAGAGATTGCTGGTCACACAGATAGTCAAGGTGATGCGGCATATAACCAAGGATTGTCAGAAAGACGTGCTAAATCCGTAAGAGATTATCTAATTTCTCGTGGTGTGAGTAGTTCTCGTTTGTCATCTGCAGGTTATGGTGAATCTCAACCGGTTGCAGATAATGCGACGGCAGATGGTCGTGCACAAAACAGAAGAGTTGAACTGAGAGTATCTCAGTAATACTGTTTAGTTAACTTATAAGCCTGTACTCAATTAAAGTACAGGCTTATAGCCACACGGACGTAAGTATATTCCGAAATTGTTTCAAACAATTTCTTCAGACTATTCTTTACAGTTAAAGAGAAATTTTATTTTTAATGCACCACTCAATCACTTCAGTGGTATCAAAAATATAATCTTTCGAAGTAGTTGGTTGAGAGTTATTTTTTTTAGGTTTGATAGAGTAAGGCAATCCCTGGTCTGCCCAGGCATCAATTTTAGTTTGGCTGACACCAAATATGGCAGCTAAATCAGTACAGTTCACTTTAAGGCCCACGCGTACTCCATATGCTTAATCAGGGTGTAGGAATTGCAATTTATAACAAAAATTTGGAAAGTTTGCTGAATATTGCTTGGCAATGGTTGTCTACTTAATAGCACCGTCTAGATTGATCGAAATTTGGTCGATTAGCGCTATACTTTCCGTTTATTTTCACTGATAGCCAGCACTTATGAAACTACGTCTTACTTTGATTCTATTCATTCTGTTGCATGGTTACAGCTATGCCACTGATTTATCTGCTAGCGAGCTTTCCCAACAGTGTCTGACAGATTGCGAATCGGACTATGGTCTTGTATTGGGAACTTCTCCAGCAAATATTCCAGCGTATTCTAACTGCAGCTCAAACTGTGTGATTTTTGAGCCTAATCACCTCAATGACACCTACACCGGAATTAAGTGGCAGTGTGTCGAATATGCCAGGAGATGGTTATTGCATGAATATGATGTTGTTTTTGGCGATGTAGATATTGCTGCAGATATTTGGGCCTTGTCAGAAGTGAGCAATCCAACTAGCAAGCAAACTTTTAAATTTGTCTCTATTGTGAATGGTGCAGCAATGGTTCCGCAAAGAGGAGACTTGTTGATTTATGGTGAAGAATATTTAGGTACTGGTCATGTAGCTGTGATAGTGGCTATAAATGAAGAACAAAAAAAGGTCCGCGTTGCAGAACAAAATTATGCCAATACACCTTGGCAAGGAAAATATGCACGTGAAATCAGCTATGCAAACATTAACGATCGTATTTGGATATTAGATAGTTATCTTGTTGGTTGGAAGCGGGTAATAAAAGAAGATCATTAATATTGCATTTATTATTGTAATAATTTTTTGTTTTGTGTTTTTAAGTATAAAAATATAAATAACACGATACATACTGCTGCCAGGTAGCCAATAACTTTGTCATAACTTCCAGTTAAAAAAGCATATTCAGATTGAACATTCGTATCTGTTATGCGTTTAAACATTTTAATTACGATTACCCAACCAGCGTGAATGCCGATACAAAATGCAATGCGGTTGCTACGTAGTCTAACTAGAGCAAGCAACACCCCGGCTAAAAATAGTGCAATGAAAGAATCAAAAATAGAACTGATTTGTGTAAGGGGTAAAAAAGAGTTTTTTAATAGCGCAAAACCACTGCCCCAATGAAGTGTATTCGTATCAAACTCGATAGTGGGTTCAAGAAAGTGCACAAGTGCATAAATAAAACTTGTCGCGCTTATCGCACATATAGCTGATCCATGTTTTTCAATAGCGGTTAACATTGCGCCACGAAAAAGTGTTTCTTCCATAAAGGCAATAATTAATCCCGCTAACAAAGAGGTAACAAATAAACCTGCTATATTTCCTAGGGTCACTTCCCAATCTGTATCCATAACACGGTTGCTTGTGATCAAAAGGCCAGCAATTACTGGTGACATGATTAGGATTCCAAAGCCTATGCCTTTAACTAAATCGACAAAAAATTGTTTCCTTTCTGTTTTGTATCCGAGATCTTGCCAAGAGCTAAACTTAAGTATTTTGAATAATGGCACGAATAATAGGATTGCAATGAGGAGCACGCTGCGACTGGCAACGCGGTCAAAATCTAGCTCAAACCAATTTGACAGTATAGAGTGCAGGGGATAGGCCAATGTCGTCCCGCACAAAAGTGCTATTGCAAAATAGACGATAAAGATGAAAAGTGCAGACATAGGGCAAAAGATGGGTCTGAATATATAGCTGGGGTTAGATTTTTAGGATTTTATTTCAGTTATAATTCTGGTTGATTCATACTAAAGTCACAAGTTCATATGGTGAATGAGGCCGCCATGTGTAGTGAAGTATTGCGAAAGTGGCGGAATTGGTAGACGCGCTGGTTTTAGGTACCAGTGGGGTAACCCGTGAGAGTTCGAGTCTCTCCTTTCGCACCATCGTTTAGCGCACTAAATATACAAGTGTAAGCGTATGGTTTTTCACAGTTAATACTAGGAATTTGAAAAAGTATACACATAATTCCATATAAACAAATTTTCAATTTTTTAAAAATAACCAATAAATCTCCATGCAAGTATCACTCGAAACAACCAATGGCTTAGAACGCAAAATGACGGTAGAAGTCCCGGCTGAAAAAGTAAGCAGTGCCATTGAAGAAAAATTAAAAAACTTAAGTAAGCAAGTAAAGTTATCCGGCTTTCGACCAGGCAAGGTTCCAATGACAGTTGTGCGCCAACGCTTTGGTAAAAAAGTTTCTCAGGAAGTTATCGCTGATACGATGCAAATGAGTTATCAAGAAGCCATCGTTCAAGAAAAACTCCGGCCTGCAAGCAATCCAAGTATTGAGCCGTTAAACTTAGAAGCCAATCAAGACTTAAAATATGTTGCTACATTCGAAGTGTACCCGGAAATCACATTAAATGATTTGGAACAGCTTGAAGTTGAATTGGCGGAAGTAGAAGTTACAGACAGCGATATTGATGACATTGTCAACAAACTTCTTAAACAAAAAATGCTTTGGACGGAAGTGGATCGAGCCGCTAAGACAGAAGATCAAGTCACGATTAATTTCGTGGGTAAAATTGGTGGTGAAGCGTTTCAGGGTGGAAGTCAGGAGAATTTTGCAACTGTAATCGGTTCAAGCAATTTATTACCGGAGTTTGAAAAACAACTTGAAGGCATTAAAAAAGGGGATAAAAAAAGTTTTGATGTCACGTTCCCTAAAGAGTATATGCAACAAGATTTAGCAGAAAAAACCGCAACTTTTGAAGTAGAAGCGCTAAAAGTTGAAGAAGGTGAATTGCCTGAGCTTAATGAAGAGTTAATCAAAGAATTTGGAATAGAAGACGGTAAAGAAGAAAGCTTCCGTCAGCAGCTGAAAAAAAATATGACGCTTGAGTTAGAGCAACGAAAGAAAGCGTATGCTAAAAACAATGTCATGCAGAGTTTGTTTGAAGCAAATGAAGTTGAAACACCGAATGCGCTTATTCAACAGGAAATACAAACCTTGCGTAATCAGATGCTGAATAACATGCAGCTTCCCGAGCAAGCCCAATCTCCAGAAGAGATGATGCCGGATAATCTGTTTGAAGAAGAGGCTAAAAAAAGGATCTCGCTTGGTTTGTTGATAAGCGAAATTGTGCAGAAAAACGAAATAAAGCTTGACCAAGATAAGGTTGCAGAGCAACTCAATATGATTTCTGCTGGTTATGGAAAACCAGATGAGATCAAGCAGTACTACCGTAATAATCGTGAAGCTATGGCCAATGTTGAAATGATGGTTATGGAAGAACAAGTGGTAGACTATGTGTTAGAAAAAGCTAAACAGACTAAGAAAGCGTTTAGTTTTGACGATTTTGTAAACAAACAGTCTTAGGAATCGAATATGGCAAACTCAAATTCTAAAGATAGTGCGTTAAATACGCAGGCACTTAATCTTGTGCCCATGGTGGTTGAACAATCTGCGCGTGGTGAACGTGCTTATGATATTTATTCGCGTTTATTAAAAGAACGTGTAATTTTTATTGTTGGACCAATTGAAGACCAAATGGCCAACTTAGTAGTTGCACAGCTACTATTTTTAGAATCTGAAAATCCCGATAAAGATATTTCGGTATATATCAATTCACCTGGTGGATCAGTAACGGCTGGCATGGCAATTTATGACACCATGCAATTCACCAACCCTGATATTAGTACTTTATGTATTGGCCAAGCTGCTAGTATGGGTGCGCTGCTTCTTGCAGGTGGTGCAAAAGGTAAACGTTATGCATTACCACATTCGCGAGCCATGATTCACCAACCCTTAGGTGGTTTTCAAGGACAAGCAACAGATATTGATATTCATGCGCGTGAAATTTTAAAAATTCGTGAAGAGTTAAATAATATTTTGGCGAAACACACAGGACAATCTGTTGATCGTATAGCAGAAGATACTGAGCGTGATAACTTTATGGATAGCCAAACCGCAAAAGAATATGGGTTAATCGATGAAGTGCTCGATAAACGCAAGGAAAAATCTCAGGAATAAAGCAAATTAAAGCATTTAGCCACGTGATTGCTTAAGTTTTACGATATTTTGACGATATAGTACAAACAAGAACCAACTTTGAATCAATAAGTTGTAAAATAGCTCAAAATTTGTTCAAAATGTGTGGTTTGGGTACGCTGCATATTGATGGAAATAAGCGTATAGTGAGAACTAACTAGAGGGGGTTATCTTTAAAGATAATCGATATTTCCACATTAAACTTAATTCAAATATAAGCATCTAATGTACATCAGAGGATGTGCGATAAGCTTCGATGAGTGACGATACAACAACCAAGGACCAGGATAGCGGCAAGCTGCTGTATTGCTCTTTTTGTGGAAAGAGCCAACACGAAGTTCGCAAGCTTATTGCCGGGCCATCTGTATTTATCTGCGATGAATGTGTCGAGCTATGTAACGACATTATTCGCGAGGAGATGCAAGATCAATCTCCTGCAGGCACAACAAAACTTCCAAAACCAATCGAGATCAATACGATTCTAGATGAATACGTAATTGGACAAGATCGCGCAAAGAAAGTCTTATCAGTTGCAGTGTATAACCACTACAAACGTTTAGATGCAAAAGTTTCTAGTAAGAATGCAGTTGAACTTGCAAAGAGTAATATTCTTTTAGTAGGTCCTACTGGTTCAGGTAAAACATTACTTGCAGAAACCTTAGCGCGTTTGCTAAATGTTCCATTTACGATTGCTGATGCAACCACACTTACTGAAGCAGGTTATGTTGGTGAAGATGTAGAAAATATTATCCAAAAGTTATTACAGAAGTGTGATTACGATGTAGATAAAGCGCAAACTGGAATTGTTTACATCGATGAGATCGATAAAATTTCTCGCAAGTCTGACAACCCTTCGATTACACGCGATGTTTCAGGTGAAGGTGTACAACAAGCTTTACTTAAATTAATTGAGGGCACCATTGCATCGGTTCCTCCTCAAGGTGGTAGAAAACATCCACAACAAGAATTTTTACAAGTAGATACCAGTAACATTTTATTTATTTGTGGTGGTGCGTTTGCAGGTTTAGATAAAGTCATTCGTGATCGTACTGAAAAAGGCGGCATTGGCTTCGCTGCAGAAGTGCGTAGTAAAGACAATCGTGAAAACATTGGTGAGATTCTGCATAACGTAGAACCGGAAGACCTAATCCGTTATGGATTGATTCCAGAGTTTGTGGGTCGCTTGCCCGTTGTGGCAACTCTTGAAGAGCTAAATGAAGAAGCTTTGGTACGCATTCTTACCGAACCTAAAAATGCAATCACCAAACAATACAAACGCTTGTTTGAAATGGAAGGCGTGGATATCGAGTTTCGTGAAAACGCCTTGTACGCCGTGGCACGCAAAGCCATGGATCGTAAAACTGGTGCTAGAGGTCTACGAACCATTCTAGAAAACGTTTTACTCGACACTATGTACGACTTACCTTCGCAAGATAGCATCAGTAAGGTAGTGGTCGATGAGGGCGTGATTTTGGGCGATTCGAAGCCGTATCTGATTTATGAAGGCAGTGAATACGAAAAGGCTGCGTCGGACGACTAAATGTTCAAATTTTGAGCAAATTGACTCTTTTGAGCTCAATTATGTACACAGTCAGCCTTGCTGACCTTGAATTCCCTTCAAAATATCCCCATATTTTGATGTATCAACCCATATCTCTTAACTTCATTATTAATTGATTTATTCAACTAAATCATCACCTAAATAGGTAAGCGAAACATATGAGTGAAGATTCAATATCAAAGGACACCCCAATAATGTCTAACCAGACAGTACCCGTGCTACCACTACGCGATGTCGTGGTGTATCCGCACATGGTCATTCCTTTGTTTGTCGGCCGTGAAAAATCCATTCAAGCGTTGGATGCGGCGATGTCGGATAACAAACAAATTTTATTGGTTGCACAAAAGAGTGCTGAAATTGATGATCCACAGATTGATGAGATCCACCAAATCGGAACACTCTCAACCATTCTGCAATTACTTAAACTTCCTGATGGCACGATCAAAGTGCTAGTAGAAGGTGTAGAGCGTGCAGAAGTTACACGTTATTTAGATGATCAAGAATTTTACAGTGCTAATATTGCTTTAATTGAAAGTGATGACACAGAAGACGATAAAGAACTTGAAGTATTGGCACGCTCTGTAACCAATTTATTTGAACAATACGTAAAGCTAAACAAAAAAGTACCCCCGGAAGTTTTAACTTCGTTAGCAGGTATTGATGAACCTTCACGTCTTGCAGATACCATTGCGGCACACATGTCGTTAAAGCTAGATGAAAAGCAACATGTGTTGGAAATCAGAACTGTACAGCTTCGTTTAGAACACCTTATTAGTTTAATCGAAGGCGAGTTAGACGTTTTACAAATTGAAAAACGTATCCGTGGTCGTGTTAAACAACAAATGGAAAAATCTCAGCGTGAGTATTATTTGAATGAGCAAATGAAAGCCATTCAAAAAGAGCTGGGTGAATTGGAAGAAGCGCCTAATGAAGTCGATGAACTGGCTGAGAAGATTGAAAAAGCAGGTATGTCGAAAGAGGCGAAAGAAAAAGCGGATACCGAACTAAACAAATTAAAGATGATGTCACCCATGTCTGCTGAGGCCACGGTGGTGCGCAACTATATTGATTGGCTTGTAAGTGTGCCTTGGAAGAAAAAGTCAAAGGTACGCAATGATCTTGTAAAAGCCGAAGAAATCTTAGAAGAAGATCATTACGGGCTTGAAAAAGTAAAAGAGCGAATTCTTGAATACCTAGCCGTACAGCAACGAGTTAAAAAGTCTAAAGGACCGATTCTTTGTTTAGTTGGACCTCCAGGTGTTGGTAAAACTTCAATTGGTAAATCCATTGCGCGAGCAACTAATCGCAAGTTCTCGCGTATGTCTTTAGGGGGTGTGCGTGATGAAGCGGAGATTCGCGGTCACCGCAGAACCTATATTGGATCACTGCCGGGTAAAATTATTCAGAATCTATCTAAGGTTGAAGTGCGCAATCCGTTATTTTTGTTAGATGAAATAGACAAAATGGCGATGGATTTTCGAGGCGATCCCGCATCGGCGATGTTGGAAGTGCTCGATCCAGAGCAAAACCATACGTTTGCAGATCATTACTTAGAAGTAGATTACGATTTATCCGATGTCATGTTTGTGGCGACCGCAAATACATTGAATATTCCTGGTCCTTTGTTAGACCGTATGGAAGTGATTCGTTTGCCGGGTTATACCGAAGATGAAAAGAAAAATATTGCGATTCGCTATCTTGTGCCAAAAGCGCTGAAAGCGAACGGTCTTAAAGAAGATGAAATTCAAATTTCAGAATCAACTGTGCGTGACATTATTCGGTATTACACCCGTGAAGCCGGTGTGCGTAACTTAGAACGCGAAATTTCAAAAATTTGTCGCAAAGTAGTGAAGTCAATTATCTTAGATAAAGGTAAAGATAAATCTAAAATTACTATCACACCACGCAGCTTAGAAAAATATCTTGGCGTAAAACGTTTCCGTTACGGCTTAGCGGAAGATAATGACCAAGTCGGTCAAGTTACCGGATTGGCATGGACGGAAGTCGGTGGTGAATTACTGACCATCGAAGCCGTTGTGGTGCCAGGTAAAGGTAAAACCAGTCGCACCGGTCAGCTGGAAGATGTTATGCAAGAATCCATTCAAGTGGCCCACACCGTGGTACGCAGCCGTGCAGCAGTGCTTGGCATCGAGTCGGATTTTTATGAAAAAGCCGATATTCACATCCACGTGCCAGAGGGTGCGGTGAAGAAAGATGGCCCAAGTGCAGGTATTGGCATGACTACAGCGATCGTTTCATCACTTACTAAAATCCCGGTGCGTGCAGATGTTGCCATGACCGGAGAGATCACTTTACGTGGAGAAGTGCTACCAATTGGTGGCTTAAAAGAGAAGCTTTTGGCCGCTCACCGTGGTGAAATCAAAACCGTTTTGATTCCTAAAGAAAACGAAAAAGATTTAAGTGAGATTCCGAAGAATATCAAGCAAAAGCTTGAAATCATTCCAGTTCAGTGGATTGATGAAGTGCTTCAAGTTGCACTGGTAAAGATGCCAGAACCACTTGATGATGCGGATACGATCGATAGCATGCAAACAAAACGCAAAAAAGGCGGAGCTAAAAACAAGCCAGTTCAGGCTCATTGAAGGCACACTCGTTGAGTTTTCTCAAGTAAATTTGTTGTAAATAAAGGCGTTTCCTTGGTTGACTCGCCTCGGAAGCGCTTGGTATAACACTTGCGTTCAATGATCTAAATAACTACGCGATCATCAATATACAACGACCAACAATCTGTTCTTTGCCTATCTCGTGTGGTCACTCAGAGATTTGCGAACACCCGTCTCTTACATTTATGTCAACGTACAGCTATAACCGGCTGTATCAACCTATATAGGGGAGCATGGCTCAATGAATAAATCGGAACTAGCAGAAGCCGTAGCAGAAGCGGCAGGCCTTTCTAAAGCGGATGGTGCACGTGCACTGGATGCGGTTATAGATTCCATCACGAATACACTGAAAAGTGGTGATACGGTCTCATTAGTAGGCTTTGGAACCTTTCAGGTGAAGCAACGTAATGCCCGCACAGGCCGTAACCCTCGTACCGGCGAGACAATCCAAATTGCAGCTTCAAAAGTACCTAGCTTCAAGGCTGGCAAAGGTTTGAAGGATGCCGTAAACTAGCGCGCCTTTTGGGGTGCTTAGCTCAGCTGGTAGAGCGTCGCCCTTACAAGGCGGATGTCGGGGGTTCGAATCCCTCAGCACCCACCAAGCATGACGGAGTGGTAGTTCAGCTGGTTAGAATACCGGCCTGTCACGCCGGGGGTCGCGGGTTCGAATCCCGTCCACTCCGCCATTTATTCCCAAAAAATAAATAGCGACCCATCAGCATGCATTACCAGAATGCATGTGTGACAGCTGAATAGTGAGAAAAGTAGAAAAAGTAACGTAATCATGTTGCAAGATATTCGAGATAGGGCCACCAGTTGGGTGGCCTATATCATTATTGGCCTTTTAATTTTGTCCTTTGCTCTATGGGGCATTGGAGAATACTTTGGTGGCGGCCCTGCGCGACCTGTCGCTACGATTAATGGTAATGACATCACTTCAGCACAATTAAACCAACAAGTTCAGCAACGCAAACAAATGTTGCAATCCATTCTGGGTGAAAATTATCAACAGCAATACCCAGATGAAAACATCTTGCGTCAGCAAGTGGTTCAAGACATGGTGCAAACCGAACTGTTGCGCCAGGAAGTGGATGATGCAGGGTTTGCAATTAGCGATACCGGTTTAATTAAACGCATTCAACAAATTCCACAGTTTCAAAAAGACGGCAAGTTTGACCCAGAACTATATAAACGCTTACTGGATTCACAACGTTTGAATCAAGCGCAATGGGAAAATGAATTACGTGAAGAGGATAAGCTTCGCCAATTCGAAAACGCTTTAGCCGCTTCGTCTTTTATCCCCAAGTCAGAACTACAACGCTTTCAATCCATCACAGAACAAACACGTGACTTTAAATATGCATTAGTCAGCGTACAACCAGATGAAGTTACAGTAAGCGAAGAAGAAATTGAAAAGTATTACAACGAAAACCAACAGTTCTTTCAAACGCCTGAGCAAGTGAAATTGGCTTACGTAGAACTCAAAGAGCAAGACATTGCCGATAGCATCAATGTAAGTACGGATGAGGCAAAAAGCATTTACGAAGCTCAGCTTGAGCGTTATATGTCAGCAGAGTTGCGCAAAGCACGTCATATTATGTTTAAGGTACCTAGCGAGCTTGGTGCAGATGCCATTGAGTGGGACGAAGCCATGGAAAAGGCAAATGGTCTTGTTCAACAATTAAAAGACGGCGCAGATTTTGCTGAACTCGCGAAACAACATTCTGAAGATACCTTGTCGGCAGAAAAAGGTGGTGACATGGGCTTTATCGCACCAGGCGATTTCACGAGCAAAGATTTAGAAGATGCATTATTTGCTCTTGAAATTGGAGAGAATAGTAAACCTGTGCGTACAGAGCAGGGCGTGCAAATACTACAACTCGTAGAAATTGAAGAACCAAAACAACAGCCATTTGAATCTGTTCGTGAAAAAATTATCAACGAACGCAAAGGCCAACTTGCGCAAGCACGCTTTATTGAAATTGCAGATGAAATCGCGAACCTCGTGGTTGAACAACCGGATGACTTAGAAGAAGCCTCAGAAAGTTTTGATTTACCTATCAAACAAACGGAATTCTTAACTTCTAATGATAATGATGGCATTTTTGCTTATCCGAAAATTAAAAACCTAGCCTTTTCAGATGACGTGCTGGTTGAAAAACTGAACAGTGATTTAATTCAAGTAGCAGATGGTCATGCCATCGCATTTCGTGTGACGGAACATAAAGTATCAGAACAACAACCGCTTGCAGAGATAAGCGATGATATTAAAAATTTGTTAAGGATTCGCAAAGCAGCAGAGAATGCGAGCAAACAAGGTTCTGAACTATTCTTAAAACTCAAAGGCGGCGCAAGTCTAGATACACTCGCGAGTGAAAATAACTTAGAAGTGGTTGGGCATGGCGCAATCCGCCGTGACGACAATCGCGTGCCATTTCAAATTAGTGATCGTGCCTTCTCAATGCCAAAACCTGCAGAAGGTAAAACCAGTGCAGAAGGTGTTGCGCAAGCAGATGGTAGTTTTGCGCTGATTGAATTAAGTGCGGTTACGCCTGGATCAGCAGAGGTGGACGACGCTAAAGCTCAACAACTTTCGCAGCGCGTAAATTATGGTCGTCGTGAATTTTCAGCAGTGATTGATGCCATCAAAGCCGAAGGCGATGTCAAAATCTTCGAAAGCCAAGTCATATCTCAATAAATCTAATTTCTAGTATTGTCAGGTCTTCTAGATCGTTTTTCTATATACTAGGCCCCCATGCAGCTTAAGCTCCATTGGCAAATTTTAATCGCACTGCTCCTTGCCGTGCTTGTCGGTTGGTTAGTTAGCCCTGATACAAGCATTTTCGGTATATCACTCGTTTCAGTTTTCGATTTCGTCGGCAAACTTTTCCTCAATGCCTTGAAGATGATCATCGTGCCGTTGATTGTCTCCTCCATCATTATGGGGGTCAGCAACTTAGGTTCAGGTGAATCATTTGGGCGTTTAGGAGGCAAAACACTTGGTTACTATGTGCTCACCAGCACCTTCGCAATTTTAATTGGTATTGCAGTCGTCAATGTGGTTCAACCCGGCATAGTAGATGGCGAGCCTGCAAAAGATATGTTGGGCCTCAGTGCAGACACCAGTGAGGTGATGGAAAAAGTTGAAGGTAAAACAGCAGGAGATGTTGTAGGCATTTTCCTACGCATGATTCCTACTAACATTGTGCATGCCGCCGCAGAAGGTCAAATGCTCGGCATCATCTTTTTCAGCTTGTTGTTTGGTTTTTTTATGACGCGCATAAAACTCGACACACAAAAAGTGCTGCAAACGTTTTGGCAAGGTGTGTTTGATGTGATGATGCTCATTACAGATTTAGTAATGAAATTTGCGCCCATCGGAGTGTTTGCACTCGTTGCAAAAGTGGTCACGGTTTCAGGCTTTGATGCGTTTAAACCGCTGTTAGTATTTTTCTTTACTGTAATTATCGCACTGCTCATCCATATTGTGATCGTTATGCCATTGTTATTGCGTTTTGTGGGTGGTGTCAGTCCGCTAAAACATTACCAAGCCATGGCGCCGGCGTTACTCACTGCGTTTTCTACTGCATCCTCTTCCGCAACGCTTCCGGTGACGATTGATTGTGTGGAGGACCGTGCAGGGGTTTCAAATAGGGTTACCAGTTTTGTATTACCACTCGGTGCCACAGTGAATATGGATGGCACTGCATTGTATGAATGTGTTGCAGCCATTTTTATTGCACAAGCGTATGGGCTGGATTTAACTATAGGTATGCAAGTAACGATTGTTATTTTGGCGCTCATGACCTCCATTGGTGTAGCAGGCATTCCTTCTGCAAGTTTAGTGGCCATTGCGATTATCTTGGCTGCTATAGGTTTGCCAGCGGAAGGGATTGGTTTGATATTGGCGGTGGATAGAGTGTTGGATATGTGCAGAACCGCAGTGAATGTGTTTAGTGATTCATGTGGGGCGGTGATTATTGGAAGGACGGAGGGAGAGACTGGTATATTGCAAGCAAGCACGGGCTTTAAGAACGACCGCCATGGAGGGTGGAAGTGCTTTGCAGGAGCATAATTTCTGTTGCGGAAGAGTTTTTAAACGAAGGTTGAGGGGGAATAGCATGGTTGTTGTTTTTATTTTGTTGCTGGGTTCTCGAACCCAGGGTCGAGGAACTTTTGTTACGGCAGTTCCCAAAACCATTTGAGCTAACATCACTTGATCTTGCGATGCTCGATATTTTCAGCGGCTTCGCAAACTCGCTATGCTCAAACACTGCTCGCCTTAATCTGAAAATATCTTGCGCTTCTCAGTGTGATGTAATGCGCTGTTATAAAAATCTATTGGTTGGGTTAAAACCAACAATATTAAATTAACGAGTTAAAAATTAGTAAAGGGAATTATTTTCAGTCGAAATTTGTGGATTTAGAAGATTTAGGCAAGCGTCAAAACTTGCCTTAACAGGCAAATTAATTGCATTACTTGGTCGGAATGAGGCTGGGAAAAGTACCGTGCTACAGGCAATTCAACATTTAGATAATAATGAACCTATCAACCCATTAGATATTCCCAGGGGAGACCACGATGAAACTAGGATAGTTGGCAATTATTACTTAAATGAATCTGATTCAAGGACGCAAATTTAAACGTTTCTACTTGGCTTCGTGTCGAAAAAAGTAAGAATGGTCAAAGGAGCTACGTGTTTGATCCTAAACCAAATGTACGTGAAATTTCTCATAGAGACCAAAAGACATTGAAGTTGTATTAAAAAGTAAACAAGTAATAAAGGATCTTGAAAAGGTCAACGAAAATATATAAAGAAACTTTAGCAAAACAAATAGCTACAGAAGCTGAGGATCTAGGCACTGGTGTTACAAATAGTATGGAAAGTCTCTCTTCTATTTTTTGGAGACTCATTTATCAAAAAAAGCACCTGCTGCAGCAAAAGAATTACCTGATAAATTAAAAGAAACTGCTGAGTTGGAAAAGAAACTAAATCCAACAAAATTTGCTGAAAATATACTTAAGCAAAGGTTGCCGGCAATACTTGATTTCACAAATGAACAAAGAGAATTAAAAGGAGTATGTCGTTGATCAAGTTGTATCAGCTCCTCCAAAGCCATTGGATCTAATAGTAATGGTGAAGATTTAAGTATTTAAATGATGCTATTAAGAAAAAATCATCTGCGGAAATACAACAGATTATAGAAGATGCAAATCGAAATTTAGAAAAAGTATTTAGAAAAACATGGTCACAGTCTATATAGAAGTAGCATTTTATGTGGAAAGCGAACTTTTAAAAATTCATATTAAATATGCAGATTCGAAAAAGATTTCAACCTTAACTGAAAGAAGTGATGGCCTTAGGCAGTTTGTTGCATTGAGAGCATTTACTTCACGAGATTTAACTATTGCCAATCTTTTAGTTGACGAGGCTGAACAACATTTACATTATGATGGCCAAGCTTTGATACAAATGTTTGCAAGGCAAAAGATTGCCTCAAAAATTGTTTAAACACATTCTGCAGGCTGCCTGCCTGAAGATTTAGGAACTCTGTTAGATGGTGTCTTCAACAAATGAGGTTGATCTTGAAAGCAAAATAATCAATAAATTTTGGGCAAGTAAAGATCTTGGGTTTATGCCTATATTGATAGGTATGGGCGCAAAAACACTTGCATTTTTCCCAACACGTAAAGCTCTAGTTGTTGAGGGGATAACAGAAATGATTTTATTACAACTCTTTTTAGGAAGCAAGTGTAGAGCATCTAGGTTTTCAAATTGTTCCTGGGTTAGCAAATGTAAAGTCAAAAGATTTACCAAAGTTAGATGCTCTTGGTACTCAGTAGCGTATCTAGTTGACTGTGATCCTGGAGGAGAAAATTTACGTAAAGAGTTAGGAAAGTGACAGGTATTGTAAATTTAATACTTAATATTGATTCTATTGGTGAAGATTGTACAATTGAAGATTTAATAGATATTAATATTTATGTAGATGCAATAAATGTTCTAATTGATAGATATCCCTAGTGTTACAGTAACAACAAGTATATTGCTGGATTGAAAGAATGGGCCGATACGATATTGAACTATCAAAATTATAGGTTGTTTTACAAATGCTTTATGATAATCCACAAACCTCAATTCTTAACAATGACTATAAATCAGAATTAGAGAAAACATTAGGCGAAAAAATTGTAGAAAATCTAGAAAATCAATGGGCTTTTTGATAATTTTACTGCACCACAACAAAATTAACGGTTGTCGTTTCACCTGCAACTACGGGTGCATCCATTGGCATTACAAATTCAATGGCATCGTCCACATCTGGCATGTCGTTTGATGCTTGGCAAGTAAATGCTACAGTGTAATCACCTTGCTCAAGAAACCCTGCGGTGTATTTATACATACCATCATTGGGATCTAACGTTACATTAGCGGTGCTTACCGGTTCTGGGTCGATGCCATCAATGTCATCAGGAGAAACTTGTAAACCACTATAGACATACACCGCATCATCTTGCCCGCCAGAGTCTACACAGTTCTCTGCCATAACTAATTCTGGGTCAACGGTACCTGAAATAGAACCCACGAGTTCATTTTTTACTAAGCGTAACGTAGGGCGAAGGATGTAATCCGGTGTACCTTGTGGGTCATGTACTGATTTTTTTAAATCAAAATCGATGGTGTAATACGTAGAACCATTTTGTTCTACATCAAAATTGGTGTTTACTTTTAAGCCTGATTGTTCGTTGCTGGGAATGCGTAAAGAAAAGCGACTGTTATCATTTAAAATAATATACGAGTCTTGGTCATTACCTTGTTCTGCAATCACATCTAACCGTGCCCAAGTATATTTTCCTGCAACTACGGTTTCATCGGTAATAAGCTGTTCGAACTCGTTCCCTTGTAATTGTAATAAGTCGATGGACTTGGGTTCATCAAAGGTATAGCTAATGCGTTCACCGTTTTCAGGATTCAGTTCTATTCCTGCAACAAGAATAACAACGCTTACTGCATTGGAAACAGGTGAGTCGGTTATCGCAAAGCTTACTTCACCGGTTCCTGGGCCACTGCTGGAAGAACCTCCACCGCCACCACCGCCGCATGCAGTGAGAAGTATTGAGGCAATAAAAAATAATCCCGTAACCAATACAAATTTGATTTTATCCATTTTCCGACTCCTGATTTGGATTCGTGCCGCTCAACGTAATGAATCTCTATTCATTTTTGTTGATTTCACTATTGGGTAAGAGTATGCGGCTTTGCCGTTAACTGATTTTATCTAGGGATTAGTGGTGTAAAAGTAAAGATCAGTGATTAATATTTAGTTTTATTTACTTATTGTTATTAACCAAAAGTGGGCACTAGCGAAATATTGAAACCAACGCTCGTTTTACTTCCTGGCTTCGATGGTTCGGGTCGTTTGTTTTCTCCGCTTCATAAAGAATTATCTGATTCTGTTAATAGCATCGTTCTCTCTTACCCTAGTGATAAGGTGATGACGTATTCTGATTTGTGTCATTACTTAAAAGATGAGTTGCCGAATTCGCCATATGTCATTTTAGGTGAATCTTTTGGTGGGCCGTTAGCGATGATGCTTTCAAAATACACAGATGAAAACTTAAAAGGCATTATTTTGTGCGTTTCATTTGTGAAAAATCCTCAGGTATTGTTCACTAAGTTTATTCGACCTTTCTTAAAACCCAAACACTTGCAAAAAGAAACTCCAGCGGCGTGGATTAAAACTATGCTTACCAATGGCGTGTCGGATGCAAAATTAATTCAGAATATTCAAGCTGCAACGCGTGAGCTCACACGCGAAGTGTATTTTTATCGCTTACGAGAAATTGCAGCTGTGGATGTGACGAATATTTTAGAGCAGAGTGAGTTGCCTATTTTGTATCTTAGAGCAAAAAAAGATCGCTTGGTGTATGAAAGTTCGATGAAGTGGATTCAAGAAAAAGGTAAAAATGTAACGGTGGAATATTTTGACACTCCCCATATGTTGTTACAAACGCAACCTAAAGAAGCTGCGATATCAATCATGCGATTTATTACGAGTGTGATGTAAAGAAATCTTGCGCAAGTTTGTTTTCATTCTATCTGCAAAAGCAAGCCATATGTGATGATTTCAATGCTCAAGCATTGGTCTGAAAGCTATTTGGCGTTTAAGATCAGTGCTCCTATATATTCACTTGTATCCATTCAAGAAATTCTCATTAAAAGGTATAAATAAATGAAATTATTTGGTCTTATTTTAGTGATGTGTGTATTAAATGTGGTTAACCAAATTACACATGCACAGGAACTCCAAACAAAACATCAACGTAAACTGTCAACGGAATTAACTAAAGCAGTTAAGCAGATCAATGAGTCATCTCCAAAAGCATTGGATGAGGAAACAAGGTTGGATGGTGCAGCGACTACAGCTAACTACATTATCTACAACAATACGCTTGTAAATCTAACTGTAGAAGAGCTTGATGTTAATGAAGTAGATAAACTTTTGTATGACGCGATTATTGCGCCACTTTGTAGTAAGGAGGGATTAGATAGTTTCAAGAAACTTGGCGTTATTATGGTATACAGATACCTAGATAAAAACGGTAAATTTGTTGCAGAGTTATCTAAAGATATGTCATCTTGTTAGTAAGCCTAACAAATAAAAAAATGAAACTATCCGGGCCTGTATTTTTGCTGAATTTGTGAATTGAGTTTCCTTAATTATGGTTAACCGATAAACGGCTTCAAAAATCGTTGTGTTTTTCACAATATTTCTGGGAAGTATTTGAGAAACTAGACTTCTACAACAACAAGGATGTTGGTTTATGAAGTTATTAAAAGGAAGCGATTCTGGTGAAGATTATTTGAAAAATCTGCTTAAACGCTATCGGGTTACAAAAATTGATAACAAAAGCTGCAAATTAGTTAGCCGTCGCACTAATATGACTTGGAAGATTGAAATTCTTACCAGTAAATAAGCTAAACTTCCACTGAGTGTGATGTATGTGAAGGTAAATGTATATATATGTTATATACACTTTTATAAGTGGCTGTTAATTTTTAAAAATTATCGTTAATAACACCACAGAATCTAAAACCGCTTTTAAGGAGTGCGCTTCACCTGGCGGTAGATGTAATAATTGGTCGTAATTCAGTTCTTGAGTTTTGCCCATTGCAGTGACCGCTATTTTCCCAGCTATGCAGTGTACGGTAATGGGGCCATCGACCTTATGATCAGGTAATCCTTTGCCTGCAGGGAACACCAGTCTAATTAACTCCATATCGTCAGTTTTGACAATAGCCTTAGTGTGTTCTTTGGGTAAATCAGCCGCCCACGTTTGTAGGTCAACAATTTCACCTGGGCTTGCGTGGTGTGTTGCCATGCAATAATTCTATGCAGATTTCTAATATACGCATTGATTTATGTCAGGACAGACCCAATCTTACATAAAGTAGCATTTAGTTTTTACATGTTGGTGACTGTTATGTTTGAAGTGGTTAGAAATGGTGAAAATCGAATAGACATCGAATTTGGTGGAAAATTAGGTAAGGATGAAATGAGAGTCGCGCTTGATGAATTATTTAGTAGTGCCCGAGATATTGAGCATGGAAAGATGTTATATCGCATAACCGATTTTGAGATTCCAACATTGGGTGCGATGGGTGTGGAATTTTCGCGTTTACCAGAAGCATATAAATTTATTAAGAAATTTGATCGTGCGGCAGTGCTGGTGGATAAAAAATGGGTGAAAAAAGCTAGTGAAATTGAAGGCGCGTTGATTCCAGGGCTCAAAATCAAAGCATTTGATTTAGATGAAGAAGATGAAGCGGAAACTTGGTTAGCAAGTTAACGAACTCTTATGAAGCAGAGAATAGAGGGATATCACCTCGATGATGAAAGCCATTGGGTAGCGGAACTTGAGTGCGGACATTTTCAACATGTTCGACATAATCCGCCTATGGTAAGTCGCCCATGGGTACTAACTAATGAAGGGCGTAAAAAAATGCTTGGTTATAAACTTGAATGTAAAAAGTGCGATGAAGGTGCACCGATAGACGAGGTGTTATAAGGCCCTAATGGATTTTGAGTAACTGAATAGTCTTGGGATAGTTGACTATCGTCAAGTATTTATTGAGTTTATGCTCAATTTATCCGTAATTTCTACCATTAATCCCTTAGATTCATCTCACTTCAAATAATTTATAGATAATATTCAACCACTTACATAACAAGTATTGCGTCGAAGATGTCCGTTTTAGACACACTTATTAACTCTCTCATTCGCAAAAGTAGTTTTACACTTACCAACATCTTTGAAAAAGGTAGAAAGAATGAAGAGAAATCAATTGCAGCAGAAGATGTAGGTGAATCAGATTTACTCCAAGCCGTAAATGCATGTAGAGAGGAAATTGCTCGTTCTGAGTCCGCTGGAGAAGTTCCTTCACCGGAACATTTTGAACTAGCTGCGATCTACTCTAGAAGCGTTAGAAATTATGAAAATGAAATTGCAATTTGTCAGATGTATGTCGATCTCATTAATAAATATGTTTATAAACATAAGCCTTCAAAGCAGTTTATTGATGAAGACTTAATGCCATTATGTGCACCATTAATTCAAAGAATTAATAATGCGAAATCTTTAATGCCTAAAAATCCAGGAGTGTAACGATGCAAAGTCACAATAGAAAACAAAATTCACTAATGCAAATTATTTTAGTTTTGTTGTTCTCATTTTTTCTAGCTTTTTCTGTTGTTCAGGCTGGAAGTCACAAAGATAAAAAAGGTAAGCCAGACAAAGAGCATGTGAAAAAAGATCACAAGCATAAAGATAAAATGATGAAACATGATGATGACGATAGTGACGATGACGATCATGATGATGACGATGAGGACCATGATCATGATAGAAAGCATAAAAAAGATCGTGATCATAAAGGTAAAAAAGACGATGATCATGACGACGACGACGACGACGATTATGATGATGAGGATGACTACGATGATGATCGAGATGATCATGACGACGATGATGAATATGAGGATTCAAAAGGTTTAGAAAAACAGAAAGCGAAAAAAGCTGAGCAGGAAAGAAAGGAATTAGGTAAGGGCTCAGAGCAAGGTCAAGCCTCTAGAGAAGAGCACAGCAGAAAATGGTGGAAATTTTGGGAGTAAGGATTAGGTGCTATGGAATCGAATGGAAGTGCAAAAATTAAAACCTTAGAGCCTCAAGATACTGGGATAATTAAACAGCAAGGCTGGAAATTAACTCAGATTTTTTGCATGGAAGACGGCAACGAAGAGGAGACCAAAAAGAAAGCTTTAGACTTTGCTGAAAAGCTAGCGATACAATTTGATGTTGCATTACATCAAATTGAAGACTTTGAATTCCGTATTTTAGAAGTTTATCGAAAGTAAAGTATTTGCGACTAAATACTGGATAGTAAAAATCAACTTTTAAGGAAGCTGCATAATTTCCGCAACTTCAACGGTTGCGGTTTCCATGTTTAAGAAGGGGCAACTTTTAGCAATTTCTAGTACAGCTTCCATATTATCTGCCTTGATGATGGAGTAGCCCATTAAGGGGTTTGCTCCACCATGGTTTTCGACTCCATCTATGCTTACTGTTTTAGACATCCCTACCGGTGAACCAGGATTAATCATTTGATCGCCGAGATCTGCTATCCATTTATTCCATTTTTCTATTTCCTTTGCTCCTTCTTCAGGTGTTTCTGGTGATTTCCCACCATGATAAGCAAAAATAAATTCAGGCATACTAATTTCTTATGTTTTTAAGTAAGGATATTTCGAGAACTTAATTTTTTAGAGTAAAAGTATAAAAATACTGCAACAATAAAAATCACTACGCTAAATATTAATGATAATGGATCACCCATAACTTCCATGCCATTTGTAAATCCATAAATATATATAGTGTTAATTACCATGCATATTAATGATATTAAAAATACTGGTACAGCTGCACGTTTACGGAATAACAAGAGAATAGATCCTAATAACCCTCCCCAAACTGCAATGGCCCATAACGCAATTGACCAAGGCGGAAAGCTATAAAAAAATTCCAGCTGTTCAGGGGTGAACATGCTCATATACGCTTCGTTTTTAGTCTGTGACATATAGTAATCAAGTGCGCCAATAGCGTTCCAAAGCAAAGCGATTATGCCAACCAACCAAAGGTGCCAGGGTGTTTGATTTGATTCAGACATGTGACATCTCCTTAAAGTAGGATTAAAGTATTGTACTCCTCTAATCTGCTAATATAAAAATTAAAAGTAATTAATTTACTGAAGGAAAAATTATGAATAATAAAGTCAACTACTTGAAATCAAATACTTCAACAAATGCTTATGAGCCATTTATGGTTGGCGATAAACAAGCAGGGGAGGTGCATTGGTTAGGGCAAGCTAATTCAAGTGGTGAGCCTACATATTCGGGTTTATGGAAATGTGAGCCATTAACTTTTGAATATGAATTTCCTGGTGATGAAATTATTCATGTTTTAGAGGGCAAGCTCTTAATCGAATTTGCACAAGGTGGAGAAGTTACACTTCAAGCAGGTGATATTGCTTCCTTCGATAAAGGAATTAAAACAACATGGACGATACAAGAATCGTTTAAAAAGTTTTTTGTGATTTCAAATTGTTAACTGACGAAAAAGCCTTAAGAGTTCTAGGCGTATCCTGTCATACCGACAATATTGTATCCGGCATCCACGTAGGTGATTTCACCCGTTATTCCGCTTGCTAGGTCGCTGCATAAAAATGCAGCAGTATTTCCTACTTCTTCAATGGTTACGTTTTTACGCAGCGGGGCATTTTGTTCAACATGGTCGAGCATTTTTCTGAAATCGCCAATGCCTGCTGCCGCTAAGGTTCGGATAGGGCCTGCAGAAATACCGTTCACACGAATACCATCTGGGCCCAAGGCGTACGCCATATAGCGGATGTTGGCTTCTAGGCTGGCTTTGGCGAGGCCCATGACATTGTAGTTTGGCATTGCACGTACAGCACCCATATAAGAAAGAGAGATGATAGCGCCATGGGTGCCTTGCATCATGGGTCTTGCAGCCTTAGCTAGTGCGGTAAGGCTATAGCTGCTTATATCATGAGCAATTTTCGATCCTTCTCGTGTGGTGAGCTCTACAAAGTCACCGGCTAATTCTTCTTTAGGGGCAAATGCTGCAGAGTGAACAAGAATATCTAATTTATCCCAGGATTTTCCTAACTCCTCAAATAATTGGGTGATATCGCTATCACTCCCTAAGTCGCAGGGCAGTATGATTTCTGCACCGCATTCCGCAGCAAATTTTTCTACTCGAGGTTTGAGTTTTTCATTTTGATAGGTGAAGGCTAATTCTGCACCTTCACGTTTCATGGCCTCGGCGATACCCCAGGCGATAGAGCGATTACTTGCGATGCCGACAATTAAGGCGCGTTTTCCTGCTAAGAATCCCATGCGTTTTTCCGTAAAGTATTAGTATTAAAGTTAAGTAATATTAGTAGATAAGCTTAGATTGAACTACTTTTTTTATTAAACAGTCTATAATAGCGCTGCTTATGAATTATATTTCAGGGAAGAATAGTCTTTCTCGGATAGATTATACATTAAACCATCCTGTGAACAGTCGTTCGATAGTTTTCATTTATTTTTTTCTAGCATTTTTACTTAATGCATGTAGTGATGGTGCTTGGAATAATCCTTATCCAAGCGATGATGCAGAGAATGGTGAAAATGTAGAGGTAATTTATTCATCATTCAGTGAGCGACCGAAGCGATTAGATCCAGTTAGCTCATACAGTGCAAATGAATATCAGTTCATTGCACAAATTTATGAACCTCCCTTGCAATATCATTACTTGCTACGTCCTTATACATTGATTCCTCTAACTGCAAGTCAGATGCCTGAAGTTCGGTACTATGCAGAAAATGAAGTTTTAGTAGATGAAAATGCGATTGATAGCATCGCGTATTCTGAGTACACCATTAAAATCGCTAAAGGCATCATGTTTCAACCACATCCTGCATTTGCTGGTGATGAAAAAGGTAATTCCAAATATCTTGATGTATCTGAAAAAGATTTAGAGGATATTCATGTATTGAGTGACTTTGAAGAAACAGGAACACGTGAACTGACTGCTGAAGATTATGTATATCAAATTAAAAGAATCGCGAATCCATACTTGCATTCACCTATTGCAGGTGTAATGCGTGAATATATTTTAGGATTTGATGAATTTCGTAAACAAGTTTCCGAAATGTATCCTAGTCCTAATGTAGGTTGGCACGATTTACGTGAGATAAAACTAAAAGGTGTGAGTGTAGTAGATCGCTATACATATCGTATTCGAATTAAAGGGAAGTATCCGCAACTTATCTATTGGATGGCCATGCCATTTTTTTCTCCAATGCCATGGGAGGCAGAAAAATTTTATGCACAAGATGGAATGGAAGAACGCAATATTTCGTTGAATTGGTATCCGGTGGGTACTGGGCCATACATGCTTACAGAAAATAATCCCAACTTACGTATGGTGATGGAAAAGAACCCAAACTTTCATGATGAGCGTTACCCGTCTGAAGGTGAGCCTGATGACAAAGCGAAGGGATTGCTGAAAGATGCTGGTAAGAAACTGCCAATGGTTGCTAAAGCAGTCTACAGTCTTGAGAAAGAAAATATTCCATATTGGAATAAGTTTTTGCAAGGTTATTACGATACATCAGGTGTGTCATCCGACAGTTTTGATCAAGCCATTCAATTTGGCTCAACAGGAGATTTGCAACTGACCGACTTAATGATTGATAAAGGAATCCAGCTGGAGACAGCTGTAACAACTTCTATCTTTTATATGGGTTTTAATATGCTAGACCCGATTGTAGGGGGTGACTCAGAATCTGCACGTTTGTTGCGTCGCGCAATTTCCATTGCGGTGGATTATGAAGAATATATTTCAATATTTGCTAACGGACGAGGTGTTGCTTCACAAGGGCCAATTCCACCAGGGATTTTTGGAAATGTTGAAGGCGAAGAGGGTGTGAATCCATATGTTTATGAATGGAAGTTTGGAGAGCCTAAAAGAAAGAATATTGAAATCGCAAAAAAATTGATGGTAGAAGCCGGTTATGCAGGTGGCATTGATCCAAAAACAAAAAAACAATTAGTGCTTAATTTTGATACGCCCGCAGCAGGACCAGATGCGAAAGCACAATTAAATTGGATGCGTAAACAGTACCAGAAAATTGGTATTCAATTGGTAATTCGTGCAACGGACTATAATCGTTTTCAAGAAAAAATGCGTAACGGAACGAGCCAGATATTTCAATGGGGGTGGAATGCAGATTACCCAGATCCAGAAAATTTCTTTTTTCTATTATATGGGCCTAATGGAAAAGTAGAATACCATGGTGAAAATGCGGCAAATTATTCAAATCCTGAATTTGATCGCTTATTTGAAAAAATGAAGAATATTAAGAATGGCCCAGAGCGTTTAGCGATTATTAAAAAAATGACAAAAATCGCTCAACAAGATGCTCCCTGGTTGTGGGGATTTCATCCTAAAGCATTTTCGCTTTTTCATGATTGGTATAAGAATGTGAAGCCTAATTTAATGGCAAATAATACGCTCAAATATAAGCGTGTGAATGCCAAGGAGCGCGCAATCAAGCGGCAAGAATGGAATAAACCTAATTATTGGCCATTGGTTTATCTTGGAATATTTTTATTAATTTCGTTTATTCCTGCAGTTATTGCGTTTAGAAAGCGCGAACGGAGTGCATTGAAATGATTGCGTATATCATCCGCCGCATTTTATATGCAATCCCAATATTAATCGGTGTAAACATCCTTACTTTTTTATTATTTTTCGTTGTGAATTCACCTGATGATATGGCACGCATGTTTTTAGGGCAAAAGCATGTCACTGAAGAACAAATTCAGGATTGGAAATCAGAACGCGGTTATCACTACCCACTTTTTTATAATGCAGAAGAAGAAGGTTCAGAAAAAATAACAAAAACTATTTTTTATACAAAATCGATACGTTTGTTTGTATTTGATTTTGGACGTTCAGATAGTGGCCGTGATATTAGTTTTGATATCAGTCAGCGTATGTGGCCAAGCTTAGCAATTGCGGTACCACAATTAATTATAGGTTTATTGGTAACGATCACGCTTGCTTTGTTGATCGCTTTTTTTCGTGGAACCTATATTGATTATTGGGCGGTCGTTATATGTGTAGCGTTGATGTCGATTTCCAGTTTGTTTTACATCATTGGTGGCCAATTCATTATGGGTAAAATTTTGCGTGTAGTACCCATTTCTGGATTCGAAGAAGGCGTATTTGGAATTAAGTTTCTAGTACTTCCGGTGCTGATTGGTATTGTCGGAGGTATTGGTTCGAGTACACGTTGGTATCGCACGATCTTTTTGGAAGAAATTAATAAAGATTATGTGCGCACCGCGCGTGCTAAAGGTATTTCAGAACAAATGGTGTTATTCAAACATGTATTGAGGAACGCATTAATTCCAATTCTTACTGGTGTCGTGGTTATTCTGCCGCTTTTGTTCATGGGTAGTTTAATTACGGAGTCGTTCTTTGGGATTCCTGGTTTAGGTAGCTATACCATTGATGCAATTAACCGACAGGACTTTTCAATTGTACGGTCGATGGTTTTTCTAGGTGCATTTTTATACATCATCGGTTTACTGCTGACTGATATTTCGTACACCATTGTTGATCCTCGGGTTAGGTTGAACTAGTTATGAGGGTGAATTAGATCATGTTTGGTAAGCCTGTTTTCCTGATTACTGATCTGCTTATCTTTGCGTTGGTGTTTATCATCATTGCTTTTTTCGTGTATGCGATGCGTAAACCCCATTTACGCCAGCCATGGAGACAAGTGGTGCGTAATAAAGCAGGTGTGATCTCAATGATGGTGTTGCTGCTATACATCGGTATTGCCATTTTAGATTCCATTCATTTTCATCCAAAACTAGAAAATTCAACCGATGATTCACAATATAGTGGTGAAATTCATAGTGTATTTGATCGTATGGTTTTGGAAATACGAAATAGTACAGAAAAAACTTATTCAGCACCTTTTGCTGCGTATTTGTTTGCAAAAGAGACGGTGCAATTAGCAGACGGAACCAAACAAAGAGAGTATCCGCGTTTAGTTTGGGGAGGCAAACATTTAGACGACCCTGCGACTGAAAAAAATACTGACATTTTTAATTTAGCAATGACGGGTTCGATAAAAGCTGTTGTGATTTGGATTGTCCTAATGCTTTTATTGTCTTTTGTTTTAGTTTTTCGCACCAAAAATACCTTTGCCAATGTTGTTAAAACTATAGCTCGTGGAGAGTCTGAAATTCCATGGAGAACAGCAGCGATTACATTGGCAATAATTTTGCTAGTGATAATGATCGGTTCAGAGTGGGCAACAAAGTACCATGTGCTAGGTACAGATAAGGTTGGTGAAGATGTTTTATATCAAGCTTTAAAGAGTATTCGCACCGGAGTAGTAATCGGCACATTAACAACATTGTTGATGCTGCCGTTTGCCATCACGCTTGGAATTATGGCGGGATATTTCCGTGGTTGGATTGATGATGTTATTCAGTATTTGTACACCACATTAAATTCCATACCTGGTGTGTTGCTGATAGCTGCAGCCGTTCTCATGCTAAATGTTTATATGGGTAAGCATGCAGAAGAATTTGCAAGTTTGACGCAACGTGCTGATCTTCGACTCTTGTTTCTATGTCTTATTTTGGGATTAACGAGTTGGACTGGACTATGCCGGTTGCTTCGTGCTGAAACACTTAAATTAAGAGAAGTGGATTTTGTGCAAGCGGCTTCAGCGTTTGGTGTGAGTTCAGGGCAAACCATTTTTCGACATATTTTGCCCAATATGATGCATATTGTTTTGATCACATTGGTGCTGGATTTCAGTGGCTTGGTGTTAGCAGAAGCAGTGTTGTCCTATATCAACATTGGAGTGGACCCGACAATGAATAGTTGGGGCAATATGATCAATAGTGCGCGTCTTGAAATGGCGCGTGAGCCAGTGGTGTGGTGGTCATTAGCAGCTTCATTATTTTTCATGTTTACTTTGGTGTTATTTGCTAATTTGTTTGCCGATGTTGTACGTGATGCATTAGATCCTAGAATCGCAAAACGATAATTAAATAATCTATATATCAGAATGAGCAGCGAAAATACTACTGATCAAAAGCAACCTTTGTTGAGAGTAGAAAATTTAACAACGGTGTTTGATACTGGACAACGCAAAGTTACCGCAGTAGATAATATTAGTTTTGAGGTGCAACGTGGTGAAACGTTTGCTCTGGTGGGTGAATCAGGTAGTGGCAAATCTGTATCGGCATTATCCGTAATTCGTCTACTTCCTGAGGCCGCGCGGGTTACGTCAGGGTCAGTATATTTTGATGGCAAAGATTTGCTGACGTTACCTGAGCGTGAAATGCGTGATATTCGTGGCAGTGGAATTTCGATGATTTTCCAAGAACCGATGACATCACTTAATCCAGTTGTAAAAGTTGGGAAACAAATTTCTGAAGTACTCATCCGTCATAAAAATATGAGCAAAAAACAGGCGTGGCAACGAGCTTTAGATTTGCTCGATGCGGTGAATATCAAAGATCCATCGCACACTATTGACACGTTTGCGCATGAGTTGTCTGGAGGAATGAAACAGCGTGTAATGATTGCGATAGCCTTAGCTTGTGAACCAAAACTTCTTATTGCAGATGAACCTACTACGGCTTTGGATGTAACCATTCAAGCACGGGTTTTGGATTTGATTAATGAACTACAAGAAAAATTCAAAATGGCTATTTTGTTCATTACTCATGATTTAGCCGTGGTGAAACAAGTAGCAGATCATGTAGCAGTAATGAAGCAAGGAAAAATTGTAGAGCAATCTAGTAATGAAATCTTTTTCTCTTCACCGCAACATCAATATAGCTGGGACTTGTTTGCGGCATTGCCAGCGATGGAGAAACGAGGCAAGCCATTACTTGCAAGTAATGGAATAGACAAACAGCATGATAGTTCTCAAAGCACTCATGCAAGTAAGCAAGACGAAACATTAAAGATAGATGACTTGAAAGTGCATTTTCCAATTAAAAAAGGAATTTTTAAACACACAGTGGGTTATGTGAAAGCTGTAGATGGCGTTTCATTAGAAATTCCACCTAGTCATACAGTCGCCTTAGTTGGTGAGTCAGGCAGTGGCAAAACTACTGTTGGTAAAGGAGTTTTGCGATTAGTGCAGCCCACTTCGGGAGAGGTGCATTATTTAGGCTTGCCGATTCATAAAATTGATAAAAAACAATTATTAGAACAACGCACCAATTTGCAAATCGTTTTTCAAGACCCTTACTCTTCGATGAATCCACGCATGTTGGTGGGTGATATTATTGAAGAAGGAATGAAGGCATTAAATGTAGTGCCAAATTCTGAAGGTAGAAAAAAGCGTGTGTTGGAATTATTAGAACAAGTGGGTTTATCAAAAGATGCACACTTACGATATCCACATGAATTTTCGGGCGGTCAACGCCAGCGCATATGTATTGCCAGAGCCTTAGCAGTAAATCCAAAAATAATTATTTGTGATGAACCGACTAGTGCATTAGATGTTTCAGTGCAAGCACAAATTTTGGATTTATTAAATGATCTTCAAGCACGATTTGGAATCAGTTACTTGTTTATTACCCACAACATGTCCGTCGTGGCCTATTTTGCCGACCGTGTAGCAGTGATGTATCAAGGTAAAATTGTAGAGCAAGGCGAGGTGGAGCAAGTGTTGACGAATCCTCAGCATGAATACACAAAGAAATTATTAGCAGCGGTTCCTAAGTTGGCCCCACCTGAGCGAATGGAAGTGAGCGTAGGGACACGCGAATAAGAGACGCATCTTGGATGATGTGAACAGATTAGAGTTAAGTGATTTAGAAATATGATCAGGTTGGAGAATTCAAAGTATAGGCTCAAAATGACTGCTACGACCACCATGGAGGGTGGAAGTGCAGAAATTGTACGACTGCATGGATGCAGAAGGTAGAGCAATGCAGGAAGCAATTGTCGAGGAGCAAATTTCTATCGACCCAAAGCGAACATTATCGAATAAACTTTAAATACTATTAGGAACTAAAAATGAGGCATCTAAATATTAAAACATTAATTACATCTCTCTTAATTTCACTACCAATAGTTTGTATCGGTGAAGAAGAGCTCCCTGATGCTGAATTACATTCAAATGATATCAAAGCGACTGCATGTCAAGGCTATGGGCCACAAACACCTAGAGATATTGATAGCGTTGTTGGTACAAACAAAAGAGTTTTTGCATTAGCGCCCAATTATAAAGAAATGAATTTGTGCAATATACATTTCCATAATAATGCGGAACATAAGGCAGAGGCATTCTCAATTTTTGCGGGTGATGGTGAAAACGGATCTGGAGGAGGATATAAGTGCAATATAAGTCAATCACTCAGCAAAACAGAATTGATGCCACCTGGAGACACGGTATGTAAAGGTTTAAATCCTGGAGACACGATTGAAGTACATTGGGTACATAGTTCATGTGATGTAATGCCAGGCCAAGGCTTGGGATCATGCTTATCAGAGAGTTGTGCAAATCCAAATCTACGAGTTGAGACGCAAGTATTTACGCTTGTGAATGATAATTCTGCACTTGATTTTAATGACATATCTTATGAAGGAAATAAAGTAAATGGTTTGCATCAAGCTAAGATGATTCCAGCCAATACAGGGAAGCCCATAGAATTCTTGGGTTCTACGACAGGTCCTAAATACACAGAACAGGTCTGCTCTCCACTACAAGTCACTTGGAGTGTTCGTCCTAAGTGCGCCAAGTTAGATATTAATACACTTGGAAAGTGGTGTAATGATAATGTATTTAAAGAAGATCATGCTCATGGGGGTAAGAAAGCTAGTCACAAATCCTGATCTTTTATCTGAGATTAAATGAGATATAAATTAATAACTATTGGGCTTAATTTATTTATCAGTATTTCATACTGAAAATTCATTGGATTGAATGACTGCTATTGGCCTAAAGCAGTCATCATCAAAAAAGCCAGCATACGCTGGCTTTCATTTAGATCTGTCCAAGTATCGCTGCAATCATTCGACAAAGAATTCTAACTTAATTCCTGCAACATCAATGATGTCGTGGTCTTCTATAGGTTGGGCTTTGCCAACAATTGCTTCGCCGTTTAGTTTTGAAGGTGTATCAGGATTACCATCAATGTGGATAATAAAATAGCCTTGATTACGTTTTGTGATACCAACGACTGCAACATCAGGTTTGCCTACTGTTGTTAAAGATTTGTCTAAGGTGATTTCTTTACCACTATTTTTACCATTTAGAATTTGAATTCGCCCGATACTTACAGTAGCAGGTGGTTGTGAATTAAATTCAGTATCAATTTTGGCATCTTCTGTTTCTTGGGTGTCACCATCATCTTCTTCAGAAAGTTCAAGAGAGTGATCTTTAGGGCTAGAAATTACTTTATCAATATCTTCGCGAGATGAGTTTATTGCTGAATCTAAAAGATCATTTACTTCATCTTCGTTTGTTGCATCGACTATATCTTCTTCAAGTGAATTAATTTCTTTTTCTAAATTGCTTATGTCTTGTTCATCAGATAGGTTGTTATTCCTTTCTGAGTTTGCAGTCATGATAAGAGTTTTTTCAAACTCATTATTTGCTGAAGTGGTGGCAAGATGGTTCACATATTTAATTCTATGATTGCCGATATCGATAATATCGCCATCTTTAAGCGCATGCTTTTTTACGATTTTGGAATTTACGAATGTGCCATTCGTGCTATTTAAATCTTCTAAAAAACAGTCATCTAAGACTGTGCTAATTTGAGAATGATAACCGCTGATTGCTAGGTTATCTAAGCAAATATCATTATCAGTGCGTCTACCAATTGTTATGGTTTCCTTTTCGATAGGAACTTCATCTACAACTTTTTCATCAATGCTTACAATTAACTTAGGCGTACTCATAACTTACTTCGCTAATAACTTACCGAACTTTGACTTCCAGTTTTTCTTTCCGGGGAATTCTTTATTAGGTTGCGCTAATAAAACCGAGACATTGTCCCGGCCTCCATTGTTATTGGCTATCGCGACAAGCTTGTCAGCCAACTGATCAAGATTATCCCTAAACGCCGTTACGGTGGCATGAATTTCCTGATCATCGACCATATCTGTCAGACCGTCGGAACACAGCAAATAGATATCGCCAGGCATCGCCAAATCTTCTTTGATGTCTACCGCAATGCTGCCTTCAATGCCTAGTGCTCGAGTGACTAAGTTTTTATTCAGCGAGGTGTTTGCTTCTTCTTGTGTGTAAAAACCACGGTCAACTAATTCTTGTAGTAAGGTATGGTCAACTGTTATTTGTTGTAATTTATTATCACGGTAACGATACATTCTTGAGTCACCAACGTGTGCAATGGTAATTTGGTTATCGTAAAAAATACCCATGACTAATGTTGTTCCCATGCCGCGATACTGAGCTTCGCTGCTACTCATGGAAAAAATCGCTTCATTCGCTTTTACGATTGAATTTCTCGCTGCTAAACTTTCTTTTGTATAGCCTGTTTGCTCATCTATTTCGCCAGGCGTTAAATCAGGTACGGATTTACGGAGTTCTTCAAGAATCGTGTTGACTGCAATTTCACTTGCAACTTCACCGCTTTTGTAACCCCCCATACCATCAGCAAGTACGACTAAACCAATTTCTTGATCTTCACCAATTTTGTCTTCGTTATTAGAACGTACCAACCCTGTGTTCGAGCGACCTGCGATATCTAAGATGCCTTTAAGATCCATATTAATTATCTATCATCATCTCGCATTCGCGAAGTTTGTTGGCCATGCTTGCAGCTGACTGGAAGCGTTTATCAGGATCTTTTTCTAAGGCTTTATTTACTGACCATGCAATGCACGAAGGTATGTCAGGATTAATTTCAGCAATATCTTTGTGTTGTTCTTGTGTGATAGAGCGCATTAACTCGGCCATAGTTTTAGGTCGAAACGGCGGTGAGCCAGTTAGTAAATGGTATAGAGTGACTCCTAAAGAATATAGATCAGAGCGTGCATCTAATTTCTCCCCCGCAAGTTGCTCTGGTGACATATATAAAGGCGTTCCCAAAATAGACCCTGCACGAGTTCGTGTAGAATCAGGAATTCTTGCTATACCAAAGTCCGTAAGCTTAACGTAATCATCGGTTTTGTTATATATGATATTTGCTGGTTTGATATCACGGTGGATTAGGTCTTGCTTGTGAGAATAGGCAAGTGCATCAGCACACTGGGCAATTATTTTGAGCACAGTCCTAGGGTGGAGTAATTGATCAGCGCGTGCATAATTGCGTAAATTAATGCCATCTACGTATTCCATGGCAATATAGGCATAGCCTTCGGTTTCGCCGCTATCCAGTATTTTAACGATATTAGGGTGGCTTAAATTGCCAGCAGTTTCGATTTCTCGATGAAAACGGAATTTATATTCGTCTAGTTGGTTTTCTTCTAATTCATCGGATAGGTTGAGTACTTTAATGGCTACTATTTGATCAGTAACAATATCTTTGCCCTTAAATACTGCCCCAGTTGTACCCTGACCTAGAACACTATTAACTTTATAGCGACTGCCGTAAAGCGAAGGATATTCGTTGAGTTCGCCAGCAATTACTTCCTCCTCTTCTGGCTCTGCATCAGGGGCGATGATTAACGTTTTATCTGTTTCAATCGCTTTTTCGATAATAGTAGATTGGTCCGCTAGAAGTAGGTTCGCTTCCGTATTTTCAGGTGCATTTTGTTGAGTTTGAAGTAGTGCTGCAATTACAGAAATGGCATCTACCTGTTCTTCGTTAGGTTCTAAGTAAGATAAGATCGCTGTTAAAGGATGCAATTCGCTCCTGAATGTCTTTGAAGTTTGGCTGCAAAATTTGCAATGTATAAAAATGCTTTTTTAGCATTTTCTGGTTCACCTTTGATTTGAAAATCGCTTGCTAAGTTATAAATTAAATTTGCCGTGTCATGGTTATGTGGACATTGTTTAAATTTTTCAAAAGCTAAATTGAGTTGACCTAACCCTTGTAGTTTAAGACCAACACTACGATCACTATTGCGCGATTCAAATCTATATGAAATATCGTTGTGCTTAGATTGTGGATTGCTGGAAGAAGGTGTACCCAGAAAAGCCCAGCTGAGCGAAATTATAGAAATTAAAACAATTATCGTAACTTGGGTAATCAATGGGGAAATGCTCAAGTTCCATAATACTGTGGCGACTAACACTACACCCAGCAAGCTCAATGCAAACCACTTCATGTCGATTTTATTTTCTCTGAGCATTTGAATTTTGGTTATATGTAGGCGAGAAGTTTTAGAAAACTCGTGCGTCTATCATTTGCTTTTAGGGCAATGCTAAGAAGGTCCATTTGCTTCATGGCGGATAATGACGATTCCAGGTCTATGTACTTCGTCTTTGCGAAGGTGATTTCCACGGCGATTGTATTGGTATTTCAAGGTCTTGGAGCATACTACAGACCTAGCAAGTGCCACCATAAGTGCTGGCAAAAAGCGCGACGAGTTATCTAATTTTAGGGACGTAATGCCATTAAAATCAGTGGATTATGTAAGGAATCCACAGTTTTAGCAGGCATAGAGCATCCAAGCAACAGGGCGAGGGCAGGGTTTACAAGCTAATCAACCAGAATGGTCTCACCTGGGAGTAGAGGTTCATCACCATTTCGACCATTGATTTTATATAGGCGTTGAACTGTAGTGTTATTGCGATGGGCAATTTTCCAAAAGCTATCCCCCATGGCGACAACATACATATAGGGTTCTGCGATTGATTTGTTCGTATTGTTGGCAGAGCGTTGTATGGGAGATTTTGGTTGTTTTGGTTTGTTGGAGGATTTAATAATTTCTGCATCTGATGTCGAAGGCACGAATAATGAGTGTCCAGCCACAATGGTGTTGCTATATAAATTATTTGCCTCACGTAAAGCAATTACACTAGTGCCGTAACGATGTGCGATAGTACTTAACGATTCACCGCGATTGATTATATGTTTTGCTAAAACAGGTTGCGTATCTTCTGGCATCTTTTCAATTGCAAGAGATAAAAATTCGGCGTCATGCTTTGGTACAAGCAAGTGATATCCAGCATGGATTGGGGTGTTCAAATTTCGTAATGCAGGGTTAAGTAATTTTATTTCACTTTCACTTACATCTGTAGCATGGACTAACTTAGCTGGAGAAATTCGTTTCGAAAGCTGGATGGTTTGTAAGTAAGGCTTATCAGCAATTGGGTACAATAAGGTGTCACTAAATTCTTCGTTCTGAACGATTGCACTTAATGCCAAAATTTTTGGAATGTATTGACGTGTTTCGCGAGGCAAATGCAAATCCCAATATGAATTTTCGTTTTTCGAATGTATTGAGTGTTGAAGCGCGCGCTTAACGCGATGCGGACCTGCATTATAAGCCGCTAGAGCTAGTAACCAGTCACCATCAAAACGGCGATGCATTTGTTCTAGATAATCGAGAGCTGCAGAAGTCGCAGCATATACATCGTGACGCCCATCGTATTGATACGTGTGTTTGAGCCCTAATTCCTTGCCGGTATACGGCATGATTTGCCACAAACCCTCAGCCTTTGCGCGCGAGCGGGCGCGAGGATAATAGCCACTCTCAACGATAGGTAAAATCGCAAGCTCGGCTGGCATCTTGCGCTTTTTAACTTCAGTTAAAACAAAATGAATAAATGGCTCTGAGCGTTTACTGACTATAGATAAATATTCGCTTTCAGCTAAATATTTTTCTTGTTGTTTGATAACGTGCGGGTGGGAATAAAATTTCGTGAGTTCAAGACTGTCACTTATATGTTCCCAAATAAGACGATCTTTTGTGTTATTTTTAGTTATGTTGTGATTAAGTAAATTACTTGCTGGTGGAATAATTAAATCTGGTTTTTGTGTCGTTGTGGTAAAAACTATTTTGCTAGTATTCGTTATATTCGTAAGATCAGATTTTGTTGGGGCGTGTGAACATGCGACGATAAAAAAAGCCAATATACTTATGACTAAAGCATTTTTATTGAATAGCTTCTTCTTCATCGCCGCGAAGCATAAATACACTGTATAAATAGTTCAACAACTAAATTTAAAAATGAATTTATTAAATTTACTGCGGTCTTTATCTAGTATGAAAAGTTTACGTTACAAATGTTTGTTTTAAGGTAAAATAAAACACATGAAAGAATCTGTGCAGTTTAATTATGCAAAATATACACAGCAATTGCAGGGCTGGTATATAACACCAGCAGGACAAATTTTATACAAAGAGCTACAGGCTAAATTAGAACAATTACTCCCTAGTTTGTTTGGTTATCATGCTTTACAGATTGGCGGTTTATCAGAAGAGCTTGATTTACTATCGAGTAGTACAATCGGTCAGAAAATTTACATGACGCTAGATACTAAGCAAGGGAATGTTGCGGCTAACCCTTTAGCGTTACCCTTTTCTCAAGACACTTTGGACCTCATTGTTTTGCCGCATACTTTAGATTTTTCGCCTGAGCCCCATCAGGTGTTGCGTGAAATACATCGCGTATTAATTTCTGAAGGACATTTGGTCATGATTGGTTTTAATCCGATTAGCATGATGGGATTTAGCAAATTAATTTTCATGCGTAGTCAGCGCGCACCCTGGGCAGGACATTTTTATACTGCAAGGAGAATAAAAGACTGGCTTTCATTACTCGATTTTAAAGTCATGAGTATTGAACATGTGGGCATGCGCCCGCCCATTCAAAATTTACGTTTTCAACAACGTATGCAATTCATTAGCAAAGCTGAACGTGTCGGTTTTGGAAGTTTTGGTGGTTTGCAGATATTTGTGGCAAAAAAACGAGAACTCACTCTTACACCACTGCCACAACCGTGGCGGCCTCGTCGTCGTATTATTCCAGTGAATGTAACTGAACCAAGTGCAAGACAGCATGCCAACAGAACAACGCGTCGAAATCTTCACTGACGGAGCCTGTAGGGGGAATCCTGGGCCAGGGGGCTGGGGCGCTATTTTGCGCTATGGAGGGAAAGAAACTTTACTTCAGGGGGCTGAAGAGCTCACGACCAATAATCGCATGGAGTTACAGGCTGCAGTGTCTGCCTTGGAAAAACTCACACGCCCTTGCAACGTACATATAACAACAGATTCGCGCTATTTAATGGATGGAATTCAGCAGTGGATGGCGAATTGGAAACGCAATGGTTGGAAAACCGCTGCTAAAAAACCGGTTAAGAATGAAGATTTATGGAAACAATTGGATAAGTTGGTTGAAAAACATAGCGTGACTTGGGAATGGGTGAAAGGGCATAGTGGTCATGCAGAAAATGAAATAGTGGATCAATTAGCGAATGAAGCGATCGATAATTTGTTATTGTAGTTGTTCGATACACGTTTAATTTTTGGATTGATTTATGCGTCAAGTTGTTCTGGATACTGAAACTACGGGTTTAGAAGTCTTGCAAGGGCACCGAATTATTGAAATTGGTTGTGTTGAGATTTTACACAGACGCACAACAGACCAAAAATTTCATCAATTTCTTAATCCAGAGCGCGAGATCGATGCAGGTGCACAAGAAGTGCATGGAATTAGTTTAGAATTTCTTGCTGACAAACCTAAATTTCATAGTATTGCGGATGATTTTATTGAATTCATAGCAGACACTGAGTTGATCATTCACAACGCAAGTTTTGATGTTGGGTTTATCAATGCGGAATTAGCGCTAGTGGGTCATAGCGTTACGGATATTAATAGTTGCTGTAAAGTGACTGATTCGCTTGAGATGGCAAGAAAGATGCATCCTGGTCAAAAAAATAATCTAGATGCGCTTTGTAAACGGTATGAAATCGATAATTCACATCGTGAGCTTCACGGTGCGTTACTAGATGCGCAGATACTCGCAGATGTATATTTAGCGTTAACCGGTGGACAAGCTACTCTCAGTTTATCTGCAAATGCTGATAACGCAGCTCAACGTAAGCGATCAAGAGCAGGGCTTGATGGGGACCGCGAGGCTCTCAAAGTGATTTATGCAGATGAGAGCGAGTTACAAGCGCATGAAGCCTTTCTAAATAAAATTCAGCAGGAAAGCGAGTCAGGCTGTGTATGGCTTGAAGAAAACGCTGAATAAGTCAATTTATGCATGCTCTTAGCAGTTGCCGACTTGCTAGAATTTCGCTACATTTTGCTCTTTCTAACTAACCCAAGCTTTAAGCGCAACTAGACTGCGCCTAATTGTGGAGAGATTTCATGTTACATAAGCTTTTTGTTTGCACTTTATTTGCCTTATCACTTTTTATTTTTGGTTGTGGTGATGATGGAGGCACAGCGGGCGGTAATTGGGTTGGTGAGGTCTACGATAAGCCTAATTCATCAACTTCCAGAGAGATCGGAGAATTCGGCTCATATGAGGAATGTGTTGAAGCGACTCAAAAAGAAGCAAAGACAGGTGTGTTTAACTGCGGAGTAAAATAATTTACTGCTAAAATAACTTCTTAGCAAATACTTTGGTTAACCTAATTTAAGAAAGTATTGCTTGAAAATAGAACAGTTATTGCGCTCGGCTTATCGGTTGTGTTTTAAAATTCTTTGTTTGTCTCGTTGCCAGTCTCGTTCTTTGATACTGGCGCGTTTATCTTGTTTCTGCTTGCCTTTCGCGATTCCAATTTCAAGCTTGGCCTTACCTTTTTTCCAGTACATCGATAAAGGTACGATCGTGTATCCTTTTCGCTCGACTGCACCAATGAGCCTTGCTAATTCGTTTTTGTGTAAAAGCAGTTTACGTGTACGAGTGGGGTCGGTTGATTTATGTGTAGAGGCTGAAGGTAATGGGCTAATGTGAGCACCTAATAGCCATGCCTCCCTATTTTTAACCAGCACGTAGCTTTCTTTTAGTTGCACACTTTTTGAGCGTAGACTTTTGACTTCCCAGCCCTCTAAGACTAAGCCTGCCTCAATTTTTTCCTCGATAAAATAATCATGTCGGGCTTTTTTGTTAACGGCTATGGTGTTATCTGTTTTATGCTTAGGCTTGGCCATGTCGATATTATGGTGTATTTGCTCAAAGCATTCGATAATAATCTATTTATGTCAATAATTTACAAGAAGAAGTTAAATTTTTAGAAAGCAGTTGAGTGAGTAGCATATGGCAGCAATAAGAACTTCTATCCACGGTTACTGGTCATCACGTTTTGCCTTCGTGCTGGCGGCTGCCGGTTCTGCAGTGGGTTTGGGCAATATTTGGAAGTTTCCTTACATGGCAGGGGAAAATGGTGGCGGTGCTTTTGTTTTACTGTATTTAATCTGTATCGCACTTTTTGGAATTCCAGTGATGATGTCAGAAGTGCTCATTGGAAGGCGTGGTCGTAGTAGTCCAGTTAATACAATGTCTTTGTTAGCACAAGATGAAGGCCGCAGTGGAGCATGGCGCCTACTTGGTTTGATGGGAGTGCTCGCAGGTTTCTTGATTCTTTCTTATTACAGTGTGATCGCTGGATGGGCACTTTCATATGTATTGGACACTGCAAGAGGAACGTTTACAGGGGCAACCGCTGAAAAAGCCGGTGAAATATTTACGAATCTAATTTCAAATCCGAACCGTCTTTTATTTTGGCATACCTTGTTTATTGTGCTGACGATGATCGTGGTCGTCCGCGGGGTGAGTAAAGGCCTAGAAAGTGCAGTACGCATACTCATGCCGACTTTATTTTTACTCATTATTGTAATGATCGGCTATGCCATGCTGCATGGCGATTTCATTGCGAGTTTAAAATTTTTGTTTGCCCCTGATTTCAGCAAACTCAGCCCTGAGGTGGTGTTAAAAGCAATGGGTCAGGCATTTTTTAGCTTAAGCCTAGGAATGGGGGCCATCATGATGTATGGGTCCTATTTGCCTGATAACGCTTCCATTGCTACGACAAGCTTTCAAGTAGCGATTGCAGACACCTTAGTTGCAATTTTAGCGGGTATGGCTATTTTCCCAATTGTATTAGCAAATGGTTTAGAAGCAGGGCAAGGGCCAGGTTTAATTTTTAATACCTTACCGCTTGCGTTTGGGCAAATGACCGGTGGTTTAATTTTCGGCACAATTTTCTTTGTTTTATTAGTGTTCGCGGCATGGACATCGGCAATCTCATTGATTGAACCTGCAGTAGCTTGGCTGATCGAAAAATTTTCTATTTCGCGACTAACGTCTTCCATAATTTGTGGTGTAGTGACTTGGATATTTGGTCTGGGTACGGTTTACTCATTTAATAATTGGAAAAAAATTGAAGTATTTAATGGTACGTTTTTAGAGGGTAAATCATTTTTTGATTTGTTGGATTATTTAACTTCAAACATCATGCTGCCACTTGGTGGAATTTTAATTTGTATTTTTGCAGCCTGGATAATGACAGAAGAGTCACGACATGATGAATTAAAAATTAAACACGCTGGTGCGTATAATTTGTGGCGCTTTTTAGCGAGATATGTCACCCCTATTGGCGTGATAATTATTTTCTTGCATGTTTTAGGTATTTTGGAGAAGTTTAACCTTACGTAATTTTTATGACTAAGGTTCAACGCAGTGCATTGCTGCCATATACTGCAGCACAGATGTTTCGTTTGGTGAATGATGTAGCTTCCTATCCAGAGTTTGTGCCTTGGTGTGTAGAAACGACTGTGCATAAGGAAAGTGTAGAAGAAATAGAAGCTACTATGAGTTTTGCTAAACGAGGCATTCACGCTTCCGTTACTACTTGTAATGAATTAGAAGAAAATAAAGAGATAGTAATGCGTTTAGTTAAAGGCCCATTTAAACATTTAATTGGTACTTGGAAATTTCAGACGTTGGATGAAAAGTCTTGTAAAGTGGAGCTAGATATGGAATTTTCATTTTCAAACCGTTTGTATTCAGTAACGCTGGGTCCTATCTTTACCCAAGTTGCAAATAAATTAGTTTCCGCATTTACTCAAAGAGCGAGTCAACTTTATGGTTGATGTAAAATTTATTTCTGTGTTTGTTGTATACGCTCTTCCAGACAAACAGGAAGTGATAACAATACAAGTGCCTATAAAATGTAATGTTGGGCAAGCCATAGAAATCTCAGGGATTATGCAGAAATATGGGGAGATTGATCTCTTAAAAAATTCATTTGGTATATATGGTAAAATTGTTCAATTGGACCAAGTATTGCAAGAGCATGATAGGGTGGAAATTTATCGACCACTGATTGTGGATCCAATGCAAGCACGTCGTGCGCGTGCAGATTTGCAAAAAGAAGTTTAAGAAATTCAATAAACACTTGTGCCAATACGCATGTGCTTGTTTGATGAAGTAACTTAAGATTTTGTTTAACCAAGGTTTATTTATGTCAAAATTAACTAATAAACTTATTACAATCATTTGTATTTATTTCAGTCTAAGTTTATTAGGCATTGTCACTGCTAGTGGTATGCAGGTTGAGCCTGGTTTGTGGGAGACTAAAAGCGTTGTCACCAGCCCAGGGGGCACGCACGAAAATGTTTCACAAGAATGCATTGATGAGTCTGAAATATCACCTGACACTATGATGGATGATACTGATGGTTGCGAAGTGACCAATTCAAGTGTAGATGCAAATTCAATGCAGTGGACGATTAATTGTGCCAACCAAGGTGTTACCATGACTGGTAATGGGCATGCACAATCTTCTGGTGATTCGATTACGGGGGGTATGGATATGCAGGCGGACTTTAATGGTCAAATGGTGACAATGAGCACCAAGTGGGTAGGTCAACGAATAGGGGATTGCGAGTAACTCTACACTGATGAAATGCTAATTTTCATGAAAGAGTAATTTTATTTGTTGAGCATATTTAATTTTTTTGCTCTTGTTTAATTATCTGGATTTTTATTGGTTTCCAAAGCTTCTTCTAAAGAAGAGGCTTGTTTTTCAGCTTTCTCAAGCTCTTTCTTCTCTCGTTCACTGAGATGTTCTTCTTCTTTATTGACATCGTTACCACTACCCTCTTCCTCGTTTTTAAGTCCGGCACCGCTACCTTCAATAATATTATGTTTTGCAATTTCGATGACTTCGCCACGGTCAAATATTAGTGTCAGCTGTTTGCGCTGTTTTTCGCCGTAACCTGGAAGAAAAAAGTAAACATAATCCCATCGATCAGGGTGAAAGCTGTCGGAAATTATTGGGCTACCTAATACATACCTAACTTGCTCTTGGCTCATCCCAATTGTGATTTTGTCTACCTTTTCGGAGTCTAAGGCATTGCCTTGTTGCACATCAATCTTATGTACGGTTAGCAATCTGCTTCCACATGCAGTCAAAAAGATGAGTGAGAATATAATAGTTAAGATTTTTAAATAATTCATTTTAATGTTTGCTTTGTCGAAGCATTTCTTTGGCATGCTCCTGAGTGTTTTTAGTTAGTTCAACGCCACCTAGCATTCGAGCGATCTCTTCAATACGAGCTTCTTCAGTAAGATGCGAAATATTTGTAGCAATCGATTCATTTTTTTCAAACTTGTCTACTTTGTAATGATGGTGGGATTGTGCAGCGACTTGTGGTAAGTGTGTTACACAAAATACTTGTGCATTATTACTTAGTTTGCGTAAATGTTTACCCACCATTTCGGCGGTTGCGCCACCCACACCGGTGTCAACTTCATCAAAAATCAAGGTGGGTATTTTCAAATTATTTGAGGTTGCCATTTGTATGGCAAGACTTAATCTTGAAAGTTCTCCGCCTGATGCTACTTTATTTAAGGGGCGTAGTGATTGGCCAGGATTAGTATGCACAAGAAATTGTATTTCGTCTAAACCATTCAATGATAATGCAGTTGATTTCTTTGCTTCTACAGAAATATGAAAACGGCCTCCTTGCATCCCAAGCGATTGCATTGACTCTGTTATTTTTTCATTTAACTCGTTAGCGGCTTTTTTGCGACTTGTGCTAATTCTTTTTGCAATCGTGCGATAAGATTGTTCAGCTTCTTGCATGGAAATTTTGATTTTTTCAGGATCTTCGTGACCGCTTTCCAAGTTTTTAAGCTCTTCTTCAATAGATTTACGCATAAGAGTGAGCTCTTGTGGCTTTACTTTATGTTTTCGAGAAATTTCTTCAATAGCGGTAATACGATCTTCTAAAATTTGTAATTCTTGAGGGTCAGAAGAAACTTTTTCAGAATAATTGCGCAAACTATTGGCAACTTCTTTAGTTTGTATATGAATATTACGTAAGGCATCTAAAGGTTCTTCTAGTTGTGTGTCAAGTTCTGCATATTTTTCAATATCATTTATTGATGAGCTGAGCATGTCGTAAACAGATGATTCATCATCACCGGCAAGTTGTTGCGAAATACGCAAACTTGTTTCATTAAGCTCTTTAGAATTATTTAGGCGAATAAATCTTTCATTGATTTCTTCAAATTCATTATCTTGCAAGTCCAATGATTCTAGTTCTTGAAACTGATAACGCAACAAGTCTAATTTTGCCTGGGTATCTTCTTGGCTTGTTTCGGCAAGTTCCAATTGGTTTTTTAAGCTTTGCCAAAGACGATATACCGAGTTTAGTTTGTCAATGTCTTTGCGGTTTCCTGCAAAATCATCTAGTAGTTGGCGTTGCATATCTGTACGCATTAAAGATTGATGCTCATGTTGACCATACACATCAACAAACAAGCTTCCAAGGTTGCGTAAAGCCGTTGCTGATGAGGGTGTACTGTTGATATAAGCTTTAGATTTACCATCTTCATTAATTACACGACGTAAAACACATTCATCATCGTTATCGAGATCATGTTCTTTAAGCCAGGTTGCAGCTTCTTCGCTGCTGTTAGTATCAAGTGTAGCGATTACTTCTACGTTTTTATTTTCTAAGCGCGCAACGGAACGATCTGCTCGATTACCGAGTGCGAGGTTAAGTGCATCAATAATAATAGATTTGCCTGCACCAGTTTCTCCTGTAAGCACGCTCATTCCATCAAAAAAATCTAACTCTAACTCATCAATAATGGCAAAGTTTTTAATAAAAATGGATTTGAGCATAGGCTTGTGAAAAGCTATGAGTAGCTATTAGTTTTTATGGCTATCTGGTGAAGCACTCCAACGTAATTTTACGCGCAATACATCAAAGTAGTCATAATGTTTAGGCTGAATGAGCCTTAAGTCGTGTTTAGCTCTTTCGATTACAACGGTATCACCTGGCATAAAATCCATATCAATTTGGCCATCCACAGATGCGAGAGCAGTGTGACGGTTCTCTTCGGACAATAGAATTTCTACTCGACTATTGGCATCCACTACAATGGGTCGATTACTTAAGGTATGTGGACAAATGGGAACTAAAACAAAAGCATCAATGCTGGGATGTAAAATAGGACCGCCACCAGATAAAGCATAAGCTGTAGAACCCGTTGGTGTGGCAACGATATATCCATCTGCGCGAAGCGTGTTTACATATTTATCATTGACACGTGATTCAATTTCGATCATGCGTACCATCTGTTTAGCATGCACTACTACATCATTAATGGCATAACATGTACCAATCGAGTCACCTTCACGGATTAAACTTGCTTGTAAAACAATACGGCGTTCTTCTGAATAGTCGCCTGCAAGAATTTGGTCGAGCTGCTCTTCAATATCCTTAGGCTTTATCTCTGCTAGAAATCCAAGTCTCCCCAAGTTTATACCGAGTAAAGGGATTTCTTTTTCAATCAAACTATGTGCGGCATGCAAAATGGTTCCGTCACCGCCTACTACAATGGCAAGATCACTATTGCTTGCAAGCTCCTCAGGATTGCTGGGTTCTTTATCTAGGAAAGATGCAGAAACTGAATCTGCATAAATTTCTACGTTTCGTGCCTGTAAATATTGGTACAAAGCGCGAACGGTGTCAGCAATGTTGGGATCATCAGGTTTGGAGAGAATACTGATTTTGGAAAATTGGCTCACGATGGGTCTATGTCTTTGATTTTTATTAAAGCTATCATGGATTATCTAGTGACACCATGGGCTGAGAGCCTCAAGCCCTGGAACAAGTACACTTTCTTGACATGTAATGGTGAGGCTGTAATTATACTTTTAGCACTCTCTAGTCTTGAGTGCTAAATTTTTAGCCTAACCACTGTATCTGGTGACTACGAATGCTGTCTTCAAACTATGAGTTCAAGTGAAGATCTTAGTAAATCGCTGAATGAACGTGCGCAGCACTTATTAAAAGTGTTGGTGCAAAGTTATATTTCAGATGGCCACCCCATGGGTTCACGCAATCTGGCAAAAATGTCCGATTTAGATGTCAGTCCAGCTACCATTCGAAATGTAATGGCAGATTTAGAAGAGTTGGGTTTTGTTGAGTCTCCACATACTTCTTCGGGTCGCGTACCAACTACTAAAGGTTATCGGTTATTTGTAGACACAATGCTAACTGTGCAACCACTTACTTCTGATGTGGTGAAACGCGTGTCAAAAGATTTGCAGCCAAATTTAAGTATGAGTGGTTTGGTTGAAAGCGCATCAGGCTTACTTTCTGGATTAACCAGTATGGCAGGTGTAGTTACTTTGCCGAAACATGAGCGTGTTGAATTAAGACAGATAGAGTTTTTACCTTTATCAGATCAACGCGTGTTAGCTATTTTGATTGTGAATCAAAAAGAAGTTCAGAATCGTATTATTCACACCGATCGCGAATACAGTCCATCAGAGCTACAACAAGCTGCAAACTACTTAAATGAATTATGTGCTGGCCAAGACTTAATTGTAGCACGTCAGAAAATTTTGCAAGAACTCGACCATGTACGTGAAAATATGAATGAGCTCATGCGTTCAGCAGTAGAGATGGGTGAAAAAATATTTTCTGACACGAATAGCGGTAAACCAGATTATGTAGTTGTCGGACAAACCAATTTGATGGAATACGAAGAGTTGTCAGATATCTATAAATTACGAGGATTATTTGATGCTTTTAATCAAAAGCGAGAGTTTTTAAACTTGTTAGATCGATGTATATGTGCGGAAGGTATACAAATATTTATTGGCCAGGAATCGGGGCACAAAGCCTTGGATGATTGCAGCGTAGTGACCTCACCCTATACGGTAGATGATGAGATTATGGGCGTATTAGCAGTAGTTGGACCCACGCGCATGTCTTACGAAAGAGTAATACCCATTGTGGATCTAACTGCTAAGCTTTTAGGCGAAGCACTTAATAGTCACAGCTAGAAATACGTTTAAAAATTTTGTCATTGTAGACTTGAATAATTACTATTTGCCTACACATTAGCATAGAACTTTATGCCAAATACTGAACAAGAAACTGAACAAAATGCAGATATGGATGAATCCGACGTGAAGGAATCTGATCAAGAATCACAAGACCATTCTTTGAATGGGCTTGAGCAACAGCTTGAGGAAGCGCAACAGCAAGTAGCCGAGTATCAAGATAAAATGATTCGCACTCAAGCCGAAATGGAAAATTTGCGTAAGCGCACCGAACGTGATGTTTCGAATGCCCATAAATATGCAAATGAGAAGTTTGCGAATGAATTGCTACAAGTCAAAGATAGCTTAGAGTTGGGTTTAAATACCGATGATATAGATCTTGAAAAGTTAAAAGAAGGCACTGAATTAACGCTGAAAATGTTAAGCAACGCTTTTGAGAAGTTTTCTATAGAAGAAATTGATCCAACCGGTAAGGCGTTTGATCCTAATTTACACGAAGCGATGACGATGCAGGAAAGTACGGAGCATGAGCCTAATACAGTGCTAACCGTTATGCAGAAGGGCTATACCCTACATGGACGGCTGATTCGCCCCGCTATGGTGATTGTTTCTAAAGCCGCAGGATAATGTGGCTGAGGGCTGGCGTGGTATATCAAAGAAACATAAAAAGTGAATTTATTTACCATTTTATGCTTGAAAACCGTTTTTTAGGCCCAATTAATAAGCATAAATATGTTTTTGATTAAATGTTAACTAACTAAATTTTGAGAATTTTGGAGAACAACGATGGGTAAAATCATTGGAATTGATTTAGGTACCACCAACTCGTGTGTAGCGGTCATGGAAGGTACTACACCTAAAGTGATTGAGAATAGTGAAGGCGATCGAACCACACCTTCCATTGTGGCATTTACGGATGACGACGAAGTGCTTGTTGGTCAAGCGGCAAAACGTCAGTCGGTCACAAATCCTAATAACACTTTATACGCCATTAAACGATTAGTTGGCCGGCGTTATGAAGAAGATGCGGTACAAAAAGATATCAAGCTTGTGCCGTATAACATTATTAAAGCCGACAATGGCGATGCATGGGTAGAAGTGGGTGGCAAAAAAATGGCCCCACCTGAAATTTCTGCGCGTGTACTAATGAAAATGAAAAAAACTGCAGAAGATTATCTTGGTGAAGAAGTAACCGAAGCAGTGATCACTGTGCCTGCATATTTTAATGACTCACAAAGACAAGCTACAAAAGATGCCGGCAAAATCGCTGGACTAGAAGTAAAGCGAATTATCAATGAGCCGACTGCAGCTGCATTGGCTTATGGTATGGACAAAAAACGCGGCGATAGCAAAATTGCGGTGTATGACTTAGGTGGCGGTACTTTTGATATTTCAATTATCGAAATTGCAGAAGTCGACGGTGAACATCAGTTTGAAGTGTTATCTACTAATGGTGATACCTTCCTAGGTGGTGAAGATTTCGATATGCGTTTAATCGATTATCTTGCTGATGAGTTTAAGAAAGACCAAGGTTTCGATTTGCATAATGACCCACTTGCCTTGCAAAGGCTTAAAGAAGCAGCAGAAAAAGCTAAGATTGAACTCTCTTCTGGTCAACAAACTGAAGTGAATCTTCCTTATATCACTGCGGATGCATCAGGCCCTAAACATTTAAATATTAAATTAACGCGCGCCAAGCTTGAATCACTTGTTGATGAACTTGTACAGCGTACGATTCCACCATGTAAGCAAGCATTAAAAGATGCTGGTTTATCTGCATCGGATATTGATGATGTGATATTAGTGGGTGGTCAAACGCGTATGCCGAAAGTACAAGAAACAGTACAAGGCTTTTTCGGTAAAGAACCACGTAAAGATGTAAACCCTGACGAAGCCGTTGCAGTGGGTGCTGCAATTCAAGCCGGTGTATTAGGCGGTGATGTTAAAGATGTATTGCTACTAGACGTTACTCCACTTTCATTAGGAATTGAAACCTTAGGTGGTGTGATGACCAAATTGATTGAAAAGAACACCACGATTCCTACTAATGCACAACAAGTGTTTTCAACTGCAGAAAATAATCAAACTGCGGTTACCGTACATGTGTTGCAAGGTGAGCGTGAGCAAGCAACTGGAAATAAATCATTAGGTCGTTTTGATTTAACGGATATTCCTCCAGCACAGCGAGGTGTGCCGCAAATCGAAGTATCCTTTGATATTGATGCAAATGGTATCTTGAATGTTTCGGCTAAAGATAAAGCCACAGGTAAAGAACAATCCATCGTGATTAAAGCCTCTAGTGGTTTATCAGATGATGAAATTGAAAACATGGTTAAAGATGCGGAAGCACATGCAGAAGAAGATAAGAAGTTTAGTGAGCTTGTTGCCACACGTAACACTGCTGATCAAATGATTCATGCTACTGAAAAATCACTCGAGGAGATGGGTGATAAAGTTGAGCAAGAAGAACGTATGCAAATTGAAAATGCTATTAAAGATCTTAAAGAAGTGTTAGATAAAGACGATAAAGATATTATCGAAACGAAGACACAAGCATTGGCAGAAGCTTCGAGTAAATTAGCGGAGCGCATGTATGCACAAAATGATGCAGGCGGTGGCGATGCGAGTGGTGGAGCTGGCGCACAAGATGCAGGTGCTGCTGCAGATGATGATGTAGTAGACGCAGAGTTTGAAGAAGTAGACGATAATAAATAGCTTTTAACAAACTTAAAATTTAACTAACCAATCCGAGGGAGTGCGAACGACCTCGGATTTTTCATATTTAGCCAAAAAAAATCTAACAATATGGAAAAAAGAGATTATTACGAAGTGCTTGGGGTAGAGCGCACGGCGAGTGAAGGAGATTTAAAAAAAACCTTCCGACGTTTAGCAATGAAATATCATCCTGATCGTAATCCTGGTGATCAAGAAGCCGAAGCGAAGTTCAAAGAAGCCAAAGAAGCGTATGAAGTTTTAGGTGATCCTAGTAAACGTCAAGCCTATGATCAATTCGGTCATGCAGGTGTACAGGGTGGCATGGGGGGTGGCTCGGCTGATTTTGGTGATATCTTTGGTGATATTTTTGGGGATATCTTCGGTGGAGGCCGTGGTGGAGGACAACGTGTATATCGTGGCGCAGATTTACAGTATGGCTTAGAAGTAAGCCTTGAAGAGGCAGTCTTCGGTGCCGAATCGACTATAGATATTCCAAAGCAAAGTACTTGTGAAAAATGTGATGGTTCAGGTGCTGCACCAAACTCATCTATCGACACTTGTGAGACATGTGATGGTGTAGGTCAAGTGCGCATGCAACAAGGTTTCTTTTCTATTCAACAAACCTGTCCAAAGTGCAGAGGAAAAGGAAAAACAATTAAAGTTCCTTGTGACTATTGTCATGGTTCAGGTCGATCCAAACAAAATAAAAAATTATCCATAAAAGTTCCTGCAGGAGTAGATACTGGAGACCGAATACGTTTGTCGGGTGAAGGTGAAGCTGGTCCAAACAATGGACCGCCAGGGGATCTTTATGTCGAGATCAATGTGCGGCCACATGAGTTATTTACACGAGAGGATAATAATCTTCTTTGCCAAGTGCCGATCAGCTTTAGCATGGCGGCGTTGGGCGGTGAAATTGAAGTGCCAACACTTAATGGTAAGGTGAAATTAAAAATTCCTAGTGAAACCCAATCGGGTCGTTTGTTTAGATTACGTGGCAAAGGGGTTAAACCTGTGCGTGGTGGTGCAACCGGTGACATGCTGTGCACCGCAATTGTTGAGACACCCGTGAACTTAACTAAAAAACAAAAAGAGCTTATAGAAGAATTTTCAAAAGATATTGAAAAAGGCGGCGATCGACATAGTCCTAAGTCTCATTCGTGGACAGACAACGTAAAAGGTTTTTTTGATAATTTGAAATTCTGGGAAGAATGATCCATTGCTTAAAGTTTCGTGTACACTGCAGCCCTAATTTAATAAGGATGCTTTAAATGGTTCGAGTAGGTGTAAATGGCGCTGCGGGTAGAATGGGTAAAACACTCATTCAGGCTTGTGTTGAGTGTCCCGATACTCAGCTAGGTGCTGCATTTGAGAATGAATCTTCAAACGCACTTGGACAAGACGCCGGTGTGAATGCAGGCATCGAAAGTCTTGGTGTCGAGATTAATAGTGATTTAGAAGCTTACGCTAATGATTTTGATGTATTAATCGATTTCACTGTTCCAGATTGCACCATGGAGTCCTTAGAGATTTGTAATCAGCACGGAAAATCAATGGTGATCGGCACAACAGGTCTTGATGAGACACAAAAATCAAAATTACAAAAAGCGAGCGAAAAAATTTCAATTGTTTTTGCACCGAATATGAGTGTAGGTGTAAATCTTTGCTTAAAGCTTCTACAAACTGCAGCAAAGACATTGGGTGATGAATATGATGTCGAAATTATTGAAGCGCACCATAAACACAAAGTCGATGCACCTTCAGGCACTGCACTTCGTATGGGTGAGGTCGTTGCAGAAAGTTTAGGTAGGAACCTAAAAGATTGTGCTGTGTATGGTAGAGAAGGTCACACCGGTGAGCGCGATAAAAAGACAATCGGTTTTGAAACCATACGAGCAGGTGATATTGTCGGTGATCATACCGTAATGTTTGCTGGAACCGGCGAAAGAGTAGAAATTACACACAAAGCTTCAAGTCGGATGACGTTTGCGCAAGGCGCAATGCGAGCAGCAAGTTGGTTGTCTGGTAAAGATTCTGGTTTATATGATATGCAGGATGTTTTGGGTCTTTAAAACGCCTATTTTTATAATATTGATTAGCTTGTTTGCTCAAACAAGCACCGCAAACCCTAATTCATTTTCTAATCTGCTGGTTGAAGCAGCGCGTGAACGCACTAAACATTCAATTAAATATGATGGTTCCTATTTTGCTATCAAGTACCCAATGGGTGATGTTCCGAATGATCAAGGTGTTTGCACAGATCTTATAATAAGAGTGTATCGAAAGCTCGGTATCGACTTGCAGCAATTAGTGCATGAAGACATGCGTGCAAATTTTTCTAAATATCCAAATATATGGGGTTTGAGTACAACTGATACAAACATTGATCATCGTCGTGTACCCAATTTGCAAACCTTTTTTAAAAGATATGGAGATGAGTTAGAAATTAGTCTGAATACTGAAGTATACATGGCAGGAGACCTCGTTACTTGGATGCTTCCAGGTAATTTGCCGCATATAGGAATTGTTTCGAACCAATTGGTTAAAAATTCAAATCGGCCTAAAATTATTCATAATATTGGCCGTGGACCAGTAGAAGACGACATACTTTTTAAATTTGAAATCACTGGCCACTATCGGTACCAACATTAACTTAGGTAAACGTAAAGGAAGTCATTATGGCACTCAACTATGCAATTCTATTGTTTTCGGGTTTATTCATCGGTATTGCTGCTTCTTTCACTGGGCTTGGTGGTGGTTTTCTCATGGTGCCATTGCTCATTGCACTTGGATATACCGCACAAAAAGCTGTAGGTACTTCGTTCCTTGCGATTTTAATCATTTCTGCTTCTGCTGTGTTTGCGCATTCTAAGTTTGCTAATGTAGATTTTAAAATTGCCATTGCATTAGGTTTGGGTGGAATCATTGGTGCGCAAATTGGCCCGCATTTGTTAGAGCATGTTTCAACTGCTAATTTTAAAAAGATATTCTCTTTCATTCTCATTGCATTCGCAGGTTATTTGTTCTTTAGTAAAAGTTAATAAAATGGATATTAATACTGACGCTGATGGTTTTCTTCTTGATCCGGACGATTGGACAGAAGAAATTGCAGAGTTTATTGCAAAAAAAGAAAACGTTGAGCTCACAGAAGAACGTTGGAATTTAATTCGACTTATTCGAGAATACTATTCTGATCATGGCGCAGTTCCGGAATTACGTAAAATACTTAAACAGCTAAAAGAAGAGTTGGGGCCTGAGAAAGCGACGCGCAAGTATGTATATGGGCTTTTCCCATACGGTTATGGTCAGCAAGGGTGCAAAATAGCCGGCATGCGGCAACCTAAGAAGCTTTGGTTGGACCTATAATTTCTATACAGGTTGGTTATGTATATGAAATATCTCGCTTCAACAATACTACTTTTTTCACTGCTTGTTATAGGGTGTAGCGATCAATCTTATGTGGCTGAAAAAGAAAAGCCAGAGTCTGGAAAGTTAAGTGACGATAATGTTTTTAAAGGATACGAAACGGCTTTGGATAAAGCTAATGGTGTTGAACAAACGATAATGGATTCTGCCGAGCAACGTAAGAAAGAACTGGAAGAGCAAGGATATTGAAAATGAAAAAGTTATTTTTGCCTCTCGTTATTTTGTTGCCTACAGTGTTATGTGCAGAAATCTATAAATCGGTTGACGAAAACGGTCGAGTCATCTTCACAGATAAGCCCCTGCCCAAAGCAGAGCAAGTTGAGATTGATACGAATGTTAACAATGCTGATGGTTTAAGTGATTCAGCGTATTCAAAAGCAAGTGATATAAAAACAAAGAAACTGGCTAAACAAAAGAAAGTAATAATGTATTCAACAAGTTGGTGTGGATACTGTGCTGAAGCTCGACGATATATGCAAAGTAATGGGATTAAGTACAAAGAATATGATATTGAAAAAAGTGAAAGTGCAAATAGAAAATATAAGCAACTAGGTGGCAGTGGTGTTCCGTTAATCTTGGTTGGTAATCAAAAAATGAGTGGTTTCAGTGCTTCTAGGTTGGAGGCGATGCTTAAATAAAGTTTTTTTTCGGCTCAAAGTATAAGCGCAGGGAGGTGAGCGCAAGGATGCGCGAATAGGATGTCCATCAGGGACGATGCAACAGATTAGAGTCAGTTGAACTAGAATGGAGAACAGGTTGGGAATATCAGATTGCGTCTATAATTATGACTGCTTTCGACCCAAAGCGGACATTAATACAAAGTAAGTATTAGGGAGCTGTATTATGAAACCAGAACAAATAATTGCTGTAGCAGCAAGATTATTAGCAATTGCGCTAATACTTACTACAGTTAGAGAATTAGTTTCAGCCTTATGGCTAGTAAATGACTCAATAACATTTCGCAAGTATGGCTACATTTTCCTAGTCAGCGGGTTAGCTATATTTATATCCATACTGCTTTGGAAATTTCCTCTTACGATTGCGAAAAGAATATATCCATTCAAATTGGAAGACGAGCCTAAACATAACTTTAATTCAGATAATTTTTATCATCTTGGTTTTATACTCTTGGGGACTTATCTTTTATTTTTTGTTCTTTCTGACCTTGTGTTCTGGTTTTTGTATTCACTATTTATCAGTGAAGAAAAGTTATATTCACCGCTTGCCTTATTAGAGAACAAAGCCTCGATGGTAACTACCTTTTTTGAGCTTATAATTGCCCTTTTTCTTATTTTTGGAGCAAAGGGTATTACTAATTCTATAAAGACTATTAGAAAATAACTTTATATGGGATGTCCGCTATTGGCCGTAAGCGGACATTTTAATTTAGTCTGACTTTAATCTGATACAACATCCATGTTGTAACTCATATTCGCCCATCCATGGGCTCACTAATTGGCCGAAAGCAGATATTTTTGAATCCCTCTAACTATATTGCTGCATCGGCTCTGATGAGTATCCTATTCGCGCATCCTTGCGCTCATATCCCAATACTCGCTAGGTCAAATACCTATATATCACCAACACGTGATTAATTTTTAAAGAATAATCAACATTTGCCGTTTAATTAGTGATAGTTAATTTTTATTCAATTAGCTGCAATACCTATGCAGTATCAAAAAAAGACAAATGGCTACTATTTTTCTTGCGCGGCAACCTATTTATGATCATCAGCTGAATGTTTTTGCATACGAGCTTTTATATCGTAAGAAAGCTACGGACCAGGCAGATGTTTCGGATGAAGATAAGGCCACTTCAGATGTCATTATCAGTGCTCTGGTCGATATTGGTTTAGAAAATATTGTTGGAAATCGCTTTGCGTTTATTAATATGACACGCGGTTTTCTAATGGGTGAATTACCGCTACCGCAAATGCAAGAACAAATTGTTTTGGAGGTGTTGGAAAATGAAGTTGCAGATGAGGCGCTGCAAACGGGTTTAGAAGAGTTAGCGCGCACTGGTTATCGTATCGCATTAAATGATTTTATTTATACACCTAAGTTCGATCGTTTGTTAGAAATTTCACAATTCGTAAAATTGGATGTCAGTATTCTTAGTGATGCGGACTTAAATAATCATGTAGACATATTACGCAAACACAACATAAAACTGTTAGCCGAAAGAGTGGAGACTCAAGAAAAGTATGAGCAATGCAAAGATCTAGGATTTGATTATTTCCAAGGATTTTTCTTTTGCAAACCACAAGTGATAATTGGAAAACGTGTGGAAGGTAATCGAATGATTGTGCTTAAACTTATTTCTGAGCTGCAGAATCCAGAAGTCAGCATGGATGAGCTTGAAAATCTCATTGGGCATGATGCAACCCTTGCATACCATCTGCTTCGTTATATGAATTCGGCTTTTTATGCTTTGCGCATAAAAATTGAATCGATTAAACACGCACTGACATTGCTTGGCACAGATGAGGTGAGAAAATGGGCCAGTTTAATGTTGATGTTAAGACTCTCTGATGAAAAGCCTAAAGAGTTAATGCTCATGGGTATGATGAGAGCAAAAATGGCTGAATTATTGGCAGGTGAAAAACCAAATAATGACCAATATTTTGCTGTGGGTCTGTTTTCAATTTTAGATGCATTGCTAGATATGTCTTTACAAGAAGTATTGGAAACACTTCCGTTAACAGAAGAAATGAGTTCAGCCTTAGATACTCATGAAGGAGAAATGGGAGCTGTTTTGCGAAATATTAAATTATATGAGCAAGGAAATTGGGATGAGCTCATGCATTTAATCGATCGTTCTGCGTATCAAAAAGCGTATCTTCAAGCAATAAAATGGGCTACAGAGCTGGGTGGTAATATTTGATTCGTTAGCGTTAATGATTGCTAACAAGTAGATAGCAATGGTTAGTTTTTAATCGATTACATTGCTCAAACCTTGCTTCTTATTTTGTAGGTATTCAAATATCCCAAAATCTTGGTTTTACTAAATCGATGATTTGAGTACAATTCTCTTGGTCCACACCGATCACACAGGATTTTTACGGGATGACCATTTGGTCATCCCGTTTTTACATCTGCGCCTGGTGGTTTTGGGTTAATTTGAATTAGGAGAATGAGTTTTTGAGCCAACACCCCGCCTTGCTTGCTTTGGAAGACGGGAGTCTTTTTTGGGGAAGCTCCATTGGTATATCGGGTTTATCGGTAGGGGAAGTTGTTTTCAACACGTCCATGACGGGCTATCAAGAAATTCTCACTGACCCTTCTTATGCACAACAAATTATCACACTGACCTATCCGCATATTGGTAATGTGGGTGCCAACTCAGAAGATGAAGAATCTGCACAAATTTTTGCCACGGGGTTGGTGATTCGTGACTTACCAGTACAGGTGAGTAATTGGCGACAAGAATCTGATTTATCAGCTTATTTGCAAAAACATAATGTAGTTTCTATTGCGGATATTGATACGCGAAGACTTACAAGAATTCTTAGAGAGAAAGGTGCGCAAAATGGCGCGATTATGGCTGGGTGAGCATAATAAATGAGGAAGAAGCTTTAGCTGCAGCCAAAGCTTTTCCTGGTTTGAAAGGCATGGATTTAGCCAAAGAAGTCACTACAAAAAAGCCATACGTATGGAATGAAGGTTGTTGGGATTTAACTGAAGGCTATCAAGCGAATCTAAATGAAAAGCAATTCAAAGTCTTAGCGTATGACTTTGGAGTGAAACGTAACATTCTTCGAATTCTTCATGATTTGGGTTGTGAGATAGAAGTGATTCCAGCTAAGACCTCTGCGAGTGAGGTACTTGATAAAAAACCTGATGGTGTTTTTCTCTCTAATGGACCCGGTGATCCTGAGCCCTGTGATTATGCGATTCAAGCCATACAGGAAATTATTGCAGAAGGTGTGCCTACTTTTGGAATTTGTTTGGGTCACCAACTATTAGGCTTAGCCTGTGGAGCAAAAACCATCAAAATGAAATTTGGTCATCATGGTGCAAACCATCCTGTTCAAGATTTAAAAACCAAAACAGTGATGATCAGTAGTCAAAATCACGGCTTCGCAGTAGATGAGAAAACATTGCCTGAAAATTAGAAGCTACACATCGATCTTTATTTGATGGTTCCTTGCAAGGCATTCGTCATACTCAAAAACCTGCATACAGTTTTCAGGGTCATCCGGAAGCAAGTCCCAGGTCCGCAAGATGTTAAACCTCTATTCGAAGATTTCATCAAGATGATGCAAGAATTTAAAAGCAAAGCTAGTAGATAAGTTACATGCCAAAGCGTACTGACATAAAAAGTATTTTAATCATTGGTGCTGGACCTATTGTGATTGGTCAAGCATGTGAATTTGATTATTCCGGTGCACAGGCATGTAAAGCGTTAAAAGAAGAAGGTTATCGCGTCATTTTGGTGAATTCGAATCCTGCAACCATCATGACGGATCCTGAAATGGCGGATGCTATTTATATCGAACCTATCATGTGGCAAACCGTTGCAGAAATTATCAAAAAAGAAAAGCCTGATGTGTTGTTACCCACCATGGGTGGGCAAACAGCATTGAATTGTGCATTAGATTTAGATCGTGAAGGTGTTTTAGAAAAATATAGTGTTCAGATGATTGGTGCGAATAAACAAGCGATCGATATGGCTGAAGATCGTGAGTTGTTTCGAAAAGCAATGGATGAAATTGGTTTGAAGTCTGCACGTTCTGCGCTTGCGCATAGTTTAGAAGAAGCGATTCAACAACAACCAAGTTTAGGTTTCCCAACCATTATTCGACCTTCTTTTACCATGGGAGGAAGCGGTGGCGGAATTGCGTATAACTTGGAAGAGTTTAAAGCCATTGTTGAACATGGTTTGGATCTTTCACCTACAACAGAAGTTTTATTAGAAGAATCTTTATTAGGTTGGAAAGAATATGAAATGGAAGTGGTGCGGGATAAAAATGACAACTGCATCATTATTTGTTCCATTGAAAACTTTGATCCTATGGGTGTGCACACAGGTGATTCTATTACTGTTGCACCTGCACAAACCTTAACGGATAAGGAATATCAGATTATGCGTAATGCATCGTTAGCGGTGTTGCGCAAAATTGGTGTGGATACCGGTGGTTCAAATGTGCAGTTTTCGATTAACCCTAAAGATGGGCGCATGATCATCATTGAAATGAATCCGCGTGTGTCACGTTCTTCAGCATTGGCCTCAAAAGCAACAGGATTTCCGATTGCAAAAATTGCTGCAAAACTGGCAGTGGGCTATACCTTGGATGAATTGCAAAATGAAATTACCGGAGGGGCAACCCCCGCATCATTTGAACCCAGTATTGATTATGTAGTAACAAAAATTCCTCGTTTTACTTTTGAAAAATTTCCGCAAGCAAAAGCTAAATTAAGTACGCAAATGAAATCAGTTGGAGAAGTCATGGCGATTGGGCGGACTTTTCAAGAATCGTTTCAAAAAGCATTGCGTGGTTTGGAAATTGGTGTCGATGGTTTGGACCCCATGCATGATGAGTATGACGAAGAACATTTAAGTCTTTTGACTTCAGAGTTGCGTGAACCAGGGCCACATCGTGCGTGGTACGTGGCAGATGCGATGCGTTTAGGTCAAAGTGTTGAAGATTTATATGCCTCTACAGCAATTGATCCTTGGTTTTTAGCCCAATTAAAAGAACTCATTGATCTCGAAGCAGAGCTTTCGAACAAGAAACTTGATGATATCGATGCGCAAATGATGCGCCACATAAAACGTAAAGGTTTTTCTGACAGAAGAATTTCCAAGTTGCTACAATGTAGTGAGAATGATGTGCGCGCAAAGAGAGCTGAGCTGCAAGTGCATCCTATATATAAGAGAGTGGATACCTGTGCTGCAGAGTTTGCGACCAGTACCGCATATATGTATTCAAGCTATGATGAAGAATGTGAAGCACAACCTTCAGATAAGAAAAAAATCATCGTTTTAGGTGGTGGGCCAAATAGAATTGGTCAAGGGATCGAATTTGATTATTGTTGTGTGCATGCGGCTTTTGCAATGCGTGAAGATGGATATGAAACCATCATGGTGAACTGTAATCCTGAAACCGTATCCACTGACTATGATACTTCTGATCGTTTATATTTCGAGCCGTTAACTTTAGAAGATGTTTTAGAAATTGTTCGTATCGAACAACCACAAGGTGTGATTGTTCAATTTGGCGGGCAAACGCCATTAAAGCTCGCGCAAGACTTAGAGGCAGCAGGAGTTCCCATTGTTGGAACAACTCCAGATTCGATTGATTTGGCAGAAGATCGCGAACGCTTTTTGCAATTAGTCAATGAATTAAAGTTATTGCAACCTCCTAATGCAACCGCTACCAGCACAGAGCAAGCAGTCAATGCCGCGGATGAAATTGGTTATCCTGTAGTGGTTCGACCTTCCTATGTGTTGGGTGGGCGTGCAATGGAAATTGTATATAACCGTGCTGATTTAGAACGATATATGCGTGAGGCAGTAAAAGTTTCAAATGATGCGCCGGTTTTGATCGACCATTTTCTTGCAGATGCGGTAGAAGTAGATTTGGATGCAATATGTGATGGCAAAGATGTTTTGATTGGTGGAATTATGCAACATATTGAGCAAGCCGGTATTCACTCTGGTGATAGCGCGTGTTCTTTGCCGCCTTATAACTTAAGTGAATCAGTACAAAATGAAATGCGTGAACAAGCGCGAAAACTTGCGCTAGCTTTACAAGTAAAAGGATTGATGAATATTCAGTTCGCAATCAAAAATGAAAAAGTTTATTTAATCGAAGTCAATCCACGTGCTTCACGGACTGTGCCTTTTGTTTCAAAAGCCATTGGGATCCCATTAGCGAAAATTGCAGCGCGTTGTATGGTGGGGCAAAGTCTTCAACATCAGGGGGCAACTGAAGAAATCACGCCAAAATATTATTCTGTTAAAGAAGCAGTATTTCCTTTCATCAAATTTTTAGGTGTTGATCCTATTTTGGGGCCAGAGATGAAATCTACCGGTGAAGTGATGGGTGTAGGTGATACTTTTGGTGAAGCTTTTGGCAAATCACAGTTTGCTGCAGGTACTACCTTTCCTGAATCAGGGAGCGCATTAATCAGTGTGCGCAAGGAAGATAGACAGCAAGCGAGTGAAGTTGCAAAACATCTGGTTGAGTTGGGTTTTACTTTAGTAGCAACGAAAGGGACTGCAAGGTACCTCGCAGAGCAAGGGATACAATGCACTCCTGTGAATAAAGTCAGAGAAGGGCGTCCTCATATTGTTGACATGATTATAGATGGTAAAATTGATCTCATTGTGAATACAACAGAAGGTAAGCAAGCTATTGCAGATTCATTTACAATTAGAAGAGAAGCTTTACAACATAAGGTTTGCTACACCACAACCATGGCTGGTGCATGGGCTTTAAAAGATGCTATGCAAAAACGAGACCAGTATCAGGTTTACAGGCTTCAAGATTTGCACCAACAAACTAAGCATTAATAAATTTTAATAATTTTTTGATATGAATAGAGTTCCATTAACAGTTAAAGGCGCAGAAAAATTACGCGCGGAATTAGACGAACTTAAAAATGTAAAACGTCCTCAAATTATTGAGGCAATTGCTACGGCTCGTGCGCATGGTGATTTAAAAGAAAATGCTGAATATCACGCAGCAAGAGAACAACAATCTTTTGCAGAAGGCCGAATTAAAGAGATTGAAGGTAAGCTATCTAATGCTGAAATCATTGATGTGACGAAGTTAAATGCTAACGGCAAAGTTGTGTTTGGTACTACAGTAGATTTAGCCGATGAAGAAACAGGTGAAGAAGTGACTTACACTATTGTTGGAGAAGACGAAGCCGATATTAAACAAGGTATGATTTCGGTTACCTCGCCCATTGCACGCGCCATGATTGGTAAAGAAGAAGGGGATATTGCCGTTGTGGAGGCGCCGGCGGGGCAGAAAGAGTATGAAATAGTCGAAGTCCGCTATGAATGAGCAGGAAGTCCTGAATTTATCCTGCTACGTCGTTAAGAATATTTTTTAAAATACTCATTTACCAATTAGTAAACTCCGTTTTTAAAAAATATTCTTGCCTAGTATCAAAATAAATCAGAACTTCTTTTCGCTTTTTCTGAAAGTTCTGGTAATTCCTCGTGCGCAGTAAAGAGTGGAACAAAGAGCATTCAGATGATCCTTTTGTGCAGCGCGCACATAAAGAAGGATGGCGTTCGCGTGCAGTTTATAAATTAGAAGAACTCGATCAAAAATATAATCTCATTCAGTCTGGAATGAATATTGTTGATTTAGGCGCAGCGCCGGGTGGTTGGAGTCAATATGCTGCAAAAAATGTGGGGAAAACCGGTAAGGTTATCGCTATCGATGTATTGGATATGGAAGCTATAAATAATGTGCATTTCCTTAAGGGTGACTTTACAGAGCAAGAAATTTACGAATCTTTACGTGATTTAGTCGGTCAAAAACCTATAGACCTTGTTTTATCTGATATGGCCCCCAATATTAGTGGTATCAGTAGTGTTGATCAGCCCAAGGCCATATATCTAGCAGAATTAGCCGCTGATTTTAGTCTAGAAGTTTTAGCACCTGACGGCGGTCTGCTGGTAAAAGTGTTTCAAGGTGCTGGATTTGACGATTATGTAAAAATGTTACGGTCAAAGTTCAGTAAGGTATTGATTCGTAAGCCTGAGGCGTCCAGGTCACGTAGCCGAGAGATGTATGCCCTGGCTACTCAAATTAAGTTATAGTAAGGTCGATAAACGTTTAAGTGTTTGAATTATAAGTAGAGGTACACCTTTTGAACGACATGGTTAAAAATTTATTGCTTTGGGCAGTGATTGCGGTCGTCTTGATGACTGTGTTTAATAATTTTGCGCCACGCCCAGAGACACCAAATGAACTTGATTACTCTGAGTTCATTAAAGAAGTTCGATCTAACAATGTTCAATCGGTTTTAATCAGTCCTGACAATCGTCAAATTACAGGTGTCATGCAGAATGGCGAGAAGTTTGAAACCAATAGCCCAGGTGATAACAAACTTTTAGATACTCTACTTAAATATGATGTGAAAGTAGAAGCAGGTGAAGCAAAGCCGCGATCGCTTCTATTGGATATTTTAATTAGTTGGTTCCCAATGTTGCTATTAATTGGCGTGTGGATTTTCTTCATGCGGCAAATGCAAGGTGGTGGTTCTGGTCGCGGTGCAATGTCTTTTGGTAAAAGCAAAGCACGCTTAATGGGTGAAGACCAAATCAAAGTAACTTTTAATGATGTTGCAGGTGTAGAAGAAGCTAAAGAAGAAGTTTCAGAGCTAGTCGAGTTTTTGCGTGATCCAGGCAAGTTTCAAAAGTTAGGCGGAAAAATTCCACGTGGCGTGTTGATGGTGGGTTCACCAGGTACTGGTAAAACATTATTAGCGAAAGCCATTGCAGGTGAGGCCAAAGTTCCGTTTTTTACTATTTCGGGTTCTGACTTTGTAGAAATGTTTGTCGGTGTAGGTGCATCACGTGTGCGTGATATGTTCAGTCAAGCGAAGAAACATTCACCTTGTATTATTTTCATCGATGAGATTGATGCAGTGGGTCGACATCGTGGCGCAGGTCTTGGTGGTGGTCATGATGAGCGTGAGCAAACGCTTAACCAATTATTGGTTGAAATGGATGGCTTTGATGGTAATGAAGGTGTCATTGTCATTGCAGCAACTAACCGTCCTGATGTATTAGATCCAGCTTTACTTCGTCCTGGTAGATTTGATCGTCAAGTTACGGTGCCATTGCCTGATATTCGTGGCCGTGAGCAAATTCTTAAAGTGCATATGCGCAAAGTACCAATGGGCAAAAATGTTCGTGCTGATTACATTGCACGTGGTACGCCAGGTTTTTCTGGTGCTGATCTTGCCAACTTAGTAAATGAAGCGGCATTGTTTGCAGCACGCGCAAATAAACGCACGGTTGATATGGAAGAGTTTGAGCGCGCCAAAGATAAAATTCTTATGGGTGCTGAACGTAAGTCCATGGTCATGGATGAAGACGAGAAAAGGAACACGGCTTATCATGAATCTGGTCACGCAATAGTTGGACGTTTAGTTCCAGAACATGATCCAGTTTATAAAGTTACGATCATTCCACGTGGGCGCGCTTTAGGTGTAACCATGTTTTTACCTGAAGAAGATCGCTACAGTCATAGCAAACAACGTTTAGAAAGTCAGATTTCAACTTTATTTGGCGGTCGACTTGCCGAAGAACTTATTTTTGGTAAAGAGGCTGTTACGACGGGAGCGTCGAATGATATTGAACGTGCAACTGAACTTGCACGAGCAATGGTAACAAAGTGGGGCTTGTCAGAAAAAATGGGTCCACTTGCTTATGGTGAAGAAGATGGCGAAGTGTTCTTAGGTCATTCAGTGACTCAACATAAATCTGTTTCTGATGACACCGCGAACTCTATTGATTTAGAAATTCGACGCATCATTGATATGAACTATGATCGCGCTAAAACATTACTTGTCGAAAATATGGATAAGTTGCATGTCATGGCTAAAGCCTTAATGAAATATGAAACCATCGATAAAGAACAGATCGATGACATTATGGCAGGTAAAGAACCTCGTCCTCCGGAAGATTGGATGGATGACGATGGACCTCGTTCTGGCACTACAGCTTCTAACTCAAAAGATGATGCTAAAGACACAGGTCCAATTGGTGGGCCTGCGAGCGAACACTAAATTTGATAAATATTAGTTAGAGTTTTTAAATTCTAAAACGGTCCGTTTTGTACTCATCCGTAGTACATTGTGGCCGTTTATCATTTGCTAGCCTCATAATCATCATTCAAAAGTGTGTCTTCATCGCTTAAACTGATTTATATCTTACTTTTCTTAGCCAATAGTCTATAAAATCCACTAACAGACAATAAGTTGGCAATAACTTTTATGGAACGAAAATACTTTGGTACGGATGGCATTCGTGGTCGTGTAGGCGACGGTGTGATGACCCCAGAATTTGTACTCAAACTTGGTTGGGCTGTTGGACGTGTTTTATGCAATGAGAAAAATGATTTGGTGTTGATTGGCAAAGACACGCGTATTTCTGGCTATATGTTCGAATCAGTTTTAGAAGCAGGACTTTCTGCTGCAGGTGTAAACGCACGTTTGTTAGGGCCTATGCCAACTCCTGCGATTGCCTATTTAACGCGTACTTTGCGAGCTGCAGCGGGTATTGTCATCAGTGCGTCACACAATCCTTATTATGATAATGGTGTAAAGTTTTTTTCATCTGAAGGTAAAAAACTTCCTGACTCTGTTGAATTGGAAATTGAAAATCAACTTGACCAACCTTTAGAGGTTGTATCTTCAGATAAACTTGGAAAAGTTGAACGCGTAAGTGATGCAGCGGGACGTTATATTGAGTTTTGTAAAAGCACTATTCCAACGCGAATTAAACTTAATGGTTTAAAGTTAGTGGTCGATTGCGCACATGGCGCGACTTACCATATAGCACCGAATGTTTTTTCAGAACTCGGTGCAGAAGTGATTAGTCTTTCTTCCAAACCAAATGGTTTAAATATTAATGAAAACTGTGGCGCAACCGATCCGAAAGCGTTGCGTATGGCTGTAATCGAACATCATGCAGATTTAGGTATCGCGATCGATGGCGATGGTGATCGCCTGATTATGGTGGATGATACTGGAGCGATTGTTGATGGTGATGAACTGCTATACATCATTGCACAAGCACGCAAAAGTGAAAATCTTTTGCACGGTGGCGTTGTAGGTACATTGATGAGTAACTTGGGTTTAGAACATGCTTTGCGTGAAAACGATATTGAATTTGGCCGTGCGGCGGTTGGTGATCGTTATGTAATGGAAATGCTTAAAGAACGTTCATGGATATTAGGTGGTGAGTCATCAGGGCATATTATTTGCTTAGATCGAACCACAACTGGAGATGGAATAATTTCGGCATTACAGGTGTTACAAGTTTTGGTCAATCAACAGATCAGTTTACGAACCGCGAAATCTGGAATGAGTAAATATCCACAGATTCTTATAAATGTCCCGATACAGGAAAAAATTGATCTAGAAAACACACCACAAATTCAACAAGCGGTAAAAGATGCCGAGTCTGATCTCGCAGATTCTGGCAGAGTGCTTTTGAGACCTTCTGGCACCGAGCCTTTGGTACGAGTGATGGTGGAAGGTGTTGATGCACCTAAAGTTCAGCAGCTAGCCCAGCAAATAGCCGATAGTGTGGCCACCGCTTGCTAGCCCTTCGGTATATCCGCCAGTCTCCAATATAACATTTGCCTAAAGCTTCCGTGATCGGTAAGCTGCGCGCCTTCGTTATCTGACTATTTCACCAAACTATGCGTCGACCACTGGTAGCAGGAAACTGGAAATTAAACGGATCATTGAGCAGCATCTCAGAGCTGGTTTCTGGTATTCGTGAACAGCAAGGCCAAGTTAAAAATGCCGAGCTTGCAGTATGCCCACCTTATATATACCTGTCTCATGTGCAGCAATTGTTGAATGGTTCTGATATTGCTTTAGGTGCACAAGATTGTTCAGATCAAGAAAGTGGCGCCTTCACCGGAGAAGTTGCGGCTGCCATGATTAAAGAATTTGGTTGCACTTATAACATCATCGGCCATTCAGAGCGTCGACATATTTATGGAGATAGCAATGAAACTGTGGCAACAAAATTTGCACATGTAGTAAAGAATGGATTAACACCTATTTTATGTGTTGGTGAAACCCTACAAGAACGTGAAGAAGGTCATACCGAAGTTGTAATTGCAAACCAGATCAACGCAGTGCTTGATCTATTTGGAGTAAAAGCTTTTGCCAACGCTGTGATCGCTTATGAACCCGTTTGGGCAATTGGTACTGGCAAAACGGCGAGCCCCGAGCAAGCCCAGGAAGTACATGAAGAAATTCGCTTAACACTAGATGCAAAAAATAAAGATATTGCGGCCAATATTCGAATTCTTTATGGTGGCAGTATGAAGCCTGAAAACGCACAACAATTATTACAGCAACCTGATATTGATGGTGGCTTAATCGGCGGTGCTGCATTAAAAGCAGAAGATTTTATAGGTATCGCGGTTGCTGCAAATTAAGTCAGTAAACTCATTTTCGAATTCATTTTTAATTATAAGAAATAACAATGTTATATAGCATTTTAGTAGCCATAGACGTCTTACTTGCAATTGCCATAATTGGTTTGGTACTCATTCAGCATGGTAAAGGTGCTGATGCCGGTGCCGCATTTGGAAGTGGTGCTTCGGGTACCGTTTTTGGTGCACAAGGCTCCGCATCATTTCTTACTAAAATTACCACTGTTCTTGCGGTATTGTTTTTTGTTAACAGTTTATGGCTTGCTCATTTAGCCAGTAATCGCCCGGTTGCAGAAAGTGTTATCGACACAGTGGAGGAAACTACAGTAGATAACTCAGAAGCAGATGTTTCAAATACTGATGTGCCTGAGACAAATGATGTGCCTACTACTGAAATGTCTAATGATTTACCGAGTGATGTTCCAGATGACTTGCCAAGCCAACCTCAAGAAAACCTGGAGTCTATTAAAGAAGAAGTGAAGGGCGCTTTGGAGGAGGTTACTCCAGATGACGTTCCAGAGTAGGGCTAAAATAGCTTGTTGAAATTAGGGTGCTTAAAAGAAAAAGCACCCATTTGAAATCAAAGTCTAATTAAAATACAAATGCCATTACTAAGGCATAAACAACAATAACAGCACCTACAATTAGTGCGGCCATATCGTACTTTTTATATTCTTCATTATCCATGAGTCTTGTCCTCTAAATCCGAGTGTTGAGTATGGGTGGCATTAGCCAATAACCATTAAAAATTTTGCAATTATGATCCCATGATCTATTAATGTTGTCTATACAGAAGATAAATTCGATAAAGTATTATTCTTTAAGGCAAAAACATTAGGGTATCTGGAATTACCTTGCTTTATATCAGTATTAGCTAAAAAAGATTCCTGCATGCACCCCTTAGGCTAAAATACTGGATTGGTCAGGCCGATGTGGCGGAATTGGTAGACGCGCTAGCTTGAGGGGCTAGTGAGGGCAACCTCGTGCCGGTTCGAGTCCGGCCATCGGCACCACACTTGCGTGTGGGTACTACACGCAAATTAAGCATTGGCGCAGCTAGACGAAATTCGTAGTTTAGAGTGAGCCAAAAAGTATATTGTTGAATGAGCAAATATTTGTGATGCTTAAATGATTGTCAGCTTTCTAAAAGCTGTGAGGCTTGAGTGTTTAACAATCTTTGTAGAAGTACAAATGGATTTGTTTACTTTCTGTACAAAAGATGCGTTGTCAATTTTACGACTGAGGCTATTATTTAAGAACGTTCATGAAACCGAAGCGTTCAGACAAGATATACTGAGTAACTAAATCAAATATAAACTCAGATCAATATAAAGAATAAGAATATGATCTGCTCGAGAAAATATAATGATTGAAAACTATCTTCCAGTTTTAATTTTTATCGGAATTGCCTCGGTGATGGGGCTTATCCCTTTATTGTTGGGTCTGCAGCTAGGACCGAGAAAAGCGGACGCTGCAAAAGATTCTCCTTATGAATGTGGTTTTGAAGCATTTGAAGATGCGCGTATGCAATTCGATGTGCGTTATTACCTCGTTGCCATCCTGTTTATTATTTTTGATTTAGAAATCGCGTTTTTATTTCCATGGGCAGTTGCTATACGAGAAGTAGGTTTAATAGGTTTTATCTCAATGGCTGTGTTTTTAATTATTTTAACTATTGGTTTTATATACGAATGGAAAAAAGGTGCACTCGATTGGGATTAGCGCTCCCAATGAAAGATTTAAAAAAGGAATAGTTTAAAGGTTAAAAATGTCGAATATGAGTAATCCAATGAGTCCATTTGAACAGAGTTTTCACGATCAAGGATTTAATGAGCAAGGCTTTGCTACAACAAAACTTGATGATTTAGTGAATTGGGCGCGCACGGGTTCAATGTGGCCGATGACGTTTGGATTAGCATGTTGTGCAGTTGAAATGATGCAGGCTGGTGCTGCGCGTTATGATCTAGATCGTTTCGGTGTTATGTTTAGACCCAGCCCAAGACAATCTGATGTCATGATTGTAGCGGGGACCTTAGTAAACAAAATGGCGCCCGCGTTACGCAAAGTTTACGATCAAATGGCAGATCCTAAATGGGTGATCTCAATGGGTTCTTGTGCAAATGGTGGTGGTTATTATCACTATTCTTATTCAGTAGTGAGAGGCTGTGATCGCATCATACCTGTAGATGTATATGTTCCTGGATGTCCTCCCACTGCTGAAGCATTGTTGTATGGAATTTTGCAATTACAAAATAAAATTCGTCGCACAAATACTATAAAGCGATAAGTGCATAAGCTATGCAAAACAATCTCAACCATCTTAATTCGGAGTTACAGCGTGTCTTTAGTAGTTCGTTGCAATCAATTGAGATTGACCATGACGAAATTACAATTGTCGTCAAGCCTAATGAATTGATTGCTGTTCTATCACAGTTGAATACAGCCGATGCATTTAAATTTGATCAACTCATCGATCTGGCAGGTGTTGATTATTTAGAATTTGGAGCTGATGAATGGAATACCGAGACAGCCACATCTTCAGGATTTAGTCGTGGTGTAGAAAAAGCTTCATTTGGTCGATTTACATTTGATGATGCAAAACAAAACACTGAAATGAGCGAACCTCGTTATGCAGTGGTCTATCATTTATTATCTATTGCAAATAACATAAGAATTCGTGTCAAAGTATTTTGTGAAGACAACCATCTTCCGGTTCTACCTTCGGTAACTAAAATTTGGTCTTGCGCAAATTGGTATGAGCGCGAAGCGTTCGATTTGTTTGGTATTGTGTTTGAAGAGCACCCTGATTTACGCCGCATTCTCACCGATTACGGTTTTACCGGGCATCCTTTTCGTAAAGACTTTCCATTAGTGGGTCATGTAGAAGTGCGTTATGACCCAGATCAAAAGCGAGTGATTTATCAACCGGTTTCAATTGAGCCGAGAGTTAATGTGCCCAAAGTGATTCGCGATGATCATCGTTTTGAAGAAGGAAAAGCAAATGAATCAGTTGAGGAACCAACTGATGTCTGATTTGCGTAATTACACGATGAACTTTGGACCGCAACATCCTGCGGCACACGGTGTTTTGCGTTTAGTGCTCGAAATGGAAGGCGAAGTAGTTAAACGCGCCGATCCACATATTGGCTTGCTGCATCGAGCAACTGAAAAACTTGCCGAAAGTAAACCATACAACCAAAGCATTGGTTATATGGATAGGCTGGATTACGTTTCTATGATGAGTAACGAACATGCATACGTTCTTGCCATAGAAAAGTTAGCCGGTATTGAAGTGCCTGAGCGTGCGCAATATGTACGCGTCATGTTTGATGAAATTACACGCATACTGAATCATTTGTTGTGGTTGGGTGCACATGGTTTAGATATTGGAGCGATGACCATTTTCCTCTACACATTTCGCGAACGTGAAGATTTAATGGATTGTTATGAAGCAGTATCAGGCGCACGATTACATGCAACTTATTATCGACCCGGTGGTGTATACCGTGACTTGCCCGATGAAATGCCAAAGTATGTCGAGTCGCGCTGGCATGATGAGAAAAATGTAAAAAAATTAAATGCGGCACGAACAGGTTCCTTGTTAGATTTTCTTGAAGATTTCACGCAGCGTTTTCCAGGTTGTGTGGATGAATATGAAACGCTGTTAACCGACAACCGCATTTGGAAGCAGCGCACGGTTGATATCGGCATTGTGAGTCCAGAACGCGCCAAGCAACTTGGTTTTACAGGCCCCCATGTTGCGTGGATCAGGAGTGGAGTGGGATCTGCGACGTAAACAACCTTATGAAACCTATGATCAACTCGACTTTAAAATTCCTGTCGGTGTAAATGGAGATTGTTACGATCGTTATTTAGTGCGTATTGAAGAAATGCGTCAATCAAACGAAATCATTAAACAATGCATCGCATGGTTACGTGCCAACCCGGGTCCCGTGATGGTAGATAACCATAAATTTTCACCACCATCGCGTGGTGAAATGAAAATGGGTATGGAGGAGCTGATTCATCATTTTAAATTATTTACTGAGGGTTATTGTTTGCCTGAAGGTGAAGTCTACGCAGCAGTAGAGCATCCTAAAGGTGAATTTGGAATTTACTTGGTATCGGATGGTGCAAATAAACCCTATCGTATGAAAATTCGCGCACCGGGTTTTGCGCATCTTGCTTCATTAGATGAAATGTCACGCGGACATATGTTGGCAGACGTCGTGGCTATTATTGGCACGCAAGATATCGTATTTGGAGAAATAGACAGATGAATAATTCATCCAAAATCGCAGTGCTTTCAGATCATCTACGTGAAGAAATTGATGCTTGGATGTCGAGGTATCCTATCGATCAACAACAGTCAGCCGTGTTAGGCGCATTGCGTGCGTTGCAACATGAAGAAGGGTATTTGCCAGTAGATAAGATGGATGCGATTGCCGAGTATTTGGATATGCCACCCATTGCAGTATATGAAGTAGCTTCATTCTATTCCATGTTTGAGCTTAAACCAGTTGGGAAAAACACGATCGCTGTGTGTACAAATCTGTCTTGTATGTTGCGTGGTGCAGATCAAATTGTCAGTCATCTAGAAAATAAACTTGGCATTAAAGTTGGTGAAAGCACGCCTGATGGTAAATTTTATTTAAAGAAAGAAGAAGAATGTTTAGCTGCATGCTGTGGTGCACCCATGATGCAAGTTAATCATGTATACAAAGAGAATCTAACTATT
>CBDCTA010000016.1:0-10144 GCA_965221955.1 Gammaproteobacteria bacterium | reverse complement strand
ATTCTTGATACGCTCATTTACCATTTCTTCAACTGCGGCTTGCCCTACACCTTTTAATGCACCCAAACCATATAAAACAATATTTTCTGCCGGCACAGTAAAGTTGTAATTAGAACGATTGATATTCGGTGACTGCACTTCAATGCTCATACCACGACATTCATCAATGAGGTTTACTACTTTATCTGTGTTATCCAAATCCGACGACATCACCGATGACATAAACTCGGCTGGATAATGTGTTTTCAACCATGCGGTTTGGTAAGCCAATAAAGCATAAGCAACAGAGTGCGATTTATTAAAACCATAACCCGCAAACTTTTCCATCAAATCAAAATATGGCTAGCAAGCTTTTCTGCAACCCCCCTTTCAACCGCGCCACTTACAAAAATTTCACGCTGTTTTGCCATTTCTTCAGGTTTCTTTTTACCCATCGCACGACGCAGCAAATCCGCACCACCCAATGTGTAACCTGCTAACACCTGAGCAATTTGCATCACTTGCTCTTGATATAAAATCACCCCATAAGTCTGTTTTAAAATATGCTCAATATCAGGATGGAAATAATCTACACGTGCACCGTGCTTACGCAATATAAAGTCATCTACCATGCCAGACTGCAATGGTCCCGGACGATAAAGCGCGACTAATGCAACAATGTCATCAAATTTATCCGGCTGCAGGCGTTTAATGATATCTTTAATACCATTAGACTCTAGCTGAAACACTGCTGTAGTTTTTTGTTGTTTTAATGTTTCATAGGTAGCAGGATCATCGAGAGGTACATCATCAATATCGATTGTGGTTTGATTTTGTTGTTTTAGCTTTTCATTTACTAAGCGTACGGTATTATCAATGATGGTCAGTGTGCGCAGACCCAAGAAATCGAACTTAACAAGACCAATCGCCTCTACATCATCTTTATCTAATTGTGTGACCACATTAGTGCCACCCGCTTCACAATAAAGTGGTGTGAATGCGGTGAGCTCGGTCGGTGCAATCACTACACCACCTGCATGTTTTCCTGCATTACGCGCCAAACCTTCTAGCGTACAGGCCATATCGATGACACTTTTTACATCTTCTTCATTCTTATATTGTTCTTGAAGTGCGGGCTCTCGCTCTAACGCTTTCTCAAGCGTCATACCTACCTCAAAAGGAATCAGTTTCGCAATTCGATCAACAAATCCATAAGGGTGGCCCAACACACGCCCCACATCACGCACCACTGCTCGTGCCGCCATACTTCCATAAGTAATAATTTGACTCACACGTGTACGCCCATATCGTTCTGCAACGTACTCGATAACACGATCACGATTATCCATACAGAAGTCGATATCAAAGTCCGGCATGGAAACACGCTCAGGATTAAGAAAACGCTCAAATAGCAAATCGTATTTTAATGGATCCACATCGGTGATCCCCAAAGCATACGCTACTAATGAACCTGCACCAGAACCCCGCCCTGGCCCAACTGGCACGGCGTTTTGTTTTGCCCAACGCGTGAAGTCTGCAACGATAAGAAAATAACCTGCATATTCCATAGAGTTAATAACATCTAATTCGACATCTAAACGCTCTTTATAGGTTTGGATCGTGGTTTGATCATCAATTTGGAGCTTATCTATACGTTGTTGTAAGCCTTTTTCTGCTTGCTCACGCATAAACTCGGGTGGAGTATGTGAGTCTGGGATGGGAAACTCTGGCAATACATTATCACCAAAAGTAAGTGTGACATTACAACGTTTTGCAATTTCGAGGCTATTGGTAATTGCTTCAGGTATGTCTTCAAAAAGCTGTTGCATTTCCTCGTTGCTACGTAAATATTGTTGTGGCGAATAGAGTTGTGGACGTTTTGGGTCATTTAGTATTCGACTCGTGTGGATACATACTCGGACTTCATGCGCATCAAACTCGCTTTGCTCTATAAAACGCACGTCATTACTGGCTACTACTGGGAGGGAATGTTTTGTTGCCAGTCGTAGCGCTTGCTGGTTATAAAGTTCCTCTTCGACTCTACCCGTTCGTTGCAATTCAATATAATAATTATCTTTAAAATGCGTTTGCCAAAAAGCTAAATATTCTTCTGCTAATTTTTTATTACCCGCTATCATTGCGCGTCCAACATCACCATCACGCGCACCTGAAAGAACGATCAAATCTTCTCCAGCGCCTAGCAACCAATCACGCTCTAAAGTTGGTCCACTACCACGTTGACCTTCTATATAACTTTTAGTAAGTAGCTTGGTGAGCGTTTGGTAACCTTGATTGTTTTTACATAAAAAAACGACACGTGAATTCGGTTCTTTTGCAGACATGCCGGCAATTTGTGCTTCAACACCAATAATGGGTTTGATGCCGTTTTTAAGTGCTGCTTGATAAAACTTAACTAGAGCAAATAAGTTATTAAAATCCGTTAATGCGACGGATGACATTCCTAAGTCACTTAATTGCGCCATTAAGCGTGGCACGCGTACGATACTATCTACCAGCGAATACTCAGTGTGTAGATGTAAATGTACAAATTGCGTCATAGTTAAAAATAATTTCAGGATCGGTTAACCCATTATAGCCAGAGCGTCTTTCACAGGCTTGTAGCTTTTACGATGCAATTCACATGGACCGTGTTCCTTTAGTGCAGCAATATGCTTAGCTGTTGGATAACCCTTATGTTGATTAAAGCCGTATTGCGGCAAGTTTTTATGATGGTCTTCCATTTCCCTATCTCTTGTAACCCTTAGCCAGAATAGAAGCAGCACTTATTTCAGCAACTAATTGGTCACCTTTTATGATTGCTGTGCATGGTGCAGTTATAACTGGGCAATGTAGACCATCTATATAGACATATTCTGCATCCACTTGCATGGCTACATAAGCACGTTGCATCGCCAGTAAAGTTGCTTGGTGAATATTAATCTCATCAATTTCATCTGCCGTAGCATAGCCCAAGCCCCATGCGTGAGCTTTTAACTTAATTTCATCATATAAATGATCACGCTTATTTGCGCTGAGCTTTTTTGAATCAGCTAAGCCATCGACAGGGTTGCTAGAATTTAAAATCACACTCGCTGCAACCACCGGACCCGCAAGTGGGCCACGCCCGGCCTCATCAATTCCCGCAATGAATTCTGATTCAACTCTGTTTATCGACATTTAATTTCACTAAAGCGCGATTGGCTAAATATTGATCTATAGCGCACGATGAATGTTAGGTCTTAGTAGATAAAACTTCGTATACTGCGCGCTTGATTTAAAAGGATACCTAAAAACTAGTGTCAGCGATACGAACCGCCGTAATAGGTGTTGGATATTTAGGCAAATTTCATGCACAAAAATATTCAAAATTAAAAAACAGCAAGTTACTCGCTGTTGTTGATAAAGAACTTAACAACGCACAAGAGGTCGCAAGAGAAGTTGGTTGCAAAGCATACACTGATTATCGTGAATTACTTGGTCAAATCGATGCTGTTAGCATTGTTGTCCCCACGGACTTACATTATGAAATTGCGTCTGATTTCCTAAAACACCAAACTCATGTATTAGTAGAAAAACCAATCACTACAACAGTCGAACAAGCTGATCAACTGATTGAATTAGCACAGACCAATAATAGAATTTTACAAGTAGGTCACCTCGAACGATTTAATCCCGCCATTCTTGCTATTGAAAAAGAAACTTCCCAAATTCATTTTATCGAATCCCATCGTCTTGCACCTTATAACCCACGCGGTACAGAAGTCAGTGTGATACTTGATTTAATGATCCATGATATCGATATTATTTTAGACATTGTCGATTCAGAAGTCGAAAAAATTGACGCTAGCGGTACATCCGTTCTTTCTAGCGACATTGATATTGCCAATGCACGCATTGTTTTTGAAAATGGCTGCGTTGCAAATGTTACCGCTAGCCGAGTAAGCAATAAATCAGATCGTAAGATGCGAATTTTTCAACATGATGCTTATCTCTCTGTTGATTTTCAAAATCGTGAGCTCGCCACCTATCGCAAAGGTAATGGTGAAATGTATCCTGGTGTTCCCAATATCGATATAGAAAAAAATACTTTTGCTCAAGCCGATGCATTACTATCTGAAATTGAACACTTTCTGCATTGTATAGAAACTAAATCTTCCCCCAAAGTAACTGGACATGATGCGAAACGTGCATTACAAACCGCAATTGAAATCAGCGAGTTATTAACTTAAGTTTAGTTACCTAGCTATCAATCACTTTAACATTACCTCAAAGACCTCATTATGATTCCTATGCTTGATTTGAAATTGCAACATGCGATGCTGAAAAATGAAATAGATATTGCTATTGCAAGTGTTTTAGACAGTACGCATTTCATCATGGGGCCTAACGTTACTCAGTTTGAAACCGAAGCTGCGCAATACCTAGGCGTCAAACACGCAATTTCATGTAACTCGGGGACCGATGCATTGCATCTAGCTCTACGTGCTTGCAACATTGGTGAGGGGGACGAAGTGATCACTACTGCTTTTACCTTCGCAGCAACCGCTGAAGCTATTTGCTATGTGGGTGCTACACCAGTGTTTGTAGACATTAATCCCATCACATTTAATATTACTGCTGAAACTATTGAAGCTGCCATTACCAACAAAACCAAAGCAATTTTACCTGTACATATCTTTGGACAGGTAGCAGATATGCCAGCCATTACTAAAATTGCGAGCGAGTACAATTTAAAGATTATTGAAGACTGTGCGCAATCATTTGGAGCTCGCATTGGGACACAACAAACAGGTACTTTTGGAGACACGGGATGCTTTAGTTTTTTTCCTAGTAAAAACCTAGGTTGCTATGGAGATGGTGGTTTGTTTACGACTAATTCAGACGAAATAGCCGAGCATTTTAAACTACTAAAATTACATGGCAGCAAAGTACGCAATCAACATGAGATTATTGGCTGGAATAGTCGACTCGATGAAATACAAGCTGCAATTTTACGAATCAAACTCAAATATATTGATGAATTTAATCGCAAAAGAATTGCAGTAGCAAAAAAATACAACCAACTGCTTGAAAACACTGGCATTCAAACACCTACATTTGAAGAAAATATGTCTCATGTTTTCCATCAATACACTGTGTTAAGCAACTTACGTGATGAAATATCCAAGCGACTACAAACCGAAAACATTGGACATGCTATTTATTACTCGTTACCACTATCCGAACAAGCTGCTTTCAGTTCAAATTCACACTCAGAAAGTCTAAAAAACACACAGTATATTTGTTCGAAATGCATTTCTTTACCGATATTTCCTGAAATGACGGACGAGCAAATTAATCATGTGGTAGATACTGTGAAGAGTATTTAGCTCGCGCATGAAAAAAAGTGAGCAAAATAATACTTCAAGCATAATGATCGTCACAGGTGAAGCCTCTGGAGATTTGCATGGTGCGCATGTTGTTGAGGAAATTAAAAAAATAATTCCAAATATAAATTATTTCGGTATTGGCGGAAAACATATGCGACATTCTGGTGTGCATATACTCACAGATGTTAGCGAACTTTCGGTTGTAGGTTTAGTTGAAGTACTTAAGCACTATCCAAGGTTGCGAAAAATTTTAAACAAAACAAAAAACGCACTAAAACAACAGCACCCCGACCTTCTTATCCTCATAGACTCTCCTGATTTCAATCTACCCTTGGCCAAAACCGCAAAACAATACGGCATTAAAGTGCTTTACTACATCAGCCCACAAATATGGGCATGGAGAAAAAATCGCATCAAACTCATACAAAAACATGTCGATATGATGGCTGTGGTATTTCCTTTTGAAAAACAGTTTTACCTCGATGCAGGTGTGCCTGTAGAATATGTTGGACATCCACTCATTAAAGAGGCAAAAGCAACAGCAGATAAAGAAAGTTTTTTTACTTCTATGAATTTAGACCCTAATAAAAAATTAGTGGGTTTATTTCCAGGTAGTCGTGTAAGCGAAATTGAAAATAACTTTCCCGTGTTATTAGAGACTGCTAAAACCTTGGCCCAACAAAGAAATGATGTACAATTTGTCACGCCTATTGCTTACACGCTGCCAAAAGGCTTGATTCAGCAACACATTTCTAATAGTAGAGTAACGATACACACGACCTCTGACAATATTTACAATGTCATCAATGCATGCGACGCGATCGCTGCTGCATCAGGCACAGTTACCCTGCAAATTACACTTATGCAAACCCCCATGCTGATTATTTATAGAATTTCCCCTACTACTTACCGCATCCTAAAAAGAATAGTGAAATTTACTTATGCAGGAATTACAAATGTTATTGCCAAAAGAGAAATAATCCGAGAATTCATTCAAGATCGCGCTACCGCGAAAAATATAACGACTGAACTACAAAAATTATTGAGCGATCAAGAGTATGTAAATGATATGAAAAAAAACATGACAGAGGTTAAAGACATGCTTGGGGAAAAAGATGGCTCAGCCGCTACGGCACGAATTGCAGCTAATTTAATTTCAGCCAAATAATCAAACTATTGAGCAATCCCGCGTTTACTTGATTCAATAAACTCCATAAAACGTTTTACTTCTGGATACTGCTCAGCAAGTTTTTTTACTTCGTCTATTTTTTCACTTTTTGGTTGTTTACTACGTACTAATAGTTTGTAAGATTTATGCAAGGCTTGAATACAATCTTCAGAAAAACCTCTGCGCCTGAGGCCTTCTTTATTCAAACCATGTGTGTTTGCATAATTTCCAGACGCCATCACGTAAGGGGGTAAGTCTCTATTTAAGGCCGTACCCATGGCGCAAAATGAATGTTCGCCAATATGGCAAAATTGATGTACTAAAGTAAAGCCACCAAGTATTGCAAAATCTCCCACTGTTACATGACCGGCTAAAGTCGCACCATTTGCAAAAGTAATATCACTATTTACATTACAATCATGTGCGATATGCACATACGCCATAATCCAATTTCGATCGCCAATTCTTGTAAACCCTTGGTCTTCTTCAGTGCCACGATTTATCGTTACATATTCACGAATTGTATTTCCGTCACCAATAATTAATTCACTATTTTCTCCACGATATTTTTTATCTTGAGGAATTTCACCGATAGAGGAAAATTGAAAAATACGGTTGTCTTTTCCAATTGTAGTCGGCCCACTGAGAACTACGTGAGGTCCAATCGTTGTATTGCTTGCTATTTTTACACCCGCACCAACAATACTATAAGCACCAATAGATACATTTGAATCTATCTCGGCGTTTGGGTCAACAATCGCAGTAGGGTGAATCCCTGCCATCTCGTCAACCATCAACGAAGAATTACGCATAGTTTAGAGTTAACTTGTTTCAACTTCCTTAAACACACACATCAATTCAGCACTTGCAGCCACTTCGTCTCCAACTAATGCTACCGCTTCAAAAACACCATATCCTCTCTTATGTCTTTTCAAACGCACATCTAAAGTCAATTGATCACCAGGCCCAACTTGGCGTTTAAAACGCGCTTTATCTATGCCAACAAACAAATACAAACTTTCATCTTCTGGGCGCCACTCCGGATTGCTAAGCGCTAATAGACCAGATGCTTGGGCAAGTGCTTCGAGGATTAAAACACCTGGCATTACTGGTGCTTCGGGGAAATGTCCTTGAAAAAAAGGCTCATTACAACTTACATTTTTAATCGCTAAAACGGACTTACCTATTTCATAATTTAATACACGATCAACTAGTAAAAATGGATAGCGATGAGGTAGGTACTTTAGAATATCGTGGATACTCATTTCCGCCATTTTATTTATACCCAACTATTTGTAAGTTATTGAGGTTTTTGCATTTCTTGCAAAACTCGCGCAGTTAAATCAATTCGTTCACTTGCATAAAGTACTGGTTGCGTGACCACCAAGTCATAACTCTCTGCCTTAGCCACAATAACGATTATTTCATGCACTTTTTTTTGCAACTTACCAAGCTCTTCATTACGGCGGATATTGAAATCCTCTCTTAACTCATCTTGCTGACGATTGTATTCTCGCTTGCTATTTAAAATTTTCTTTTCAAGCTCAGCTCGCTTTGTGTCACTCATAATAGGCCCATCATTTTTAAGCTCTTCTTCAAGCTTCAAAACTTGATCACGCACTGCTGTGAGTTTTTTATCACGGCTAGAAAACTCTTCTTCCAAACCTTTGCGGGCTACTTCTGCTTGAGGAGATTTCTCCATGAGCTCCACCATATTGACGAAACCTATTTTGGTTTCAGCCATAGCGCCAATTGGACTTAATAAAACAACTATAGCCAAAACTCTTATTATCTTACTAATCATTTATAAAGGCCTCTCCTAAACTAAAAACTTGTCCCTAAGTTAAATTGAAATGTTTCTGTATCATCTTCTGAATCATCATTAAAAGGAGATGAAATTGCAGCACTGATTCCACCAAAGCCTGTTATCCAACTCAGACCTAATCCAAGGGACCCTCTAATCTCGCCGGTTTCAAAATCATCAAATTCTTCAAAGACATTCCCTGCATCGACAAATAAAGCCAAACGCGCTCTATTTGTGTTTTCTATAAATGGAGGAGGAAAAAGTACCTGAGCTCGGGCCGTAGAAACAAAATTTCCACCAAATGTATCATCTCGAGAATCTCTAGGCCCTAAACTATTACTTTCATAGCCCCTCACTGAGTCAAAGCCTCCAGCTCGAAATTTTTCAAAGAATGGCAAATCTGAGGTGCTTCCATAACGGTCACCATAACCGATTTCGCCTCCTAACGACAACGTGAATAATTCACTAAGAGGAAAATAAAACGAATTTTCATAGCTCAATTTATAAAACTCAAGATCACTACCAGGAACGGAAAATTCAAAATTTAGAGACTGACGATTACCCTGACTGGGAAACAAACTACGATTACGCGTATCATGCGAGAAACCAATATTTAAAGTAAGATTGAGATACTCATCATCATTCTCATCAATAAAATCTAGGACCTCCTGCGGAGTTTCAGAGGTCGTGTTGATCTCAGTACTTTGTAATTGCAAGGTTGCACCTATACGATCATTTTCAGTTAGAGGGATCCCGTAATTTACACTTAAACCAAATTGGTCTGAATCAAAATCCGATATATCCGTATCATCTGTTTCTGTCGACACAAAGTTAAAACCAAACCCTCTACTTACCCCATCAATCGTGTAATATGGATTTATATAATTAACACCATAAACTGTATTCACTCTACTAGTATTGATCCTAAAAGAAACCGTTTTCCCCGTACCCAAAAAGTTTTCTTGACTAACACTTGTTGAAGCCACAACTCCTTGGCTATCTGAAAACCCAGCACCGACATTAAAACTACCTGCCAAACGTTCTTCTATTTCTATATCCAAATCAACAAAGTCATCTACCCCTGGAATCTTACGTGTTTCTATATCAACCGACTCAACATAACTTAAGCGTTGAATACGGTGCCGTGAAGCCTCAACATTAGCTTGAGAATACCAACCACTTTCCATTTGACGTAATTCTCTTCGGTAAACCTCATCCCGAGTCGTTTTATGTCCAATGAAGTTTATTCTTCGCACATAAATCCGCTTACCAGGATCAATAAAAAATGTGAGACTAACGTTTTTAGTTTCTTCATCAATTTGTGGCACTGGATTTATATTTGGAAACGCATATCCCTCATCCCCAAGCCTCCTAGTTATTGCTTGAGTAGACTGAATAATTTTATCACGAGAAAATACATCCCCTGAGGACAAATTAATAAGCGACCTTACTTCTTCCTCAGGAAATATAAACTTGCCTGCAAGCTTTATCTCATTAATAGTATATTGCTCGCCTTCTTCTATATTAATAGTAATAAAGATGTCTTCCTTATCTGGACTGATAGAAACCTGTGTAGAAGTGACATCAAATTTCAAATATCCCTCATCCAAATATTGCGAACGCAACGTTTCAATATCGCCCTGTAATTTTTCCTTGGCATAACGATCTCGAGATCCCCAAAACTTATACCAAGGCTTTAAACCTGATTCGAAGTCATCAATTAGATCTTCTTCTTCAAAAACGGTGTTACCAACAACTTTGACTTGCTTAATCTTAGCAGCATCACCTTCAATAATTTGAATTCCAATATCAACACGGTTTTCT
>CBDCTA010000015.1:0-22844 GCA_965221955.1 Gammaproteobacteria bacterium | reverse complement strand
TAGCTCCTGTTGATCTAAATATAAGTGTAGAAACCACGCCAGAAAATATATCAACTTTCAAGGTTAGCGGATATGCAAACCAAGAAAAGATTGCAATTTCAGGCAGCCTAGATCTAAAGAACAATAATGGAAATAATAGGCCGATTGATTTAAATATAGATGCTTTTGGAATTACTGCAAAAGCGAATGGCGCATTAGATATCAAAAACTTTGAATCTGCAAATCTAAAGATTCAAGCGAAATCAGAAAATCTCGATAAATTAAAGAATCTACTTTCAATTAAACTGCCAAAAGTCACACCACTTGATGTTTCATTTGAATTAAATGTTAACGATAATTTATATCAAGCTGAAAATTTCAATATTGAGGCTGATCAAAATGCATTACAAGGCAGCATTCGCTACCAAGAAAAAAATAACTCTATAACCGCTGATTTAAATGGGAAAAGAATTGATTTAACACCTTTTCTTGAATACGTAATCGATAATTCTTCGTCTGTAGAAAATAATAAGCAAATTACAAGAGATAATTATCAAGATTCAAATAGTAGTGATGTACTTTTAAAATTAATAGCCGATATAGAAGCTACTGTAGAACATCTCATTATTAAAGACCATCATTTTAAAGATGTAAATATCGATATAGACGCTGAAAATGGTGCCATACAAATACATCAATTGAAGAGTGCCTATCAAATATTACCAGATAATAATGCAGATAAATCGAACACTTTACCGATCAATATTTCAGGTAATGTAAAAGTTCCACAACCTAATTCTGAAAACAATCTTGTCGATGTTGATTTAGCTCTCTCTGATGAAGATATGAATATTTCAGTTAATGGCAGAATGTCATTAGTTGAAGATAAAGTTGGCACTTTAAATATCAAAGGTAGTGCAAATAAGTTGAAATCATTGACTGCTTTTCTTGGTTACGACATGAATCCCTTTGCACCACTGAGCTTCGATGCTATCGCAGATATCTCGAAAAACAAAGTTAAACTTATGCCTATAAAGCTCGAAATAAATGATGATAATTTGGATGGCAATGGCTTGATTGATTGGTCCGGCGAAAAAATATCAATCAATGGCACATTGAAATCCAATCAACTTGATTTGAATAATTTTGGTCTGTTTGGTCAAACTATAGATGAAGATGCAAAAGATATAAAAAGTGACGAACTTGTCTTTAATAAAAATCCAATTAATTGGAGTTGGCTTGATAAATTTAATGTGGATCTAAACTTAGAGCTAAATAAGTTTGTATTAAATGATAGAACTCGCTTTAAACGTGTTTATGCAGAAGTAAAACTAGAGAACAGTAAACTCACTGTAGATCCATTTGATGGTGATCTGACTAATGGTGGTATCAAGGGCCGATTAGAAATTAAAAAAATTAAAAATGATACAAAAATTAAAACTGATTTTGTTGGTTTAAATATTACACCAGCTGATTTAGGTGAGCCTGATAAAGGAATTATCGATGGCGGCAATACCGATATTGAAGTCAATGCTGTTTTAAATGGCAACTCCGCACATGAACTTGCTTCATCTTTAAACGGCGAGTTAGTGCTGGAAATTCAGGAAGCAAAGGTGCGCAATGATCTTTTTGAGCGCATTGGTTCAGATATTTTTCTTGCAACTTTGAGTATGATTAATCCATTTATCAAAAAAGATCCTTATACTGATTTAGACTGTGCTGCTGTTCGTTTCACTGCTGAAGATGGTGAATTAGTTAGTAAAAATCAAATCGCAATCGAAACTGCAAAAATGAAGATTATCGCCGGTGGCATAGTCAATCTAAAGAACGAAAATCTAGAAATAGGTTTTAGTCCAATCGCAAAAAAAAGGACTTGGAATCAATGTTAGCAATCTGGTTAAATTTGTTCGCCTTGGTGGCACATTAAGTAATCCGCAACCCGAAGCAGATCCAGCGGGCTTATTAAAAAGTGGTGCTGCGATCGGTGCTGCGATATCAACTGGTGGGCTATCTTTATTGGTTGACAGCCTATTTAAGCGTGTAACAAATGCAGGTACGGCCTGTAATAATATTTTTGAAGAAGAAGCTGAGATACCAGATCAATTAGAGGAACGCGCATTAGAAAACAATGAAGAGAAGTAGCTTCTAGTCACTCTCCCACATTACATTCACTTTTTGTTCAGCTGCCGCTTCGAGTAATTCTAGCAATGGTAGTGCACGCTTATTTGTGCTTACGTATTCCTCGGCTTCTTGGTCATTAGGATTTTCATTTTCTTTTTCTTCGATGGCAAGCCGTTCACGAAGCTTGCGCAATGCTTCAGGCACATCTTCAGCTTTAATTGCACTCGGTATTGTTCCGCTATACCCCATATATTTAATAAATTTTTTTGCAATATCACCGAACATAGTAATATTTGCATATGCTTTGCATGAGAAAGTAACTAACAAAATAATCTACCATATAAATTATAAAATAACTAAATTAACCAAAGAATCGTACCTACAAACAATGTACCAATACTGAATAATAACGCAAGTAAGCCAACTCTTTGTTTCGACTGTGGCTCACTATCATGTGCTTTCATTCTGGATAACACGATAGATGCAGAGCGGTATGCATTATAAAATATGATTAGGCCTATCAAGATAAAAACACTGGCGCCTATCTTAGCCACCCACGTAGGATCGTAGTGGCGAAATAAAGCTTGAAAACCAAGACCAATTGCAACTGAAGATAAGCCCGTTCGCATCCAACCAGCAAATGTTCGCTCATTGGCCATAACTGTACGATCTTCTGCCCAATCGGTTCGGTCTTCAGCAAGCTTTGTTTTAGATTCACTCGACATATTTATTACTCGGACTTAGACAATCCTGCAGTTAATGACCAACGTATACCCTCTTCTACTGACATCGTAGTTTCTCTCACTTGATCTTTTGGCACTAAAAAAGTAAAGCCACCAATCTGATAACTCATCTGGATATAGACTAAGATAGTATCCTTAACATCAGTATAAGGATTATTACTTTCATCTTGAGTAACGAACCCCAATGCTTCAAATTCTGAGTTAGGTATTTTTACAAAAACAGGTTTACCCAATTTCTCTCCGATGTCACCTGACATAATTGACATCATATCTTTTATCGGCGAATAAACTGATTTGAAAATTGGAATTTTACGCAGACCATTCTCGACACTGCTTAAAATTGTGCGTGTCAGCCATGGATACATCAGTAGGCCAATCACAAATATGCTAGAAAATGCTAGTAAAGCACCTAGACCCGGGAAATATAGATTAAGTGATAATGAAGACAAAATTTTCTGTGCTAATGTTTCTACAAAATTGACTAGAATATATAAAACATATACTGTGATTATGACTGGAAAGACTACAGAAAATCCTTTCAGGAATACTTTAACAATAAAGTTGCTCATAGCTATTTTTGCTCCCTCTATAAAGACTTATTCGCTACATTAGCAATTATGCTAACAAAGCTGAAATTATCAAAGATAATCTTACAAAGACTTTTAATGCGGAGTATTTCTTTTAACTGAAATTATTTAACTATAAGTGAAGATGTTATTAAGAATGCAGACAAATAAGCACAGACATGACTGCCTGTGCTTATTAGGTTTTGTGTGGGAAGTTGTGACACACAAACTTTCAGATCCACTCAGACTGTTGGTTTTCTACCTGTAATATAGAAAACCAGAGCAAGAACGAGACCAACAACAAATAATATCCAAGCGATATTTGTTGCAGCACCAGCTATCCCTGAAAAACCCAAAACAGCTGCAATAATTGCTACGACTAAAAATACAATTGCCCAGTTAAACATAAAAACTCTCCTATTTGTTATCAGCTATTCTCATAGCCATATAATGATTTCCCAATCACTATAATCAACATCACCTGCTTAACCAAAGATATTCACTGTATATACTGCAAATTTTCTTGTAATTTTTACAAATTAATAATAACAGTTTGATTTAAACAAATATCTTTTTTTATCGAAATTCATTTAAACTTGAATAAAATTTGAAACCACAACCTAGCTATCGCGAAGAAACTCATATGCTCAAACATGTCATTTATTTTCTATGTGTCTTATTGATTCATTCTTCTAGTAATATTTTTGCTAAAGAGATTGGCAGTGTAGATACAAAATTCAATCTGCTTACACCAGATGACTCTGTGAGAGTAGAAGTATTTGAGGATCCTAAGATTAATGGAGTGGTTTGTTATTTAAGTCGTGCACAAACTGGTGGATTAAAGGGAGCTGTAGGGGTTGCTGAAGATACATCGGATGCATCTCTTGATTGTAAACAGGTTGGACCTATAGTGATCACAAAAAAGCTAAAAGATGGAGAGTCGACTTTTAAAGAAAGACGTTCTTTGATATTTAAAAAACTAAAAGTCGTGAGATTTTGTGATAGCACCAATAATGCAATTGTTTATCTCGTTTATAGTGAACGAGTTATAGAAGGTTCACCAAAAAATTCTGTTTCTGCGGTACCTATTGCGAGATGGCCCAGCCAGAATAAAAGTGAGAAATTAGCAAATTGTGTTGAGCAATCAAAATAATAGGCTACTTGCCTTCCTTATTTAATAGATTTTCTTCGTTTTCCGTAATATTTTCTTTTTCAATTTGATCATCTATATAAGTGTCTTTTGATACATCAATCATTTCTGAATCAGTTGCGGTAGATTTAGGAGGATTAACGCTTGCTTTTGGTTTTAAGTCATCATCTATTTGCTTAATCTCCATACCAGAATCTTGAAACTTGAGACGATATATAGGCTCAGGCATCTCAAAATTAGCATCATCATAAGCACGTTTGATTGCTTTTATTGCCTCACTCTTAACTTTATTAAAGTCATAGTGATTTTGATCTGTCCAGCCTATTACTTTTAAAATAACATTTGAATCACCAAGTAAATGAACAGGGCATTGTGGAGGCGGTTCCGATAACACACCTGGTGTATTCATTAATGTCTCAATTGCAACATTCTGTGCTGAAGATATTGTAACTTCTGTATCAATCCCCACTTCAAAAGTGAAACGCCGTACTGGGTTTCTTGAATAATTTAATATGTTACCCTTGTAAACTGTTGCATTAGGTATACGGGCATGGTTTCCATCTAAGGTTAATATTATCGTGTCTCTTGATGTGAGGCGTATTACCTTTCCCTCATGGCCTTCAAGCAGTATGTGGTCATTTGGCTGAAATGGCTGGCGAATACTTAATAGAATACTTGCAATATAGTTTTCTACCGTATCACGTATCGCAAAACCTATAGCTAGCCCAAGTATTCCTGCAGCACCTAGAATCGTACCTAGCAATGCGGTCGCATCCAGTATTTCTAGAGCAAACACAAAACCGATAATTATAAATAGGCCTCGAAATGCTTGTTTTAATAGATTTTGTAAAAAAGAATTAGTCGTTATTTTGTTAAATAGAGAATTCCAACGAGATAAAAACAGGGATAACAACCAAAATAATACTAATACTACAAGAGCTAATAGATAAATTGGCAAGTTTTGATAAATATTTGATAACGTCTCACTTAGTTTACTTTTGATATCTACAAGTCTTTTGGAAATATTATTTTCTTGAACAATATTATTATTAATACCAACTACACCTTCTGTGCGATCGGCTAGTTTAAGTGCTTTTTCATGCGCTTCATTTGTAAATGTAGTGCCAGACAAGGTTACTACACCAGCATCTACTGACGCTGATATTTCCCTCAATGAATCTATACTTTTATACAGCTCATTTAGTCTTTTCTCGATTTCCGAATCACTTACTTTTTCCTTGCCAACAGAAATATTTTCTTGTTCTGTCAGGGTTACTTCATTTTGTTGCACAGCATCAGTTACAGTCTCACTTTTAGCATTTGATGCACAAACCCATAAAATTGCAAGAATTATAAACAAAGCATTTAAATTTTTCATACAAGAAAAAACTTAGATAAGAGTAGATATTAGCCAGTAAATTAGATGCAGTTTAACACCACTGCTAGTTGAACATGTAAGCGTTAAGATATGTGTCTACTCATATTCTGCCATCAAAGAAAATTTGATTCTAATAGATATTTTGATAGTATTTTAGATATTTTGATAGTATTTTGAGGTTGCTCAGTAAATATTACACTAAAAGTCACGTGTCATATTTATGCAATCCAACATAAATCATGAGCAAATAATATAGACAAAAAATTAATCTTCCATCACATTTTCGTCATCTGTCAATTTAACATCTGAAAGATCTACAACTTTAAATTGAGTATCTTCTTCACCTGCATTACGCAACTCAATCACTCCTTTCTCAAACATCCCATGTTCGGAAGATTCAAAACTCCAACGCATGGGAGAAATACTATGCACAGTTATACCTTTCGATTCACATACATGTGTAACAAATCCGGTAGCACTTTCATTAAGTTTTTCTGGTGTATTTTTATAGAAATTACCTTTCTCAGCAACTTCATTCAGAATCGCACATATACTTTCAATATTATCTAATGACATAATATAACCCTTAATGGTATCTAAATAGAAAACTATAAAACTGAGACATCATAAATCAAATCGTTTTGTAATATTTACAATTATATTTCATTGATGCTGAACAATAGTTAGTTAAACATAAAAGATTATTACATATGAGCTGAGAACATTTAATGACCATTTCAACAATTAATCCTGCAACAGAAAAAACTACTAAGACATATTCTGAGTTTAACGATAAGAAGCTCGATAAAATCTTGAAAGACGTAACACGAGCCTCTATTGATTGGCAGCAAACTTCAATTAGATCACGTTCTAAATGTATGAGACGTGCTGGTAAAGTTCTCAAAAAGAAAAAGAATGAGCTGGCTAAATTGATCACAATTGAGATGGGAAAACCCATTACGCAAGCGGTTGCCGAGATAGAAAAATGTGCAATTGTTTGTGAACACTATGCTACTAATGGGAACCACATATTAGCTGACAATAGTTATCCATCTGATGCTACTGATAGCTTTGTACAGTATAAACCGCTTGGAACAGTACTGGCAGTAATGCCTTGGAATTACCCGTTTTGGCAAGTATTTAGATTTGCGGCACCTGCACTTGTCGCAGGAAATACTGCCGTACTAAAGCATGCTTCTAACGTACCTAATTGTGCACTGGCAATCGAAAAAGTCTTTATCGATTCCGGTTTTCCTAAAAATGTATTTAGGACAATTCTAATCTCTGGCAAAGGCACTGAAAAGTTACTTAGTGATGAACGTATACATGCTGTAACGCTAACAGGCAGTGAAAAGGCTGGCAGCAAGATTGGGGCTAAAGCAGGTGCGAACATCAAAAAAGCAGTTATGGAGCTCGGCGGTTCAGATGCATTTATCGTACTCCCGGATGCTGATTTGGAACGTGCTATTGAAGTAGGAATCAAGGCACGCTATCAGAATACTGGGCAAAGTTGTATTGCAGCAAAACGATTTATTTTGGATGAATGTATTGCAGATGAATTCATCGAGCGATTTGTTGAAAAAACCAAATCACTTAATATAGGAAATCCACAAAAAGAAAAAACTTACCTGGGACCAATGGCACGTAGTGATTTACGCAATACAGTACACAAGCAAGTTAATTCATCAATTCGTTTTGGCGCGAAACTAATACTTGGAGGAAAAATTTCATCAAGACCAGGTTACTACTATCCTGCAACAATTCTAGACCATGTAAAGCCCGGTATGAGAGCATATGAAGAAGAAGTATTTGGTCCTGTGGCATCAATGATAAGGGTTAGAAATATAGATGAAGCGATCAAATTAGCAAATGATAGTCGTTATGGTTTGGGAAGCAGTATTTGGTCCCGTAACACTAAAAAAGCTAAAAAGTATGCAGAAAACCTTCAAGCAGGCGCAACATTTGTGAATGAGATGGTCAAAAGCGACCCTCGCCTACCATTTGGTGGCATCAAAAAATCTGGATATGGACGAGAACTCTCCGAATTAGGACTCAGAGAGTTCGTTAATATTAAAACGGTATATATAAAATAAAGTTAATATGATTTAGTAGTAATTTTACTCAGCACCTTCTTTTTTAGCTTTCTTTTCAATCGCTTCACCCGCAGCTTCGATATCTTGCCCAACACCTTTTGTTGTATTGCATGCATTAAGCGTGAAAATACAAATGAACAAAATTATACTTGTTGATAGTAAACGCATCATAATCTCCTGAAAATTTCTATAAATTATTAATTGATTGCACTTCTTAAGTATAAGTAAAGGATCAATGAGTATTCATAGAAAATTTTTCAACAAATAAAACTGAGTTGTAAATCTTACAAATACATTTCTTATTTATTTGCCTTTAGCTTTTTTATATAACGTAGAGTTATAAAATTAATAAGACTTAAAGTGATTGCGATTTCAATCCGCCCAAATGCCACTGCAATACCGATTGCACCTGTGTTCCATAAACTTGCCGCAGTAGCAGTGCCGGATGTGCCATCCTGTTTTTTCAAAATTGCCCCGCCGCCGATAAATCCAATTCCAGTTATAATTCCTTGAAGAACACGCGCTTGGGCATTGGTATCGGGAAGAACTTCTATACCTAAAAGCGTGAAGCCACATGTTGCTACAGCAACAATAGGAAATGTACGCAGACCCGCACTTTTTGCCTCTGTTTCCCGATCCCATGCAATGGGCAACGAGATCAGGTAAGCAATTCCAATAGTTATTAAGTGCTTAAGTATTAGCGCAAAGTCGACCGAAATTAAAGAAAGACCATTATCATCCATAAACGTTTCAAATTTTAATACTTTCTAGACTTTGAAAGTATAGTTATTGAAAAATAATAATCTTAAATAATGATTACTTAGCTGTATGCATGCAAGCGGTTATATAGTGTTTTTAAGCTAATTCCAAGCGTTTTAGCAGTCTGTTCTTTGTCCCCATCATGATGTTCTAATGTGGCGAATATTAATTCTTTTTCAATTTGCCAAAATGTTTTACCTATCATTCCCGTTGTATTAATTACTGGCATGGAGTCGCCTGATTTGAGATTAGTTTCATTTTCAGAAGATATAATTTTACAGTCAATTTCATTTCCAGATTGTAAAAAAGCGCGATGCACAATATTTTTTAATTCACGAACATTTCCGGGCCAGGAATAGTTTAATAGCAACGTTCTAGCTTCTCTTGTAAACACCTTAGTTGCATCATATGTATGATTTAGATAATTAAGAATGTCTTCTGCGATCAATAAAACATCTTTGCCACGCTCTCTTAATGGTGGTATTTCAATTGGAAATTCAGCAAGACGAAAATACAGATCCTCTCTCAATTTTCCTTCCTCGATCGCCCTCTCGAGATTTCTATTTGATGCTGCAACAACACGGACATCAATATCAATTTCATGCTTTCCACCTAATCTTCTGATTTTTGAAGATTCAAGCACACGTAATAAATGCACCTGAGTCTCTACCGGCATTTCTGTTATCTCATCTAGCAATATGGTTCCACCATTAGCATTTTCAAAATGACCTATATGACGACTATTTGCACCAGTGAAACTTCCCTTTTCATGGCCAAAAAATTCACTTGCTGCTAGCTCGGCTGTAATTGCACCGCAATTAACAGTAACAAAATTTCCTAATCGCTCACTATGTTGATGTATAATTTGAGCAACTACTTCTTTACCAACGCCACTTTCACCTAATAAAAATACACTCGCAGTCGATTTCGAAATTTGAGAAATAGTATTTTTAAGTTTATCTATAACTAAAGATTGCCCCAAAAGTTTAGGAAAACTTTGAATAGATGGTTTAGCTTGTTGGAGAAAACTAGGTTTTGTTGAAGCTTTCGTTGCTACATTTTTTAGAAGATTTCTAATTTCTCTCAAATTAAATGGTTTTTCGAGAAAATCTATAGCACTGGCTTTAAATGCATCTATGACAATTTTGATGGATGCATGCCCAGAAATTACGACAAATTTTACCGACGGGTCGCTTTGTAATTCCTGAATCAGCTCAACACCATTTCCATCTGGTAGCATGACATCGACAATCATTAATCCAGGCTTTTTGTGCGCATAGAGTTTTTTTGCAGACTGCACACAATCAGCTACGTCTACTGTATAGCCTTGATCTTTTATGATCCTTGAAAGTGCAGATGTAGTGCTAGAGTCGTCATCTACGACAATGGCATAGTCATTCATGTTAAACCATCTTGTTATTTTGACAAGTTATGGACAACTACTATATCGGAGTAGTTCTGGTTATAGAATGTTTTAATTCAATAATATAGATACATAAATAATCAGGTCTCTATAATGTTTCTCTAAATACATGATAATTAGAGCTTTTCTGAACAATGGCTTTTATTGTAAATATTGCAAATAACTCAAATTTATTAAAAAAATATTCTAACCTCTACAGCTATAGAAACGTTGGCCACAGATGAAGGCGTTCTTGAAAATATTCATTATTGTGAAGCAAGGCAAATTTCATATGCAAGAGGTATAAATGTATGAATTCACCACAGCATCTCACTGATGTTGACCAGGATGGCTTCATGGTCAATCAAGAACGTTGGTCAAAAGATTTGGCAATGATCATAGCCAAAGATGAAAACATTGAGAATCTTTCGGCCGAACAGTGGGAAATAATCGAGATGCTACGTGATTATTACATCGAACATCACACCCCTCCTCCAACACGTGAAGTCTGTGAAGAAATAGATCGTGAAAAACTTTGCATACCAAATTCATTTCCAAATATGTTGATTGCATGGAAAGTAGCCGGTTTGCCTAATCCTGGAGAAGAAGCAAAAGCGTATATGGCAAATTATGCAGGTGATGATGTGAACGTTTAATGAATCGATTAATTTAAATCGAAAATCTCTATTTTTCAAAATCAATTTCTACTGAATAATTATTGTAATGATTACAATTGTTCAGTATTAACATGATTTGTTCATCAATTTTATATATTTTGGCATAGGTATTGCACCAATACCTAGTGAAACGCACACATAACTGTGCATTACACTAACGAACAGGAGATAGATAATGAATTCTGAGCAATTAAAAGGAAATTGGACCCAACTCAAAGGTCATATTCAAAAACAATGGGGAGAATTAACTGATGATCATTTAGATCAGATTCAGGGTGACCGAGAAATTTTAATAGGCAAAATACAGGAACAATATGGTATCAGCAAAGAAGAAGCTGAGCTTCAAGTTAATACTTTTAAAGCCGATATCTAATTTTGAAATGAAATGGGAGGGTTGTAACCTCCCATGTTTAGTGTGACTATTTGGGTAGTTTAATAATAAATTTAGAGCCCTCACCAACTTTTGACTCCAAACTTATCGTGCCTCGAAGGTTTTCTGCCGCCTCTTGCGCCAAATATAGACCCAGCCCATGGCCTTCTATATTTTTTCCTTCATCTGTATCTTCATGTGCCCGTACGCGAAGCTTAAATACTTCTTCATGCATATCATCATCAATGCCCAGACCATTATCGGAAATCATAAGAATTAATTGGTCATCCTCACTTTGTATTCGCTCAACATGAATATACTTATCATCTTTGCGCAGGTCACTATATTTAACTGCATTAGTGATTATATTTGTCAAAATTAATTCAAGCTTTGCGATTTCTAAGGTGATTTTGCCAAGATCATTTTTAATCTTTAACTCTATACCATTTCCATTTAACATCTCTTCAAGTTGCATTGATATATTATTCACAACGTTAACAATATCTACCTCTTGTATAATTGGGCTCGCACTATCTTCATTGTCTACTTTGGAAACTTGTTCAATATTTCTGAGCAAAAGGACTGCTTGTTGAATACTTGTTTTAACAGCAAGTATTTCTTTTGTTTCTTTATCTTCTAAAGATTTTCCATCTAACAAAAGTTCACTGTTTAATAACGCCGCTTGCATAGGATTTTTTAGTTCATGACTTAAAAACTTATTGAACTCAACTAAGCGATCGGTTTGCGAGTCTATTTTTTCCATATACTTTTCGATAAATGTATCCACGGTCGCTTGTAAAATCATACGTACAACATGGGCAACGTTTGACATTACATGGATTGAATCTTGATATTGTATTTCTCCATCATATTTTTCTGATTCTTGAATAATGAATTCTTCTAGAATCTTAGCCAACACATCATATTCACGTAATAATTGGTGAACAGAAGCATTTTGCTCATGCCGCAGCTCACCAAGACTTTTAGCCTTACGTGCAATTAGTGAACTTGAGACAGCGAGATCGTTCTGAGGAGATTCAATTATTTTTGCAATTTCTTGTATAAGTGACGGTATATGGTCCAGCAGCAAATCGGTAGGAAATATATCCCGAGTTTGTTCATCTATTATTTCGTCGAGACGCTTTAACCACTCATCAGCAATCTCAGAACTGCTTGAATCAAGCCGTTTAGCTATCGCTTGGCGGTATAAATCATTTTCGACTGCCATAGAGAATTTTATTCTTATTTTAAATTATGAAGGCCCGATACGTATAACACTCCACCCTTCACTCGGAGCAAAGCGTTCTATATCGCTGAAAATATGGATCACTTTATCCGTATCGATAGCAAACAACAAGACTGAATTTTCTGAATATTTGTCTAAATATTGGTCATAACCAAATTTATCGCTTAACGAAGTTGAGGACAAATTTTCCCCACCATCCAATCTTTTTCTTAATTCTTCATAAGTTACGTTATGGCTAAATAAGGCATTTGGTTGATGTTTTGATACTGGCTCATACTTATTCATATCACCAGTATTCATTTGGCTTTTTAGCGAAAAAACAGAGTCTTGTCCAAACTCTGAGCGAAAATGCATACTTGCTAAAGCATTCATATCTTTACTTGATGATAGTGCAATCATCTTTCCAATTCCTGCAAGATCTAAATGTTCATCAGCATGACCAGATGTAGGATTACCAAAGTATGCAGGTAGTCCTTCAAGCCGTGCTTTACTAATATTAGACCAAGAGTCATCTGCAATGACTGTTGAAATATCCATTTTTTTTAACATACGACTGATCGCTAATGAAACTCGATTCGCGCCAATGATGAGTATTCCATTTGGTGCTGGATCAGATACTTTTAATATATTTGCAATAAATTTAGTGCTAATACTTTGAAAAACGACCGTACCAATAATTAATATAAACGTTAGAGGAACGATGATTTCTGCTTGAGGGATGTTTTTTTCTTGCAAACGAATTACAAACAATGATGAGATTGCAGCTGCAACGATTCCTCGTGGTGATATCCAACCTATTAAGGAGCGCTCACGCCAATCTAATTTAGAACCAAAACTACAAATCCAAACGCTGATAGGTCGAATGATAAATTGCACAATTGCCAAGAATATAAGGACTTTCCAACCCAGCTGTGGAATTAAAGACAAATCCAACCTCGCGGCTAAAATAATAAACAAAGATGAGATTAACAAAATACTCAAGCTTTCTTTAAAACTTAGAATTTCTTCAATCCGTACATTCTTCATATTTGCCAACCACATTCCCATGATCGTTGCAGCTAGGAGCCCAGATTCATGTTGTATAAGTTCAGAAATTGTATAAATAAAAATTACAGCCGTTAGCGTTACAATGTTCTGAAGATATTCTGGGATCCAATAGTTTCTTAAAACAATTCCGAACAGATAACCACTAATTACTCCTACTACCGTACCTGCAACAACGAGCTTGCTTAATATCCAAACACTATGCTCTATTGCTTGGCCCGGCTCTGATGACAAAATAAATTCGAATACTAAAAGTGCAAGAAATGCACCTATCGGGTCAATAAGAATGCCTTCCCATTGAAGTATGTGATCAATCTTAGCTTTGGGTCTAACGACACGTAATAATGGCTTGATGACTGTTGGGCCAGTTACCACGGTTATCGCACCAAACAAAAATGCGATGTTCCAATTAAGGTCAAAAATATAATGTACACATACAGCAATAAGCAACCAAGTAATCACAACACCGATGGTGATGAGATTACGTACCATGCTACCGTACCCTTTAATCTCTTTTAGATTTAGAGTTAAACCACCCTCAAATAAGATAATGGCTACAGAAATAGATATAAAAGGCAGCATGAGATCGCCCATCAATTGATCTGGCTTCAACCAACCTAATACCGGACCAAAAAATATCCCCGAAAGCAACAGGAACAAAATTGAAGGCAGTTTGACTTTCCAGGCTAACCACTGACATAGGGTGCCAACAACGCCGATACCCGCAATGACGACGATAGGATCTTGCAACATAGACTAAATTTGTTTTTATTTTACTAGGGACTTTAGCTGAGATTGCCCAGAAAAACTATGTAAGACTGTTCTTATGATTTTGATTCTGCTTCTAAACCAGAAACTTCTAATGGCTCATTGAAAGTGAGAGTTCGATAAGGAAATGGGATTTCGATATCTGCATCATCCAGAGCTTTCTTGACTGCAATGACAACTTCATTACGTGACTCTCTGATATCAACCGGTTTAGGATCAGTCCACCAGGTAACCTCAATATCTATACTGCTAGATCCAAAAGCTTGGGAAAATATCTGTATAGGTTCATCCTTCAATACAGTTTTGCAATTCTTCACAGCCTTCTTAATTACTTCAACTGCTTCTGCAACGTCTTCGCTATACGCTACACCTGTCATAACGGTAACCCGACGTTTAGGCAAATCTGTCAATACATCAACAGGATTTTTAAACAAAAATGAATTAGGAACGACGATGAGCTCGCCAGTTGTTTTTCTTATAAGTGTCATTCTAATTTCTGTGCGAATAATTCGACCTTCTATCCCCTCGCATTCAATAAAATCACCATTTTCAAACGGATAGCGCCAGAGCAATAAAATTCCGGCAAAAAAGTTTTCAAAAATATCTTTGAATGCAAACCCAACCGCCACAGAGAGCAAGCCAAGGCCGCCTAGCGCTTTTGCAGGCGTGAGTCCTGGGAAAACGATCATCGCAGCAAGTAAGAAACCGAAAATCCAAATTGCTATTGTTATTAAACGAATGATGAGATCTTGTAAAGATTTACGAATTTTCGATTTTGAAAATAATCGATCACCTATCTTTCCTACAAGTTTAGTAATACCCCAGGTTACAATTAAGACAACTATTGAGCCTACTAAGTAAGGCGTGTGAGAAATAAAATTGGACCAGATATCAAGCAATGTATCTTGAATGGTGCTTGCTACCCCTTCGAAACTTGTTGGAAGAATACTTTCTTCTGACATACTTTTGTTAGCTTCTTTTTATAATTAATGAACTTTTATTGATGATATATGAAAAAATTACGATTTGGTAATTTTGTAAAAAATACAAAAATCATCTAAAGACTTTCAAAAGAATTCAGTCTACACAGCTATAATATAGCGCTAAGTATTATGCTAGATGCCTCATAAACCAGTACAGGATCGATTAAATTTATGAAATTACAAAAACATAATTCTGGTGATAAAGACAAACCAAATCCTTTACCACCAGATAAAAAACCAAGAAAGCCAGTCGATATTCCGCCTGATCATCCGGGCGTGCCGCCGGATAAATCCACACCTCCATTTATAGAGGATCCAGATCCTTCTAAACCAAATAAAATCGTCTAAAGATATAATTCAAATAACATGCACAAAAAAAAGCGCCTTCAAAAGGCGCTTTTTATTTTATGTATATGAACTGGCTAAATTTACATCATGCCATCATAAAATTCTGCTGAGCTAACCTCACCGTTTCCATCTTTATCAAGCTCATTAAAGCGCTTTGTGCGTTCTTCAGCACCAAGATGCATTAACGGTCGCTGGTAACCATAGCGTCTGTTGTAGTAAGTTTTATATTCAGCTCTGCTAATATTTCCATCAGCATCAGCGTCAATCACACCCCAGTAACGTGTAATGCCTCTATCTGCATTGCCCTCAGATTGGTTGATCATGCCATCGTCATCAGCATCTAGATCAGCAAACTCGTTGTCTTCGCTACTAACCATTGGGCCACCACGCTTGTTTACAGCATCCACTTCACCATCCCAGTAACCGGTCGTTCTGACTTGTTTGTGAGTTGGGTGCATGGTTCCATCTGGACCACCACGTTTCTTGACTGCATCAACGTTACCTTCCCAATCACCCGTAGTGTTAACTTTTTCTGGTGTTATATGTTCACCACCTTTAGATTTTACCTTCGCATCTACATCATCAGCCAAAGCTGAAGTAACTGAAAATGTAGTCATTATCAGTACTGCAAGTATCTGATTTAAATTAAAGTTAATTATCATCTCATTTCTCCTCGTACATTTTTAACAAATTTTATTCATTTAATTAGTAAATATTAACTTACCAACAAAGTCACAGAATGTTCTGCAACATTGATACCAATAATATCGATTATTTAATGATATTAAATTGTAATATTTACAACCTATTTGTAAGAAAAATAGAAGATGACATCTAATAGTTATGTATTCTTATATATACAATTGCGTGCTTAAACGATTCGCATAAATACTTAGGTTTAATATGAAAAAAATACTTATTGTTGAAGATGATGTGAATACATTAAACGCGTTGCAGAAATATTTTCAACGTAAAAATTATAGAGTTGTAGGTGCAAATAGCGCGATTGAAGCTATCAAAATTATTGATAATTTCACCCCAGAACTACTCATTACAGATTGGAAATTAGATGACGATATAGATGGTGTTGATTTAGTAAAAATTATCACAACTAAAAATATAAGTGTTTATATCATTTTTATTACAGGGCATGACACAGAAAAACTAAATCAGAAACTAGTTGATTTAACAGTTCATGAAGTGATTAAGAAACCATTCGAGTTAGCGACGATTGATGCCGCTGTAAATTCATATTTAAACTAAAGTGAAAGGAAAAACATGACACAAAATAATCAAGGTGAAGGTAACCGAGAAGCAGCTAAAGAGTATAATGAGGCTACAGAAGATTTTGTAGAATCTGGAAAAGTTGAAGAGAATGCAGACAAACATGAAAATCTAGCAAATGAGGAAATGCAAAAACTCGAGAAAGCAAAAGAAGAAGCTAAAGAGAGAGCCAAATCCTGACAAATAAGCATTGTTGAGTTGATTTTTGACTGTTGTAGCCCTCAGGCACATGCCTGAATAATCGTGCACTAAATCAACAAGCGTTGAAGTGTACATCTAATTAGATATTCTCTAGATTCATAAATTAGCAACTACTCTAGCTTTACAAAAAACGATATATTCGTATCTATTTACAGTCACAATATATCTTCAAATGCAAAAAAAAGTTGACGTTGTAATAATCGGCGCCGGTACTGCGGGCTTGTCTGCACTCAAACAGGTTAAACGTGCAGGAAAATCATATTTGTTAATTGATGGTGGTGCTCTAGGTACCACCTGCGCACGCGTGGGCTGTATGCCATCAAAAACTATGCTACATACTTCTAATGTTTATCATAGTCGGCATGGATTCTCTCGGCTTGGCATAAATGGTGATAAAAATCTTTCGATCGATACTGATTCTGCCCTCAAACATATACGTTCTTTACGTGATTACTTTGTTAGCTTCGTATTAGATGATATTAAAAAACTTGGTGAACATTTCATTGGCGGTGATGCAAAATTCATAGATAGACAACATATCCTTGTAAACGAGATAGAGGTTGAGTTTGAGAGTTCTATAATTGCAACTGGCACGAGCCCCTATCATTCCCAGTGAGTGGAAATCCTTTAGAGACCATTTAATCACCACTGACGAAATATTTGAACTCGAGACTCTACCAAAAACTATGGCAGTTGTTGGTATGGGAGCTATTGGTTTGGAACTTGGTCAAGCATTACATCGATTAGGGGTAAATATATATGCATTCAATAGAAGTCAAAACATCGGAAATATACAAGATAATAAGATCAATCAGATTGCTGTAGATATTTTTGGCAAAGAATTTGAATTGTATATTGATCAGAGTGTTTCTATAAATAAGCGTAATGATTGTTTAGCATTGTCAAATGAAACTTGTTCAGTAGAAGTTGAACTCGCCCTAATTAGCGCAGGACGTAAACCGAACCTTGATCAATTAGATTTACAAAACCTGCATATAAATATTGATAAAAGTGGAATGCCTAAGTTTGATCCAGAAACAATGCAGATTGAAGATACGAATATTTTTATTGCTGGAGATGTTAATAAATATAGTCCTGTTTTACATGAAGCATCTGATGAAGGGAAAATTGCAGGCTATAATGCATGTACCTCAGAACCGAAGTCTTTCCGCAGGAAAGTTCCTTTTTCAATTATTTTTTCTGACCCGAATATAATTAGTATTGGTCATGATTTAGATAAAATTATTGGAAGCAATGATCATATCGTTGGCGAAGCAGAATTTGAAGAAACTGGTCGCCCACTCATTGCAGGAAAAGATAAAGGTTTACTAAGAATATTTGCAGAGAAAAAATCTGGCAAACTCGTGGCAGCAACGATGATAGGCCCAGAAGGTGAACATATTGCCCATTTATTGGTTTGGTCAATCACACAAGGCATGACAGTAACAGAAGCTCTAAATATGCCATTTTACCACCCTGTAGTTGAAGAATTTATCTATACCGCGCTAAAAGACTTAATGAAAAAAATTAACAAAACTGATGCTCCTGTACTAGGATTGGAATTGATTAACTAAATTTAAATTAGATTTTTATTTTCATAAAATTCTCTGCTGCGAATTTCCAATTTATTAGATGTTCCAGATAAGATTCAATATATTTACCTCTTTCGTTTTGATAATCGAGATAATAAGCATGCTCCCATACATCAAGTGTTAACAATGGGATCTGTTTACCATTAGACTGCAAGGGGTTTTCAGCATCTGTACTACTAATAATATCCAGTTTGTTTTCATCCTTTTTATAGATTAACCATGCCCATCCAGAGCCGAATTCCCCCTTTGCGGCATTTGAAAATTTTTCTTTAAAATGTTTCAGAGAGCCAAAATCACTTATAATTCTATCCTCTAGTGAACTAATTGGCGTAGTTAATTTATCCGGGCTCATTGATTTCCAGTAAAAGGAATGGTTCCAAACTTGTGCAGCACAATTAAACACATGTCCGTTAGTAGTTTGAATTAATTCTTCTAAACTTTTATTTTTATCCGACGTACCATCTATCGCCTTCTCAAGTTTATTTAAATAGCCTTGATGGTGTTTATGATAGTGGATCGCAACAGTTTGCTCACTAATATATGGCTCAAGTGCGTTTTCTAGGTAGTCTAGTTGTGGAAGTTCAAATTTCATCTATCCATCCTTATTTCCAGAGAATCTTTTAGTAATTATGGTAATGGATTGATTGTTCGACAATAAAGAGATAATTGTTGTAAATCTTACAATTTAAAGACAATAAACTATGAGAAGATTGACATATGTAACATGTGATTAGTCTTATTACTTGATAGATATAATTTTTACCTAGTTATATTGGATTACATTAGCAATACGTTAGGAGGGAACATGAGTGATCGAAATAAATACATTGAAGATTTGAAAAGCAAACTAGGTTCTTTAAATGAACAAATGGCAACATTTGAAGTAAAAGCACAATCTACTAGCAACGAACTTAAAGCAAAATATGATGAGCAACTCTCTAGTCTTAAGTTAAAAACAGAACAAGCTAAAATTAAGTTATCTGAGCTAGAAACCTCCTCAGAAGGTGCATGGGAGGAAATGAAGATTGGTTTCGAGAATAGTCTAGTAAGCTTGAAAGAAGCTTATGAAAATGCAAAGAAGCATTTTTAAATAATTCATTATTAGGCGATTTAAATAACGATATTATTGTACTTAAGTCTAACTTGTGAACTAAAATGAATAATTCTGAACTAATCTTCTTGTAATACACGAATTAGCTTTTTATAGTTATAATTTAATGAATTTATTTCCTTATCGCTCATCGCACTCAGAGCTTTAGCAAGTTTCCCGTCTGAGGGATGAGGAGTTTTAGTTAAAACAATTTCGCCTTTTTTGGTCAGACGTATAAATACAGCTCGCATATCTTTGCTTTCACGCACTCGTTTTATGAGCTTTCTTTCCTCTAAAACATCTAGCATATTACTAGTTGTTGAGAGATGTAGAGATAACTCTTTGGCGATGTCTGTGACACGGACAGTCTCAGAGTCTTTCACGATCCATAAGGCACTCAATTGTGATGTACTCAAACCAAAATCTCTTTGTAAAATTTTAGAATAACGTTGAATATATTGTGAAATTACTCTGAGCGAAACCATTACTTCCTTTTCTCTAGATTTTCGCTCAAGGTTCATTTTTAGTGCATAGCTTTAATTTACAACCAAGATAGAATGTTACTCATCATAGAGTATATTAATGATTGCTCACTTTAGCTTGAGCATCCTTAATTGAGTTTTCAAGGCTAGCTAATGAAATATCGACCTGAGCCTTTAAAGTATCATAATTATGTCCAGTATAATTTTGAACTTCTTGCAACTTATCCATCGCAACGTGGTATTTAGTTTGCAGATTTTTTAGTTCTGTATCTAGGTCATATTCCATATGATCATTAGAAGAAACTGTTTCTTCAGAGTTCTCTTTATCAAAGTGATCATGCACTTTAGATAAATTTTTTGTGCTTAAATTAAAGTGGTTAAGCAATTCTTTTAGACTATCAATATATTCAAGTTTTACATGCTCAATCATATCTTTAGCGATTGAAACTGCATTATCTATGTCAGGACTATTGTTTGTAATTTTTGCCTCTGATACATCAGTAAAACTAAACATTGGTGGAGTTGATTCAAAATCTACCTCGATCACACCGTCATTTAAGTGACCATAAGACTTGTGTGAAAAAGACCAAACTCTTGGAGTAATAGGGGATGTCTCTAACTGATGTTGCTCAGCGAATTTATCGATGAACTTTTTAACTCTTTCTTCAGTATTGTCATGTGATGGTTCAAATAATAACGCGTATGGTGCAGATTTATTAAGCATTTTACATACGTTTTGTACATTAAATAGCTGCATTATGTTTTAGATTTCCTTTTATTACTAATCAAACCATATGCTAGCATATAATTTAGTATTATTCAAACTAATATTGTGCAATATTATATGTTATAATACATCTATATAATAACTATCGTATATCATTTATCTATGAAAAATTTGTCTAATCAATCAAACAAGTATAATAATTCTTTAAAAACGACTGAAAAAAAGGTGCATACATTAGAAAAAGTACTGACTGATGAATCCCGAGACTTACAAAAACTTCAAGCTTCGTTTAAATCTAGCAAAGAGCGTGTTCTTATAGCTAAAAAGAAAGCTAATAAAAACAGTAGTATTAAGAAGCGAGCACTACCAACAATAAAAAAACATGAGAATCTTTCTAGGCAAATCAACACAAAAAAAGCCAGAGTGAAGCGTATTAAAGAAAATTTAAAGGAAGCTAAAGCCGAATTTAAAAGAATTAGCGCTGATAAGCGCCAATATGAAAAAGCGATGAAAATGTATGAGAAGCAATGGATAAAATATTATGGACGTAGCAATAAAAGTAATATAAATACAAGAAGTAAAGTAGACTTTAGCTTACAGATACGTGCATCTCGCGCTCTCTTAAATCTCACGGAATTAGAGTTCGCCGAACTAATTGGAATAGAATCTAACCTGCTAAAACAAATCGAACAGTCAAACAATAATACGATACTCGAACCGAATCTACTAAAAAGCATTAAAAGTAATTTGAAAAATGCTGGAATCGAGCTCGTTGAAAATGGATTTTATATTGGCGCCGGTGGTGTTGGTGCTCGCATGAGAACACTTCCCTCAAATGCAACAGCAATCAAACCAAAATCTAAGCGAGTCAAAAGAAAAAAAGCTAAAAATAACACCAAACAAAACAAGAAAACACGAACTTTTAAGGCAGCATAATAAAATAAGGTTTACAGACTTCTGAACTTGTTTAAACTTTTTGAAAAATTTACAGTATCTTTGTCATTATTTATGCTGAATTATAGTTTAGAAGAATTATTTTAAATGTTGAAACAACGTATAAGGACCAGCTAGAGACTGATACCAATCTAGGATATTTTATTTATTGTTAATGTAAGAATAGTTAATTCTTAGTTTCTAATTGCTGCTCTTTCTCTTTAAATAAATCATAGAACTTCAGATTTAATAATTTGAGCCCAAAAAAATCTGGAACTTATAAATCGAATTGAAAGAATTGACATTACTAGTCAAACAAAAAGCAGTATGTGACTCAAATAGTAAAGAATTTTCAAATTTAAAAGCTCTATTTTTAAATTGCACATTAAATAAATCTTCTGACTTGTCTCATACGGATGGCTTAATTGATATGTTTAAAGAGATTATGCAAAAGTTGACATTAATGTAGAGGTTTTAAGACCCATTGACTATGACATCGCCTATGGTGTCTTACCAGATATGACGCAGGAAGGGTGCAAAAAAGATGACTAGCCTGAATTATACAAGAAAGTTAAAGCTTCAAATATTCTACTTATAACGACATCTATTTGGTTAGGAAAAAAATCTTCAATTTCACAAAATTATTTGAAAGACTATACGCAAATTCAGGCGACAAAAGTGATAATGGGCAGTATGTATACTATGGAAAAGTTACCGGGAGTTTAATTACAGGAAATGAAGATTGAGGTACACACTGTGCAATGAGTATTTTATATGGATTAAAGCACTTAGGGTTCACTGTTCCACCAGCTGCGAATGCATACTGGGTCGGTGAGGCAGGTCCTAGGCCGTCCTATAAAGATGAAGGATCAAGAGGTCTGGAGAATAATTTCACCTATCGCAACACG
>CBDCTA010000014.1:0-72341 GCA_965221955.1 Gammaproteobacteria bacterium | reverse complement strand
ACGTAACCCCATTGCTTGCGTGAATGTAGGATTAAGAACTAGACAGACAAGAAGCAGTCTACATGAAACACTAGTCAACATTTATGTTTCGGTATATCGGTCCAGGTGTGAAACCAGAATCAATGATCGCCTGTTTGATTTGTTCTATATCTATGTTCTGTGAATCTGATACGACTTGTACTTTTTTATGCTTTAGACTGACTTTTACTGAATTTATTTCAGGTAACTTATTTAGTGAACGGTGTAATCCATTAGAACAAAATGAGCAGGTCATACCATGAACATCAATTTCAATGACCTCCGATGCATGAATGGAATAACTAAATACAAACAGTACAAAGAATGTTAGAAATTGTTTCATTAGTTCACCCTTTACCAGCTAAGTGTATTTCGTAATGGGAGTAGTAAAAAAGCTGCAATAAATCCGATACTCCAAAGAATTAACGCACCAAAAAAATAATCGTTGATTCCAACGTTTGGCTTGTTGACAGCGTAAAGCAAGAGTGGGATCCGTTGGACAAGTGATTGATTGTCGCCAAAGCGCCCAAATGCAAGCAGCTAGAAAAAAACCAGATATGCTAAATAACCAAAGTTTATTTTCAGATAGTGTCACCAGCCATGAAAGTTGATACGTTATCGATGCGACTACTGCACCAAAACCTAACGTCACTAATAGTATCGGTAATGCACAACAAAGCAGGGTTCCAAATGAAGTAAATAATGCCAGCCATCCCCAAGGGATTAATTCGAGTTGAATTATTTTGTCTCATCAACAACATCTATTATCACTATTAGAGCTTTGACCTTGTTGTATAGGTGGACAAGGTGCTGTTCCATACGAACAAAACACACAACAATCACCCGATTTAGGTTTTAATAGAGTCTGACATCCTTTGCATTCGTAGTAATACAAGCAACTGTAAGTAGGCATCTTTTCACTTGCCCTGTGGGTACATTTAGGACAAGTAATCTCAGAAATTAACTTAATTTGACTCATAATTTGTCTAATCCTTGAAAATTAGTGTTATTATGAAACCTGTAGTAACTACAGGTTCAAGGAGTATCCTATGAGCACGGAATCAAAGTCTTACTACTCAATCGGTGAGCTTGCCTCAGCGGCGGACTGTAAAGTAGAAACCGTACGCTACTACGAAAAAACCAATCTCATGCCCACTCCTTCACGAACGGAAGGTGGCCATCGCTTCTATGTATTTGAGCACTTAAAACGTCTGGTGTTTATTCGACGAAGTCGAGAGCTTGGATTTAGTATTGAACAGATTAAAGAGCTTCTAAAGCTTGTAGATGAACCGAGCCATACGTGCGGTGAAGTGAAAGCATTGACCATGCTACAAGCCAGAGAAGTACAAAAGAAAATTAGTGATCTAAAGAAATTACAAAAAGCCCTACACTCTATCTCTGCAAGCTGTAAAGGTGGTAATTATTCAGTAGAAAATTGTCCTATCGTGAATGCGCTATATCAGTAACTTCCGTTTTGAGTTGTTAGCATTCATTCTGAACATGCTATTATTAAATACAATCTAGGCGAATAATATAGAAAATCTAAAACTATGATCCAATAGCTCAATTTTTTGCTTGTGCTAAATCATTCAATGTCCAATCGTGCTCAAAATAATCAATATTAATTCGATTTTTCCTAATCCAAGTTTGTTCTTCAAGTTGTAAATAAGGTAACACGAAATCTAATATTCCTTCTTCACTATTATTAAACAACTGCATATCCTTTTTGAGAATCCATGAAAGCGTAAGAGTCTTTGAATTTCGGTCCAATGATAATCCTTTATAAGGGTTCTTGAAAAAAGAACGAATCATTTCATCAAGCTGTTCATCTAATCTTTCTGCTGTAAATGCCTCTGCTGTTCTATCCGGACAACTGACTGCAGCACAACTTACTGCGAATACGATTCGTGAATCATCAAAGTTCTCTAGTAAAATATCTTTTTCAATTTGTTTTAAAGAATATTCTTGATTCCCAATTTTTATTGCTTTTTTTGACCAAGGATATTTAATTAAACTAATACTCAAACTTCTAATGGAGTCAACTGGATAATTTTCGATGATTAAATGTATAGCTGCGAAATTATAGGCGTTAATCCAGAAAGCTTTTATCTCATTTGGATCATTGAACTGTGAAGGGTTAGTTTTATTTATTGCTTGTAATGTTTGATTAAATAATGAATCAGTTTGAATTGAATCCTTATGCATTTGCGCGTAGTCAATTACTGTAGTCTTAATTCCATTTATCGTTACAGTGGGTCTCCAATATGTGGCAAGAAGCTGGTCATATAGATTTGCAAACTCTGTAGTATCCGCGAGAGCTAAATTTACTGTAAATGAATAAAAGAGAAGAATCTTAAGCGTTATTTTATACATGTGTTATTGCTCTAATTGTGGTCGTGCACTTGCATATCATCACCTGACGACTCATTTCTACGATGACTAAGATAAAATTTTTCAAAAATGAAAATCGCACTAATAGATATAATAGAGATTAGAACAATAGTAGGATCTGCTTGACCTTTTAAAATTAAGAATGCAAGGAGCACTAAAGCATCCAGTGCAACCGCGCTTAGAAGTATCCATGATTTGGCTTCTACATCGGTTCGTAAATGACGATAGATTCCCCAATGTATGGCTATGTCCATTACTAAATAAAAAATGGCTCCTAACGATGCTATTCGGCTAAGATCAAAAAATGCCGCCAGTAATGCTGCCATTACAACGGTGTACACCAGTGTATGTTTTTGAATATCCCCAGGCATTCCAAAGTGACTATGCGGGATGATGTTCATGTTGGTTAACATGGCTAACATTCGAGATACAGCAAAAACGCTAGCCAATAACCCTGATGCAGTCGCAACCATGGCAATCGCAACCGTAAACCACACCCCATAGTCTCCTAATGCAGGTCGTGCGGCTTCTGCTAAGGAATAATCCTTTGCTTGCACTATTTCGTCGATGGTCAAAGTAGAACCTACACCAAACGCAACCAACATATAAACGACTACACATATGCCAAGCGAGATCATGATGGCTCTACCTACATTTTTATGCGGATTTTCTACTTCATCACCACTGTTTGTAATAGTGGTAAAGCCTTTGTAAGCAAGAATTGCTAAGGCCACACCCGCCAAAAAGCCACTTATGGTAGTTTCTGCTCTTAACTCATTTTCTGCAGGTTCAAATGAAAAACCTGAAGCCCATAATGCAACCCCCGCAAATAGCAATATGCCTCCAATCTTTATTACTGCACTAACTTTTGATACAGCACCAATTAGCTTGTTACCAGAGATATTTATCAAGAAGGCAATTACAATAAGTCCAACTGCTAGCAAGGGGACAAATATGGAGTTGTTCTCAAGATCAAATAACTGCAAAGTGTATGTACCAAAAGTTCTCGCAACTAAACTTTCATTAATGATCATTGAGAAGGCCATTAAAAGTGCACACGCACCAGTCATTACACTTTTCCCATAAGCTTTTTCAAGAATCATTGCGATTCCACCCGCCGACGGATATTTACTTGTGACTCTTATGTAAGTATAAGCGCTGAATCCACTTATGATAGCCGCTAGTAAGAATGCGAGTGGAAATAATCCACCCGCGAATTCGGCAACCTGTCCCGTTAGGGCAAATATTCCTGCGCCGATCATTACCCCAGTACCCATGGCTACAGTTGCTGCTAAGTTTAAGCTTCCTGCTTTGTAGCTATCTTTCATGAAAAAACTATTTCAGCTCTCGTAGTGCGAAAACAACACTTCTAAGTCCCCTTCACTTGGAAGACCGCTGCAAACTACTTCATCATCAATTACGAGAACAGGTGAGTGGCGAATTGTATATCTATTTATAATTTCTGGATGATCTTCCGCATAAATCAAATCGTACTCGATACCAAGATCTCGTAACTCTTTCTCCATAGTGGGTCGATGACTACAACTTTTAGTAGCGATGATTGTTACATTCATCAAAGTCTCCTTAAGTATGATTAATCTAAGTTGCCTTAGATGGATGTTCTCCAATTTCTATTTCAGATTTAGAAATAAAACGATATGCAGGAATCACTAAATTTGTGGGTGCAGGTACGTTTTTATAAACGCGGCCTGCAAGATCGAAAAGTGACCCGTGACAAGGACAGTAGTAACCACCATGCCAATTTTTTGAGAACGGCGTTTCCACCAATTCTGGATAAAGCTTTGGATTGCATCCTAAATGTGTGCAAAGCCCAATTGCGACGAAAAACTTGGAATCGACTGATCTTGTATTATTTACAACATAATCTGGTTGTTGGCTTTTCACTTTTGAAAATGGATCTCGCAATCGTTCTAATAAAGATTGGTCATCTAGAAGATCAATCATCTCTTCAGTACGATGCATGATCCAAACTGGCTTTTTTCTCCAAACTACTGTGGTTTGAAATCCTGGTGGTATTTTCTTTAAATCTACTTTCACATTTAAACCAGCAGCTTCTGCTCGAGCATCCGGCAGCATGGATGAAATAAATGGCCAACCTGTTAATGTAGCACCAATTGCTCCGAGGATAGACGTTGCGTTCACTAAGAGTTTTCTGCGTTTCGTATCAGTGCTATATGTTTTTGGAATTTCCATCTGTAGCTTTAATTTTCGTTTTTTGTCTACTTGTTAGTAGTTAGGCTTTATTGGATACTTCTAACCGAACTCGTTTAAGTAAGATTGAATTACCTACTACTGATAATGAGCTAATTGTCATTGCAATAACACCAATCATTGGATGCAATAATCCGACAGCTGCAATAGGAATTGCAGCGAGGTTATAAAACCAAGCCCAAAATAGATTCTCTAAAATTTTTCTAAAAGTAGCGCGTGATAAACGTATCGCTTCAATAAAGTTTGTGAGCTCACCCTTAACCAAGGTAACGTCTGCGGCCTCTATTGCAACATCCGCTCCTGCACCAATTGCAATTCCGACATTTGCTTGTTTGAGAGCAGGTGCATCGTTAATGCCATCACCTACCATGGCAACATGTTCTCCATAGTCAGTTTGTAATTTCCTAATTGCATCAACTTTACCTTCCGGTAATACACCTGCCAGCACTTCATCAATACCTACTTGATCTGCAACATAATGGGCTGTGCGCTCGTTATCACCAGTAACCATAGCTACCTTGATATTCATTTGGTGCATCGCATCAATTGCAGCTTTGGAATCGGATTTAATTGTGTCAGCAACTGCAACAAGTCCTGCAGCCTGGTCTTCAATTGCAACAAGCATCGCGGTTTTTCCTTCTGTTTCAAGACGAGTCAATGGTTCATCTAAATTACCAAGTTCAATACCAAGCTCACCTAGTAAACGACGACTACCGACATAGACTTGCTGTCTATCAATTTTTCCTTCAACACCCCTTGCAGTTATTGCTTTAAACTCTTTAACAACAGGGATATCTATCCCACGTTTTCGTGCACCAGACACAATAGCTTGCCCTAGTGGATGTTCTGATCCATCTTCTACAGATGCTGCAAGTTTTAAAACCTCATCTTCATTGAAACTCTCATTTGCAATGACATCTGTTAATGCTGGTTTACCTTCAGTAATGGTGCCCGTTTTATCGAGCACGACCATTTTGATGTCTTTTAAAGTTTGAATGGCTTCACCAGACCGAATTAGAATGCCGCGTTCTGCGCCCATTCCCGAACCCACCATGATAGCGGTAGGTGTTGCGAGACCCAGTGCACAGGGACAGGCAATAACCAGTACAGCAACGGATGCGAGAATTGCTAGTAATAAAGGGGTTAAATCTGCATCCACCCAAGGTAAAAAACCAGATCCCCATACGAGAATGGGCCGTAGCGAATCTGCATATATTAGCCACACTATAAAGCTGATTAATGCAATTAAAATTACTCCAGGTACAAATTTGGCGGTTACACGGTCGGCAAATTCTTGAATAGGTACCTTTGAACCCTGAGCCTCTTCTACCAAACGAATGACTTGTGCAAGAAATGTATCTGCACCAATTTTGGTGGCACGCACTTTTAAAAGTCCTTCTTTGTTTATCGTGGCACCAATTACATTATCACCAGGCCCTTTTTCTATAGGAACAGACTCGCCTGTTGCAATGGATTCGTCAAAATGACTATTACCTTCCATTATTTCTCCATCGGTGGGAATTTTTGCTCCCGGACGAATTAGCATAATGTCGCCAACTTTTAATTCCGCTATCGGAATCTCGATTTCTTGACCGCCACGTAGGGTAGTTGCAGTCTTTGCGCCAAGCTTAAGCAATCTTTTTATTGCTTGAGATGCCCGTCCTTTGGCTCGGGTTTCAAGGTAACGGCCCAACATATGAAAAGTCATAATTGTGGCTGCCATTTCAATAAATGAAGTCATGGGGTAAACAAAACCAATCAAACCAATTAAGTATGGAGGAAGACTTCCCATTGAGATCAACACATCCATGTTGGCGGTGCGATTAGTTAAAGAACGCCAAGCCGAGCGGTGTGTGGCCAGACCACCGTAAAGAAAAATTACAGGAAATCCTAGTATCGCTATAAAGAGAAGATAACCGGGTATAGGTTTCCAAAACATTTCGGGGATCATCAATAACATGATTAATGTGGTAGGGATTGCAGCAAACAAAAAGCGATGCCAAGCTTGTTTTAAATATCTCGCTTCAGATTCATCTTCTTTTAGTGAAGCTTTCGGTGCTGTATGCTCAATATTTGCAACCTCATAACCTGCATGCACTGCCGCAGCTTGAATAGCATTGCTGTCAGTTAAATCAGGTTGAAATTGAACAGTGACTCGATGATTGGATATGTTTGTTTGCACATTAATAATACCCGGTAATCGATGAATTGATTCAGAAATAATTCCTGCACAATGGTCACTGCCCATACCTGGAACTATCATGAATAGCTCATCAGCACTTTCGTTTGAAATGGAATCTACTTCATAACCTGCTTTCACAACAGCACTTTTAAGATCTGAAAGCTGTAGTTTCGACGGTTCATATTTTACATCAACATGATGTGAGACAATGTTAGTTTTAATTTCTCCAACACCACTAAGGCGTTGTAAAGAAGTAGTAACTAGTCCCGCGCAGTGATCACTTCCCATTCCTGGTACAATTAGTTTTGCTTTTATTAATTTTTCAGCCATATGTTCTGTATTCGATTCGTTATCCTCATGTTTTGTAACTATTTGTGTAGAGCTCTCATTTGAGCATCCACATGATTGGTTTTCTATATCATTCTCTGAACAACAAGACGATTTGCTCTCATGTTTAGGCTCAGTACAACAGGAATGTGCATTTGATTTTTTATTGATGTCTTCGGTACTGGCATTATTTACATCATTTGTATTAGCTTCCGTATCAATTGAGTCTGCTATGTATTTTAATGGATTTGCTTTGAAATCATTTAAGCAATCTTCATTGCAGAATTTATATATTTTATTATCAAACGTATATTGATAATGGACATGTTTTAAAACTCCCATCCCACAAACTGGATCAATTGCACGTCCAGTTATAGGATCAATTTTATTACCCAGTATTTCTCTAACGTTTGATGATTTTTTGAGTTCAGACATATTTTTTATCTCTAGATACTTAAGATTTAAATTCAATGTTGGTGGCCAACATGTGAGGAGTCATCATTTGGTTCCATATGTAGACCTTTTCGTTTTGCTAACTCGACCATTCTTTTATATTCATCTGGACCTAAGTTAGGTAACGTTTTGATAAACGCTACCATCGACCAAATAACCTCTTCGTTGTGGGTTTCGCCCCAAGCAGGCATTCCTGTCATGCGAATGCCGTTTTTAGTTATCCAAAAAAGCTCCTTGTCTGTCATGCGTTTACCAGATACTTGCAAATCTGGAGGTACAGGATTTAATCCTTGGGCTAAAGGTGAATGAGATCCACCAGGTGGGGTATGACAAATTGCGCACATCACATCGTAATTCTCAGCACCTTTTATGATTAATGCGTGATCACCCAATGCAGGCACTTTAAATGCTAAGTTTTGTGCACTCCGCTCCACTGATTTTTGCATAGTAGTATCCAGTAACCAGTTACTTAGCTTACTGTGTTCTACATTTGCACCTACATTTAAGTATCCAGAATAGACAAACCCAACTCCTAAAATTATTGCGAGAAGAATTAAAAATACAGCAGTGTTGAGAATTTTCATAATTTTGTTCTCTGTTTATACCGTCTTTCCATACTTGAACTTATTATTTTTTTAGGATCGCTTTTATACCAACTACAATCACGATTAGTATTACCGCCCAAAATAGGATGCCAAGTGTCCAATGGCCAAATCCAAACCCCCAATGAGTAAAAAATCCCCCGTCATGATGTGTCATAGTGTGCTCCTTAAAAATAGTGAAATAACTAATAATTAATTAATTTCTATATTGAATTGATATACACTCATTCATCTAAGCGTATTACTACATATCTTTAATTTTTGCTCGTTCACTTTGATACTCGAGTAATTGGTGCATCATCTTTTCTAAATATTTAATTCGTTCAAACATAATTTCTCCCATTATTACGCTTTCTTCTCCACGTTTTGGATCATGTTGTACTTGTAGCATAATGTCGCTAAATTCCTGCATAGTTTTTAAATGCTCATCAAGTAATTGTTTGCGTTTCACTGGATCTTCTGTTTTCTTAATGACCAACATTTCTTGTTGTACTTGTTGTAACTTTTCATGCGATTGATGCATTAATGAATCTTTTGCATAACTAGTTGCACTGGCTACGAATAAGATAAGTAGCATAGTTGTTAATGCTTTTCTCATGATTTGTTCTCCTTTGTATTTAAATAAATATTAAGACTATGTGTTAGCAGGTACATTTAGAAATGCTGTTTGAAATGCACCTTGCGATAGATAACTAAACCAGTAATATCCCGTACATAGCATACCTAGCAAGCTAATGATTATTGCGATAATCGCTGTAAACTTGAGCAACTTCGATTTTCTCTCTAATGCGAAGTAATAAATAACTAAGCCACTTACAAGTAGCATCGATTCCAATATAAATGCTATATCTCCTAAAAATTGAGCCATAGCTATCTCCTTTGTTTAAAATTTCATCAATTACAGGATGCTGTCTTTATATTCAAATGCCTAGCCGATTCAATAGTCTGTTTCCAGTGTCTGTAAACAAAAGCGTTCCAATCAGTAAACCTCCGAGAATAGACAGCAACCATCCAGTAAATAGAAATAGTTCAGGATTATTTATACCTCCAAAGTAATTAAATTTTTGATCTAATCTAAAACATATAAAGTTACAAACACCGAAGAAAATAATTGCAAGTGCTGTTGTCATCGATATTGCAAACCACCCAGTCATACGATCTAACACAAATACTAAGATTGCTATCCCAAATACACTCCCCATTCCAATTCCACAAAAAATAACTGACCACAGAAACTTATTTAGCATGTTCCCTTCATCGTTTATAAGAACACCAAAATAAAGAAACAAAATAAGTTCTGCGAATACCGATAAGATCAAAGACACATAAAGTGGTCTTAAATAGTGTGCTCGCATCCAATCATTATTTTTGTTCGCGATAAGCATCATATCGTTCTCCAAATTTAGGAATGAAGGCAGGAACACGTTCAGCATACTTTGTATATATTTCTCCGTATTCATCCTCTACTTCTCGTTCTTCTTTTTTTGCTAACCGGTAATACATGTATGTCAAAATGGGAAACATGAGTAGCGTAAGTATAGTTGGCCATTGCACTAAGAATCCCAGCATGATGAGGAAAAACCCAATATATTGAGGATGACGGATACGCGAGTAAGGCCCTGTTGTTGCAAGCTGGTGTTGCTTTTGTGCGGCATAAAGAACTTTCCAAGAAGCGGAGAGTAAGAAAAACCCTGCAAGGATTAATGCAATGCTGAGTATATGAATTAAATTGAAATGTGGATCGCCACCAAGGTTTATTAATAAATGCCAAAGATGCCCATTTTCATGAGAATATAAATCTACACTTGGGTAATTCGCACTTAACCAACCTGATAGAAAATATATCGTCAACGGAAATCCATACATCTCTGCAAACAGCGCAACGATAAAGGCTGAAAATGCACCAAAGGAACGCCAGTCTCTTGATGTGTTTGGTTTCGTAAAGCTAAACGCGAAGATAATAAATACTAGGGAGTTAATGATGACTAAACCCCATAAACCATAACTTTGAATCGCATCATGGCTATTCATCATTCACCTCTTTTTGATGAGGTTGTGTATGATCATGCCCACCATGACCTCGATGCATAAATACGTGAATCAAAGGACAGGCCAATAAAATCAGCCAAGGTAGTGCCCCTAATAAATGAGCCGTGTGTTCCGTAACCAAGTAAAATCCAATCACACCAGATATTAGTATTATTGCCCAGTTGCGCGAGAAGAATGATGTATTGGGTGTACTGCTATTCATATTCCCATCATGCTGACCTGTGCTTACATTTTTATTTGTTGTCATATTTTGCTCCTGTGACTGCTTTCATTTTTCACCTGAATCAGGGTATAACGCTTGAAGAATCGGACAATCTTTAGCAGGGCCTTTACCTGAGCACTGTTTTGCTAAATCGGTAAGCACTGCTTGTATTTTTTGCAATTCTTTAATCTTATTTCTGTGCGCTAAGATTTTTTCTTGAGTGAGGTTCAAGATGTCACTAGCAGAACCATTGTTAGAGGCGCCAAAAGTGAGTAGCTTTTCAATTTCTGAAAGTGAGAACCCTAACTGCTGTGCATTTTTAATAAAACGTAAACGATTGATTGCAGACTCTTCATACATTCGATAATCATGAGCAGATCGAGCATCAGGGCTTACCAGTCCCATACGCTCGTAATATCGAATCGTATCGATACTCGCATTGGTAGCTTTAGCTAATTTACCAATTGTTAGCATCCAATTACCTCCTTGGTCACAAAAGCTTAAGTCTGGACCTGAGTCTAGAGTTCAATACATTTTGACCAATATGTACCTATCTTCCTATGATGATAAGTCAGCCAAATGGGAGCCAGCATAATTAATCGCTGACTCCCTTCATCGAACTCAAGCTAGGCTAATACTATCTAGGACTACCTTTTTTTAAGTATTCCTCAGTGGTATTAATCCTTGCTTCCTGATGTTGCATCATTTGGTCCATCATCATTTGCATCATGTCCATACGTTTTTCCATCATGCCCATGCGTGACTCAGGATCCATCATTGCACTTTTTCCATGCTTAGGTTTGTCACCATGGCCTTTTTTATCAGCACCACCGTGCATTCCCATCATCATTCCGCCACCCATCTTTCCATCACTCATCATGCCATGCATCATCTGCATATGTTCATGCATACTTTTGCGATGTGCCCCCATGAGTTCCTTTCTTTTTTCAGGATCTTTTTCTGCATGAATAGCCTGCATTTGCTCCTGCATTTCTTTCATGTGCTCGTGCATTTTTTCCATATGCGCATGGCTTTTGTGCGACTCAGAAGTTGACGTTCTTTTGTGCTCATGCTTGTTTTCTTCCGCATAAGCTATTGTAGTTATCAGTGCTAACATGCTCATAGATAGCACGATTAATGTAGTTTTTAATGTTTTCATATTTCTCTCCATATAATTTAGTATGAGTTTGAAGTTAGTATTCAGAAGTATTTTTATTTAATTTTTTTATTTAATACTTTTAAATCTGATCAACGTAAAGCAATTAATTAAGACCCAAGATCTCTGTCAAGCTCTCTATACGCTTCAAATAATTCATAAGCCTCATTTTGATGTTGCATCATTTGCTCCATCATCTGTTGCATCAAATCTAAATGTTCTTCCATATTTCCTACTCGCGCATGTGCATCCATTTTTCCTTCTTTTTTCATGGCCTCATGTATATCTCCTTTTGTCTTACCCATCATTCCTTTGCCGCTATCATCTTGCATCATCATTTCCATGCCTTCGCGTATGCTCTTACGATGCGCTTGCATAAGCTCTTTGCGTTTATCTAGATTTTTTTCTGCACGGATGGCATCCATTTCCTTCTGCATTTTCTGCATATGCGCATGCATTTTTTGCATATTTGCATGCGCTTGGTGAGATTCGGAACTAGTAGTTCCCTTATGTTCATGCTTCATTTCTGATGCGCTCACTGTCGTGATCATTGCAAACGCAATGCTCATGAACAGTGCGAGTGATATTGTTTTTAATGTTTTCATGTTTAACTCCTATTGATTGAATGAATATTTAAAATAATAGATTTATGCCACCCTAAGGGGACACGGTGATGAGTTACGCGAATTGTGCTACCGCGCTCCAGCACGAAAGGGATGTCTACAGTGAATTTTGACGTGTAAGATTTGCGTTTTTTACGATGGTAACTAGTATTCGTTGTGAAAAGTACTTTGCCATCAGGCGATAAGACACCAACATCCACATGACCGTATAGACGTCCTCTACTAGGTATACGTTTGCGTAATTCTCCCGACACAGAAATGCCTGAGTTGTTAGAATAAACTGCAAGTTTTGTAATTTTTGCGGACCTTGACGAATTTTTTATAACTTCAATCTGCTCTGTATTCGCTAGATTAATTCGATTGGTTGCACAACCCGTTGTAATAATGCTACTCAATAGAATTACAACAGCTAAGCCAACCATCGATGTTAATACTTTAAGATTGAAATTAATGTAAAGCCCCGCCATAACCTATCTCTCGACCTCATCTGCTTTTCTATCTTGGTTATGCTTAGTAAACCATTCCCTTGTAACGGGATAATTTCGAAAACTCGGGCTTTTGTAACCTAATATTTCCTATTGGGATTCAGTAATAAAGCGTTACAAAAATATTTATTGAAAGATTTCATTTAATGCTTACACTTTCCAGATGGACAAAACTGACACTGTTTTGATCGTTGACGATGATCTTGAGATCCGCAATTTACTCAGTGATTACTTAAAAAAAGAGGGTTTTCGAACGATAACTGCATCGGATGGTAAAGAGATGTGGGCTGTTCTGGATAAAAGTAAAATTGACCTGATCGTTCTCGATTTAATGTTACCCGGGGATGATGGGCTTGTGTTGTGTCGCAATCTCAGATCGAAATCTACTATTCCAGTAATTATGCTTACAGCCCGTGGCGAAGAGACCGAGCGCATTATTGGGCTAGAGATGGGCGCGGATGATTATCTAGCAAAACCATTTAACTCACGCGAACTTTTAGCACGAATTAAAAGTATATTACGGCGAACCCGCACTTTATCATCATCCACAATTCAACAAACTTCTAGATATTTTCTCTTTGGTGATTGGAGGTTAGATACTGTAAATAGACATCTTATCTCCCCTGAGAATATTGTAGTCCCAATAAGTGGAGGTGAATATCAATTGCTGTATATTTTTTTAACACATCCAAATAGAGTACTAAGTCGTGATCAGTTACTTGATCTTTCCCATGGCCGTGAGATGCAGCCATTTGATCGCAGTATAGATGTTATGGTGAGTAGATTACGTCGTTCACTTCATGACACTAAAAACTCGAAAATTATCCAAACAGTTAGAAATGAAGGTTATATATTTGCTGTTAATGTAAAGGTAGAAAAATAATGTCTCGATTGTGGCCACAATCATTGTTTGCTCAACTAATGATAACGCTTCTAGTCATACTCTCGTTGGCTCAAATAATAAGCGGAATAATTTTATACTATGAGAGAGGACAGTCTCTTCACAAGATATTGGAGTTAAAGTCCGTAGAACAAGTATCTTCAATGGTGCGTTTTTTAAATGAACTTACACCGCAAGCGAGAGAAAAAGCCATTAAAGCATTTAATTCATCTGATCTACGCGTTTCTTTTGATATTAAACCACTCCAAGAATCAACCCAAAACGGTAACCAGATACAAAAGTCTATACGTAATTCATTTGCCAACGTATTAGATCAAAATTATCCCATTCACATTCAGTTTATCGAAAAACATGAACATCAGATTAATAACAATTTTGAAACAAAAAAAAATGGCTCATCAGACAATTCGAATAACTCTAGAATAAGCTATGGTATTAATAGAGCGTTAAAAATGGTATACGAAATGATGGGTACATGGTCGTTTACAGAGTATCATATTCTAATTCAAGTTAAATTAGATGATGGATCATGGGTAAGTTTTATACAACATTTTCCCGAGGCCTTGTTTAATTTTCCTCATCGCATTATCACCACACTATTAATATTAGTGGTTACTGCATTTTTCTTATCCTTGTTTATTGTGCACAAAATTACTAAACCAATTAACGCTTTAGCATTCGCAGCAGATGAGCTAGGGAGAGATATTGAACGTGCTCCAATCGATGAAAGTGGCCCGCAAGAAGTAAGCAAAGCCGCACGTGCTTTTAATATTATGCAAGCCAAAATTAATCAGCACATAGAAGATAGAGGTCGATTACTTGCAGCAATTTCACATGACTTAAAAACACCAATTACACGATTGCGGTTGCGCACGGAATTACTTAATGATACAGAATTGGCAAATAAATTTTTAAGTGACTTAGATGACATGCAAAGCATGGTTAACGAAACGTTAGACTATATGTGCGGCCAGGATAAAACTGAACCTATACAAAAAATAGATGTCAGTGCGTTAATTAGTAGTATCACCCAAGATATGCGAGAAGCTGGGCATGAAATAGAATTCAATGAAGGAGAACAAAAACTTCATAATGGGTATCCGCTTGCATTGAAGCGATGTCTTACAAACTTAATGGAAAATGCCGTTCGTTATGGTGACAAGGCAACCATCTACATTGAAGAATCGGCAAAAATGTTATCAATTAGAATAGTAGATGAAGGCCCAGGGATACCTGAAGAGCAAATGGAACATATTTTTGACCCATTCTTTCGATTAGAATCATCGCGTAATCGATCATCTGGAGGTGTAGGTTTAGGACTTGGGATTGCCCGAGATATAGCTAGAGTTAGTGGAGGTGAAATATATCTTCATAACCGAAATGAAGGTGGATTAGAAGCGGTGTTGGAACTACCAAAAATCCATTCTTGTTGATTACTAAAAATTCTGAACTATTTAGGTAAATTACTATTGCACTTCGAATTTGGGGAAAACATTACGTAGTTATATAAAACTTGCTTTGCGTCATTTGTGACACTTACCTTACAACAAACCTTGAGTGGTAATTCACTTAACTTTTTTACGTCGATAGCTTATTTTTAACGCTACTAGCATATTCATATGAAAATTTTGAGTCTGGATGCGTTATGTGTTCATCCTTATCCGGACATGAAATATTTGCCATCAGATATCGAATAACATTAAGACGAGCTTGTTTTTTACAATCAGCGTTAATAATAACCCATGGTGCTACTTCACTATTGGTTTGATCTAACATCGTGTCACGCGCCTTACTGTAGTCATCCCAATGTACTAATGCTACTTCATCTATAAAGCTTGTTTTCCACTGTTTAAGAGGGTCTTTTTTACGAGCCTTTAACCTTCTTGCTTGCTCTTTTTTTGAAATATCAAGGTAAAATTTAAATAACTGAATGCCAGAATCTACCAATAATGATTCAAATACAACGACATCTTTTAAAAAGTTTTTATACTCTATTTCATTACAAAATCCCATTACCCACTCAACTCCTGCACGGTTGTACCAACTACGATTGAATAACACCATTTCTTGGGCTACAGGCAAATGTGGCACATAACGCTGAAAATACCAGCCTTTTTTATCATGATCTGAAGGTTTCCCTAAAGCTACCACTCGTGTTTCACGAGGACTCAAATGTTGAATTATTCGCTTGATTACACCATCTTTCCCTGATGCATCTCGCCCCTCGAATATTATTAATATCTTATGATTATATTTAATTAAGTGGTGTTGAAATTTAACTAGCTCAATTTGCAGCTTTTTCAGCTCTTTCTTATATTTGATGCCACCTGATGTTTTGTTTTCCATGCTACATCTTCACCGACTAAGTTAAATATTGTTTTGACTTAAATCAATCTATAACATTTCTAAAATGTTGATGGAGTTATAGAATGTTAATAGTGTTACTCATAGACGTCACCAATTATTTATGAATATACCTAAGTATTGAGGCTAAAAATCACATATTCAAAAAATAACTTCTTAATCTAATAAGAAAAATATTGTCGAAAAAATATTTAAAAACTATGCTGAACTTATTCAAATTAATTTATTAATAATTCAACTGTTGATTATGTTCTATAACATTTAGTGCTTAAGCGTATCCTATACGCTCGTATTGAAGATCTAAAAAAGGAAGAAAGCGTGCTTATCATTTAGCGGATAACCGCATCACGGAAGAAGCTTAATGGGATTCATCGCTATTAAAATTGAACTCCATGAACTTATCGATCTCACTTTCGATGTTGAAATAACATATTTTTTAATTTCTGAAATTGATCTATTGATCTATAAACTATTTAATGACTAATTCGCCATATACAAGAATTTATTAAAGTCCGCAAGATCTTTTTACCTTGAATACTTACTAAATAAATACTGATAATTCCCAAGCCTGCGCCAACAAATTTAAGACCACCAAATGACTCGCCAAAAAATACAAAACCAATGATCAAACCAAAAACTGGCGTTAAGAATGTAAATACATTTAATCTATTAAGTTCGACATAATTAAGCAATATAAACCAAAGTGCTGAGGCAAAAGCAGTGCTTAAAATCGCTAAAATTAAAAGAGCATAAATGAATTGAATATCCCAAAGTACATTTATTGGGCTTTCCACTATATAACTTAATGCAAATAAAGGAATACTTCCTATTACTAGCTGCAATCCCATCAACATCCATACGTCTCCACGACCGGCCAACCATTTGAGTGTGACATTACTCAATGCCACCCCAATCGCTCCTATCAAAATATAAAAAATCCCAATCAAATGAGTAGTCGCCTGATCATCATTAACCCCCATGCTTATTAAAACAATCCCTAAAAATCCTATTGCAAGACCTGCTTTTTGTCTTTTGCTAAGTGACTCTTTAAGCCAAATGTAAGCAAATATTGAGGCAATAAGTGGTTGAGTATTTGATATAACTGTTGCAATTCCAGGTGATATAAGACCACCTCCAATAAACATACCAAAGAAACCAAGACTGGTGGCAGTAATGCCCACTACCACAATTGCAGCCCATACTGAGCCTTCACGAGGTAAACGCTTTTGTAAACCAATTGCGAAAATAAGCAAAACTAAACCTGCAGATAATGCACGAATTGCTGCAAAAAATAATGGTGGAGAATAATTTAATCCGATATTTATGAAAGGGAAACAAAGTGACCAAAGAAGCATTACTAAAATTGCCCCTGAAAATATTAAGATTGGCATGTATAATTTCGCTTTATAATTCAAATGCTACTTTGATTTGCATTTCATTCATTATTTTTAAAAATCCAATTAGCAACAATAATAATCATACAAATAATTACAACCCAAAACAGTAGTTCTACAGCCCAATGACCAAGCCAATGAACGAGCCCAAATTCCCAATGTGCAAAGAAGTGGTCATTATGATGTTGTGGCATAATGTTCTCCTTAATTAACTTTCCCAGTCATTCAAATAATTAATCAGTACTGAAAATTTAACATTTTCATTTTAACGAATCTTAGATAAAAACTATATCCTATAATTCCGCTGCAAAACTCCAGTGCGAAAAATTTTGCTGGCACTAAGTATCGAAAAAAGTTAATGAGATTGTATGCCGTTGAATAAAACATAAGAAACATTATGCTTGCTTGCCGATTTGAATTGCCGCGATCCTGCATAAGCTACGATTTTGCCATGTACACCAAAGTCCTCAATCGATTTGATCTAGATCATATTTGTTTTAAACATAGACAGGCATGATACCTATATGCCTAATACCAAAGGAATAATTAGTATTATCGATGACCGTGATGATACACGTGACGCAATTAATCTATTGCTGGAATCATATGGGTTGACGACAGATTTACATGCATCTGCATAAGGGTTCCTAAATGAATTGGATAACAAACATCTGCCAAATGCAATATTGCTTAATCTTGATATGCTAAAAAAAAAACAGTATTGGAATTCAAAATGCTGTTAATAACTTAGAAAATAATATTCCATTTATTATACTAGCTACAGATACAGATTGCCTGCATGCAAAGGAAGCCGCAGATAAAGGTGCGATTGTTTTACAAAAACCAGCAAATGGTCAAGAAATAATAAAAGTTATTGAACCATTAAGTTAGATCAAATTTTGACAGTGGCAAGCAAGCTTTTATAATTCTGCGAATATTCGACAAGATGAATTCTATACTGCTGTCGCAAACTCCCAAGACATAAAGGCATTGTCTCTAAATAATCTAAAATATTTTAGCAGCGTATTAATGTAAGCCAAGATATACTTATCATTTGAGTACCGCTTAATTCTTTTTTTATTTTGAAATAAGATATTTCGATATAGTTCAGTAAAAATGAGCAGTCTACTCAAAACATCATCCTATATTGGCGTTTCGATGTATCTATCCGATAGTAAATGCTCTTTACTTAGAATGTCCGCTTTTGGCCGTGGTCTCAATGGGTCGATGCAACACTTTAGTATCGAGAAGAAAAGGCTGCGAATTATAATAAAAGTGCAATTGCATCAATCTTTTAAGAAAATGATTGAAACTTTATGGCTCAAAGCAAGTAATCATGTGGTATTTGATTAATCCAGTTCATCTAAAAACAATCCAATACTAAATTACCATCCGTTTGAGTCTGCCTCATTACAAACAAAGGTTTGACAAGGTGTTGCACTGACCGATTGATTCGGTAACCAAAAGCGGTCATACACACTACTTAAATATACTTCTCAATTAGACCCGAGTGGCTTATCTGCAGTAAATTTTACACTTTCAATTTTGTTTTCAGTAACAGCTAAGTCTTCTTTTGCAGGAACCGGAGTATATTCGGCGCCGGGACAACATGCCATTTCGTTTAGCTCATTCGATGCAAGTAGATGTTCGGATACAATTTTAAGATCTATAAATCCAATATTTTCAATAATATTAAAATACCTGTCTTTTTCGATTGCACCTCCAACACAACCGGACCAAGCTGTTTTAAAACGCTCATGAATTTGCGGATCGAGTTTCTCAGTATAAATAACATCGGATATGGCGAGACGACCCCCGGGTTTTAAAATGCGAAAGGCTTCTCGATAAACTTCTTCTTTATCTGGACACAAATTGATTACACAATTTGACATTACTACATCAGCAAAACTATCGGAAAGGTCTGTTTTATCTAAATCAGAAACATACAAATCGACTATGATTGCAACTTCCGCTTCGATCACGGCTTGCTTTGCTCTCTGAATCATTTCAGGGGCAAAATCTACTCCAAATACTTTTCCGCTTGGTGCTACTTTTTTTGCTGCAAGAACAACGTCAATCCCCGCCCCACACCCGAAATCCACTGCAATTTCTCCTGGTTGTAATTCCGCAAAACCGGTGGGATTACCGCAACCTCTTGATAAGCTCAGCGCCGTATCTGGTATTAATGATATGTCCTCTTTTGTATACAACCCGTGTTCTATTGCGAAACTGGACGATTGGGATGCATCAATAGCGCAACAAGAACTTGCAACGCCGGATTCAGCACATTTTCCATAACGTGCTTTGGTTATCTTTTTGATTTCGCTATCCGTAAGTTTTACATTCTGTTTCATTTATGTGCCAAAAAATATGTGATTACGCACCAGCTAATCCCCTCGTATCGTCAATTAAATAAACTCGATCATGCTTTCGTTCGGATGGATCAAGTTCATAGCCTATTTGTTTATTTATTTTTTTCGCAATTTGTCGCTCTCCATCTGTTGCGTACTTTTCATCCCATTCCGCCAATACGTGTTTCATGTATCGATGCCACAAGGGAGGAATCAATGCCAATACAAACATGGGAAGATAGCCTTTTCCCATGTTAGGTGCGCCCAAGCTTTTCAAATTCCAAAACTCTATTTCTCCACGTTCATGATGGTCTGAATGTCGTCCGATTTCAAAAAACAGCATGTCTGAAAAAGCGGTTGTAGTACACCATGAATGTCTTGGGCCATACGGTTTTCCTTCTTCACGGATCAATCCATAATGTTCAAGATAATTCAACGCTTCCAATTCAAAGTTTGGAATTACCCAAAGGTAAAGCAGCACACCAAGTCCTATCCATCCTCCTGCAAACCAAAATAGAGCGATCACCGGCACGCACATCAACCACCCACGAATCCAAGCATTTTGCAATGAAATATAGGACTTATTAAGTTTGGTAAGGCGATCTTTTTCAAATTTGAAAAGATATTTACATTGCCCATAGTAAGAAAGAATAAAATGTGTAAACACATTTCGTCCTCTTGGTGGTGTTGCTGGATCACGTTCTAAACCAAGGCTTAGATGATGATCGTAGATATGTGCATATGGAAAATGAGCAGACCCTACAAATGCCATCATCCAGCGAGCAATAACGAAACTAACCCCACCTCGATGTCCAATCTCATGCCAAATACTGATCGTCAATCCCAACCAAACTGCTACGGACATCATTGCACCGTTAAGTTCTAACCCAGTAGTACCTTGTTGAATGGTAAGGCCGCCGACTTCAATAATATTTATTGGAACACCTGTTGCGTATTCATTCACTCGCCAGGCAACAGCGATAAAAAGCATTATGTTGAGGGGTACAGCCCCATACAAAAGAGTATTAAGAAATATCGGGCTTGCTAACGACTTCCCATTACTATCATAGCCTGTCCCTTGTGTATGAGAAGTTACTAGCGTATCGGTAACAATTGCTACTACAAGCAATGCCAGTCCTGTCCAAACCCAAAGTCCACCGATTACAACACCAAATAATGTCAATACAAGTGAGACTGGTAATACTAAGTACTGTAAATTGACGAATATCTTTTTCATTATTAACTCCTCCTCAATTTGAATAAGATAGCTAATTTGAATAAGTGATGTATTGACGGTTTTTCGTTAACATCATAATGTATCAAATACATGAGCCGCCACACATATGAGTTTACACGCATATCTATGGATACTGTCAAGCATCTAACCCCAATATTCAAATTACTGGGGGAGCCAAATCGATTACGGATTCTTTACAGTCTTGGGTTAGAGTGTCGGCCCGTTTCAGATGTAGTAGAAGCAACGGGCTTGTCACAAACTAACGTATCATTTCATCTACGCGCCTTGCGAGAAGCAGGTTTAGTTCGACCCGAGCGTCGTGGTGCATTTATTTATTACTGCTTACCTGACCCCAAACTTTTACATATTTTGGAAGACTTGTCGGACTGGATTAACGAAAATGGAAATCGACCTCATTCAATAAATAAAAACTCAAGGCAACGTACTAGAAAACGATGAATGTCGCAGCCATAATTCCACAAGTAAATATTTACTTAGCCTGCAAAGGCCCTACAAGGAGTAATAATGCAAGTAATCGAATAATAGGTATGCGATGCAATTTCATAAAAATTAGTCAACGTATGAATAAATTTAGTTTCAACTTAAATCACAAATTGCAGTAATTTTTATCTATATTTGGTGTATGCGAACAATCTACAGCGACAGATGAATAAATACATTAATAATCTAGTTAAGAGTGCAACAACGTATACATAAAATTCTTTATTTATTCGTAGTAATAAGACTTTAAATATTTAGACTGTGCTATACCATATGATCAAAAATCATTCAAACTCACTAGATTCAATCTCTCCATATTGGACACACTGGTAGCAGCATGGGAGCACTCTCCAGAAATCAACGATTTAAAAAAGAAGATGTGCGTAAGTTTTGCCAGTAAATACTTGTAATTAAACGATGAGCGGTGTTGAAAATTGGTCGGGGCAGAGGGATTCGAACCCCCGACCCTCTGCTCCCAAAGCAGATGCGCTACCAGACTGCGCTATGCCCCGATGTTTGATATGACCCACATGAACAGGTCTGATCGATTGCGGATCATACGTGTTAGTGATTCCTTAGGTCAATGTCACTAATGATCCACACGTGTTTACTAAGCTATATATGTGGTCAAACCCGTTATATAGCGTATCCCAGCAAAATTTTTGGATGAACTTTATGGCTGGTTTTCAAGACCAATATATGAAATTATTCACACCCACAAACATATTGGAGGCGAAATGAAATCATTGCGTAAGCAACTTCTTCTGTTCGTATTCATATCATTTTTCATGATTACAACTAACTCTCAGGCAGAAACTACAATGGTAAAAATGGACACAAACCACGGGACGATCATGCTCGAACTCGATGCTGAAAACGCTCCTAACACAGTGGCAAATTTCTTAACTTATGCAAAAGAAGGTTTTTATGATGGCACGATTTTTCATCGAGTGATCTCAAATTTCATGATCCAAGGTGGCGGGTTCACTGAGGACATGAGTCAAAAAACCACTAATGACCCAATTAATAATGAAGCCAATAATGGGTTGAAGAACGATGTTGGTTCCATCGCTATGGCCAGAACGGGAGATCCCCACTCTGCAACGGCGCAGTTCTTTATCAATGTTAAAGACAATGATTTCTTAAACTTCAGTAGCGAAACTCCACAAGGCTGGGGCTATGCGGTATTTGGAAAAGTAACGGAAGGCATGGATGTGGTGAATAAAATCAAAGATGTGCCTACCACTACAAAAGGACCTTATCAAGATGTGCCATCTGAAACGGTTATCATTGAGAAAGTGACTGTTGTTGAGTAAATCTAAACGCGATAAGTAATGAGGTAATGGCGCAAACTTTATTTATCTCGGATTTACATCTTGATCAAAAAAGGCCGCACATCGTTGCGGCCTTTTGTCGTTTCTTACAAGACAATTCTAATGTCGATGCACTGTATATTTTAGGCGATCTGTTTGAATACTGGATTGGTGATGACGACCCTGCAGTTGGTTTAGAACTTGCGATCGAGGCAATTCAAAAATTCAGTGAAACCGGTACACCAGTTTATTTCATCCATGGCAACCGTGACTTTTTAATTGGTAAACGCTTTTCTAAACAGACACATTGCAAAATTCTGCAAGAGGAAACCGTTATTGATCTCTATGGCACGCCTACTTTAATCATGCATGGTGACACACTTTGCACCGATGACATTGCTTACCAAAAATACCGCACCAAAGCACGCAACCCATTTATAAAAAAAACTTTATCGATGTTAAGCGTTAAACAACGCTTAAAAATTGCTGAACGGTTACGCAATAAGAGCAAATCAGCGACCCAAGAAAAACCCGAAGAGATCATGGACGTGAATCAACAGACGGTTGAAAACACGATGCAAAAACACAATGTCGACTGCTTAATTCATGGCCATACCCATCGTCCTGGCGAACATGAATTCACACTCAATGGCGCTAAATATAAGAGAATTGTACTTGGAGACTGGTATGAGCGAGGAAGTGTGCTGATCTGCACCCCAGAGAATTTGCACCTTGAGACAATCAGTGTCTAACAATACTTAGCCTCGATAGAGAAAACCTTAACCTATATGGTGTGTAAGTTGTCAGAGTTTATTTAACCTATGCCATTCAGACCATAAGTTAACTCTTTAATCCCAGCCTTGCAGGTATTTTCATTTGTCTTCTTATACTTAAACCTTTTTGAGTAAAATGATAGTTTCTAATTGACCAGAATACTTATACACTCCGTAAAGCTTCTAACTCAGCATTACTAAATCCCGCTTTTTTGCGAGCCTCTAATTCGAAAGGGCCTCGTAATTCGCCAGACATATATTCATTGAGTAAACGCTGAAATGTTTTTTCTGGCTCTACATTTTCTTGTGCGCAGGCATAATTAAACCATCGACTGCCTATCGCTACATGCCCTATTTCTTGCTCAAAGATAATTTTTAGAATTTCTACCGTTTCATCATCGCCATGGCTTTCTAAACGCTTCATCATATTGGGAGTAACATCTAAGCCTCTCGCTTCTAATACACGAGGAACAAGCGCCATTCTCGCAATTACATTATCACGGGTTTTCATGGCCATTTCCCACAAACCATTATGTGCATCAAAGTCTCCATAATCACAACCAAGTTTCTGTAAGCGTTTGCGTAACATTGTGAAATGCTGCGCTTCCTCAACTGCTACTTGCATCCAATCTTTATAATACTGTAGTGGCATATCTTGAAAACGAAGCATGGCATCCAAAGCTAAGTTGATGGCATTAAACTCAATATGTGTAATCGCATGAATTAACGCTATACGACCTTCTTCAGTACCTAATTTACGTCGTGGAACATTTTGCGGGGCAACAAGTGTTGGCACATCAGGCCGACCAGGAATACAAATTGCACCAACATCAATTTTATTTTTTAAATCCACATTTTCTGAGTCGAGTCGTTGTTGAAAGGTAAATACCGCTTGGCATTTTTCATTTGGATCTTTTAGCAATAAACAATCGATCGCTGTTTGAAATACTGGAAGCATTTTTCAACCTTAGTTTTCAATGATTACTAAAGAAGAAAGCTGTAAATGATCAAAAAGATCTATGACATCTTTATTTTTCATGCGCACGCAGCCAATTGAAGCGGCTTGACCAATCAATCCCTCCTCATGTGTACCATGGATATAAATAAAACGATCATGACTATCTACACACTTACCTTCAGTATTTAGCCCTTTGTTGAAACCTTGCTCTAGACCTGATAACCATAAAATGCGTGAAGTAATACACTCTTTTTCAGTGCAAACTGCATCGTGCTCAATGACCGCAATACTCTTACAAGGTTCTCGTGATACAAAAATTTCACCAAGATTTGCCGATGCACCGATTTTTTCTTTAACGCAGTGCACCCCTAAAGGTGTTTGATAAGACCCTTCTAGTTGACCCACACCGTGCCGTGATGTCGAGACAGAATATTTTGTAAAATATTTATTATCAATGAATAAATAAAGCGCTTGTTCACCCACTTTAACGATTGCAGCAGGGTATTCTGCATGTTGTGGATATTGTTCACAGGCTTGCTGTAAAACTGGCAACAGCTTTTCAGCTGTTTTTTCGTTAGACCCAAAAACCATTTTAAGTCTCAGAAGATCTGATTTATTTTAAGACGAGGCAAAATATGGCGAAATGAGCGAGTGTATGTATTTATACATGAATGAAATTGAGATCATATGTTAACGATGTATTGGGGTAAATCAGAGCTTCCTGAATTAATTACTATTATGTAAATCAATCCCTGCATATTCTCTTTCGCGTTCTTGCTTCGATTGATCATTGCGTGAGTTTTCAAGACTTTCAAAATAACCTTCCTCAACGCCAGTAACATAATTACCATTAAACACAGAAGTATCAAATCTTTCTAAACGCAAATTACCCTGTTGCACAGACCAGATTAGATCATTCAAATCTTGATAAATTAAACCGTCAGCTTGAATTTCTTTGCATATTTCATCAACACTACGATTATGTGCAATAAACTCACTACGTGCAGGCATATCGATGCCGTAAATATTTTGATAACGAACCGGTGGCGAAGCAGAAGCAAAGTAAACTTTTCTGGCACCTGCATCTCTTGCCATCTGCGCAATTTCACGTGAAGTCGTACCACGTACAATAGAATCATCTACGAGTAGAATATTTTTATCCCGAAATTCTAGACCTACAGGGTTAAGCTTTTGGCGTACAGATTTTTTGCGTTTCTTTTGCCCGGGCATGATGAAAGTTCGGGCAATATAACGGTTTTTGATAAAGCCTTCACGATACTTCACGCCTAAGAGATAAGCGATTTCAATTGCAGTCGTGCGACTCGTATCCGGAATCGGCATGACAACATCAATATCATGCTCCTTCCATTCTTGCAGAATTTTTTTCGCCAAACATTGGCCCATGCGCATACGTGCTTTTTGTACAAATACATCTTCGATAACTGAGTCAGGCCTTGCAAAATATACATACTCAAAAATACAAGGTGTATGTACAGCATCTGTTGCACATTGTTGGCTAGAAATTTTTCCATTTTCATTAATAAAAATGGCTTCACCTGGTGAAATATCGCGAACCAAACTATAGCCCAAAACATCTAATGCAACACTTTCAGATGCCACAATATACTCCATGCCATATTTGGACTCTCGCACACCGTATACTAATGGACGAATTCCATTTGGGTCTCTAAATGCCACAATGCCTCTACCTGTAAGCATGGCAACCACCGCATAAGCGCCCTTACAACGCCGGTGCACACCTCGCACGGCTTCAAAAACATCTTCAGGACGTAATTGCAAAGATTCTTGCTTAGCTAACTCATGCGCAAAGACGTTTAATAGAATTTCAGAGTCTGATTCCGTATTGAGATGACGCCGATCTTCTAAGAAAAGCTCTTTTTTAAGCTGCTTGGCATTAATCAAATTACCGTTATGTCCTAGTGAAATTCCGAAAGGTGAATTTACATAAAAAGGTTGCGCCTCTGCTGAAGATGAAGTTCCCGCAGTTGGATAACGCACATGACCAATCCCCATATTTCCCTTTAGACGCTCCATGTGACGACTTTGAAATACGTCACTCACTAACCCTATCGTTTTTCGCTGGAACAACCTGCCATTATCGTAGGTCACTATACCTGCAGCATCTTGTCCTCGGTGCTGCAACATCAGCAATGCGTTGTATAAGTCTTGATTAACCGCGCTATTCGCAACGATTCCTACTATTCCACACATACTATGACTCAATAATTTTAAAAATGATAATGGGAAGCTTGCAAATCAGGCTCACCTAGTGAGAAATATTTTGAAAATTCAGATGGCATAATTTCAATTGCTTTTTTCGCCAATAATTCAAATGGAGGAAGAATCTGAGATGACTTCCAAGTTTCAGATAACGGAAAATTTGTGTAAGAGGCCGCTAAAATAAGTAGAACGATAATTGCTGTACCACGGAAAAAACCAAAAAATCCACCTAAGAGTCGATCAATTCCTCGTAGCGCACGATTTTTAGTGATATGGCTAAGAATATAATTAAGTAGAGCACCCGCTATTAAAGTACCAATGATAATAAGCACAAAAGCAATGCCTACACGCAATTTACTTACTTCGACATCTGCCTGAGACAAGCTGATAGAGGCTTCATCAATACTTGTGGGCAAAAATAACGCCACTTGATGTGAAAAGGTCATGGCTAACCAAATTGCAGCAATCCAGCTTGCAAGCGAAACGGCTTCTTTCACAAAACCACGAAAAATTGCTATAGCGATTGAAATCAACAGAATGATAATAATCCCTATATCAATCCAAGATAATTCCATAACTGTCTTTATACTCGAGTTTACTGAGTAATGCGGAAACTAACCTTAGCATTACTTATTAAGTTAAGGATGATTAGTAACAAAACTACCTTTCAGCCCATGCTCTTTTTCAATCTTATCACGTAATTTCTCGGCGTTTTCACGCTTCAGCTCAGGGCCAACTTTTACTCGATAAATCATTTTGTTGCCTTTACCAGACTGTTCAGTAAAAGCAGATAAATTGCTTGCTAATAGCTTGTCTTGTAAAGCAATTGCCTTATCTTTTTCACCAAAAGCCGCAACTTGAACCGCCCATGCGGCTAATGCGGGATTGGTCTCAATATGATTTTCTGTTGCATCAACAACCTGACTACTTGTAGCAACTTGTTTTTCTGGCTGCTTTTCTGTTGCTGTATTTTCTTCTTTAGGCTGTTTTTCTACAGTTTTAGAAGCCGTTTCTTCAGAAGCTTTTGTTTTTATAGATTGTTCTGGAGATTTTTCTATTGGCGGCAGTTCATCTAATTTTTTAGGGTCGGGCAATTCACTCTCAAAAGTAAAGGTTGGCTCGGGTGGAACTTCCATATTTAGTGCTACGGACTCATCACGACCTGAACCATCTAATATCATTGGCACGAATATCACCGCCAATGCAATGATCACCACTGCACCAATCAAACGTTGTTTTAAAGTAGTTTCCATAAAAGTTATCTTAAGTATTGGAGAAGCTTAGACCACTGTACTCATCATCAGTTTTATAAGCTTGCACTTTTAACGGCCCATATTTATGTAATATCGAAATTATACTTCTTGGCTTAGCACTTCTGCTACTGTTAAAAATGAGCCAAATACTACTATGCGCATGGACTTATCAACATCTTTTTTAGCTGCGTCATAGGCCTCAGATATGGTGTCATGAGAATAGATCACACAATCAGGACAATTATCACCTAACTGTTTTTTTAAGCTTTCCTTATCTAAGGTTCGTTCAGATTTTAATTGTGAAATATGCCACTCATCAAAAACACCTGCTACACACTCTATAATGCCGCATATATCTTTATCTGCTAACACCGCAAATACTGCAATGGTTTTCTTTGCTGGGGGTAATTCCTGAAGATTCTTTACTAATACTTCCGCACTATCTAAATTGTGCGCAACATCTAGAATGATTTCGCACGGGCCTTGAATGCGCTGAAAGCGACCCGGCAAACTGATGTTAACTAAACCTCGGTCTATACTTTCACGGGTTACAGGTAATATTTCATCTATACAGGCCACTCCCATTAACGCAGTCGCAGTATTTCCAAGTTGCACATCACCGTGCAAATTTGGCATAGGCAGGTTTTCCCAAATTACTTTTTCACTGTTAAATGACCATGAGTCGTCGTCATGCTTTTGGTATGAGAAGTCTTTATTAACTAACAATAACTCTGTACCCAATTCAGTTGCATAATTTATCAGACTATCAGGAGGATCAAGATCACCGCATACTGCACAATGCTCCGCTCGAAACACACCTGCTTTTTCATAAGCGATAGATTCTCGTGTAGAGCCCAGCCACTGCACGTGATCAATGCCTATACTCGAAACAAATGCTAAATCTGAATCGAGTATATTCACTGCATCAAGGCGCCCACCTAGCCCTACTTCATAAATCGCAACATCTAAATCTGATTCACTAAATATTTGCATGGCCGCAAGCGTTCCAAATTCGAAATAACTAAGACTAGTATCTCCTCGAGCACGATCTACTTTATCAAAGGCATTACACAAAGCTTCATCATCGACATTATGTTGTCGAATTCGTATGCGCTCGTTGTAACGCAGTAAATGTGGAGAGGTATAACCACCAACACGATAACCTGCATGATGGTAAATAGACTCTAAAATAGAAACGATAGATCCTTTACCGTTCGTACCCGCAACAACGATCGTTTTATATTCGGGTTGAATAACCCCCATGCTATTCGCAACTTCTGCTATACGCTCAAGACCCAACTCAATTTTTTGAGAATGCAATGTCTGTTGCCAATCTAACCATTCTTGTAAACGTTTAAATCTCATAACAGTTGCTATAGAAAAACAAAGCAATCCTAATAAATATTTTCAGAGATATTTAAATCTCAATATAAATAAAGAATTAAATATGGATTGCAGTGGTAGTTAAATAGTTATAAAGCGTTTATAACTAAAATTTTATTATTATTTTTATAGTTTTAATTTTCACTCTGATCTTGTGTGTCAGAATTTCTTTGTTCTATCGATGTATCTTGTTGCGTAATTTCTACATGTGTAAGTATGCTGAGTAACTCGTGCAGCTGATCTCGCATATCTTTCCGATCGACAATCATATCGAGTGCGCCATGCTCAAGCAAAAATTCACTTCTTTGGAAGCCTTCAGGTAAGGTTTCTCGTACAGTCTGTTGAATTACTCTAGGCCCTGCAAAACCAATCAGGGCATTTGGCTCAGCAATATTTAGATCACCTAACATCGCTAAGCTTGCAGAAACCCCCCCAGTAGTTGGGTCTGTAAGTACTAGAGATATAAGGCAAACCTTGTTCACGCATACGCTCTAATATTGCACTTGTTTTACTCATTTGGAAAAGCGACATCAGCGCCTCTTGCATACGCGCTCCACCACTAGTCGAAAAACATACCATTGGTATTTGTTCACTTACGGCAACTTGTGCTGCACGCAAAAACTTTTCTCCTACAACAGAACCCATGGTTCCCGCCATGTAATTAAAATCAAAAGCTGCTGCTACAAGTGGTAAATCTTTTATACTACCTTTGAATGCGACTAAAGCCTCTTTTTCATCAGTGGCCTTTTGCGCTGCGGTTAAGCGATCTTTATATTTCTTGCTATCTTTGAATTTTAGAAAATCTTGAGATTCAATATTCTCAGCAATCTCTTCTAAATTATTTTCATCTAGCAATGCTAAAAGTCTAACACGTGCGCCAATACGCATATGGTGATTGCATTTAGGACAGACTTGTAAATTTCGCTCTAGGTCGGGACGATATAAAGCTGCACCACAGCTTAGGCATTTATCCCACAAGCCTTCTGGAACTTTGCGCTTACTCGTGCCTTCTGTGCGGATACGCGAAGGCATTAATTTCTCTAACCAACTCATAGGGATCTGCTCATTTAAGCGACTTCTTTATTTGTTTGCTTTTCGTTCATCGCATTATCCATTGCTACACGCATATCAGAAAGTAAAGTTTTAATATTTTTCAACATTTTATCTTGATCTTCGGCATGTGCTTCAATTTCACGGATAATCGCACTGCCCACGACTACAGCATCAGCGATTCTAGCTACTTTACTTGCACTATCGGCATCTTTGATGCCAAAACCAACGCCTACAGGTAACGAGGTTGCTTGTTTGATTTCTGCAAGCTTATTTGCAACTTCAGAGGTATCAAGGTGGCCGGCTCCAGTAACTCCTTTCAAAGAAACATAATAGACAAAACCTGAAGATTGTTGACAAATATTCTGAATCCGCTGCGCACTGGTGGTCGGTGCGACAAGAAATATATTATCGAGACCGTGTTTTTTATAGGTACTTACCGTCTCATGCGCTTGTTCGATAGGTACATCTACGGTAAGAATGCCATCTACTTGGTTTTGTTGGGCCGCTTTAGCAAACACTTCCACACCCATCACTTCGATTGGGTTCTGATAACCCATCAACACTACTGGTGTTTTTTCATTCTGCTGGCGGAATTCTGCAACCATATCTAATACTTGTTGCAAACTTGTGTGATGAACTAATGCACGTTCACATGCTGCTTGAATCACTGGCCCATCTGCCATGGGGTCAGAAAATGGCACACCCAGTTCAATAATGTCAGAACCCGCATCCACCAATGTATGCATTAATGAAACGGTTTGATCTGGATGCGGGTCTCCAGCAGTAATATAGGCAATAAGCGCCTTGCGGTTTGCTTTTGCTAATTCTTCAAAACAGGATTGTATACGGCTCATATTGATATTCCCTCAATATCCGCCACCGTATTAATATCTTTATCCCCCCGCCCGGATAAATTTACTATGATATTTTGTTCACAAGTCATTGAAGTAGCAAGTTTTAATCCATAAGCAACCGCATGACTGCTTTCCAATGCAGGTATGATTCCTTCAATGCGTGTTAATTCATGAAATGCAGATAAAGCTTCTTCATCTGTCACAGCATCATACTGCACACGTCCAATATCTTTTAGCCATGCATGCTCTGGTCCTACACCAGGATAGTCTAAGCCTGCCGAAATAGAATGAGTCTCGATAATTTGCCCATCATCATCTTCCATTAAATAGGTGCGATTACCATGTAACACACCTGGGCGACCTGCATTCAGCGGTGCAGAATGTTTATCTGTATCAACACCTAAGCCCGCAGCCTCAACACCAAACATTTTTACGCTTTCATCTTCAATAAATGGATGAAACAAACCTATAGCATTTGAACCACCACCCACACACGCTACAAGTGCATCGGGTAATTTTCCCGTTTGCTCAAGTGCTTGCTGTCGAGCTTCACGACCGATAATGGCTTGAAAGTCGCGCACTAATAATGGATAAGGATGAGGACCTGCAACTGTGCCAATAATATAAAACGTGTTATCAACATTGGTCACCCAATCACGCAATGCTTCGTTTAACGCATCTTTTAATGTTTTCGAACCCGAAGTTACAGGAACCACTTCTGCTCCTAACAAGCGCATTCGATATACATTGGGTGCTTGGCGATAAATATCTTGCTCACCCATATACACAACACATTCAAGTCCAAGGCGCGCTGCCACAGTTGCGCTAGCAACACCGTGTTGACCTGCACCTGTCTCAGCAATGATGCGCGGTTTACCCATACGTTTAGCCAACAATGCTTGACCAATTGTGTTATTTATTTTATGCGCGCCGGTATGGTTTAAGTCCTCACGCTTTAAATAAATCTGCGCGCCTCCATACTTTTGGCTTAATCGCTGTGCATGGTAAAGAGGGCTTGGTCGTCCTACATAATGTTTGAGATCTGCATCAAACTCGCTGATAAAAGTAGGGTCATCTTTATAGTGAAAGTACGCTTGCTCTAATTCTGCTAGAGGTTCGATTAAGGTTTCTGCAACATAACGTCCACCATACTCACCAAACATACCTTGATCGTCTGGCACTTGTTGTGCTTTATGAGCTTTCTTATCCGCAGCGTGTTGTGATGCTGTCCTAGTCACGATGTACTTCCTTAATGAATTGCTCCATTTTAGCGGGGTCTTTGATGCCTTTACCAGCCTCAATACCGCTACTTACATCTACCGCATAGGGATGTACTACTTTTATCGCCTCTGCGACATTTTCAGCGGTAAGCCCGCCAGCAAGAATAACCGGCCTGTCGACCTCAATCGAAATATCGCCCCAAGCAAATGTTTCGCCACTGCCCCCCATTTCGCCTTTAGCATGACTATCTAAAATAAATCCGCTAGCCCTTGCATAGTCCTGACAATAATCACTTAGCGATGTAATGCTCGCCATTGGCACTGCTTTTAGATACGGCATTTCAAACTGCGTGCAAAATTTCTCGTCTTCCTCACCATGAAACTGCAACAAATTTAGCTTTACACTCTTCACTACTTCTTTAACTGTTTCAGTTTCCGCATTCATAAACAAACCAACCTTAACCACAAAAGGTGGCACTTCACGAATAAGCTTTTCTGCAACATCAATATCTAAATTACGCGCACTACCTTCAACAAACACAAACCCTAATGCATCGACACCCAATGCAACTGCTATTTGCACATCTTGTGCTCGTGTCATTCCACAAAATTTAATTCGTGTTTTCATACCATTTAAAAAAAAATTGAAAATATCTTTATATATTTGCTATGGCTGGCCACCTAATGGCTGGGTTCAGATCAAACTTTTCATCATAGTGCACTTTAACCAAATACAATCCTGCCGCAGGCGCCGTTATTCCACCCAGTGTGCGGTCACGTTTTTCTAATACTTCTAACGACCAATTTTCATTTTGCTCGTTTTTCCCAATTGTTATCAACACACCCGCTATGTTTCGAACCATATGATGAAGAAATCCATCTGCATGTATATCCATCAAAATATATTCACGATGCTGACGAATAACAATATCGTGTACCGTACGCACCGGACTTTTTGCCTGACATGCAACTGTGCGGTATGAAGTAAAATCATGAGTGCCAATCAAATGCTTAGCCGATTGCTGCATTTTTTCTAACTCTAATGCCACATACTCCCAAGTTAATAAGCCATCATATAATGCTGGACGCGTATCATGGTTATAAATCAGATAACGATAACGTCTTGACCGTGCACTAAATCTTGCATGGAACTCATCTTCTACATGCTTCGCCCACAAGACACTAATAGAATTGGGTAAGTAGGAATTAACTCCCATTACCCATGCTTTTAATTCGCGATCATTCTCGCAGTCAAAGTGAACAACTTGTTCCGTAGCATGAACACCCGTATCGGTTCTTCCTGCTGCTTGTACAAATGTTTGAGTATCTGCAACCTTTGAAATGGCTTGTTCGAGACATTGTTGAACTGAATCAGCATTTGTCTGGCGTTGCCAACCACAGTACTGACTGCCATTGTATTCGACACCAATAGCAATACGCATCATTGATAATATATTTTAGAAAGTGCTTAGCCAGTATGCGATAAACGCAGACTAAATCAACAGCTTTGTTTAGAAGGTTTTATACGCTAATTAGAACGCTAGCGTAAAAATTAACCGCCAAGCTTGTCCATTAAATCTTTAGCCGCTTTGATTTGTGATTCGTCGCCTTCATTAATCACTTCAATCAAAGTTTCTTTCGCAGCATCTGAGTCACCCATGTCCACAAATGCTTTAGCTAAATCTAGCTTAGTACCTACTTCTTCAATTAAAGATGGAGGACCTAGTTCTTCTAGATCAGTGTGTGTTTGCGCTACAGTCTGTTCAGCTGGATCAAGAAACTCAGTATCCATATTGCTGGCATCAAACTGTTCTGTGGCTTGATCGAGATCACCACTTAGAGAACTTGATGTATAAGCAGCTGTGGCATCCGGGTCAGGTTCTGAAATGCCAGTATCAATACCTAATTCATCAGCTTGCATTGCGATCGTGTCACTCAAAGCATCTCCGACATCTAAATCATCTTCATCGACATCTAAAGGCTTAAGATCATTCATCGTAGTCTGCATGCCAATTTGCTCTAACTCTTCTGTCAATTCATCCATGCTGGCTGTTTCATGCAATCCAGTTGTGATAGCGTCAATTTCAGTATCAACATCATCTTCATTCACTACTTCATCTGCTAAATCATCAACATCAAAGTTTAGAATATCAGAAGTCTCATTGGCCTCCATGATCTTACTTGCAACAGGATCATCTTCGAGTGCTTCCTCAACTACATTGTCTTCAGCCATATCGTCAACGTTGAAATCTAAGCCACCATCATCTTCTTCAGCATCATTGTCCAAAAGTGTGTCTTCTAAATTCGCATCGGATAAGGGCTCATTAATAGCCGTTTGCAAACCAATATCGATATCTGCTTCTTCAGGTTTATCTACTGCAGCTTTAGCGGCCACGGCTGCAGCACCAGCAAACAAGGCACTGGCAGGTGCAAGTTCTTTGCCCATCGCCATAATGCTTTGCCACTCACTACTAGACTCGCCCACTTCATCTTTAATCTTTTCAGCATATTGCTCGAAACCTTGTTGATCTTTTTGACTGTAATAAACTTCAGCAAGTTTTGCTTTATAGTCGCTACGATCAGGATCTTTAGCAATGGCATCATTTAATAAATCTTGCGCTTGCTGATGTAAGCCATAAGAAATGTATACGTCTGCTTCGTCAATGATGTCTTCACCTATCCCTGTATCACTGGATGCATCTGCAACAGAACTAAAGTCATTATCTTCCTCAGGCAAATCATCCACCGCAGCTATATCACTATCTTCGACACTCGCTTCTGCATCCGCTCTCTGTGGCGTAACAATGGTCTCATCTAAGATATCATCAAAATCTTCACCATCTTCCATAGCCTCCATCGGCATCTCACCTAAACCAGTAAGCTCTACCGTTTTAACTTGTTTTTTACGCCAAAACCAAATTCCACCTAATAATACTGCTAAGGCACCCATTCCAAACTGAAGATAGGTTTTATATTCTTTAATTGGGTCTAAAAAACTCAGGATTCCGGACGAAGCTTCAGTAGAACTTGGAGCTTCTGCCGTTTTAACTTCAGATGGCTTTTCAGCAGCTTCAGGTTTTGTTTCGGTAGGTTTGACTTCTGCGGGTTTTTCTTCTGGTTTAGCTTCAGCAACTTGTTCTGCGACTGGCTCTTCTATCTCTGGCAAGGAGTCCCAATCTGGAAGAGGTTCTAACCTTGGTTTATTTATACTCTCTTCTGCTACTAGAGGTTCGGAAAAATCTGGCAGTGGTTCAACTTCAGGTTTTTTAATTACTTCTTTAGCTATCGGCTCTGAAACAGGTTCAGCTTCCGGTTTAGCTTCTGATTTAACCTCAGGCTTAGTTACTTCTTTTACAGCCTTTTCTTTTAGCATTTTTTCCGCGGCTGCAGCTTTATCTGTCTCAGTACTTAACTGCTCTTGAAGATCTTTAAGTTGTTGGTTTTGAATATTGAGGATTTTCTCTTTCTTCTCCAACATAGACTCAAGTGCTTCAACACGACTCTTGAGTTCTTCGTTTTCCTTGGCGCGAGATTCAGCAAGCTCTTTTGAAAGATTTACTTCATTTTGTAATTTCTTAAGTTCTTCCCCACCAGCAACTTGTGTATTAGCGGTTTGCTTCGCATCCTCGGAAGCCAAAATATTTAAATCTTGCTTAGCCTCAGCAGGCTTCTCATCAGTCTCTTGAAGGGCTTGTTTGGCCTCTTTAGCCAAACCACTTTCTTCTTTGACCAGCTCCGGCGCATCAACATTTTTAGCAGGAGCTTGTGTAACTACACCTCGGTATTCTTTCCACAATGCATTTTGTTGAGCAATTTCTTTACGTGCTTCTCCAGCAGATAGACTTTGCGCTTCACCTGAACTCGGGATGCGTAACACCGCACCTTTCTTTAATAAATTTACATTGTTTTTGATAAATGCATCTGGATTAGCTTGTTGGATCGCCAACATCATTTGATTAACTGACACATCGCTAGAAGTTGCAGACTTAGCAATGGCATACAAGGTATCACCCTTCCCAACTACCACATCTCCAGCTATAGCATCTTGCGTGTACACTTCCGATTCAGAAATTACCTCAGCTTCTGCAGTAACTTCAGATTCAGCATCACGCTCAATAGGCTCCGAACCATCAATACCAAGCGCTTCATCCATTTGTTTACGGATAGTTTCAAGGTCCTGCGTATCCGCAACCTCAACCGACTCTTCCGCAACAACATCCTCAGCCACAGCTTCAGATTGAGATTCTTCTACTGACTCAACCACCGCATCTTCAAGTTCTTCTACAGTGGGCTCAGCTTCAACGACAGTTTCTTCTACAACGGCCTCTGCCTCAATAACTTCTTCAACAACTGGAGCTTCCTCAACCACAGCGGAGTCATCGATACCTAACTCCCTATCCATTTTCTCACGCAGTGCAGCTAAATCTTCTTCACTAGTAACTTCTTCTGTTTGAGTTGCAACTTGAGGAACGGGCTCAGCTTCGACTTGTTGTTCCACAGGAGTAGTGGCTGGTGTGGCAACTTGTGGCGCTTGTTGTTGCGCAAATTCAGGCGGATCAAGTAAAACAGTATATTCTCTTAATAGTCTTCCCTTCGGCCAAGTGATTTCTACTAAGAATGTTAAGAATGGTTCACGAACTGGATCTTTTGAAGTTACCCGAACTGCCGTACCTCCACCTGGTAACTTAATAGGTTGAAACTTTAATTGAGTTAAAAAGTAGGGTCGCGGCACACCTACACGATCAAAAACATTTGCTGGAGCCAATTCAACACGCATTTCTTCAAATTCATCTTCACGTGCAGCGATTAAATTAATTTGCGCATTGAGAGGTTGGTTCAACGCAGAATTAACTTCTATATCGCCAAGGCCCAAAGACAACAAATGCCCAGGTATCAAAAGTAAAAAGAAAATAATGAAAAAATAAATAGATGATTTACGCACCATTTTTGTGCTCCACCTTTTTTGCGTTGAATGCTTAAAAGCTTGTTCGTAAGTAATATATGTGCAACAAAAACTCTAAGAATTTCTTTGAGTTATCTAAATAATCCACCGGGCAACTATAAATTAAATATGGTTTTTTATCAAAACCTCAGCTATCTGGATGCTGTTCAAAGCAGCACCTTTTCTTAGATTATCGCTCACCACCCACATATTCAGACCCTTAGGGTGCGATATATCTTCTCGAATCCTCCCCACATACACAGGATCTGTGCCTTCCCCTTCGGTAACCGCCGTGGGATAGCCACCATCTTGGTGTTCATCCACCACTTCAACTCCTGGAGCAGCTGCTAATAAATCGCGCGCTTTTTGAGCAGATAATTTCTCTTTTAGCTCAACATGCACCGCTTCAGAATGCCCGTATTTAACTGGGATGCGAACAGTAGTTGGGTTCACCAAAATAGAGTCATCTTCCATGATCTTTTGTGTTTCCCAGACCATCTTCATTTCTTCTTTGGTATAGCCGTTATCCATGAACTTATCTATATGTGGCAAGGCATTGAAGGCAATCTGTTTCGGATAAACGTCACAATTAATCGGCTCATTGTTAATGATACTTCTGGTTTGAATGTCGAGCTCATCAATAGCTTCTTTGCCGGTCCCTGACACAGCTTGATAGGTCGCCACATTAATGCGCGCAATACCCACCGCATCTTGCAATGGCTTTAAGGCCACAAGCATTTGGATAGTGGAACAATTAGGATTAGCGATGATGCCACGGGTTTTATAGTTAGCAATTTGATGCGCATTCACTTCAGGAACAACTAGAGGAATATCATCGTCGTAACGAAACTGTGATGTGTTATCTACCACTACACACCCTGCAGCGGCAGCTTTTGGTGCATATTCTTTTGAAACACTTGCACCCGGTGAAAAAAGGCCTACTTGAGTTTTAGAAAAATCAAAACTCGCGAGATCTTGAACTTCTAGTTCAGTTTCACCAAACAAAACTTTCCTTCCCGCAGAACGCGAACTCGCTACGGCATAAACATTGTTCATAGGAAACTTTCTTTGCGCAAGGATCGCAAGCATTTGCTCGCCTACTGCACCAGTAGCACCGACTACTGCAACATCATATTTCTTCATTTTTTAGTTCATCTGTTTTTTCTTAGAAGCCCTGATTTATACTTAAGCGAATAATTCTCGGGCATGTAAATTATAATGCTTCGACTACCGCATCACCCATTTCTTCAGTACCAACAACTGAAGAACCATTTGCAATGTCAGCAGTACGTAATCCTGTTTCAATCACATGCTGTACAGCTCGTTCAACTTTGTCAGCGAGCTCTACTTCATTCAAGCTATAACGCAACATCATGGCAACAGACAGTATCGTTGCCAATGGGTTGGCAATATTTTTACCCGCGATATCCGGCGCTGAACCATGGATAGGCTCATACATCCCTTTATCATTACTATCTAATGATGCCGAAGGCAACATGCCGATAGATCCGGTCAACATCGCTGCTGCATCAGACAGAATATCGCCAAATAAATTTCCGGTTAATACTACGTCAAATTGATTCGGTTCTCGCACTAACTGCATTGCCGCATTATCAACATACATATGATTGAGAGAAATATCATTGTATTCAGCATGAATCGCATCAACGGTTTCTCGCCAAAGCTCGGAAACCTCCAACACATTCGCTTTATCCACTGAACATAATTTACCTTCACGTTTTTGCGCAATTCGAAAGGCTACATGCGCAATGCGCGCAATTTCGTTTTCATCATAGACTAACGTATTAAACCCCTCTCGCACCCCATCACTCAAAGTACGGATACCACGTGGCTCTCCAAAATAAATTCCACCCGTAAGTTCTCGCACAATCATTATGTCTAAGTCAGCGACGAGTTCTGGCTTTAGTGAAGATGCACCTGCTAAAGACTTATATAAAATGGCAGGTCGCAAATTAGCAAACAGGTCTAATTCTGCACGAATACGCAACAAGCCTTTTTCAGGTCGTAAATCGCGTTCTGCAGACTCATACTGAGGTCCGCCTACAGCACCTAGCAACACGGCGTCACTTTCTTTTGCCAGATTCAATGTGGCTTCAGGCAAAGGGTTTTTACAATCATCATAAGCTGCACCCCCAATTAAGGCCTCTTCAAGTTCAGCTTTCAATCCATGCTCAGCCGACAAATGTGTGAGCACTTTTTTAGCTTGCGCGACAACTTCAGGACCAAGACCATCACCAGGTAACAATAAAATTTTACTCATGCAATTAACCAAGGTGAAGTTTTTCGTAACTCGCTTTCGTAATTTTTAATTTTGTCTGCATGTTGCAAAGTAAGATCAATTTCATCGTAACCATTCAATAAACAATATTTTCTAAACTCATCAATTTGAAATTCAAAAACACTATTGTTTTCATCAATAACTTTTTGCTCATTCAAATCCACTTTACAGCTAAACGCAGCATTCGCCTTCACCTGATCGAACAAATAATCTACTTCGCTTTCTTTTAAAACGACGGGTAATAAACCATTCTTGTAACAGTTACTGCAAAAAATATCGGCAAAACTAGAGGCAATCACAACTTCAAATCCATAGTCTAAAATCGACCACACCGCGTGTTCTCGCGAAGAACCACAGCCAAAGTTTTCTCTAGCTAAAATAATTTTTGCATCTTGGTGTTCAGGTCGATTCAACACAAAGTCATTATTCAACTGTCGTTGACCATGATCTTGCCCAAGAACACCAGGGTCTAAGTAACGCCAATTATCAAATAGCACGACACCAAAACCTGTGCGTTCCACCGATTTTAAATATTGTTGCGGAATGATGGCATCGGTATCGACATTACTGCGATCAAGCGGCAACAAACTGGAAGTTATGTGAGTAAAAGCTTTCATTACATTAAACCTTACTTACATCAACCCTCTTATATCAACAAAATGTCCATACACAGCTGCTGCTGCTGCCATTGCTGGGCTCACTAAATGTGTACGCCCTCCTTTGCCTTGACGACCTTCAAAGTTTCTATTTGAAGTAGATGCACAACGCTCACCCGGCGCTAATTGATCTGCATTCATTCCCAAACACATGGAACAACCAGGCTCACGCCATTCAAAACCTGCTGCTTTAAAAACTTTATCCAAGCCTTCTTGCTCAGCTTGCTGTTTTACCAAACCCGAACCTGGAACCACCATGGCAAGTTTAATGTTCTCTGCAAGTTTTTTATCTTGAATTACATTTGCTGCCGCACGTAAATCTTCAATACGAGAGTTAGTACATGAACCAATAAACACTTTATCAAGTTTAATTTCTTGAATAGGTGTACCTGGCTGTAGATCCATATACTCTAATGCACGTTGCTGATCAGAGCTGATTTTAGTTGGCACTGTTTCATCCACATTGACTACCATCTCTGGTGAAGTACCCCAGGTCACTTGCGGTTTCAAATTATTTGCATCGATTTCAATCACCGAATCAAATTGCACACCTTCATCAGAGTGCAATCCACGCCATTGCGCTACGGCTTGCTCCCACTGCCCACCTTGCGGCGCAAAAGGACGCCCAGCAACATATTCAATTGTTGTGTCATCGACTGCTATCATGCCTGCACGACCACCCGCTTCGATCGCCATATTGCAAATCGTCATACGCCCTTCAACGGATAAAGCACGTATAGCGCTTCCCGCAAACTCTATTGTGTGACCGGTAGCACCCGCAGTACCTAATTTACCAATGATGGCTAATACTATATCTTTTGCTGTTACACCCGGTACACAAACTCCATTGGCTTGCACCAACATGTTTTTTGATTTTTTCATCAACAAACATTGTGTCGCTAATACATGTTCCACTTCAGAAGTACCGATTCCAAACGCAAGTGCACCTAATGCACCATGTGTGGAAGTATGTGAGTCGCCACAAACTATCGTCATGCCAGGTAACGACGCACCTTGCTCAGGCCCTATGACATGCACAATTCCTTGGCGTACATCAAGCATTGGAAATTGAGTTAATGAAAAATCTTTACAATTTTGATCCAAAGCATCGACTTGAGTTTTAGAAATAATGTCATCGATACCTGCACTGCGGTCGGTAGTGGGAACATTATGATCCGCAGTCGCCAAAATAGAATCTTTACGCCATAAGTCACGCTTAGCCAAGCGTAAACCTTCAAAGGCTTGCGGCGAAGTAACTTCATGCACAAGATGTCGATCTATGTATAACAACGTCATACCGTCGTCGCGCTCATGCACAACGTGACTTTGCCAAACTTTGTCATAAAGAGTTTTATTCATAACTTTCAAACAATAATAAATCTATGCCTCTTTTAAATGAGGTTTTGCAATCCATATGAACTGGAGCATAGCGACTAAGGCAATACACATCGCTAATATATATACATAGGAAGGCCCAATTGAGTTCCAAGTATACCCGCTCACTAAACTGCCTAGCGAGCCACCCAATCCAAAGCTGATACTTGAAAACAATGCCTGCCCACGCCCCTGAATACTGCCAGAAAAATATTCATCGATAAGGTGAATGGCCGATGCATGAAACAGTCCGTAGGATGCTGCGTGCAATAATTGCGCAAATAAAAGTACAGGTAAATATTCCACATAGAAGGCAATTAACCACCAACGAATCACGGTTAACAACATTGCAATCACCAGCAGGCTTTTAGCCCCAAATTTAGGCAGCCATCGATGCACATAGAAAAACACAGCCACTTCTGCAATGACGCCCAAAGACCATAATTGCCCTATCAAGGTGCGTGAATAGCCATTATCTTCGGCATAAATGCTGAAAAAAGTGTAATAAGGACCGTGGCTAGCCTGAATTAAAAAACAGGCAAGTAACAATGCAAGTACTGATGGTTTTAAACATGTCTTCAACATTGAAGATGAATTACTGTTCTTTGCACTTTGCACCGTTTCATTCACAAATAAGGTATTACACCAAGTCAGCAATAAAATTCCCAAAATAATCCACGGTAAATGTTGGATGCCAAAGTTTTCAATCAATGGAGCCAACAATGAAGCGGTGACAATAAAGCCGATAGAACCCCATAAACGTATACGGCTGTATAAATGTTTTTTTTCACCCAAATTGTTCATCGTGGCTGCTTCAAATTGCGGCAAGGTTGCATTCCAAAAAAAACTAAAAGCAGTTAAAACAATGAACAACGACCAATAGTCTCGCAAGACTATGACAACAGCAAAAATACTTAAGCCTATAAATGCAGCCAGTCGAATTGCCAACACTCGTTTACCGGTATGGTCCGCAATCCAACCCCAAATGTATGGCGCAAAAATTTTTGTGGCTAATAAAACTGCCGATAACTCGCCAATCTGTCTGGCGGAAAAATCGAGATGCTTTAAATATAAATTCCAATAAGGAAGAAAAACGCCAATACTAGCGAAGTAAAAAAAATAAAAACCCGCAAGCGAACGGTGCTCGGCAGTATTCTTCTTACCAAACATAAATTAAAAAACGTTAAGCGAGTACTGAATTATTTAACTGCAGATGGAATGTCTGGTGTTGTGCAAGTTACATCAGCATTTTGAGCGCGATGACGCAATACATGATCCATTAAAACTAAAGCAAGCATTGCTTCGACTATTGGCACGCCACGAATACCCACACAAGGATCATGTCTGCCTGTAGTTACAATCTCTGTTGCATCACCTTCTTTGTTAATCGTTTTCCCAGGAATACGAATGCTTGATGTTGGCTTAAACGCTACACTCACTAAAATATCTTGCCCCGAACTAATTCCACCCAAGGTACCACCTGCATGATTGGTAACAAAACCTTGTGGTGTAATTTCATCACGATGCTCAGAACCTTTTTGTGCAACACTATTAAAGCCTGCACCAATTTCTACACCTTTAACCGCATTGATACTCATCATGGCATGCGCAATATCAGCATCGATACGATCAAACACAGGTTCGCCTAGCCCTACTGGCACATTGTTAGCGACTACATTTACACGCGCACCTGCGGAATCACCTTGCTTACGTAAATCATCCATATAACTTTCTAGCTCGGACACCTTATTTTCATCTGGACAGAAAAAAGGATTTTGCTCAACCACATTCCAATCTTGATGCTCAATAACAATAGAACCCAATTGCGCAAGGTATGCACGTATCTCGATTCCTATTTTTTCTTTTAAGTATTTACGCGCGATTCCTGCTGCGGCAACGCGCATAGCCGTTTCTCTGGCAGAAGAACGCCCCCCTCCTCGATAATCACGCAAACCATATTTCTTCAAGTAGGTGTAGTCTGCATGCCCAGGGCGAAACTTATCTTTAATTTCTGAATAATCTTTGGAACGCGCATCTTGGTTATAAATGATCAGACCTATCGGCGCACCTGTAGTGACTCCCTCAAAAGTACCGGAAAGAATTTCTACTTGATCGAGCTCGCGTCGCTGAGTGGTATGCCGTGACTTGCCAGGTCGACGGCGCTCTAGATCACTTTGCAAATCTTCTTCACTAAGCGTCAAGCCTGGAGGACAACCATCCACAATGCAGCCTATGGCTTTACCATGACTTTCGCCAAAGGAGCTGACCGTGAAAAGTTTACCAATTGAATTACCTGACATTTTATAATTGTAACATCTTGTCGCACTGAACTATCTACTTCGCTTGATATACACCTATGCCAGCTATGGAATAATAATAGGATGAATTTATTTACTGCAAATCCAACTTCTCTGTGCAAGCATGCACAACAGCATGGCAGCACCTCGTCTATTATGCTCGCCGCAATCGCAGCATTTGCTATCGGTATTGCTGTTTACGCTTATCAGCACATCAAAAAAAATTCAGCCAATATAGAAAACTTACAGAAAGCAGTTTCTTTAAATGAAAATCCTCGTGAACTACCAAACTTTTCTATGACCAATCACCTTGGCAGTGAATTTTCTAACAAAGATCTTAACAACAAATGGAGCTTTATTTTTTTTGGTTTCACTCACTGCCCAGATGTATGCCCAATAACATTAAGCGTTTTAGATCAGGCAAGCAGCAAGTTAGAAGAAAATATAAAATCACAAACTATTTTGATCTCCGTTGACCCTAAACGTGATACTCCTGAAAAGTTAAAAGAATATGTCTCACACTTTAACCATGACATGATTGGCTTAACGGGGAGCAATGAACAACTCAAAAGCCTTACACAAAGCTTGGGTGCAATTTATTCAATCCCTAATGATGAAGATGAAAATTATTTAGTAGACCACAGTGCACATATTTTCGTAATCGCACCCGATGGCAAACTAACCGCATTGTTTAGCACTCCGCATGATGCAAATGTCATTGCAGATGACTTTAAAATTATTAACTCTGCGTATAATCAAAAACAAAAAAGTTAATTAACAATATGTGGAAGCAACTTAAGGGATTTTTATTCCACCTATTCCCTCATCATTTAATGTCGCGATTTACTTTTTGGTTAACGCGTTTAGAAACACCATTAAAAAATCCTGCTATTCGAATTTTTATTCGCGCATTTGATGTGGACATGAGCGAGGCTGTTCAACAAGCACCCGAACAATTTTTGAGCTTCAATAAATTTTTTACGCGTGAATTAATTGCCAATGCTCGACCAATTGACAGTGACACAAACTCAATTATTTGCCCGGCCGATGGTCGAATTAGCCAAATTCAGAACTATGAAAATGGCCAAGTGATTCAAGCAAAGGGGCAATACTTCTCCATGTCGCAATTACTCGGTGGAGATAATAATTACGGCTCACTGTGTAATATAGGTAGCTTTGCCACGATTTATTTATCGCCTAAAAATTATCATCGCGTCCACATGCCTTTTGATGGTGAATTAGTGGAAATGATTTATGTGCCTGGTCGACTTTTTAGTGTTGCACCTTATTCGGCAGAAGTAATTAAAGGTTTATATAGTAGAAACGAACGCGTAGTTTCAATCTTTTCTACTAAAATTGGTTACATGGCAGTAGTAATGGTCGGCGCTGTCAATGTAGCCGCAATAGAAATGGCGTGGGAAGGCTTAGTCACTCCACCTCGCGGTAAACGAATAACGCGCAAAACCTATTCGGATGTAAAATTAAAAAAAGGTCAAGAACTTGGCATTTTCAATATGGGCTCGACTGCAATCATGGCATTCGAAGCAAACAAAGTAACATGGCATAACCATTTGCAACTGCAACAAGAAATTAAAATGGGGCAGCCTTTAGGCAAAACCACAGATTAGAGTTAAGCTGCTGGAAAGCTTAAGACCTCATCAATATGACTAACATCCAACATAATCATCAACAAACGATCTACACCTAACGCCACCCCTGCGCTTTCTGGAAGGCCTGCTTCAAGTGCGGCAATAAAATGGTTATCTATTTCAATCGCACTCTTGTTTTCTTGTAAACGCTTGCGGTTATCCTCTTCAAAACGCAACTGCTGTTGGCGCGCATCAGTGAGTTCTTGAAAACCATTAGCTAACTCCAAACCATTCAGATATAACTCGAAGCGCTCGGCATCACCGGCTGAATTTATTTTTGCCAATGCTGCTTGTTCAGCAGGGAAGTCATAGATAAAAGTCATACAATTTTCTTGTAGCTTTGAAACAATAATTTGATCGAGCACCAACTCTTGATACTGTTGTATGGTCAACGCAGTATTCAAGCGTATTGAATGGTCTGTACAAGCTTGTAAATATTCTGCCTGACTGGCGTTTTGCACATCAATATTTAGGTGTTTTTTGAATATCTGCTGATAACTAATCAACTGTATTTCAAGTGATGCATGGCTTCGACTCAACAAAGTCTTTACCAAGCTAGCAACTTCTTGTATTAAATCCTTATAACTCCATGACACGCGATACCATTCCAGCATGGTGAACTCGTTATGATGGTGACTGCCCTGTTCATTGGCACGGAAAACTTTACACAGTTGGTAGATATCTGTTTGATAAAAAGCCAAGAGTCTTTTCATCGCATACTCTGGGGAAGTATGCAGAAAATGCGAATACTCAGTTGCAATACTGTCTATTTGCTGGTCCGTAACCGCATGAGTATTAAGAATCGGAGTTTCTACCTCTAATACATTCCTTGAGCGAAAGAACGCACGAATTTGTTCATTCACATAAGCGCGTGCCTCTAAAGCACATTGTGACGCTCTTGGCTCCCAACTCATAAGAATAGCTAACGGAAATCCTGATTGATTATAAAATGAGGCAAAATATTTCGAGAAGAGCGAAGTGTATTGGTATATACATGAGCAATTTCGAGAAATTTTTTTAACGAAGTGTCATGATTAATCAGAGTTTCCCGACATTAGTCTTTTACGCGCGATACATATTCCCCAGTCCTAGTATCAATTCGCAAAACTTCTCCCTCTTCTACAAACAGAGGCACTTTCACCACCGCACCCGTTTCTAAGGTTGCTGGCTTCGTACCTCCTTGTGCAGTATCTCCACGCACACCAGGATCCGTTTGAGAAATTTGTAATTCAACAAAATTCGGCACCGTTACTGACAATGGCACTCCATCCAATAGAGTTACTACACAATCTTCTTGCCCTTTTAACCATTGCGATGCATCCCCCATTGCTTCTTTTGAGACTGCAAATTGCTCGTAAGATTTAGGCTCCATAAAATGCCATTCTTCACCATCGCTGTACAAATATTGCATATCGGTATCCATCACATCAGCAGCCTCAACGGATTCCCCTGACTTAAAAGTGCGATCTACTACCCGCCCCGTTTTAAGGTTGCGAATTTTAACTCGATTAAAAGCTTGACCTTTACCTGGTTTTACAAATTCATTTTCTACGATGGAATAAGGTTCGCCGTCTAAATTTAGCTTTAAGCCAGCACGAAATTCATTAGTATTGTAACTTGCCATATTAATATTATTAGATGAGATTTTATAAGTGTAATGAATGTATATAGTCTAACACGAGAATACGCGCTTCAAGAACCTGCTACTGAATTTAAAACCCTATGTGGTTGGCAACAAGAATACAAATCCTCTGTTACAAACATCGAGGAACTCTGTCAAATATTAGAACTAAAAGTTGATCAATTACCCATCAATCTGACATCACAACAGTCATTCAAATTACGTGCACCTAAAAGTTATCTACAACGCATACAAAAATCCAACCCCAACGATCCATTATTATTACAAATTTTACCCACCATATATGAACAACAGAAAGTTAGTGGTTTTATAAAAGATCCAGTAGGTGATTTACAAAGCGTTAAATCGACAGGTTTATTGCAAAAATACAAAGGTCGCGCACTTTTATTAGCAACAAGTTTATGCGCGATTCATTGTCGATATTGTTTTCGCAGGTACTTCCCTTATTCAGTACAAAATCCACGACACGACTCATGGCAACAAGCACTGCATGAACTAGAATATGACAGCAGTATTCATGAAGTCATTCTTAGTGGCGGTGACCCTCTTGTGTTAAGTGACTCAGAACTTAGCGAATTAATTAAAAAAATATCTTCTATCCAACATATCAAACGAGTACGTATCCACACACGACTACCTGTAGTGATTCCAAGCCGTATTTGCGATGAATTATTAGATTGGATAAAAACTTCCCCAACCAAAATTATCATAGTGCTTCACATCAATCATCCACAAGAAATCAACCAAGAGCTACATGATAGACTTCAACAATTAACAGATATAAATTGCACACTGTTAAATCAAAGCGTACTGCTTCGCAATATCAATGACGAGCCATCCACCTTAGTCGCACTTAGCGAAGCATTATTTGGCAGTGGAGTACTTCCCTATTACTTGCATTTGTTAGACAAAGTAGAAGGAGCTGCGCATTTTGATGTACCTAAAACACAAGCTTGTAAGCTCATGCAAGTAGTTGCAAAACATTTACCAGGCTACTTAGTTCCCAAGCTGGTTGAAGAATTACCAGGCAGACATGCTAAAAGCTTAATTTGCTATTAATCGGCTGAAATTTAGAACCAATTCCTAACCAACATAATTTGCCAACACCGTCACATTTATGCTTGTAAATGGCAAAAATGACACCTCATTCCGGACAAACCTTCAAGAATTAGAGATAAGTCGCAGGGCAAATTGCACTGTCCAAGCGTATAAGCCTATACACTTAGTAAAGAACATTTTTATCGCTCTTGAGCACTATTTAAATCATTGTTTACTGAAGGAATTATGCTTCTCGATACTCACATTTCCATGCCGAATCAGGACCCTTTGGCAGAAAATAAATTTTCATTATTGCCACGCGATTTGCGCAAGTGGATAAAAAACTTACCGTATGTAGACCAAGATCAAGCCGTACAACAATTTTATAACGGCTTAAAACGTTCAAATCGTCAAGCTCATTCATCTAAACAAAGACTTGCTGCAATCGAAACAATGCGGCCTGTTGCTCATGACTTTCTTAAACAACAGCGCAAGTATTTACAGACCCAACCATTTCCATTATCTAAAAAAGCAAATGAAGTTTTAAAGTTACAGCAAAACATTCTAAATGAATTAGCAGTAGCCTATAAAATAATTATTCAAGAAACTGTAAATCGCGACAATCATCTCAGCAATAAAAAATTAGTCGTTTGCGTTCATCACGCAATCTACTATCAACTCGAACAATATATTACTTTGTCTCAAGTTTACTCTGAACCACCACAAAGCTTCTGGCAGGACTTATGTCAGCTTTATGAAATTTCTGAACATTTTAAATTTGCAGATACTCAAATAAAAAACGATATTGATGAATTAAATTCAAAATCATCTCCTAAATCTTTATTTACTCAGGCATGTTTATTATCCTTATCTAATTTACACACTTACGGACATGGCGAAGCAGGAAAGATCTCAGCATATATAAATAAATCCGTACACCTAACAAATTTTTCAGATGTACTGCCAGAAAATGATGAGTACACGTTTTACATAAACTTAGCTCTCGCGAAGCCTGTACGCTTGATACCCGAACAAGAAATACCCATTTCATCAAAAAACCGTTATATCAGTGCTTCGGCATTGATTCACGCATTAAAAGAAACTGTCAATCTTGAAGAAGATGGAGAAAGTGCTTTAACCACTTCTTCTGATGAACTAAACAGGTCATTAGCTGCTCGTTTACTAAACAAACTAACTAATAAACCTATTCGAAGCTCTAAACGCGCTGTACCACCTAAAGGCAGAGTGCATATAGTCATAGGGTTACGCGATGCAATAGAAGTCTTACAAACTGGAAACATTATCAGTAACAGTAATACAAATTTTGTGAGTGACAATAGGTCTAATTTGGAATTAATGCCTATCGAAAGTAGTCGCACAAGTCAATTTCTCAATCTCAATTCTGAGCAAGAAGATGAAAGTTATGAAATCTCAAGCGCAAATGCTTGGGATTGGATTAGCAAAGGTAATGTTATCGCTGATCAAAACCAGACAAAAAATTCGAATCCTGAAAAAGAAAAGGAAAAAGTGGCTGATAAAGTAACACTCAATCCAGTAATTCAGACTTGGGATATTAGCAATGCAAGTAAGGGTGGCTACTGTTTAAATTCCAACAATATCTCCGATTACCAATCCCAAGTTGGCGATATTATTTTGCTTCGACTTGAAGACAAACCTAATGACAAATGGCGTCTTGGTGTGATTCGGTGGATGCAATCCCTATCTGAGCAGGGTGTAAAAATGGGCATTGAAACCTTACATGGCTCCGCCCAAGTGCTAGAAGTCGTTGATATCCAGCAAAGCTCAGACAAGCTTAGAGGTGGTTTTGATCATGTATTAGAGATCACCGAGGAGACTTCTAACGGAACCAACAAAACCCTTATCACCCCGCCCAATGCAATAGTGTCCGGTGCTAATTTACTAGTGCAACAAAACAGAAAACGTAAAAACATTATTTTTCAAGACAAGCTAGAACAGACCATTTCCTTTACCAGGTTTTTGTATAGTGAGATGCCTGCTATGCCAGATGAAGACGAGCACTAGAAGCATGACTAACTCTTTGAAGTCCCTGAATTATCAAGTAATTTACGCGATCTGGCCGAGCCTGATACCGTTCAGAAGTGTAAATAAAGGCATTGTCGTCTGCCTGTTGCATAGCGAGTGTCAGTTGCCAAAATGACCATTGACGTCAAAAACTATCTAAAGTACGGAATACTCGAGAATTATGAATCAACCGCTGCAACTCATATTCGTTGACAGCAGTCCTAATGATGTTGAAATGATGGTTAGCACCATCAAAACATCTGGGGTTGCTGTGCGCTCACGAATTGCGCAAGACGCGGATGATCTTACCACCCTGCTTGGCGAAACCCAGCCACATATTATTCTGCATGCACTTGAAGATAACGAAGTTACTCTAGAGCAAACTGTTTCAACAATTAATGGTCGTGCACCCGAGATTCCTATCATTGCACTGACAAAATCACCTGAAGCAGATCCAGTCGCTTACATGCAACAAGGTGCTTCAAGTTTAGTAAATAAAAATAATCCTGAACATTTACAACTCGTAGTAAACAGCACTGCAAAAACGCAGTTTCATATTCAGCAACTCAAAGAGATAGCTGATAATTGCGATGAGTTAGAAGTACGTTGCAAGAAACTCATGGAAAGTTCACGTGATGCAATTTGTTATTTGCATGAAGGTATGCATACTTACGCGAATGAAAAATACTTAGAAAAATTTGGCTACACAGACACCGAAGAATTATATGGTTTGTCTATCATGGATTTGATCGCACCAGATGATCAAAACAAGATGAAAGACTTGCTAAAAACATTTTCCAAGTCTAAGGAGTCTGGCGAAACAAGTCTTAATTTCCGAAAAGGTGATGACGAAACGTTCAGCGCAAAATTTAATTACAATGCAGTAAATTTAAATGGTGAAGAATGTATTCAGATTGTCATTCAAAGTTCAGAAAGTGGCGGTGACACCAAGGACTTAGAAGAACAACTAAACTATTTAAGCGAGCGCGATGTTCACACCGGCTTCTATCACCGTCGTTCTATCATGGACCAGCTTGATGCTGCTGCAAACGAAGCTAAACAAGGCAAGGCCTCCCAAGCCTTTATTCAGATTGATATCGCAAACTTCAGTGATATTAAAGACAAATTTGGCATTGCTGCAATTGACAAGGTAAGCAACGATGTAGCCAAAACATTACGCCAGTGTTGCACACAGGGAGAAACGCTCTCTAAATTAACCGAAGAATCATTTGGCGTACTCACAACCAATATTGATCTTAAAGACTTGCAAGCATTCGGTGCCAGTGTAATTAAAAGCATCGGGGAACTAATGACTTCATCTGGCAGCGATTACATTTCCATCAAACCTGCTGTTGGTGCGGTCAAAATCGATCAATTCACAGCAGATGTTCCTGATATTTTAAACAAAGCTAAAACTTGTTGTGATGAAGCTTGGGAAAATGACAAAAATGAAATTGTCATCTTCAAGCCTGATGATGAACAGATGGGCGAACAAGAAAAAGATGAGCGTTGGACACTTAAGTTACGCGAAGCAGTTAAAGAAAATCGACTTGCACTTTTGTATCAACCCATAATTAGTTTGCATGGAGAACCTGGAGAGCGCTATCAAATTTACACCGCTCTTCGCAATAAAGACCATGAGCTAGTTCCAGCCAGTGAATTCGTCATGCGTATTGAACGTACTGGCTTTGGCAAAATGTTAGACCGCTGGATTATTCTCAATGCTCTGAAAAAACTATCTGAACTTCGTAACAAAGGTGCAGATATGCGTTTGTTTATCAAATTGAGTTCAAACTCAATTTTGGATAAAGATCTTCCGGCGTGGTTAGGCGAGCAGTTTAATACCAATGGCATTTCACCTAATTTCGTATGTTTTGAAGTTAAAGAATCTGTGCTCATATCACACTTTAAAGAATCAAAAATATTAGTTACTGCATTACAAGACATGAAAGCTGAAATTGCGATCGATTCATTTGGTGCAGGCGAAAACCCAGCGAAAATTTTAAAGGCCATACCGGCAAACTATGTGAAAATCTGCCACAGCTTGATGTCTGGCGTGAGTGACAATGAAGAAAACCAAACTGCAATTCGCGAAATTGCAGAAGCACTCAAACCTGTTGGGACTAAAGTGATCGCTCAGTTCATAGAAGATGCAGATACTTTATCCATACTTTGGAGTTTAGGCATCAATTACACACAAGGTAATTTCTTACAGCCTCCAGGCGAACAGCCTAATTACGACTTTTCTCTCTAGATAGAAATCTTACAACTAGTCTAGTTTTTTCTTCGGCTATTTCCTTTTTAGCTTTCTCTGAGTGCCGCAATCCGATCTTCTAACGGAGGATGAGTACTAAACAATTTTCTAAGCCCATCTTTCATGCCACCTGAAATACCAAACGCGGCAAGTTGACCAGGCAACTCTTGAGGCTCGTGTTGGGCTTTTAAGCGCTCCAATGCTGCTGCCATTTTTTCACGCCCAGCTAATTGCGCCCCCCCGGCATCGGCACGATACTCTCGTCGACGTGAATACCAACTCGCAATGATGCTCGCCAAAACACCTAATACAATTTGCGCGATGATGCTGACAATGTAATAGCCTGGACCAAAACCACTTCTAGATTTAAATACTGCTTTATCTACAATAATTCCAACCACACGAGACAAGAATACTACAAAGGTATTTAACACACCTTGTATCAGTCCCATCGTTACCATATCACCATTTGCGACATGACTAATTTCATGCGCCATGACCGCTTCCGCCTCATCATGACTCATAGCATTTAATAAGCCAGTACTTACTGCAACTAAAGCATTGTTACGGCGCATTCCAGTCGCAAACGCATTCACTTCAGGAGTATCAAAAATTCCAACTTCCGGCATACCAATATTGGCTTGTTCTGCTTGACGTTGCACTGTATCCATCAGCCATTGTTCAACTTGGTTAGAGGGCTGCTCAATCATGCGTACACCCATTGATCTTTTTGCCATCCACTTAGACATGGCTAAAGAAATAAACGAACCGCCAAAACCAATAATTAAAGACATAATAAATAAACCAGTTAACTGGCCTGACATGCCATTTTGCGCCATGATTTTATCCAGCCCAAATAGCTGTGCAGCGATACCCAATACAACAATTACTGCAAAGTTAGTCGCGATCAGTAGAAAAATTCGTGTAGCCATTCATCAGTCCTCAAAAATTCTTAGATAATGCTAATTTAGTCTTTATATATGTTATCAATATATGGAGCCTAACTTTAATAAATTCAAGCGCCTTATTCCTCATCCTCTTCTATGTGTACCTCAATTGCATCCACACTTCGATACCCTTGTGAAAGCTTCAACCCTCTTTGACCACGCTCACCTACAAAAGTGTCAATCTCATCGCCCTTCATTTTCTTAGTACGTTTACCTGCATATATAGTAATGGTTTCTCCATCTTGCACTAATGCAATCGCACGCATGGATTCTTCGCCACTGACCACTTTCTTGCTTGGAATATTAATGATTTTATTACCCTTTCCTTTTGGCAATATTGGGATTTCATTCAATGGAATCACCAGCATATTTCCTGCAGAACCAATGGAAATAATCCAGTCTTCTTCAATATCACGCACCCGTATAGGTGGCAATGCTTGTGCGCCTTTAGGTACTGATAACATCGCTTTACCCGCACGATTACGTGTAAACATATCTTCAAGTTTAGCTACAAACCCATAACCTGCACTGCTAGAGAGCAAGTAATAATCGGCAGGTTCACCCATCATTACCCCTACAAATTGCGCACCATCAGCTGGTTTTAGTTTGCCACTGAGAGGCTCACCCTGGCCCCGCGCCGAAGGTAGTGTGTGCGCAGGCAAAGCATAACAACGACCACGTGAATCAATGAACAATGCATTTTGGTTTGATTTTCCATAAGCATGGTCCTGATACGCATCGCCAGACTTATAATTCAACTCACGCGCATTCACATCATTACTCTTAGCTGCGCGTACCCAACCTTTTTGTGATAGCACTACTGTAATGGCTTCTGAAGGCACTAATTTGGATTCATCAATTGCCGTTGCTGCTTCACGTTTTACTAATTTAGAACGACGCTCGTCTCCAAACTCTTCAGCATCTTGTTTAAGCTCTTTTTTAATTAAGGTTTTCAAACGTGCATTTGAACCTAGTGTTTGTTCTAGTGATTTTCGTTCTGCTGCGAGTTCTTTTTTCTCGGTTTTTATTTTTATTTCTTCAATTTTTGCTAAATTGCGTAACCTTAAATTTAAAATATATTCAGCTTGCTCATCGCTAAGCTTGAATTTTTTCATTAACTTAGCTTTAGGATCATCTTCATTGCGAATAATCTTAATCACTTCATCAATGTTTAAATAAGCAATCAACAAGCCGTCTAATTCATGCAAACGTTTAGCCACTTTATCTAAACGCCACTGCAAGCGTTTCTTTACAGTGTCTTTTCTAAACTCTAACCATTCTTTTAGCAGATCACGTAGATTTTTTACCTGCGGACGCCCATCGATACCAATTACATTTAAATTAGCACGATAATTTTTTTCTAAATCAGTGGTAGCAAAAATATGCGACATTAAGTCATCAACATTGATGCGATTATTGCGCGGAGTGATCACGATGCGAATTGGGTTTTCGTGATCAGATTCGTCACGCAAATCTTGAACCATAGGTAATTTTTTCGCCTGCATTTGTTGTGCAATTTGCTCTAACACTTTCGCACCAGATACTTGATGAGGTAACGCAGTCACTACAATATCCGCATCTTCTTTTTGATACACTGCTCGCATGCGTACAGAGCCTGTACCTGTTGTATAGATTTCTTTGATTTCTTTCGGATCAGAAATAATTTCAGCACCTGTTGGATAATCTGGCCCTTTTATATGTTTACAGAGCTCAGCAACCGTTGCTTTAGGGTGATCAAGCAAATGCACACAAGCATTCACAACCTCATTTAAATTATGCGGTGGAATATCAGTAGACATCCCTACTGCGATACCCATACCTCCATTCAACAAAACATTCGGCAAACGCGCAGGTAAAACACATGGCTCCGATAACGTTCCATCAAAGTTAGGAATCCATTCTGTCGTACCCTGATCCAGCTCTTGCAATAAAGCTTTAGCATATTTAGTTAAACGCGACTCGGTATAACGCATTGCAGCAAATGATTTTGGATCGTCCGTTGAACCCCAGTTCCCTTGCCCATCAATCAATGGATAACGATACGAAAAAGACTGCGCCATAAGCACCATCGCTTCATAGCAAGCACTGTCACCATGTGGGTGGTACTTTCCGATAACATCACCGACTGTACGTGCAGACTTCTTATGTTTCGAAGCTGCAGACAAACCAAGTTCTGACATGGAATAAATTATCCTGCGCTGCACAGGCTTCAAGCCATCACCAATATTTGGCAAAGCACGATCCAGAATCACATACATGGAATATTCCAAATATGCTTTTTCAGCAAATTCTTGAATAGGTAGTTTTTCGGACTGTTCAAAGTCCATTTCTAAATTATCACTCATATTAAATACTAGTTAGTTCACTCGAGCTAAGTTTCCCTTTTCTCTAACCTGACCTCGCATAATATTTTCATACTCGCACCAAGTTTCCTTTTTTCTCCAGCCATTTCTTACGATCCGCAGCACGTTTTTTTGCTAGCAACATATCAATTAATTGAACAGTTTTCTTTTGATCTGTTAATGAAAGCTGTACAAGGCGACGGGTATCCACCGACATTGTCGATTCACGTAACTGCATAGGATTCATTTCACCCAAACCTTTGAAGCGCGTAATGGTTATCTTACCAGTTTTCTTTTCAGCCTTAACACGATCTAACACACCCTGTTGTTCTTCATCATCCAACGCATAGAACACTTCTTTGCCTACATCGATACGATACAAAGGTGGCATCGCCATATACACATGCCCTGCTTCAACTAAAGCGCGAAAATGTTGTAAGAACAATGCACACAGCAAGGTCGCGATATGCAATCCATCTGAATCCGCATCGGCTAACACACAGATTTTTCCATAGCGCAATCCAGACAAATCAGAGCTGCCTGGCTCAATACCAATCGCAACCGATATATCGTGCACCTCTTGTGAACCTAACACTTGCTCCGAAGCTACCTCCCAAGTGTTTAATATCTTCCCTCGCAACGGCATAATGGCTTGATACACACGATCGCGTGCTTGCTTTGCTGAGCCACCTGCAGAATCTCCTTCTACTAAAAATAATTCGGTGCGCGATAAATCTTCAGAAGTACAATCAGCAAGCTTTCCAGGTAGAGCTGGACCGCTGGCAATTTTTTTACGTACCACTTTTTTGCTTTTACGCAAACGTGATTCAGCATTACTAATCGCCAGTTGAGCAATTTGTTCCCCAGACTCAGCATTTTGATTCAGCCAATGACCAAATGAATCTTTAGCAACTCCCGCAACAAACACTGCTGTTTCGCGCGAACTTAAACGTTCCTTTGTTTGCCCAGCAAATTGAGGGTCTTTAATTTTGACGGATAGTACATAGCACAGTCTTTCCCAAACATCTTCAGGTGTAAGTTTTACACCGCGTGGTAAAAGTTTTCGAAACTCACAAAACTCTCGCAAAGCTTCGGTAAGTCCAGTACGCAAGCCTGAAACATGTGTGCCCCCTTGCGCAGTTGGTACAAGATTGACATAACTTTCTTTTAAACCCTCACCTTCTTCCAACAACCAGGTAATGGCCCATTCAACCGTTTCTTGTTCACCTTCAAAATGCTCACAAAATGAATCTTGTGGAATATGTTCAATACCTTCTACGGATTCCAACAAATAATCTTTTAAGCCATCTTCAAAATACCATTCGTGCTTTTTCTTATTTTGCTGATCATCAAAAGTAATTTTTAATCCAGGACATAAAATGGCTTTGGCCCGCATGGTGTGCAGCAATTTTGGAACCGAAAATTTATCGCTTTCAAAATACTTTGCATCTGGCCAAAAACGTATTGTCGTACCAGTATTTCTTTGTCCCACACTCCCCACAACTTCAAGCTTGGAACTTTTCTTACCGCCTTTAAAGGCCATGTTGTATTCTTTACCACCGCGACGCACCCAAATCTCAAGATTTTTTGATAAAGCATTGACCACCGAAACCCCTACGCCATGCAAACCACCCGAAAAAGAATAATTTTTATTCGAAAATTTACCGCCTGCGTGCAAAGTGCTGAGGATAACTTCGACGCCAGGTAGTTTTAACTTAGGATGTTTATCTACTGGCATGCCACGGCCATCATCTGCAACCTCTAGCGAACCATCTTTATAAAGTTTTACGTCGATAGATTTTGCATGCCCCGAAATTGCTTCATCGACACTGTTGTCGATCACCTCATGCGCCAAATGGTTAGGGCGCGTCACATCAGTGTACATACCAGGTCGCTTGCGGACTGGGTCTAACCCGCTCAATACTTCAATATCAGAAGCGTCGTATTTACCTACCATTTACTTCCTTTAAATTTCAATTTTTGATTTATAAATATAGTAATTGTAGGAATCCCATCACGTCAGTATGCTAACTGCATGACGGGCTCCAATATTGAACAAACTAATAAGACTAAACGCGCCACAGACCCTTATGCAAATATTGCGGTATTTGCTTCGGCAGGCAGCGGCAAAACCTATCTTCTTGTTCACCGTATATTAAAACTTTTACTTAATGGTGTTGAACCCGCACATATTTTAGCCATTACGTTCACTCGCAAAGCTGCTGCGGAAATGCAGGAACGTTTGATGAAAGTATTGGCTGAATGGGCTTCTGCAGATGACTCACAATTAGAGACAACACTAAAAGATCTTTCACATTCATATAACAACGCAAGCATAGCAAAAGCGAGGAAGTTATATGAAGAATTATTATTTGCAGAACATGAGATACGGATTACTACTTTTCATGCATTTTGCCAGGATATTCTAAAACGCTTCGCAATTCATGCTGGTGTACCTGCAGGCTTTCGAGTTACAGAAAACACATTGACTCTCAAGCAGGAGGCGCGCAAACGATTATTTAAACTCGCGCAATCTGAAAAGCATGAAAAATTAAACCAGACATTATTCAAACTGCTTGATCATTGCAATAGTGTCAATAATTTCCATCAAGTCCTAGATACCTTTTTAGACTCCAGAAGCGATTGGTGGAGCTTTACCGAAAACCAAACTGATCCTACTGCATATGCAGAGAAATGCTTACACAAACTCTTATTTAATAAACCCTTTGATCAAGCAGCATTTATCACAACGATAACACCTCTAACACAAGAATATTCCTCATATCTATTTTTACATCAAACTGCAACCAATCAGCGTCATGGTGAATCTCTGTCTCGTTTTCTAGAACAACCTGATATTCAGCATCTCAATACCATTTTCTACGTTTTTTTAACCAGAAAATTTGAAAAACGTCAACTTAAAACTGGCAAAGCGTTAGAAAAAAGTTTGGGTACCGAGAAAATGCATAAGTTTCTTGTACTGCACGAAACTATTTGCGAACAACTCTTGGAATATATTGATTACACAAAGAAACAAGCTCTATTTGAGTTTAACCAAGCTTGGTATTATGCAGGCAAGCTATTATTAGACGAATATCAATCTCTCAAATTTAATCAACATACTTTAGATTTTGATGATTTAGAGTGGTATACCTATCTACTACTCAATCAACATGAAAGTGCTGCATGGGTACAATACAAACTCGATCAACGCATTCAACATATTTTAATCGACGAATTCCAAGACACAAATCCCACACAATGGAAGTTACTATTACCTTTACTTGATGAGCTCGCGATCGACGCTCACGACAATCATAGAAGTTTATTTTTTGTAGGTGATGCCAAACAATCCATATACGGGTTTCGTCGCGCTAATTCAAAGCTGCAATTTACCGCGGCCGATTGGGCCAAACAACACCTGAATGCAGATTTGCTTGAAACGGATGACTCTTATCGTTCATCACCCGCAATTATAAAATTTGTTAATCAAATTTTTTCTCAAGAAAAAATCGAACTGAGTAATTTCAACCCGCATCGTGCCATTCAGTCTAATTTGTGGGGTGAAGTGCATGTTGAGCCGCTCATCTCTATAGAAGACTTAGGCAACGACAAAGCCAAGCAAACTTCTTTTCGCAATCCGCTGATCAAAGGCAAGCAAGACATTGAATATGATTGTCACTTTATAGAAAGTCAGCAAGTTGCAAAAAAGATCACTCGATTAGTAAACAGCACAACCAGTATTCTCAATGATTCTGGTGCGCGTATTATTGAGTATCGCGACATTATGATCCTCGCCAGAAATCGCACTCATCTTGCACAGCTTGAGCTTGCCTTACGAGAACAAAGGATCCCCTATAACAGTACTTATGACAAAGATTTTTTATCGTCTTTGGAGGTTCAAGATATTTTGGCGCTGCTGACTTATCTTGTTCAGACTCATAATGATTTAGCACTAGCACAAGTATTACGCTCACCATTGTATGCCATCAGTGATGAAAAAATGATGCAAATAGCTATGCAGAAAGAACCTACGTGGCATGAAAAGCTTGAAACCTATTCCAAGCAAGCCAATAACTCCATTGCAAGACAAGCAGTTGAACAATTAGAAAGCTGGAGAAAAATTGCAAATTCATTACCGGTTCATGACCTACTAGATCAAATCTATTTTCAAACGAATCTACTCACTCGTTATTCTCATTGCATCAGCAATGAAGGCTCTGAGGAGTTAAAAATACAGGTATTGGAAAATTTAACCTCTTTATTACAACTGAGTTTAGATTTAGATGCAGGCAGATACTCAAGCATTCAATCGTTTCTACAAGCTTTACAAAATCCAAATGCCAGTAGTTCACTGTCAAGCAATAAACCACAACAGAGTGAAAACGCTGTACAAATCATGACGATTCATTCAGCAAAAGGCTTGGAAGCACCGGTAGTATTTTTAATCGACACTGGTCCACAAAAAAGCAAACCGCGTACTTATCAATCCATTATTAATTGGCCACCAAGCGCACAACAGCCCGAGCAGTTCTTCATATTGGGACGTAAAGATGACATAGATAAAGATACACAAGCCATTATTAAGCACCAAATAAATAAGGATTATCTTGAAGAACTTAATTTGCTTTATGTAGCGCTTACACGCGCCAAACAATATTTATTTGTCAGCGGCACTGCATCGAAACACAATACATTTTCATGGCACTCTATCATTCAAGATGCGTTTGAGAAAGCAGACGACGGTGAGCCATTAGAGTTTAGTTTTGGCACTCCCACAGCAGCAAAAAAACCAAATAATCAAACTAGTACAGAAGGGCCTCCAGAATTAGATCTAAACTTCGATCTAAGCCTACCCTTCCCTATAACGGATGTAACAAACCCTTCCACTGAACAACTTGCTGCAATAGATGAGCAGCAAGCAGATTATGGAACGCTAGTACATAAGATTCTAGAGCTCGCGGAACAAAAGCACTTCCAGAATCAAGATTATGAGGAATTAAAATTTGTAGTAGATACCGCACTGGGCACCACAACAACATCACAAGAATTTGATCGCGCTCTTGATGAGGTTAAAAATTGTTTGGAAACCCCCAAGCTACACGAGTTATTTTCTGAAGCTCCTGGAAAAGAAATTTTAAAAGAAATACCTATCAGCTTCACCAACAAAGACAACGTTTTTTATCGCATCATCGATCTACTGATCATTACAGATTCGACCGCTTGGGTCATTGACTATAAAACCACGAGCGATGTGGCTATTGAGACTATGCAAGAACATGCTAAACAATATCTAAATCAGATCAACACTTATCGTAATGCCGTAACGAAACTTTATCCTGAGAAAGCAATACGAGCTTCGATCTTATTTACGTCGATTCCAGCACAGTATGATTTTTCAGAGGAAGAGTTAATTAATTAGTCTTCTTAGCTTGTTCATCCAACATCGCAGCCAAATCTTTCGCCGGACGATAACCAGGAATTAAAGTCCCATCATCAAGTAACAATGCAGGTGTCCCAGTAACACCTAATTGTTGCCCGACATTAAATTGAGATGCGATAGGATTATCACAGTTCGCTTGAGGAACACTTTCGCCCGCCTTCGCTTTGGTCATTGATACTTGTTGATCTTTAGCACACCAAACATTTACGGCCTTTTGGAAAGATGGGGTGTTGGGCCCACTACGTGGAAACATCATATAACGAATTTTCACACCATAACTATTTAGCTGATCCATTTCTGCGTGTAATTTTCTACAGTAACCGCAATCAATATCGGTAAACACTGTAAGTGTATGACGAGGCTTTTCAGGAGAAAACACAATCATTTCAGACTCTTTTAGCTGACTCATCGCAGTTTTACGCAATGAAGCTTTTGTGGTCTCAGTCATGTTTTCATTGGTATCCAAATCTAACAGCGCTCCTTGTAAAACATATCGACCATCAGAGGAAACATAAAAAATCTCCGAACCAAATACCACTTCATACAAACCAGCTACAGCTGTAGGTTTTACTGAATCTGGTTTCTCTTGCGGCGCTAGCTTTTCTAAACGCTCCATAATATTTGCAACATGTTCTGCCTGATCCGCGTAGGCAACTTGTGTGCAAAATAAAACGAGTACGAAAGAAATGATCAACTTATACATTACTGTTAATTCCCTATTTAATATGAAATAAATATTATGGATTTTTAGATTATCGTAGGCCGATTACAGCCGTACTATATAGGACCCGAATCGAGAAGAATAATTTCAGCCTTTAGAATGGCCAAAATAGCCGCCCAGACACAGATTTAGCTAAGTTATATCTATCCTCTGGGATGGTGCTGTCGGTGTAATTCCTGCAATCTAGCCTGCGCGACGTGCGTATAGATCTGGGTGGTAGACAAATCACTATGCCCTAATAACATCTGCACCACGCGCAAATCAGCTCCATGATTCAATAAATGTGTTGCAAATGCATGTCTCAGCGTGTGTGGTGAGAGGTGTTTAGTAATCCCTACATTCTTAGAGTGCTTTTTTATCAAATGCCAAAATGCTTGCCTTGTCATTGCAGCACCACGATTGGTGATGAACAACGCATCACATTGGCGATTATTTTTTAATAAATCTGCACGCGCTTCATTTATAAACTTAGAAATCCACTCGTTGGCCTGTTCTCCAAATGGAATCAAGCGTTCTTTGTTACCTTTTCCAATTACACGAATCACGCCGTGATTTAAATTAACCTGACTTAAGGTTAAACCAATCAACTCACTAACTCGCAACCCGCATGCATAGAGCACTTCTAACATGGCTCGATCACGTACACCTTGTGCCTTATTAGTATTCGGTGCAGCAAGCAGACGCTCAACCTCTTCTTCGGTTAACGTTTCGGGCAAAGGACGTCCAAGTTTTGGAAACTCGATTTGTGCAGACGGATCTTTTTGCACTGCACCCTGGCGCACTAAATAACGATAAAAACGACGAATACTGGATAACAATCTTGCCGAAGTGCGCGGCATACTGCCTTGTTGCACTCGATAGGATAAATAATCTAATAAATGATCCCGACGTGCCTCAGTAATATTGACCGTCATCTTGGACAGCCACTTAGAAAGCCCAAGCAAATCGTTTCGATACGCGGATAATGTGTTTTCACTTAAACCGTGTTCAACCCAAAGCGTATCTAAAAATGCTTCGATTACGGGTTGATCAGATGGTAATGTAAATGAGGTATCACTCATGTAATTGAAATCGGATTATTAACCTCATAAAGTTTAAGTTTATGAATTTCACATAATAAAATCAACTTTTACATCGTTATTAAAAACCACAATGAAATCTACATCCACATCTAATATTCAACATGTTTCTTTATTAAGGCGCTTTGGTGCAATTTTGTATGATTTCTTTTTGTTAATTACGGTTCTATTCATTGCATCTTTCTTAGTAGTCGTTCCCTTTAACCTTAAACCTGAAAATCCTTTTTTCTTTTTATATCAAGCGTATATCTTTGTTGTTGCATTTATTTTCTTTGCTTGGTTTTGGACCCATAACGGACAGACATTGGGCATGCGCACATGGAAAATACAATTAGTAAACGATGATGATTCAGAGATAAGTTGGAGCACTGCACTGATTCGCTACTCCGTAGCAACACTTTCCTGGCTTGCACTAGGACTCGGCTTTCTTTGGAGCTTATGGGACAAACAACACCGAACTTGGCACGACATCGCTTCGAAAACGAAATTGGTTCGTACTTAATTTAAATGTTTGCTTCGACCACCATGGATGGCGGAAGTGCAGAAATTGCACGGCTGCAAGGATGCGGGAGGTAGAGTAACGCAGGAGCAGTTGCCGAGGAGCAAATTTCTGTCGGCCAATTAGTGAGTACATGGAAGTACGAATAAGAGCTACAACAAGGATGTTGTATCAGATTAAAGCCAGTCTAAATTAAAATGTCCGCTTACGGCCAAAAGCGGAAATATTTTTACTGTCAACCAGCAACCGCTAAAGAAACTTCTTCTTCAAAGTGCATATCCAAATGATTTTCATATGCAGATTGTATCCAACTAGTATCACCTGCGATTACGTTATCCGCATGAAAAGTTGGGATCTGATTACGAACACTAAGATAAGTATTGGTCATAATAAGTGGCTGCAATAAATCATCGATGTGAGATGCGTTATTCAATACATACCCATTACCCAAATCACTTTTCTTTAAGTTTGATGTAGTCACAATCATGAAGTTATTTGCGGACACCCTCCCACCTTCACCGTATTCATCCGTGATAACAAACGTTTTTTCATAGAGTAGTACTTCATCAAGCCATCTCACCATGGGCGCAGGCATATTGAACCACATGATGGGCGTGATATAGATAATCGTATCTGCCCATAACAGCTTTTCAACTTCGCGATCCACATCCCAAGTATCTTTTACGACATCAGACACCTTGATTTCATGCCCTCTTTCAGTGAGATTCTTCTGAGTGAGGTAAGCAAGAAAACCATTTAACTGGCCTTTTGCTTCAAATATTGAGTATCCAGCAGTCACTATTAAAATTTTCATGTTGTTTTCCCTATATGGATTTCTTGAACTGTTTATCATGCTAGGCTTACAGTATATAGATGTAAAGTAGGCACATTAAAGTGCTATAGTATCTAAATGTATACTATGAGAACGACTAAATGAGTACACGTAAAAAAAGAGCAGAAAATTGTCCTGTAGAAACTGCTCTCGGGATAATTGGAGGCAAATGGAAAGGCGTTATTTTGTATCACCTTATGGATGGAAAAAAACGCTTCGGTGAACTGCGAAAATTTATGCCGGGTGTTACACAAAGAATGATGACCAAGCAATTACGTGAACTAGAAAGTGACGGTCTCGTCCATCGCGAAGTTTATCAAGTAGTGCCACCGAAAGTTGAATATAGCCTTACTAAGAAAACTGAACCACTAAAACCTATTATTCTTGCACTTGAAAAATGGGGGAAGTCTTTATAGTGAAATGAATGTCCGCTTACGGCCAATAGCGGTCATTAACGCTATGGTTTATTCACAACACATACAACGTAGCAGTTGGAACCAACTTGTTAGTTTTTATTCTCACACGTTTGTTTAACTCTTTCTGCAGGGATCTTTAACTGGGCAAATAGGTATTCCTTAAAGGAGTCCAGATATTGTTGAGCGTCAATAGCCTTTTGCATACAAAGAAGCCACGCATCTCGCTCTGTTTCCCCAATAGCCAAATGTTTATGCACCTCAGGAATACTGATTCCGCCATAATGTTGGTGATAAAGTTTTGGGCCTCCCAGCCATCCACAGAGAAAGTATGTTAATTTTTTGCGTGATTCGGTTAAATCTTGCGGGTGCATTTCTCTGATTGTTTTTGCTTCAGGAAATGTATCCATGTTTGAGAAAAAATTTTCCACGAGACATGTGATGCCAGCAAGTCTACCCGCCGCATTGTAAGAGTTATCTCTTATGCCATAGCCGTGTTCATTAACTTTCATGGTTTTAATTATATCTCTACATGGAACATGTTGAGTTATTTCAGTCTGTATCAATGATGTGACGCTCTTCAAATTCTATTATTTCTCCACACTTTAAATCTTGAATGTGTTCAGGATTATCTTCTAGCTGCCCTAAGAATTTATTATCTTGTACTAATAGGATTTCAACCCACAATTGCTCATTACTTGATATTTTAGGATTATCACTTTTAAAATTAAACATGAGCTTTACTTTATGACCTTTCTCTAGTGGTTCAATGACATCTTTTGAAGGTTTAGAAAATTTATGTGGAACCTCATCTACCAGCTTTTGTGCATCTTCAAGATTCCAACTTTTATCCATCACTGTTTCTCTCAATTTTTAGGGCAAAAACATAAATAGCTACTAATTACATAACGATAATGTCAGTCTTGTGCCGTTAACGCTCATTAAACTATTTCTTTAAGAGTGCTCTTAGTTGAGTTGGACCCATCCACGAATTAAATCAAAATATATGAATTCCGCACCAATTGACTCAACCCTACGAACGTCACCATTATTTGGCATGTCATATTCTTCCAAGCCTTCCAAAGCAAGTGCGTTAGCCATTGCGGATTTTGGCTGCCGCTGGCTGGGAAGCTGCTCGAGATGCAGCTCTTCTGCAGTCCAGATCATTCCATCTCGTTCCATAGGTGATGCCTTCGCAAAATCTGCAGAGAGAAATACAGCAGATGTGCCAGCCATTTTTTTGTAGACAGGTGCAATCATAAAAAGCTTGCCTAACCTAATAGTGAGATATATGGACAAACGAAGATTAAGCTTTCCTAAGCTAAAGTTTCTTGTTCTACCTCAGCTAATTGTTGGTTTCAGGTATAGAAAGAATAAAAATTCAACATTTATGGAGGATATTTGCACTTTTTAACCAACCTCTATCATATCTCCTGTGTGTAGCTGGCTAAAGTTTATTGAAATTCTATGAATGTCCGCTATTGGCCGAAAGCGGACATTAAGCTTACAAATCGATGAATGTTTCAAACCCACCCATTAGCATTTTATTTGCATTGAAAATTTTGTTTTCCTTATCACAACTTTCTTTTGCGCGTGGATCTTCCATGGCTTTTTTATTTACTTCATCTCTATGTTCTCGGGATTTAAATAGAACATATGCAAAAATTACGGTATCACCTTCCTCTGCACTAGATGCATCTAAAAAATTAGCATCAATTCCCTCTGGGATAAGGTCATCTGCGATACATTCTTTGTAAGCTAGGGCTCCATGCTCCATCCAAATATTTCCCATTTTATTTGCAACTTCTTTATAGGCTGATAAATTAGCTTTAGGTACAGGTAGTACATACCCATCAACATAACTCATAACTACTCCTAAATATAAATTGGTCTCATTGGCTGAATGATGTCCGCTTTGGGTCGTTAGTGGACGTTAATTATATTATTTTAATAATCTAATAGTCCCATTTGAGAAATCATCACCCATTTTGAATTGTAAGTCGTATATATCTTACAAGCTCGTCCATTCCAGTGTAATTCCTTTCCAGATTTTGTTTTCCATAGTGTATTAACATCTACAACAGCAAATGCACCATCCCCTTCTTTTGAAATCTCAATTTTCCTTGTATCTCTAACATTATGCACAAGGTCATATTTATCAAAAAATTTCTCAAGGTAACAGTACCAACGTTTTTTATTATATCGACCCCAGGGCAGGACCCACTCTAAAGGATCATGAGCATTAACATTCGGCGGCCATGGCCAAACCATATCTGGGTGTAAAATACTTAAAAACAGTTCAATATCTTGAGTATCAAAGGCTCGAGTTTCATTGTTTATTATTTCGTTTATTTTGACTTTATTATTCATGACCATTCTTTAGCTTCATTAAATAGAAAATAGAATCAAGCAAAGATCATACTTACAAATGACCACTTTCGGCCAATAGCGGTCATTTATATCCAGCAAAAAACATAGTCACCATAATGTAGGATCACACAATGAGGCTACACACGTTACCTTTGCAATGTGTTCAGTATTACACTTCTCATTAAGAACAAGTGCCAACCATCCAAAAGGATACTGCAATTTGTAAGGTGGGTAGAAATTAGCTGCAGTCTTTTCATTAAATCCTAACTTGCTATAGTATTTTGGGTCGCCATAAACAAATATTATGCAGACTCCTTCTCTTGATAGTTGTTCTATTCCATTTTCAACGAGTTTTGTTCCAACTTGATGCCTTTGATACTCAGGTTTAACGCCAAGTGGAGCCAGAATATAACCTTTTAATTTCTTATTTGTATTAAAAGTTACTGGACTAAATGCGATGTGGCCTATCACTTGACCATCTATCTCAGCTACCTTTGTCAATGTTCTAGGATTTGTTTCTTCATTAAGAAGATTGCATGCAAGTGTTGCTACCTTTTTTGCTTCGTCTTTATTGAATGCGTGCATGTGTATTTCGCGGATGTATTCAGAATCCAAATTCGTTGCGTCACGAATTAAAGTCATGTCTTGCTATTGATTTATTAATTTGCATAAATGTCCGCTTTGGGTCGATAGCAGTCATTCTATTAAAAGAAATATTGAATCTGAAGCAACCTCCTTGTTGCATCTCATGTTCGCCCATCCATGTACTCACACTTTGGGTCGTTAGCTGTCATTTTATAAAAGTAACTTAAATCCACCAACATACCTCTTTTAATTCCACCTAACTTTAATTTGTTCGCGCCATCTAGACGCGACTCATATTCGTATATCCTTATACTCACGCACCATCCAAGCGCTTACCAAGTAACAAAGCCCTAGGGTCTCCATTCGTCTGATAAGTCGCATACAAAATATAGAGAAACCCGAACATTCCGCCTAGAAAGATACTTAGAAAACCAAATATATAACTCTTAGGAGTAAAGCCTTCACGCCATGCGATCCAAGTTGCTAACAAAAATAGATGAATTAAAAAATCAACATTGAATTGTGAACGCCAGTTTAGATCAAGAATGTCGCCAAAAAATACGCTTGGCCAATTGACACCATTTGCTGTTAATACAATGAATGTAATTACAAAGATAACCACTGATGAAAATATTAAAAACAATCTAAATAACGCCATGAAATTTTCCTGATACAGACAATTTAAATAAGATTACGCCATCCTCTTTATCGCAATCGTGGCAATCGTAATGACAATCAATGTTGGTAAAAATGCCCCCAATATCGGCGGTATGTCGTATACTGCACTAGAATTTGCTAACATTTTACTTGATATATTAAATGCAAGTGCAATGACTGCGCCTAAGATAATTCGTTGCCCTAACCCTCCTGTACGCGCTGATCGAAACACAAATGGTAATGCAATCAACAACATTGCTATACCAGACAATGGATTTGCGAAACGATTGTAGTATGCAAGCTCATAACGTTGCGCATCAAGTTCATTACCTTCTAAATAATTAATATATTTTTTAAGCTTTGCAGCCCCCATATATTCCGGTTTAACAGTGATCACATCAAATAGGTCAGGTGAAACCAATCTTTCCCAATGTTCTTCTTCCGCCGCAACGGTTTCCACGCCATTTTGGGAAATTAGACTATGTTTAATATCAGATAATTTCCAAACTTCATTTTGATAAACCGCTTGTTTGATGAAACTTGCACGTTTTAATTTGTATTGTTCATCTAATTCATACACCCAAATATCACGCATGCGATAATCAGGATAAATTTCTTGTGCATTCACATAACGCTTACCATCACGTACCCAAACACCGTATTTTGAACGTAATGATATTTTTTTAATGTCACTGACTTGCTCGCCATCACTATTAGTATGTCTTACCTGGCTCTTACTTAAGCTGTTCACATAACCTTGTGATGTAGGAACCACCATTTCTCCTACCCAAACACTCAACGCTACAAGCACAATTCCAACTTTTAGCGCAGACCAGATGATTCTCATTTTGCTGATACCAGCAGAACGTAAAGCAACTAACTCGCTTTTGGCTGCAAGCTGCCCTAGCCCGATGAGCGCACCCAACAACAGAGCAGTGGGCATAAATTCATAAAGACGTTGAGGCATACCATAAAACAATCTCAACAACACATGGTTAAATGTAAAGCCACGATCATCTACAGATTCCACATCATCAATAAAATCGATAATGGAATCAATTGAAAACAACACGAGTAACGCAAACAAGGTACCGATGAACACGGTTCTTCCTAAGTAACGATCATAGTGCTTGAACAAAATCACACTAAGCTCCTAATCGTTGTCGCATGGTTAAAATAATAATTAAGACCAACATGCCAATATGCACTAGGAACATTCCAGGTATGGCAGGGAATTTTCCATCTGCTACCCATGCTTCCATCAAGATAAGTAAATTTGAATAAATTAAATAAATAACAATAGCAATTCCGAGATTGGCAAACCGTCCTTGTCTTGGACTAGACACACTAAGCGGAAAGGCCAGCAACACCACTAATATGGCTGCAATGGGTACAGAGATACGCCATTGAAATTCTGCCACATCACTTAATGCATTAGATTTCAGTAATGCAGTAGTTGATTTAAATTCCGGATCTTGATGATCTAGCTTAAGATCAAATTCAGGTATTCGCACCGCATGTTGATCGAAGGTTAATACCGTAAAACCCCCTTCACCTGGCATACCTTGATAACGCTGACCTTTCTTTAAGATTAGCGACTCTCCCCCCAACTCCGATAAATTTTTCTGTTCCGCAAATTTTGCAGTTTCGATCGCTACTTTCCCTTCTCTACGATCTGAAATAAAAACGTTCTTCACTTCACCTGAATCTTTTATCGGCCTCTTCAACGAACACCACCCAATTCCCTTGATTAGATTCAATAAATTGTCCAGGTGTTAAACCATGGATATCGGTTAAGCCTTTCGCTCTGAGTTTTATTTTTTCGATTTGCTGGGCTGTCCAAGGTGCAGAAAAAATTGACAGGAAAAATAACAATGTGACAATTGGAATAACCACCAAACTGGCGTAACGCAACAACGAAAATGAACCGATGCCGCTAGCCTTAATTGCGTAAATTTCACTGTCACGATAATAACGCCCTAGCACTAGCATGATGGTGAGCAGTAATGCGAAGGGAACTAACAAAATCGCAGATTTTAATATTCCCAAACCCAGCAAAGACATCACCACATCTGACGGTAACTTTCCGTCCATAACTTTAGAAAGTAGGCTGACAAAAGATTTACCCACAATTACTACAACTAAAACCAAGCCCACAGCGGCGAAAGTTTGAGCAAGTTCTTTAGAGAAATAGCGATTGAGTGTGGAAAACATCTAAGCTTTTTGCTGGAACAGATCAGATACAGTTACATTTATCGCAATATTAGCAATAATGCAGCAAACACAGACAGTAAATTGAGGAAAAAATGGAAACTATAGTCAAAACCGCATCGATTGATAAAGAATCTGCTGATTGCGTCGTAGTAGGCATTTTCAAGCCTAAGCGACTAAGCGAATCCGCTAAAAAATTAGACAAAATTTATCGTGGCAGTATTTCGAATGCATGCCAACGCGGCACTGCCAGTGGCGGGCTAGGACAAGTGACCACTTTACACAACACTAGTCGTAGCAAACATCACAGCATCATCATTGTTGGCTGTGGTGATGAAGATCAATTCACTGTCAGCGCATACCAGAAAGCGTTGTCTGCTGTGGCAAGTGAAATTAAGCGTAATAAAACCAGCAATATTATTAATTGCCTGATTGAACTACCTGTGAAAAATGCTGATGTACTCACTAAAGCCCAAGTCAGTGTAACTTCCATTTCGTCTGAGATGTATGTCTACAGCGAAACCAAACCCAAAGCGAAAACTAAAACACATTTAAAAAAGCAAAAACTTATCACCAGTAATCGTAAAAAACTTTCCGATATACGTGATGGCATAGAGATTGGCCAAGCGATCGCAAACGGTATGAATTTGGCAAAAGAACTTGGCAATTTACCTGGAAATATATGTACCCCTACTTACCTTGCTGAACAAGCTTTGGCCCTGAAAAAAGAGTTTCGCAAATTAAAAGTTTCTGTACTCGAAGAAACACAAATGAAAAAACTGGGTATGGGTGCCTTGCTTTCCGTTTCTAATGGCAGCGTTGAACCTGCAAAATTAGTTTGTATGGAGTACACCGGTAGCAATGAGAATGAGCGCCCTATTGTTCTGGTAGGTAAAGGTATTACTTTTGATACAGGAGGCATCTCATTAAAACCTGGAGCTACCATGGATGAAATGAAGTTTGATATGTGTGGTGCTGCCAGTGTCATTGGCACTATGAAAACCTGCTGTGAATTAGATCTTCCCTTAAATGTAGTCGGTGTAATGGCTTGTGCAGAGAACATGCCAGATGGCAGAGCCACCAAACCGGGTGACGTAGTCACCACCATGTCCGGCCAAACGGTTGAAATTTTAAATACGGATGCTGAAGGGCGTTTGGTGTTATGTGATGCGCTTACTTATATTGATAAGTATGAACCTGAAGTAGTGATTGATGTTGCGACCCTAACTGGGGCTTGTGTCGTAGCGTTAGGACAAATTCCTTCAGGTGTAATGAGCAATGATGATGCATTAGCTAAAGACCTTATCAAAGCAGGTGAACAAACTGGCGACCGTACTTGGCAACTACCGCTATGGGACGAGTATCAGTCACAGCTCGATAGCAACTTTGCAGATATGGCAAACATTGGTGGACGCTGGGGAGGCACGATTACGGCTGCATGTTTTCTTTCTAGGTTTACGAAAAAATATACCTGGGCACACTTGGATATTGCGGGGGTAGCTTGGCATCAAGGAAAACAAAAAGGTGCAACA
>CBDCTA010000013.1:0-15473 GCA_965221955.1 Gammaproteobacteria bacterium | reverse complement strand
TAACCCATGCAGATATGGAAACGGTTTTTGAAACTGGTTCACTGGGGGGTATCAAAAAAGCGCCATTACGTGAAATTATCAATATGCTTTCTGTCACATACTGTGGAACGATTGGTTCTGAATTCAAGCATATAACTTCACCTGAACAAAAAGAATGGATTCAGCAACGTTTAGAACAATTTTATCTTTCAAGTGGTTTATCGGATAAGCGCAAGCGTACAATTTTAGAAACACTCATCGCCGCAAAATCACTTGAAGTATACCTGCATAAAAAATATGTGGGTCAAAAACGCTTTTCATTAGAAGGTGGTTTGAGTTTAATTGTAAGTATTGATGAAATTATTCGGCGTTGTGGGTTTCATAAAGTGAGTGAAGTCATTATGGGAATGGCTCATCGAGGTAGATTAAATGTACTGGTAAATATTTTGGGAAAAAGTCCTGAAAAACTTTTCCAAGAGTTTGAAGACACACTTGATCCAGCTTCAGGTTCGGGCGATGTGAAATACCATAAAGGTTTCTCGTCAAATTTAAAAACTGACCATGCGCCAGTACACACAGTACTTGCTTTCAATCCTTCGCACCTGGAAGCAATCAACCCTGTGGTAGAAGGGTCGGTACGTGCTAGACAAGAAAGACGTAAAGATAATGAGCGTGTCGATGCGATGCCATTATTGATTCATGGTGATGCAGCATTTGCGGGGCAAGGTGTAGTCATGGAAACACTCAATCTTTCTAAGACACGTGGATACACTACCGGAGGGAGCATTCATGTTGTGGTGAATAATCAAATCGGTTTTACCACTAGTGACCCACTAGATTCACGTTCAACGTTATATTGCACAGATGTTGCTAAAATGGTTCAAGCGCCAATATTTCATGTGAATGGCGATGACCCTGAAGCAGTTGCCTATGTTTCTAAACTCGCAGTGGATTTTCGTATGAAGTTCAAGCGTGATGTGGTGATCGATATGATTTGTTATCGCCAACATGGACATAATGAAGCAGATGAACCATCTGTAACACAACCACTCATGTATCAAGCAATACGTCATAAAGAAGGCGTTCGAAAAGTGTACGCTAATCGTTTAGTGCGTAATAAAACAATTACACCATCACGTGTTAAGGCCTTAGAAACTAAGTATTTAAATAAATTGCAAAGAGGTGAACGTGTTTGTGGACCAATAGCCAAGAAAATTAATCGTAAGTACGTGGTCGATTATAAATCTTATATTGGTACACATTGGCGTGATAAAGCGAATACGAAAATCACAACTAAACGTGTTAAAGATTTAACCAAGAAATTCACAACGATACCTAAAGGTTTTAATTTGCATCGCACTGTGCAGAAAATTGTCGATGCACGAATTAAAATGGGTAATGACGAATTAAATGCAGATTGGGGATTTGGTGAAACCTTAGCCTATGCTTCATTACTTGAAGACGGTTTTTCTGTACGCCTATCTGGTCAAGATTGTGTGCGAGGTACTTTTTTTCATCGGCATGCGGGGTTCCATGACCAAACCACAGGGGAAACCTATGTTCCTTTACGTCATATTGCTAAGGATCAGCCATTATTCTTACCGATTAATTCATTGTTATCTGAAGAAGCTGTGTTGGGTTATGAAGTAGGGTATAGCACTGCAGATCCTGAGACTTTAGTAATTTGGGAAGCTCAGTTTGGTGATTTTGCGAATAATGCGCAAATGTATGTGGATCAATTTTTAAGTTCATCCGAAGCGAAATGGCAACGTTATTGCGGTTTAGTAATGTTGTTGCCACATGGTTATGATGGTCAAGGGCCCGAGCATTCTTCTGCTCGATTAGAGCGCTATTTGCAACTTTGTGCAGAAGATAATATGCAAGTGTGCATGCCAAGCTCACCTTCGCAAATTTTTCATATGTTGCGTCGACAAATGTTACGTCCTTATCGTAAACCTTTAATCGTGATGACGCCGAAAAATATATTGCGTGATCCTATTGCTTCGTCACCTATGCATGAATTTACTGAAGGCCAATTTAATAATGTATTAGACGAAGTTACCGATATGAATCCGGCTGAAGTAAAAAGGATTATCTTCTGTGCTGGTAAGCTTTACTATGAGTTAGTTAAAGCGCGCAGTATGCATAAAATTAATAACACTGCTATTGTGCGAATTGAGCAATTATATCCATTCCCGCAAGATGAAGTTAAACAGATCATTAATAAATATTCCGGTGTGCGCGAATTGGTATGGTGTCAAGAAGAGCCGCGTAATCAAGGTGCATGGTTCTTTATACAATCTAGGCGTAATATGAAAGCTTGTATACGTGAAGATCATAACTTGAGATATGCAGGTAGAACGTACTCTGCGTCACCAGCAGCAGGTTCATTGCATATCCATAGAGAACAACAACAAGCTTTAATCGAAGATGCATTGGGCTTGCGAGAGCAGGTGTCAAGGCCACCGCTTCGTGCCGTATAACATATTCATGAAAACTGAGGTATTGTCATGAAAGTAGATGTAACGATTCCTGAATTAGCGGAATCAGTGACAGAAGCCATAATGGGTGATTGGTTGAAAAAACCTGGTGATTTCGTGGAAGAAGGGGAGCAATTGGTTGATGTGGAAACGGATAAAGTTATTTTAGAAATTACTGCCCCACAAACTGGAGAGCTTGCTTCCATAACTAAACATAAAAACGAACATGTACAAAGTAATGAAGTAATTGCAGTAATCAATACCAGTAAAAAAGGTACAAAAGCTTCAGCTAATGAAGAATCTGATCAGGAAAGATCAAGTGTTTCAGAATCTATTTCTGCAGTAACAAGCGTGAATACAGTTTCGCAAATAAAACCTGAAATTAATGTTGCGCCAAGTCAAGCTCCAAATTCTGAGCAAGTAACAAATACTAGTGTATCTAAAACCAGTCCAGCTGTAAGAAAACTTGCAGCAGAAAATAATATCGATATAAGCACGATTCATGGGACAGGTAAGGATGGGCGTGTAACCAAAAAAGATATCGAAGCGGTAATTGATTCAACTGAACCTGCTACAGCAAGTGAGCTAGATTCTGCCACTGAGATTATGACCGCACCTCAATTTGTACCAAATTTAATTTCGAGTACGCGTGAAGATAAGCGTGTTCCTATGACAGCTTTGCGTAAGAGCATATCTAAACGTTTGGTGCAATCGCAGCATGAAAGCGCAATGTTAACGACCTTTACCGAGGTCAATATGCAAAATATTATGGATTTGCGTAAGCGTTATAAAGAGAGCTTTGAGGAAGCACATGGAGTAAAGCTTGGATTTATGTCGTTCTTTGTTAAAGCTACTGTAGAAGCCTTAAAAGAGTTTCCACTCATCAATGCATCGATCGAAGATACTGATATCATTTATCACGATTATTTTGATATCGGTGTTGCGGTGAGCACGCAAAGAGGATTAATTGTTCCAATAGTACGTGATGCAGATAGTTTGTCTTTCGCAGACATAGAAAAAGCGATAAATGATATGGCTATGCGTGCGCAGGAGAATAAAATAACGATAGAAGAATTAACAGGTGGCACATTTACCATTTCTAATGGCGGTGTGTTTGGCTCAATGATGTCTACACCTATTATTAATCCGCCTCAAAGTGCAATTTTAGGTATGCACTCTATTCAAGCACGTCCAATCGCGCAAAATGGAGAAGTGGTTATTGCGCCAATGATGTATTTAGCATTGAGTTATGACCATCGCATTATTGATGGTAAAGAGGCTGTACAGTTTTTGGGTCATGTTAAAAGCATTATAGAAGACCCAAATAGGCTTTTACTGCAAGTCTGAACTAATCATGAAAAAGTTTGATGTAGTCATTATCGGTGCAGGACCGGCAGGTTATGTATGTGCAATTCGTTGTGCACAACTCGGCATGAAAGTGGCCTGTATAGATGAATGGGTAAATTCGAAAGGCAAATCAACATTAGGGGGTACATGCTTAAATGTAGGCTGTATTCCATCAAAAGCATTGCTTGATTCTAGTCACCATGTACATTTTCTAAATGAACAGGCTAAAGATCATGGTATTAAGCTTAGCAAGGTAGAGGTAGATGTACCCACCATGCAAAAGCGTAAAGATAAAGTTGTTCAGGTGCTTACTGGTGGTGTTGCAAGCCTATTGAAAAAAAATAAAGTAGAAGTGATCGTTGGCACTGCGAGTTTTATTTCGGAAACTTCAGTCAACGTCAGAAATAATTCAGTCGGTACCTCAGAAGAATTGCAAGCAAAACAGATTGTCATCGCAAGTGGTTCAGTTCCGATTGATATTCCTATTGCAAAGATAGATCAAGAAACCATTCTAGATTCTACCGGTGCATTGAATTTGCAAGAAGCCCCAAAACGCCTAGGTATTATTGGGGCAGGTGTAATTGGTTTAGAAATGGGGAGTGTGTGGAAGCGCCTGGGTTCGGAAGTAGTTATTTTAGAGGCGTTGTCTAGTTTTCTGCCAAGCGCAGATCAAACGACTGCGAAAGAAGCACAAAAGATGCTAACAAAACAAGGCTTAGATATCCGTTTAGATAGTTTAGTTAAAGAAGTAAATGTCAGCGCACATAAAGCGCTAGTTAAGTACGAGTCAAAAGGTGAAGAAAAATCATTAGAAGTAGATAAGTTAATTGTTGCAGTGGGCCGTAAACCTAATACAACACGTTTGAATCTAGATGCCGCAAAAGTTAAAACAGACGAAAAAGGATTCGTAACAACTGATAATCAATGGAAAACTTCTACACCTAACATTTATGCAATTGGAGATGTTATCGGGGGTGCAATGCTTGCACATAAAGGCTCGGAAGAAGGTATTGCTGTAGCAGAGCTGTTAGCGGGTCAATATGCTGAAATGAATCACGACAACATTCCTTGGGTAATTTACACTTGGCCTGAGTTTGCATGGGCAGGCAAAACTGAGCAAGAATGTAAACAAGCAAATATTAAATATCGCGTTGGAACATTCCCCTTTATGGCATTAGGTCGGGCACGTGCGATGGGCGATACAGAAGGGTTGTTTAAAATTATTTCTGATCAAGAAACAGATCAAATCCTTGGTGTCCATATTCTTGGGCCAAATGCATCTGAGCTGATTTCAGAAGCTGTTGTTGCAATGGAGTCTGAGCTTTCAACAGAAGACTTGGCGCGTACGATTCATGCCCATCCAACCCTTGCAGAAGGCATGCACGAAGCTGCGCTCGCAGTAGACGAGCGTGCAATACACATATAATTTTTTATAAGATTTTTAATGATTTTATAGTTATCAAGCTGAACTTTGCCTTATTTATTTATCTACACGCCTGATAAATATATTGTACTTCATGAAAAAGCTAAGCTTAATATTACTTTTAGGACTTGGTTTGTTGGTTTCATTCTATTCAATGTATGGATTATTTTTCTAAGTTATTTGTAAGCGACCTATGCTATATGCTTTCGTCATTATTGCGTTTGTAATCGTTATCTATGCGCCACAAATCTGGGTGCGCTATGTGCTTAAAAAACATCATGAACATATTGAAAATATGCCCGGTACAGGTGGCGAACTGGCTTCATATTTGCTGGAGAAGTATGAGCTTAATGAGGTAGAACTGGTAAAAGGTTTAAAAGAGAATGACCATTATAACCCTTCTTCCAACACTGTTTGTCTTAGCCCTGAAGTGTATACAGGTAAGTCATTATCAGCAGTGGCTGTTGCTGCACATGAAGTAGGACATGCAATTCAATTTAATCGAAACGAACCAGTAAGTCGGTTGCGTGGAAAATATTTAAATAAAGCACATCAGATACGCCAAATAGGTATTTTTATTTTAATTAGCATTCCTATTGTTACTTTAATATTTCGTGTTCCATATATCGCTTTTCTCACAGCAATTATTGGAGTCATTACGATGCTGGCTTCAGTGTCTATGTATGTAGCCATACTGCCAGAAGAATGGGATGCGAGTTTTAATAAAGCCTTACCCATGCTTGAGCACGATAATCTGATACCAATAAAGCATATGCCTGCTATTCGCCAGGTGCTAAAAGCCTGTGCCTTAACTTACGTAGCGGCCGCATTGGCTGATGTTTTGAGTTTGTGGAGGTGGCTAGCAATTATTAGATAGTGTAATGCTATACATCATGTGTAAGATGACAATCTTTTTAAATAATTAGGAACCGATATGTCGTTATTAATTGGCGAGAATTCAGTGGTGAGCATGCACTATAAACTTACTGATAATGATGGAAATGTAATAGATAGTTCTGAAGGAATGGAGCCACTTACTTATTTACACGGCGCAGGAAATATTATTCCCGGATTAGAGAAGGCTTTAATCGGAAAGGTTGAGCAGGACACGATTACTGTGAAAGTTGCTCCAGAAGAGGGTTACGGAGAAGTATTGCAAGAGTTAATTCAAACCATTGATAAAGCTGCTTTTCAAGATGTAGAAACTTTGGAAGCAGGAATGATGTTTGAAGCTCAAGGACCAAATGGTCCACAACGGATAGTTGTTAAAAAAGTTGAGGGCGATCAAGTTACTATTGATGGAAACCATCCATTAGCAGGTGTTGAATTGAATTTTGACATTAATATCGTCAACGTACGTGAGGCGACCGAAGATGAAATCGCTCACGGACATGTTCATTAATCTAATCAAATATTTTTTGAATAACTACTATGAATTGGAATATATATTTATCAGGAGAGATCCATACTGACTGGAGAGAGCAGATACAAGCTGGGGCGAAACAAAATGGTTTACCCGTAACATTCACTTCTGCTGTAACAGACCATGAAGCAAGTGATGCTGCGGGTGATTTGCTTGGGCAAGAGGATAATAACTTTTGGCGAGACCATAAATCATCAAAAGTAAACAGCATCCGCACTAAAACACTAATCGAAAAATGCGATGTAGCAGTGGTGCGTTTTGGTGATAAATATAAGCAATGGAATGCTGCATTTGATGCAGGTTGTTGTGCTGCTCTTGGTAAGCCATATATAACTTTACATGATGAAAACATTATTCATCCTTTAAAAGAAGTTGATGCGGCTGCAATGGCATGGGCGCGAACCCCTGATCAAGTCGTTGAAATTCTTAATTATGTGATTAACAAAGATTAGCATTTCACAATTCGAAACTTCCTGATCAAAATATTTTGATTACTTGCTATGAAATATGTTGAAGTTGTTGCAGATGCTGGACATGTAGATACTGTAGCTGCAATTGCTCAACAGTTAGAAGTGCCTGATTTCAGGCTAGGGCACCTTGATGAAGATGGTTTGCAACAAATGCGTTTGTTGGTGCCTGACAATAAAATTCAGGACACGCTTGATAAATTGCAGCGTGCCTTAGAAACTCAGCCGAATGAAAGAATTGTAGTATTGCCTATAGAAATATCTCTTCCTAAACTTTCAGATGAACAGCGAAGAGATGAGGATCTTGCAACTACAACTCGAGAAACGCTTTATAAAGATGTTGAAAAAAATTCTCACTTAGATTCTGGTTTTGTGTTGTTAGTGGTTTTATCCACAATCGTTGCTGCAGTGGGTCTTATTAAAGATAACGTCGCGGTCATTATCGGGGCAATGGTGATTGCGCCTTTATTGGGACCAAACCTTGCTTTGGGTTTGGGAACGGCATTAGGTGATGTTTCATTAATGCTGAAATCTATATTTACAACACTAATAGGCATTGCAATAGCGGTGATTATGTCTATTTTTATTGGTTATATGTGGCCTACCGATGCATTTAGTGCAGAGTTGATTTCAAGAACTGAAGTTGGGTTAGATTCTGTAGCATTCGCATTAGCCTCAGGTGCTGCGGCTGCATTGTCTTTGACAACTGGTTTATCAAGTGTATTGGTAGGTGTGATGGTTGCTGTAGCCTTGCTGCCGCCAGCTGCAACAGTAGGCATTATGTTGGGTTATGGGAATATTAACTTTGCATTAGGGGCAACTTTATTATTAGCAATAAATATCGTATGCGTGAATCTCGCTTGTAATATAGTGTTTTTTATAAAAGGAATTAGCCCGCGTAGTTGGTGGAAGAAGGAAAAGGCCAAGAAGCGAATGAAGGTATATGTCTTGATGTGGATCGTGACGTTGCTAATGCTAATTTTGATTATGTTTGTAAGACAAGGGTTGGTTACTTAGCTAGTTTTTCCTTTTTCCTTTTTCTTCTACGATTTTTTTCTTTAGGTTTATCGGTAGAGTGTAGAAGCGATATATTGAGTTTCTGTCCAGCTACCCGAGTCTTTTTTAAACTATTAAAAATATCTTTAGGCATACCTTCTGGTAAATCAATTTCACTATACTCGTCATAAATGTTAATTTTTCCTATATGTTGACTCTCTAAACCTGCTTCATTAGCAATTGTCCCAGCAATATTGCCAGGCTTAGCTTTATGTTTGCGACCTACTTCTAAACGAAAGCGCTGCATACCTTTTTTTAATGAGATGTTTTTGGTTTGAGTGTGCTTTTTAGATCTATTATTCTTTTTTGATTTGGTGTTCCTTTCATGAGAGCTATTATTGCCCCAGTCTTGCTGAAGGATTGGATTGTGCTTTTTCTTTAATAGAAACGGAGTGTCACCTTGTAGCAATTGCGCCAATGCTGCAGCAATTTCATTTGCGGGCACATTGTGTTCAGTTTGATATTGCTCAATTAAATTTGTAAATAAGCCTAAATCTTCGTTTGCTAATGTGTCTGTAATTTTTTGTTTAAATTTAACAATGCGTTTGTTATTGATGATTTCCGTGGAAGGCAGATCCATCATATCTATTTTTTGTTTCGTTGCTTTTTCAATAGCGTGTAACAAATGTTTTTCACGAGGTGCCACAAATAAAATAGCATCACCTTGGCGCCCAGCACGACCGGTACGTCCTATACGATGTACATAAGCTTCAGTGTCATATGGAATGTCATAATTGATAACATGGCTGATACGCTCCACATCTAAACCACGTGCGGCAACATCAGTGGCAACGAGCAAGTCAATTTTTCCACTTTTCAACTGATGAATAGTACGTTCACGATTTTTTTGTGCAATATCACCATTCAAAGCTGCTGATGCATAACCTCGAGCTGCTAATTTATCTGCAAGTTCGGTAGTTGCTGTTTTAGTTCGTACAAATATCAGCATAGCCTCAAATTGTTCTGCTTCGAGAATACGTGTAAGTGCATCTAATTTATGCATCCCACTCACAGGCCAGAAACGTTGGCGAATTGTATCTGCCGTAGTGGTTTTAACTTTTATAGTTACTTCAGATGGATTGTTTAAGTATTTTTTTGCAATACGTCGAATTTGTTGCGGCATGGTTGCAGAAAATAACGCAATTTGTCTTTTTTTAGGGATTTGTTCAAGCACCCATTCAACGTCTTCAATAAAGCCCATGCGCAGCATTTCATCGGCTTCATCAAGTACTAAAGTTGTTAGGTTTTCGAGCTTAAGAGTGCCGCGTCGCATATGATCCATCACGCGTCCTGGAGTGCCTACAGCAATATGAACTCCACGTTGTAATGCGCGGATTTGTCCACGATAGTCTTGTCCACCATAGATTGGTAACACATGAAAGTTTTTTAGATTCGCGGCATATTTCTTAAATGCCTCTGAAACTTGAATGGCAAGTTCACGAGTAGGGGTCAGCACTAAAACTTGTGGTTCTTTTTGCTTGAAATCCAAATTATTTAAGATTGGCAATGCAAATGCTGCAGTTTTACCCGTACCAGTTTGAGCTTGTCCAACTAAATCACCACCTTCTAATAGCAACGGTATGGTTTGCGACTGAATGGGTGAAGGCATTTCATAGCCGATCTTGTCTAATGATTTTAATAAGGCGGTGTTCAACGCAAGTTGCTTAAAAGTCATAGGTGCTGTGATGCTCATGCAGATGTATATTTGGATAATATGGTTTTTTCAGGAATTGCTTCTAGAGCACCTGAAAACCAAATGATTATTTTGAATTTACTAGGCTAGGAAAAGGTTTGTAGGGTAGCGGGTTATAATCGTGGTTGCACACATTATTTTGATTAATTTAGTAAATCATTTTGGATAGTGCGCTTGGGGAAAGTCATATATGTAAATTGCCACATATATATTCTTGTTATTAATCCTTTAGTTCCAATCTATTTGATTTGTATGGGTGAATTCTTATATCGTACTCGAAAGTAATTTTTATTTAAATTTAAGAGCAATCAAATACTGAAGAATTAGTACTTTTATTTTAATTATTCTGGGTCTAACTCACCATTTGGCTGGACGTCTAAAAGTGTGTTTTCTTCAACTTTTACCATTTCTTTTTGATTAGATTCTATTCCAATGTGGTAGGCCGCAAATCCTGGCATTACAACTTGGTTAACGGCCATGCCAATAATGTGTCCATTAATGTGTGCTTCTAAATTTGAGCTTTGATTGGTAATAGGATCCGTTACGACGCCCAAAACATCACCAACCGAAACACGATCACCCAAGCCCATTTGGCTAAATAATATGCCGCCACTTTCAACACGTATCCAAGTGGATTCATAATATGCGGGTTTTGGCTCACCCCAAATAAAGACTCGTGGATACATTTCAAACTTATCCAGTAAGCTATTTACACTATGCGTGCCAGCCGCAATTTGGTTTTCTTGAATACGAAGTGATTCACCCAACTCCATTGTTACGGCAATGATACCAATATTGTTTGCGGCGGTTCTCAACATACCAGTGTTGCCGGGATGGTGGACGATGGCTATTTTATCGAAGCCTTCTACAAATTTAGCTACGTTTGGATTGCTCATATTGGCTCTTATTTGCGGCAAATTTGTTCTACGTAGTGAGCCCGTATGCAAATCAATTAAATATTCACAGTGAGTAATAACTTCTGAAAATAGTGAGTGCGCAATTCTTGAAGCTAAGCTGCCATTTTCTTCACCTGGGAAAAAACGATTTAGGTCACGTCGATCTGATAAATATCTGGATCCGCGTTGAAAGCCTTGTAGATTAACGATAGGTACACCGATAATGGTGCCACTTAAATCATCAGGATTAATGTCGTACATCACACGACGAACAACTTCAATGCCATTTAATTCATCACCATGAATGGCACCAGTTAAACACAATGTGGGTCCTGGTTTAGATCCATTGATAACTAATACTGGTGTGGGTAAAGAGAGTCCTGAAATACTGACCTCAGGAGACCAAGCCAAACGTGTCGAAGTGCCAGGTGAAACTTCTGAGCCTAATATAACTAATTTTTTTCGCTCGGGAATTTTTTTTATGTTTTCAGTTTGTGTTGGTTCTTCCAGTATTAATTCTTCTGGTTTTTCATCTTCTGGAATTGTTTCAATTTCTTTAAAACTTTCGTCACTCTTTACTTGTTCGTCTTCTTTTGGGACTGCAACTACGGGTTCAGGAGGAGGGGCAACTTCCTTTAAGTCGAGATTAGGGGCAACTTTTATTTCTTCAGCTTCTTGGCTGGCTTCTACAGAAGTAGCTTCATCGTGTGTGTTTTGCTCTTTCGCAAAACACGTCGAGTTAAAAAGTGTGATTCCTAGAAGTAAAACTAAGCAAATTAAACCAAAAGCATTTTTATTCTGGATAATCACTTCTAAAGATTCGTTTATAAGGATTGTGCAAAGTTTACACGTTGGTCTATTTGGGACGGTATTTTCTCTAAGCGCTCAATAGTGTTTAAGTTTGATAGAAGTCCACGTTGATTGGCTAATTGCACATTCAAGCCAGGCCGTGCATTCAGTTCAAGCATTAGAGGGCCAAGCGTACGATCTAAGACGATATCCACACCTAAATAACCTAAACCAACTGTATCTGAACATTTAACAGCGATTTGTAAAATTTCTTTCCAGCGTGGAATTTGTATACCTTCAATCGGGTGACCAGTATCCGGATGATAGTTAGTCAATGCATTTCCTACAACCCCATGCGTAGTGCAACCGCTTTTGAGATCAATTCCCACTCCAATAGCGCCTTGATGAAGATTTGCCTTACCATTGGATTCGCTTGTGGGAAGTCGCACCATTGCAGAGACGGGTACTCCACGGAAAACAATAATACGAATGTCTGGCACACCTTTGAAACTAATATCATCAAAAATAGGATCAAACTGAATTCGGTATTCTAAAAAAGCCCGATCAGGCACACCTCCCAAACTGTACATGCCAGAGAGTATGTTCGATACATAATGCTTAATTGCATTAATACTCATTAGATCGCCACTAGGCGTTTTATAAAGTTTGCCGACTTTGCTTTGGATTACTAGTATTCCATTTCCACCACTACCATGTGCAGGCTTAATCACTAGATCCCCATGCTCCTTTAAAAGATTTTCTAAATCTTTTCGTTGATGGTGATATTTAATGATAGCGTAGAGTTTAGGAACAGAAACTCCTGCGTTAATTGCAAGTTGTTTGGTTTGTAATTTGTCATCAACTAAAGGATAAAGACTGCGTTTGTTATAACGCATGATGTAATCGCTATTACGTTGATTGATTCCGAGAATACCTTTCTTTCTAAGCTGTGTAGGGTTAATTAAACTTGCCATAGACTTTACATAGAAGTTTTTATTTCACGAAATCTAAGTAGTTCGCTAATTCGATAACCAGTATAACGACCCATCCAAATACATATACCTAATACAACAAGCAAAAACTCTGGAAAGGCGAACATCATATATATCAAGTGCTGATTAGTCATAATTAAATAACCTAAACAAGCCACAAGCAAACTTCCAAGACCTTGAATTAAAGCATTTTGAGCACCGCTTTCCTCCCAAGTGATAGACATGCGTTCAATCGTCATAGCGAGAATAACCATGGGGAATAATGAGATTGATAACAAACGATCAAGGCCTAACTGACTGGTAGCAAAGCTAATGATTAACATCAGAATTACGACAATTACTAAGATTGCAGCAAGTCGTGGAATTAATAAGAGGCGCAAGCGCTCAAGATATAAACGAATCAGTAAGCCAATAAATACAATGACGGTAAAAAGTATGACTCCCCAAAGTAGTTGAGTCTCTCGAAATGCAATGGCTATTAATATTGGCATAAATGTACCAAAAGTTTGAACGCCAACAAATGTTCTCATGAACACAACAAGTAAAGCGCCTAATGGCACCATTAAAATTAAGCTAAAAGTATTTTGACTTTGTACTGGTAAAGAAAATAAAGTCAGTTTGCCTAGAATGGAGCTTTTTTTCTCGGTTGTTAATTTAGCTACGTCTAGTAATTCGATAAAAGATTTTGTTACTGAGAAGGTCACTTCTGCAGAATTTCCTCCTTTTAGAGTATAAAGCGGAGTGTCACCAACTTTCCAAATAATATGTTCTGCGGGTATGCCTGATGCACCTGTTTTTGGATTAAAGGTTAACCATTCTTCTCCGTTATAAGACTGAATAAATATGCGAGGAATAACGTCGTTTGCTGCATCAGCGAGACCTATTAGCCAAATTTTTCGTGTTGGGATATGCGCTACGGCTAAAAGTTTTGTAATTAAGTCAGCAATTTGTTCATCTGTTCTAGCCAAACCTTTCACTAATGAAATGTTTTCATTTTTATCAGATGAGCGAAGTTGATTGATTAGTTCATATGTGAATGATGCGGTATCTGCAGAATGGTTGCGTACGTCTTCAATGATTTTGTTTACTGCAGTAGAGTAGGGCTCAAAAAATTCAGGTGCTTGAGGATATTCTGGTACCTTTGTCCATTTTGTTGCGACTCTGGATTGGGTCAGTGTAGTGCGATAGTAAAGTGTTTGTTGACCTAAGGCTTTGCGTTTAGCCCATTCAGCTGTTTTGTTATCGCCAATAATTTTGGCATTGAGCCCAAAATCACCCGATATATAATGTTCATCAATTTTTATATATCCAGGGGTAACGTTCGGAACGGCTAGTGAAGCTTTAATATTTTTGCCATTTCCAATAAAGGTTAAACGTGCTTGGATTGTCCAGGTTTCGGTAGTCGCATCAGGAGTAATCGGTATACCGAGTTGAAAAACTTTATGCGCAAAAATAGCTAAACCAATAACGATAAAGAAAATAGACCATAAACGGACTGTTAATTTATGCATCAGTGTTTTAGAGCAAGGAGGATTATGGTTGCTATTTTAAAAGGTAACTTTTCAGTTTTAAGCAATTATAGAACTTTATTCACATTTTGCGGTAGTGAGAAAGATTTGCTTGGGGTCCACGATGGCTGTTTTCTTGAGAAATTGTCTACCTAGTAACACGTCATAGATGTACTCACGACGGTCTGCTAAAGTAAATTCAGTTGTATATGTGCGCCCATTGAAGCAAATTTCAAAATCGACAACGTGGCGTTTGTCATGTTCACCATCGTGATTTTTAATATTTGTTCTTCGTGAACGTGGCTTTTCTATAGGAATTTCATGTTTATTATCTTTGCTATCGGTTAATACCAACGTAAATTTAACCCAGCGTACTCCGTCTTTTTTAAATGACTTAATATCTTTAGCATGAATAGAAGATGTTCGTGCGCCAGTATCAAGCTTAGCTTTTACCTCAAAATCATGGCCATTGATACGAACTTTTTCTACCCAGCCAGCTATCACTCTTGCAGGGTCTTTAGCAAGTAAATTACTTGTGACAAAACATGAGCAGAATATAGATAGGATCGAAAAGATTGTAATGTTCTTCCTGGTAATTATTTTCATTTTTAAATTAAAGTTAATCGTGATGGAGCTGCAAGTTGCCCAACGCTGTTATTAGGTATATATGTGGCCTCAAAACCATATAAATGGTTTCATGCTACACAAAATCAAGTGTCACTATAATAATCTGAGGGGATACGAGTTGACTAAAAAGCGATAAGATTAGGTTAATTAGTGACCAAAATTTAAATACTCCATCTTTAAGGTAGCATTCTATATTAAGGACATTTAATGAGGACTTGCAATGAGTACTGTTTATCGAACCGAAGATTTTGCCAAACTTATTCTCAGGCTTGTGGTGGGTGGCTTAATGTTATTCCATGGTGTCGCAAAATTATATGATTTACAAACACTTGGGTTTATTAAAAATCAACTCGTAAATATTGGAATGCATCCTATATTTGCTTATGGAGTCTATGTAGGAGAAATTGTTGCGCCGATATTAATTCTGCTGGGAATCTACTCTCGATTTGGAGGGTTTTTAATATTTGTGAATATGATTTTCGCGATTGTGTTGGTGCACGCGGATCACTTATTGATGTTGACTGAGCATGGTGGCTGGAGATTAGAGTTACAAGCTTTTTACTTGGCAGGAGGATTATTGGTTCTACTGTTTGGTAGTGGTCGATTTGCCATAAAGCCTGATTAGCTCTACACGCCTTCATTATGAAATTTCTCTTAAAGAGCTTACTAGCCTTTATTAGCCTATTTTATATTTGCTTGATTGGCTGTTCGCATGCACCGCCACATTCGAATGCTAACTCAGAAATAAGTCCAGAAATAAATAATTTAACTGAAGAAATTGAATCCTTATCTA
>CBDCTA010000012.1:0-13768 GCA_965221955.1 Gammaproteobacteria bacterium | reverse complement strand
GAACCTTTATGTGCAAGCATTGCACCCCCGATAACATCTCCAATTGCATAAATGTTAGGTGTAGAAGTTTTCCATTGATTATCAGTTGTTACGAATCCTTTTTCGTCTGTTTTAACTTTTGCGGCATCTAGATTCAAATGTGTTGTATTAGGTTTACGGCCCACTGCAACAATTAACTTATCTACTTCTAATGATTTTTCTTCACCTTTTGACTCGTACTTAACTAGCGCTTTATGTGCGCTGACATTTACTTCTTTAACTAAACTATCTAAACGGATATCTAAGCCTTGTTTTGTTAGCATCTTTTGTGCTTCTTTCGCAGTCGTTTGATCTGCGCTTGGCAGAAAACTAGACAACGCCTCTAAAATAACTACTTCCGAACCCAAGCGCTTCCACACACTCCCCATTTCTAAACCAATTACACCTGCCCCAATAATACCTAGGCGTTTTGGGGCTTCTTGCAAATTCAATGCACCGGTAGAATCTAGAATGGTTTCTTGATCTATCTTTGCAATAGGAATATCAATCGGAACTGAACCACTTGCGATGACAATCTGTTTTGCTTGCAATTCTTCTGAAGTACCGACTGAATTATTTCTGACGTTGACTGAAGTTTCCGAAATAAAACTCGCAGTGCCAACGATCACTTCTACTTTATTTTTTTTCAATAGGCTTGCAACACCACCAGTAAGCACCTGAACAACTTTATCTTTACGCTTTTGCATGGTGGGTACATCTACCTCTACCTTGCTAAGCTTAATACCATGCTCTTTAGCCTGTTCATTTAGAAAATGTACATGGTGACTAGAATCAAGCAATGCTTTTGATGGAATACAGCCTACATTTAAGCATGTACCCCCTAATGTTGATTTGCCTTTCGAATTTACCCATTCATCTATACAGGCCACTTTCATGCCGAGTTGTGCACAACGAATTGCACATACATAACCTGCCGGTCCTGCACCGATAATGACTACATCAAACTTTTTCATGATTAGTTCAGACTTGCAGTAAAAGCCTATTAGGGTCTTCTATAATGCTTTTAACATGACCCAAAAACTGTACAGCCTCTTTACCATCAATAATGCGATGGTCATAACTCAATGCTAAATACATCATTGGCGCAATAACCACTTCTCCATTTTGTGCGATTGGACGTGCTTGAATAGAGTGCATGCCTAAAATTGCACTTTGAGGTGGATTAATAATAGGTGTAGACATCATAGAACCAAACACACCACCATTAGAAATAGTAAAAGTACCACCTGTGAGCTCTTCAATAGTGACCTTATTTCTCCTGAGCACGTACTAGCAAGATCATTAATGGCTTTTCTCTATACCAGCAAAAGACAGACTCATCTGCATCTCGTAATAATTGGAACGATTAAACCACGTTGAGTACTCACTGCTACTCCAATATCGAAGTAATCATGATAAATAATATCGGCATCCTCAATCAGAAGCATTAATAATTGGGAATTCTTTTAACGCTTCAACAGCTAGCTTTGACAAAAAACGACATGAACCCAAGCTTTACACCATGAGATTCTTCAAACCTCTTCTTTATAACGCTTACGCAGTTCAATGATGTTTTGCATATTTACTTCGGTAAAGGTCGTTAACATTGCGCTTTCATGCTGCGATTGCACCAAACGTTTAGATATGCTCTTACGCAAAGCTGTCATAGGAACACGCTTATCTTCACGCGTACTCGAAATTAAATTTGGTACAAATTGAGGTGCGGTCATAATCTCAGTGGCAGAATCTAGCTCACTTGCTGTAGCAGGTTCAGTTGAATCAATTACAGCTTCGATATCTTTTTTGGTTACACGCCCATCCTTACCTGTCCCATGAATCGTGCTTATATCGATATTATTTTCTGCTGCAAGTTTTCTTACAGCTGGGCTGGTTTTAGATACGTCTAGTATTTGTTACCTGCTCAGAATTTGGAGCTTGACTTGGCGCAACATTAATTTCAGGTTTTATTTGCGAAACTGTATTCACGCTTGTTACTGCAGAAATAGATTCTGAAACACTTGATCTTTCCTGATCAGATTCTTCATTAGCTGAAGCTTTTGTACCTTTTTTACTGGTATTGATTACTGCAATTACTTCATTACTTTGTACATGTTCGTTTTTATGTTTAGTTATGGAAGCAAGCTCTCCAGTTTGTGGGGCAGTAATTTCTAAAATAACTTTATCCGTTTCCACATCAACCAATTGCTCCCCTTCTTCCACGAAATCACCAGGTTTTTTCAACCAATCACCCATTATGGCTTCTGTCACTGATTCCGCTAATTCAGGAATCGTTACATCTACTTTCATGACAATACCTCAGTTTTCATGAATATGTTATACGGCACGAAGCGGTGGCCTTGACACCTGCTCTCGCAAGCCCAATGCATCTTCGATTAAAGCTTGTTGTTGTTCTCTATGGATATGCAATGAACCTGCTGCTGGTGACGCAGAGTACGTTCTACCTGCATACCTCAAGTTATGATCTTCACGTATACAAGCTTTCATATTACGCCTAGATTGTATAAAGAACCATGCACCTTGATTACGCGGCTCTTCTTGACACCATACCAATTCGCGCACACCGGAATATTTATTAATGATCTGTTTAACTTCATCTTGCGGGAATGGATATAGATTGCTCAATTCGCACAATAGCAGTGTTATTAATTTTATACATACTGCGCGCTTTAACTAACTCATAGTAAAGCTTACCAGCACAGAAGATAATCCTTTTTACTTCAGCCGGATTCATATCGGTAACTTCGTCTAATACATTATTAAATTGGCCTTCAGTAAATTCGTGCATAGGTGACGAAGCAATAGGATCACGCAATATATTTTTCGGCGTCATCACGATTAAAGGTTTACGATAAGGGCGTAACATTTGTCGACGCAGCATATGAAAAATTTGCGAAGGTGAGCTTGGCATGCACACTTGCATATTATCTTCTGCACAAAGTTGCAAATAGCGCTCTAATCGAGCAGAAGAATGCTCGGGCCCTTGACCATCATAACCATGTGGCAACAACATTACTAAACCGCAATAACGTTGCCATTTCGCTTCGGATGAACTTAAAAATTGATCCACATACATTTGCGCATTATTCGCAAAATCACCAAACTGAGCTTCCCAAATTACTAAAGTCTCAGGATCTGCAGTGCTATACCCTACTTCATAACCCAACACAGCTTCTTCAGATAACAATGAATTAATCGGTAAGAATAATGGCTGATCCTTAGCAATATGACGTAAAGGAACATAGGTTTCCCCAGTGGTTTGGTCATGGAACCCCGCATGCCGATGAAAAAAAGTACCTCGCACACAATCTTGACCAGATAGGCGTACAGAAAAACCGTCTTCAAGTAATGAAGCATAGGCTAAGGTTTCACCAAATCCCCAATCTGCATTTAATTCGTCATTACCCATTTTAATTCGTGCATCGACAATCTTCTGCACAGTGCGATGCAAATTAAAACCTTTAGGTATCGTTGTGAATTTCTTGGTTAAATCTTTAACACGTTTAGTTGTGATTTTCGTATTCGCTTTATCACGCCAATGTGTACCAATATAAGATTTATAATCGACCACATACTTACGATTAATTTTCTTGGCTATTGGTCCACAAACACGTTCACCTCTTTGCAATTTATTTAAATACTTAGTTTCTAAGGCCTTAACACGTGATGGTGTAATTGTTTTATTACGCACTAAACGATTAGCATACACTTTTCGAACGCCTTCTTTATGACGTATTGCTTGATACATGAGTGGTTGTGTTACAGATGGTTCATCTGCTTCATTATGTCCATGTTGGCGATAACAAATCATATCGATCACCACATCACGCTTGAACTTCATACGAAAATCCACTGCGAGTTTAGAAACATAGGCAACTGCTTCAGGGTCATCGCCATTCACATGAAATATTGGCGCTTGAACCATTTTAGCAACATCTGTGCAATATAACGTTGAACGTGAATCTAGTGGGTCACTAGTGGTAAAACCGATTTGGTTATTCACCACAACATGAATGCTCCCTCCGGTAGTGTATCCACGTGTCTTAGAAAGATTGAGTGTTTCCATGACTACACCTTGCCCCGCAAATGCTGCATCACCATGAATCAATAATGGCATCGCATCGACACGCTCATTATCTTTACGTCTTTCTTGTCTAGCACGTACCGACCCTTCTACCACAGGGTTGATTGCTTCCAGGTGCGAAGGATTGAAAGCAAGTACTGTGTGTACTGGCGCATGGTCAGTTTTTAAATTTGACGAGAAACCTTTATGGTATTTCACATCGCCCGAACCTGAAGCTGGATCAAGTGTGTCTTCAAACTCTTGGAAAAGTTTTTCAGGACTTTTTCCCAAAATATTTACCAGTACATTTAATCTACCTCGGTGAGCCATTCCCATAATGACTTCACTCACTTTATGAAACCCACAACGCCGAATAATTTCATCAATACTTACAATTAAACTCAAACCACCTTCTAACGAAAAGCGTTTTTGACCCACATATTTTTTATGCAGGTATACTTCAAGTGATTTTGCGGCGATGAGTGTTTCTAAAATTGTACGCTTGCGCTTATCCGATAAACCACTTGAAAGATAAAATTGTTCTAAACGTTGCTGAATCCATTCTTTTTGTTCAGGTGAAGTTATATGCTTGAATTCAGAACCAATCGTTCCACAGTATGTGACTGAAAGCATATTGATAATTTCACGTAATGGCGCTTTTTTGATACCCCCCAGTGAACCAGTTTCAAAAACTGTTTCCATATCTGCATGGGTTAATCCGTGGAACTCAGGATTCAACTCTGGAATATCAGGACGTGCATCAGCACCTAATGGGTCAATATCTGCCTGTCGATGTCCTAAATATCGATACGCACTGATTAAGCGAATAACACCAACTTGTTTTCGGTTGTTTGCATCCGAAGTATACTGGGGCAATTCAGACTTTTTATGCCGTGTAGCTTCACGTAATGAACTTCGAACACTCGAATGAGTAATTTTATTCGCAGAAGTAGGCTCAAGCTTTTCAAAAAATTCGCGCCAATATTGAGAAACAGAAGTGGGATCCTCTAAGTAATCTTCGTATAGTGTCTCTACATACGCGATGTTATTACTATTGAGCTGCCCGCCACTTAACCTTATAAGCTCATCTTTATCCATTTCACTTCAATAATGTAATACGAAAGTAAAAACTATGTGTCTCAGACCATTTAATGAGACAACAATTCCGAAGTGTGCGCAAGCATACGCAAATTACATGGTGTGAGTAGGTCGATCAGCCTGAAGCGCGCCAGCAAGCAATGTTTCAATTTTATTTCTTGTCTGACCGTTGTCTTGATTACTAAACTGCACGCCTATACCTGCAGTACGATTCCCTTGAGCATTCGGTGGAGTGATCCAAACAACATTCCCTGCCACTGGCAAACGTTCCGTTTCATCCATCAGCGTTAACAGCATGAAAACTTCATCATCAAGCTTATATGCTTTATTAGTAGGGATAAATAAGCCCCCATTCTTAATGAATGGAATATATGCTGCATACAAGGAACCTTTGTCCTTAATCGCTAGCGATAGTATGCCTCTGCTACCTTCTGCCATAATTTAATTTGTATATTTTCGGCTTTATACCGGTTGTTCTAGAACTTCCTGACATCGAATGAGCATGTCTTCGATGAACAACCTTTTATTGAGCGGCGCACTAGAAAACCTACGCAATTCAATAAGTTTGTCCATAAATCTAAATAATAAATGTAAGTCTACTCGGCCCACTAGACTATGCAAGCTCCGACGAATGTCCGGATTTTCAAGGGTCACCGGCTGATTATCATAGTGGCAGCGAATGAGATCAGCGCACCATGCCTGTTGCCACATGACCAACCTCTCTAAAGGCTCATCTTGGTGCTTATTGGAGACCTTGGTCACTTTAGCTTTGCCCTGCATAAACTGGTCCAAGTCTTGGTAAAATTGGGTCCTATTTTCACCTAAACCCGATTGAGCCAGCTCTAATGACAATAATGGCCTTCCACCCGCAACATTTAAAAGCGAATCCCAATTTGAGTGTTTTTGTTGTTGATTAAGCCATTGCAGCGCTAGTTCATGGCTGGGCAAATTAAATTTCCAAATCTGACAACGGCTTTTGATCGTTGCTAGCAAGGTATCTGCGCGGTCGCTGATTAAAAATAAAATCGAATTTTGCGGCGGCTCTTCCAATGTTTTCAGCAAAGCATTGGCGGCATTGACATTCATATTTTCAGCCTGATGAATACAAACTATTTTGTATACGCCTTGTTGACGGCTCAATGTCATGAACTGATTGATATCACGAATATCATCAACTTTGATTTGATCAGACTTTTTGGCGTCATCTGTATCCTCAACATTAATCATGCGAATATCGGGATGAGTATTAGCACTAAACAAGTGACAATCCTTACATTCTCCACATGCATGGTCATCCAATGTTGGATTCGTACAATTAAGACGCTGAATAAAGGCTAAGCAAAACTCAAGTTTGCCAATCTCAGCAGGACCGGATAACAACACAGCATGTGCCAGATGATTATCTTTTAAGTACCGCACAGCTTGCTGCCAATGTTCAAATTGCCATGGATAAATCATTATATGAATAATATTTTAAACAATTAGTTCGGCAAAGCGTTGTTTCAGTGCTGTTTGGATGGATAAGGCGGCTTTATCTATCGTTTGATCAGAATCAACCACGCTAAATCTTTCAGAGTTATTTTTTGCAAGCTTTAGATAACTATTTCTCACACGTTCAAAAAATTCTATTTCTTCTAATTCAAAACGATCTTTTTCACCACGTTTTGAAACCCTACGCATACTCGCCCGAACATCTCCAGATAATAAGATAGTCATATCAGGATTAAATCCACCTAGCACTGCATTTTCAATTAATTTAATTTTCGCAAATGGTATACCGCGTCCACCACCTTGGTAAGCATAGCTCGCATCAGTAAAACGATCACACAATACCCACGTATTCTCTTTTAGCGCAGGATGGATGACTTCTTGAAGATGTTGCGCACGTGCAGAAAACATCAAAAGTAGTTCTGCCATCATATCTATATTCTCATCGTTCTTATTAAGAAGAATTTCTCGAATTTGTTCTCCTAATTTAGTACCACCTGGTTCGCGTGAAACTATGCAAGCGATGTTTTTAGTCTTAAGATATTTTTCTAATAAATTAATTTGCGTAGTTTTACCTACACCCTCCGTTCCTTCGAAAGTAATAAACTTCCCTTGGAACATTTCCTGAGTATCTTTTCCCATGATGTGTATGAAACGAATGCTTTAATTATTATTGTATTTTGTGGTCGGCTTTATATTTATTTTTATTACCACCAAGTTGGTATTTAACTACTGCCTCGCGATGTTCTTCATAGGTTTCTGAAAAGTGATGTGTGCCATCCCCTTTTGAGACAAAAAATATTACTTCACTATCCGCTGGGTTAAGCGCGGCACGGATAGATGCGCGGCTTGGTAATGCAATGGGAGTAGGCGGCAAGCCTTTGTGCACATAAGTATTATAAGGGGTATCCGATTTTAAGTCCTTGCGACGAATATTGCCATCATATGATTCGCCCATGCCATAAATAACCGTTGGGTCTGTTTGCAAACGCATATCACGCTTTAGTCGAGTGACGAATACCGCCGCAACAAGATTACGTTCATCACTCACACTGGTTTCTTTTTCAATAATAGAGGCCAACGTTAACGCCTCCTCCTCAGACTGCAATGGGGTATCTTTAGAACGATTAGACCACTCTTCTTCTAAAACAGTTTGCATATAGCTATAAGCACGTTGAAAAAATTCAACGTTTGTGGTGTTCGCTGGAAAGTGATAAGTGTCAGGATAAAACCAACCCTCAGGATTTTGATCCTGAAAGCCTAAATCTTCTAGGAGTTCTTCTTTAGAAGTAGCCGTTTGCTTAATTTTTTCATGATTCAATACCGCATTCCATAATTGATTAAAAGTCCACCCTTCTATCACGGTGAGGCTAAACTGTATGGTTTCACCTTTAATGAGTTTATTAAGCAGTTGCACCGGGCTGAGATTACGCTTTAGTGTATATTCACCTGCTTTAATTGAATTACTTGCACCACTAATTCGACCGAAAATTTTCCACGGCAATATTTCGGTTACTAACTCTTCATCGATAAGCTGTTGCGTAATTTGTTTAAAATTCATGCCTGGCTCAATGACCAACTGCACCTCTGTGTTATGAGAAGAAAGCGGCTTATTGGCATATTCTTTGAAATAGATCGTCAATAGCGTAACTATAATCGTCAGAATAATGAGCAAAGAGCTAATTAAACGTGTGTAGTTTTTCACGCAGGGATTTCCTAACTGTTGAATACCGCGATAAGCTGATCGATTATAGCGGTTTTACTTAGTTCACGCCCACAATAAACGGCTACCGGCCAAATTCCTATTGTGCTATTACAAATTAGCATAGACTGAATACTGCTAATTTCAGCTAACTTGAACTCACGAATCTCGATATCAATGTTATTTGATTGACAATGTTCAATTATTTTTTTTCGCATCACGCCTTCAACTCCACACTGACTGACATCAGGCGTTATAAGTTTATTCTCAACTTGAAAAAACACATTCGCAGAAGTTGCCTCGATAACATTATCATCATTATCACAAACCAAGCCTTCTTGATATTCATCCTCCCATTCGCTACGTGCCAATACTTGTTCTAACCGATTCAAGTGTTTAATTTTTGATAATTTACTTTGGCTCGATAAACGAAATTCACATTGCGTAACTTCTACCCCCGTTTCTTGAAAACTTTTGGGAAATTCAGGCCAAGAAAACTTTTGCACAATGCGAGTCAACGGTTTTTTGGTAGGTTTATAACCTCGCTCACCGAGGCCGCGGGTAATAATGATCTTGATTATGCAAGCCAATTCAGAATCAATTAACTGATCCACTTCTTTTTTGAGCAAACTTATATCCAAGCCTTGCAAGTTAAGTGCTTTGCAACCTTGTTGTAATCGTTGCAGATGGTCATCCCAATATTGTATTTCACCTTGCTTAACCGCAATGGTTTCAAACACACCATCACCATAGCTTAAGCCACGATCAAAACTCGAAATTTGATCTGCCTCGACACCATTTATGATGACATCAGGAATTTGCATAGAATTGTTTGTACATTTGAGTCATACAAAGACGACACAAATGTTATAAGACATCAGCGAGAGAATTTATACGCTCTTAAATACGACGGTGCCGTTTGTCCCACCAAATCCAAATGAATTTGAAAGCGCGACATTCACCTCTGTCTCGCGTGCTTCATTGGGCACATAGTCGAGATCACATTTAGGATCTGGAGTATCGTAATTAATTGTCGGCGGTAAAACGTTTTGATGTACTGCCAAAATACTAAACACGGCTTCTACTCCACCCGCAGCACCAAGCAAATGACCTGTCATTGATTTGGTAGAGCTTACCGCAACATTTTTTACATGATCACCAAAAGTGCTCTTAATACCTTCAGTTTCTGCTACGTCGCCTGCCGGCGTAGAGGTGCCATGCGCATTAATATAGTTCACATCAGAAATGTTTAGTCCTGCATCCGCTAATGCATTTTGCATACACTTCGCACCACCACGACCACCCTCTGCAGGCGAAGTCATATGATATGCATCACTACTCATACCATAACCGACCAATTCACAATAAATATTTGCAGAACGCGCTTTAGCACTTTCATACTCTTCAAGCACAACCACACCTGCACCATCTCCCAACACGAAACCATTACGGTTTAGATCAAACGGACGACTTGCAGCTTCCGGATTATCATTATGTGTAGAACAAAGTGCTTTAGCCGCCGCAAAGCCGCCAATCCCTAGCGGACAAGTTGCCATTTCTGCGCCACCGGCAACCATAATGTCGGCATCGCCGTACATAATCATTCTCGCTGCATCACCGATATTATGTGTACCTGTTGTGCATGCAGAAACAATGGAAATATTGGGTCCACGATAACCTTTCATAATCGATAAGTTACCTGACACCATATTAATGATATTACTCGGTACAAAAAATGGTGAAATCTTTTTAGGACCACCCTTTAAGTAAGCTTCGTTACTTTTCTCAATACCTGGTAAGCCACCAATTCCGCTACCAATTGCAACACCAATACGATCTGCATTTTCTTCTGTTACTTCAAACCCTGAATCTTCAACAGCTTGAATGCCCGCACCAATTCCATAATGAATAAATGGATCCATCTTGCGCTGTTCTTTTTTAGACAAATATTCATCAACAACAAAGTCACGAGTTTGACCCGCAATCTGAACAGAAAACGCGCTCGCGTCAAAGCAATCAATTTTTGAAATACCGCTCTTACCAGCGGTAATGTTTGCCCATGCTTTTTCTATCGATGAGCCTACTGGAGAAACAATCCCCAAGCCTGTCACCGCTACACGTCTACGCGACATAGTGTTTACTCTGCCTAATTAACTATAGAATGGATAGGTTGAAAATAAAAAGGTAGCGCGTACTCATATAAGTTTGGCTACCTTAGTAAACGAATCATCTATGGACTATTGATTATTATTAACGTAATCAATCGCCTGCTTCACAGTAGTAATTTTTTCGGCTTCTTCATCAGGAATTTCACATTCAAATTCCTCTTCCAATGCCATTACCAATTCAACTGTGTCTAAAGAGTCTGCTCCTAGATCGTCAACAAAAGATGCCTCGTCTTTCACTTCATCTTCATTAACACCTAATTGCTCTACGACAATCTTCTTAACTCTCTCTTCATTAGTGCTCATATACCTGCTTCCTCTTTGCAAAAATTTAAGTCCGATCCTAATCGGCTCGCTATTGTATTGAAAAGGTGTTCACCATGCTATCACTCTAAAGCCCCGATAATTTAGTCTAAAACCAAACTTATCTAAATATATATAAGGGATATCAACAGAGTTTGTTGATTAGATACAAAGTGTTAGACGATAAAGTTCATGTAAGAATACGCTTAAATTTAACATATTCTAGGTCATATAAAGTCCGCCATTTACATGAATCGTCTCTCCCGTGATGTAAGATGCGTCCTCTGAGACCAAAAACTTAACCACTGCCGCAACCTCTTGCGCGCTACCCATACGACCCAATGGGACGTTACTCAATAATGCTTCCTGCTGCTCAGCTGTCAATTCGCTGGTCATATCTGTCTCGATGAAACCTGGCGCAACCGCATTCACAGTAATCCCTCGAGATGCAATTTCTTGTGCTAATGATTTCGAAAAGCCTATCATTCCAGCCTTTGCCGCTGCATAATTTGCCTGCCCAGCATTGCCTGACAAGCCTACAACGGATGAAATATTAACGATACGCCCTGTCTTTGCCTTCATCATATCGCGCATACAAGCTTTAGAAAGACGATAGATAGATGACAAATTTGTATTGATCACATCATTCCATTCTTCATCTTTCATGCGCATCAATAAATTGTCTTTCGTAATGCCCGCATTGTTAACCAAAATGGTTGGCGCACCATACTTCTCTTTAATAGCGCTAAGGCATGACTTAATTGAGTCATCTTGAGTAACATCTAAAACCAATGCTTGCCCTTCATAGTTAGCGGAATTCAACCCTTCTTGAATTGAATTCGCACCATTTTGTGTAGTCGCTGTACCCACCACAATGCAGGCATCAGCTGCCAATGCATGCAAAATAGCTTTTCCAATTCCTCGACTAGCACCTGTTACTAACGCGACTTGTTTATCCATAACCCTTCAACTTCTTATATCTATAAGTTTTCCTGTAAATGTTCTAATGCCTGCTCTAAACTCTTTGCATCTTGCACACAGTAACATGACACTTTTTTATCAATGCGTTTACTCAAGCCAGTGAGGACCTTGCCAGGACCTAATTCAACAAAAGTCTGAATTCCTTCTGAAATCATATAATGAATCGACTCTACCCAACGCACAGGGTTAAACAACTGCCTATATAGTGCATCTTTAATATCTTGATCGCTCGTGTAAGTTTTGACATCCGCGTTATGTAATACCTGCACTTCAGATGATTGCAGAGAGATGTCGTTTAAATATTCACGTAATTTTTCTGCAGCTGGCTGCATTAAACAACTATGTGACGGCACACTTAATGGCAACATAACTGCACGCTTTGCACCCGCCTCTTTTGCGGCGTCAATCGCTCGTGTTACGGCATCCACATTACCTGCAATCACAACTTGCCCGGGCGCATTGAAATTTACCGCTTCTACAACTTGTCCCTGAGAAACCTCTGCACAGACTTCAGCAAGTTTTTCATTCTCTAAGCCAAGTACAGCCGCCATCGCACCCTCGCCTTCTGGCACCGCCTGCTGCATTACCTCACCACGGAAACGCGCTAAAGGAACCGCTGTTTCAAAATCCAAGATTCCTGAACAAACGAGTGCAGTGTATTCACCAAAGCTGTGTCCTGCCATTAATGCTGGTGGTTTTGAAAATTGTTGGTTCCATATTTTCCAAACCGCTACACTGGAACACAACATAATAGGTTGAGTATTCTCAGTACGATTCAGGTCTTGTTCAGGTCCCACAGCCACCAAGCTCCATAAATCTTGCTGCAAAATTTCAGAACCTTGCTCAAAGGTTTGCTTCACTTCGGGATAAAGATCGGCCAATTCCGCCAACATACCGATGGATTGGGAACCTTGCCCAGGAAAAAGATATGCGTGAGTCATATTAAAAAGCTAAAAACGTCTAAAATTCAATGGAAAACTTGGTCGCGACATTGTACTCATAAATCAAACACTTGTTTTATTTTTTTGTTCTACCATAATGTGCGACTTCTTATATTCGAGTAGGAGCCACATGGCCAAAGAAGATCAAATTGAAATGGAAGGTACGGTGGTTGAAACCTTACCTAACACAATGTTTCGTGTCGAACTTGAGAATGGACACACCATTACAGCGCATATCTCAGGGCGCATGCGCAAGCATTATATTAAAATTTTAACTGGCGATAAGGTCACTGTTGAAATGACCCCTTATGATCTAACTAAAGGCAGGATTACATTCCGAGGCAAATAAGCTACTAGTTAGTCACTTCCTCTAAATATTCAATTTCTAACTCGTCACTATCAACTTTATCGTCTGTGGCGCGTACAACAACTTTTCCACCGTTTTCCAAGCAGCCAAAGAGAATCTCTTCTGCGAGAGGCTTTTTAATATGCTCTTGGATAATGCGTTGCATTGGTCTTGCACCCATTTTCACATCATAACCACGCTCAGCAATCCATTTCTTAGCGGATGGCTCAATATGAATTTCAACTTTCTTAGATTCCAATTGAGCTTCAAGTTGCGCAACAAACTTGTCCACAACATGAAGAATGGTTTTCTGATCCAACGGTGAGAATTGAATAATCGCATCAAGTCGATTTCTAAATTCTGGAGTAAAAGTGCGCTTAATAATTTCAGCACCATCCGATTGATGATCTTGCGTAGTAAAACCAACACTCGTGCGATTCATTTCAGATGCACCTGCATTTGTAGTCATCACTAAGATCACATTACGGAAATCAACTTTACGTCCATTCGTGTCCGTTAAAGTTCCATGATCCATTATTTGCAACAATAAATTGAATACATCAGGGTGCGCTTTCTCAATTTCATCCAATAAAAGAACACAGTGTGGAGCTTTAAGTACTGCATCGGTAAGTAAACCTCCTTGAT
>CBDCTA010000011.1:0-21386 GCA_965221955.1 Gammaproteobacteria bacterium | reverse complement strand
TAGCTTTATTCAGTTTTATTTACCTTGAGAATGTCCAATTACGGCTAAAAGCGGACATTAGTATTTTTAAGTGTGTGGTATTTTTTTAGTTAAAAAAACCTACAAATTATCCCTTAAACCAAGTTCTTACTAGCATTCATTTATAGATATATCCGAAATATAGATTTCGGAGATATATTCGCTCGCCTTTTATTCAAAAGGTCTTGAATTAACTTGTTTTATAAGGATAAGTTTCAATGAGATATGGGCCTAACGCTAAAAAAGAATTTCAAAAAATGCTTGAAAAAGCTTGTAAAGATAGCCTTGTTACACCAAAAGAACTACTAAAGGAACTTGTAAGTTCTGGATATAAACATTTTTATGACTTGGAAATCACTTTAGATGATTTAAAGGCAGTGTGTGAAGATCTTGAAGATAGCAAGGAAATTGCAGAGCTGTGGAGTCATAAAAGCGGTGTAAGAACAGATTATGAAATTAGTGATTGAAATAGAAATATCTGACCACTACATAATCACTCCCTCAAATAAGTTAATGTCCGCTTTGGGTCGTAAGCGATATTTAGTAAAAGGACTCTTTGCGTAGCAAAGAGTCCTGTATTGTAGACAGCTCTCATTAAGGATGCAGTTATAGTAGTAGAGACTGAATGCTTAGCATGCAGTCCAAGCGAACTTCGGTTCCGGTTTATGCTCAAATTCGAAGGAAAGATTAAAAATTTGTCTCTGCGGCAAGTTCAGGAAGTTTTTCTCACAAGAATTCAGGAGCTTGCAGCTCAAAGGGGTACCGAGAGTTCGAATCTCTTTCTCTCCGCCAGCCAGTCTTGTCTCTTGCAAGAGACGCTAGATGTTGAGCAGAAAAGGCCTATTTCTGCAGGGATTTGCGAAAAGAAAAACCTGCAAGGGGCATCCTACATTTCGTATTTGCCCACATTTCTTCCAAAAGTCTCTTTTGTGATCATCAAGGTGCCCCTTTGGCTTTGGCTATTCAAATGTATATTGGTAGAGCACTGTCTTCATAATGCTGGGGTCGTTGGTTCAAGTCCAACCATAGCTACCACTTTCATTTTTAAGTAATTGTTATTATTGAAACGCACTGGACGGCCGTAACAAACTTTTACTAAAAAATTTCAAACAAAGCACAACAGAGCACTACAAGTCAGGCAATAAGTATTTACTAATATTAAATTGTATTAATGAAGACTGTTCGCAGGCCTTACTTTGAATTACATGTCGGCAGCGCTCCAAATTCAATATTTTTTTGTTTTTGTCGTTCAGTTATGAGTAGATTTACCTGCTCTCAATAGAGAAATCCACAGTGTTTCAATCCTTTATCCTCATCATTCAATAATCGATTTTATATATTTGGGAATATATTCCCAAATATATAAAATATGTGTATACTGGCTGTTAATGGGAAAAAATTCCCAATATAATATATGCCCATAACTGGGCTTCTATCGCTTAAATAGTTGATAAGGAGTCAATAATGAGAATAGAAAATAAAGGTAGTTTTGAAAATTTATTTTGGAAGCAATTACTAACCGCATTTGTATTGATTGCATTTCTTACTGCATGTAGTGGCGGAGGCGGAGGAGGCGGAGATTCGGCTTCATCTGGTTCTTCTGGATCACTTAGCAGTACTGGAACAATTACGGGTTTTAGTAGTGTTTTTGTAAATGGTGTTCGATATGACACAACGAATGCAATGATTATTCGTGGCGAACAACAAGTCTTAGAAAGTGATCTCAATCTAGGGATGAGAGTCACTGTACAGGCAAGCTCTAATAACTCAGCATCAAGTGTTGAATTTGAAGAGGATGTTGAAGGTCCTGTTGATGTGAATAACAACAGTGGAACACTAAGTGTAATGGGTCAAACTGTTATAACAGATGCTCAAACAGTATTTGATAATGGAGGGCTTGCAACACTTACAGCGGGTACAGTTGCTGAGGTTAGTGGTTTTAGAAATGCAAATGATGACATCATCGCTACATTCATAGAGAACAAAGGCAATGGTGCAAATTTAAATGATTACGAAGTAATAGGTAATGTGCGTAATTTAAATACTGCTGCTATGACATTCCAGATTGATGATTTAACTGTGAACTACAGTGCGGCAGATGTAAATGATTTAGCTAATGGTGTACCAGTTGAAGGTCAACTTGTAGAAGTTAAGGATATGAATAAAGCATATGTTCCAAATTCTTTTATGTTATCTGCGACTAAAGTTGAGCCTCAAGCACCATTTGGGGGCGGTGCGAATCCAGGGGCACGTGTTGAAATTGAAAGTGTAGTCACTCAAGTAATTTCACCAAACATGTTTGTGATAAATGGGTTAACTGTAGTTACCAATGCAAATACACAATTCTTGTTTGGTACAGCAGATCAAATACAAGTTGGAACACGTCTTGAAGTTGAAGGTACGATTAATAGCTCAGGTACTTTAGTCGCAACTAAAGTCAAATTCGAAGATAACGATGCACGAATTATTGGAACAGTGGCAGCAAAAGGCGCTAATACATTAACAATGTTGGCGAATAATGGTGTTGTAGTTACAGTTACTCCTCAAACTGATCTCGAAGATAATACAAGCAATAATCCATTTAGTTTTGCAGATATTCAAGTGAATGATTATCTAGAAATAAGAGGATTTATTGGTGCAAATTCAGCTTTTATTGCAACTGAATTAGAGCGCGATGATCCAGACCAAGATGCACGTGTTCGTGGCCCAGTTACAGCATTCGACGCAGTTGCAAGGACGGTAACTGTGTTAGGTTTAACGCTTAATACTAATGCTCAAACTGAATACGACGGTTTGAATGATCAAGTGATCACTGCAGCCACATTTTTTAACTCCCTTACAGCTGGATTAACAGTTGTGCAGGGTCAGTGGGATCCGTTTAATAATATTACGGATCCAGTAAAAGAACTTGAACTAGAGGACTAAATAAGTTTCAGGTACTCCTTGAAAGTAAAAAGCATAGCTCTCATGGATGAGACTGCTTTTTATTTTATAACTGAGACTTTAGAGATGAATGGAAAAACACTCGAAGGTTGTTATACATGCGATTGTTCGCATACTCAGGCCACTTGTACGCATACTCTTGCGGTATGGAGTGTCAGCTGGTGCATTTGAGGAAATAGTAAGAAGGGTTTACGTGGAAGTAGCAGAAAAAGAATTCCAAGTTGAAGGCAAAAAACAAACTGCCTCCAGAATTTCTGTAATTACGGGTTTAAACCGTAAAGAGGTTGCGCGTATACAAAAACTACCACCTGTTGAACATACTGAAGTTGATGAACGTTATAACCGCGCAGTCCGAGTATTAACAGCTTGGTTACGTGATACGCGTTATAGAACGAAGTCGGGTTCACCTGCAGTTTTACCATTTGAAGGTGATAAAAGTTTCAGTGAGTTAGTGAATGAATATAGTGGAGATATGCCGGCACGTGCAGTAGCTGATGAACTGTTAAGAGTTAAAGCAATTGAACTATCACGCAATAACACACTGAAACTTGTAACAAAAGGATATGTGCCACACGAAAGTGATGTAGATAAGTTACAAATACTGGGAACTGATACAGCAGATCTAATTAAAACTATTGATTACAATTTAACTCATAAAAAAGAAGAAGCTAAGTTTCAACGTAAAGTCAGTTATGACAATGTGCCGCTAGATCATCTAGAAGCATTTAGAAAACATAGCGCTAAGCTTAGTCAGGAGTTATTAGAGCGATTAGACCGCTGGTTGGAGAAACGAGATCGTGATTCAAATCCAGACATCAAAGGAAAAGGCAAGACGCGAATAGGTCTTGGTATTTATATGATGGATGAGGCTGACGAGGAATATGAGATTGAGGATGTTGATAAAAATGATAATAACTAATTTTAAAAAATCTCTTTACGGTATTTTTACCGCTATTCTTTTAATTATCTCTGCGTGTAGCGGCGGCGGAGGTGGAGGCAGTTTTGCTTCTGTCAGTGGCGGCATAGGCGGAACGGGAGTCAGCTTTGGTTCTGTTGATGGTTTCGCAAGTATTATTCTAAATGGAATTGAGTTTGCCACAGGTGGTGCAACGTTCACAATTAACGATGCTGCTGCGGTGGAAGGTGATCTTGAAGTCGGTCAAGTTGTACGTGCAGAAGTTAATTTCTCAAATAATACAGCTTCAAGTGTTGAATATGCAGAGACTGTGCGAGGACCCGTACAAGCAGTAGATTTTGTTAATCGAACAATGACGGTTCTTAATCAACGCATTATTATTAATGACACAACATCTTTCTTTAATAATGTTCCTTTTGATGCTGCAAACTTTGTTGCAAATGTAACACGGGTTGAGATTAGTGGGGTTCGTACGGTAGCTGGTGAAATAGTAGCGAGTTACATCCGTATTAGAAATGGCACAACACAGTATCGTGTAATTGGACAAGTAGATAATTTAAATGTTGCGGCAAGCACATTTGAGATATTTGGTCCTGCAACAAGGCTAACAGTCAATTTTGCTGCGGCTAATCAAGCTAACTTATCTAATGCATTGGCCGATGGGTTGGTAGTTGAGGTGATTGGTCCAGTAGCAGCATTCGCGGGCAACACATTTACAGCTTCTGATCTAGAAAACGGTCTTGAGCTGAATGCCGTAGTAGGAGAGCAGGCTGAAGTAGAGGGCATTATCACCGTATTCAATTCTATTGCAGACTTTGAAGTTAATGGGCAAGCCGTTAATGGATTCGGTGCAACAATTGAATTTGAAAATGGACTGCCAGCAAATGTTGCTGATGTTGCAGCAAATGTAAAAGTTGAAGTTGAAGGGACATTAGATGGGTTTAATGTTATTCAAGCAACGAGAATCATTATTAAACCAGATTCATTCATAAGAATAACTGCAATTACAGATGCAACTAATGTTGCAGCTCAAACTATTACATTACTTGGTGAAACAATTAATGTAACACCCACCACCCGTTTTGAAGATAAAAGTGCAATTGGTCTTCCACAATTTGGCTTAGCCGATATTATGACTGGTGACTATATTGAAATGCGCGGATCATTTATTGGTGCACAATTAGTTGCAACACGAATTGAACGTGAAGATCCAGACACTGAGGTGGAATTGCAAGGCCTTGTGGATGCATTTCTTGCAAATACATCAGTAACAATTCTCGGTAATGCGCTTATTGTAGATGCAGGAACACTTTATTTCGATGAAAATAATAATGCAATTACGGTTGCTGCATTTTTTGCGGCAATAAATGTTGGATCAGTTGTTAAAGCAGAATGGGATCCATTTGGCGGTTTGGCTACAGCAGTTGACGAATTTAGTATTGAAGAATTGTAGATGCTTTATATGAACAACATGAGGTAATTAATTGGAGAGTTAAAACATGGAATGTTTAGTAATTAACCGTTATTAGGAGTAAACATCTATGTATAAAAAAATATTACTTTCAAGCATTATTCTTATTTTCATTTTTATTAGTGGGTTCGACAAGCGCATAAAGATCCACATCAAATACTTCGTTAATGTAATCGATCGTTTTGGGCTGATTGTCCAAAGAGGCTTTAGTGAGTCGTGGCGTAAAGAGTCCTGCATTTCGTTTGAAGTGTGCGTCCTCGGTTGCCACAGAGCGTATCCATTCAATGGCCACCACATATTCACTTTTCTTCAGCTTTATGTATCTTACGCTCATGGCTTATTCACATCTGTAGGAACAGTTGGATTTAATTATCAATTTACAAAGAGAGTCAGCGTTGAAGCAAAATCTGGAGAAAACCAAGCTGTTGATTTGATCTATACAATAGAAAGAAATTAATTTCTAAGCTAATTCTTTTAATTACTTCGTTTGAAAAAGCTAATTGAAATAGCACCAAAAATGGCACCAATTAGAAAGAGCAGAAAAAACAAGATTGCTCTTGGTAGATCTACACCCCAAAATAAAAAGTAAATTGACGTCACCTTAAAATTCTGAACTAAAAAAATTATCAGCATGATAAGTATCACTACAACTAAAATAGACTTAAACTTATGCATGATTACCCTCTGCTATTTTTGAATAGCGAATTTTCAAAGTGTATATCTTATCGAATAAATGAACTTATAATCTGCGAAAGAATTTATTTTGCATCATTGATTTAGGTCAATATCATCCCCTTTTTATGAACTATTCTGAGTTAAGTTCTGTAATAAATAAGCTAATATTCAAGTCATTAAAATGTATTGTGACTTTTATATAACAATCACAACGCTAGCAACATGATCCTAGAGCATTTAAAAAATCTTGAAAAAATTCAACCTAAGCCCCTTAAGCGTTTAAGTTCTCAATTACTTTCGCTAGTTGAAAAACAGTTATGGTTGAAAGTCTTAATTGGTATGATTTTAGGATTAGCAGTTGGTTTTATTATTGGCCCTACAGTTGGCATTATTCGTCCTGAACTAAGTATTCTAATCGGTAATTGGTTAGCATTACCAGGACAGTTATTTCTAGCAACGATTCAAATGATCGTAATCCCGTTGGTATTTGCATCCATAATTTTAGGGATCGCATCTAGTGAAAGTGTCAATCAACTAAAGAAACTGGGAATAGTAGTCAGTATATATTTTGTTATTACTACAGCGATTGCAGCCTTTATTGGTATTGGTGTTGCACTTGTATCGCTAACAAGAAAGACATTAGCAATAGCAGAAAAATCTATTGATACGACATCAGCTCAAAACATCGAACCTATAGAAACAGCATCACCTCCAAGTGCTGAAGAATTACCTCAAGTGCTTATACAACTCTTGCCTGGCAACCCATTAAGTTCAATGGTAGAAGGTCAAATGCTACAAATTGTAATTTTTGCGCTGATTTTTGGGATTGCTCTTGTTGCAATGTCGCCCACACAATCTAAACCACTTTTAGAACTATTAAATTCTTTACAACAAGTTTGTATGACGATTGTGAAGTGGGCAATGTGGTTAGCACCGATTGCCGTTTTTGGATTAATGGCACGGCTGACGAGTCAAGTTGGGATCAGTGCACTTATTAGTATGTCGCATTATGTTGCAACGGTTTTACTTGCGCTTCTTTTATTACTTATATTTTACTTAGTTATAATATTTATATTTACTCGTCAAGCACCATTTCAATTCCTGGGTACTACACGTGAGCTTCTATTGCTTGCATTTTCAACTTCAAGTTCTGCAGCTGTAATGCCTTTATCTATTAAAACAGCTGAAGAAAAATTGAACGTTCGTACATCAATTTCTCAATTTGTCATTCCATTAGGTGCAACGATCAATATGAATGGAACTGCTCTTTACCAAGCTGTAGCAACAATTTTTCTAGCACAAGTGTATGGTGTTGATATTTCTTTAAGTGGTATGATTTTAATTGTCACGATGGCGGTTGGCGCATCTATTGGATCACCTGCTACACCGGGGGTAGGGATTGTTATACTTGCAACTATTCTTGATACGGTTGGAATCCCGCCTGAAGGTATTGCTCTTATTATGGGTGTAGATCGTATCTTAGATATGAGTCGAACATCAATTAATGTAGCTGGAGATGTCGTTGCTGCGAAGTTGATGAATAGATGGGTGAATCATGAAAACCCAAACGAGGTCAGATCAAAAACAAATTCTATTAAGATAACTTAAGTATTATTTTAGAATAAAATTACTGTGGGTTACACTCTAGTATCATTAAGAATTTCAAGATTTAGGTTTACGTAAAAACTAAATTTAAGAAAAAATATTGTCCACAGTAAAAATAATTAAAATTTAGCTTTCTACAAAACCACTTTTTAGATGTAAATCTCGTTGTGGGAATGGAATTTCAATTTCATGTTTAATTAATGCAGTTTCTATTTCCCATGTATATAGTGCTCTCCATGAGCCTGGTGTAGCGTTGCTACCCTTTTTATTGACTACCCAAACTACTAACTCAAAATTTAAGCTACTATCTCCAAAACCCACTAACCATACTTGTGGGCGTCTTTTCGCACCATCATCATATGTAACTTCAACTTGTCTTGTTGCTTCTAGCACAGCCTTACGGACTAGTTCTTTATCTGATCCATATGCAACTCCAAAAGGTACATGCATACGAAACATAGGCTCATTCATGGTGTAGTTTGTCACTTTCGCTGCGACTAGTTCAGAATTTGGAACAATAATGTCTAGATTATCCAATGTTGTGATAGTAGTGCTTCGTACATGAATTCCTTTTACTATGCCTTTCATGCCTGACTCTAATTCAACATAATCTCCAACTTTCAAATTCTGCTCAAACAAAAGAATAATTCCAGACACAAAATTATTAACAATAGACTGAAGACCAAAACCTATGCCAACACTAAGTGCGCCAGCGATAATAGCAACATTGGTAAAACTTAAGCCAATAGATGAAAGGGCTATAATTAAGCCAACAATTATTATCAAGTAATGGGAAAGCCTACTTAGTGTGTAAATAATAGATGTAGAACGACTGTCATTTGCATCACTTATTCGTCTAAATATTCTTCTTACAATTATTGAGATTAAATATGCAATCAGAATAATTATGATTGCTCTAAAAATGTCGCTAAACGTTACTGGAACATCACCGATCGTAAACAAACTTTTTGAAAATACATTTTGAAAGCTTTGCCATACTCCACCGAGAGTAGAATAGCTATCAGAGCGTAATTTGAAAAATATACCCTGAGTTTTTGCTAGTTGCTCTCTAACTGCATTATTAAAAAATGTGAGATCGTTTATTGATATATCTAAATTTCTTAATACTGTTGATGTGTTTTTGAGTACTTCTCTATGTTCTCGAAGAATTTGTTCTTCTGTTTTATAATTTTCATTTTCACTATCCCTGTCTAACATGAGCTCGTTTATTATTTCACGATCTTTCTGAAGTGCTTTATGCCAACTGTCATATTCACTTTTTGTATTCTTTAAAATTACTTCTCTGGCTTTATATTGCTCAACTTGCTCATCAGGGTCTAAACCAGTTTCATTTCTCTCAAGTAGATAAATAGACTGCTTAGCTTGTAAGAGATGCAAGCGTATCGTTTGATATGCGGTCAGTATTTCAGCCAGCAATGCTTTTTGTTTGAAAACATTAGATTTGAAGGTATTTATTAAATCATCTTCTACAATCTCCAATGTTAGGCTTTTTGCTTCTACTTGATATTTTTGGGCCGCGTCTAATTCTTCAAGTTGCTTCTTTATTTCGTTTTTGATCGTGTTATATTCACTATTTGTGATAACAAGATTATTTAATGCATGTTCTTTTTCTTCATTTAGCCAACTAATTTTAGTTTTATAATTTTCAATCTGCTGTTTTTGAATGGGCTGTTTGTTTGTAGAAACTAACCAAGCTAATCTATTCGCAATTATTTCTAGTCCTGCAGCTAGTTTTTCATGATCTGCTGCATCGATCTTTCGATATGCAGCAAATAGTGTATCTATCTTTTGATTTAAAGCCTTGATTGCTTTTTGATCTTCTTTTAACTGTGGTGCCTGAATGCTATAGATAGACTCAGTCTCTCGTAGAGACCACTCAACACTCTGTAGCTCATCCAAAGAATATTTATCTTTAAAAGGTGACTTTTCAGAGGGTGAGATCTGTTCTATATTTTTCAAGTCTTCAAGCGCTTTTAAGCTAGCGTGTATTTTTGCTTCATTTTCGCTTAATTTAATTTTATGTTTATCATCTAATTTATTAAAAAGCGTTTTTAGTTGTGATAAGAAAGAACTAACATTTTTAGAGAAGTCATTGTCTTGTATGTCGAAGTACTGCCACCAGTTTGGATTCAGATCTAATGGGCTAGGTATTTGTGATGTTGTTTCTGCTTTTATATCAGGTGTTGCTATGAGCTCTTCTGATTGTGAATACACAGCAATTGGCATGTAAAGAATGCACACAAATATCAATAAAAGTGTAAATATTCTTGAGTTCATTTCATTTTTCTCAAGAAATATAGCAATCCAGTAAAAACGGCAAACATAATACCCAAGATGTAAAAATAGCCATATTTAAATTTGAGCTCTGGAATAAATTCAAAATTCATTCCATACAACCCCGCGATAAATGAAAGTGGTACAAAGAGAACTGTAAAGATAGTTAGTGTTTTTACAATCTTATTTACACGATGTGACGTTAAGGCTAAGTAGTTGTTTACTAGATCTGAACTTAACTGCTGGTGCATGAGCGATAGGCTAGCGCTTCTTTCCATATGTTCATAAACGTCATTAAACTCATGTATATTATTTTTAATAAAACTGATTGTCGTTGTGTTTAAGAGAGAACTAAATATATTCTTATGATATGTCATCGCTCTATTGATTTTTCTCAACGAGCTATTGTATTTAGATAGTTCTGCTAAGTGATCATCATTGAGATCAGTAGTTAATAAACTTTCTAGGTCCTCAAGTCGGTCTTCCAACTTTTCTAATACCGTAAAATAATTGTCTGCAATATTTCTAGAAATGCGGTATGCAATATGGCTTGTACCATGTGTGCAGTCAATTTCATTATTGATTAAGTCATCCCATGTCTTGTTTATACATTCATTAGATTTTATTTTTCGAGAAATGATGTAGCGTTCTGATATGAATATTGCTAATTGAGAATACTGAATTTCTTGTTCAATATCGGTTGAATCGATAGTTCGTAGAATCATCAGAATATGATCATCGAAAAATTCTATTTTAGGAGGGTGACGAAGTCTTGTGGCATCGGCCATTTCCAATTTATTAAATCCAAATAAATTTGCTATTTGCTCGTCTTCTTGACTGGAAGGGTTTGTTAGGCTTACCCAAATTAATGAGTCATTTTGTTCTTTCCAGCGATCGAATAGTTCCATTAGACCTTGATCGGTAGCTCCTTTGCTTTGATTAAATAAGATTGTTTCTATCATTTGGCAAGTGTGCATCAAGATGTGCTACATGATCAATTAGAGATTTAATACAATAGGCAAAAACTATTCAATTATTTTTAGATAATGAACGATTTTTATTGTTTTTTGCCTAGTTAATGATATAAGAATGAATAGAGATCGAATGTATAGGTATCATCAAAACATACATGAAATGTCAAAAACTAATGATTTAAAAGTTATAGGTTGGCGTGAATGGGTCGCATTGCCAGAATTGGGCATTGATCAGATAAAGTGCAAGGTTGATACGGGCGCTAAGACGTCTTCTTTGCACGCTTATTTTATCGAGCCATTCAAAAGGTCAGGAAATCAATATGTACGATTCGGCTTACATCCTGTTCAAAAAAATTCAAAAATAAAGAAGACATGTACAGGCAAAATCGTAGATCAACGAGAAATTACCGATTCTGGTGGACACCGTGAGCTTAGATACGTAATTTCTACGCGTATCAAATTGAATAAAGAAATTATAGAAGCTGAGATTACTCTTACTAATCGTGACAGTATGTCCTTTAGAATGCTGCTTGGACGTGATGCAATAAAAAATCACTTCATAGTCAATCCTGCGCGTTCTTATCTAATAGGTAAGAAGAAAAAAATAGGTACGAAATGAAAATAGCATTATTAAGCAAAGGTGGAACAAGACTCTATTCCAATAAACGCCTAATTGAGGCTGCGGTAGAACGTGGACATGAAATTGATGTCGTCAATACGACTGACTGTTATATGGATATAGCAACTGATGAACCTAGTGTTCATTTAAAGGGAGAAGAACTGCAAAGGTATGATGCAGTGATTCCACGTATTGGCGCATCTATTACTTTTTATGGAACTGCGGTGTTAAGACAATTTGAAATGATGGGAACCTACCCACTCAATGAGTCCGTTGCCATCACACGTTCAAGAGATAAATTACGTTCTTTGCAAATCCTTTCACGTGCTGGAATAGGACTACCACTAACGGGTTTTGCGAATTCAACTAAAAATACAAAAGATTTAATTAGCTTAGTCAATGGACCACCCTTAGTTGTTAAATTAATTGAGGGGACACAAGGTAAGGGAATTGTATTAGCAGAGACACATAAAGCCGCAGAGACAATAATTGATGCTTTTCGACAGCTAGGCGCAAACTTTTTAGTCCAAGAATTTATAAAAGAAGCGGGTGGGGCAGATATTCGCTGCTTTGTGATAGGGAATAAAGTGGTTGCTGCGATGATGCGACAAGCAGCAGAAGGTGAGTTTCGTTCTAACCTACATCGTGGTGGTACTGCGTCCCTTGTGAAATTAACACCAAGTGAACGATCGACTGCCACACGTGCAGCAAAGAAAATGGGTTTAAATGTGGCAGGTGTAGATCTTTTAAGATCAAGCCATGGACCAGTTGTCATGGAGGTCAATTCTTCCCCGGGTCTGGAGGGAATAGAAAAGGCAACTGAAAAAGACGTTGCAGGAATGATCATTGATTTCATTGAGAAACATGCAAAACCCAATAAAACTAGAACGCGTGGAAAAGGATGAGAATTCGTATCTATTTTTTAGTTTTAGATTATTAGATTACAAGAATATATAAATTGGCTGAAGAAATAATAATTGCTGGTACCGATATAAAGCCAGGAACAAGCACAGTTCTGCAGCTAGAGCTCCCCCCTTTGTATACCAATACACCGCTGACGATGCCGGTACATGTGATTCGAGGTAAAAATGATGGGCCAAGATTATTTGTAAGTGCTGCGATACATGGCGATGAATTAAACGGTGTTGAAATAGTTAGGCGCCTCATAAAGAAAGTTTCAGTAAAAAGATTATCGGGGACACTTATTGCCGTCCCTGCTGTAAACATATATGGAATGTTGCAACATTCTAGATATCTGCCAGATCGTCGTGATCTAAATCGGTGCTTCCCGGGTTCATCACGTGGATCGCTTGCGGGTCGACTTGCATATTTGTTTATGAATGAAGTCGTATCAAAGTGTACATATGGTATTGATCTACACACAGCTGCTTTGAATCGAAATAATCTTCCTCAGATACGCGCCGATTTGAATGATGACAGTATTGCTGAATTAGCAAAAGCTTTTGGCGTGCCCGTTATTGTTAATTCAAAGCTCCGTGATGGGTCGCTACGAGAAGCAGCTCGGATGAAAGATGTGCAGATACTTGTCTATGAAGCAGGTGAGGCTATGCGCTTTAGTGAAGCGGGAATTAAAGCGGGGTTAAATGGTGTTCTGAATGTAATGAGGCACATCAAAATGCTTTCACCTCTTGCGAAAAGCCCATCAAATAGCATTATTCCACAAGTGGCGCAATCAAGTAGTTGGATGCGTTCACCAGTAAGCGGTATTTTCAGATCTAGAATCCGTTTAGGGAAGGTAATTAAAAGAGGATCAGATTATTGGGTATGTAGAAGATGTCTGTGACTATCATAATCAAGAAGAAATAATTGCATCAGATGATGGGATCATTATCGGTCAATCACATATACCTTTGGTCTACGAGGGTGACCCTTTATTTCATGTTGCTTATTTTAAGAATGTTAAGAAAGTGGTGCAAAGCTTAGATGATTTTGATTTTGATCAAACAACATAAAATGTGTACTAAAATGTTTGTTGTTCTCTATAGTTAGAACATAACGAGGTTAGTAGGTTATGGAAAATCTTTTCCAATTTCTGTTAGATGAAGCAACTCTATGGGTGCCAAAGGTAGCTGGAGTTATTGTCATCATAGTAATTTTCGTAGTTCTTTCTAAAATTATAAAAAGAATAATTACTAGCGCCGCTGATCGATTAAAGTTTGATAAAAACCTTGCATCACTACTAGCCCGCACGAGTAGTATAACGTTAACAATCTTTGGTCTAGTTACAGCACTTGGTACGTTGGGAATAAATGTTTCTGCTCTAGTTGCAGGTCTTGGTCTAACGGGCTTTGCCCTAGGTTTTGCATTAAAAGATTCTATTTCTAATTTACTATCTGGTGTCCTCTTATTATTGTATAGACCGTTTAAAATAGGGAACCTTATAAAAGTATCTAGCTATCAAGGGACTGTAGTTTCTATAGACCTGAGATACACAGAGCTAGATTCTGAAGGAAATAAAGTTCTCATACCTAATTCAAAGTTATTCACAGACCCAGTTATTGTTTTTCAGTAGTATTATTCTGATATATGAAGTAATCCTTAAATATACTATTTTGATTAAAAGGCTAGGAAAATGAATAAGCGACACACTGGTAAAGTTCTATTATTAGTTTTAACGTCTTCTTTATTTTGTAATTCTTATGCAGCGGAAGAAGTAGATGTGTTAGACCTCAGGATTGTCCCTGCTGAAGATTTTAAGGATATATTTTCTGATACCGTGGTCACAATCAAAGATGAGGTCAATAATGAAACATATAACTTTAATTTCTATGAAGATGGATTAGTAACTACTAAAAAAGACGGTGTAAAAAGAAAAGGTATATGGTACATAGATGAAAATGATAATCACTGCATAAAATGGAATCGAAAAAATAAATCAAACTGTGCTTTAATTATGCAGGATGATGAGGGTAATTGGGTAAAAGTAAAAGATGATGAAATTATTAGGAGCTATAAAAAAATAAAGCCATTAAAAAAGAAGCAATAATTAAAACCTAAGTTATATAAATTCTTGTAAGAAGAGATAACAATAAGATTGGATGCATAATGACCACTTTACGAAAGCTTCTTAGAAAAAAGATGCAAGATATGACACTTGGCGAGCTTCGACAAGCATTGCTGCAAACGAATGAAGAATTAAATGACTACATCCATTTATATAAGCAAGAATATGACCGTAGCAGTCAACTACAAATTAGAATTGAACGATTAAAGCAAATACAAAGAAATGCTCAATTAGAGTTTAGAGGTTATATAGGATGACTGCTTACGACCCAAGGCGGACATTAAATTTAAAAGCATGTTGAATTGAAAAAATAAAAGGAATAATCATCGATCCTATCATCTTATTTTTTTTACTGGGATTTTTAGCTGGAATCTTTCGCTCTCCATTGCGATTGCCCACACAGATTTATGAATTTATTAGTTTTCTACTTCTTATCTCAATTGGGTTGAAAGGTGGAGTTGAGCTAGCAAAGCAATCTCTCATTAGTCTTATTCCAGATATGTTGGCTGTAATTTTTATGGGATCAATTTTGACATTGATTGCATTTCCAGTATTGCGTTTTTTGGGAAAATTTAAAAAGGCAGATGCAGCATCTATTGCCGCTCACTATGGGTCTGTAAGTGTCGGCACTTTTGCGGTAGCAGTAGCCTATTATGGGACTAGAAATATTTTCTACGAAGAGCACATGCCTTTACTTTTAGTTCTTCTGGAAATTCCTGCAATTTTGGTTGGAATTATTCTTGCAAAAGGAATTTCTAGAGACACACAGTGGTCATTTGTGTTTCATGAAGTTTTTCTTGGCAAAGGAATTATACTGTTAGTTGGTGGTTTACTAATTGGATGGATAGCAGGGCCAGATGGAATATCATCGATACAACCACTATTTTTTGATTTATTCAAAGGGGTGCTTGCAATCTTTTTGCTTGAAATGGGGCTGATTGCAGCTATGCAAGTAGGTGCGTTGAAAGATCATGGTCTATTTTTGGCTATTTTTGGAATCCTTATGCCTTTATTCTCCGCAGTCATAGGAAGCTTTATCGGTTTACTTTTAGGATTATCAATCGGAGGCATTGGTATGTTGGCGACTTTGGCAGCAAGCGCATCATATATTGCAGTACCAGCGGCTATGCGTATTTCTGTTCCTGAAGCAAATCCTACTCTATCACTTACTGCCTCACTTGGGATTACATTTTCGTTTAATGTTATTTTTGGAATTCCAATATATTTATCACTGGCTAAGTTTTTGTATAGTGTCACTATAGGATAAAGTTCATGGCTACTGAAAATATTCACAATATTAAAGTTCTAACAATAATAACTGAAGCAACTATCGAGTCTTCTTTAGTAGATGATTTTGAAACATTGGGTGTAAATGGTTACACGATAGTCAATGCGCGTGGAAAAGGTCGTCGCGGCTCACGAATGGGCGGCTGGGAAACAGAAAGCAATATTCGTATTGAAATAATATGCAATATCGAATTAGCTAAACAAATCTCATCTTACTTAAAGGATAAATATTTCGAAAATTACGCAATAGTTATGTATCTAAGCAATGCTCAGGTATTCAGATTAGATAAATTTTAATATAGGTGTTGTAAATTTTTTTGTTCAATAAACCTGGTTAGTCAAGCTTTCATACCACAATTGCTGTGGCTATTTATGTTGCGGCTTAACGTAGATGACCGCTTATTGGCCGAAAGGAAAGCGGACAAAATAAGGGACACAATGTGTTGGAATCAATTAATAACACGTTCAATATGACTGTTAACGACCCAAAGCAGACATCAGCAAAATTAATTTTACTGCCACCTATGACAACGTAACTGAGAGGCTAGAACACTAAAGCCTCACGTTATCTCTATTAGTATATCCTAATATACCAATAGAGCAGTTGTTGCACTTTAAATCAAATGTACTATACGTGCCAGCAAGGATGAGCTCGGCTGGTGTAAATTTTCACTAAAGCTGAGCCAAGCCGCTTAATCAGACAAGGTTGGTCTAAAAATTGTTGTAATTATTGAACTTTGTATAAGGCGCAAAATGCCTTAGCAAGGTAAGTAACTACTTTTTAGGATTCTAAATTATGAAAATTGCGTCATTTCGAACAATTGTATTTCTTGGATTAACTACTTTGGCATTGACAATCTTTGCCAATCAGATCGTATTGCCTGAAGAAATGAAAGTTGCCCACATGCAATCAAATCAATATCTAATGCAAGAACCTTTTTCATCTGAACCCCTTCAATTTTATTCTTCACTTGAAGCAGGTCAGTACAACTAATCATGAAAAATCGAGATATTTAAATCAATTTATTCACTAACTTTAATGAAGGTAACTAAAATGAAACTTACTAAAACAATGTACATATCGGTACTCAGTGCGGTAATGATTGCTCTCAGTGTCTATGCTGTCGCATCCGCTAGCAGTGACCAAGAAGTGGCGAAAGAAGAAACTCAAGCCATTGCTACAACGGATTGCAAACTAGAAAAGTATCTAGACCCAGTTGTGTTTGCTGAAACAATGGCCGACCCATCAAAGTTCACTGAAATGATGATGATTATGAGCAATCCTCAATCAGCACCAAACATGATGGAATGTTCAATGAAGCCTGAGACCTGGAATAAAGTCATGGCGTACTACAGTAATCCTGCAGCATGGTCAGCTATGATGGCTCAGTTTATGAATCCACAGATGTATACTAACTGGATGGCGGCTTCTATGAACCCTCAGTTCTATCAGCCATTTTATGCATTTATGAATCCTGCGTACTATACACAATGGATGAATGTATCAATGAATCCACAAACCTATCAACCAATGTTCAAGGTGATGGATCCAAAATGGCAACAAGAAAGTGCAGCAGCCATGACAAACCCTGATTGGTTCCAGCAAATGTTTGCAGGATTTCAAGCTCCTATCGTTGCAGATAACATGGCGACTAAATAATAAAGAATTGCAGGAAGCAATAGGATTAAAACTTATCTCTCAAAATTAGAGTAGAGTAATAATCCATCCTCACAAGAAGCCTCGGTCATAGAATCGAGGCTTTTTTATGTCTTAATGTAAAATTGAAAATATCCATTATTGGCCAAAAGCGGACATAATTTAGATAAATTTAAGGGAAGTCAGGTTGGAATCTTCAAAACAAAGCTTCAAAATGACTACTAACGACCCAAAGCAGACATTAATTTATTAAGTCCTGATGCTCAAAATTTTAAATATATCTATTAATGAAAAAGCTGATTGGGAGCCAGATGATCCATTGGACTTTGTTGCTTCAGCTGTAATCAATGTGGGCGAAAATAACACAGGAGATAGCTTTTATCTTCAGTTGTGCACACCAATTTCAATAAAAAAATTAGCTGATAAACATGATGTTTTTCTTATAGAGAAATGGGAAGGCATCGAAGATTTGATTGAAAAATTGAATAGCTTTATTGAGACAAAGCTTAGCGAAACAGTAGAATTATCTGATTATGAATGTTTAGATAATTATTGGCATTGGGAACATAGTAAGTACAAATGATTATTAATAACTATCTAATGACCACTAATGACCCAAAGCGGACATTTATGTAAATATTATTTCAAATGAATAGAAACGAATTAATAAGATTTCTAATCACTGTTTGTGGATTTATCTTGATACTTTATGGTGCGTACATGTGGTATCAATCTGGCCTTAATTTCCCCGAACCCACATTATCAAACCCAGAAGATAAAATTACTGTTCCATCGTTCTTGCTCATAATGATAGGTATCGCAATGATATTCTATGGATTTTTCGAATGACCGCTATTGGCCGAAAGCATATACTAGAATTTCTTTGCTTGGTTCCTGTTTCAGTTCTTGTTGGAATTGAATTGTATGTTCGCAATTATGATGGATGGGGTGCATGGTCTACAGCACCATTGTTTCTCATATCGGTGTTGCTCAGCTTTGTAATTGCAGGAATAGCTGTATATCAGTGTATTATTGAAGCGCGAGAAGGCACGTTTAGCACTTCATTAATAATATCGGCTTTGATTGCGTTACTGCCGCTTGCTTGGATTTTAATTCGTCGCCATATTTTATAGTTTCTAAGTAGATAACTAATTACAAATACTAGTAGCCTAAAATGTCCGCTTATAGTCGAAAGCGGACATAGCTTAAGTCACTAATGAGAAATTCAGGTTGGATTTAATAAATAACACGATCAAAATGGCCATTAACGACCCAAAGCGGACATTTAAATACATTTAAGAATGCTTTCTTTCAGAGAATATACTGTTAAAGACATTGATCGATTAGTTATCTTAGCGAACAATGAAAAAGTTTCTAAATACCTGATATATACATTTCCTTATCCCTATACACGTAAAGATGCAGAATGGTGGATTAGTACAGGTTGTCATGAAAATGATGCAATAACCAAAGTCATTGAATATAAGAATGAATTCGTTGGCAGTATTGGTATTACTCCTCAGTTAGGTTGGAAAAGCCATATTGCGGAAATTGGCTATTGGATTGGAGAAGAATATTGGGGTAGAGGAATTGCAACACAGGCTCTACAGAAAATGACAGAGTACGTATTTGAACATTTAAAGTATAAGAAACTATTCGCCCCTGTTTTGGCTCCAAATAGTATTTCGATGCGTGTCCTTGAAAAATGCGACTACGAATTAGAAGGTGTTCTAAAGAATGAGGTTTATAAAAACGATCAATTTTATGACCTCTATCATTATGCTAAGCGATCTTAATCTATGAAAAGAGAATGCTTGTATGATTGTGAATGATGTTTCCTAACTTTATGCGTTTAAAAGATTTTACAAAACTAATAAATCTCACATTGATGTATTTAATGCTTACATCATGTGCATCAAATCTCATTGAGCCCACTGGAATTGTTAAATCTGCTGATGATGTATCGATTTATTATGAGGTTCGCGGTCAGAGTGATACCGCAATTGTTTTTGTTCACTGTTGGTCTTGTAATCATGAATTTTGGCGTGAACAGATAGATGAGTTTGATGATCAGTATAAAGTCGTAACCTTAGACCTAGGTGGTCATGGCAAGTCATCAACTAATCGTGAAGCGTGGACAATTGCAGGATTAGCGCAAGACGTTGTGGCAGTCATCAATGAGCTAAATTTAAACAGGATCATTTTGGTTGGACAATCCATGGGGGGTCCAGTGAGTTTAGAGGTTGCACGACGGCTACCAAATAAAGTCATCGGAATAGTCGCGGCAGATACGTTACACGATGCGGAATATGAGTTTCCTCCTGAACAAGCAGAAGCAATGATCGCTGCATTTGAGAATGATTTTGTAGGAACACTGACAACGATGTTCAATGATGCATCCGGTAAATTGATTGACCCAAACTTACAGCAGTGGATACTAAAAAAGGTGACAAGTGCAGATCCAAATGTTGCGATCGCACTTTTGAGAGATTATGCGTATTTAGACCTACCCAAAATGTTTTCAAACGCAGGTGTACCCATCCGGGCCATTAATGCAGAACCTGCTCCCATGATTCCACCAACGAATGTTGAAGTAAATCAAAAATATGCAGATTATGATGCGGTCATTATGAAAGATGTCGGTCATTTTTTACACCTAGAGTCACCTGAGCAATTCAACACTTACTTGCACATGTATATTGAAGGACTAAATAAGACAGATAGTTAAAATATATATTCAGTAAATGTCCGCTAATGACCCAAAGCGGACAAAATTATGGTGGAAACTGGTTGGCTTCTACAAACTACAATTTTAAAATGACGGCTAACGACCCAAAGCGGACATTTGTATTTTAATGATGATGATAATTGTTAGAATATATTTGATATGAAAAAAGGTTTCTCTAATTTGAAACGCAAACGTAATACAATGCCTGGCTTTGTGAAAAAAGCTTTGGAGGGACGGAATTTAATACGAGACTATAAACAACGCCCAGCATACCAACAGAATGATTATATAGGTTGGATAAACCAAGCAAAGAGGCAGGAAACAAAGGAAAAACGACTTAATCAAATGTTGAATGAATTAGAAAAAGGCGGCGTTTATATGAAAATGAAACATCCTCCCTCTGCGAAAAAATGAGTCTAATAAGGAATGTCTGCTATTGGACGAAAGTAGACATGAAGTAAAAGCACGATTTTGAAAGAATATGAACAAAGATTTAATTGGTATTGGGTTCCGATTGTCCAGCTCATAAGATGATGAAGGTCGCATAGTTATCATGTTCAATAAATATTTATTTTGGCACTCGAAAATATATAGTGTGAGTAAATGAAATCAATAAGGAGTTCGTTGATGAGTATGACTTTAAGCATCATGAAGCCGCTAGGATTATCACTGATCATATTCTTTGGATTTGCAAACCTTGGGCATAGTGAAGAACTACAAGAAGCGATTGCCGCAGGTAAAGATGAATATACGCGCTCATGTGCATTGTGCCATGGAGATAATGGTAAAGGTAATGGTGTTTACGCATCAAAACTCACAGTTAGACCTGTAAATCTGACATTACTACAGCAGGAAAATAAAGGTGTTTTTCCAACCAGAAAGATCTTTAGAACTATAGAAGGCAGTGACAATTTAAAATTGCATGGTCCCAGAGCAATGCCTGTATGGGGTGATCGCTTTGACCATGAAAGTGTTTTATATGTTGATGAAAGATTTAGTCGAACTTTTGTCCGAGGACGCATATTTGAGCTAATTTTATACCTTGAAGAGATTCAAATTCAGTAACTAAATTTTGGGAAACTCCATATTAATTTATGTCCGCTAATGGCCGAAAGCAGACAGCAAAATAATACAATTTAGATTGCCACTTAATCGAATTAATATGATTTAGTT
>CBDCTA010000010.1:0-12356 GCA_965221955.1 Gammaproteobacteria bacterium | reverse complement strand
AAGGATTAGCCCAAGAATTTAATTAAATGCACCACCACAGCTACTCCCTTGCCCTGCGGTACAACCATAACAATGATCTGCCACAGTAATGGCATTATTTTTTAAATCAATATTAATTAGCTCTGATAAATGTGTGCGAATTTGATCATTATGAGGGAGAGTAAGACCTAACATTTGGTTAAAGTCACAATCATATGTATAACCTTGCCAATCCACGCTGATCATAGAACGACACATGACAAACTCAAGGTTTTCTGTGCTGTACGCATCACGCAGTAATTGCATGTATTCCTCAAATTTTCCTTTGCTAATAAGCATGCTGCCAAAGCGTTGAATAGGCATGTTAGTGATGGTGTAAAGTTCATCGAAACTGATATCAAAATTATCAGTTAAAAATTTGCGGTAATCTTGTTTTAAGCTCTGCTGAGAAGGGGGTAATTGTGGTCCTTGTGGGTTGTACACAAGAGTAAGCTTTAAATTTTTATTACCTTTTCCGTAACCCAGTACATTGAGTGCTTTAAGGCCGCGGATACTTTTTTCAAATACACCTTTACCACGTTGTTTATCCACATTTTCTTCTAAATAACAGGGTAGAGAAGCGACAATTTCAACTTGGTGTTGAGCTAAAAATTGTGCTGTATCTTCTTGGTCTGGTTCCTCCAATACAGTTAAGTTGCATCGATCCATCACGTGAACGCCTAAAGTTCTAGCTGATTGAATAATTTCTCTAAACTGTGGATGTAACTCAGGTGCACCACCCGTAAGGTCTAAGATACGTATTTCTTGTGCACGTAAATAATCAATAACAACTGCAACATTGTCTGCTGTCATCATTTCTTTGCGCTTTGGTCCTGCATTGACATGACAATGTGTGCAGGTTTGATTGCATTTATAGCCCAGATTGACTTGCAATGTTTCTAGTCTGTTACGAACAATGCTTGGGAAATCAGTCTTTTTTAATAAGTGTATAGTTTCATGCATTATAGATTTTTATTGAATGTATTATTTATTTACGCATGTAAGCATGGAACTTTTGCACCCATTCCAATAAACGTTTTGGCGCATGCGCACGTTTCCATTCCCCCGCAGCATATTTATTCGCCTCAGCAAGAGTGGGGTAGATATGAATAGTGCCCAATATTTTATTTAATCCTAAACCGTGTTTCATCGCGCTCACATATTCACTTATTAAGTCACCTGCATGATCACCTACAATGGTGACGCCTAATATTTTATCTTTTCCAGGTATTGTAAGCACCTTAATAATACCGTGTGCTTCACCATCTGCAATGGCCCGATCTAATTCTGCTATATCAAAACGTGTTACTTCGTATTCAATGTTCTCTGCTTGGGCTTGAGTTTCGTTTATCCCAACATGTGCTACTTCTGGCTCTGTAAAGGTGCACCATGGAATAACTGAGTAGTCAACACGAAACTTTTTAAAACAGCCAAATAGAGAATTCACGCTGGTATACCAAGCTTGGTGCGCTGCAGTGTGGGTAAGTTGATAAGGACCCGTTACATCGCCACAAGCATAAATGTTTGGATAATTTGTTTGTAAATATTCATTCACTTCTATGGTTCCGTTTTTGCGCAGTTCAAGATTTAAGTTTTCTGTCCAAACGTCACTTCCTCGTGCTTTACGCCCGACAGCAACTAATAAAGTATCAAATGGTAACAATAATTCATTATTATCACTTTTACATACCAGCGTATAAGCTCCTGCGTTTTGTTGAACTTCACTCGCAGTGTGGTTAGTTAATAGATTAACGCCATCACTTCTTAAACTCTGTTCTACCATTTCTGCTATTTCGGGATCTTCCATTAGCATAATGCGCGGTGCCATTTCGACTAAGCTTACCTTTGCGCCTAGTCGAGCAAAGCTTTGTGCAAGTTCGCAACCGATAGGGCCGCCTCCTAGCACAACCATATTTTTAGGCAGCTCTTGTAAATTCCAAATCGTATCTGAAGTAAGGAATGGAGCTTGGTCTAAACTTGGAATGGGTGGAACAAAAGGTTCGGCGCCTGTTGCAAGAATAATATTCTTACTTGTAAGTGTCTGGCCATTTACCTCAATGGTCCAAGGATCTAATAATTTAGCTTCTCCTTGAATGCATTCAACGCCTAAGTCGGTGTATCGTTCAATTGAATCATGTGGTTCGATATCTTTAATAACGTTTTGAACACGGTTCATAACATCTTTAAAATCAAATTCTACATTGGCAGTTTTACAGCCATATTTTTGTGCTTTATGTACATGTGACACAAATTTTGCTGAGCGTATTAATGCTTTAGAAGGAACACAACCTGTGTTTAAGCAGTCACCGCCCATCTTATGTTTTTCAATCAGCACTACCTTGGCTTTTACTGCAGCGGCTATATAAGAGGACACTAAGCCAGCAGAACCCGCGCCGATGACGGCGAGGTTGTAGTCAAAACTTTTTGGTTTGTTAAAGCCTTTATAAATACGTTTTGACTTAATGATATTGATAATGAGTTTTGCAACCCAAGGAAAAATCGCAAGTAGAATAAAAGCACCCCAAATTTTGGGGGTTAAAATTCCGCTAACTGATTCAAGGTTCGCGAGTTGGGTGCCAACATTTACGTAAATTATTGTGCCGGCAAGCATTCCGAAAAAACTTGTTAACACATATGTGATAGTGCGCATGGGTGTGAGTCCCATCAACACATTTATCACAAAGAACGGAAATATTGGGATGAGTCGAAGTGTTAATAAATAAAATGCACCGTCTTTCTCTATTCCCGCATTGATTGTTTTTAATTTATCTGCGTACCTTTCTTGAATACTATTTCCCAATAAGTATCGTGCTAGCCAAAAAGCGATGGTGGCTCCAATTGTAGCGCCAAATATTACTAGAATGCTTCCCAACAACAATCCGAATATCGCTCCAGCAAGCAAAGATAAAATACTTGCTCCAGGGATCGAAAAACTTGTAACTAATATATAAATTATAAAAAATAATAAAATGCTTTGTGTGGGGTTGGCTTGGTAATAATCAGCAATTGCCAGTTGTTTTGATTTTATGTATGAGAAGTCTAAGTACTGATGCAAGTCAAAAATAAAAAAACAGGCAGCTAAAATTAAAATAACAAATAAGATAATTATTTTTTTCATTTTTAAATAAGTTAGGCTAAATATATTGCTAGTTTGCGGTGTTGGTTATCGCTACAATATATTTTTCAAACTTCCTTTTTCATTATTAAAATGCGTATCGCTACATGTAAATACAATGATCAAACGTATCTTGCTGTTGTGCAAGATGATTCAGTATTCCTTCCAGCCAAGCACAAAGATTGGTCTGGACAAGTCAATAGCATGCTACAGTTGATCGATGCTGGCGATAAATCCTTACAGGCGCTACAAGAATTAGTTGCAGATACCGATTCTCAGCAATGGTTGCCACTGTCAAAGGTAGAGCTTATATCACCAATTCCGCGACCACGGCAGAATATTATGTGTCTGGGTTGGAACTATATCGAACATGTCGAGGAAACTAGTGGCAAAGCGCTGGAAGCACCAAAATTACCTAAATACCCCATTATTTTTACCAAGGCTGCATCGAGTATGAACGGTCCATTTTCTGCAATTTCGGTTGATTTAGAGGTTTCTAATAAAATGGATTGGGAGGTGGAATTAGCAGTGATCATTGGCAAAGATGGGGATGGAATCAGTAAAGAAAATGCTTTGGATCATGTATTTGGTTACAGCATTATTAACGATATTTCAGCACGTGATTATCAAAAGCGTCATAAACAATTTTTCGTGGGCAAGAGTTTTACGGGTGCCTGTCCAATGGGACCATGGATTGTAACCAAGGACGAAATAGCGGACCCACAAAATTTAGATTTAAAAAGTTGGGTCAATGGTGATTTAAAACAAGATTCTAATACTAAATATCAAATTTTTGATGTGGCGACCGTAATCGAGACCCTTTCAAAAGGAATGACATTAGAAGCTGGTGACATTATCGCTACCGGCACACCAAGTGGTGTAGGGTATGTGCGTAATCCGCCTGAATATTTAATGCCAGGTGATGTAGTGGAATGTGAGGTAGAAGGAATTGGGAAAATCTCTAACCCAATACAGGGAAAGTAAATAATCCTAAAGCATTTCTCGTAGAGCCTGTTGTAAACCGCCTATATAATTATTTATGGAAAACAAAAATCCATTACCATGTCCACCCTGTAACTCTATAAATTTTTTTGGTTCATTTGCGATTGTAAAGTTGCGCTGACTATGCTCGTAGGGGATTACTTCATCACTTTTACTATGTGCGATTACAATTGGGCAGTGAATATCTTTTAATTTATAAAATGTTTCATATTCATGCTTAACAATTAAACTTGTGGGCATGAAAGGATAATGTTTTGCAGATACTTCAGTCATCGAAGTAAAAGTAGACTCTAGAATTAACATCGCAGGTTGCACTTCTTTGGCTAATTCTGCTGCTACACCTCCTCCAAGAGAACGTCCTGCAATAATGATTTGGTCAGGACGTAAATTTTTTTCCTCAATTAAGTATTGCCAAGCGGTATCCGCATCAAGATATGTGCCTTGTTCGCTTGGTTTGCCAGTACTTTTTCCAAAACCACGATAATCAAAGATTAAAAAATTTAAACCCAAGTGGTTGAAAATTTTTATTGTTTCTAAACGATGTGAAATATTACCCGCATTGCCATGTAAAAATAATACTGTTAAAGATGTTTCAGTAGATGCAGGAATGTACCAAGCATGAATTTTTTCTTTATCAGACGTTATTAAGTTTAGATTCTCATAATTAAGTCCAATATCACTAGGGCTGGCTACAATGTCTCGAGTTGGCATATGTGGTGCATAGATAAACATCGCCTGAGCAAAATAAATTGCTATCATTGCAGCCAAGTAAAATAACGTGATGGCTAAAAATAATTTAATAAACATAAAAATATATATGTTATTTCATCGTATACACAATTATTTGCTATAGTTGAAAAATTGCAAAACAGGATAGTTTGTTAAGTATTCCTTAGCTTTATGACCGGATTTTATAGTATTAGCCAATAGAGAATAGCGAATTAGTGGATATTAAAGACAGAGTTAGAGAAATTTTTGCACAAGAGGCAAAAGCAATTTCATCCATACCAGTGAATGATGAATTTGAGCGTGCAGTGCATATTCTTCAGGGTTGTAAAGGCAAGGTGCTCACTACGGGTATGGGTAAAGCGGGCCATATTGCGCATAAGTTTTCTGCAACATTATGCTCCACTGGAACCCCAGCATCATTTCTTCATCCTGGCGAAGCTGCGCATGGAGATTTAGGTCTAATTGAAGAGAATGATGCCATTGTAGCGTTTTCTACCAGCGGTAAAACGAAAGAAGTTTTAGATACTCTAGCTGCAGGACGTGGATTGGGTCTGCATACTGTAATAGGAATTACTTCACATCCCGATTCTGAATTACGTGAGCTCAGTGATGTCGTATTGGATATGGGCATTATAAAAGAGGCTTGCCAAACAGGTCTTACACCGACTTCAAGTATGGCAGTGATGTTAGCGATGAGTGATGCACTTGCTTTACTGCTAATGGAACTGAAAGGCTTCAGCGCGGAAGACTTTGGAAAGCGCCATCATGGTGGATATTTAGGTAAAAAAGCACGCGCAAGTAGCTAAATTTGTGTATTCCCATCATCATAATTACTGATGATTATTCATGCTAGGATATTCTTGTCATGGGTAACGTTAGCAATCGTTAATCAGGTGGGTGTTTATCATGTTGCATAGAATTCTTTTACTAATCATTTTAATTGCACTATCTAGTTTTTCGGTTTCGTTTGCAGCTGACGCAAATAAAGTAGTCATTTCGCAAACGGCTACATGTGCTGACCAAGAACTACAATTGAATGGTTTTGGTATACGAAAAAAACTATTCATCAAGCTTTATACCGCGTCATTATATGTGCAAGAAAAAACAACGGATGCGAGCCATTTTCTTCAAATGTCCCAAGCTTCATGTATGCGCTTATATATTACTTCTTCAAAAATCACATCGAAGAAAATGATCAAAGCTACGCGAGAAGGCTTTGAAAGCTCAACACAGGGCAATACAGCACCAATAGAAGCTGAAATCGAAACATTTTTGTCATGGCTTAAGCAACCAATTAAAAAAGGCGACGTATTTGAATTTGCCTTTATTCCACATAATGTCACACATGTTTTAAAAAACGGTGATGAGCTTGGAGTGATTGAAAACAAAGCGTTTTCTTCTGCGTTATTTGGTATTTGGTTAGGCGATGTGCCAGTACAGCAGAACTTAAAAAATGAGTTATTAGGGAAATAGCGCAAAGCGTAAGTGTGCTCGAGATAAATGCCAAACACGATTGCACATTTTGCTATAAATGGTCTATCCACGAGGACAGTTTTTACACATGCAGATTTTAAATGGATTTATCTAGCTTGTGTAATTCCTGATTTACCTTGGATAGTGCAACGTATTATTAAAAAGTTACCTCTCTCCATAGACTTATATGATCTGCGTGCGTACTGCATTACACAATCATCACTTTTATTTTGCATTTTGCTATGCATGAGCTTTTCTATGTTGGCCAAACAACGTAGTAAAGTTTTTATTATTTTGTTGATTGGGTCTTTGTTGCATTTATTATTAGATGCGACACAAATCAAATGGGCCAATGGTGCGCAATTATTGGCTCCAGTAAATTGGGAGTTACTAAGGTTTGATCTCTTTTGGCCAGAGAGTTTTGCAACTTATGTCTTAACTATTTTAGGTTTAATTTATTTTATTTTTAATTTCAAAAAGTCAATTCAAGCAAATTGCGAAGAATTTAATATATCGATCAAAACTATTATTTTGAGTGCCGTTTTGCTATCCGCTTGGTTAATGTCGCCAGTTGTTTTTACTCAATCTGTATATGCTGCGGACAATCACTTCATCGCAACATTAAAAGATTTGGAAAATAGAACAGGCAAAAAGATTGAAATTGATAGAAATATTTATTTACAAACTTATAACGAGCATAAAATTAAAACTTCGTACGGTGAAATCATAAACTTGCAAGGTTTTGATGCTGAAGTAGAGAGTAGTTCGCTGATTTCACTACAAGGAATATTTACTGACAATCACACCATTCAAGTTGAGCGGTATCATGTACATACTCGATTTAGAGATTTTGCTTCCATGTTTGGATTAGCTTGTGTTTTGTTCATTTGGTTATTTTTTGTGGGGCGCTGTATGACGTTAAAATTACGTCCCAATAAGCTAGATATTTGAAGATGAAACGTGTATTAACTTTAGTGCGCCATGCTAAGTCAAGCTGGAACGATGCGAACTTGAGCGATTTCGAGCGGCCTTTAAATAGCCGAGGGTTAAAAAATGCGCCAGAGATGGGTAAGCGCCTTGCTGATGAAAATTATTTGGTGGACAGTATTATTTCAAGCCCTGCTGTGAGAGCGATTACCACTGCAGAATTTATTGCAAGTGAAATTGAATTTAATATTCAAAAGGTTGATCGTAATGAAAAAATTTATGAAGCAAGTTTGAATACATTAATAGACCTGGTTGCAGGTTTGGACGATAATTTACATCGTGTGATGTTAGTTGGTCATAATCCAGGCTTTACGGTTTTATGCAACTATCTATCTAACGCTGAAATAGATAATATGCCGACCTGCGCAATTGCACAGATTCAGTTTGATATAAATAGTTGGGAATCCATAACAGAACATTCAGGTAAGCTTTTGGATTTTGATTATCCAAAAAAATAACAATAAGTATGAATAAGAAAATTATAAAAAATGCCTCGACCTACCAAAGCAAAATTTACTGAATTTAATTTACCTGCTGGTCGCATTATTGCAAAGAAGTATGAGGTGCTTTCTAAGCTAGGTGGCGGGTTTGAAGGTGAAGTGTATAAAATACGTGAAATTAGCACAGGGATTGAGCGCGCAGCCAAATTATTTTATCCCAATCGCAATGAAAAGGATCGAGCGGTAAAGTTTAATGCACAAAAGCTGCATAAACTCAGACAATGTCCAATACTGATTCAGTACCACACAAAAGAGAATTTTGTTTTTAAAAGAACTCCAGTTACAGTTCTAATCTCTGAGTATGTTGAGGGACAACTGCTTTCTGAATTTATTAAAAGCTTTCCCGGTAAACGTCTTACCCCTTATCAAGCATTGCATTTGCTCTATGCATTAACTCAAGGTATCGAGTGCATACATAGCCTGAATGAATATCACGGAGATTTGCATTCCGATAATGTCATCGTCAATAAATTTGGCTTAGAATTTGATTTGAAATTAGTTGATTTGTTTTCTGCAAAAGAACCTAAACATGAAAGCCGTAGATTTGATATTTTAACTTTGATTCAAGTGTTTCATGAGTCATTAGGTGGAGCTAAGCACTATGCAAAGCATCCTGATCCAATCAAGTATATTTGCTGTGGCCTAAAATCAAATTTAATTTTAAAAAAATTTAAAACTGCAGGCCAATTACGAAGACATATTGAAAGCATGGAATGGTCATGAATTTTGCGAAAAAATTAGAAATACCTAATTTTAAGATATCCGCTTACGACCCAAAGTGTGAGTCCATGGATGGGCGAATATGAGGTGCAACAAGGAGGTTGCTTCAGATTCAATATTTCTTTTATTAGAATGTCCGCTTACGACCCAAAGCAGACATTTTTTTCCCAAGATTTATTTATAAAAAATACATTATGAAGTGCCCAAATTGTTCTTTGAAAGTTACTTGGGAAAATAAAACTGAGGACGACAAATATAAAGACAGAATTACATGTCCTAGTTGTAACTCAAAGCTTGTAAAAAGATATAGTGATTTCTACTCTACGCTTTATATTTTTATTGGTTTTCCACTTGTATGGATGATATTTGGAGCAATTTTTGGAAACGTTTTCAGGTCGGAAACTCTATTTTTTATTTTCACTTTATTTTTTACCTGTATTGTCACGATTTTTGTTTATAAAAAACTCATATCGCTGAAATTAGAATGACTGCTTTTGGCCGAAAGCAGACATAAAATAGGATCAAATAGGGTGGAATCAATTACATACAATAGGAAAATGACTGCTTCCGACCCAAAGCGGACATTCGCTCAAAACTAAAAGTTATTTAATTAGGATGGAAACTATTGCTCTCATACTATTTTTAGCCTTCTTAATTGGGATTTTTATTTTTGCCTATCAATATGGGAAAGGGACAGGAGAACTATCAAGCCACCTAAAAAAACATGATGTAAAAACGTGGGCAGAATTTGGCTGCCCTCCAAGCCTTATAAATACTGGGCAAGGGTCGTTTCAAATGTCTCAATATTTACTATCTAAAAAGTTTCTGATCTCCAAGGATGAGAATATAAAGGCCATTGCATCAAACACAAGAAAGAACCTTGTAAGGGCTATCGTTTGTTTTATATTGTTAGTTGTCTCTGGGATTTGGCTAAGTTATTTCTAGATATGGATGTCCACTATTGGCCGAAAGCAGACATAAATTAAACCGCTAAAGGGAAATCTGGTTGGAATCTCAAAATATCAGACTTAATATGGCCGCTAACGACCCAAAGCGTACATTTTTAGTCATCAAAAAATGAGCATTAAAGTAACTAGAAAGTGGATTTTAATTCTTGGTATAGCTTTGATTGGGTTAGCACTTGTAATTTATTATGGAAGAGACTTGATGCCGCTCCAAATTCCAGATGATGGTAAATATTACAAGGTTGTTCCTGCTGAATAAGATGACCGCAAACGACCCAAAGTAGACATAATAATTCATGAATATCAAATTCAAACCAAAAAAAAATTTATTTTGGTCTGTTTTGTTTCTGGGTTTCTACATAATTTTAGTTAGTGACTCAATAAATAAATATGAGGATTTATGTGTTCGACTGCCAAGATGGGAATTTGATAGGTTGCATTGTTTTCAAGAACATCCATTTTGGTTTGTGGTAGTTTCTTTAGTCTGGATAGGTGGAGGTATTTACTACATGCTAGATTCGTTTGAATATAGAAATACAAATAAGTCCTAATGTCCGCTATTGGCCGAAAGCAGACATTACTTACATCTCCTATTTTAACCTGTGTTATATATCTATCCAGTGCTCCACGATCTTGGTCTTTTCATTCCTGCAATTTTGCAAGCTTGTTTGACGTACCCATATGGAAATAATTTAAATAACTGTTTTTTTGCTTGCTTTCCATAACTAAGCTCATCAGAAATATATTTAATTACGTAGCGAGAGTCTGGAGCGGTTAAGTGATCATTGTAATAATCACGCATGAATTGAATGATTTTCCAATGCTCAGGTGAAAGATCTAGCTCTTCCTTGCTAGCAAGAACTCTAGCGTATGCCTCATTCCACTCTTCTGGGTCAATTAGATAGCCTTCATTATCAATGTTAATAGGCATTGAGGATATCTGCTGAGACATTTGAAATGCCTTTGGCTGGGATTAGTTAGAATTTAAAGTTATAAACTGATAAGAAAATTTACAAATACAGTAATAGCAGCCGCTATAATAAATACTACCCAAAATGCGGTTACTATTGGATTTGTGTGGCTATTTTCTAAATGTTTTCCACTCATGATTAATCCTTTTCAATTCAAATTGAGTTAATTACCTGCAGAGCACATCATCACGATGCTTTTCGATAGCATCGATAACTTTTGTGGTCTGATTTTTACCAATATTAAGGTCAGATAAGGACTGTTTTACACATTCCATCATGGCATCAACATGTTCATCATTAAGTCCTTCTTCTACTGCCCCTTTGTGCGCTCGACGCATATCTTTTCCCAAATATAAAGATGGGCCGCCAAAAATGTAGGTTAAAAAAGCAGTCATTTTTCTTTGTTGTGATTCAACATCTGTTTTTTCAAAAAAATCCTTAATGCGGTCATCATTTAATATATGCACATATAAATAATATGCTGCCTTTTCAACAGTTTCTTTCCCGCCAAGTTCATCATAAAGGGTTTGATCCATTATTCTTTTCTTTCTATAAAGTTAAATTAATAAGTCGAATTTTTGAGTTAACTTCTATCTAAAATAGACATAGGTTGAATAGAATTAAAACTTCCTACCTATGCTTACAAAAAATACCCATGGGTCGATATCGATATCCACGTCTCTGCGTACGCCATTGGTTTTCAATGTAGCATCGGCATCAATGTCTACATACCAAAGTGCAGTGTTAAAAAACCAATTTTCATTTATAGAAATATCTGTGCCGATTTGGGCAGCTAGCCCCCAAGAGTCATCAATATCAAGTTTTGTGTCACCGCCAAGCGCGGTTTCGAGCGAGGAAGAAACGTCTTCATCTGGAAAATGTGTGTAATTAAATCCTGCTCCAATATAAGGATGGAATTTTGCGGATCCATTAAAATGATACTGTAGTGATAAAGTAGGTGGAAACACATCTACATCTGCAATTTTTCCTAATGCGCCTAGACCATCCTTGCCTTTTAAGTCATGTGTAGATGGGGTAACACCTAAGAGTTCAATTGCAAATCTCGAAGTCAGCATATAACCGATTGTGAAACCTAATGTGACGTCATTATCAACACCCACTTCGGTGTTAGGTATTCCATCCACATCATTACTACTGTCGTTGGGCTCTATAAATGCGGGGCCGATTCTGGCAAACCAAGTGCCTTGATCATAGGCATAACTTGCTGGTGTGATAGAAATGAAAACTATTAACAATAAAAATTTATAATTATTTAAGTGTGCTATTTGGATCATTATTTATTTCATGCTTTTTTTGTTAAAGATTTAAAATTAATTACTCTATGAATTTAATATTCGATTAAAAACGTAACAAAGCTAGTCATATGTTTTGCTGACTTGTGTCAGCTTGAAACACTTTATGGGCTTTTATATCTAAATAGGAAGGGCGGTAGCTAGAACAATTTAATCCTAAAGAAAGTCATTACAGCAGAAAAAATAGATGTAACTGATGCATATCAGTTACGTTGTTGCTATGTTGAGTAGACGATGTTTTAAGTTTGAAAAATTAAACGAATATTAAATGTAAAAAATATCGATGTATGAATTAATAAAAGCCATTCATGTTGCTACTGCTATCTTTTCGATTAGTGGATTTGTGATTAGAGGAATATGGATGATGAGCTCGTCTAGTCTATTAGAAAACAGGTGGGTAAAAGTAGTGCCACATGTAAATGACACTGTTTTATTAACGGCAGCAATAATATTAGTAATTTTGAGCGGGCAATATCCGGGTCCAGCAACATGGATCAACGCAAAAATAGTTGCCTTACTAATTTATATTCTGCTAGGGACTGTTGCGTTAAAACGCGGTAAAA
>CBDCTA010000009.1:0-6906 GCA_965221955.1 Gammaproteobacteria bacterium | reverse complement strand
AGGTGAATTAGCTGAACACTCTAATAGCTATGGCTATTTGTTACATGCTTACCTAGGTATGACTCTTTTACTGTTTCTAGCAAGTAGGTTCCTATATGGCTTTTTGGGTCAAAAGGGATATCGTTTTACAGATTGGTTTCCATACAAGCTATCCTATCTATCTTCACTAAAAGAGGATTTGCATGATCTTGCAAGATTCAAGTTACCAAAGCGAAAAGACCATCGAGGCTTTGCAGGTTTAGTCCAAGCATTTGGTTTGGTGATTTTCAGCTGGATGGCGATTACTGGAACCATTATGTTTGTGACCAATACAAATGATGATTCCGTCCTTTCTGAACTACACGAAGTAGGTGAAGGGCTTATTCCTTTGTTTCTAGGGCTTCATTTGGGTGCAGTTGCCCTACATATGATTTCTGGCCACAATCTTTTATCGAAAATATTACCCATGCGTAACAGAGATAAAGAAAGGACTACTTGAACGATTGGCAAGCCTATAAAATCTACTTTCCAGCTATCGTGCTGGGGTTTGCTAGTGCATTTTTCTTATATGACATCATCGTTGATGTAATGAAGGGAGAGGAAAGCCCTCTTCATTTAATCATTGAAGGATTTATCTTTTTCGCAACTGCAGTCGTTCTGACGCATGAAGTATTGCGAGTTATGAAACTGAGTGAAGATTTAAAACAGGAACAAGGGAAAGTAGCACGACTTTCAGGTGAACTCAGCCAAGTAATCCAAAAAGATTTTGAAGAATGGAAGCTCACTGAAAGTGAAAAGGAAGTGGCAATTTTATTGATAAAGGGATTATCGATGAATGAAATTGGTGATTTAAGAGGTGTAAAAGAGAAAACTGTGCGTCAGCAAGCAACTAGTATTTACACAAAATCGAAATGTCCCAATCGTCATGAATTAGCTGCAAAGTTTATTGAGGATTTGCTTAATGTGTAAACTCATAATGTCCGCTATTGTCCGAAAGCAGACATTATCAAGCTCACTTTACTTTAATCTGAAACAGCATCCATGCTGTAACTCTTATTCGCATATCCCTATACTCACTATTGACCGAAATCGGATATTTTTAAAATTGTAGGATTTTGGATCACGAAGTATAGATTCAGAAATAAAAAACCGGACTAAGTCCGGCTTTTTATTTAATCAGGTGAATTTTAATTAAAGCAACGGCGCAATCACTAAACTTACAATGGCCATTACATTAATAAGAATGTTCATGGAAGGGCCCGAAGTATCTTTGAACGGGTCGCCAACGGTATCACCTACGACTACTGCTTTATGAACATCGGAGCCTTTGCCGCCAAGGTTACCTTTTTCAACATATTTTTTAGCGTTATCCCATGCGCCGCCAGCATTGGCCATCATGAGTGCGAGCAATACACAACCAAGTAGCGCACCACCTAACATTCCGCCGAGTGTTTCAGCACCAAAACCAAACCCAACTACAACAGGCGCGATAACCGCTAATAAACCGGGTGGGACCATCCGTTTCAATGCTGCTGTGGTTGCAATGTCAACACAACGAACCGTATCTGGTTTTGCAGTACCTTCAAGTAAGCCAGGAATCTCTTTAAATTGACGACGAATTTCTTTAATCATATCAAAGGCTGCATCACCCACTGCTGTCATCGTCATCGAAGCAACAAGAAATGGAAAGATTCCACCGATAAATAATCCAATCAATACCATCGGATTACTCAAATCTAAAACAATCGTTCCACTGCCATGGGTACTCACCTCTGCTAAGAACGCAGTGATGATGGCAAGCGCTGCCAGTGCGGCTGCACCAATTGCAAAACCTTTACCAATTGCAGCTGTAGTGTTGCCGACTTCATCTAATTCATCTGTAATCTTGCGGACGTCCTCACCCAGTTCTGCCATTTCTGCAATACCACCGGCATTGTCTGCAACTGGTCCATACGCATCAATTGCCATAGTGATTCCAACGGTAGCTAACATACCAACAGCTGCAATCCCTACGCCGTAAAGGTTTGCAAATTGATTGGCAAAGAAAATAATTGCTGCGATGCTGAGTATTGGTACAACAACTGATTGCATGCCTGTGGCTAAGCCAGAAATCATCACGGTTGCAGGACCTGTTTCACCACCGTTGGCAATTTTTCTAACCGGTCCGCCTCCAGTGTAATACTCCGTTATCAATCCAATAATAATTCCACCCACTGCACCAGAAAGTACTGCGATCCACACTCCATTACTGACACCAAGTTGTTTAATGACAAAGTAGGCGGCAACAATAAATAGAATGGCTGCAGAGAATGTGCCGATACGCAATGCAGTAGCAGGGGATTTGCCAGAAACAAGTTTGACAAGAACGATGCCGATAATTGAACAAATGATACCGGTCGATGCGAGCCCTAAAGGAAGAAACATTAAGGTTTGTTTTTCACCTAGTTGTTCTATTATCGCTGGACCCAAGGTGGCTGCAATCGCAATCGTTGCAATGATTGAACCACAATATGATTCGAATATATCTGAACCCATACCTGCAACGTCACCTACGTTGTCGCCTACGTTATCTGCAATGACTCCTGGATTACGTGGATCATCTTCAGGGATACCCGCTTCTACTTTACCTACTAAGTCGGCACCGACGTCAGCACTCTTAGTATAAATACCGCCGCCAACACGTGAGAAAAGTGCCACAGTGGAAGCACCCATACCAAAGCCGTGAATGACATTTGCTGTGGCAGGGTCGCGACCAAACATTAAATACAATGCTCCGAGACCTAATAAGCCCATCGCGGCTACCGTTAAGCCCATGATGGATCCACCAAAAAACGCCACATTCAGGGCTGCATCTGCACCATCTTCTTTAGCGGCTGAAGTAGTGCGCACATTTGCTCGTGTAGCGGTATACATACCAATATAACCTGCGGCAGATGAACACAGCGCGCCCACTATAAACGCAATGGCGGTATTCGCACCAAGATCAGAAAACCAGATTGCAGCAACCACCAATGCTGCAAAAATGTATAAGATGGTGTATTCGCGGCGCATAAAGGCCATTGCGCCTGTGTGAATCTCTTCGGCAATTTCAACTACCTTGCCAGTACCTGCTGAGTAGCTCAAAACAACGCGGTATATAATGAATGCCGCAATAAGGCCTAGAATTCCAAGAATGACAGGTAAATGATGAATGGATAAGGTCATTGAACTTTCTCCCTAAAAGTCGCGTCGTTTTATAATTATGTTGCGTGACGTGTAACCCTACACGGCAGGCGCACGATTATATAAGTAATTCATACATAAGCCCTATTGAATAAACTAATGTAATCAAAAAAAACTATGGGCTAGAATACATTACAAATTGTAAGTGAGAATATTTTCAGCTTGATCAAGCTCTTATATAAGGTGGTGTAAGCTTTGGCAAGGCGTGATTTCCTTAAAAATCCAAAACTTGAAGAACGCTATTTCCGTACTCGCGTTTATGTTGTTGCATTTTTAGTCGCTTGCTGCATTTTTGTACTCGGGGCCAGACTTTTTCACTTGCAAATTGTGAGTAATGAACACTACGCAACCTTGTCACAAGATAATCGAGTACGCATTGTTCCGGTGCCTCCAACGCGAGGGTTAATTTTTGACCGTAATCTAAAGTTACTTGCAGATAATCGATCTAGCTATCAAATCGAAGTAACTCCTGTTCAAGTTGATGACGTCAAACATGTTGTGGATCAACTGAGAAACTATATTGAATTAGAAGACCATCACCTAAAAAAATTTTTTGAGGATGTGAAGCGAAAGCAATCGTTCGAATCCATTCCATTGAAATTAAATTTAAGCGAAGAAGAAGTTGCGAAGTTTTCTGTCAATCGTCATCGTTTCCCAGGGGTAGAAATTAAAGCACGCGCTAATCGTTATTACCCTTTTTCTGGAATGGGTGCGCATGCACTAGGGTATGTAGGTCGTATTAATGCTGAAGAAGTACAAAAAGTAGATAAGCAAGATTACAGTGGCACTACACACATCGGTAAAGTTGGAGTAGAAAAATTTTATGAAAATATTTTGCACGGTGAGGTTGGGTATCAACATATAGAAATTAATGCGCAAGGACGTAAGTTACGCGTATTAGAACAAGTGCTCCCCACGCCTGGTGCTGATTTAATCTTGTCAATTGATGCACAGTTACAAAAAGTTGCTCAAGAGAGTTTAGGGGAGCGTAACGGATCGGTGGTGGCAATGGACCCCCAAACAGGTGAGGTGTTAGTGTTTGTGAGTACGCCAACATTTGATCCAAATCTTTTTGTTAACGGTATCAGCAGTAAGAAGTATTCAGCATTACGCGATGATAATAATCGTCCGTTGTTTAATCGTGCACTTACAGGTCAATATCCACCGGGCTCAACCATTAAGCCAATAGTGGCTTTAGCAGGCTTACACTATGGCGCAACATGGGCGGGAGAAACGATGTATGCGGGACCTTTTTATCAATTACCTGGCCATAAGCGAAAATATCGAGATTGGAAAAAAGGTGGGCATGGCAGAGTTGATATGTATAAAGCCATCATTCAATCATGTGATGTCTATTTTTATACGCTAGCAACAGAACTTGGTATCGATAAAATTTCCGAATTTTTGAATCAGTTTAATTTAGGTTCACGCACTGAGTTGGATACCTGGGGTGAAGCGAAGGGACTCATGCCATCAGTGCAATGGAAGAAAGCAGTTTATGGGCAACCTTGGTATCCGGGTGAAACCGTAATTACAGGGATTGGTCAAGGATATATGTTGGCTACACCATTACAGCTTGCGGTTGCGACGAGTGCCATTGCTATGCGAGGTCACGGTGTGCGACCAAGATTTTTACGTGCTACACGTAAACAAGATCAACTAGAAGAACTCGCAAGTTCTACTGCTATGCCGAGTGTATATGTTGAGAATGATGTGTATTGGGATCAAATAATTTCTGCCATGATTGACGTAGCGCATAAACCGAATGGAACCGCTTTTCGTATTGGCAAAGATGCAAAATATACCATTGCTGGCAAGACTGGAACCGCGCAAGTGTTTGGATTAGCCGAAGATGAAGAATATGAAGAAGAAAATGTAGCAGAAAAACTACGCGACCACGGTTTATTTATCGCGTTTGCGCCTGCGGAAGAGCCAAAAATAGCGATTGCTGTAATTGTTGAAAATGGAGGTGGTGGAAGTAAATCGGCCGCCCCAGTGGCAAAGATTGTTATGGACCATTACTTATTAAGTGAAGAGGAGCTTGCCGAAGAATATCGTTTAAAACCATCGCAAATCAGTAAGTCTTCTACGACATTTGCAACGGCCTCTGTAGAGTAAATTTTATGGCTAGTACATATTCGATTAAAGATTCGCTAGTTACCTCACCCATTAAGGAGGAGAGAAACTTATTTAATATCGATCCAACTTTATTTGTATCTTTGCTACTGCTTTGTACTGTTGGTCTTGCGGTTTTATACAGTGCTACAAGTGGTGAAATGGCAGCAGTGACACGTCAATCGATTCGTTTTGCAGTGGGTTTCATTGCCTTGCTTTTTCTTGCGCAAATTCCTGTGAAAGATTTAGCTCGCTGGTCACCATGGTTATATTTACTCGGTATTGCCTTGTTACTGGTTGTAATGGTGATGGGTTATAGTGGGAAAGGTGCGCAGCGTTGGTTGGATTTGGGTTTTATGCGTTTTCAACCATCGGAATTATTAAAGATTTTCTTACCAATGATGGTGGCTTGGTACTTCAGCGAAAAACCTATGCCGCCAACACTGTTGCAGATATTTATTGCTTTAGTGATGATTGCTGTGCCTTCTGCCCTTGTGTTGCGCCAACCAGATTTGGGAACGGCTCTGTTGATTGCGTTTGGAGGTATATGTGTAATCTTTTTAGCAGGGATTACTTGGCGTTGGTTAGTGGTATTTGGTGGTATTGCAATGGCTTCGATGCCGATTCTTTGGTTCAATTTGCATGACTACCAGCGTCAGCGAGTATTAACTATGCTAAATCCTGAAAGTGATCCGCTTGGAACTGGTTATCACATTATTCAGTCTAAGATTGCAATCGGGTCGGGAGGTGTTTATGGGAAAGGTTGGTTGAATGGCACCCAATCACAATTAGATTTTATTCCGGAACGTTCAACTGACTTTATATTTGCAGTATTCAGTGAAGAATTTGGATTTATGGGTGTGGTGATATTGTTATTTGCCTACGGGTTTATTGTGATGCGTGGTCTGACGATTGCTGTGCGTGCGCAAGATACGTATTCAAGACTACTAGCGGGGAGTTTAAGTTTATCCTTTTTTGCTTACGTTTTAGTAAACATTGGTATGGTCAGTGGTTTGTTGCCTGTGGTGGGTGTGCCCTTGCCATTAATTAGTTATGGTGGAACTTCTGCAGTGACTATTTTAGCAGCATTTGGAATTTTAATGTCCATACATTCACATCGAAAATTTATTTCGTATTAATCCTATGTATAAAAAAATCATTTTAACTTTTACTTTAATATTATTTTCTATTCCGCATAGTTTTGCCGAAGAAAGCAGCTCCACAGGAAATTATTTAAAAAGAGAAGATGTAAAAAAATTCATCGATGAATTCTCGAAAAAAAATAATTATTCTAAATCTTCCTTAGATGCCTTGTTTAAAAATGTCACGACGCAGGAGAAAGTTTTAGAAGCTATAAAGCGTCCTGCTGAAAAGAAAAAGAATTGGCAACAATATCGTAAGATTTTTATCACTGATAAACGTATAAAAGAAGGGTTAGTTTTTTGGACGGAGAATGCGCAAATTTTAGCTGCGGCAGAACGTAAATATGGTGTACCACCTGAAATTGTCGTGGCGATAGTAGGGGTTGAAACGTTTTATGGTCGTTATAAGGGTAAGTTCCCAGTATTAGATTCATTGGTGACTTTAGGA
>CBDCTA010000008.1:0-18721 GCA_965221955.1 Gammaproteobacteria bacterium | reverse complement strand
TGCTCCAGCATTTCTCAATGGCGAGTATTTGCCTTTAGAACAATGTCATATATCGCCTTTAGATCGCGGCTTTGTATTTGGTGATGGGATTTATGAATTGTTACCAGTGTATAACAACAAGGCTTTCTATCTAGATCAACATTTAGAACGTTTGCAGCGTAGTATGGCGGAAATTCGTATTGAAAATCCGTATTCTATTGCCGAGTGGCAAACACTCATCAGTGCTTTAATTCAACAGTCTGAACATAAAGACTTAGCGATCTATATTCAGGTAACACGCGGTGTTGCGCCACGCGACCATGTATTTCCACAAGCCACGCAAGCGACCGTTTTTGCGATGGCTAATCCATTACCTGTTGTGCCCGACGAGCATTTACAGAATGGAGTTGAGTTGATTACTTGTGATGATATTCGTTGGCAACGATGTGATATTAAAGTCATAAGCTTGTTGGCAAATATACTTTCTAAACAAGAGGCGTTGCAGGCTTCGGCAGTAGAAGCAATTATGGTGCGTGATGATCATGCATTAGAAGGTGCTGCGAGTAATTTATTTGTAGTGCGTGATGGCACGGTGTTTACTCATCCGAAAGATAATTTAATTTTACCGGGTATTACTCGTGACTTTATTTTGGAATTATTGAAAGAGTTAGATGTTGAATATAAGCAGCAGGCGATTCCTAAACAATGGTTATATTCATCTGATGAAGTATGGATCACCAGCTCTACTAAAGAAGTGCTTGCAGCAACTAAAATTGATCAAAACCTGATAGCAGATGGTAAGCCGGGTGCGCTTTGGGGAAAAACCTATGATCTTTATCAACAGCGAAAAGTGCAAAACTGATTTATTAGTCATCTATGTCGGACGAATCGTTGCTGAAATTTCCATGTGAGTTTCCCATAAAAATAATGGGAAAAAATCATCATGGTTTTCATCAAGCGGTGATTGAAATAATGAGAAAACACCTAAGTGATTTCGAAAGCACCGAAATCAAAGAAACTGAGAGCAAGCAAAAAAATTACTGTAGTATTACGGTGATAGTAAATGCTACTAGCCAGGAACACTTGGATGGTATTTATTATGAGTTGACTGCATCGGAATGGGTCATCATGGCTTTATAAACTTCTAAAATGCAAGAGGTACAAATAAGAAATTTAGGGCTTCAAGAATACAACACTGTATTTGAAAAAATGCGTAAATTTACGCATGACCGTGACTCAAAATTCCTTGACGAAATTTGGTGCTTACAACATCCTCCTGTTTTCACTTTAGGCGCCAATGCAGATCCACAACATATTCTACAGCAAACGGATATTGCAATTGTTCAGTCAGATAGAGGTGGGCAAGTAACATACCACGGCCCTGGCCAGCTGATTATGTACCTGATGATTGACCTCAAGCGTAAATCAATTGGGGTAAAGCAGTTAGTGGAAAAACTAGAAGATTCAGTAGTTAGTTTATTAAAGCACTATAATATTGAATCTGAAGCGCGTGCAGAAGCGCATGGAGTTTATGTGAATGATGCGAAAATTGCATCGCTTGGTTTACGTGTTCATGGTGGTTGTAGTTATCATGGCTTAGCATTAAATGTGGATATGGATCTTTCTCCATTTAATATGATTAATCCATGTGGCTTTGCTGGATTAAAGGTTACGCAAGTTACTGACTATGCTGAAATTGAAAATATAAATGATATTGCTGAGTTATTAATTGATACTTTATGCAAACAGTTAAATTATAAGTAATTAAATTCGTATTCATGACACGTAAAGTCGAAAACAAATCTTTTGCTTCTCATGTAGCTAAGCTTGGTGTCAAGCAGCGGGGACACGAGAAAGTAACTAAAATCCCAATTTCTGTTGAAGTGAAGCAAGAATATGTTCCTAAACCTAAATGGTTGCGTGTTAAAGCACCTACCACATCTGAAGTTAGAGAGCTTAAAAATTTATTACGTCAGCAAAAACTACATACAGTTTGTGAAGAAGCGGCATGCCCAAATTTAACCGAGTGCTTTGGTAATGGTACAGCAACCTTTATGATTATGGGTGATGTTTGCACTCGGCGATGTTCATTTTGCGATGTGGCACATGGTCGACCCTTAGCATTAGATGAAGCATGAGCCATCGCATTTGGCCGAGACAGTATCTAAGCTTGGTTTGAACTATGTTGTTGTAACATCAGTGGATCGTGATGATTTGAAAGACGGGGGTGCCAAACATTTTGTTCGTTGTATTCAAAAGTTACGTGAGCAATGTAAAGATATTAAAATCGAAGTGTTAGTGCCGGATTTTCGCGGCAGGTTAGACAAAGCTTTGCAGATTTTAAGTACCAGTCCTGCAGATGTTTTTAATCATAATCTTGAAACAGTACCGCGTTTGTATCCAGCCGCGAGGCCCGGTGCGGATTATCAACATTCTTTGCAACTGTTGCAGCAACATAAACAGTATATGCCTGAAGTGCCTTGCAAATCTGGACTCATGCTAGGTTTAGGGGAGGAAATTAATGAGGTGGTGGAGGTTATGAAGGATCTGCGCGCGCATGAAGTCGATATGCTTACTTTAGGACAATATTTGCAGCCTAGTGCGCACCATTTACCCGTACATCGTTATCTGCCTCCTGAAGAATTTGTTGTATTGAAGAACATTGGAGATGAGTTGGGCTTTGAGCATGTCGCCAGTGGTCCATTAGTGCGCTCTTCTTATCATGCAGATCTTCAAGCACAGCACACAATCAGTTAATCTTATATAATGAATTCAGACAGCTTACGCACTCTTAGTGAATTTCTATTGCCCCCATCAGGGTTTATTCTGCTATTAGCAATAGGTTTATTTTTTTGGTTAATACGGCTACGTAAAACGGCGGCATTTTGCATCGTACTTGCATCAGTATTGTTGTATTTTGCCAGTACTCCATTCATTGCACGCAAATTAATGGACCCATTACAATATCAATATGAAGTGCTAAAGGAGGTACCAGAAGGTATTCAGGCAATTGTAGTGCTTTCAGGTGGACGAATTCCTATTGCTCGAGAATATACAAATCTTGACACAGTGAATGCAGCTTCGTTGGAGCGTTTGCGTTATGCCTCAAGACTTTCAAAAATATATCAGCTTCCGGTTATGTTGGTTGGAGGAAGTGTCAATCAAGAACACGATTCAGAAGCTGAATTAATGCAACATGTATTAAAGACGGATTTTGGAGTGCAAGCCACATGGTTAGAAGAGGAAAGCAAAAATACTTTTGAGAACGCTAAGCTTGCTAAAAAAATATTAAAAGAAAATTCAATTTCTAAATTCTTGCTAATTACTCATGCTTATCATATGCCTAGAGCGATGTGGAGTTTCGAAGAAGTTGGACTTGAGCCGCATGCAGCACCAACAGTATTTATGAAGCGTGGTGCAACGATTCCAGAGTTGTATGACTACACACCAAGCGCGAATGCACTCAAGCGAACAAGAATTTCAGTACGCGAGCATCTTGCTAAGTTTTGGTATAAATATATTGGTACTTAGTTTATATAGCTAAATAACTTTAGACACATAGCTGTCTGCATCTTCCAATCGGTCTGGTGTGCCAATATCAAACCATTTGCCAGTAAAATATTCTGCGCTAATGAGTTGTTTTTCAATTGCATTGCGTAGAATAGGTGCCAAGGCTAATTTTTCAGCTGTAAGATCTTTAAACAGCTTAGGATCGTATACACCTATACCACTGTAGGTTAGGGAATTTTTTCCATTATTATAAATCTTTCCAAATTCGTAAGCGAAGTCGCCATCAGCATTATGTTCAGGGTTATCCACCAAGACTAAATGTGCAAGTTTGTCGTTGGATAGTCTGGCGAACGACAGTGAGTGATTGCACCAAATGTCAGCGTTTAAGACTAAAAAAGGTTGGTTGCCTAGTTTTGGTAAGGCTTTGATTATGCCGCCTGCTGTTTCTAGTGGTGTCTCTCCTTCGTATGAGTACTCGATATGTAGACCAAAGTCAGAACCATCACCTAGATGGTTTTCAATCATCTCCCCTAAGTGTGAGAGATTGATGATGACTTCTTTAAAACCGGCGGACTTTAAATTTTCAAGATGATGTTCAATTAGAGGTTTACCCGCGATTTTGACTAGCGGTTTAGGGATTTTATCTGTGATGGGGCGTAAGCGTTCACCTATGCCAGCTGCGAGTAACATACACTTCATTGTGGAAAGCTCTGATTTATCCTGATATGTCCCTAAAAAATTATTATGGAAAATAATTCCAAAGTGCTCATGTATATATTAATACATCTCACACTTTTCATCATTTTTGCCTAATATCAACCACTGCGTTAATAAATCAATGCTTTCCTATTTTTAAAAGGCTACTTTGTTTAAAAAATCTGCAAGTGGTTTTGTTTCAGGATAGTTTTTTGCAATGGATTTAATGTAGCCTAGTGTGCGAGGAATATCATCTAAGTAATTTGGTTTGTTGTCGCGAATGTTTAAGCGAGAAAATATGCCAATAGCCTTTAGGTGTCGTTGTATGCCCATCAAGTCAAACCATTTTATAAAGGTATCTTCATCGATATCTTTGAGTATTTCTGTTGCAACTAAGTTTTTATGAAACTGTAAGGCAAAGCTATTTACTTTTTCTTCAGGCCAGGAGATGTAGCAATCTCGGAGTAAAGACACTAAATCATAGGTCACTGGCCCCCTTACCGCGTCTTGATAATCGATAATTCCAGGATAGTTACCATCAATATTCATGAGATTGCGTGAATGATAATCGCGGTGTACAAATACTTGAGGCTGCTCGAGTGCATTGTTTATAAGAATCTGAAAAACAGTATCGAATATTTCATTTTCATTACTAGAGGGCTCTAATGCAAGGTGTTGAGTGATAAACCACTCTCTAAATAATTCCATTTCTTGCAGTAATAGTTTTTTATCATATAACGGCAAACTTGAAGGAGTGGTTTGCTGAATAACAACCAGTGCATCGAGTGCTTTTTTGTATAAATCATCAACATTACTTTCATTTAAGCGATTGAGTAATAAGTCATCTCCAAAATCACTTAATAGAAAAAAACCAAAATCTAGTGAGCTATAATAAATATGTGGTACCGGCAGCCCTTCTGCAGCTAATAAATGAGTAACCTTTACGAATGCCTCATTACTTTCTTTTTCTGGAGGAGAGTCGACGGCAATAAACTGCTGGTCTTTATTTTTGAATCGAAAATAACGCCGGAAACTTGCATCGCCAGAAACCGGTTCAAGCGTGTATTGAATATCACCAAAGTTTTCTTTTAGCCAGCCATGCATCCTGGCTAGGCGAGGGTCTGTATTCATAATAGAGTAAGGCGTTTACCAGCCTCCACCTCCGCCTCCGCCGCCGCCGCCGCCAGAAAAGCCGCCACCACCGCCAAAGCCGCTACTTCCAGAAGATGAACCAGGTGCTGTGGATGATGAAGAAATTGCCGAACTTAATGAGCTGCCCATTGAATTTGTAAATCTAGATAAATCATGCGTATTCCAATCGTTTCCGCTATACCATGTTGGTTGATAGTTTTTACCATCCTCGCTGGTATTGAATACATCGGTAAACTGTTCGGCCCATTGGTTCTCAACACCCAATGCAAGCGCGTAAGGGAGATAGGTTTCAAAAAGTTTGGGTGTTTTTCTGGGTGGATATTTTAAGTCCAGCTCTTCTTGTTCAGCAACTTCAAGATATTTTTTGAATCCTTCAACTTTGTCTAAGAGTTTTCTGCCTTTCAAAGTGGGTTTCTTAAGTAAATAGTAAAACACGATGTTTACAGTAAATAGCATAGCGATAAGTATTGCATTTGCAATGCCTGTCATTGTGGCTAAGCCAATTAATGCACCGACTTCAAAAAAAGACCAAACTCCCGCAAACAAAGAAGTAACGCCAAGATCTTTTGCTTCTTCACCAGAGAGTTTTCTGAGCAAAGCTTGATACCATGCATATACAAGATACCCTGTCACAGGTGTCCAAATGGATAACCAAAATACAAGAAACAAAGCTGCACCAGGTTCCGCAGTGTTTGGAATTGTCGTAAAGATGTCGTATGGCTAGCAGTATTGTAATTGCAATGCCAAAAAATAAAAATTTCTTGTTATGTATAAAATAACTTTGGCTATATTCTTGTTTCAGTGCTTTCTTGTGTTCGCTAATAGCTGAAGAAATTAAAGTATGATTTTTATTTTTTAAAACTAGTTTCTGGCCGTATACTTTGAAAAGATTTGATAAAACAACATGTTCGCCGATGGGTAGTTTTATATTCGGTTTCTTTAGCTTTTCTAATTCATAGTTCTCGCCTGAATTATTAATTTTAATAAAGCCTTTCACGGCTAAGTTCAGTAGAGCCGCAGTAAACACTTTTTTGTCATGGCCCATTTCATTTATATAGCGCATGGCGCCCGGAGGAAAGGAATCAGGTGGTTGATAGTGAGGGATGATCACTCCAGGTTTTGGATCTCTACCTACTTGCCACCAGGAGAGCAAATAGAAACCCAATAATGCAAAAAATCCAAAAATAGTTAACGGGTTGTCAATATTTGCACTGATCCACCATTTAAATTTTTGCGTGAAACTGGGTTGAGAGATATGGCCTTTGGGCCAGGCAACTACGATGGTTAAACCTTCCTTGCTGGAAAGTGTACGGCTTGTCGTGAATAAATAATTCCCTGAATAGCCTATATCAGTATTGTAGCTTTGGCCTTTGCTTCCCATAACTCCAGTATAGGCTTCACGTTTAACTTCATTAGGGGGAATTGTAGCGGGAAGGTGTACGCTAGCATTCACTTCTAGTATTGGAAAGTCCCAGCCATTCCCGGTTACATTCCAATACAGTTCATCATGCGAATCAAAGTAACCCAGCTGTTGATTGGTTTTATATTTGATTGTGTAAGTATGCTCACCATTATTGATGTAGCGATTTTTATCACCAATATAGATGCGTATTCCGTTGCTCATTTTTTTTGTGTGGTAGGGTTCTGAATGCCCGTTTCTAAGTACTTCGATGATTTCAAAACCAACTTTGATTTTATTGCCAAGCTTACCGTTGTATTTGGTTGGGAAGTCTCTATAAATGCCTCGTTTAATTTTATAGTTTTTTGCGCGCACAGTAATTTTTTCAGTCACTGACATAGAAGAGTCTTCGAGAACATGAATATTACTATCAAATAATATGATTTCTTCTGCAGAGTGAGTATATGCTGAAAAAAATAAACAGCTTGCAATGAAAAGCAAGCCAATATGGCGGAATATAAATCTAGTATTAATCATCTAGCTGAAAATATTCGTGGTAACGATAATTAAAAAATCGAGCAATGATGAGGTCAGGAAAAGAGTCAATACGAGTATTAATATTGCGTACTGCACCATTGTAATAACGTCTTGCATATTGAATATGATTTTCGACATCTGAGATATCTCTTTGTAACTCAAGAAAGTTTTGATTGGCTTTCAGTTCAGGATAATTCTCAGCCACAGCGATAAGTTTATGTACTTGTGTTTGTAATTCGCGCTCGACATTCTCTCGTTCAGAGATTTTATCGATCGTTTTTGCTTGTGAGCGTAGCTCAGTTACAGTTTGTAATAAGCTACTTTCATAGTTTGCATATTGCTTAACTGCATCAACGAGTTTTGGAATTAAGTCATGTCGGCGTTTAAGTTGTACATCGATATCGCTCCATGCAGCCAAAGAAGTATTTTTATCATGCACAAGTTTGTTGTAGATGATGATTCCCCAAACAAACGAAATGCAGAAGATGAGAGTAATTACAATAGAGGTCATTTAGCGTGACAACTTACTCAGTAAGTTTTAAGTCATATCCTAGTGAAGTTAATTGTTCGCTTATTTTATTGATATCATAACCATATACTACCTTTGGGCCGACAACTGAGACTGGAACGCCTCTAGCACGTAGCGCCCAGAAACCGGCTATGCCTGAGATCGATTTTTCGATATCGCGTTTGGTGTAGGGGATGTCGTTATTTTCTAAATGTATGCGTAAGCTATTGCAGTAAGGACACCAGTCCGTTGTGTATAGGATAACTTCTTTTGAGTCTGGCTTGGGTTGATAAATGTAAGCAGTTGTACGATCGAGCGCGAAAAGTAATAGTGCTGTAAATAGAAGTGTGAAAAGAATTTTATTTTTCATTTGATCTGAGAGTGATAAAGGCTACGTATGCCATATACATAAATATTATCAAATTTATAATAAAAAACTCTTGCGTAGCGTTGCCTTTTTCTACCATGCGCCACGCTCCTATGGGTACTACCACTGATAAGGCTAAAGTTACGGTAGCAATTCTTTGTGTGTGTCGGTCGCTAAATAAGCTTAGAAAAAATAGTACATGAGCGACTACGATCGTTTTAATTAACAGCTGCTGGTAAAAAAAGAATTGCAAGGCAACCGCAACGATCAAAACAGTAGCTACTATGCGTAATGCCATAGTGAGTGACATTTTATTGATGTCCTTTTATTTCATGGTGTCGAAAACAGTCTGTAGTATGATCGTTGACCATGCCTGTAGCTTGCATAAAGGCATAACAAATCGTAGTGCCAACGAACTTAAAACCTCTCCTTTTTAAGTCTTTACTCATAGCGTCCGATTCTGTTGTATTCGCAGGGACTTGTGACATATTTCGCCAAGTATTATGAATTGGGGCATGATTTACAAATTGCCATATGTAATGGTCAAAAGAGGAGAATTCATTCTGTATCTCAATAAATGCTTTCGCATTGGTTACTGCTGCATTTACTTTAAGTTTATTTCTTATAATTTCAGGATTGTTTAAGAGCTTGTCTATTTTCTTTGTGTTGTAATGCGCAACTTTGATGATCTCAAAATTATCGAAGGCTTTTCGATAACCCTCGCGTTTATTTAATATGGTAGACCAACTTAAACCTGCTTGCGCACCCTCTAAAATTAAAAATTCAAATAATAAGCGCTCATCATGGAGCGGTACACCCCATTCTTCATCGTGGTATTGTTGTTCAAGGGGGCTGGCATTCGCCCATTCACAGCGTTTCATCGGTGCTGATTATACATATGTGTAACCCAATCTAATTTATCTCCATATTCCCTAATAGTGCTATGTAATGGCTCAGGGTATTGGTCTGGCCAGCTTATGCCATAGTCTTTTGTTCTGCATAAAGGAGCCAATAATGAGGCAACGGCAAGGTCTGCGCGAGAGAAACTATTGTCAACAAAATATTCTCTATCTTTGATGTGTAAGTGTGCCTTATCAATTGTTTGAGAAAGTCTTTGCTTGGTTTTTGCAATTGCAGCATCATCAAGCTTCATAAATTTACGCATGGTTTGAGATAATTTAGGAAACGTTATTTTCATATATAGTTTTCCATACCAAGGTCCACCTTCAGTGAAATAAGAAGTGATCATATTTTGATGGTTAAGCAAGGTGTGATAGCAAAGGCGGCGAACATCAGGGCCCAATTTTTCATCAGCAAAATGTTCCCATTCAAGTGCTTCTCGTTTTAGTTTTTCATCTTGTGGGGTTAGGGGGTTTTCGGGAAAAGTTTGATCTAGATAGTTAATGATTTCGCTGGATTCATAGATTATCTTCTTATCATGAACAAGAATTGGTAAAAAAGGTTTCGTAGTAAGTCTCTTAGCTTTTTTGATGTGTAGTCCTGGAAGTAAATTAACTTTTTTATACTTAATGTTTTTATACTCCAATGCCCAGCGAGCTTTTTCGCAGTAATGTGAAATAGGGAATTGATAAAGCGTTAACATCTTGACTAATAATTGTGCATTTTAGGTTCCTTAATAGTACCCATCAGTAATTTATATGCCTCAGTGTTAGAAATAAACCAATTGTTTGTTATTTCAAGCGCTATAATTGCATGTTGAAATGAGAAAATAAAACCAAGCTCCATACCGATTTATCAATAACAAAATTTATAGGAGGGACAACATGTCACAAGCAACTGTAAAAACAGCGGTTGATAATTTAGCAACGGCTATTACTAATGATCCGAAAACCGCAAGACTAAAATATCGAGCCGAAGTGAATTGGGATGGTGATGTACATTGCACATCGCGTGTACGTAATCTACCTCCTGTTCCTGTAGACGAGCCAGAAGCATTTGGTGGTGGAGATGCTGCGCAAAGCCCAGGTGATTTAATTCTTACAGCATTAGGGACATGTCAAGGTATTATGTATGCTGCGCTAGCATCGGCGATGGAAATTGAATTGACCTCTTTAAAAGTCAAGCTTGAAGGTAATTTAGATTTACATGGATTGTTTGGAATGGGTGCAGATAAAGGAATTCCGCCTGGCTTTCAGGACCTTTCGTTTGAAACGATTATTGAAAGCCCAGCAAGCGAAGAAGAAATAAAGCAATTAGTGGATGCGGTAGAGGCGCAATGTCCAATATTGGATACTTTAGTAAGACCAATTCCAGTCTCAGGTAGCGCTACAATAAATGGAAAGCCTGGGTACATTTCTGCAAAAGCTGCTTGAAGATTACATTAAGTAGAAGTACGGTCTAACTGGACTTCAACTTATAGTATTTTCTATCTTCCTACAGAAGTGGAAGACGTTTTGAGCACCTATGCATCCAGTACTTGTTTATGCAACTATATTCTTAGTAACGACAATAGGATTATTGTTTGTATTTGAAGAGTATCAGTTTGAATCTGGTTACTTATTAATTTTAATTGCAGCGGCGGTGACTGCCGTTATAGGAAAGATTCTAATTAAATGGTTTCCCTCGGATGATCCGATGCAGGATAAAATCGAAGAGGAAATACGTAAAGTACGGGCAAACCAATATAAACGTGAGATTCAGTGCTTGTTTAATATTGTACAGCCTGACCCAAAATACCAACCTAATCCAAAACGATCAGGAGAAAGCCTTGAGAGCTGTTTCGCATTAGATGCGCATGAGATTCAAATGCAGCTTAAACATCATTTTGGAGAGTCATTTAACATTTCTACCAGCCAGCCATTACCAGACATGGTTGAGGAAATAAAACAACAGTATAAAGACTGGTTAGTATCTTAAATAATTATTAAATCGCAGAAGCAATTTCACGTTGTATCTTTTTGGTTGTGAAAAAGGGTGGTGATGAATGTAGTAGCCCTGATTTAGCAGTGACTAAAATATCGAGATCATCATTACAGTGAAACATTATTTGATCTTCAGCTACTGCTTCATGACTTTCAAGCTGCACAGTGGAATATATATGTCCAATATGTTTTTTGCATAAAACCGTTAAGTCTTGCGATAGCAATATAAACTCTTGTGATTCTTCGTAGGGACAATCCCATGAGGTTACAATTAGATATAGATCTTTATATGCATACTGTGCACCAATAACAAACCCAGGGATGTACTTTCCGGTGCATTTTCCGTCTTTGATTAGTTCTGAACATAAGCTCCAGGTTTCGTATGGGCCAAGTTGGGTTTTGAATGAAAAGCAAGAAATTTCTTTCATGTCGTTCTCCACTAAATTAGTAAATGAAATTACAAATGTAAAAAATGACAAGAAAATGACATGTAGATAGCAATATAGTGATATTTAATCTAAATATGATTTTCTCATTTGAGAGCCGCATCACTTAGGTTTCACGATACTCTGCCGATATAGATAGTTGGTAAATTAAATTTGAGTGGAGTCCATAATGGAAGAAAAGATTTTTCAGTTGGTCTATATCAGTGCGGCAAATAAAGAATTTACTGAGGATGAGTTGCAAGAAATGTTAAGTAAAGCACGTGCTAATAATAAGAGTCTTAATATTTCTGGAATGTTGTTATTCCATCAAGGCTCATTTATTCAAGCACTTGAAGGTTCTAAAGATGTTGTAGAGAGTTTGTATAGTAAAATTAGTGAGGATACGCGTCACTCGGAAACTCGAGTGTTGTTCAGAGGCGAGCTAGAAGAGAGGGATTTTGAAACCTGGTCGATGGGTTTCTATCGTTCTAATCAAACGGCCAAAGAAAACTTAGCAGGATTTCACCAATTTCTTAAATCTGGGTTTCGTAGAAAAGACGATACGGATCCAAGTGCAGCGCGAAAAGCTCTATTGCAATTTAGAGAAGGAAACTGGAGGCAACAGGTAGATACTAGTAACTCAAGTTCGCAGGCTGCATAATTTATGCTGAGTTAGCTTTTGATGAATTTTCGGATGAGCGAATAAATAAGCATTACCCAAGGAGTGCCATGTAAAAAGAAATCAAACCAGTCGATAGGTTTCATTCCCGAAGCACCTGCAAGAATCCATTTAAGTTTTTCCCATACATGAGGTTCGGGGAGAAAAGGAGCTAAACCCAATGTCAATGCAATGACTAGCCATAACACTGGGTTAAGCAAAAAGTTTGAATTATCAGCCATTAGAGAGGGCTAACGTTCTCTGCTTGTAAGCCTTTGTCGCCATCAACAATATCCATTAATACTTTTTGGCCTTCACGTAATGACTTGCGTCCTTTGCCAATAATGGAGCGGTGATGAACAAAAACGTCTTCACCATTTTCTTGTTCGATAAATCCAAATCCTTTTTTATAATTAAACCATTTCACTGTGCCTTGGGTTTGGCCAGCAACAGATTTTCCACTTGATGCTTTTCGCTTATTGTCAGAACGTGTAGATCGTCTGGCTAATCCTTTTATTGCACTGAATACTATTGCTAAGGCTAATAAGCCACCCGCTATCATGAGTGTAGTGTTGATAGGTTGGATGAACATGGTAAGTACGACGCCTAAAAGAATACCTAGGCTCACGAGTACAGTTGAATCGATCTTCATGATTCTATTTTCTCTCCCTGGTGTAAATTATTTGTGAGTTAACAGCGCTGATTATAGTCACTTAAGGTTCAAGGGAAAGCCCTACCGTTCTGGCTATGCTTGGGTAGAAGAAGTGACTAAAGAGTTTTGCTGTAGGCCTTAGAGTTGCGCTGATAATTATATAGCGCGCGCTTTTTCATAGGTAATGACTCTATTTTTGTAGGCTTAAAACCCTGTTCACGGAACCAGTGAGAAGTTTGTGTAGTAAGTACAAATAATAGGCTAATCCCTGAATTCACAGATTTCTTTTCTAAATGAGCGAGCATTTTGCTGCCTCTGCTATTCGACTGATATTCAGGGTGTACAGCAAGGCAAGCAATTTCTGCAGCATTATCTTCAGGGAAAGTATAGATCGCACCGCACGCCAGCACCATGCCATCACGTTCTATCACATCAAATTGCTTAATCTCTAACTCTAATTGTTCACGAGTACGGGGTACCAGTGCACCTTTATCAATTAAAGGTTGAATAAGTTCAGTGATACCGCCTACATCATCGAGTGTAGCGGGTCGAATATCGTCATAAGTTTCTGCAGTGATTAAAGTTGCTACACCATCTAATGTATAGAGTTCTTCAAGTAATGCACCGGGTTTAGAGGCATCTAGCAGGTGTACACGTTTTACGTTTTCTAAGCAGGCATGTATTGCTATGTTGAAATAAGATTTGAGCTGTTGTTTGCTTTTAGGTAATTTTTTAGCAAGCTCTTTAGCTTCATTTACATTGTAATGGTTATGACTTTGTTTTTTGTTTCCAGGAGCTTTGAATTTATCTAGCATTATAACTAGTTTTTCGCTCTGTAATGCGCACGCTGTGTGCTTAGCCACTTCAATACTGCTTAAATTAAAGACATCCCCAGTTTTTGAATATCCTAGAGGCAACATAATGACGATATTGTTTGTGTCTAACTGTTGCTGAATTTCTTGGGCAGCAATACTGCGTACTTCACCAGTGAACTGATAATCTACACCATCACGTACACCAACAGGCTTTGCACGAACATAGTTTCCACTGACCACATTTAACTTCATGCCAGACATAGGGGTATTGATCAAGCCAATAGAAAATTGAGCTTCAATATTTGTTTTAATACTGCCAGCTATTTCTTTGATGTTTTCTAAAGTTGTTGCATCGGTAATGCGCCAATCATTCTCGAATGTGCTAGCTGATTGTTTGCTAAGTTTCTTGTCGATAAAAGAACGTAAGCCCAATACCAAAACCAGCTTGACCCCTAATGTATGAATCAGTGCCAAATCATGTATCAATGAGGCACTATTTTCTTTTGCTAGTAATGCGTCATTAATGTAGAGCACAAAAGTTTTGCCACGATGCGCATAAATGTAGGGCGTGGCTTGTCGAAAGCTTTCGAGCTGAAATGTAGAATTTTTAGACACTTCTGTATAACGCTTAAGTTTGAGTAAAAGTTAATTTATATTATTTTTGTTAAGTCTATGAAATAGTAAAGGTTATTCTGCCTAATGTTTTGCTATCTAAGGCACCTTTTGCACCTTATAATAGGGTACTTGTTGCCGTCTACGTTAGAGCCATTCTGGCGGCCGGTCGAATTTTATACACTGAATTATCTATATAGGGAATAAAGAATGTTAAAGATCCGGTTAATTTCAGCATATTTAAGCTTTTTAGCCTTACTTATGGTGGGTTCTGCGTGTTTAGCGGGTGGAGAAATCAAAAAGTCTCCCATTCTTGATCGGGTGAAGGTGATCTACCAAGCGCCTGAAAACATGGAAAGTTTAAGTTTAGAGCAGCTACAAGATGAGCGTGAGACTCGAGTACGTGATTTAGCGGTGATTAAAGAGGCTAACGATAAGCCAGAGGTGGCGAAACAGAAGTTACTAGACTCTATTCTAGCGCATGACGATAAGCGTTTGAACATCGTACAGGTTATTCCAAAGATGATTGAAGATTATGGAATCGATGGAGAATTTAAAGAAAAACTCTTGGGTTACAGTGATACCTTTAATAATGAAATTCGTGCCGCGCGGACTTATGTGCACTCTCTCGACGATTATAAGTCCTATGATTTTCGTTTTTCTGCGGTGTATATGTCGATGATGTTTTCGTTCAATGAGAACAAAGAATTTCACAATAAAATGATTACAGATATGAAAGACAGCACTACTGCTATCGGTAAGTATAGAAAAGAGTTAGATGAATCGTATGCAAAAGTGAAACATGATAAATATTTAATTCAAAATATATATTCTGTTAATGAACTTGAACAAGCCATTGCGGCGATTGATGAGGAAATCTCAAAAAGGCTAAAAGCAGAACTATAAAAACTTAATATAATTTAAGGTTAAGCGTTTAGGCTTAATCTTTTTATACTGAGGAGTTGGGTATGATTAGATTAAAGCACATATTATTTTTCTTGCTGTCATTAATTTGGACTGTAAGTGTTATGGCAGAGGAAGAAAGAGATGCACAGCCACCGCCTGAGATAGTGGTTGATGCTCCACCTCCTACACAGTCTCCTGTTAAGCAAGAAACCGTTGAAACTGAAACAGTTACTATTTATGAATCTAAAGTATTGCCTGGTTTTCGTCCTTGTACACCTGAAGATTATCAAAACCATGATGTAGATCCTGTAGCGTGTCAGGATGAGGAAAATGCTCGTATCATTTCAACTCGTGATAGGAGCAATCAAACCGAAGACTTAATTGTAGAAGATGATGCGGTGCCTCAGGGTAATATCTATAAATTAAAATTTGAGCGTTTTAAGAGAAAGAAAACGCAATAAATCTATTAAGCATTCTGCTTTCCCAATATTCGTTTAAGGAGCTTAGGTTATGAAAAATTTTTCTTACCTTTTTGTTGTGTATATAAGTGTTTTTTCTCTTTTGTTTACGCATACAGTACCAGTTTATGCGGGCGTGGTTGGAACGGGACAATTATTGGATGAGTACCATGTTGAACACAAAAGAGAACGTTTACTGAGTATTGTAACGCGAGTAGATGCTCAGGTACTTTTAGAACAAAATGGTGTTTCTACTGAGCTTGCTCAAGAACGTATCAATGCTATGACGGATGCTGAAATACAAATGTTTGCAGATAAATTTGAAGATTTGCCTGCAGCAGGAAGTGTAGGTACTGCAGCAGCACTATTAATCTTAATTTTGTTAATTTTGGTGTTAGCCCTGGGTAGGTGATTGCTAGGGAAGGTTTTTTCCCTGTCCAAAATAGAAGCCCAAGTTAGATTTCAAAAAAGCTAAATTCAAATGAAAAAAAATGGGCAGATAGAAACAAACAGTTTTAGTTCGTTTTGGTTTGGAATATTTACCCTGATTTTAGCCCTAATCGGAAGTTGGATTAGTTTGCATGCATTTGCAGCAATTATTAGTGGGATTATTTCTGGGGAAAGTTTTAGTCTTTCTGGTATACAGATTCAATCGATACTTGTATTTCTTACCATAATATTCATAACACCTGTACTCACAATATTTCTATTTGTTTTATCTTATCGTTTAATTACAGGGCGAGACTTTAAAGTTGATAACGATGGATTTATAAATCCTTCGGTGTTAATCATTGTGTCTATTTTGACAGCTGCAGTGGGTGTATTAGGGCTTTACTTTGCTTGGACAGAAAGAGAATTAACTCCTGCTATAGTTGGAGTGCTGTTTTCAATTGCAGGTATAAAGGGTATTTTTCTAGGCTTGAATCGGTTTAAAAGAAACGCTTAGCTAGCCGAGTTTCTGAAAGCAGATTATTTTAAGCAATCAAATACGCACTTTACGTATTTTTTGTGTAGAAGAATCAAGATCGAAAGCCTCGCGTAGGCGCAGTTGTACCTTAGCAAGTGCTTCTTCAGCTTCATTTAATTCTTTAATTAAATCGTCTCGGCTAGGAACAGATTTTAATTCTTCTAATGCTTGAGCTTTAGCGTTATCAAGATTATTGATGATGATGGCAATAAACAAGTTAATTACTACGAATGTGCCAATTACGACAAAGCTTACAAAGAAAATCCACGCATGTGGGCTCATTTCCATTCCGGCATACATTAGGTCAGTCCAATCTTCTAATGTGGCAATTCTAAACAGTGAGAGTAGTGCTACACCTAAATTACCCCAGTGTTGGGGGTCATGTTGATGAAAAAGGTGAAAACCTAAAATTGCATACACATAAAAAATTACAGACATTAGTAAAACAACATTCCCCATGCTTGGGATAGATCGAATCAAAGTGCTGACAATTAATTTTAATTCGGGTAAGGCTGAAATTAGTCGAAGTACACGCATTAATCTTGCAAGACGTGCGATGACGGCAAATTGACCAGTGGCTGGAACGAAAGACAATACAACAATTGTAAAATCAAATACATTCCACCCATCACGAAAATATTTTCCAATCTTTGGATACACTGCCGTAATTTTCATTACTGCTTCTAGTACGAAAATTGCTAAGACAAATTGATTAATAAAGGTGAAAAGAGAAGTGTATTTTTGATTAATACTTGCAGAGGTTTCTAAGCCAAGTACGGCAGCATTGATTAATATCAAGCTGATAATGGAGTATTCAAACCATTTTGTATTAACTGTTCTTTTGCAAAAATCTTTCATGAAGCAAAATCCATTTAGCTTTATTGAATAAATGTTCCAACGCTTGAGTTCACGCATCATCTTTAATGTGAGTATCAAGTGCAGAAACTAGCAGCTAAAAGGTCATTTTGGGCATATAACTGGGCTAAAGTTTCTGGTTTAGCCGATCTGTGTCATGTCAGGCATTGATCCAAGTGTTGCAAGCGAAAAATAGGTTTGCCCAACTATCCTATTGGAGCAAAGCCTATAAGGAACAGTTCTTGAACAGTTGTTCAGATAATTTTAAAGGTATTGAATAAGATTCGAAGTAGCTTATTGTAAACAAATATCTGAAATGGCTTTTTGTAAAATAGCTATAGTGGGTTGAATCGAACTCATGGATAAATATTCATTTTGTTGGTGGGCTTGGTCGATAGAGCCAGGACCTAATATGATCGTTTCCATGCCTAGAGCGTTGAAATAGGGTGCTTCCGTTCCAAATGCAACAGTCATTGCTTTTTTGTTACTTAGTTCTTGAGCAAGTTGTACAATTTTTGATTGCTCATCTGTTTTGAATGCAGGTACTCCATCAAACAAAGCTGTGAACTCATATTTTAATCCAAGCGTTTGAGCAATCTTTAAGATGCGTGTATGTAATTCATCTTTTAGTGATTCTATTTGCATTCCAGGTAAGGGACGCATGTCGATGTGTAATTCACATTCCGCACAAATACGGTTGGGGTTATCGCCGCCATGTATATGGCCAAGATTTAATGTGGGTACGGGAACAACAAAGTCATGATTTATATATTTATGAGTAAGTTCTTGTTTGAATTGCTCAAGCTCGTTTAACACTAAGCGCATACCCTCTAAAGCATTATTACCCAGACTAGGGTCGCTAGAATGACCTGGTTGTCCTATGAGTTTTACCGACTCCATAAAGATACCTTTGTGTTGGTTCACGGGCGTTAGGTTGGTAGGTTCTCCGATGATGCAATATTTGCCAAATTTCTGATTAGACGCAACAAGCGTTTTGGCACCTTGCATTGTGGATTCTTCGTCTGCAGTGGCAACAATAGTAAGGCGTTGTTTTAAATCTTTACTAGCAAATGCTTTTGCAGCCTCTATTGCAATGGCTAGAAACGACTTCATATCTGCTGTGCCTAAGCCATAAATTTTTTCATCGACTTGTGTGGCTTTAAAGGGATTTGTATTCCAACCAGTTTGGTCAAAATTTACGGTATCGGTATGACCGGATAACACAAGACCATCATCGCCATTGTTATCCTCTGGGCCAATCCAGGCAATTAAATTTGCTTTATGTTCAGAGTCTTCATCTGAACTACGAATGATTTGGATATTAAAACCTAGATCGTTTAGCC
>CBDCTA010000007.1:0-15895 GCA_965221955.1 Gammaproteobacteria bacterium | reverse complement strand
TCCATTCTCCAAATGCTTACTTGAAATTCGAGTCCATTCGATAATTGCAATTTCTAGTTTATCGACAAGTTGCTCAATGTTAGGTGTTATACGCTGTTCTTTATTTTCACTTTTAGCATCATTAGAAATAAACTCTTCATTTATTAACCATTGAACATCATTAGATGAATTTGCAATAAATTGGTCCCACATTTGTTCAATCGTCAAACCGCCCGCAGGGACAGATGACCCAGCCCCTAAAAGTAAGCCAATATTCTCAAGCCGGAGCAGTGAAGCCAAATGTGCCTTAAGTGTGATTTCATCATTGAATTCTGAATTTCCACGACAAGCTACAACACCCATTTTTATCTCCTGAATTCTAGACTGTCTACACTCATTCTATAGAAAACTAAAACAAACAATTACTCAAATACCAAAGTATTCATGAGACAAGCTATAAGAATCGTAAAATCATCCTATTTACCATTTATGGCAGAAAAAACTATGTAAAAATCCAAATCATGAGATTTTCCAATTAATATAATAATTGTAGAAATTGTTTCCCAACCTTAGATCTCTGTAAACAGAGACCTATCTTAGCTTATATTTAGATAGAACATGTTTCCAAAAAGCCAGGAAACATTAATAATAAATATTGAATTTTTGGCATCAAAACAATTACTTAGCACCTGTATCCTGTTTCCGACCATTAAAGAAAGATACATGGAAACATCACATATAAAACAAATATAAGGGATTAATACGAGAGGGTGCAAAACACCCCCTCGAGTGTCTACTTTTCTTCAGTTATTCACTCATTTGGAGATAACTTATTTAGCTCCTTTTCACCCATCTCATCTAGCGCAAGTTTTTGTTTAGCCTTATCGCAGCATGCGATGTATTCATTTGGCTCAAGATAACCTTGAATTGCACATTTATTATTTTGTTTTGATGCCCAAGCCCTCTTGTGGCCAAAGTGACGACCAACCTCGGTTAATGTCGTAAAATTACAAGAACGCACAGCTGCAGCAAATTTTTTCAGCTCCTCATTCTCATCTTCTTCTATTATCCATCCAAGTTTTGTATGCAATGCAAAGATCTTTGTTTTCATGCTGTCGTCACTGAGATAACGATTTTTCTTAAAGTCGCAATAAAAACAAGCTCCTGTATCTTTAGGCCTCTGTCCTTCATGTACCTGACTCAGGTGTATTCTTTGTTCAAATATGGCAGCCATCTTGCTACTACCCCTGTAACCCTCAGTTGTATCTTTATCTGTACCTTTACGATCATGGTGAACAAGCATGCCTGAACGTTCTTGTTTAATCTTAGTTAGAAATCTGAATATGTTGTTAAATGCGTGTGCAGCATTCTCATCTTCAAGGTTAGCAAGTGTCGATAAATTATCTAGAATCACCAGGTCAGGATTAACCTCTCGAATAACTTCTAAAAATCTATCTTGATCATCAGTTTCATTTAGATCAGGAAATTCATGGTCTGGGTCTTGGTCCTGTCGAGCTAGTACTACTAAGTTATGTTTGAGTTGATTTAATTGTGGTTTACTTAGCTTGAAATTTTTACGTAAAAATCTAGCACGATCCTGTAGATCATCAGGCTGCATTTCACCATCGATTATGAGAACTTTACTTGCCTTGGGGCATGACCATTGTGCATACCCTTTGCCAGATGCAATCCCAATAGCAACACTCCAAGCAAACCAACTTTTACCCACTCCTGTTGGGGCATGGACCATGACTAACATTCTTTCTCGCAACCAAGGCTCTAACAGCCAGTCACGCTTAGGATATTTGAACATATCAAGCTCAATTGCTGTTTTTAAATTGAACTCATGATGAGGGTGTATTGGAGAGATCTTTGCAATTGCCGCAGATTGATTAGCCATTGTTAAACTCCAGCGAATCATAGTGAAGAACTACTATTCTTTTGATTTAAAGAAATTTAATAAAGCTCTTTCCGATCGAGTTTGTTATACGTACGACTAAATTGAATAAATCCATACAAGGTTGCTGCATGCGCGTTACCTCAACACTAAAAAAAAGGCATGGGTACGTGTTTCTCCCTTACCCTCACACATAAAAAGAGAGAATAATCATTAGTTTTGCTTATACAAAACGGTACAAATTCGACTTAAATACCGAATCTAACGTAAAGAAGTCATTGATTTATATAGATCATGAATACAAAAAGTGGGAACAATCAAACTTGCTGCGCTAGCAGGTTTGATGTTTCCATGAATTAACTCCTTGATATAAAAGCATTCTTATCAATCAGTAATGACCCCCTAGGGGGACAAACATTGCATCAGTAATAATGTATTTAGGGGTCCCAATGTCAGAAAATTTTTTAATAACTTTGCAATTTTTTAATTGACCGCTTACGACCCAAAGCGGACATTCATAGAAACTAGGACTAAATGAAATATCACTTTAACCTTGAAGATGCGAGTCAGGTTGCTATAGGTGCATTTGCTTTAGGCGTACCCATTTCTTTCTCTGAAGAAGCCTGGAAGCTAGGAGTAACTCTTCCAGTATTTAATTTAGCAATCCTATTTAGTTTGTCAGTAATTTTTCTCTCGTTCTTTACCTATCAAAGTGTATTTCAGGGAAATATTAAGCACAGAGTACCTATATTTTTGTTCAGAATAGTTGTTGCTTATGCCATTGCAGGGGTGATTGTGGCATTAATACTATTATCTCTTGATAAATTTCCTTTGTTTACAGAGCCTGCAATCGCATTAAAAAGGCTCATCGTAATAACGATGCCAGCCTCTATGGGGGCAATTATTGTGGATAGTTTTGATAAAGAATAAAAGTTAAAAAAACATTAAAACGGTTATAACGTTGTGATAGAGATCCCCGTTGTTCCAACACGTGTATTTGCCTCATCCTCAGCATAAATATTCAATCTATGACCGGGCTCTGATTCTAGTGCTATATTACAAGTAATAAATACTGTAAAGCTAACTCTTTCTTCTACATCTAATTTGATTTGAGCTCTAGGTTGCTTATCACCTATGCAAACCTCCGTTTCATTACTATGACAAATAGAGGTGTCTATTTGGTCTATTAGTACATCAAGCTCAGGTATTATTGAAAGAGAGCGTTTGGTACCTTTATTCGTAACATATACTACAAAGTGATATTCCAAACCTAGCTCAAGGGCAAGCGAATCGATCGTAGTTTCTATAATTACATCGAACATATTGGCAACTAATAATTAATTAAAGAGGCTCTCGAGTCTGACAGCTGTTCAACAAATTGCAAATTAATCTATGAAAGAAGCTCATTACATTTGTGTGCTGATCTATTTAATCATTACGGTATTACCAATGATTAAACATGACGGTTGGTGGATACGTATATTTGAATTTCCTCGTCTTCAGATAATGATGCTGTAAAATCAAAAATATTAAAAATAGAATAATTATTTTTTTGCGTATAAATGTGAATAAGGTTATCAAAATATTATGAAATAACATTGTCATCCATCTAGCGGTGGTGTTAATACTTTTTATATATAAATCAGCGTTTTTCTTTTTCTAATATAAGATTAATCAAATCATCTCGATTTATATCATCACTAAAATTGATATTTAAAGTATTTGCTAGTTCAGCCAACTCTCGATCCGTCCACTGCGCATATTCAGGATTGTCATGACCACGATAACCTGGAATTTGTGACTTTGGTTGTTCTCTTGGTGTCTTATCTATACCTGGTGCTTGGCTATTTCGAAGTTTTACATATTCTTCATTAGAATTGATAAATGTGTCAGATGTTTTTTTCATCGATTAATTCCTATTGAAGTTTGACCAACGCTGTTATTCGCCTTCTCCAACACAGTTACAAAAACTATGTCCGCAAGATTTACCTTCGGAACATAGATGACTGCAATAGAGATTATCGTCTTTAATTACACCTTGATCAGCATTAATTACGCATCGACAAGTATCATGTGCACAAAGCATCATCATATTAATTTCGTCATTATTTGTCGCCATAAATACTACCTCTCTGACTGGTACACTTTTTAATACAGATATCTTAGTCTATGTAATCAAAAATAATGCATTATTGAGATAATATTGTAATATTTACATAGAATGCTTCTTCAATATTTAAGCTATTGGTCATCAAATGCTTTCTCAATTTTCTCTTCTGCCTTCGATTTATCTTCTATATCTGCTGAAGGCGCATCATGTAAATTACGATTCATCTCATTTAGAACCAGTTCAATTAGCATAGGAAAATGATCTGACCCAAATCCGGGTAATCGTTTTATATTAATTAAAGCAAAGTCCTCAGATGCAAATGCATGATCTAAGGGAAAGCGTAGAAACAAGAGTTTTGCATGAAAAGTATTAATCATTCCCCTTCCAATTCTAGGATCGAGCAAGCCACTAATCTTTTGAAATAACTTAGTGGTATATGACCAAGCTACATCATTCAAATCACCAGCAACGATTGTTGGTATATTTTGTTCACGCACAATCTTACCGACTATCAGTAATTCGGCATCTCTTTCAGTGGTATCCTCACTTTCTTGAGGAGCAGGTGGTTTTGGGTGCAAACAATGTAAAGAAACTGTTTTGTTGTTAGGTAATTTTACTTGGGCATGAATAGACGGTACATCGTCTTCAATCAAATACTCTATTTTTGAATTCTGTAACTCAAAATTAGAATAAAGCACCATCCCATATGTATTTTCCAGAGGCTCTGCAACCTCATATTTAAAATCAAGTTTTGAATTTAAATCTTGGCACCACATTTCATCTGTTTCAATGACTAGCAATATATCAGGCTGATGTTGAATTACTAATTTGGCCAAACCGTCTATATTTTTATTCGACATGAGCACATTAGACATCATCAGTTTGAATGGTTGTCCGGTGCTCTCCGCATCAGCAGCATGCATTTGTTGCGGATGAAACGAAGTATAGGGAATAATTTTTACAAATTGATAAACAGCAGATGCAATGAGCAAAAAACTTACACAAATAAAGAATACATTGTGATGCTCAATTAAGAAAAACGCGAATAAAAACAAAATGCAGCTAAGGACTGCAATTTGTAATCTTGGAAATTCAAACACACGCAACCACCAATCATCATTTCTGATAATTGGTAATAGTGTAGCGAGTATTAAAAATATCGCGAAAAGATAAAATATCCCTTTCACCCTGGCGCGAATGAACGTTAAATTAGATTAATTTTGAATACTATATTTATCCCAAACATAGACTAAATTTAATTGGTATCTACCAAAGACCTAATAATTTAAGAACAATCACAATGACTACAATAACGCCAATGATATAAAAGATATTTCTAGGCATTTTAGACTCCAATTATTATCGTTATTTTGAGATACCAGTATATAACCGAAGCATTTAAAATTATATTTAAATTGCATTCTTTATGTAGATTTTACAATTTTAACAATCAAGCATGCTCTGCTTAGTATACTTATGTCACTAAATTAAGTGGCGTTTTATCAATTATGAGCATCAATAATTTTTGACGCAAAAGCACAATAAGTCCGGGAGGACTCACTCGGAGCATAAATTGCTCCACTCCCTTTAGACTCACAGCATCCATACTGTGGGTCTATTTTTTAAAAAATTATTTAAAATGTCAGATAAAAACGCACCGGATCATCTAATTGATGTAATAGTAGAGCTTCGCAAACAAGAAGATAGTGCTGATATTCCGATTGAAAAGCTATTAAACATCTTTTCATCAAGAGTATATGGTCCTATGTTATTGATACCCGCATTGCTTGCTGTACTACCGACAGGAGCAATACCTGGGGTTCCTACACTCGCAGGAATTATCGTTACGATTGTTTCGATACAACTCATAATTAGTATTGAATACCCTTGGCTGCCTAATAAAATTACAAATTTTGAAATCACTAGAAAGAAATTAGATTCTTCATTAGACAAGCTTGAAAAACCAGTCAATAAAATTGAGGAGTTCATAAAGCCGAGAGTTAGTTACCTCACTAAAGAACCGTGGCTTAATGTGATCGGTTTAATTAGCTTTTCTCTTGGAATTAGCATGGCGCCTCTTGAAATTCTGCCTTTTGCTGTGATGGTTCCAGGTTTGTCACTACTTCTAATATCAGTTGGCCTCACCATGCATGATGGAATATGGATTCTTATAGGTATCGCATCTTCTCTAATTACTTACTGGTTAGTTTACAAAGCCATCATAGAATTGACAGCGTAGTTACTTTAGCGATTATATTGTTTTATTTGCTAGATTTCGTTTATAGAGAACTCATTATCTATAGTTATTTTATCTATAGTTATTTTCGAACACTTTCTCACCCATCAAATGTTCAATTCGATATTGATCTGCACATATTGCATCAGATTCAGGTGACAAACAACGTATTCGAACTTTAACTATAGTACCTTCATTCTCTTTACTTTCAATTTCTAGAGCACCCCCACGTGTTAAGAGTGAGTCACGGGCATAATGAAGTCCATATCCTGTGCCTTGACCTACACCAGGATGTGCGCGGAAACCTTTTTGGCAAACACGCGCGAGCAGTTCTTCTGGTATTCCAATTCCATTATCACGCACCTCAATTTGACAAAATCCAGAATCATTTTCCTCTTCTATAAGCTTTGCTTTTATACTTACAAATTGTTCATCTTTAGTTTTATCTGCATATTTAATACTATTTGTAATTAAATTGGTTAACACAATGTATAAAGGCACTGCTTCAATACTAACTTCAGGCATGTGATCTTCAAATCGAATTTCCACACCTTTATTTACAGTTTCTTCTTTATATTCTGATTTTAAGCTTTCAGCAATTTCACGCAGCGTAATCAAATATTTTCCGGACATAGCAAGGTCGATTAAGGCTAAATTTTTTATTGAATTTAAAATTTCCGAGGCCTGATTGATTGAACTGAGGCATAAATCCACACTTTCTTCTAAGTTTTCAATATTAGGATTATCTTCTTTTATTAAACCAAGGTTCAGGGTTACTGCGTTGAGTGGATTTCTCAACTCATGCACAACTGCACGCGTCATTTCCTCCATACCTTCAGAAGTTGTCTTTGCACGCTCTCGATCTGTTTGCGAATATGTGCCCATTGCAACAAAACTAATCGTCCTCAAGCCACTTGCTAGGTTAGTAAGTGCTTCAATAATGTCTTTTGGGGTCAGCTTCTCAATAGCATCAAATAGAACTGAATTGACATCGGCTGTAATCACACCCGCTAAACCATCAAATTCTGCAAGTACTTCTTCTAAGGTGTATCCTTGATCTCTACGGATCTGTCCATGGATTTTTAAATGCCCTAATATTTCTTGACGTGTGATTTCTGCCGGATTTGAAATAAAATTAGCCAGACTATGCAGAATCGGGGGGATATGATTCCGCAGTGCGCGTTCCGGTAAGGATTTGATGGTTGTGGTCTGCACACGCTCTTGTAACCAATCAATCCATACTTTTACTAATTTCTCTGCATTTTCATGCAGGTAGTCAGTTGCGATTTGTCGTGCTTGACTATCGTTATTAGACATATGCTTCTAATCTTATAAGATTAAGCACTCCCACCCTATAAACTTTGTCAAGAAAATAAGCAAGTGGAGATATGTCTAATCTAAGACTATATTATTAAACTTGGTTAACAACATACTCTAAGTTTGGCTTAGTTTCATCAAGTTTACAATAAATCATGCAAAATGTATGAGATGAGCTGCAATATAACGAATATATGTTTTTGGTTTTAGCTGGATTTACAACACTTAGATACTCAGGTTGCTGTTTTATGGCCTGCATTTTTCCAAGCCATCATTGATCCCATATAGACATCTACATTATTAAAATTTAGGTACTTAAGAATAGATGCTCCTACCGTTGCTCGTATTCCACTACCACACATAACAGTATAGTGTTTATCTTTATCTAGTTTTTTACCTTTATTTATAAGTTTACCTAGATATATATTATTCGCCCCATCAATGGATGTATTTGCAAACTCTGAATCTTTTCTAACATCAAGTAATGTCCAATTATTTGTATCATGTAAACGCGTTTTGACTATTTCTGTATCAACAGTTTCAAGATCATCAAATTCTCCACCTTGTGCTGCCACCATGGGAAGACTACTATCTAAAAAACCCACCACCTTATCGTAGCCAATTCTTAATAAATGTAATTTTGCTTGTTGTGCTTGAGATACATCCTCAGAAACTAAAAATATATGATCGTCATAACTCAGCAGCCATCCTGCATATGCGCTTAGCATATCTACAGGAAGACACAAACTACCTGGCACAAATGTTCCAAGAAAAGACTCAGCACTGCGTACATCAATTACTTTAATATTTCCATTATCTTTATAACGCTCTTTGAATTTCATCCAGTTATATGGCTTGGGAATACTTTTTGTAGAATTTGAAGCTCCTTTAAGATTCAACCTTTCCATTTGTTTAAAATAGGGAGCGATATAATGTGATTCATTAATCTTTTTTTCGACAAAATCATCACGACTCAATGACAGCATTGGATTATTCTCAAATTCATGCGCAACTGTAGAAAATTCACGATCCGCCATACCATCTCCACATACTGAGCCTGCTCCATGTGCTGGGTATAAAATTGCATTGCTCGCATGTTTTTTAATTTTCATTAAACTGTCGTAGAGCATGCCAGCTAGTTTTTCTTTTTCGTTTTGATAAAAATCAGTTCGACCGACATCACCAATAAACAATGCATCGCCAGTAAAAACACCTACAGGACTTTGACTAAAATTCGTGTCGAACAATAAAAAACTTAAACTATCTTTTGTGTGCCCAGGCGTTTCAAGGACCTCTACTTTCAATGTTCCGAATGAAAATCGTGAAGTTTCAGAAATGATCGTTGCATATCTTACATCTCCATCTGCATGTGGCCCATGATAGACAGTAGCACCAGTGAAGTCTGCGAGTATCGCAGAACCAGAAACGAGATCTTCATTACGGTGTGTTTCCAGTATTGTAGTGATAATACAACCATTACTTCTTGCTATTTCAATATACATCTCGATATCACGACGAGGATCGATAACACAAGCCTCACCACCATCTCCAAATATATAGCTTAAATGTGCTAACCCAGGTGTTTTAATTTTTTCTAGAAACATGTTAGATATTTAGAATATAAATAAGTTGTGTTGACTAAAGTGAGATATACAAACAAGATTACATAAATTTTTTTGAGGTAATTTATAATTGTTATTAACTAGAATCCATATCTCTAATAAGAAATATTAAGTGTTACTCAATGCTTAACGCAATATACTTTAGACATGCCAATCAGCAAGTATTTATATGAAGTAGCCGACCTGCTTTAACCTTTTGGACCAAACAGAAGCCAAATAATAAGCCCTAGAATTGGTAATAATAAAATGACAACAATCCATATGACCTTTGAGAAAGTTGATGTACCAGAGCCTACAATTTTTACAATTGCATAGATATCTAAAATCAGGACAATTAGCCCTAATATTCCCCCTACTTCAATTCCCATATTGACCTCTTAACTTACTTCTAATTTAAAATATGATGATCATGTGCCACAAAGTTGGCATGATTAATTTATTACAAGCGATATTGCGTTGAAACAATGCCCAAATTTATTTAAAACTTGAGCCAATCTAAGTCAATGTCATCCGGCAACGAATCTGCATCCAATTCAGGAGCCTGATTGAGTTCATCAATACTTATATCTACTACATAAGATTCTCTATCAGGTGTAAGTTTCAATGCATCCCATGCGATTGCAATATTCTTTTGCCCAAAGCCAATAAACCCTCCATAACTTAATACAGCGTGTGCAACTGTACCGGTGTGTGTGTTTATAACCATAGATTCGATATTGCCCAAGTCCTCACCATTCAAATTGTATACAGGTGATCCTGTTATATTTTCAACCGCAATTGTATTTCTCACCTCTGACAACTTTTCAGCCATGCTCAAATATTCAAGACGCTGCTGATGCTCTTGCCTCTCGACATGTTCTGATAACAAATCACGCATTGCTTCAACAGTTTCTTCGCACTCTTCTTCTTTTCCACGCTTATGCAATAAACTTGCTGCTTGCCTAAGAAAGTGTAAGTCCCTACGTAATTTTGGCGTAGTTTGTACTGTGGTACGCATTGCACTAATTTCCATGAGATCATCTCGACAACCGTCATCTGCGCCAGCAGGGTAAGTGCAAATAAGTGCAAACAGCAAAATTATCAAGTGTATCTGACTTATTTTTTTCATAACTACACATTGTTTAAATTTAGTTCATATCATTCTATATGAAATAGAACTTGCAATAACTTATCTCGCTCAATTTTGTAATATTTACAAACATAATATTTATAATTACTGTAAAAATTTATGCCGTAGCTTTTGCATGAAATCACACGCTGAGCAATTCAAGGAATACAAATGAAAAATATATTCAGCCCATTAGTTTTACTATTCAATCTAATAGCAATACCGACTAATTTATATGCGGATGAAATTAAGCTTAATAATGGCGATCAAATAAGCGGTTCTATTATGCGCATACAACAAGATACTTTAGTTTTACATTCACCAGTCTTTGGAAAATTAGAGATGCCTCTGATTAGTGTCATCTCATTCAAAACAGAGCAACCCATGAGCGTCATATTTAATAATGAAGACAAGTTAACCGGTCTGTTAAGCATGAAGCGAGGTGGAATACTACAACTTCAAACCGAAAGATTAGGCATAATCAATAATATCAATATTTCTGACTTAGCATCAGCCCACCAACCTTATACTAAATCAGATTCATCGAATGCAGTAACAAAACCCAGTATTTCTATAAAACCCAAGAGTAATGAAATCACTATAACTATGGATGAAGTATTTTTAAAAAGTGGTGACCGATTGTTGGGCACTATTCAAGGTATTGATGAAAACAATCTCATCATTCAAACAGAATTCGCAGATACGCTTACAATTGACCGTCAAAAGATAAAATCTTTTAGCACTTTCGATCCCATGACTGTTGTGTTTAATGACCATGACTATATTACTGGCAGAATTAAGCAAAGCAATCGATCACAATTACAAGTCAATTCGGACCGAGCAGGAACCAATAATAATTTTAAACTAGCTGAAGTAAAAAAAATAATACGTGGCGACCCTATTGAAATAGCTCGAGCAAAGGAAAAAGCACAATTCAGTGGTGATGTAGACATCGGCTTAAGCACATCGAGTGGAAATAGTGATGATGATAGCTATGTAGGATCGGGAGAATTACGTGCTCGTACACCTAATAATCGATATTCCGTGCGAATTGAACGTGCATTTGAACGGTCAGATGGTGATAAAACCAAAGATGAAACTTTCGGCTCTATTCAATACGATCACTTTTTATCAGATAAGTGGTACTTGTTTAATTCAGCATCTTTTAAAGAAGACGAGATTGAACTGCTAAATTTACGTACTGCTCTATCTGCCGGTGTTGGTTATCAATTTTTTGAGCGAGATGATCTGTTACTCTCAGCAGAGCTTGGACCAAGTTATGTAAACGAGGACTTTAAAGAAGAAAGTGATAGTGATTATTTAGCCTCAAGATGGGCTATCGATTATGAACATAAAATATTCGAATGGATGAATATTTTTCATCACCAAGAAGGGCTTTATGGTCTAGAAACTTCCAATGATGTTGTCATTCGTGCACGAAATGGTCTGAAATTTCCACTTGGAAATGGTTTTAATGCGAAGGCACAAGCTAATTATGAATGGGACAAATCGCCAGCAGATGGTGCCGACAGTACGGACAAGGAATATATTTTCACACTAGGATATGGATTTTAGTCTATTTTAAGTTCATTCCCAGATGACATATGTGAAATAGATATGCCCTATGACAGGGCATATCATCAAATATCGATTTACTATTTAATCTCTATTCTTTGGAATCATTATCATCAGGCATATCTATGCCTACAACTGGTACGTCGATTGTTTCTTTTTTCATTTTTACATCAACATCTACATCGGGGACTTCTACTTCTATTTCTTTGGTTCCAACAACGATGTCAGGTGCGTCAACATCATATTTAGGTATTTGACCAGCCTGTACATCAACATCAACGTCTGGCATTTTTCCTTCTTCTGTTTTAATTACTTCGTATTTTGGAAGATTGCCTTTTTTGACATCTACATCTACGTCAGGAAGTTTTCCTTCTTGAGTTTGCTCAATTTCACATCCCCATAACATTGTTAATGCAAGACTGCCAAATAAAATTTTTACGAAAGTTTTTATATTCATAGCCCTATCCGTTAATCCTTCGTGGTTATTAAGGAATTTAATTCAGATAAATATTGACAGCTAATTCTGTACATCTATCTATTAAAATACTTATTTATAAGTTATATAAAATATTATGTTATATAGAGAGTACCCTGATTACTATTGTAAATATTACATACAACACTTAATAAGTGCCTTAAATCTAAAACAAACTAACTGCAAGTTTTAGTATTTGAAACGAAATCCATATCAGCATTAACAATACAATGCCCAGAAGGATTAAAATATAAGCGATTACTTTCTTATTACTACGTGGCGGCTTCAGCGTAGATTCTTTCATATGGTTTTCAAGCAGCTTGTAATTACGCATATTTGCTTTATATGCCATATCAAAAATATCACCCGCGATAGGAACAGTGCCAACAACTGCCTCTAGCAAGGCATTTTTTATCATTTTCAGCAACGTTCGCTTTGGCGTACCTATTTTAGCTGCCTCTAGGATAATGTAGGATGAAGCTAATGCACCTATAGCATCCCCTACTCCCGGCACTAAACCTACGATGCTTTCAACACCAATGCGGAAACCACCAGGCAGTCTAATAGAACTATCTAGAAACCATGCCAGTCGTTTAATACGTTGGTCTGAACTATTTGTCATTTAGTAAATTTATATGTATTCATTTTTCATACTTACAAGGATAAACCATATTTTTGTTATACATGCTGTAAAACTTACAATCTAGTAGTTAAAGATATATGTAAAACTTATTCATTATTTATATTTAATTAATTAGGAGTAATGGCATGAATATTTTTGACGAGATAATTGAAGATCATGAAAAACAGCGCAAACAAATGGAAACTCTAGTGAAAACAGAGGGTGATAGCCAAGAACGCAATAGAGTTTTTGACGACTTCACTAAAGAACTTAAAGCTCATGCTGCAGCTGAAGAACAAGTTTTTTATGCAAATTTAATGGAAGATCCTGACGGAACTGATAAAGCTCGACACAGTGTTGCTGAACATCAAGTAGCACTCGACTTGATTGATGAATTAAATGATGCATCAATGTCAAGCGCAGGATGGTTACAAAAATTCAAACAACTCAAACATGATAATGAACATCATATGGAAGAAGAAGAAAATGAGGTTTTCAAAAAGGCAAAAGAAGTTTTTCAAGACTCTGAAATTGAAAAAATGGGAAAGGAATTCAGAAATAGAAAAAATTCAGAGATGAACTAACTCAAATACAACAATTCATCTTATGCAATATTTCACCTCTCTTTTTGAAAGTGGATGGGTAACAGCGTTCATAGCTTCGATTATACCCATCCTATATATAATTGGTGCTTATAGTGCATATCATGCTGTAATGTATTCTAGAACCGCTCAAGGTTCAACGGCTTGGGTGGTTACGCTATTAACAATTCCTCTCTTCGCAGTACCTCTTTACTGGACCTTTGGAAGAGTTAAGTATTATAACTACAAAGAAAGTGTAAATGAATTTGACCAAGAATTTGAAAAAATAAATGGCGATAAACCAAGTAAACACAATAGTGACTGCGCCTATGATAAAAACACAGTTGAGGATGCAAGAAACCAAACCGAATTAATTGCTTTAGAAGAAACTTTCTGGCACATGTTTCACATGTGGAAACCACATTGAATTACTACTCAATGGACAATCAACTTTCGATAATATACTTAAAAGTATTGATCAGGCAGATGACTACATACTAGTACAATATTATATTATACGACATGATGATATTGGCACTGACTTAAAAAATTCATTACTAGGAGCGCTAAATAGAAATGTAAAAAGTGATGCTGCTTTATGATGTAGTTGGCAGCTTAGCTTTATCTGATAACTACATTGATGAACTCACCGAAGCCGGTGCTAACGTATCTAGATTTAGTGGTAGTGATACAGGCTGGTTCAACCGTCTAAGGCTAAATTTTCGAAATCATCGCAAAATTGTTGTTGTAGATGGAAAAATTGGTTTTACAGGCGGATTGAATGTTGGTGATGAGTATCTTGGCCGAAGTGAAGAGTTTGGCTTTTGGCGTGATACACATCTTAAAATAATAGGACCTGCCGTACGCTCTCTCCAACTTACATTTTTACGTGATTGGTATTTTGGTATAAAAGAAATACCCGAATTATCTTGGAGCCCAAATACACAAGAATCAGATAAATGTGCTTTATTCTCGGCAACTGGGCCTAGTGATGCATTGGAAACATGTGGGCTTTTATTTGCGCACTGTATAGAATCTGCACAGAAAAGAGTGTGGATCGCATCACCATATTTTATTCCTGATGACCGTGTTTTTAGCAGCATTGCAGCTTGCAGCATTACGAGGTGTGGAAGTCAGAATCATGACGCCACGAAAAACTGATAGCTTTCTTTTTAAATACGCACCTTATGCTTATTACGATGACTTAGAAGCAGTTAGCGCGAAAATATATCTTTACGAGAAAGGTTTTGCACATCAAAAAATCATGCTAATCGATGAGAAATATTCAGTCATTGGCACAGCCAATATGGATAATCGATCGTTCCGTTTAAATTTTGAAATTAATACTGTGGTAGTAGATAAAGAGTTTTGCAAACAAACAGAAAAGATGTTGATAGATGATTTTTTCTAATGCCAGTAAGTTATCTCATGATGATATTACAGGCAAGTCATGGTTTTTTCGTTTAGCTACACGTTTGACACGATTACTTGCACCTATACTTTAATTGACTATAAATTAAATTAAGGCAAAATCCACAGTCATGGGTAAATGATCAAAAGTCTCTCGTGCTAAATCGGTATGTCTAACGAATGCTTTTATAATTTTAATATCACTATGTTGGAATATGCGATCTATAGAGCATTTTGGGTAAACAGCTGGAAATGATTTTGTATATTTAGGAATAGAAACATAACCTTTTGAATTTAACGCTTTGCGACATAAATTTTCCAATACATCATTAAAGTTACTGCCAAGAAGAATCGATTGTTGTATATTTTCACTGCTGATATAGGAAACACTCGATAAGCATACAAACTTGTATAGCTCGCTCATAAGCAGCTAAAACTCAGGTTAACATTTACAACTATGAGGTTAAGTTGTCTCTTCCCGTTCGTAATATTTACATGCGCTGTCAAACCATTCCGACGCTTTATTTGGAGGAACAGTTTAAATTGATGCTTGTAGATCTCGTAAGGGAATATTTACTAAGTATTCCGTCACCATGATAACCTAGTTTACGTTTAACATTTTCTTGAAACAAACGATGTTCATAATCTAATACAACTCCTGACAAATCAATTTGCTCATGATATCGTGATCGTTAACACCTTCAGAAACCTCTTGTAGTAACGCAATATCCGGTTGATAGTGCTTGATAACTTCTACAATTGGCTCGAGTTTTATACTTCTTATCAATGCCGCCGATTCCTTTGTGCATGTTATATAATAGAACTCTAAACTGCATGGGTGTTGATTATTGTATTCTGTCAATAATCTAAATATTGCACATCAGCTTAAATCAAAATAAAACGAAAATAATTATAATTGCAAGTAAAGCAACACATGCTAGCACAATAGCGATAGACAACAAA
>CBDCTA010000006.1:0-48476 GCA_965221955.1 Gammaproteobacteria bacterium | reverse complement strand
TCAGATACGCTTTATAAAATTGAAGGAACACATTTACTATCAAAAAATATTCCGGTTCTTGTTCTATTTTTTGTTTTTCTTATTTTTTTAATATTTGGCTTATTTCAAATACACAATGAAGGAAATTATTCATTTTTAGTAATTATTATCTTATTTTTGATTAGATTTTTTCCGGCACTTGGGCAATGTCTAAATGCCCTAATGAAAATAACAGCAGAAGCAAGGGTGGGGAAAGATGTAACAGAAGTAATAACTAATATTAACGACTTAAATGATAATAGAGAACAGGTTTTAAAGTCTAGTATTAAGAATATAAAAATATCAGACTTAAAATTTTCGTATTCTGATAATGAAATATTTAACGGTTTTGAAATAACATTTGAAGCTGGGAAAAGTTATGCAATTGTTGGTCAATCTGGATCAGGAAAATCAACTCTCGCAGATTTACTAGTAGGTTTATATAAACCAAACAATAGATCAATTTTCGTTAATGATATTGATATAAATTCAATAAATTTGAAAAGTATTAGAGAAAGAATCATTCTGCTAGAGCAAAATATTGCTATATTTAATACAAGCATAATAGATAATGTAAAATTTGGACTGGAAAATGTTGCTGAAAAAAACGTAATAGAAGCTTGTAAAGATGTGTGCATACACGACTATATTAATTCTATGCGAAATGGATATGAAACTATTCTACAATATCAAGGAAGTAATTTATCTGGTGGACAAAAGCAAAGAATTGGTTTGGCAAGAGCATTGCTAAGAAAACCAGATGTATTAATACTTGACGAAAGCACAAATGCTATCGATGAAGGGACAAAAGATATAGTATTAAAGAATATTAGGATGAGGTATCAAAATAGAATACTAATCTTTATAACTCATGATGAAGCTGTAATGAGTTCAGTGGATAAAGTTATCGCCCTATCATAAATTTTTTATATAGCCGAAAATTCTTTTGAGAAAAATTTATAAATACTTACGAAACCAATGTAATAGTGTTTTTAATAAACATAATAAATGGTTGCAAGAGTCCTATGCGCAAGAAGGTGAGGATTTAATACTAAATAAACATTTTTGGGGACAAGTAAAAGGATTTTATGTCGATATAGGTGCGCATCACCCAATGCGTTTTTCAAATACTTATCTTCTTTATAAAAAAGGTTGGCGTGGAATTAATATAGATGCAACTCCTGGAAGTATGAGCGAATTCAATAAAGTAAGGCCTAGAGATATTAATATCGAAAGTGCGGTAGGTGTAAAAGAAGGAAGGGTTAGTTGTAATATTTATAACGAAAGTGCACTTAACAGTTTGCAAGAAAGAAAATTTTCAATAAAAACAGGGTACAAAAGAATTAAACAACTTGATATTGACCAAAAGCCATTACACGTTATACTTGATAAAAGACTGCCAAAAGACACAACTATTGACTTATATACAATAGACGTTGAAGGATTAGAAATGGATGTTCTAGAATCAAACAATTGGAATATTCACAGTCCAAGTACAATAATAGTTGAAGATCATATAGAAGGCCTGTTCAGCTTAGAGGCCGTATACAATACAGAAATTTCAAAATATCTTTCTAGCAAAGGATATTATCCATTTGCACGAACTAATAGAAATACATTTTTTAATAAAAGTTAAGAATTAACTGAAAAGACATATAATTTTATAGTGGCTGCCCAAAATATATTTAAATAAATGATTCGTCAATCTATCTATTTTCTGCATAGGTTAAAAAGTTCTCTAGCATATGTATCAAAGCCTTTGGTGTATTTAATCCCATGGTTATTTAATTCACGAGAAATCACTAATTATACTTATGATCTAACAAATAAGAATGAAAGGTACTTAGCCTCGCTTATCTCATTCATCTTAAATGTAGAAATTAATGTGGTCATTGGGTATATGGATGAGTTAAAAAACAATGAAGAGTTAATTAGTAATATTCAAAAAAAAATTATCGAAAATAAATTAGGAATTACATCAGATATATCTTGTAAATTTGGTAAAAGACTAGGATGGTATGCAATTGCAAGAATAATGAAACCAAAAATAATTGTTGAAACTGGTGTTGATAAAGGTTTTGGTTCATGTGTTTTAACTTCAGCTATAATGAAGAACGTAGAAGAAGGTTATGAAGGATTTTATTATGGTACAGATATTAATGAAGAAGCAGGGTTTATGTTTTCAAATATCTATAAGCCTTATGGAAAAATAATTTATGGAGACTCAATTGAGTCACTTAAAAATTTATCTGAAAATATAGATTTATTTATTAATGATAGTGATCATTCTGCAGAATATGAAGAAAGAGAATATAACGTAATTGCAAATAAACTATCAGAAGAAGCAATAATTTTAGGTGATAACTCACATGTTACAGATAAGTTATTAAATTTTTCGTTAGCTAATTCAAGAAGTTTTATTTTTTTTCGCGAAGAACCCATTAAATCATTGGTATCCGGGAGGAGGAATTGGAATTTCATTTAATAATCAAAATAATATTACTTAAAAATTTTGAAAATTATTTTAAATTGTGGGTTTTAATTATGGTAAATAAAATACCATTTAGATATGTCAGCAAGTAAACATTACGATAGCAAGTATTTTAAGTGGCAGTCCTCAATAGGAGAGTTCGGCGGATGGGCTAACATGTCTAAATTTACTGAATATATTAATAGAGATGATGTTGTCTTGGATTTTGGATGCGGTGGAGGTTATTTATTAAACAATTTAAGTTGCAAAGAAAAACATGGCATAGAAATAAACGAATCCGCTGCTGAAATTGCAAAAAAAAATGGGATATAAAATATTTTCATCAGCAAGACAATTAGAAGATAATTATTATGACTTGATAATTTCAAATCACGCGTTAGAGCATACATTATCTCCATTAAATGAATTAAAAGAACTTTACTTGAAGTTGAAGAGAGGTGGTAAAATAGTTTTTGTTGTTCCATGTGAATGTATTTCATACGCATACAAACCTGCGGACATAAATAATCATATTTACTCCTGGAGCCCAATGTGTCTAGGAAATATATTTAATGAAGCGGGATTTACTGTCATTGAGTCAAAGCCGTATATTCATAAATGGCCGCCAAAATATCAGCTAATTGCAAGATTAGGAGGTAGGACTATATTTGATTTATTTTGTAAAATATATGCAAGATTAGAAAGATCATATTTTCAAGTAAGAGTTATAGGTGAAAAATAATAATGAGTTAACATTTGGATTTTCTTGATAGTATTCGTGAAAAATGTTGCTTTATTTTTTCGAATTAAATATATCGTGCCAAGTAATTCTACCTATTTAACTATTATTTAGATAAGTCAAGTCTATTGTTTAATATACCTATATTGCTAACTATACATAGTAGGCCTGAAACTACTAAAAAAGTTTTTCAATCCAATAAAAAAAATTCGTCCTTCAAAGCTATACATAGCTGCAGATGGTCCTCGCAAGAACATTTCCTCAGATAAAGTAAATTGTATTAAGGCTAGAGAGATTGTAGATAATATAGATTGGGACTGTGAAGTCAAAAAACTATATCGAAGTGAAAATTTAGGCTGCAGAAAAGCAATGTCTGAAGCAATTTCGTGGTTTTTTGAAAACAGTAGAGCAAGGCATTATTCTTGAGGATGATTGTCTTGCAAATAATGATTTTTTTTATTTTTGTGAAGAATTACTTGAACGCTATAAAAATGATAGCGAGATTTTTTTAATCGCGGGTAGTAATTTTCAAAAAGATGTTAATATATCTCCAAATAGCTACTACTTTTCACGTTATATGCACTGCTGGGGGTGGGCAACTTGGAAACGCGCATGGGAAAAATACGACAATTCGATGGCAATTTGGCCTGCAATGAAATCTGAAAAAGTTCTCGATAGTTTGTTAGATAACAAATCTCAAGTAAAGTATTGGAGTGATATTTTTGACCGGACGTATAATAATGAAATCAATAGTTGGGGTTATGTTTGGATGTGCACCTGTTGGTGGCACAATGCTCTCACAATAATACCAAAAGTAAATTTGGTAATTAATATTGGATTTGGTGACGGCGCTACTCATACAAAAAATAATTCCAAAAATGTAGCATTAAGTTCAGGAAAATACATTTTCCATTAGATCATCCAAATTCTATAGAAGCAAATAGAGAGGCAGATACATTTACAGAAAAAATGATTTATTCTGGTGATCAGATTAAAATTATTTTAAGAAGTTTTAAAGGTTTGCTAAATAAAATATTAGATTTTACAGAGATGAGAAAGAATGAAAATTTAAGAGTTATTAGTGTGAAAGGTATTGTTCTTGCTGGCGGCCAAGGATCGCGACTGTATCCTCTTACTAAATCAATTTCTAAACAGCTTTTACCAATTTATGATAAGCCAATGGTTTATTATGCAATTTCAGTATTAATGCTTGCAGGAATTCGAGAAATATTAATAATTTCATCTCCACATGACATTGATTTATATAAATCTTTATTAGGAGATGGAAGTCAGTGGGGTGTGGAATTTATTTACTTAGTACAACAAGAACCTAAAGGCATTGCTCAGGCATTTGTAATTGGCGAATCCTTCATTGATAAAGAGTCTGTGTGTTTAGTTTTAGGAGATAATATTTTTTTTGGACAAGGTTTTATAAACTTGTTGAGAGCTTCAGCAAAATTGACTGCAGGTGCAAAAATATTTGGATATCCAGTAAAAGATCCAGAAGGTATGGTGTTATATCATTTGATAATGACATGAATGTGATAGATATAATAGAAAAACCTAGTAATCCTCAGTCTAGCTATGTGGTAACAGGTTTATTTTTTTTATGACAATAATGTTATTGAGTATGCGAAATCAATTCAACCAAGTTTAAGGGGTGAGCTTGAAATTACAGATATAAATAAATGCTATTTAAGTGAGAATAAATTAGATGTTGAACTTTTAGGACGTGGGTTTGCTTGGTTAGATACTGGAACACCAGATTCACTTCAAGAAGCTAGCCAATATGTTCAAACTATCGAGCATAGACAAGGACTAAAAATTGCTTGTCTCGAAGAGATTGCTTATTCCAACAGATGGATAACTTCTGATCAACTTATTAAGCTTGGTAAGTCATTTGGTAAGAATGAGTATGGAAATTATTTGTTGAACTTAATTTAGTAGCAGAATGTAAATGAAAAATGTTTTGGTTACTGGAGGTTCAGGTTTTATTGGGTCTAATTTTATTAACAGGGTCCTCGAACTTAATTTAATCGATAAAGTAGTAAACTTAGATAAATTAACTTACGCAGGAAATATAGCTAATACTGAAGTCTTTGAAAGCGATAAAAGGTATAAATTTAAATTAGGGGACATATGTGATCAAAATTTAGTTGAAAATATTTATAGTAGATAATGATATAGACACAATTGTTCATTTTGCGGCAGAGAGTCATGTAGACAGATCCATAGTGGCACCAAACATGTTTGTTAAGACAAATATTGAAGGTACTCAAATATTACTTGAGGTGGCTAAATCAGTCTGGCTACATAAGAATAAAGATATTTCAGATAGATGTAGATTTCATCATGTATCTACAGATGAAGTATATGGTTCTTTAAGTAGTGTTGATTTACCTTCAATAGAAACTGATTCCTACAATCCAAGTTCACCATATGCGGCTAGTAAAGCTGCTGCTGATCATTTAGTAAGAGCATATCATAGAACATATTCATTACCTGTAAGCATTTCAAATTGTTCAAATAATTTTGGAAAGAACCAGCATTTAGAGAAATTAATACCTACGGTAATTAATTCGTGTATTTTAAAAAAAGAAATTCCTGTTTATGGAACTGGGGAAAATATCAGAGATTGGGTTTATGTTACAGACCATGTTGATGGAGTTATTAGAATACTGAATAGTAGTTGTGTTGGTGAAACTTATAACATAGGTGGAAACAATGAGAGAACAAATATTACTTTAATTACAAAGATATGTAAAATTATGGATGAATTAATTCCTATAAATAATAGTTATTCAAAGTTAATTTCATTCGTGGAAGATCGCCCAGGGCATGACTGGCGATATGCGTTAAATGTCGAAAAAATTAATAATGAACTAAATTGGCAAGCGAAAACAAAATTTAATGAAAAGCTTTTCAAAACTATTGAATGGTATATCGATAAATTAAGTGCATGAATCATATATGTACTCTTTTTAATTCAAATTATCTTCCCAGAGGTATAGCTCTATATAATTCGTTAGAAAAATATACTTCTAAATATACTTCTAAATATACTTTTGGGTTTTATGTTTAGATGAAGTAACACAGATTGTTCTAGAATCTTTAGAAAAGAAAAATCTCAAATGTATACCCTTGAAAGCTTTAGAAGCTGAATACGAGAGTTTATTTAGTACTAAAAAAACTAGAAATATATTTGAATATTATTTTACGTGTAAGTCTTATTTATTGAAACATATTCAATCATGTGGTTCTAATGCAGAATATGTAACATATTTAGATGCAGATATATTTTTCTTTAATTCGATTAAAGCCTACGAAACATTGATAGACAATCAATCGGTTGCAATAACACCGCACAGATTCTCAAAGAAATTACATCATTTAAGTAAATTTGGAATGTTCAATGCTGGAATGCTTACATTTAAAAATGATGAAATAGGGAGAGAATGTTTAGGTTGGTGGTGTAATCAATGTACAAAGTGGTGTTTTGATGAAGTACAAAATGATCGATTTGCAGATCAAAAATATATAGAAAAATTTTCAAATTATTTTGAAAATATTAAAGAGATTAAACACGGAGGTGTAAATGTAGCGCCTTGGAATATTTCTGATATAAAGCTTGAAGAAAAAAAATTATTTGATTTACATCGATGACGTACCATTAATTTGTTACCATTTTCATGGTATATCAAGGGTATTTAAAAATTATTATGATTTAGGGTTTTCGTCTTATGAGAGATTAGATCCTGCGGTAAAAAAATTACTATATAAACCATATATAAATTGTATTTTGAAAATTGAACAAGATATAAAAGTAAATAAATTAAATTATATATTTGCAGATAGAAAAAGTTCAAAACATATAAAAGATCAACTAAGTATGGTGAGCAAGTTTAGGGAATATATTAAGAATATGAAAAGTGTTTATAAAAATGGAATCATGAGAATAAGTTAACTATATGTATAAAGCTAAAAAATAACTATTGTGATTATAGGAAATGGATTGCTCGCGAATGAGTTCGACGTATACAAAAATAGTAATGATGTTACTATTTTTGCATCGGGTGTATCAAACTCAAACGAGAAAAGAGGTGGTGAGTTTGAAAGAGAGATGAGGCTACTTCGTAGTGAGGCGGATAATGATGAATGCAGATTATTAATTTATTTCAGTTCAACAAAAGTGTTTGAGAGTGGTGATAACGATAATTTATATATTAAGCATAAGAAAGATGTGGAGAAATTTATTAATGAGAATTTTAAATCGTTTCTAATATTCCGATTACCACAAGTAATTGGGAAAGGTGGGAATCCAAATACACTGGCGAATAATATTTACAATAAATAAAAAATAATGAACTGTTATATATTTGGTCTAAAGCAGAACGGCATCTAATAGACATTACAGACGTAGGTAAAATAGTTAAATATATTATAGAAAGTGGTTTATTTCTAAATACTACGGTAAATATTTTCACTCATCCTGTTAAGGTAGACTATATTGTACAAGTTTTTGAGGATATAACGAATAAAAAAGCTAATAAAAAAACATTAAATAAAGGTGAGCACGCAATAAGTGACAGTCAGCTAAAAGATGTTTATAAATATTTAGATTTATCATTTGATGATGAGTATGTAAAATCAATCTTAAAAAAATATTACAAACACTAAAGCTAAATAATAGAATAATGATAAAAGTAAACATTAGCTTTTGATATAAAGTTAGTACTGATTCTGGCGCACAAGGTAAGTGAAATACAGTTTGTTGATATATAAGTATTTTGATTTTTATGTACACTTTTAGATTATTGTTGTGTTATTAAAAGAGCGAATATATGGGTTGTTGGTTTCATATGGAACAATAGATGAAGTTGTTGAAAAGGTAATTTCGCAAATATCTAAAGGTAAATTTGGTTATATTTGTGCAGTGAATGTTCATATGGTAATGGAAGCTTACGAATCAGAGACATTCAAGAATATCGTTAACAATGCCTTAGTTGCATGTCCTGATGGTATGCCCTTGGTGTGGGGATTAAAGAAGCGTGGGCACAAAAATCAAACTAGAATCTGTGGCTTTGATCTTTGTATGGCTTTATGTACGCTAGCTGAAAACTCTAAATTTAACATTGGGTTAATTGGTGGGAGTTCCAATGATCTGCAAAAAGCATGTAATGAATTGTCTAAAAAATTTAAGAATATCAGTATTGTATATAAAAGCTCCGCTAAGATAGAATCTACAAATTTACCAGACAATTTAAATATTGTTAAAGAAATTAATGAATCAAATGTCGATATTCTTTTTGTAGCATTAGGGTGTCCAAAACAAGAATTATGGATGGCAAGTCAACAAGATAGTGTTCGTGCAGTAATGGTAGGTATTGGCGCAGTAATAGAGTTTTTATCTGGTTCTAAAAATAGAGCTCCTAGCTGGATGCAATCATTAGGATTAGAATGGCTTCACAGGTTTATACAAGAGCCCAAAAGATTATTTAGGCGATATGTAGTGCTAAATAGTAGATTTTTATACCTCTCTAATTAGGCGAAAAATATCTATTGGTGTTTAACGTTTTATAATTTAAAGAATAAAACAGATACTAAACTTATAATATGCGCAGAGGATTACTAAATAAGCATTCAGATATTATAAATTTAATTCATCGGACATTAGATTGGTTGTATGTTATTTTGTGTGGGTTGCTTATATTTTCTATTTACCCAAGTGAATGGCCGTTGTCGATGTATTATATATCTGCGTTGACTATAGCCGCTATCTCAGTATTTACGATTTTTCCATACTTCTCTCTTTATCAAGCTTGGCGTGGTGCTTCAGTCTACGAAGAAATACGAGTTTAAGCTTTGGTTGGGCTACTGTTGTGCTTTTATTACTTAGTATTTCTGTGCTAACTAAAACTAGCGAGGAGTATTCACGCATATGGATGGTGAGTTGGACTATTTCTACATGGATCGTTTTCATATTATCTCGAATTACTGCTAGAAGTATTCTGAGTTGGTTACGTGAAAAAGGCTTTAATATCAGAAATATGTTTTAGTGGGTAATAATAAGCTATCAAATGAGTTAGCAGAGAAATTTAAAAATGAAATTTGGGCTGGTTTTAATTTAAAAGGTGTATTTTTAAAAGAATATGATCCTAAGGATTCTGTTGTTGGGCTCCCTATTCTTGGAGAAATTAGCTCTATTGCTCAATACGTTGAAGAGAATAATATCGACCAAGTGTGGATAGTAATGCCGCTAAAAGATGAAGAAGCAGTGAAGTGTATTTTGAAGGAATTAAAGCTGAGTACTGTAGATATAAGATATGTGCCTGATATATTTGGTTTAAATCTTTTTAATCATTCAATTACGGAAGTAGTCGGTTATCCAGTTATTAACCTATCGATCTCACCAATGGTTGGAACAAACAAGTTTATTAAGTTTATGGAAGATCGTGTTTTATCTCTAGGTTTATTTTTTGTTTTTCTCCCATTGATGTTAATAATTAGCTTGATCGTAAAGTTAACTTCAAAGGGCCCTATTTTGTTTAAGCAAAGGCGTCATGGGTGGGATGGACGTAAGATTAATATTTATAAATTTAGAACTATGGAATTACATCAAGAACCTGACGATACAATCACTCAGGCAATGGTTGGTGATGAGCGTGTTACACGATTTGGAGCATTTTTGAGGCAGACTAGTCTTGATGAATTACCACAACTATTTAATGTATTACAAGGTCGGATGTCTTTGGTTGGTCCTCGTCCTCATGCTATTGAGCATAATTTGGATTATAGGGAGAAAATTGATCAGTATATGCTACGACATAAGGTCAAACCTGGAATTACAGGGTGGGCGCAAATAAATGGTTATAGAGGAGAGACAAATACAATAGAGAAGATGAAAAAACGTGTCGAGTACGATATATACTATATTGAGAACTGGTCTCTTTGGTTGGATCTGAAAATTCTTTTTCTTACAATTTTTAAGGGATTTGTGCATAAAAACGCATACTAAAATGCAAAAAGTATTTATAAAGACACAAGGATGTCAGATGAATGAGTATGATTCTGAAAAGATGCTGGATGTACTCAGTCATGATTGTGGGATGCACGTAACTCAAGATGTTTCTGAGGCAGATGTGTTGTTATTGAATACGTGTTCAATACGTGAAAAGGCACAAGAAAAAGTATTTTCTCAGTTAGGTCAGTGGCGCCCTCTGAAAGAAAAAAATCCTAACTTACTAATAGGGGTTGGTGGATGTGTTGCTAGTCAAGAAGGTGAGGAATTAGCAAAACGTTCAAGACAAGTAGATGTGGTGTTTGGGCCGCAAACGATTCATCGATTGCCAGAATTATTTGAGCAAGCACAAAAAAATAAAAAAGCTGTAGTTGATATTAGTTTTCCTGAAATTGAGAAATTTGATTGCTTGCCAGAGCCAAAAGCGGATGGGCCTACGGCTTTTGTTTCCATTATGGAGGGCTGTAGTAAGTATTGCACTTATTGTGTAGTACCTTATACAAGAGGAGAAGAATTTAGTCGACCATTAGTAGCTGTGATGAAAGAAGTCGAATTGCTTGCAGAACAAGGTGTGCGTGAAATAACTTTATTAGGTCAAAATGTAAATGGATATCGTGGTCTAGATGAGGCTGGTGATGTCGTTGATTTTTCTTTACTTATTTATTTTGTGAGTAAGGTAAATGGTATAGAGCGAATACGTTATACAAGTTCTCACCCTATTGAATTTTCAGATAATCTTATTGATGCTTATGCGGAAGTACTTGAGTTAGTAAATCATGTGCATTTGCCTGTGCAAAGCGGTGCGGATCGTGTGCTTTCTGCGATGAAACGTGGTCATACGGCGTTGGAATTTAAGTCTATTGTTCGCAAATTACGTGAGCATCGTCCTGACATCAGCATTTCTTCTGATTTTATTGTTGGTTTTCCTGGTGAAACAGACGAAGATTTTGAGGATACGTTGAAGTTTGTTGAAGAAATTGGCTTCGATCAATCATTTAGTTTTATTTACAGCCGTCGCCCTGGAACACCTGCAGCTTCTTATGAAGATGATGTTGGACTAGAAATAAAAAAACAACGATTACAACGTTTGCAGCAATTAATAAATAAAATGTCTACTGAGTATTCCAATGCAATGTTAAATACTAATCAAACCGTATTAGTCGAAGGATTGTCTAAAAAATCAGACCAAGAATATTCTGGGCGAACAGAGAATAATCGGGTTGTAAATTTTTCAGTGCCCCAAGAAGTAAAAGATCATGTCATAGGGAAATTTGTGCGGCTTAAAATTTCTGAAGTGTTTTCTAACTCTCTACGTGGTACTCTATCTTGAAACCTTACACTAAAGGATTTTAGTACTTGTCAGCTGAAATCTATTCAATAGACGTCGTGCTGGAACCTGCCGATAACCCAAGACTTGCTAATTTGTGTGGGCCTTTAAACGAGCACCTCAGTCAAATGGAAAAGAGACTGGGTATTGAGATCAATAACCGAGGTAATACATTTTCAATACGAGGTGAAGCTAAGGCCGCAAATGCTGCAGCTGAAGTGCTTAAAGAACTGTATGATTCCACTGAATTAAATACTCTTTCTATGTCTGATGTGCACCTCCATCTGCAAGAGTCTGAATTAGCCCAAAGCGCAGAACGCAGTGTTAACTCCAGTAGAGCCACTGTACATACAAAACGCTCGGTCATTAAGGCAAGAGGCGAGAATCAAGAGAAATATATTAGTGCCATTGAAGAAAACGATTTAGTATTTGGGGTTGGTCCGGCAGGCACAGGCAAAACCTATTTGGCCGTGGCTTGTGCTGTTGAGGCTTTAGAAAGAGATCGTATCCGTAAGCTTGTGTTGGTAAGGCCCGCGGTGGAGGCAGGTGAAAGGCTGGGGTTTTTACCTGGGGATTTAGCGCAAAAAATTGACCCCTATTTAAGACCTATGTATGACGCACTTTATGAAATGATGGGTTTTGAAAAGGTAAGTAAATTAGTGGATAGAAATGTTATAGAAATTGCTCCACTGGCTTATATGCGTGGAAGAACTTTGAATGATGCTTTTATTATTTTGGATGAAGCGCAAAACACAACTGTTGAACAGATGAAAATGTTTCTTACACGAATTGGGTTTGGCTCGAAAGCGATTGTTACTGGTGACGTAACCCAAATTGATCTACCGAACGCAAAGGAATCAGGGTTAAAGCACGTATTACGTATACTACACAATACTGAAGGCATTGCATTTTGCAATTTTCAGGCTAAAGACGTAGTCAGACACCCCTTGGTAAAAAAAATTATCCAAGCTTACACCAATAATTCAAAAGAGTAGTAAAATTAGTCTAATGGGCATTCATTTGGATGTGCAAATTGTTTCTAAAAGTTTAGATATACCTAAAAAGTCGGAGCTTGAGTATTGGGTTCAATCTATACCGTATAAATCTGAGACGAGTGCATGTTTAAGGATAGTGGATGAATCAGAAGCTAAAGAGCTGAATAAGCAATATCGAAAAATTGATAAAGCTACTAATATTTTGTCCTTTCCAGCAGAACTTCCTACTCAGTTAAATATAAACTTTCTTGGAGATATAGTAATTTGTGCGCCAATAGTGAGTCGTGAGGCGCAAGAACAACGTAAGCAATTGAATGATCATTGGGCACACTTGCTTGTGCACGGAATACTGCATTTACAAGGATTTGATCATGAGAATGATTCAGATACAAAAGAAATGGAAGCTATGGAAATTAAAATTCTACAAGATTTGAATGTTCCAAATCCATATGAGCCAGCGTAACTGAAGATGAAAAATAATAACGAAACTAGTTCCACGGGTTTAGGTTTGGTGGCTTCTATAAAGTTACTGTTAAATGGTGCCCCACAAAATCATGAACAAATAGTGCAGCTGCTAAGGAATGCAGAAAAAAATAATATCTTAAGTAAAGACATACTTGAGATGATAGAGGGTGCATTTCAGGTTTCAAAAATTCAAGTAAAAAATATTATGATTCCGCGTTCTCAAATGGTAGTCGTGCGAGAAGGTGCAACGCTTCAAGATATGTTGCCATTAATTATCGATTCGGCGCATTCAAGATTTCCTGTAATTGGAGATAGTCGTGATGAAGTGTTGGGAATTTTATTAGCAAAAGATCTGTTGCGATTTTTTATTGAAGGCAAACAAGAAGAGTTTAACTTAGATGATGTATTGCGGCCTGCGGTGGTAGTGCCTGAGTCCAAGCGTGTGAACACTCTATTAAATGAGTTTAAAGACGGACGAAATCATATGGCTATCGTCGTAGACGAATACAGTAGTGTATCGGGCTTGGTTACCATTGAAGATGTATTGGAGCAGATTGTTGGTGAAATTACTGATGAGCATGACACTGAAGAAGATCGTTATATCTTTGAGCATTCCAAAGGCCATTTTGGAGTAAAAGCATTGACACCAATCGAGGATTTCAATGAATTCTTTTCAACTCAATATAGTGATAGTGATTTTGAAACATTTGGCGGTTTGGTTTTGAGTAAATTTGGCCACTTGCCAAAAAAAGGTGAAAAAATTGAATTCGACAATTTTCAAATCGAAGTATTACGCGCAGACAGAAGAAGATTACATTTACTAAACGTATCTCACCATAACTAAATAAATCCAATTTGCTTATCCAATAAGCAATTCGTGCAAGACATTAAATGCCAGTATTGATTTTTAAATTACTTTTGCTTGCTATTTCAGGGGCAGTTTTAGTATGCGCCTATGCGCCTTTTTCTTATTGGTGGTTAACGTTTATTTGTCCAACAGTTTTATACATAGTTATTGCAAATCAAACTGCTCGTGCCGCATTGTTATGTGGTTTTGTTTTTGGGCTCTTTTTTTTCGGTTTTGGAGTGCCTTGGACATTTAACAGCATCCATGAATTTGGGCATGCTCCTATATTACTAAGCGCGATTCTTGCAGGTTTATTAATAATTGTTCTTGCGTTCTTCCCAGCGCTAGTTGCAGCGTTAACTACATATTTTTCTATAAGTAATAAAATTAGTATCTATAGTGCTTTGGCTTTTGCATGTTTATGGGTTGTTTTTGAATGGGTGCGTAGCTGGATATTCACTGGATTTCCCTGGTTGTTGATTGGTCATGTGCATCATACGGGTCCACTGCAAGGTATTTTGCCAGTTTTTGGCTCATATGGAGCAACTTGGTTGACTTTGTTACTAGGATGTTTTGGTGCCACTATTGTGTTTGCCATAGGTAAACAAAAAGTAATCAGTGCGCTATCAATAGGAATTATTGCTCTCTGCTTATATTTTTTAAACCAAATTATTTGGACACATGCTGAAGATGAGCAGTTAGAAGTTGTGTTAATACAGGGAAATATTTCTCAAGAGATGAAATGGGATCGTAGTAAACACAACTTCATCATGAATAAGTATTTAGAGATGAGTAAACGGCATTTTGATGCCGATATTATCATTTGGCCTGAAACTGCAATTCCAACTTATTACCTAATGGTGAAAGACTCATTTATTCCAAAAGTAAGTGAGACGGCTGAAGATAATGATTTGGATTACTTAATTGGTGTGTTTACTTTTAATCCAGAGAATGGAAAAGTCTATAACAGTGTAATGACTTTGGGTAGTGAGCAAAATTTTTATCGAAAACAGCGTTTAGTACCGTTTGGAGAATATCTTCCATTTCGTGGAATCTTAACTTTTTTAGAGCGTTATATTGATATTCCAATGGCCGATATTTCAAGTGGAGAAGGGCAGCCTTTAGTAAATTTAAATGGCTATCCAGTTGGCGCATCCATTTGTTATGAAGCGGTATATGGGCACCAAATTATAGAGGCTTTGCCAGAGGCTAAGTTTTTAGTCAATGTGAGTAATGACGCCTGGTTTGGAGATTCACTAGCGCCTCATCAACACTTAGAAATTACACGTTCTAGAGCAGTGGAAACAGGTAGATTTATGTTGCGAGCTACAAATACTGGAATATCTGCGGTGATTGATCCTGAAGGAAAAATTATTAATAAGTCTGTACAGTTTCAAGATGATACGGTGAGAGCGACAATTCGTCCTTATAGAGGTACTACGCTCTATGCGCGATGGGGAAATTGGGGTATCGTCAGTCTCGTATTTACATTTTTGATAGGTCTTTATTTCACTAAACGTATCGTCTCAGCAGATTAAAAATAATAAATGTCATCTACTTCACTTATACCTATTATTTTATCTGGCGGTTCCGGTTCTCGGTTGTGGCCACTTTCAAGAAAGCTTTATCCTAAACAATTTATTCCTTTGCAGGGTGATAAAAGTTTGTATCAAACTACTCTTGAACGGATCTCTGGATTGGACGGTGTCGAGAATATAGTAACGATATGTAACGATGAACATCGATTCATGGCTGCCGAGCAAACACGATTATTAAATATAGAAAATTCAGACATTATTTTAGAGCCTGTCGGCCGCAATACAGCGCCCGCGGTAACCATTGCTGCCATGCATGCGATGAATAAAACTTCTGATGCATGTCTACTGGTATTGCCTGCTGATCATATACTTGGTGATAAGCAAAAGTTTTTTTCTGCTGTTCAGCAAGCTTCTCAAGCTGCAAAGAATAATTTAGTCACTTTTGGAGTTGTACCTTCACGTGTTGAAATAGGCTATGGTTACATTAAACACGATCAAAATAAAATTTCTGAGAATGCTTTTTCGGTAACAGAGTTTGTTGAAAAACCAGATTATGAAACTGCAAAGTCTTATATAAAGAGCGGGAACTATGTTTGGAATAGCGGCATGTTTCTATTTCGTGCTGAACTTTTCTTGCAAGAAATACAGCAGCATCAACCCGAAATATATCGTGCATGTGAGCAAGCATATGAGAACGCTGAAAAGGATTTAGATTTTATCCGTTTGGATGAAGCGTCTTTTGCGAGTGCGCCAAATATATCTGTGGATTATGCGGTAATGGAAAAAACAGATAAGGCTGCTGTAGTACCATTAGATAGTGGTTGGAGTGATGTCGGTTCATGGCATGCTTTATGGGAATCATTTGAACGTGATCATGATAATAATGCTACTCATGGTGATGTGGTGGAAGAAGATTGTGATGGTTGCTTTATTCATGCAAGCAATCGCCTTGTTGCTGCAGTAGGTGTAAAGGATCAGGTAATTGTTGAAACTGCAGATGCAGTATTGGTGGCACCTCGTGATCGTGCACAAGATGTAAAAGAAATCGTCAATCGATTAAGGCAAGCAAAACGTGATGAGGTAGATATTCACCCTAAAGTGTATCGTCCATGGGGAGCCTATGAAACCATTGATATAGAAGACCGATTTCAGGTGAAGCGGATAACAGTGAGCCCTTTGCAAAAATTATCGCTGCAAATGCATCATCACCGAGCTGAACATTGGATCGTGGTGAAAGGTACTGCAAGAGTAACTCGAGGAGAAGAAGAATTTTTGCTTAGTGAAAATGAGTCAACATACATTCCAGTGGGTACTAAGCATCGTTTAGAGAATCCAGGCAAAATTCCTCTCGAACTCATCGAGGTTCAGTCAGGCACCTATTTGGGTGAAGATGATATTGAGCGATTTGATGACGTATATGGGCGTTAAAAAGTCTTAATCTCTATAAACTGCTCTTCATAATGAGTGGTTTCATCTATATCATTCCGTGTTTATTTATATATTGAGATCAATGGATTCTAGCTGTTATGCTTGCACGCTTTTGGCGTACTTCTAACGACTCATCATGACTGATTCATACAATCCCCAAGAAATTGAACGTTCTGTTCAAGCGACATGGGAGGCGCGGAAAGCTTTTAAAGCGGTTGAAAATAGCCAACTAGAAAAGTTCTATTGTTTATCTATGTTTCCATATCCAAGTGGTCGCTTGCATATGGGGCATGTACGCAACTACACCATTGGTGATGTCATCAGTCGTTATCAACGCATGCAAGGCAAAAATGTAATGCAACCGATGGGTTGGGACGCATTTGGCTTACCGGCAGAAAATGCTGCAATTAAAAATAAAGTTCCGCCGGCTAAATGGACGTATGAAAATATTGACTACATGCGCGCTCAGCTTAAGCGTTTAGGGTTTGCTTATGATTGGGATCGTGAATTAGCAACTTGTCATCCTAAGTATTACCGCTGGGAACAATGGTTTTTTACTAAGTTATATGAGAAAGGCTTGGTATATAAAAAGAAAGCTACTGTAAATTGGGACCCAGTAGATCAAACCGTACTTGCAAACGAACAAGTCATTGATGGTCGAGGATGGCGTTCAGGTGCAATCGTTGAACGCAAAGAAATTGAGCAATGGTTTTTAAAAATCACCGCTTATGCGGATGAATTATTAAATGATCTTGAGCAGCTTGATGGTTGGCCAGAGCAAGTAAAAACCATGCAAAATAATTGGGTGGGACGTTCTGAAGGGGTAGAGATTACTTTTGCTATAGAGGATTCCCAAGGTGGTAGTCATGAATCTATTAGTGTTTATACTACGCGCCCGGATACGTTAATGGGGGTAACGTATGTAGCGATTGCACCTGAACATACACTTGCACAACATGCAGCTGAAAATTCTCAAGCTGTGGCTGAATTTATTCGCAGTTGTAAGCAAAGCAAAGTTTCTGAAGCTGAAATTAGCACCCTGGAAAAACAAGGTATCGATACAGGTTTATTTGCGATACACCCGGTCACTAATGAAAAAGTTCCAGTATGGATCGCAAATTTTGTACTGATTGAATACGGTTCTGGTGCTGTAATGTCGGTACCCGCTCATGATCAACGAGACTGGGAGTTTGCTAGCAAATACAATTTAGAGATTAAACCTGTTATTACAGAAGAAAAAGCAGGTAACAATGTAGATGTTTCTAATGCAGCCTTCATAGAAAAGGGCTGGTTATTTAATTCAGAACAGTTTGATGGTTTAAGTTCACAGCAAGCCTTTGAGAAAATTGCTGAATATTTGGAAGGGCAAGGAAAGGGCGTTAAACAAATCAACTATCGATTGCGTGATTGGGGAGTTTCACGTCAACGTTATTGGGGTTGCCCAATTCCAATGATTCATTGTGATACCTGTGGTTCCGTTCCAGTGCCGGAACAAGATCTTCCAGTGTTGCTCCCAGAAGATATTGATTTTGATGGTGCAAGTTCTCCACTAAACACTTTGGATGAATTTATAAACGTTAATTGTCCAAATTGTAATGCTGCAGCAAAAAGAGAAACTGATACTTTTGATACTTTTTTTGAATCAAGCTGGTATTTTGTGCGTTATTGTTGCGTAGATAATGATGAAGAAATGTTGGATCAACGTGCGGAATACTGGATGCCTGTTGACCAATATATTGGTGGCATTGAGCATGCAGTATTGCATTTATTGTATGCAAGATTTTTTAATAAACTGATACGTGACCAAGGACTGTATAAATTTGATGAGCCCTTTAAAAACCTTTTAACTCAAGGGATGGTGTTAAAAGATGGTGCAAAAATGTCAAAGTCAAAAGGAAATACTGTTGATCCGGAAGAATTAATTAATAAATATGGCGCGGATACGGTACGTTTATTTGTGATGTTTGCAGCTCCACCTGATCACTCGCTTGAGTGGTCAGATACTGCGGTTGAAGGTGCATACCGATTTATTAGTAAACTATGGCGAATGGTTGAGATTTTTAAGCACAATGCAAAAGAGAACAACGATATTACAGTTTTAGAATTAAGCGAAAGCCAGAGTAATTTACGGCGCAAGGTGCATGAAACGATAAAAAAAGTGACCGATGATATTGGTAGGCGTTATACCTTTAATACAGCTATTGCGGCAAATATGGAATTAAGCAACGAGCTGCAAAAATTTGACGATGACTCTTCACAAGGTCAAGCAGTGTATCAAGAAGCTTTAGACGCTATTGTATTAATGCTATCGCCTATTGTTCCACACGTGTGTCATGAGTTATGGAATAAATTAGGCCATACTCAGGCAATTCACCAAGTACAATGGCCTAAAGTCGATCCTGATGCGCTTAAAAAAGACAGTATTGAGCTTGTGGTGCAAGTGAATGGTAAAAAGCGTGCTACCATCAGTGTAGCGAGTCATGCGGATCAGCAACAGATTGAAGCTGTAGCACTAAATGATGAAAATGTAAATCGGTCTATTGAAGATAAAAATGTAGTTAAGGTCATTGTTGTACCAGGAAGATTGGTCAATATAGTAGTCAAATAAGGTAAAGACAATTTAAATGTATAAAATTAAATATATTTTTGTATTTTATATTTTATTGCTGATGTGTGGCTGCGGATTTCATTTGGCTGGCCAAGGTGAATATAGCAATGAAGTGAGTAACACACATGTGCAAGCAACGTCCTCTAGTAAAGAGTTAATACGTTTACTAGAAAAAAATCTCCGCTCTAATAAAATCAATGTTGTTGAAGCAGAAAAGGCTACTGCTTTTCTACATATATTAAATGAAGAAACCGAAAGAGAAGTGCTTACCCTAGATAATGATGGTAAGGCACGTGAGTATGAATTGTTACTGAAAATAACTTATGAAGTTAAAAGGCCTGATAATAGTAGTTTGCTTAAGAAGCAAACCATTAATCTGAATCGCGACTTTGTTTTTGATAAAAGCGATTTGTTAGGAGCGAATGAAGAAGAACAAGATCTCTTTAATGAAATGCGCAACGATGCTGCAAAATCAATCGTTTATAGACTGCAGACGATCTAGAAAAAACATATTAAGTAATCTCGTTAAAGATTACTTTTGCAATTGCAGAAGAATCTAATTCTCCGTTCCCTTTATCAACCACTTTTTTCAAGTATTGCTCTGCCATTTTTGCACCAGGCATTGAAATATTATTATTTTCAGCACTGTTCAATGCAATTCTCATATCTTTAAGATGTAATGATGCTTTGAAGCCCGGTTTATAATTATCCTCTAACATTCTTTTGCCATGCAGATCTAATACTTTGCTGTTAGCAAACCCTCCAAGCAACGCCTCTCTGACTTTGCCAGGGTCTACATTTGAAGATTTGGCCAATAACAAAGCTTCTGCGACTGCAGAAATAGTTTGTGCGGCTAAAATTTGATTACAGGCTTTAGCGACTTGCCCAGCACCATGGTCACCAACATGTACAATATTTTCACCTAAAACTTGAAGTATAGGCAAGGCGCGGGTAAATGCATCTGTACTGCCGCCCACCATAATGGATAGAGTTCCATCGATCGCACCGACTTCGCCGCCCGAAACAGGTGCGTCCAGCATATCTATATTTTTATCAGCAAGTTGTTGCGCGAGTGACCGAGTGATTTCAGGAGAGATGGTGCTCATATCAATAAGCAAATGACCTGCTTGTGCACCGTGGATTACACCATTGTTTCCGCTCACAACTTCAGCCACATCAGGACTATCTGACACACAGGTAATGGTGGTATCACAATGCTGGGCTAATTCTGCAGGGCTGTTATAAATTTCAATATTATCTTCAGTAGTAAAAGCTTGAGTAGCTTGTGAGTTGCGTGCATAGAGGCCAAGAGAGTAGCCTGCCCGCAATAAATTTTTCGCCATAGGTATGCCCATGATACCTAATCCGATTAGGCCGATTCGCTGTGTTTTCATATTAAATAAAATTTTGAAGGTTAAGCTTGTCAAAGCTTAGCAGAAACACTCAAAAGTTTGAGAGTTTTTATTAACTGTTCTTATTTGCAGCTAGCTTGTGCCAGCTTTATCTTGACTTGTACGAATGTTGCTGATTACCGAACTCAAAGCTAAATCAAAGCGATTGCTTTCGCTGATCAGATTGCTTCTTCCAGTAGATAAATCATCTAGGAATGTTTCAAGGTCAATCTCGAAGCGATAATCGCCAGAACGATCTGTAAAAAATAGCTGCTTGGTTTCAGTATCGGCGCTGGAGAACTTAAGTCTACGTTTAGCTTTATCATCACCCTGGAAAATTTCCAGCCATACTCCAGGTACAATGCTTTCGGGGAGATGTTCAGCAATTGTAAGCTCTGGTTCCACTTCAGGCTCGTCTTCTTCAGGTTCAGTTTCTTCTTGTTCAACCTCTTCAGGCGCTGCTGCTACTTCAGAATCGACCTTATCTATTGAAGTGCTTACTGATACTTTTTCTTCGTCTGTAGTTTTTTCTAAGCTTATTTCGAGACCTTCTTCATTATGGCTGTTTTTTGATTTCGAAGCTTCATTAGGTTCTTCAACTTGCCTGTTCTCTTCTGATTTTTCTGTTGCCGTTTCTGGAGCACTAGATAAGTTTTTAAACAGCTGTATTAAGTTATCTTGAACATTATCTTGTTCTTCAATGTATACAATTTCTTCATCAACCGATTGATGTTCAAATTCTTCAACTTCTTGTTCAATTTTTCTTAAGTAGGTTAAATACCAAACTTCGGCTTCTTCCAATATTTCTTCAAATTCTCCGCTTTTGTTTGAAAGGTGTTCTAGATCACTACGTATATTTTCGAAAAAGTCTTCTGGACTATGAATGTACTGACTCACCTCATGCAGTGAATGTATGCCTTGGGAGACCTCAAATATTCTGCGCAAAGTGCGTACAGCGTTGCGCCACTCTCGAGTAGACCTGCCATGATTCATATAGATATAAGCCATATGTGGAGCCCAGCACTTCAGGCAGAATTCGAGCATAGGGTTGGGAATCTCTTTGTCTTTCGCAAATTTCTTTATAGTATGGATAACTACCCGTTTTGCGGCAGAACGTTGAGATTTTAGCTTATGTTTATTTCTATCTAGCTCATTTTTTGAGTTTTGTTGCTGTAACGATTCAGTGTCAATTTTTTGAATCTCATCTAAAGCTTGTGCAAATACTTCTACATTAGTATCGAAATTATCTGTGATGTTTTTTACTATCGATTCAAGTTTTTTAAATAATAAGCCTTCTTTTCCGGTGACACTTACACCGATAGAGGTTAACTTGTTTAGTAGTAGTCTTGCTGGATGCTTTGAATTTTGAAAAAAAGTAAAGTCAATTAATGCAAGTTTGATGGTAGAAATTTGCAATCTTGCTAGAAGCGCTTTAATTGCATCGCATAGAGAATCATCATCTAATATTACTTGAAAAATATTACTAACAAAGTCAATCACCTTTTCTTCATTATTGACGATTTCAACTGCATCGAGTGCGCCTTTTTCATGCAGAGTTCTTTGAACTGCAGTTTTAATTTGATTTGCTTGGAAAATAGCATTGCTTGCAGTTTCTACTTTTTGAACTCTTGAAAGTGCCCGTACAAATTGGCGTCTTTGTGCAGGAGAAGAATTAGATTGTGTCCCTGGACTGTAAGGTTGAAGCAATAAGCTCACGGTTGTTTCGTCTAATCCAGTTTGTCCGGGACCATAGACATCCATGGCAACTTCATCGATGATCTCAGTTTCTAGAATCTTAGGGGTGCGATCTAATTGTTCGCCTACAGGATCATGTTGCGCATTAAACTCTTGATTCCAGGTCTCTTGTTCTACGGGTGCATAAAATTGCCCTGTAGACATGCTTAAAATCGAAGAGCTTAAAGTGTCATCGCTATCTTCTAGTGCCACATCTTGCGTATCAGCGTTTTGACTGTTTTGTTCAATGGCATGAATATCTATATCGAGTAAAAATTGATGCATTGCTAAGTAAAAGTCATTTAAGTTTGGTGAAATATTCTGGTAAAGCAATTTAATAATAAGAATTTTTCCATCAGCAGGGGTGTCTAATGGGGCAATGCAATTTTGAAATAATTTATAAAAATCCTGAGGGTGTAAACAATTGACATTAAATTCTTGGTGTGAAAGAAAAGATAACTCTTCTAATTGAAGGCTTAATTGTTTAATCAATTTTTCATGGCGAGCAACACTGCGGTCAACAAGATTGTCTATTGCTAATGCCAGTTCAATTACATCAGTATCAATTGTTTGAAGCTTACCTTGATCAGAAATGAGAGAATGCATGACTACAGAGTTCGATGTATAAAATCGCGATTCTAGTTCAACATAAAACTCAGAGCTGACCACATGTTTACGCTCTAAAAATATATCAAATGCTTGATCACGTGTTTTACGGTCAATGTCGACAATTTGGATACGGTAATTATCATCCGCAGCCAAAGTAAAGCTTTCGTTTAAGATTGCGATAAGAAAATTTTTTAGATTGATATGAACAATTTCGACTACTTTGTCATAGTCTAAATGGCCATTATGATCGTAAATTTCTTGTAGACTAGGTTCGGACATTTCTCTCGATTTTTCTTGCTAAATAGCTATATTTTCCCAAGAAATAGTGTAGGGTATTCCAGGTATATATAATGATAATTGGCAATCGCTTAATCTAGGCCATTGTGCCGTTCATCGGCTATCATATGCCTTGCGATATATGGTGATAATTTCTACTGAAACACTTTAATCTGCGCTGATGCAAATCCGTTTTTCGAACTTAAAAGATAGGTTAGCGAAACCCTCAATTACACCTTTGTTGGTGAGCGGGGATGAGCCCTATCAACACATGTTGGCAAGTGATATGTATCGCGCGCGTGCTAAAGAGCTTGGCTTTAGCGAGCGCAAAGTGCTAATGGTTGAAACAGGTTTTGATTGGTCTGAACTCGAACAGGAAAAAAATAATATGTCCTTGTTTGGTGAACGCACATTAATTGATCTGCGTATCCCTAATGGTAAACCAGGTGCTGCTGGTTCTAAGGCCATTATAAGCTTTGTTGAAAATATACACGAAGATGTGATGTTGATGGTGCAAGTGCCAAGATTAGATCGTAGTGCAATGAATTCAGCTTGGGTTAAAGCTTTAGATAAAATAGGCATGATATTGCGTGTTTGGCCATTAGATGAAATGGAAACGCGCAGGTGGTTACAGCAGAAACTACGTGTTCGAGGACTAAATGCAAGCAATGACGTTGTTGAATTTATTACTCAACAAGTTGAAGGAAATTTGCTTGCTGCTATGCAAGAGATAGAAAAAATTTCTTTGGTAAGTGAGAATAAGAATTTAGATATTAAAAATATCCAAGCTATTTTAAGCAACAGTAGTCGTTATTCGCTTAATGAACTAATGGGTGTCGTGTTGAAAGGTGATGTTGCGAAAATTATTCGCATTATAGAAGGTTTGAAAAAAGAGGATGTTGCGCCTCCATTGTTGTTATGGGGTCTCACTGAGCAAGTCAGAAAACTGTTAGAGAGCAAACCAGATAGATCAATTTCAACTGCTGGAAAAATGAATTCTTTACAAAAAATAAGTATGATGCATCGGAAAAACACAGATGTATGCTCTGCTATAGATACATCAAAAACATCAGACTTATTAAAACAATGTGCCCGAGTTGATCGTGTAATCAAGGGGCGTGCCTATGGGGATCCGTGGCGCGAGTTATTACAATTAAGTATAGCTACACGAATAGCCGTTTAATTTTATCATTATGAATATTGCAGTATCTAAACAAACATCATCTATTAAAAATTATATTGATGACGTAACGCAGCGCGCAATGAATGTGCGTGCTGAAATAGCTGCTGCTAGCAGTGAAATTAAAAACAAGGCATTACATTATATTGCTGATGAGATTTTGGTTTCTCGTAAAGAGTTGAAAAATAAAAATGAACTTGACTTACAAGCAGGTAGAGAACGAGGGCTTGCAAGCGCTTTACTAGACCGTTTAGAGCTGACGGATGCACGTATTGAGGCGATGGCAGAAGGTTTGGTGCAAGTAAGTGAATTGCCTGATCCAGTTGGTGAAACCACTGCAATGGAAACTCGTCCTTCGGGAATACAGGTTGGCAAGATGCGCGTGCCAATTGGTGTGATCCTTATTATTTATGAGTCTCGTCCTAATGTAACTGCGGATGCAGCAGCTTTATGTATTAAATCTGGCAATGTAACGATTTTAAGAGGTGGTTCTGAAGCGATACATTCTAATCAAGCGATCGCAAGTTGTATCCATCGTGGTTTAGAAAAAGCCGGCCTATCAAAAGATATTGTGCAAGTAATTACTACAGCCGACCGAGATGCTGTAACAGAATTATTACATGCAGATGAATCGATCAATATCGTGATTCCACGTGGTGGTAAGGGTCTGATTGAAAAAATTATACAAGAGTCGCGTATTCCATTGATTAAACATTTGGATGGAGTATGCCATGTCTATATTCATGAAGATGCTGACCCAGATATGGCAATTGAGATTGCAGTAAATGCCAAGGCACAGCGGTTTGGTGTATGCAATGCTATGGAAACGCTATTAATTGATAAGGAACTAGCAAACAAAATCTTACCTGAATTGCAAAAAAGATTTGCTGAGAAACAAGTAGAGTTGAGAGGCTGTTCTGAAACACAAAAAATCCTTACAGATGTAGCGAGTGCAAGTGAAGAAGACTGGTATGAAGAATATTTGGGCCCAGTGTTAGCAATAAAGGTAGTTGATGGACTTTCTCAGGCAATGCAGCACATTGAAAAATATGGTTCGCACCATACTGATACCATTGTTACGAATAATCAGGAGGTCGCTCAGCAATTTTTACGTGAAGTGGATTCCAGCTCGGTGATGGTAAATGCTTCTACACGTTTTGCAGATGGGTTTGAGTATGGTTTAGGCGCCGAGATTGGAATTAGCACAGATAAATTGCATGCTAGAGGACCTGTAGGCCTTGAAGGTTTAACTACGCAGAAGTTTATTGTTTTGGGAGATGGCAATATACGTGAGTAAACCTATATTCACAGTACCTAGTGGATTCAAGCCTAAGGCAGAAGTGCGAAAGGTATTTTTGGTGGGAGTCTTGACCCTGGTTCTGCAGGTAATTTATGTTAGGTATTTTCGGCGGTTCTTTCGATCCTGATCTTGCGAAATTTATATGATCGGTATTTTTGGTGGGAGTTTTGACCCTGTTCATTTTGGCCATATAAAAACAGCTTTGGCATTGCTAGAGAATTTTGACTTTGAGCAAATACGCTTTATTCCTTGTCAACAATCTCCACATAAAAACAAAGTGTATGCGAGTGCTGAGCATCGTTGGCAAATGTTAAGTTTAATCGCTAATAGTCATGAAAAGTTGATGGTTGACGATTGCGAGTTAAAACGTCACGCACCTTCCTATACAATTGATACTTTGATTGAATTACGTGAGAGATTTGGTGATAAAAAATCGTTGGTCTTAATTTTAGGGATAGATGCTTATTTGAAATTTTGTCAATGGCATCATTACGAAAATATCTTATCCTATTGTCACTTGATGATATTGCAACGCCCTGGTTATACCCTACCCGAATCGGGTTGCGAGAAAGACTATATTAATTCATGTATGGTAGAAGATATTGCTTTGTTAACGGATACGGCATATGGAAAAATTTTTCTAAGTGACCTAGAAAAAATTGATATCTCATCAACACAAATTAGAAGAACGATCGCTGATGGTGAACAGCCGAGATATGTTATACCAGGTAATGTGTGGAACTATATTAAACGCAATAAATTATATAAATAATAATCAATCCCATAACTTTTATGAAAAATAATAATAGCGTTGAAATCGCAGTGCATGCTCTTGAAGAAATGAAAGGTAAAGATATCACTGTAATTGATACGCAAGGAAAAACAGACGTATTTGACACTATGATCATAGTCACGGGTACGTCAGATCGCCATGTAAAATCGTTAGCGGATCGTTTAGTGATGGATGCCAAAGCAAAAAGTCTTGATGTGCTTGGAGTAGAGCAAGATCGATCGTGGGTGTTAGTCGATTTATATGATGTTATTGTGCATGTGATGTTAGAGGAAACGCGTGATTTTTATAGTTTAGAAAAACTTTGGCAAATTGGTTCTGATCAGAAGCAAGTTTTATAAATAACATAGCCGTGCAAATAAATATTTTAGCAGTTGGCGACAAAACACCAAGTTGGGTAGATACAGGGATTAATGAATATCTTGCACGCATGCCGAATGAATGTTCGGTAAAAATCATTACTGTTTCGACAACAAAACGTACAAAAAATATTTCCATCCTCAAGGCACAAGAACGTGAACAAAACTTATTGTTCAAAGCTAGCGCAAAAAATAGTTATCGCATTGCTTTAGATGAAAAAGGAAAGACATGGAGTACTGCAAAGCTAGTTACTCAATTAGAGGCATGGTTGCAAAATATTCCAGTTGTTAATTTATATATAGGTGGGCCTGATGGATTTACAGATGATTTTCTTGAGCAAGTTGATGCCGTGTGGTCATTATCGGCGCTGACGATGCCGCACATGCTAGTACGTCTAGTATTAGTAGAACAGTTATATCGCGCCTGGACTGTGATTCAGGGGCACCCCTATCATCGGGAATAGTACCGAACAATTAGTCCTTCATTATTCATTGTTATGTCTAATTTGTTGTTAGAGAGGCTTATCCTGGCTTCAGGTTCAAGTCGTCGGCATCAGTTATTGAGTCGGCTTAATTTGCGTTACAGTGTACAAAAACCAAATATAGATGAATCATTAATGGAAAATGAGCATCCAGCTGAATATTCAAGCCGCCTGGCGCGCACTAAAGCGCAAGTAGTGTATGAATCGTTGAGCGACAAGCAAGCTGTATTAGCAGCCGATACCATCATTTCGTTGCATGGGAAAGTGATTGGAAAACCGGAAAACTCTCAGCATGCAAAAAGTATTTTACAAGAGCTATCGTTAAATGAGCATGATGTAATCACTGGAATTTGTCTTAAGCATGCCAGTAATGATTATCAAGCTAATGTTCAAACTAAAGTCAAGTTCAGACAGCTTGCTGATGATGAAATAAATGCTTATTGCCTAACCAGTGAGCCTTATGACAAGGCAGGTGCCTATGCAATTCAGGGGCAAGCAGCAAAATTTGTGGAATATATATCGGGAAGCTATACCAATGTGGTGGGGCTCCCATTACTCGAAGTGTCACAGTTATTAAAGCGAGCAAATTTATAGTTTTCTAGCGGTGCCTAGGTACAATAAGTTATGAGTGAAGAAATTTTAATCAATGTGACCCCGCAAGAAACACGTGTAGCCATCGTTGAAAATGGAGTATTACAGGAAGTACAGATAGAACGTGTGAGTAAACAAGGCTTGGTTGGCAACATATTTAAAGGATGTGTGAGTCGTGTGATGCCAGGTATGGATGCAGCTTTTGTAGATATTGGTTTATCTAAAGCAGCCTTTATTCATAGCTCTGATGTTGCTTTTTTGCCTAAAAGCTCTCGCAATCAGCAAGAGGAAGTCAGTCGACCTGATGAAACGATTTTACAATCCATGAATGACAACATAACGAGTTTGTTGCATGAGGGTCAACAATTACTTGTACAGGTTGTTAAAGATCAGTTAGGAACTAAAGGAGCACGCTTAACTACAAATATAACCGTACCTTCACGTTATATGGTGTTATTGCCTTATTCAAATGATGTGCGTATCTCAACACGAATCGAAGATGAATTAGAACGCGAACGGTTAAGTACTACTACGAAAAATCTTTTAAATGAGTTTGATGCTAATTGTGGCTGTATTTTACGTACTGCAGCAGAAGGTGTTGGAGAAGAAGAGTTAAAGCGAGATTTAAAATTTTTACTTAATCTTTGGGCCACTATTGTTGAAAAGGTTAATCAAGTTGCATCGATAGACGAAGTATATTCTGATTTACCGTTAGCAGTACGTACGCTGAGAGATTTATCTGTAGAAGATATTGAAGAGATACGTATTGATTCCCGTATTACTTATGAAACAGTAAAAGAGTTCGCGGAAAAACTTGTTCCAGAGCTTGCAACAAGTGTAAAACGATATTCAGGAAGTCGACCGATTTTTGATCTATATTCAATAGAAGATGAATTACAAAAGGCTTTGCATAGAAAAGTTGCGCTGAAATCGGGAGGGTATTTAATCTTTGATCAAACCGAAGCGATGACGACCATTGATATTAATACGGGTGGTTTTGTTGGGCATCGTAATTTGGAAGAGACCATCTATAAAACAAACCTTGAAGCCGCACAAGCAATTGCTAGACAGCTACGCTTACGCAATCTTGGTGGCATCATTATCATCGATTTTATCGATATGGAAGATGACGAGCATAAACGTCAAGTCATGCGTGTATTTGAAAAATCCTTGGATAAAGATCGAGCTAAGAGCCAGGTATGTGAAGTCTCGCCGCTTGGTTTAGTAGAAATGACGCGTAAACGTACGCGCGAGAGTTTAGAGCATGTTCTGTGTGAATCTTGTGCTACTTGTTCTGGGCGAGGTTATATTAAAACCGCAGAAACGGTTTGTTTTGAGCTATTTCGCGAAATTATGCGCGAAGCCCGGCAATATGAAACGAACGAATTGCTAGTTTTGGCGTCTCAACCTGTAGTGGATTTATTACTCGATGAGGAGTCAACGAGCCTTGCCGAATTGGAAGACTATATAGGTAAAACCATTAAATTGCAGGTGGAATCACTGTATTCGCAAGAACAATTTGACGTAGTGCCTTTATAAAAATCAATATTATGTTGCAAAAATTATTTTTAGGTATTTGGTATCTAATTGTTGCGGCTTTACTAATTCTTGCCTTAGTTATTAGCGTTGCACGTGGTTATCCAGAGTTATACCAAAAATACTTGCCCGCAATTCAAGAAAACATCTCTTTGATATTAGGTAAACCTGTCGATGTGGATTCGATTCGTATTGATTGGCATGGTATTACACCATTCATTACCGCTGAAAATTTATCTATTTATGAGGATGAAAGTCATTATGATCAATTATTAAATGTTGATGAAGCAGTTATATCTTTAGATTTACTAAAGAGTTTAGTGCAGAGAAATATTGCCTTTAAAGAATTAACCTTTATTGGTGGTAATCTTGAGGTAGTGCGATCTTCAGAAGAAAAAATAATTTTAAATGGGATTGATATAAGTGAACGCCTTGCGAGAAAAAAGCAATTAGATAAAGAAAGTAGATTTAATATTAATTTATTAGACAGCACTATATGGATAAGTGATGAGACAAAAGATTTAAACTATTTTTTTGATCGAGTGGATATAGCGCTTGGATTTTCAGGTGAGTATTTTAAAGTTTCATCTAAACTCATTTTGCCCGAGACTTTGGGAAAATCGTTAGAGCTTGTTGCAGATATACGAGATTTAGATAAAGGCTTAAAAAATATTAAAGGCAAAGCTCTATAGTAAGGGTGAGCGTATCAATCTTGAGTTAATAAATGACTTTTTCCCTAAAATCCAGGTTGGAGTAAAAAAAGGTGTATCTGATTTTCAAATATGGGGGGACTTTAACTCTTTATCAAATCGTACCTTGGTGGGGGGTTTCAGTTTACGTGAGTTAGTTTATCGAAATGCCAGTACACATATAATGGATGTTGCGAAAAATAAGGAAATTACTTCTATAGATACACAATTTCAGTTTAAAGGAGACATTAATAATTGGAAGTTGGCTTTAGATGAGGTCACTATTCAAACACCTGAGCATACTTGGCCTGGCAAGCAGTATGAAATTAGCTGTCAAGGTTGTGATGATCAGAGACTCATGCTTTCAACAGCGTTAGATTATTTGAATATTGATCAACTGATCGTTACGTTGCAGCATTTTCCTTATATTGCTGAGCGCTTGAAAGAAGTGCTGAATAAAGTAGAACTCCATGGTGAGTTGTTGAACTCAAAACTACTGGCTGAATTCAATGAACAACAAGTTTATAAGTATGATTATCAGGCGTCATTACAAGACTTAAGTATTGAGATTCCTGAATATGAATTTTCTGCATCCTCTGTGGATGGAAAAGTGGGCGGCGACCATCAGCAGGGCAGTATCGAACTTACTTCAGAGTCTACTACAATCGTTCTAAATAAATTATTAAATCAGCCTCTAGAGAATCAAAATATTTCTGGTGTATTAGGCTGGAAAATTCAAAATGACGATAAACTATTTGCATTGCAAAAAATTTTAGTAAGTTCGAATGAAATGCATGCCAGTGTACAAGGGATTGCTCGTATCATTAATGACAAGCCATACGTTGATATGCAGTTAGCTATTCCAGTAGTACAAGCTGAGACAATTAAACAATATTTGCCTTATAAGCGTATGAAACCTAAATTGTCAAAATGGCTTAATGAGAGTATTGCAGGAGGCATACTTAAAAACGGTAAATTGATGATTCATGGTAATCCAAAAAATTTCCCATTTAAAAATAAGCCGGGCCGCTTTCAAATAGTTACAGAGATCGAAGATGGGCTTCTTGAATATCGACCGGATTGGCCCAGCGCAAGTAATATCGCAGCTAATTTTGAAATTAATAATAATTATTTGGTATTAAACGCACAACAAGGCTCAATTTTAGATTCTTCGCTGAGTCATGTTCAGGCAGAGATTGAAGATTTAAAATTGCCAAGGCTAGTTATTAATGGAAACGCTATTGGACCTGCGAAAAACATATTGGAATATTTACAACAATCTTCATTGCTTCCAAAAAACAGTAAAGTGGTAAAGCATATTACTGCGAGTGGCCGTTCAAAACTTGATTTGGATTTAGTGATTACACTATCGAAGAAACTAGAAAAACAACGTTTGGTAAGCGGTGTAGTTGAATTTGAAAATGCAGGTATCAACGTAAATGCGTTGTCTCTACCGTTTACTAAATTAAATGGCAAGCTGCGTTTTGATAAAAATGGAGCAGAAGGAGAGGGGTTAACTGCTGACCTGTATGGTGCAAAAATAACAGCAAGGGCTAAAAAATCGGACTCTGGACGTACCAAAGTGTTTTTAACAGGAGAATTGGATCTCGATAGCTATTTAGCTACGAACTATACCCAACTCAATAAATATTTGAAGGGCTTGGCCCCCGTAACTGCTGAAATTGATATTCCTCGGTTTGGTAAAAATACTAGAGATAAAGCCTTAAGAGTTGGTGTTGAAAGCAATCTATATGGCACAAAGATAGCGTTGCCAGAACCTTTTGAAAAGAAGTTTGATGAATCAAGGCAACTAGCAATACATACGCAGCATCAACAAGGTGAAGATAGCAAAATTTTTGCGAATTTAAATAGTCAGGTTTTCATGCAAGCGATTCTTGATAAAGAATCAAGCAAGTTATCCAAAATGGAAGTGCGTATGGGTAATGAGCAATTCATATTGCCAAAATCTGGTATTAAAATTTCTGGCAGACTTAAACAATTAGATTTATCACAGTGGCGAGAATTGTTAAATTCAGAAAAAGATAATGATATCGCTGTAAATGAAATTGATTTGTCTATCAATCAAGTGTCATTGGGAAATTTAAAACTCGACAATGTAGATTTTAGTGTTGAGAAGCATACTCAATTTTGGTCAGGAAATATTAATTCATCAATTGTTAAAGGTCAGTTCGAATATCCTATTGATACGGATAGTGGAAGTGTAGCTACGGCTAATTTTGAATACATACGTTTTAATGCGCCAAGTACACAATCTAAAGAACGTTCGACAGATTTTGATCCGCGTAGCTTGCCAACATTGGTTGTGAATACAAACCGATTTGAATATAAAGATGCTGTATTTACAGATGTTAGCCTTAAAACAAAACCATCCGTAAATGGTTTGACTATAGATTCATTGCAAGGCAAAGGTAATGACTTGCATGTATCTGCACATGGTAGCTGGGATGTTGAAGCAGATGATTCTCAAAGCACTAAGCTTGCAATTAGTTTGCAAACAAAAAATATACAGAACTCTCTGACAGGATTAGGCTTTGATAGTGCAATATTAGGAGGAGAGGGTAGCGTAACTGCTAATTTTACTTGGCCAAAAGCACCTTACCAATTTTCGTTAGCTTCTGTAATAGGTAATGCTAATCTTAGGTTTAAAGATGGTGCAGTTTCTTCGGTTGAGCCAGGTGGGGCTGGACGTTTAATTGGGTTAGTTAATTTAAGTGAAATTACTCGTCGCTTGTCTTTAGATTTCACTGATTTTTTTTCTAAAGGTTATTCATTCGACAAAATTCGAGGTGACTTAGCTTTTAAAGATGCAAATTTAACGACTGAAAACTTAAAAATTAAAGGACCATCTGCAGATATATTAATTCAAGGAAGAACAGGCGTCACAGCTAAAGATTATGATCAAGTCGTAACGGTTACTCCACACGTCAGTGGTGGGCTTCCTTGGATTGGTTTAGCGGTTGGAGGGCCATTGGGTGCTGTAGGAGTAATTGTGGGCGAAAAAATAGCGAAGACAATTGGAATGGATGTAGACAAAGTTACTCAAGTAAAGTACAGCATGACAGGAAGTTGGGAAGAACCTAAAATTGAACCGATTGCGAAACAAGTCGCAGAAAAAAACCAAGCGACCCAAGGTCAACCCTCAACCGCTCTTCCTCCATCTCAGCCATAGCAACCTAAAGTAAAAGCTGATCGAGCAACACCGTAGAGCATTATTTTTAGTCAGTAAAAATCACACTTATACCTATTTATCCCTACTTGAGTAGAGCCGTTCTACACTAAGAATATGCAATAATAGCGTTCCTTTTTACAAGCAAAAGAAATGGAATTAAATTGAGTAAAGTTGCTGCAATTCAAATGGCTTCTAGCCCTAATGTTGATGCTAATTTGCGAGAGGCGGGTCGATTAATTTCTCAAGCTGCTGATGCAGGTGCAGAGCTTGTCGTGTTACCCGAAAATTTTGCCATTATGGGTATCGAAGAGGAAGATAAAGTCGCTGTTCGCGAGACACAGGGTGACGGGCCTATTCAAGCATTTTTGTCTGAACAAGCAAAACAACATAATGTTTGGCTAGTGGGTGGGACTGTACCATTGGTGTGTGATGATCCAAATAAAATTCTAGCGGCTTGCTTGGTGTACAACAATGAAGGCAATCTTGTTGAACGTTATGACAAGATTCATTTGTTTGATGTAGACCTAGTGGATACTGGTGAGAGTTATAATGAGTCGGAGACGATTGAGTTTGGTAGTCTAGGTTTAAAAGTAGTGGATTCGCCCTTTGGTAAAATAGGTTTAGCAGTATGTTATGACTTGCGTTTTCCAGAATTATTTCGAGCACTATTAGATTTAGGTGCAGAAATTGTTGTGTTACCTGCAGCCTTTACTGCCGCTACGGGTCAAGCACATTGGGAAAGTTTATTACGTGCACGTGCAATTGAAAATTTAATGTACATTATTGCATCCGGCCAGGGTGGCTATCATATCAATGGTCGCGCAACCTATGGTGATAGCATGATCGTCGATCCCTGGGGTGCAATATTAAATCGCATCAAACATGGTGCAGGATTTGCTATTGCTGATATCAATCTCGATTATTTACATTCAAGACGCAAAACATTTCCGTGTATTGAACACAGAAGAATGAAATAAGCTGAATGAAATAACCTAAAACTACTTAAAAAAATTATGCAAAACTCTTTAGATCTTGCTAAAGCAAGCATCTTAGAACCTTCTGGTTTAGATGAATCTCATTTGTCTCAAGCATTTTCGACTTTATTGCACTCGTCTGCAGATAGTGGCGATATTTATTTTCAAATGCGTAAGCATGAAGCTTGGTCTTTAGAGGACGGTATCGTTAAAGATGCAAGTTATAATATTAATCAAGGCGTTGGTATTCGTGCTATTAAAGAGGACAAAACAGGATTTGCATATTCAGACGAAATTGTATTTCCTGCTTTATTAGAATCTTGCAAAGCAGCGCGCGCGATCGCTCGAGGAAATCAAAATGCTCAGGTACAAGCGTGGCAATCGAACACAGGGAATCAACTCTATTTACCGGATAACCCACTTGATTCAATTACTAAGTCGGACAAAGTCAATTTGTTACGTTCTTTAGATGTACTAGCACGTAAACAAGATCCACGCATCAAGCAAGTCATGGCATCGATTGCTGCCACACATGAAATTATTTTAGTTGCGAATAGTGATGGCTCAATGGCAGCAGATGTAAGGCCATTAGTGAGACTTAATGTATCAGTTATTGCAGAAGATCAAGGCAGGCTGGAACAAGGTAGTGCTGGCGGCGGCGGACGTTTTGGATATGAGGTTTTCACTCAAGAAGATCGAGCAGAGTCCTACGTGCATGAAGCTGTACGTATGGCGTTGTTAAACCTTGAAGCGGTGGATGCGCCCGCAGGAGAGATGGATGTTGTGCTAGGTCCAGGTTGGCCAGGAGTGTTACTGCATGAGGCGATCGGACATGGATTAGAAGGTGATTTTACCCGCAAAGGTACTTCTGCATTTAGCGGGAGAGTTGGTGAGCGTGTAGCAAGTAAAGGAGTCACAGTTGTGGATGATGGGACTTTAGAGAATCGTAGAGGATCATTGAATATCGATGATGAAGGTACGACAACTCAATGCACGACATTGATTGAAGACGGGATTCTTAAAAGCTTTATGCAAGACAGATTGAACGCAAAACTTTCGAAAACCGAATCTACCGGAAATGGTAGACGTGAATCCTATGCACATTTACCTATGCCGCGTATGACAAACACCTACATGCTTGCGGGTGAACACGATCCTGGTGAAATTATAAGCTCGGTAGATTCAGGCTTTTATGCAGTGAACTTTGGTGGTGGGCAAGTCGATATTACGTCAGGAAAATTTGTATTTTCTGCATCTGAAGCGTACTTAATCGAAAAAGGTAAAGTTACCAAACCTGTAAAAGGCGCAACACTAATTGGTGACGGTCCTGATGTACTGACTCGAGTAAGTATGATTGGTAATGACTTGCAATTAGACCAAGGTGTAGGGACTTGTGGGAAAGAAGGACAAAGTGTGCCAGTAGGTGTCGGTCAACCTACCTTACGTATTGACGGTATTACTGTAGGAGGTACGGCTCAATAATCGAGTAATAAAAAGATGGATATTCAACCTTCACCCTATTCAAAAGATAAATTAGAAGATTTAGTGCAATCATGTTTGCATGAAGCAAAGCAACAAGGTGCAAGCAGTGCCGAGGTAAGTATTAATGTTGAGCATGGCTTGTCGGTCACAGCCCGTTTAGGTGAAGCGGAGACGTTAGAGCACCATAATGATCGTAGTTTAGGCGTTACGATTTATATGGGGCAGAAGAAAGGCTCTGCGAGTACAACAGATTTTGAATCTTCTGCAATTAAAGATGCCGTCACAGCGGCGTGTGATATTGCTAGCTTCACTGAAGAAGATGATTGTGCGGGTTTGGCCGATGCCAATCGAATGGCAAAAGACGTGCAAGATCTGGATTTGGATCATCCTTGGGGTTTATCTCCCGAAGAAGCACTAGAAATTGCAATCGAATGTGAAAATTCTGCGCGCGATGAAGATAAGATTTCAAATTCAGAAGGAGCTTCACTTACCACATCACGTGGCACTTCGATTTATGCTAACACACATGGCTTTATCGGTAGTTATACCTCAACACGGCATAATCTATCTTGCGTAGTGGTCGCTGAGCAAAATGGCGGTATGCAAAGAGATTATTGGTATACCACTACACGTGACGCGAAAAAATTAGAATCTGCAGTAAGTGTTGGTAAAAAAGCTGCACAACGTACCGTAGATCGGCTGGGCGCTAGAAAGATTGCTACGCAAACGACTCCTGTTATCTTTGAAGCCAATATGGCGCGTTCGTTATTATCGCATTTTATTTCTGCTATCAGCGGCGGTGCTTTATATCGCAAAGCTTCATTTTTAATTGATCACTTGGATAAAAAAGTCTTTTCCGATCAAATTACGATTACTGAAGATCCTTTTATTAAAGGTGGTTTTGGAAGTAGTGCTTTTGACTCAGAAGGTGTGGCGACTCAAGCGCGTACATTAGTCGATGAAGGAATATTGAAAGGCTATGTGTTAAGTAGCTATTCGGCTAGGAAGTTAGGCATGCAATCTACCGGCAACGCTGGCGGAATACATAATTTAACCATGCAGACAGGTAACGAGAATTTAGAGCAACTTATGCAACACATGCAAAAAGGATTGTTAGTTACAGAGCTTATTGGCCATGGAGTCAATACGGTTACCGGTGATTATTCACGAGGTGCAGTGGGTTATTGGATAGAGAACGGAGAAATACAATATCCAGTGGATGAAATTACGATTGCAGGTAATCTAAAAGATATGTATCAAAAAATTGTTGCGGTTGGTAGTGATGTCGATCAGCGCAGCAATATTATTACACCTTCATTATTGGTCGATGATTTGATGATTGCGGGAAATTAGTCGTTACTCTCCAGTGTTTTCATTTAGCCATTCAACACTGGTTAATTGGATAGAAACATCAAGTTTTCCATTTTCAAATTTATCCAATTTTACAGGAATATAGTTCAGTTTCTCGGCATACCAGCCATAGTAAGTTGTTTTTTTATCGTTATCTTTTCGGCGCACAAATTTGTTTGTATCAAATTTACCGACTTTCGTCGTAACAAATTCATTTTTCTCTCGTTGGTAGTTGTATTCTTTTAATCTACCTTTGGATATTACTGAATAAACAGTATTGTTACTTTCTCCATTTGGTTTGCGCATAAGCAATAACTGTACGGAATAATTGTCAAAGGTATATTTAGGAATATCTATTTGATTTTTTTTGTCTCTATATTCAATAGAGGCCTTATTATTCTCCCAATCGAATGAGTAAAATTCATTACGATTTTTATCACTATTTTTCATTTCATGTTTGAATTCTATTGGATGATAGCGATCATCGATTAGCTTTAAAACCGTGCGGTCCGTAATCACTTGGTCACCTAGAAAAAAAGCCGCCATACCAACAGGTTTGGTGGTGGATTGATATATTAATTCATTGCCAACTTTCTTCAGGCTAACTTCCATTTTGCCAACGCGCAGAGAGCCTTTATGCACATCATAGTTCGCTTCAAATTCAGGTGGGAGATTGCTAGCATTTAAAATAGAAGCAGGGTCGGCGTGAGCAGTTTGTACAAACAAAGATATAGAGAAGAATGCCAAAAGTATAGATTTCATTGCAGTTCTTCTTCATGAGTAGGATTAAGCAGGATGGCTTGATCAATGGGAGCACCATCAAAATGAATCTCATTATTTTCTAAATGTAAGCGATCTTCACAAAACCATTTAACTGCTAAAGGATAGATAATGTGCTCTTTCTCTAGCACACGTTCGGCTAACACTTCGGCTGTGTCAGAACTTTTGATTGCAACTTTAGCTTGAATAATGATTGGACCTTCGTCCAATTCTGCAGTCACAAAATGTACACTGCAACCATGTTCTGAGTCATCTGCCTTTATAGCACGTGCATGAGTATGCAGCCCAGTGTATTTAGGTAATAAAGAAGGATGAATATTTAAGATTCTACCTTGATATTCATTTATGAAAGTAGGGCTAAGTATGCGCATAAATCCTGCCAAAACGATTAGCTTAACTTTATAGACCTCAAGTATTTTGACGAGTTCCGCATCAAACACTTCACGCGATGTATACTTATTGTGTTCAATAATATGCGTAGGGATATTGGCTTGTTTAGCACGTGTAAGACCGTATGCATTTGGATTATTACTGATTACACAAGCGATCGATGCATTGATATGCCTTTGTTTCACATGATCAATGATCGATTGTAGATTGCTTCCGCCTCCGGAAATAAAAACCGCAATCTTGCAGGAAGGTTCTGACACAGTTTTACTGTTTTATAAAAGTTTTATTTTTTGATCAGTAGATGATTTTTCAATACAACCAATTTCAACAGCTTGGTGATTTTTTTCTTGGCAGAGTTTAATCGCCTCAGCCGCTTGATGTTTAGGGAGAATGACTAGCATGCCCATTCCACAATTAAAAACACGTAACATTTCAGATTCATCCACTTGCCCCATATTTTGTAACCATTGAAATACAACCGGACGTTCCCAACTTTGGCTATCAATTTGTGCAAGGTAACCATCAGGAATCACACGCGGAACATTTTCAACTAAGCCACCACCTGTTATATGACATAAACCATGCACATCATATTTATCTAAAAGTGCTAATACGATCTGTGTATAAATAATCGTGGGCTCAAGTAATAACTCACCTAAACTATTACCATCAAGCTTTTCATCTAGAGAAGTGTTCGTGGTTTCAATAATTTTATTGACTAAAGAAAAACCATTTGAATGAATGCCGCTAGAAGGTAAGCCAATAATGACATCGTCTTCATTAATATTGCTGCCATCAATGAGCCGATCACGTTCAACAACGCCAACGCAAAAACCAGCAAGATCATATTCGCCATCGTCATACATGCCTGGCATTTCAGCAGTTTCACCGCCAATTAAAGCAGCACCAGATTGGCGGCATCCTTCTGCAATGCCTTCAACTACCGTTTTAGCTTCCTCAACCGAGAGCTTACCAGTAGCAAAATAATCTAAAAAGAATAGAGGTTCGGCGCCCTGAACAATCACGTCATTCACACACATGGCGACTAAATCGATACCTATCGTGGCATGTTGTTTTAGTTTTTGTGCCAAGCGCAGTTTAGTGCCTACGCCATCAGTGCCAGAAACCAGTATGGGCTGTTGATATTTATTTTGTTGTAGAGCAAATAAGCCCCCAAAGCCACCAAGACTAGACATCACCTCAGATCGATGAGTGGAGCGGATCGCAGGTTTAATCAGATCAACAAGTTGATTGCCTGCGTCAATATCGACGCCGGCTTTTTTGTAACTAAGGCCCATGTATTTTTTTATTTAAGTGTGTGATGTAACTAATTGATATTGTTATATACAAATAAATGAATTAAAGCATTGCATCGCAAATATTCAATTTAAATTGCTTCATAATTCGGATACTTATACCATCAGAAGGCTAGCAATAATAAGCATTTTAATTGTGGATGGAATTGGGACTTTATTGTAATCCACTGAGGAGTACAGACATAGCATGTCTTATTGGAGATACATACCAAACGTAATCACCTTACTGCGTTTTGCAGCAGTGCCGTTGTTGGTGTGGTGGTTATTTGATAACCAATTTTATAACGCGCTATTGCTGTGTCTACTGATGGGCGTATCTGATGCACTAGATGGGTATTTGGCGCAGGCCTTTAATTGGAAAACCACATTGGGTTCTTACCTTGATCCTGCAGCAGATAAAGTCATGCTTATCAGTGCCTATGTTGCTCTAGGTGCACTGCATTTGCTACCACATTGGTTAGTGTTTATCGTAATTATACGTGATGTTGCCTTGCTTGCAGGCGCCGTATCTTATGTTTCCATGACCAGGCGTTTAGAAATTGAGCCAAGCTTAATCAGCAAGCTGAATACATTTGTACAAATCATATTGGTTCTTGCGGTTATTTATAGCCAAGTGAATGCTTTTCCGTCTCTGGTAATTAATATATTGATAGGGGTAACACTTGTTACTACTATTGCCAGTGGCTACAACTATTTAGTGGAAGAACGCTCAAGAAGAGCAAAGCATTCTGGTAAACAAGTTTAAATCGTAACTTTTTGTCTTTAATAATTTAGTATACGAATGGCGACTTCTCGTCTGCAGGCTCCTACGCAATATTCATTAGATATTGCATTACCAAAGTTTGCTACTTTTGAAACTTTTGTTGATACGAGCGAAGGTCAACTACTATCTGAGCTTAAACAACTAAATCAAACCTCATCTCAAATAGAACCAAAGCAGTATTTTCTTTGGGGAGCAGCTCGCACTGGAAAAACGCATTTACTACAAGCAATTTGTAATCAATTTGCAACGCTTGAAGCGAGTGCAATTTATTTACCCATGCAAGAGTTAATACAGCTTGATGCAAAAATATTAGAAGATATGTATCAACACGATGTGGTCTGTATTGATGATATTGAAGTTATTTTAGGTCAAGAAAATTGGGACCGAAAATTATTTAACTTAATTAACGAATTGCGTGCCAACAATAAATCGATTGTGATGACTTCAAGTATCAATCCAAATGAAGCTAAGGTTTCTTTTTCTGACTTAGCCTCTAGATTAGTTTGGGGTCCGGTTTATAAGCTCAATCAGCTCGAAGATGAAGAAAAGGCACAAGCAATACAAGTGCACGCAAAAGCGCGTGGTTTAGAGTTATCGCCTGAAGTTTGTGGTTATTTATTGAAACGTTTTCCGCGTGAGCTAGATAAATTAATAGAATTGTTAGACGAGCTGGATAAACAATCTCTCGTTCAGCAAAGAAAAGTGACGGTGCCGTTTGTGAAAATGGCTTTAAATATTAGTTGATAGTTGATGTATTATTTAGGGATAAATCAGAGTTTCCTTGCGACTGAAGCAACGCGTTTACCCAACGCGAAGCACAATTTCTTTTCCTCTTCACTAATTTCATTTTTGCTTTCTGGTCCGGCTAAGTGGCTGGCTCCGTAAGGTGTGCCACCTGTGCTCGTAGTGAGTAATTCGCTTTCGCTATAAGGAATGCCAACAATCAACATACCGTGATGCAGTAATGGCAGCATCATGGAAAGCAATGTGCTTTCTTGTCCACCGTGTAAGCTAGAAGTAGAAGTAAATAATCCTGCGGGTTTGTTGATCAATGCTCCAGATAACCATTGCGAACTTGTCCCATCTAAAAAATATTTCAACGCTGCTGCCATGTTGCCAAAACGAGTAGGGCTACCTATTAGCAAACCATCGCATTGTTCAAGATCAGCTGCTTCGGCATAAGGATGACCTTCTTCGGGAATGCTGTCTTCAGTTGCTTCGCAGGTAGTGGAAACTGAGGCTACAGTACGAAGCTTTGCTTCAGCGCCTTCAACTGCATTCACGCCACGCGCAATATGAAGTGCTAACTCTTTCGTGGCACCATAGCGCGAGTAATAAAGAACTAAGATAGTTTTCATTATAAAATGTCTAAAACGTTTTCAGGCGGCCTACCAATAGCAGCTTTTCCATTGTGTACGACGATAGGGCGTTCGATCAAAATTGGATAGTTCATCATGGCATCTAAGATCTCTTCTTCGCTGGAAGCATCACTTAACCCTGCTTCTTGGTACGCACTTTCATGTTTGCGTAATAGTTGATCTGCAGAAAGTCCAAGTAAACTAAGGATATTTTTTAACTCTGATTTAGAAGGCACAGTCTGTAAATATTCAATTACTTCAGGCTCAGTGCCTTTGTCATTCAATAGCTCTAAAGTCATGCGGCATTTCGAACATTTCGGATTGAAATAAATTGTGGGTTTGTCAGCGCTCATTACTGCTTTTTCTCCTGAAAAAATCTAGTTATATTTACTTAATAGTATATTGGATTCTGTATGCGAATATAAGAAAAGGCTTAGCGTTTCTTATACTAAATGGACATATAATTACGCTATGGATATGGGTGAAAATATGGTCACGGTACGCTGCATTATTGCAGGTAAAGTACAAGGTGTATTTTTTCGAGCCTCAACGCGCGAACAAGCTTTGCGTCTTAATATCAATGGTTATGCAAAAAATTTAATCGATGGAAATGTCGAAGTACTCGCGCACGGTGACAAGGATGCTATTGAACAGCTCAAGCAATGGCTGCAGCAAGGTCCAAGAAATGCTGTAGTGGATAATGTAAATTGTGAAACTTTAAGTCACCAACAAATTGAACTTACAGATTTAAAAAACTTTAAAATTTTATAAGCATGCCAATATACGAATACCAGTGCCAAGCTTGTGAAGCTGTCATTGAAGAGCTGCAAAAAGTCAGCGATCCGATTTTAAAGAAGTGCCCAGAATGTGGAAAATTAAAATTGAAAAAACTGGTTTCAGCGCCTAGTTTTCGCTTAAGTGGCACCGGTTGGTACGAGACTGACTTCAAATCAGATAGCGATAATAAGCGTAATTTAAGTTCGAAGGATAGCGAAAAGAAAGCCGATTCAAAATCTAGCCAAGGTGGGGGCAAGAATAAAGACGGCAAAAGCACAGATAAGAAAAAGATCGATTCAAAAAAGACTGATAGCAAGTCCTCAACAAAAAAATCTACTAAAGCCAAGTCAAAATCAGCCGAATAAATCTGTCTGTTTATTAGGGCTACCTCTGTAAGCTATATTGCATAGGCAACGAGCAATCCGTACCATCTGCCGCTTGGTATTCATACATATATAAGGTAAGGAATGAGAACTCACTATTGCGGTCAAGTGACCGAGAAGTTGATCGATAAGGAAGTTGAAGCCTGTGGTTGGGTGAACAAAAGACGTGATCACGGTGGCGTGATCTTTGTTGATCTGCGCGACCGCGAAGGTATTCTTCAAGTGGTGTTTGATCCGGATACCCCTGAGATTTTTTCCATTGCCGAACAAATTCGTAATGAATATGTATTACGCATCAAAGGTCGTGTACGCATGCGCCCAGAGGGCACCATTAACCCCGATTTACCTACAGGCCAAATCGAAGTCCTCGCTAAAGAATTAGAAGTGCTGAATGAATCGGATACCCCGCCGTTTCAATTAGATGATGACGATGTACATGAGGAAAACCGATTGAAATATCGCTATGTCGATTTACGTCGTCCCTTTATGCAAGAACGTATCCGAGCTAAGGCAAAAGTGGCTAGTGGTATTCGCAATTTTTTAGACAATCAAGGTTTTCTAGATATCGAAACACCAATCCTCACCAAAGCCACACCAGAAGGTGCGCGCGATTATTTAGTACCCAGTCGTACACAACCCGGTTCGTTTTTTGCGTTACCGCAATCGCCACAATTGTTTAAACAGTTACTCATGATGAGTGGCTTTGATCGTTATTATCAAATTGTGCGTTGTTTCAGGGATGAAGACTTGCGTGCCGATCGTCAACCGGAATTCACCCAGTTGGATATTGAAACTTCTTTCATGAACCAAGATGAAATCATGAACATTATGGAAGACATGATGCGTGAATCGTTTAAAGAAAACTGCAATGTTGAATTAGACAACCCCTTCTCAAGAATGACCTATGCAGAAGCCATGCATCGTTTTGGAAGTGACAAGCCCGACTTACGCATACCATTAGAATTCATCGACATTACCGATGTAATGAAAAATGTAGAGTTCAAAGTGTTCAATGGCCCGGCGAATGATCCGGAAAGCCGCATAGCCATGTTAAAAGTGCCGCAAGGTTCGAACATTTCTAGAAAAGAAATTGATGGCTATACCGACTACGTTAGGCCAATACGGTGCAAAAGGCTTGGCGTATATCAAATGTAATGATGTAAGTGATCTTAAAGAAGGCTTGCAGTCACCGATATTAAAATTCTTATCCGATGATGTCATTCAACAGTTCGTTGAAGTTTCAAAAGTAGAAAATGGAGATCTATTATTCTTCGGTGCCGATAAGAAAACGGTAGTGAATGCCGCACTCGGTGCATTGCGCGTAAAACTGGGTCATGATTTAAATATGGTAGAAGAAGGTTGGAAACCCCTTTGGGTAGTCGACTTCCCCATGTTTGAATGGGATGCGGATGCAAAACGTTGGTCTGCATTGCATCATCCGTTTACCGCGCACCTACATGCAGTGCAGAAGAACTTAAAGCCAACCCCGGTGAAGCATTGAGTAAAGCTTATGACATGGTGTTAAATGGCACCGAAGTCGGCGGTGGTTCAGTGCGTATTCATAATCAAGATATGCAATCAGCGGTGTTTGAAGTGTTGGGTATAGAAGAACAAGAGGCAGAAGAAAAATTTGGTTTCTTATTAAAAGCATTAAAATTTGGCGCGCCACCACATGGTGGTATCGCTTTCGGGTTGGATCGTTTAGTCATGCTTATGACAGGAAGCAGTTCCATTCGTGATGTCATTCCATTCCCGAAAACTCAAAACGCAACGTGTTTGCTTACCGATGCGCCGGCAGAAGTGAGTGAAAGGCAGTTGAAAGAGTTGCATATTAGGAAAAGAACTAAGCCGAAGGCGGAAGAGTAGTTGATTTATCTAGAAGTGGTAGGAACATTTATTGATTAGAAAATACGACACTTATAATTTGTTGAATAGCAGAAGTTGTAACATCTTCAAACTTTAATCTGTTGCGTCTTCCTTGACGAGCTCATATTCGCACGGTCGCTCCCGACATCCTGTCTCCCGCGACACTTGTGCATCTGCACATCGTCCATGTGCTTACATATTAATCGCTGATGATTATTTTTTCGATCGCTAATGTTTGGGCTAATTTTATTAATTCGATCGAATAGCCGATGGTTTCATTTTCAATGATGTCAAAGGGTATATGCAGATGATCAACTTCTTGGCTAATACGTGTCGCATCAAGTCCAGTCCATTTATTATCTTCATAGTACTCCGTCCATGCATGCCCATAGGCAAGCTTAGGTTCATCTAGTGATATATATACACCTGTGACGACTCTTGCTGGATAACTATACATGCGTAGCAAAGCGGCGAGTAATACAGCATGTTCAGTGCAATCTCCTTCTTGTGATTTCGCTACTTGAGATGCAATATCAAATCCATTTGCATAATTTTTATCACTAATAAAATCGTATACAAACTGTTCAAGGTCTTTAGTGCTGGGTGTATTTCCATATGCACTGGTAATTTTTTCTGTTAATGCTTCTATCGATGGCTCTTGGTAATCGATTAAGAAGGTTGAAGCGCGATACAGTTCGTCTTCAATTGTGTCTTTCGCTTGTGGGTAGTGTTCTGCTTTTATTGCGATTGAAGTCGATTGCAGATCATTTTGAGGAAACCATCTAGCTAGGTGTTGCTGTATCGCTGAGGGGTTTGCATGAATAATTTCATACTGAAGTGGAAGATGTTTGTCGGCTTTACTTCGCACATCTTCAACAGGCATTTGCCCAATAAACAAAGTATTGTCTTGGGCTGTTAATACACTAGCATTTAACAGCCACAATACAATGATTACAACGTAGCTAAGTATGTGCATTGTGCGTACATACTTTACTTTTCGTTAATATAAGCTCGAGAAAGTTGAATATTTAATGGGCCCATTTCAAGATCCATCGATTTACTTCCTTGGTCATCCACAACAGAAATTGCTTTCATACCTAAAAACAACATTTCATATTCAGGGTGACCATCAACCAGTTCGCCAGTAGGTTTGGCGCTTAACTCCATCGTTTCCAACGGGTTCAATGAAGGTACATATGTGTTGATATGCAATGGTTTTGATTGCCCACTCGCTGATGCAGCTGCACGTACCATTTCACGTTGCTGGTAGAAGGGGCCATCTACGCTTTCTTTAGTTTTTACTGGTGAATCGATTTGTTTGCCTTGAAACATTCCAGATACGTGATATGCACCTTGCTCATTTGAGTCAAGGGTTACATTGATTTTGAGTTCGCCATTTTCTGCTTCTGAATAGCGTCCATTAATTAACTCACCATTAGGTTGTTCCCATGTGAGATTGTATTCGTCGTGTGTTAACGCTTCATCTTCAGAGCGAGGAATTAACAAAGCAGTTTCAATTACATTCTTAATGTCGCCATTTTCATCAGGTACCGCGCGACTTGAAGTAAAGCCTACCTTCATGTCTTTTAATGTCCACACTAGAATTTCTTCGCGTTGCCAATTTTCTTTTGCTGCATGTTGTATATTAATAGAACGCGCAAAACTTGAAGCCATCTTTTTAAATGTGCTGCGGTATCCAGGAGTATCGTGTATGCAAAGTAACAATGAGGAGTCTAAAGGTATAGAGATTGCTTTTTAGTACTCCAACTTTATTTTGTTTGGTCAAATACATGTTTTCTTGATACAGATAAGGCATGTCTTTAAATGTACCTGCATCGATATGGTGTATCTTTGTTTTTTCCATTGCACCCAAAGATCCGTTGAACAATCTCATTAAGCTTGCTGCCGTATCATAAGCAGTGTTATATACAAAACACTCGGCGTTAATGTCGGCGCCGATTGGTACTGAAACTTGGTAATATTCATCGTGTTCAATCAGTTTGGGTTGATTGCTACCAAAAATGTTTGCAGTGAAAAAATCACCGGTGTCTACCTGAAAACTTTTAGTTATATTCGCTTCGCGTTCTAATGCCAAATCAATCTGTAATGGGTTATTCGCTTTAGACGAACTTAGATTCTGAGTTGCACATGCATTAAGTACAAATATGATTAATAGTGTAGAGCTTATAAGGTATATGTATTTTTTCATGAGAATTTATTGGTATTTTTTGAGTATTAAGTAAATACAGCTATTAGATCAATTTGAATGATTTAGAGCTTTTAAGCTGTAATAGTTAGCAAAATTTATACTAACAATATGAGCTCTAGCTTTTTAAAATGACAGATTGTTACTATTCACAGAAGAATGGTTGCTGATTGCAATAAAAAGAGCTGAGCGCTCTCTTTTTTATAGACATCGTAGGCGAGTGTGCGATCTATGATAATATTTACAATACAACCTGCACTTAAATGGCGAAGAACTGAAAGGTGTGATTGATATAAAAGGTTTAATTTGGGCGCACAGTTTAGAAGAATCGCATGTGCTTAAACCAAGAGGCTCCGCTGATCAATCTGGCTTAGAATATGCTTCTGGTTTATAAATGGCATGTTAGCTCTTTTTGATATTGCGTTTAAGTTTGTAGACTAGTAATAGTTAAACTATTGCAGACATTAATCTGTTGCGGCAGAAAATTGCTCCTTGGCAACTGCTCCTGCATTGCTCTAATAAGCCACATCCATGTAGGTCGTCTTCCATGATGCTTTCTTATTCGCACATCCCTGTGCTCACTTCCTTGAGCTTATCTTTTGTTTATCGTGATGCTTTAATTGAGATAAAAATAAGTATTTTTTAGTATTTCTACTTGTCTTTGGGATATTTCGGCTGGATGTGCTTGTTTAGTATCTTTAGCAAACTTTTTCAATGCTGAAACCGTTTTTCTGCCAAGGACGCCATCAATTTTACCTGTATTGTAATTTAATATTTTTAAGTAATATTGAATTTCCTTCACTAATGGTTTGTTATTGAATGAATATCTTTGAAGAATCGAAATTATTGCTTTGTTATTTGTTTTTTCTGCATAATCGAGTGCAGTCATCTTTTCTTTGGATACAAGTTCTGTATTTGCACCCAAATCGATCAAAGTTTTTACAGATCGTTCACTTTCAAAATTTGCGGCTATCATTAATGGTGTTAAATCGCCGTTGTACTTGTGATTAAGATCAATCCCAAATTGTAAGAATTCTTTTATTTCTATAAAACTGTCAGACGTAATCGCAGAATAAAATGCATTATATAAGTTATGATTTATACTTTCACTTTCATTAGTGGCAAGTGCTTTATGGAAGGGTGTATAAAGTATAAAAACAAATAGCACATATTTTGAAAAATGCACTTTTCTCATTCCTGATTTTATTATTGTAATTTATCGATATTGTCTATTTTTTAATTTTACTCAGT
>CBDCTA010000005.1:0-72523 GCA_965221955.1 Gammaproteobacteria bacterium | reverse complement strand
ACAGAATTTTCTCGACAAATCGCCAAAGTCGGCATTATGTTTTTATTGTTTCTATTAGGACTTAATCTACACCCTCAAAAACTTATTGCCTCAATTAAACAATCAACTCTGGTTACATTAGGTGCTTCATTAATATTTGCGGGTATTGGCTTTATAGCCGCATGGCTATTACAGCTCTCTTTCATGGATCAAATAATCATTGCTGCTGCATTTATGTTTTCCAGCACCATTATTGGACTTAAGCTTTTACCTACTACAGTGTTGCACCACCAGCACGTCGGTGAAATCATCATAAGTATTTTATTGCTGCAAGATATTATGGCTATCGTCTTGTTACTTTTAATCGAAACCCAAGGAACCGACACCAATACGTTACATTCATTAGGAAAACTAATCCTCGCTTTACCAGGTTTAATTGCATTTGCATTCTTTTTTGAACGCTTTGTACTGATTAAACTAATGACAAAATTCGATAAAATAAAAGAATATGTATTTTTATTAGCGATTGGTTGGTGCTTAGCAATAGCAGAACTCGCGCATTATATTGGCCTATCGCATGAAACGGGAGCTTTTATTGCAGGAGTTTCGATTGCAGTTGGACCGATTTCATTTTATATCTCGGAAAGCCTTAAACCCATTCGAGATTTTTTCTTGGTTATATTTTTCTTCTCATTAGGCGCAAGTTTAGACATAGGCATTGCTTGGCAACTTTTAATCCCAGCAATTATTACAAGTGCGATACTGCTGCTTATAAAACCATTTATATTTAGCAAACTCATACACAAGAGTGGCGAATCCAGCCAAGATGCTAAAGAAATCGGCGTACGCTTGGGCCAACTAAGTGAATTTTCACTATTGCTTGGATTTGTAGCGTTAAGCGTAGGCTTAATCTCACTAAAAGCCTCTAATTTCATCCAAGTATGCACAATAGTGAGCTTTATCCTTTCAACCTACTTGATTGTCCTGAAATACCCTACACCCATTGCTATATCAGATAAATTGAGACGAGATTAATATATTTTTGCGGGACGTTTAATATGGGCTCAAAAGTTAACTATATCGCTTTACTCTTCATTATTATTGCTGGTGTTGCTGTAGGAAATTTCGTTTCAAATTGGATCATGGCTGAAATTATTGAAGGCGAAACTGAAAAATCTACAGATGAAATATCCAAAGATGTCACGAAACAAACTAATAAAACAAAGCAAAAAATTAAAAAGCAACAAGAAGTATTAAAAATTCAGGAAGTTACCAAAGAAGATATTAATGAAGAATTTTTAATAGAACAAAGAAAAATTGACGATCATGGAATACGTTTAGCCAAAAACTGCAGTGAATGGCAAGTAGCCCACAAAGACATGCAAACTCAAACCAGCGAAAGAGGCATGATCAAGCACTGCGATTATTATCAGCAATACATTAAAACAGGAAAATTACCTCCATTAAATTAATAATTCTTCATTTTTACTAATCACCTGGTTTCCAAATTCCAAAGGCTTCGCCTTTAGGTTGTATAGTTTGCTGACGTTGGCGCGTGATGTCATCGTATACATATTTAGAAAATGCATTAAGTTCATTCATAATCTCATTTTTCTCGCCTATGGGCAGATCATGATTACCTACAATAAAACCAATTATTGCAGACAGATACTGGCCTGCTAGTAAAGGGTTTCTTGCACGCTCATCCTCTTCTACTAAAACTTTCTCAATTTTTTCAATGAGCTCTCTTGATAATTTCAGTTGGTCCACTTTATTTCCTTTTTCGAAATCCCCTGATTTATTTTGATGCTTCGTTAAAAAATATTTTTAAAATACTCATGCATTATAAATACACTGCATTTTCCAAAATATTTTTTGCCTCGTCTCAACCACTTCTTTAATAAATCAGTGCTTTCTCAATTATCTGATTTATTCTCAACATTTTTTTGTCTTAAAATATTCAAATGCTGTTTAATTTTTGCTTCTAAGCCTCGTTCTTCAGGCTGGTAATATTGCTGCCTTTGTAGTTCTTTTGGCAAATAGACTTCTCCTGCGGCAAATGCATCTTCTTCATCATGCGCATACCGATATCCTTCACCATAACCTATTTCTTTCATAAATTTAGTAGGTGCATTACGCAAATGCATTGGCACTTCTAATGTGCCATATTCTTTTGCATCGCGCATGGCTGCTTTATATGCAGTATACACAGCATTGCTTTTTGGCACACAACTCAAATAGACGATTGCATGTGCAATCGCTAATTCCCCTTCAGGAGAACCTAATCGCTCATAAGTGTTCCACGCATCTAAAGTAATTTGCAAACCACTTGGATCTGCGTTACCAATATCTTCACTCGCCATACGCACTATACGTCTTGCAACATAATGTGGGTCACAACCTCCATCAATCATTCTACAAAACCAATATAGCGCGGCATCAGGGTCTGATCCACGTACAGATTTATGTAAAGCAGATATTTGATCATAAAAATATTCGCCTTGCTTATCAAACCTTCGCATGGTTTGTGAAGTGACTTCTTGAATAACATCTTTAGTAATAACTTGTTTTTCTGTGTCACTATCAATTAAATCAACGGCAATCTCCAAAAAATTAAGTGCTCTTCGCGCATCACCATCAGCAGACATCGCTAATACTTCTAGAGCATCATCTTCTATTCCCTTTATATGTTTCGCTAGACCTTGCTTGTCATCTTGTAATGCTAGCTGGATGCATTGTTGGATATCTTTATCCGTCAAACGTTTTAAGATATACGTCCGTGCTCGAGATAAAAGTGCGTTATTGAGTTCAAAAGAAGGGTTTTCAGTTGTAGCTCCAATAAAATAAATTGTGCCATCTTCAATATGTGGCAAAAACGCATCCTGTTGTGATTTATTAAAACGATGCACTTCATCAACAAATAGAACTGTCCTAGCACTGCGTCCTTGGTTATAGGCTTTCGCTTGTTCTATCGCTTGACGAATTTCTTTTACACCCGACAATACAGCTGAAATTGGAATAAACTGCGCATCCGAAGTGTTAGAAATAATTCGCGCTAAAGTGGTTTTACCTGTTCCAGGAGGACCCCAGAAAATCATCGAATGTAGCTTGCCTTGCTCGATTGCAACCCTTAGTGGTTTATCTTTCGCAAGAAGATGATTTTGACCCACAAATGCATCTAAGGTTTTAGGACGCATTCTGTCTGCAAGCGGACGATAACTATTATCGGCTTGGTCAAATAAGTCGGGAGAATTTAGTACCGAGTTAGAAATGATTGAATCCTAGAATAAAGTTCTAGGAGATTATCTTATATTTTTGTCTACAATGACCAGGGCTTTAAGCTACTCAGAATCAGGATAGCCAACAACATCTACTCCTTCTGCCGCAACAAATTTAAATCGTTCTGGCGGAAAAGCAACATTAGTCTGTAAATTTACAAATTCAATTACGGTTTTCTGTGAAAAATGGTCGTGTAATTCCATTTTCTTCACACCTTCTTGATTAAGCCCAATTTGAATTTTATGAAACTCTGTATCTTGCACCAATGGAGTTAGCTCTATCCATTCAAGGTTTTCTCTATTACCCGCTTCTGCCACTTCAAAATCTTCTTTAAGGGGTCGCACATTTGTGAGTAGCATAATAGGCGCGTTGCCAAGCGCTGTATCAATTGGTTTAGCACTCGCTTGCATCAACTCTTCATCGTACAACCATAAATATTCACCATCTGCCAAAATCAGTTGTGGATAGGGTTGTGTGTATTGCCATCGAAATCGACCAGGTTTATGCAACGCTACATCACCACTAGATTCCTGCATGACTTCATTATTTTCATCAAAAACAGTTTGTATAAATTGACCTTCAAATGAGTCTACCTCTGAAAAAAATTCATCCAAACGTTGAATCGCTCCGCTACTAAAAACAGGTAGCGACAAGGTTAATAAGATTAAATAAGACAATACTTTAACGGAACGTAACATTCAGCACTCCATATTCCAATTCATTGGATTATGCCAGTTAGACTAATACTAGACACTAAAATTCATTAATTAAGTAAAAAAGAAGCATTGATTTATTCCAGGCCAGGTTTTTGCTCCTGCAAAACTGGCATGCAGTACTTCCATGTACATAAGTACATTTTTTAACTAAGTATTAGGTTAAATCAAAGTTTCTAGACTGGAACAGGTGGAGGGGCGATTACTTCCCTTGTACCATTTGCTTGCACGCCACTTACAACGCCACTGGCTTCCATTTCTTCGATCATTCGTGCAGCGCGGTTATATCCGACTTTTAATCTGCGTTGTACATATGAAATAGAAGCTTTACGTGTTTCGGTCACAATCGCTACAGCCTCATCATAAAGTGGATCCATATCATCATCTCTACCCCCTGCATCCAATGGCTCCAAGCCAGGTATGGCATCACCACCGTTAATTGGATCTTGCGTGACCTCTTCTAGATAAGCCGGTTCACCTTTCTCTTTCAAGAATGCAACTACTTTATGAACTTCTTCATCTGACACAAATGCACCATGTACACGCTCAGGTATGGAAGTACCACCAGGTAAATACAACATATCACCATGTCCTAAGAGCTGCTCTGCACCCATTTGATCTAAAATGGTGCGCGAATCAACTTTGGAAGAAACTTGGAACGCAATTCGAGTAGGAATATTAGCTTTAATTAGTCCAGTAATTACATCAACTGACGGACGTTGCGTGGCTAAAATTAAATGGATACCTGCCGCACGCGCTTTTTGCGCAATGCGCGCAATTAGTTCTTCAACTTTTTTACCCACCACCATCATCATGTCAGCTAGCTCATCAATAATGATGACAATATTTGGTAATTGTGTGAGTTCTTCAGCTTGTCCAGGTTCTAAAGCTTCAACTTGATCATTTTTAAATAGCGGGTCAAGTATAGGCTCACCTTCATCTATAGCTTTTTGTACTTTGCTGTTATAACCCGCCATACTGCGTACACCGAGCGCAGACATTAAATGATAACGACGTTCCATTTCAGCTACACACCAACGCAAAGCATTTGAAGCTTCTTTCATATCGGTTACGACGGGTGAAAGCAGATGTGGAATGCCTTCGTATACGGCTAGTTCAAGCATTTTTGGATCAATTAAGATCATACGGACTTGTTGCGGGGTTGCTTTGTATAAAATACTTAACAACATCGCATTAAGTGCCACAGATTTACCTGAACCTGTTGTACCAGCAACAAGCAAATGCGGCATTTTAGCTAAGTCCGCAACCACTGGACGCCCACTGATATCTTTACCTAAACCAAGTGTTAAAGGCGACACTTCTTCATCGTACGTTTCGGACTCAATCACATCATTTAACACTACGAGTTCACGATGCTCGTTTGGAATTTCAAGACCAACATAAGACTTTCCAGGAATCACCTCTACGATTCGCACACTGGAAACAGAAAGCGCACGTGCTAAATCCTTAGCTAAGTTTGTCACTTTACTCACCTTAATACCTGGGGCGAGTTGTATCGCAAATCTTGTAATCACCGGACCCGGATGAACTTCGACAACCTCTGCTTCAATATTAAAATCAAGTAGCTTAAGCTCAACTTGTCTTGATATGGCCTCTAAGGCATCGTTAGAATAACCTTTAGAAGTATCAATCACTTTATCAAGCATGGAAACTGGAGGCAGATCGGTTGCCGATGCAGCATTAAACAGTGGAATTTGTGACTCACGCTCTTTGCGGTCACTCAATTCAATTTCTTTTATTGTCGGTTCAATTCTTGGTTTCGCACGCTTTTGTATTTTAACTTTTGTTTCTTTAACAATTTCAGCACGCTCTACCTTGGCTTTTTTACTGGCATATTCTTCACGCAACTCGTTTATGTATTGCCACGCCCATGAACTAAATCTAATGGTGTGTTTACCAGTAAAATCAAGTAACCATAACCATGAAAATCCAGAAAATATGGTGATGCCAGCAAAAAATAACGCAAGCAACAATAGCGTCGCACCCACAAAACTAAAAACAGATACAAACCCGTTGCCTGTAAGATCACCAAAAACACCACCCGCAAAACTTGGCATGAATCCGGATTGAAAATGTAAAGTAGCTAAACCACAACCTGCACCTAGCGTTAGCAAGAAACCCGCCCAACGAACTCCCAAGGTACGATAATCGATTTGGCCATTTTCGAGCTTTCCTTCATAGATCAACCAGCCGCTGTAGGCCACCATGAGTGGCGCAAGATAGGCAAGATAACCGAATAAGAAAAAAAACAAATCGGCAAAATAAGCACCTACCGTGCCGCCCATATTACTGATTAAATGGTTGGTACCAGTATGAGTCCAACCTGGATCGGCCGGATCATAACTGAGTAAAGCCACCATTAAATAGGCACCAAGGGCTACTAAAACCACTAATGCGCTTTCTCGCAAGCCCCTTAGCAAGGTTAAGTTATGTGGCGGAGAAGAAGTTTTTCTTCTTCTAGCTGCTGTTTTTTTAAGCGTTGCCTGTCTCAATTTATGATTCCTAACGTCTTCTTCACAAGATTAAAATAATTATTAAAAATATACTATAACTAATTGAATAGTATAAATTTAACTTGCAATAGTCTACATATTTGATCAACATTGCAAAAATTTGTCTGGGGCCAGACTTTGGTAGGTCTTGTTATTGTAGTGCTTATTTACGTATGGAAAACCATACGTTTATCTATGCACTTTAATGTATCTTATAATTATAACATTATAACTCATAGCAACCTATACTTACTCCACTCCCTGTAAGGCTTGATTTTTCTAGTATTCACACCCATTTATTACTATCGTCAATTCTCTCAAGCCAGCTATTATCTGCTGCAATATATCATTCAGTTATACGGTCTATTCACCACTGAACTGGATGGTCTACTATCCACCGGAGCATTAAGAAATCATTAAAGGAAAGAACTATGGCTGATTCGCGACACATAAAACTCTTAATACTTGGATCAGGTCCTGCTGGATACACTGCAGGTGTATATGCTGCACGTGCAAATTTGGACCCAGTGATTATTACTGGGTTAGAGCAAGGTGGACAGCTCACAACAACGACGGATGTGGATAATTGGCCTGGTGATGTTGAAGGATTACAAGGCCCTGAATTAATGGACAGAATGCTCAAGCATGTAGAACGCTATGACACTGAAGTCATCTTTGATCATATCCACACCGCTGAACTTGATAAGCGCCCTTTTGTATTACATGGCGATTCTGGAACCTATACTACCGATGCTTTAATTATTGCCACAGGTGCCTCAGCGCAATATCTCGGCCTACCTTCAGAAGAAGAATTTAAGGGTCGTGGCGTATCGGCATGTGCTACTTGTGATGGTTTTTTCTATAAAGGTAAAAAAGTTGCTGTAATAGGTGGAGGCAATACTGCAACAGAAGAAGCTTTGTATCTATCAAATCTTGCCAGTGAGGTAGTTTTGATTCACAGACGTGATTCACTGCGTAGTGAAAAAATTCTTCAAGACAAACTTTTTGAAAAAGAAAAGAATGGCAACATTACTATCAAATGGAACCATACTCTTGATGAAGTGTTAGGTGACGATAGCGGAGTTACAGGTGTGCGTATTAAAAACACTCAAGATGATAGTACAGAAGAAATCGATTTAAGCGGTGTATTTATCGCGATTGGTCATACTCCCAACACGAAAATCTTTGATGGGCAACTTGAAATGAATGGTGGCTATATTAAAGTAAATAGTGGCACACATGGAGATGCAACGGCAACCAGTATCCCTGGTATTTTCGCAGCAGGAGATGTGATGGATCATGTCTATAGGCAGGCTGTAACTTCTGCTGGCTCAGGATGTATGGCAGCATTGGATGCAGAAAAATACCTTGATCATTTGAACAATAACGAATAACTAGGTATTGGCCTCTGTTGTCAACTGAAAATACTTGTTCAGCCTCGTCTGCAACAGACTTTTCATTTAGTTTTATAAGCTCTCTTAAAAATATAGAGCTAAAAGATTGGAATGCACTCATTGAAGATAACGACCCATTTTTATGCTATGAGTTTTTATCCGCGCTTGAGAAAAACGACTGTTTAGGCAAACAATATGGCTGGTACCCTCATCACTTAATTGCACGCAACAGCCAAAATAAATTAGTTGCAGCCACTCCTCTTTATATTAAAACAAACTCTTATGGTGAGTTCGTATTTGATTGGTCTTGGGCATCTGCCTATGAACAAACAGGATTAAATTATTACCCTAAGATCATCTCTTCTATTCCTTATACACCTGTAACAGGAAAACGCTTATTATTCTCTTCATTATTGCCACAACAGCAAAAATCCAGTCTTGCTGATGCGATGATCTCAAAAACTATTGAAGAATCTCAAAAACTTAAAATGTCTGGCTGTCATTGGTTATTTAATCAACCAGAAGAGTGCGATTACTTTGAAAATCAAAATTTAATATTTCGCATGGGCTATCAATTTCATTGGAATAATCATAACTATGAATCTTTTGATCAATTTTTAGAAAGCTTTGTATCTAGAAAACGAAAAAAAGTTAAGCAAGAACGTAGATATGTATACGAACAAAATATCGAAATAAAACGTTTGTATGGAAAAGAATTAAATGAATCGCAATGGCAACAAATCCATGCTTTTTATGAAAGCACATTTTATCGAAAAAGCGGCATACCTACGTTAAGTTTGGAGTTCTTTATAGAAGTTGGACAGACTTTAGGTGAACAAATAATGTTGGTGCTCGCTTATAGCAAAAACCAACTCATTGCATGTGCGATTAACTTTTGCAGTACAAAAAAACTATACGGACGTTTCTGGGGCTGCAGTCAATCTTTTCATAGTTTGCATTTTGAGGCTTGTTATTACCAAGGTATTGAACACGCAATTGAAAATAAACTACAAGTTTTTGAGCCGGGGGCTCAGGGCGAACATAAAATCAGTCGTGGTTTTTTACCTAAAAAAACATGGTCTTCGCATGCTATTCATGATGTACGTTTTGAACCATCAATTCGAGATTTTTGTCAGCGCGAGCAACATTACATGCAGCAGGATTATGATGAGCTAATGAAACTCTCACCATACCGATCTTAATTATAAAAGAGTATTCGCACACCTATATGGATATTACCTGGTTAGACCCAAGTGACCCAACTGCTACTTTCCCAGACATTGAAAGTGCGCTGATTAACCCTGAAGGCTTGCTAGCCGCAGGCGGAGACCTTAGTGAAACCAGATTATTAAACGCTTATCGCAATGGCATTTTTCCTTGGTATGAAGACGGGCAGCCTATTTTATGGTGGTCCCCTAACCCGCGTGGAGTGTTATTTACCAAAAATTTTAAAATATCCTCTAGTCTTAGAAGAACGCTGCGTAAACATAATTGGACAGTCACCTTTGATGGTGATTTTAAAAAAACAGTGATGGCATGTGCTGCACCTAGAAGTTATGCACGCGGCACTTGGATCACTAACGAAATGACAGAGGCCTATTGCCATTTATATCAAGTAGGGCATGCACACTCAATTGAATTATGGGATCAACAAGAACGCTTGATTGGAGGTATTTATGGCGTGATGATTGGCAAAATGTTTTACGGAGAATCGATGTTCAGCTTTCAAACCAACGCCTCTAAAGTAGCCCTCGCTTATTTAGCCATGCACATGCATCACTGGGGGTTTCCATTATTAGATTGCCAATTACCCTCCGCGCATTTAGCAAGTCTTGGAGCTGAATCCATCAGCAGATTAAAATATATTGAATCAATGTCTCCTCTTTGCAAGTCTACACCTGAAAACTTTAGATGGGAACAAGATGATTCGTTAAATCCGGCAGAATGGATGATTTAAGTATTTATTTAACTCGATTTATTTTAAGTTCTTTTTCTATAAGAAGGTTTTGTATACCTGTTGATCCCCAAAAGTGTCCTGCACCTATCGCAAAAAAGTAACTTCGTGAAGGGTTTTTCTTTAGTTTTGCTTGAATGCGATCTGCCATAATAATGTTACGGTCATGTAAAATTTTCTTCATAAAATCTTTTGAAAATTCATCTTCTTTCACATATTTCACCATTAAATCGCCAAATGCATCTACGTCGCCCTGCATGTAGTATTGAATAAATTCTTCTGCAATATTTTTTTCTTGTGTACCGGCTTGCTCCATAAATTCAACAGTATCACGCAACATTTTAAGTTCTTCATCTCGTGTTAAATTATCAAAATAACTGAGCTGCTCTTGCATGGTCTCTAGTCCACCAGTGCCTTTACCTTCATTGCCTGCACGTTGATATAACTGCGCATCGAGTGGCAATATTCCTGGGTTCATCAATTGTTGTTCTAACAATGGCAAACTCGTTGCCAATGCCCACGCTTTAAATTTTATGAACGGGTCAATAGTTAGAATTGGATTTATTTCTTTAACAATATTATTTATCCGCTCTAACAAATCAGTCTCTACAATGTCAGCCAATGTTTGGTCCCCACTTAACATTAAATAATTTGTTTGTGAGAGCAAATCGCTAGTATCTAATGGAATTTCTGTATAAACATACTCGCTAGCTTTAAAAGCTTCTTCCACACTGGGATGTAATGTCGTCACTCGTTCGTCAGGTAAGTGGATCGTGCCAAACAAATAAGAAGTTGCCCTATCGCCTTTAATTTCCCATAAGAAAGGCTTTTGAATTGCTTCTGCAGACGCAGTAGTACTTAATATAGGCAGAAATATGGCAAGAATGAAAAATTGCCAATATTTTTTGATTAATAATTTTTTAATCACACAGGGCTCCCAACACTTAAAAAGAAAACTATATATTATCTAATATTGCACGCTTGACAGAATCCAGTTCTGCATCAATGGTAAGCATTTCAGTATTACTCTGCTTAATTGCGATATCAGGATCTTTCAGACCATGACCAGTTAGAGTACAAACTACTGTACTGCCTTCTGGAATGTTACCCGCTTCAATATCATGCAAAGCTCCTGTCATAGAAGTTGCAGAAGCTGGTTCACAAAAAACACCTTCAGCAGAAGCCAGTAATTTCTGTGTAGCTAAAATTTCTCCGTCTGCAAAAGAATTAAACCAACCACCAGACTCATTCACTGCAGCATGTGCATAATCCCAACTTTGAGGATGACCAATACGAATCGCAGTAGCAACTGTATCCGGCTCATCAATCATCACGCCTTTAATAAAGGGTGCTGCGCCAGCCGCTTGATAACCCAACATTTTTGGTCGTAGAGCTATAACAGGCTCGTTTACAAACTGACAATCACCATTACAAAACCCACACGCCTTTGTAACCTCTTTGCCTGAAGTTGCCGCAAGTTCTGAATAACCTGTCCAATGCGCAGAAATATTTCCAGCATTTCCTACAGGTATACAATGAAAATCTGGTGCACGCCCTAATGCTTCAACTATTTCGTACGATGCAGTCTTCTGCCCTTGTAAGCGATATGGATTAATTGAATTTACGATATTAACTGGGGCTTCACTGGCAACTTCTTTGACTAAGCGCATTCCATCGTCGAAGTTGCCGCGAATCTGTAAAATGGTTGCACCATGCATCATCGCTTGCGCGAGTTTACCCATGGCAATTTTGCCATCTGGTATAAGTACAAAAGCTTTTATCCCTGCACGTGCCGCATACGCTGCTGCTGACGCTGAAGTATTTCCTGTTGAAGCACAAATAATTGCTTGACTACCCTCAGAAACCGCTTGAGTTACAGCGACCGTCATCCCACGATCTTTAAATGAGCCGGTAGGATTTAACCCTTCAAATTTAAGAAATAATTTTATATTTCTTTCATTGGCTTGTTGAATATTGTGACATTCGATTAAAGGTGTATCCCCTTCACATAAGCTAATAACTCTACAATCAGGAGCCAATGGTAATACCGAGCGGTATCGGTCGATTAGACCGGTATAGTGTTTAGGTTTCATAAATTTAATGACTTATATTTAAATACAAAGAATACGCTAATCTATCACGACAACGTTTCCAGTCGGATGCGCATAATTTTATCCGTTACCGCTTCAAGCTTTTCAACTTCAGCAATCGCTTGGTTCATATCTTGTTCTCTTACTTCGTGAGTGAGAATAACAATTGGCACACTTGTAATATTGGCTTGCGGTTCTTTTTGGATAATAGCTTCTATGCTAATAGCATGGTCAGCGAAAATTTGGGTTACATCTGCCAATACGCCGGGCCTATCCTGTACGTGAATACGCAAATAGTATGCGGTCGATACATCATCCATAGATAAAATAGGTATATCGGACAACGCACCAGGTTGAAATGCCAAATGGGGCACACGATTTTCGGGGTCAGAGGTTAATGCCCGCACAACATCTACTAAATCCGCAACCACTGCAGAACCTGTGGGTTCTGCACCTGCTCCAGCTCCGTAATACAAACTTGGCCCCAGCGCATCTGCTTTTATCACTATTGCATTCATCACGCCATCAACATTAGCGATAAGCCTTCTGTGTGGAATAAGTGTTGAGTGCACACGCATCTCTAAGCCATTAATAGTACGCTTAGCAATCCCTAAATGCTTGATGCGATAACCCAGTTCTGCAGCATATGCTACATCTTCACGAGTAATCTCGGTGATACCTTCTGTATAAACTTTTTCAAACTGAAGCGGTACACCAAAAGCAATGGAAGCGAGGATAGTTAACTTGTGTGCAGCATCAATCCCTTCTACGTCAAAAGTTGGATCCGCTTCTGCATAACCTAATTGCTGCGCTTCTTTTAATACATCATCAAAGTCGCGACCTTTGTCTCGCATTTCAGTAAGAATGAAATTACCCGTACCATTAATAATGCCTGCCAACCATTGAATCGCATTTCCCGACAATCCTTCGCGGATCGCTTTAATAATGGGAATCCCACCAGCTACTGCAGCTTCAAATGCAATCGTTACACCTTTATCTTGTGCGCGTTGGAAGATTTCATTGCCATGCAAGGCAATCAACGCTTTGTTTGCCGTGACAACATGTTTACCATGATCGATAGCTTTAAGCACTAAATCTTTCGCTTCATCTGTACCGCCGATCAACTCAAGCACTATTTCAACATTAGGATCCGTTACTACTTTATTAGAATCTTCGGTTAAGGTTATCGACGAAGTATCACATGCGCGTGGTTTTTTAGTATCACGCATACTGGCAATTGTAATTTCTATACCTCGGCCTGCTCGGCGCGCAATTTCATCTGCATTACGCGATAAAATATTTGCAGTACCGCAACCCACAGTACCTAAACCTAATACTCCTACTTTTACAGGCTCTAACGCAGACATCTTTAAATTTTACCTATTAACACCTAAACAATTTCTCAAGAAAGCATATATTCATAAACGTAATGACTGATATTAGGCAAAAAAATGTCGAGGTGAATGACATGTATTGATTTATACATGAGCGACATTGAGATCATTTTTAATGAAATATCAGAATAAATCAGTGTTTCTTTAATGTTTCCTTAGCATCTTTTTAATACTCCGCACGGCCTGTCTAGTTCGATGCTCGTTTTCAATCAAACTAAAACGCACATGTGTGTCGCCATACTTACCAAATCCTACTCCAGGAGAAACCGCAACTTTTGCTTCTTCTAACAACTTCTTAGAAAACTCTAAAGAGCCTAAATGCGCATACTCATCTGGAATCTTTGCCCAAACAAACATTGTGGCTTTCGGCTTCTCTATTTGCCAACTTGCATTGCACAATCCTTCACACAACACATCCCGTCTTCTTCTATATACATCGCGCACTTCATCAATGACTTCTTGTGGACTGTTTAACGCCTCTATAGCGGCCACTTGGATAGGAGTGAACATACCGTAATCCAAATAGGATTTAATGCGTGATAGTGCCTCGACTAAGATCGGATTGCCACACATAAAACCCACTCGCCAGCCTGGCATGTTGTAAGTTTTCGATAAGGAGTAAAATTCTACAGCGATATCTTTTGCTCCATCCACTTGAAGAATTGAAGGTGCCTCATAGCCATCAAAGGTAATCTCTCCGTATGCTATATCATGCACCAACCACATTTGGTGCTGTTTCGCGATCGCAACCAAACGTTCTAAAAAAGCAAGATCTACACATTGTGTCGTCGGGTTACCTGGAAAATTTACAATCAGCATTTTTGGCTTAGGCCAAGAATCTTCGATCGCCTTCTCCAGCTCTGAAAAGAAATCAGAATCCTCAGTGAGGGGTACATATATAATGTCAGCACCCGCAATCACACAACCATAGGGGTGAATCGGATAGGCTGGATTAGGCACCAATACCGCATCACCCGGCCCTAAAGTCGCCAAAGTTAAATGCGCCAAACCTTCTTTTGATCCAATGGTAACAATGGCTTCTTTTTCGGGATCAATTTCAACATTGAACTTTCGTTGATACCAATCCGCTACCGCTTTGCGCAGTCGTGGTATCCCGCGAGACAACGAATATCGATGCGTGTTTTCACGCTGTGCAGCTTCCACTAATTTATCCGTAATATGTTTCGGTGCAGGCTTATCAGGATTTCCCATACCGAAATCGACAATGTCCTCACCTCGCGCTCGCGCGTTGGCTTTCAGTTCATTTACGATATTAAATACGTACGGGGGAAGCCGTGATATTCTGGGGAAATCTTCCATCTGATTCATCTATCCTGTAAGCGCTGAGTATAATACGCGATTAACCAACTTGTGCCCAACCCATTGTATAGATAAACAATTACCACCCTAACTCATCAAAGATGGATATCACTCAAGATTTCGCTGACGCTAAATACACTATCACAGGCTATCGATCCGATTGTGTGATGATCAATAATGAACCCCACTATCAAAGCCTGATAATCAGCCCAGAGTCATTAATTTCGCCATGGGAAGTCACACATATAAGCCAATTAGATGAAACCGCCTCAGCTACAATTCTTCATCAACAACCCGAAATTGCCATCATTGGAACAGGTGAGCATTTAGCACTTCCGGATCCAAAAATCATTGCATTATTTGCGCAACATCAAATCGGATTAGAAACGATGAATACCAGCGCGGCATGCAGAACCTATGGAATTTTAATTGCGGAAGGTAGAAAAGCTACTGCAGCCGTAATTCTCCCTAAATCATAAAAGAAGCTTTGATTTAATTTTAATGCTTCAAAGTTTAGGTAAATATTTTAGAGGATCCACGGGCTTACCTTTATATCGAATTTCAAAATGCAACTTCGCCTCATTGGTTCCTGACTTACCCAGTTCGGCAATTTTTTCACCGCGTTTTACTTCGCCACCTTCTTTTACAAACAGTCTTTTATTATGCGCATACGCACTTAAAAATTGTTCGCTATGTTTAACAATAATTAAATTACCATAGCCTGTTAATCCATTACCGCTGTATACTACTTTTCCTGACGAAGCTGCCAAAACAGGTTGACCAACTTTACCCGCTATATCAATTCCCTTGTTGCCTCCTAATCGAGACGAATAAGTGCGAATCACTTTACCTTTAGTTGGCCAATTCCATTCATGCTTAATTAACTTTTCAGGTCTACTAACTTTAGGTTTTGTTGAAACGGTGCTAGTAGTTTTTTTCTTTGTACTCGTATCATTTGTAGGTGTGCTTTTCTTTTTTACAGCATAGGTTTTAGAAGTAACTTGCGAACGAGTCAACCTGAGCCTTTGGCCCGCATAAATCGTATAAGGCGAACGTATACCGTTCCATCTTGCTAACCTTTTGTAATCGACACCATGTCTAAAAGCGATGGAATACAGCGTTTCACCTTTAAGTACAGTGTGATATCCGTGATCATAATCATAATAAACCTGACTATTACGATTCGATACACATGAAATAACCGACAATAAAAGCAAACAAAAGATTACTTTTCTTATTAAGCTAGGCATTAATGCAAATATTTAAAATAAACGATAGCTAAGATAAGTAATAAGACCGTAATCCAGCCAATCCATTCCACATATTTTTTTACCATTGGTTCAATCTTAGGACCAGCAATTTTAAGTAAGCCTGCAACCAGGAAGAATCGCGAACCACGACCAATAAAAGAAGCAATAATGAAAGGAATCAGAGCCAGTGATAGCAAACCTGCGGTTACTGTGAATAATTTATAAGGAATAGGTGAAAAACCTGCAACAAACACGATCCACACGCCCCACTCTGCGAACCAAGCTTTCGCCGTTTCAAATTTAGGCAAATAAGCGGATGACTGTATCCAAGGCTCAATATACTCAAATGCAAAGGCGCCAATAAAATAACCAAATATACCGCCTAAAACGGATGTAACCGTCGTTAATAGCGCAAACCCCCACGCTTTATTTGGACTCGCCACTGACATCGGTGCCAGCATGACATCAGGAGGAATGGGGAAAAAAGAAGATTCCGCAAAACTCAATGCCCCCAAGTAATAACTCGCATGTGGATGTCTTGACCACCCCATTACTTTTTCATACAACCAACTAAATATTTTCATAACGACATATTAGTACTCATACACCACCCTGAATAAGTGGCACAAAACTTACCGCATCAAGATGTTCTTTACGAATTCCTTCAGGCGTTTTATGCAACAGTAATAAATCTTGAATTTCAGAAGTCTTACCTACTGGAATAACTAATCTACCATTTTCACCCAGCTGCTCTATTAATGCCTCAGGAACTTCTTTTGGCGCAGCTGTTACTACAATCGCATCATAAGGTGCATAGCTTTCCCAACCCCATGTACCATCAGAAAGTTTAAAGCGAATATTTCTTAAACCAAGTTGCATCGCACGACGGCGTGCTTGTTGATATAATGGTTCAATTCTTTCAACGGTATAAACTTCTTTAACAATGGCAGCAAGAATAGCCGCTTGATATCCTGAACCGGTTCCAATTTCTAAAACTTTTTCTGGTATTCCATCTTTTAAAATAGCTTCAGTCATGCGTGCTACCACATACGGTTGCGAAATAGTTTGCTTATGTCCAATCGGTAATGCGGTGTCTTCATAAGCTCGCGAAGCCAAAGCTTCGTCAACAAATAAATGCCTAGGGGTCATACGCATGGCTTCCAAAACGTGTATATTGCTAATCCCTTTCTCTTCTAAACGCGTAACCAAACGATCTCGCGTCCGCTGAGAAGTCATTCCTATGCCAGCATGATTATTAGAGTTCACAATTTGATATCCATTTTTCAACATCTTCCATAGCTTTGTAATGCGTCAAATCAAGATGCATTGGTGAAACTGAAATATAATTGTTATTCACCGCATAAAAATCTGTACCAATTCCTGCATCTTGCTCGGGCCCTGCAGCACCTACCCAATAAATAGGTTTACCGCGTGGATCTTGCGCTTCAATTACCGGCTCGGCTTTGTGTCGGTTTCCTAAGCGTGTGGTTTGCACACCCTTTAGCTCTTCTTTAGCAACATCAGGAATATTAATATTAATAATTACATCATTGGGTAAAGTTGTTTTGGTTAAATTTGAAACCAACCCATGTGTAACTTCTGCAGCATCTTGCATGAACATGGGCTGAAAAGAGGTCAGTGAAACGGCCACGGCAGGCAACCCCAAAAAACGACCTTCAATTGCAGCCGCTACGGTCCCCGAGTAAATCACGTCATCACCCAAATTAGCGCCTGTATTAATACCCGAAACGACAATATCTGGCTCATCTTTTAACAGGCCAGTAATGGCTAGGTGCACGCAATCTGTAGGAGTGCCATCAACGCTATACCAATTTTCCGCAACTTTTTGGGCACGAATGGGCCGCTCCAAGGTCAAAGAATTACTCGCAGCACTACGATTACGATTCGGCGCAACCACAGAAATTTTGCCTAGCGGGGCAAGTGCCTCAGCCAATAGCTTCAAACCGCTGGCATGAATGCCATCGTCATTACTTAATAATAGGTGCATGCGTATTGTAGAAATTAGGTAAAATTATTATGAGTGGTAGATAGATTTCTGTCTACGATGAAAATAGTAACAAATTCAAGGACTAAAGTGGTAGTTACTAATGTCTCAGGATAAAGACACAAAAGACAATTCGAATATAGATGAAGATATGCGTTTTGCGGATCTATTGGATGATGTTAAGCCACTGAATGCTGAACACCATAATCGTGCTGCCCATCAAACCCCAAAACTAAAGCCCACGCCTAATGAAACGCTTAAAGACAAGCAACGTGTATTAGAAGAGTCATTGGAAGTCAGCCTAGACGTTGAAGATTTGCAGCCTGGCGACAGTCTTTCATTTTGCCGCTCAGGAATTCAAAAAAGTATTTTCAAAAAACTTAAAAAAGGCCAATACAATATCGGTGCAGAATTAGATTTACACGGCCACACTCAAGTAGAAGCTCAAGTTGCACTGGCTAAATTTATTCAAACCGTTAGAGAAGATAATATTAGGTGTGTGCGCATTATTCACGGCAAAGGCTATGGCTCAAACAACCAGGGACCAAAAATTAAACCTCTGGTAAACAAGTGGCTTCAACAACGCAGTGAAATACTTGCCTTTTGTTCTGCAAGACCTAATGATGGAGGGACAGGAGCCGTTTACGTGCTCTTAAAATCCTTACGTTAATTATTCTTGAATATTGGAACTAGAATTTTGTTGAGGTAATTTGAATTTTAGATTGACCTACTTGTGCTTGGGCTTTAGCAACATATACACCACAACCCGAACACTGCTCAGCTTTATCTTGCAAAAGCTCACATTTAGGACAAACCATTTTGCCTTCTGGCACATCAGCACTTTCTGCATTCTGTGTATTTTGTGCCTGCGGCATAGGCTCAGCTGCTTTCTTTACTGGTTCCTGTTCAACAGGTTTTACCTGAATTTCCTCAATCTCTTGCGGCAAATCTTGTGGCACTTTCTGTTCCACCTCTACTGGTTTGGCAGGTTCTATGTCCTCAAGCGACAAACCTTCAAGATCAAATTTATCAAATTCTGCTGTACTCATAATTTTATCCTTCACCCATTCCCATCTTAAATGCAGTGCCCACACCTAAAAGTAGAAACAAGATTCCCATTAAACCAAAATCTAAAAACACTAATGAAGAAGTAGAGAGATCTTCAACATTCTCTTGGAAACTACCCTGCAACCATTCTTCAAAACTCGGGGTCGTTTCAGAAATTCTTTTTAAATGCGGAACCACATATTCGTTAAAGTCTGCGATTTCAGCTTCAGAAATATTGTCAACATCATAATATTCTTCATAGCCATGCTCTTTAAGGAATGCAACAAGCTCTTTTTTGTCTTCAATTCCATCACCAAAGGCTTCAGCAGCTTTTAAGTCTTGCTGATAATAATCTCTATAAATATCTTCTTCACCTTCTATGGCCGCTGTTATATCTTGCGACCAAGTTTCTTGCAAATAAGACATCGCCATATATTTGCCACCAAAAATAGAAAGCAAAGTAAAAATTGCACAAATTATTCCAGTAGCAACACCTTCCGATTCAAACATCACTGCAGCAATGCCCACACCTGCGCCAATGCCAATTGCAATAATCGCAAACTCATAACCAAACCAAACGGTAATATATTTCCATAACAACGCACCTACTACAGCAACACCTGCTGCAGCGGCAATACCTACAAGATTAATTCCCTTAGCACCACTTGAAGTTTGCATGGTGGGGGCCGTCGTAATGCCCGTAGCATTTGACGGATCTTCAATTGGAGGTGCTTTCATTATAGTGGATTGCCCAATTACCGTATCCGTTGCAGAAGGTGCTAGTAATTTTTCCACATATACGCCACAACCCGAACACTGCTCTGCCTTCTCTTGACGTAAATTACATTTAGGACACGTCATCGTCGTATCTTCTTTAGTGGGTGCTTTGTCTTCAACCGATAAAGACATTGCATCTGCAGAAGTTGCTTGCTTATTTTCTTTCAGTGCAACCACCATACCGATCTGTTCAAGGCGTGCTTTCAATTTATGCGCTTTTGAATGATCAAGATTTTTCTTTAAAATCTTTTTCACGCCAACATAAGCACTCGCCTTTTCAGGAGTGGTTTTAAACAATTTTGCGAAGCTATTTTTAACCTCTTCGAGGCCAAAATCCTCTTGAAGCTGACCGGTACTAATTACCGTATAAGTGGACATTTCACTCATAACAATTAATCCTAAATAATTGATTAAATTGTATAAATATGAGCAAAAAGACCCACTAAAATAATGATAAATGGGCTTATTGCTAGGCTAATTGACCCAAATCTTGATCCCTCCAAGCAAAATTCTAAGCACCAAAATATAAAAGCTTTTTGAACCCAAATTTCTTCTAGAGAGTCTAGGAAGACCTTCTTAAATTAAACCCATTATTTGCTTTGTAAGTGAACAGACAAGACGGCTGACAAATGAACAAGGATGTTCATTTGAGGCGTGTTGAGCATGGATGCGAATCATGCCGACAGCCAAGTCGTTCTGTGAAACGCGCGAATCCTTTAGGACAATTAAATTTGGGTGTCCTTTCTTTTGGTTCGTTTTCTTTGGACAAGCAAAGAAAATGAACAACTAACTTGGTAAGTTTTATTTAGTGAACTGAACGTGCACTTCTTGCCATAAATTAAAATGTAATTAGTTTATTAAATATGCTTGAGCCTATTAATGTAGGTTCTACACAATATCCCCCTTAAACCTCTCCATCGGAAAATACTTCCCTGGACATTTCGTAGATTCTCCTTTCGTATGGCCATGTCCCGTAACATGATCAGCACGAATGTCATATTGCTTCATTAACGATTTCGTTAACAAAACCAAAGCTTGATACTGCTGCTCGGGTACTTTGTGGGTTTCAAAATTACCAATTAAACAAATCCCCAATCCACGAAAGTTACGCTCTATATTGTTTGCGGAGACGTGCATGCCCCAAAGTTTGTAATCATTTCTCCAGTCACTTGCGATTTCCCCCAACTCTAAACCATTGCCATTTCCGATTACAAAGTGATAGGGAATCGCATCAATAGGATCACCTGCTTGTCTTTGACGATGCACTTTCTGTAAAAATTCGATATCACCATAATTGCCCGCACTATGGTGAACTACAATGTATTCCCAACGGTTTGCCCAATAAAACCCACCAAGCCCGAAAGAACTAGCGAGTATTGATGAACAAATTAAAAATTTTCGACGCTTCATAGATGCAATGACGTAAACAACTTATTTACATCATTGCATTCAAATGTGGCCTAAAAATGCAAAAAGACTGACAAAAATAATAAGTTCAATTTTTGTTTTAAAACAACTTCTTAAGTTTTTCACCCGCATCACCACCGATACCTTTTAGCTTATCCATGGTTTTGCCTTCAACTCCTTTTAATTTTTCAGCCCCAAGCTGCTTCAACATCTCTTCATCCATTAACGAACGCAAATCAAGCTTACCTGCTGCCGCTCCAATTTGGCTCGTAAGTACTGCAACCACTTTCTTTGCGACCTCTGCAGGTGTTGCGCCCCCAGTGTCTTTACCAATATCACGCAAATGAATTGCAGGAAGCGGTGTAGATAACGTTTTGCCTTTTACCATATCAGAAGTCACTTGAACCTCACCGTTTTTGATAATTAAATTCTCAATAATCAATTTCGGCCCACTACTCTCTCCGCTATCCGAACCACCAGCAGTATACGCATCAACATTCTTTTTAATCGTATCCACATTGCTGCCCTTCTTACTCAACTCATATATAATCGACGGACCATCTAACAACACTTGTTCAATTACAATCACGTCAGTCGTCGTTCTTTCCAAACTAAGCTGAACACTAGTGTTATCCATTTGAAACAAATCATTATTTGAAAACCCTTTAGGGTTCGCAACGCTTAAATTAGAAATAGAACCTAAACCATCGGATAACCCAATTTTTACGCCACCCACTCCAACACTGGTTTGAGTCACTTCAGAGCCATATTTCACAATCGCAGCTTTAACAATATTGTCTAAGTTACCTAAAAGGAAATAAGCACCGACTGCAATAATTGCAATAATCACAACCAAACTGATGAGTATTTTTTTCATAGAACGCCCTGGCCTTATTATATGTTTGTCACTCAAGATTGCGTAGAGATAACATTTCTCTTATCGCCCAACTACTAAATTATAGCAAAAGGCAACTGAAACTTTGAATAATTTAGAAGAGTTTAAAATAAATGCCTCAAATATTTGAAACATTTATTTCTTCATATAACCCTGTGGACGAATCGCTACAGTGCATTCGACTTGAGCACATAGAGTTCCATCTTTTAAATAATAGGCATATGTAAATGTCGGCGTGCTTCTTTGTTTTTCTTCTAATTCTTTTTTAATAATTGGTTCTAATTTAGCTGGGAATTCAAAATGTAATTCGAGATCGCCTGTGCCTGCACGCAAAAAGTCTACGGTTAATTTCCGTGTCCACGCCGCATAACCAGGAAACAACTTGCCGCATGAAAGCGCTGCAACTGGATCTGCAAGAGATGCCATAAAACCACCAAACATGGTGCCTTGATGGTTAGTTGCGGCTTCTGAAAGAGGTAATAATAATTTAATCGTGCGCCAATCTGGGGTGAGCTCCAAGATTTTGACTTGCATCATTTTAAACGGCTCGAAGTTTTCAAGCCGCTTTATGGCACCCCCTAATTCAGCATCTGACATTTTTTATTTTTTAAGCTGCTTTTTTAGTGGCTTTTCGTTTTGCTGCTGCCTTCTTTGGAGGAAAGTCATCTACCATAATGGCTTCGCGAGTGGCTTTATGCGCTTCTTCGACTAGCTTAGCTTCTTCTTTTGTGATGACTCCTTGCTCAACTGCATCTTCTAACCAATTACTAGGCCGACCTAACTCGGGAGGACCGATGTGCGCTTTTTTAAGTTTCTTTTCTGCTTCATACGCTGCTGCAACTGCATGAAAAGCGTATTGCACACAACCAATAGGATCCTTTGGATCCGTTGTTTTGTAAACGCCTTCAGTCAATCGATCTCTGGTTTCAGATGGTACGATTAATCGTTTTGCGACTTCGTGTCCTACACGATCATTTGGGTAACGCAAGCTTTTTCCTGTTGGAAAGACAATCAAGCGTAAAAGTTGCCCCACAATAACCGATGGGAAGTTTCTTAATATTTCATCTAATGCATCTTGCACATTGTATAAACAATATTTAGTACTCCACTCTACAAAAGGTAAATCTTCTGCTGGGCGGCCTGTATCTTCGAAACGTTTTAATACTGCAGAACTTAAATACATATAACTGAGTGCATCAGCAAAACGACCAGAAAGTTTTTCTTTTCGTTTTAATCCTCCACCTAAAAACAGCATGGCAAAATCGGATACAAACGCATAACTTGCACTCATTCGTGCCAAACGTTTGAAGTAGCCACGTGTTGGTCCCTGAACTGGGCTTTCCGCTAAACGACTTCGCGTTAAACCATATAAAAATGATCGTGCACCATTGCAGGTTGCATAACCTATGTGTTTGAAAAGTGCTTCATCAAATTGTTTTAAGCCTTGTTCTTTATCCGGATCTGCAGAAGCATTAATGAGTTCAATGATATACGGATGACAACGCATGGCACCTTGACCAAAGATAATTAAACTTCTGGTTAAAATATTTGCGCCTTCAACTGTGATACTGATTGGAATGGATTGATACGCACGTGCAAGATAGTTACTTGGGCCGATACATATGCCTCGCCCACCATGCACATCCATTGCATCGTTTATCACTTGCCGCATTCCTTCTGTGTTGTGATATTTCAGTATTGCTGTAACGACTGAAGGTTTTTCACCGTGATCAATCGCAGAAGCAGTTAATCTGCGTGCGGCTTCCATCATATAGGTTAAACCACCAATTCGAGTTAATGCTTCTTCAACCCCTTCGAACTTACCGATAGGTACATTAAATTGTTTGCGAACGGCTGCATAAGCACCTGTCATGTAACTGGCGAACTTCCCTGCACCAGTTCCCAACGCGGGCAATGAAATACCACGCCCAACTGACAGACACTCCACTAACATACGCCAACCTTTACCAATTTGATCTTGCCCGCCAATAATCCAATCCATTGGAATAAAAACATCTTTCCCCCAATTTGGGCCATTCATAAACGCAGAATTTAGCGGATTGTGTCGATTACCAATAGTAACGCCAGGAGTAGTCGTTGGGATCAATGCACAAGTGATACCTAAATCTTCTTTATCGCCTAACAAACCATCCGGGTCATACGCTTTAAATGCTAAACCGAGTACTGTCGCGATTGGCCCTAAGGTGATGTAACGCTTTTCCCAGTTTAAGCGTAAACCTAAAACTTCTTTGCCTTCATATTTACCTTTACAAACGATTCCTGTGTCTGGAATTGCGCCCGCATCCGAACCTGCATTAGGCCCTGTTAATGCGAAACATGGAATTTCTTCGCCCACTGCCAAACGCGGAAGGTAATAATCTTTTTGTTCTTCTGTACCATAATGCAAAAGAAGTTCTGCAGGTCCTAATGAATTTGGCACCATTACGGACACCCCTGCCGTACCACTGCGAGTAGAGATTTTCATGACTACGGTGGAATGCGCAATTGCTGAAAATTCTAAGCCACCATATTTTTTTGGAATGATCATGCCTAGAAATTTATTCTCTTTAATAAATTTCCATGTTTTAGGAGATAGATCGTTTAGATCATTTGTCACCTGCCAATCATCAATCATGCTACATAGTTCATCTACCGGACCATCTATAAATGCTTGTTCTTCAGCAGAAAGTTCGGATACATCATGATTGAGCAGCTGGTCCCACTCAGGGTTTCCACGAAATAATTCCGCTTCCCACCATGCGGTGCCAGCTTCGATCGCATCACGTTCGGTTTGCGACATTGGAGGTAGCACTTTTTTAACATATCCAAGCATTGGCTTGCTTAGATACGAAACACGAAGATTTGTGACATTGAGCAAAGCAAGTGGAATAAACAGTATCCAAAGAATCCATGCTGCAATACCGTTCAAAAAACCAGTTAAAGTAAGTACCGCTAATGCGCCTGCGATCACTGCAGTCCAAACCGCAAATGACCATTTCGCTCTAGCTAGGCCAAAAGCCAATGCTCCCAAAGCCAACAACCACACGAGTAACGTCATAATGGATCTCCAGTAAATGGAACTTTTTTTCTCATATATATGAACATTGTACTGCAATAGACCGTGTTGATACGGGATTCCGTACAACACAGACATACCTATATATTAGATATGGAATGTATTTGGATAAGTTTGGAGTAAAGATGCTTAAGCAGGAGAATTTATATTAGATAAGTTACATAACTAGCTGAAATATATGTATTTCAGTGATTTTTTATCAATTTCTACTCTAATATATAAGTATAAGCCATTAACTGACCATCACGATCCACTTCTACCGTCACTTCTGGCGCATCCGATAACCCTTCTACCGTTTGTATAAACTGCTCTGACTCTGAAGCATGAACGCCATTTACTGCTTTGATGATGTCACCATTATTTAGCCCTAACATAGCAGCTTTGGTATCAGGCTCAATCTTAGATAAGGTAAACCCGACGACTTCTTGACCCTCTACTAATGGCAAAAAGCCAATCTCTGAAACCAAGCGTTGTTTCTCTTTTATATAATCGGCTACTTCTTCTTTGGACAATACGACGGTTTTTGTTTGTGCCAATGATTGTTCATATTCAGCTTGTAGAAGAACATCGCCAACGCTATTGCGAAGTTCTAAAACATATTCTTTACCACTGCATTGAATTCTTGCAGAGCCTTGTAGTACATCCACAAGATCACAGCCTTGGATATCATCACCAAGCTCTAGTAATAATTCATCTCCATTTTCGTCAACAAACATGGCATGCGTATTATCCGCATTTAAGAATGTGCCGCTTAACACCCAATTGGGTTGAGTAGCGTTAACAGAAACAAGCAAAACCAACAGTAATAACGAAGGCAGTGCTTGTTTAAGTAGGATAGAAATCAATAGGGTAATTGAAATTGAACGGTGGAACATCTTCTGCTCCAAAGTTAATTAGTTTCACACGTTGAAGAATTTTACCTTCAAGTTGTGAGTTTCCTAATTGGCTGGAAACTATGCTTGCGCTGGTAACTTTACCCGATGGTGCAATCGTAATGTTAAGCACAACCTTACCTTGTAAAGATGCATCTTTGCGCAACTCACGATTATAAAGTGTAAATAATCCGCTCTTATTGCGATCAAACATGATTTGAATTTTTTCTAAATCACGCGTTTTACCATAACCACTCCCATCGCCATTACCGGAACCATCTCCACTACCCGAACCTGTTCCTCCCCCACCAATACCGGAACCACCAATAGAACCTGCTGCGCGCCCACCAAGACCATTGCCTCCGGTGTTTGTACTTAAACTAGCCGTGTTGATTCCACCGCTAGCTTTGCCATAGTTCTTCGTTACAAGTGAGCGTTTCGTTGTTTGTCCAGTTGTACCACTAGTATTAAGCGATCGTTCTCCTAATGCTGCAGATGATGAACTCTTTTTAATATCTGATAAATCATCTTTCATAGCTAACAAACCTGAGCTTGCAGCAACTTCTTTAGCAGATTTCTGTGGGATCGGTGCTTTCTTAGGTTTAGCAGCCGTTTTAATCGGTTCTTTTTTTGGTTGTGGTTTCGGTTTAACCTTTGGTTTTGGTTTCGGTTTAACCTTTGTTTCTACCGGTACTATTTTAGGCGGTGGTGGCGGAGGCACTTCCACCTTAGGAATTAATTTTACTAAACGTTCTGGTTCTTGTTTTTCGGGCTCTTCAAGTTCTGGCAATGGCAAAAATGAAAATAAAAATGCCAAGAATATTATTGCCGCAACCGACCAACGTAATAATTTATTAAAACGAGCCTGTTGTTCTGGATTTATTGTCCAGGGTAAATCGTGTGGGAAATATGAATTATTTATTACTGCAGCCATGCTTACGACTCTATATGGGACTCTAGTTGCGTTTCTTTTTGTATTACAGATAACGAAATTTTTGAAAATCCAGCATAACTTGCACATAAACGCATTATGCGGTCGAGCACTTTATAAGGTACTTCTTTATCACCCATAATAGTAACTTCCCGTTCTGGATCTTCTTCAGATACTGGCTCAACTTCATTCGCAAGTTGCTTTAATTTCTCTACAAATAAAGAAACCTCAATAGAATCTTCTTTCATCACCTCTTCTATCGTAATGACATCTTCGCCTTGAAGTCGTACTGCTTCTTTACTCAGCATTACAACTACTGATTCCTGAGGAGTTACCTCAGAAATCGACTCTGGCATTTCAATTCCTTTAGGATTAGGCAATGGGGTAATCTCATTGGTATTCACCAATAAGAAGAATACCAAGATGGTAAAAATGTCCATTAATGAAACAACATTAAAAGGCGGTTGTTTATTTCGCCCATGTTGACGTTCCATACGTTTTACTCTTCGATCGTTCACTCTTTATTACCTATTTCCTTAAACTTAACTCATACTTATCTTAGGCAGGAGCATCACCTAATGATATTTCTGGAAAAAGTTCAGCACGTGTAAAATTACCTAGATCATCTTCTATATCGATCGCACGCACCGCATCCATAACCAAAACCAAGCTTTCATAACCAATGTCTGGCTCTAGCAGAATGGATGCTGCAACGTTTTCAGGATGTTTGTTCTTGAGAGATTGAAGCGTGAGCGAAAGTAACTCAACATCATAGGCTTCTTCTTTCTTATCAATCCTGTATCTTTGAAAACTACCATTTTTATCTTGAACAATTAGATAATCTTCTTTAACGATGATTTCTAAAACCAATTCGCGTTCGTTCGGTTTCGCTTCGTTTGATGCAGCAGGAAGGTGTAATTCCAAGACTGTAATCTTGGCGAAGACCAACATGATGAGTAGGAAAGGAACCAGGATTACCATCAAATTCATAAATGGCGTAACACTTAGTTCCGCTTCATTTTTCTGAAAGCGTTTTTTCCAACGTCTCTTATTACGCATTCTGGTTTACCTTTAGTTTATTACTTACAAGTATTACGCAGCAGCGGGTTTATTATCTGTTACAAAGTTAAGAACCTTCACAGATGCCATTTCAAGACTGTCTACAATTTCAGTAGTCTTAGTAGATAGCCATGCATGGATAAGTAAAAGAGGAATACCGACCATCAAACCAAACGCTGTAGTGTTCATCGCTACTGATATATTTGCAGATAAAATATCGGCTTTATCTGCAGGATTCGCTTCAGCAATGGATGTGAAGGCACCAATCAAACCAATAATGGTTCCAAGCAATCCAAGTAATGTTGCAATATTTGCAAAAGTTGCAAGGTAGTGTGTGCGCTTTTCAAGTTTAGGTAACACTTCCATTAAACCTTCTTCCATTGCAATTTCAACATCATCACGGCGACGTGATGTTTTTGCACGTAGAAACCCATAATGAATAATGCGACTTACTGCGGCTTTGGATTTTTCTGCAAAACCCATTGCTTGGGATAAATTTCCACTTTGTAAGGCAGACTGTAACTTGCCCCAAGCAAGTTGATTACGTGTGCGAGACGCAGAAAGATAAAGATATCTTTCAACTGCAATCGCAATACCAATTGCAAGAATAATTGCAATCGGGATCATGAATGGTCCACCCGATTGGAAAAATGAAACTACAGTTTCATATAGGCTCGGATCATGTACTTCTGGAGTAACAAGCATTTCTGCTCCATCCATCATTACAGTCTCTGAACCATCTGTAGTGATGATTTCTGACCCGTTGTCTTCCATTTTTTGCTCCTTAGCGTTTAACGCTTAAATAAAAATCCAGCTTCATAACTGGAATAAAAAACCATTAATAATATTGTTCGTAATAACTCACTTTTCTTTTGTGCACATCCTTATCTACAGGGCCTAGCACTTCATCTATTAAACTTTGCAAAGGCGAACCATCGAGCTCACCTGGTTCTGGAGCTTTCCACGGCACGATAACCAATGCTTTAGGTAACTCACGGTTACCAATAACATCTATCCCTTGTAACTCTTGTGTAGGTCCAGCCTTCTGTACACGAGGAGAGTCCTCGGCTGATGCTATGCAACAGAGCAAAAGCATGCTGATAAGTATTGATATTGTTTTCATTTGACTCAGCTACCTTGCTTTTTTAACTGCGACATCCAAGCAATTACTTGCTTATCCTGGCCACCGGACAGATTCAAATATTTTTGATAATGGTCCAACGCGCAGCCTATTTTCCTTAAATAAACATCACACAAAATAGCTAGATTCAGATGAGCGTTTTTATAATCCGGATATGCGGCCAATGCTTTCTTATACAATTTCTCTGCTTCATCAAACTTGCCATCTTCGCGCTTTAAAATGGCCAACTGATTCAAGGCATAAGGATTATTAGGATTAATAATTATTGCCTTTTCAAATGCAATTTTTGCATTTTTTGCATTACCCAGTTCTTTATAAGCCACCCCCATATTTACCCAAGGCCCTGAAATGCGTTGGTCCATCTTGGCAACTTTTTGCATTTCCAAAATTGCTGTATCGTAATTTTTGGCACGCATATGTTTTAATGCATCATTGTAAGCAGCTGCTGTTTTTTTACTGATTCTAAAATTTGGTTGCGCTAAAATTTTATCTGTAGATTTTTCAGTTTTTTCTGCACTTTTAGAACTTGATGCTGGCTTTTTAAGACTTGGCATATTTGCACAACTGGTTAATAGCGTAATGCTTAAAACCAAAATAATATTCGCGAACAATAATTTAGTAGATGTTCTGAACAAGGTCTTCACTCCTTTCAGCTTTTACATATTGTGCTGGCGCAAGCTTAGCTAGCTCAGTCATACTCTTTTTTACCCATTCGTCATAGACGTTGTCAGAAATACGTGAAGCATTTAATTCGTGCACCTCAATCGCTTGTTCTTCAAATGGGTAAGCCTGTTCTTCTAATAAAATTTCATATTGAGCAAGCTCTTCACCTGAAAGCTTGCCTGGCCGGTCAGACTCCATCATTGCCACCGCAAAATCTTGGTAAATTTTCCCCGTCCAATATGTAGCGGCTGTTGTGACTTGCGCAACTTTATAATTACTAGCTGCTTCATAAGCATCTAGTGCTACTTGCATTTGCTTTTTCTTACGTTTTAAATTTTTCTCTAACGGATGAATCAAAAAGATTTGGCTATATGCGTCATATTCTATTTTTGCAAAATCTAATGATGCAGTAGCAGCTAAAAATTTAGTACGACTGCTGCGTTCAGCACCTGCACGTGCGTCTGCTTCTATGATTTTGCGTTGCCAATTAAGTTTGTCATCAATGTATTTTCGCTCGGTATACATAACGACAAGTTTATGCATGGCCTCCATAGCAGGTTCAACAGGTCTTGGATTTTCTTCAATATAGGCAAGCAAACTTTTTTCAGCGCCATAAAAATCTCCACCTTTGCCATATAGGTCTGCCGCTTGTAAGCGTGCTTCGCGTTTTAGACGGGGATCGTTAGAACTTGCACCAATCGCTTCGTATTCTTTTGCGGCTTTAAGATGCTGTCCGCCTTTGTCATAAGAAACGGCTAACTTTTTAGTTACATCACCCTGTAGTTCGTGTTTAGGAAAACGCGCTCGAAAATCCTCCAATGTTCTTGACGCACGCCCCCAATCTTCAAGTTCTAATAACGCTGCGGAAGCATCATAATGCGCCGTCGCACGTATCTCGGCATCAGGAACAACTTGCCCTACTCTTAAATAGTGAGAAACCGCAGCCTCTAAATCGCCTTCTTTTTTACTCGCTTCACCCTGTTTATATACAGATGCTGCAAGCCGATCTTTTAATGGGTCGCGTAGTTTTTTATTGGCTTCTACTCTTCGTAAAGCTTCCACATAAGCTTTTTCTGAATCTGCGTATTGTGCTGTGTCGAATGCTGAATTCGCTTTCACTGTCCACGCGGACAACATCAATTTTTTATCTGCGCTCGGATGATCATTGATAATAATATCTGACGCTTTTGTAGCACGATTAAAATCTTTGCGTGCATAAAGTTCTTCTGCAGTAACCGTCATCACCTTAGCCACTTCAGGATGCTCAGGATGATTTTCGTTAAACCTAAATGAACTATCGATTAATTGATTTTTAATTGCTGATTGCTGTGCAGCTTGTTTTTCTACTTTCAGCCATTCGTTGTAAGCAATGATTGCTGCATAACCCGCTTCAGCTGACTTTGGATGCTTCTTGTATCCATATGCTGTTTTTTCATAAGCCTGTACAGCACCTGCATATTGTTTAGTTTCATATCGCACTTCCGCAAGATAAAAATTCATCTCAGGAGCTTTTTCATCTTGTGGGAATGATTCTAAGTAAGCGGTATACCATGTAGCAGCTTCATCGTAGAATTCTTTTGGTTGTTTACGTTCTTTTTGTGCTACTGAGTGATAGTGTTTAGCTAAATCAGTGATCGTTGACTTAAGCAATGAAACAATATCATCTGATTGTGAAATATCGTTATGCGCCCAGTATTCAGATTTTAAATTGTAATCGACCACAAACTCTTTCTTGGCACGCAACACTTCAGATGGGAACTTCCCTTTCTTGTAAGCTTCAATCGATTTAATTTGAAAATGAGGTGCTTGAGGACTAAAGCGATGTGTCTCAACAAACTGTCTGTAGGTATTTGCAGCATCACTCCAACGTCGTTTTTCTAAATATTGTTTACCCAATCTTTCATAAACTAATATTTCATGTGGCTTTCTGCCTGAGTCTGCAAAAAAATTAGACACTTCATCTGGCCCACCTAGGTAAGCAAAACTTAGGCTAATTGCACGAAGTGTGTCGTCTAGCAATTCCTGATCAGGCTGTGAAAGTTGTGCAATTTGCTCTGCTTCCACGCCATTAACTAACAAGTTATCTAGTACAGTGTTAAATGATGGAAGACCATAGTCATAATCGACTTGTTTGAAATGCGACCAACCATGCTTGTATAAAGAATGAATATAAAAACGACCTTCCGGTCCTTGTCGAATTACAGACTCATAGGCATTCTCGGCTTGAGAATATTGCTTTTCTACAAATAAGATTTCTGCACGCCTAAACTGCGTTTCTGCAAAATAAGGGGAATCAGGATATTCATAAACCAATTGATCTAGCGCTTTCAGTGCTTTTTCGTGTTCACCACTGAGCTCATAGGCACGTGAAATTTGATATAACACACGATCCCGGCCTTTGTAGTTTGCATGCTTAGCTAAAATATCTTCATAATGTTTGATGGTTTCAGCATAAGTATGCTTATCTGGCACTTGAACTTTTTCCGCAAGATGGTCCTCTGTCTCTTCCATGCGCAAATCCCCTAACCTACGCAGCACCTCTGGGTGCACGTTATCAGGATCTTCATTAACCAGCTTTCTGTATTGACTAATCGCTTTGCTACGACTACTTTGAACGGGTAAGTCTTCTTTTACCTTAACGCGTTTTTTACTGACACTGCCTATTGTTTCACCGCGGTTTTTACCAAAGCTTCCACACGAAACCACAATGGCTGCAATCGCCATTATTACAATAACTTTATGTGTAAGTTTTACCAAAACTTCCACCATTTTTTGCTCTTCTTAGCTTCGCCATCATCAACGTTGTTTGACTCTGCGCCAGGAACAATTGAAGATGCTGCAGCATCATATGCAGATGCAAGTTCATAACGCGCATGCTTTTCATAACCTGCGAGTATTTTTTCACGCTTTTTCAATTCTTTTACAGCAACATGCTCTAGATAACGTGATTGCTCAATAAAAACACGATCTGCAATAGGAATAATTCTTTTAATTTCTTTTTGTAAAGCTAGTATCCGTGCTTCAAATTCATCAAATTTTTCTACACTATCGCTAATCGCTTTTTTAATAGAGCTACTTTTTCCAGGAGTAATCGATAAATGTTTATTAATTTCAGAAATCTCTTGCTTGTGATTCCACTTACGCTCGATATATGCACTATGAATTTGCCAACGCATGATGCCACGCATTAACTCAAGCTTTTCACTCATTTTCGCAATTTTATTGTTATTAGGTTCTTGCTCTTTTAAGAGCGCTAAACGCTTTTCTAACTCGTCAAGTTCAGAAAGCTTACGTTTTTCTTCTGCAGTAGCTAGCTTGATAAATGCATTATCATTTTCAATTTCATTCAAAACAAAAGATAATGTATCTTGTTGTGACTGTAATTTACTTAGGTCTAGTTCATGTAAACGCTGTTGCACTAAAGGTAAATATTTTTGATAACGTGCTTTACGTGTATCTAACATAGTCAGATAAATATCTATATTTTCGTCCCAATATTTTAGATTTTTCTTCAAGAACAATAGATCACGGAAATTTTTTAATGCTTCATGAAATTCATGTTCGGCTAATAGCTCTGTAAAGTACTTCACCTCAGGCAAATCGGGCAGATCACGAAGTGTCCAGAACCATCCCATCTGTGCACCGCCTTTAGTGCGATCTAACAAAGCATTCACTAACGCACCCTGTTCAATTTCATTTGCAGCATATGAAAGCTCTTGGGCTTCAGTTAAATAAATATCTGCTGCTTTCTCATATGCTTGAACGGCACGACCGTGATGTCCCATTTCATTGTAAGCATGCGCAAGCGCTAAAATTCCTTCCTGCACTTCTGAGTGATAAGCACTGCGGTTACGCAATTCCATCAAAGGTGCTAACGCAGAATTATGTCTATTGGCATTGCTATTTGCCCAACCAATACCGAGTAACGCCAAGTTTGAATATAAACCCTCTAGACGTACTTTTTCTAAATATTTGATAGCATCTTCAGGACGATCGTTTTGAATGAGTGTTAAACCTGAGGCAAGATTTGCACGATCGCGCAGTGTTCGCATGGTTTCAGTTTTAGCTTTTAACTTGCCAACTTTTTTTAAGTAATCAATACCTGTATCAACATTACCGCGTTTAGTATGCGCTACGCCTAAATTATAATTTGCGTAATTTTTATAAGCTTTTGGGGCTTTCCATTTAGCTAAACTTGAAATCGCCGCATCGTAATTGCCCTGCGACATATATACTTGGCCTGTTAACAGCTTTAACTCACCAAATATACTTTCTTGCACCGGACCATTAACATTACTAAGAAAATCAGCAGATTCATCTAAATAACCACGTTGATAGTAAATTTTAGCTAAATAATAATAAGCACGGTTCTTAATCGTATCGCGTACATTGCCGGCTAAAAGCTTATTGAAAATGCGCTTAGACTCTTTGTGAAGACCGTAAGATAAATCGATTCCACCTAACAATAATTCATCTTCAGGCACATGATTAGAAGTACGATTTAAATCGCGTGCTGCTAATAAATGAACAATGGAAGTAAAATAATCTTCTTGATAAAAATGAAATAGAACTTCACCATAGTGAAGGTCTTTAATAATATTAGGTTCTTCAATTTTCGCACTCGATATGCCTGAATATAATAAAAGCACTGAAATGCAAAAAGCCAAGTGTGCCTTGGCTTTAAATTTGCTCACCACTGTTGTGTATTTAGCGGCTAACATTAATCTCTTTATTCCCACTCTTTAACAATAAAGTCAGGCTGATGCTTTGGAGTCCGGTCGGTAATTTTTAACTCTAAATATTTAGCCCCCAAACCTTTATCTATGATACGATTCGCACCACGCTTGAAATCTCTACCTTTAGGGCCACGGCCAACAAAATATGCAACTAATTCATGTTCACCTGAGGGTAAGTTTCCGATATAAATTTGATGCACACCTCCGCGTAACAAAGCATCTACTTCACGTTCCGTATATAAATAATTTGCTACTATTTTTTCATTTAACATGACTTGAACAGAATCAAGATCAAAAAAATCACCAACATCTACAGAAACATAAACTGCGACTTGGGTGCTGGATGGATAAAGTAGCTCTTCTTCTAAGATATAAAGATCACGATTAAGCTCAAGCACTTCTTCTTTTAAATCTTGTATATCATTATCTAAATCTTGAAAATCTTGATCTTCACTTGCGTTTAGTTCGCCTATATCTGCTCCGACACTGCAAACATATGCCAGCAAAATGCAGCTGATAAATAAAATAAATTTTTTATACATCTTTTTTCTCCGCAAACTCAAACTGCTTCTTTTTGCTAAACCCAACAGTTAAAACCAAGTTGAAATGTAAAATTGAATAGTAGTTGCATCAAATGAATATCCACCGCCTAAACTTGCAGTATCTGCCACTGATTCAATTCCGGAATAATCGTCATAGTCATAATCCAAATACTCAACTGCGAGATTTAATGAAGCGGTACGTAAAAATTTATAATCCTTAAATAAGTCGTAACGAAGTCGCCCGCCTACTGCAAAACTATCAAAACTACTTAGCTCTTTATCTCGCGCCATATACCTCAACTGGGCGGTGAAATTGTCGCTATAGAAATCCGCCTTATCTTGCGTGTAATAACGTCCATAAACGTCAACAACCCATTGATTTCCAATGTATTGTGAATAATTAAGGTCTAAGGTATGGGAACGAACATCCCAAGTGTCCCTATAAAACCGATAACCGAGAGATGTGGAGGCGCGATGTTGCCAATATTTAATTCCCTTTAGAGCATAAGCTTGTCCTGTACGGGTATCGGGATATTCTTCTGATCCACTACCAAGAGATACGCCATTTAAAAATACGAATCGATATGGGTTATTTAGAAAGCCTTCTTCTACTGTGGCTTCATAATCAAACTGCCATCGCGAAGGTTTTGGTGATCACTTGCGATATTCCAGCTCGAAAAGAATATCGATCTAAGTCTTCTTCAAAACTTGGCAAATCAGTTCGTTCAACATCATCGGCTCCGATCGATGTGCCGATATACATCTTTGTCATGGCACCAAACATTTCATGCGAAATATCGAAACTTACTGTATTAGATTCGTAGTCATCCTCATCACTATAAGTGTAAGAAAGATCCATTAAGGTGTTATCACGTAAATACGTACCACCAATCGTGTATTCATCACGCTCTTCATCATATTTACTTGCACCAGCTAATACATCAGGTGAAGCACCACTTATGCTATCGTGGTGATACCCACCATAAATAGAATATTTACCTGCAAAGTTTTTACGCACCAACATGGTGGCACCATCTACTTCTACCCCACCACCATCATAATAGTGATACCCAATATCAGCCCGTTCTTCGGGTAACACTTCGGCCCATGTATTGGTAAAAATACTTAGCAAAAGTATTAATAAATAAGTTTTAAATATAAGGTTAATCATTTATCAATTTACAAAATTTAATTGCAACCACAACCACCACCATGCGCATAACCCGCACCTCGCGCACCTTCACGTGTATTAAAAACATGTTGTCTATATTTATTAGATAGTGGATCTTTATTAAAACTCATAATAGGGTCAGCCAAATATTCACGTTCATATGGAGGCACCCAAGGTTCTATGTTAGATATGTTTGGCAAACTAAATGATGAACACGCTCCAATGGAAATTATCAAACCAAAAACTATCAGCCTGGCTGCTGTGCATTTTAATTTTTTTAGCATAATCACTTTGAACTACTCTTTTCTCAAGGCTTGTACTTGTTTGTGGTAACGCTCTATATAACCTTTCTTGAAACCTTTATTTACATGTCTAATTTTTCCTTCACGATCAATAATGATCGTGGTAGGCATCGCTTTAATATCAAAGTTCTTACTCACGCTTTTATCTACATCAAATAAAATAGGAAAATTAACATCTAACTTTTTTGCCAAATGAACCGCTTTCGATTGATCTTCATCAATATTGATACCCAGCAATTCAAAGTCATAAGGATCTATTGATGCATGCAGTTCATTAAGATGAGGAATTTCTTCTGCACAAGGACCACACCAAGTTGCCCAAAAGTTCAACAAGACGACACGCCCTTTAAGTTCGCTTAAGCGAACATTCTTTCCTGCTGCGCTTTTCAAGACAAAATCTGGTGCGCTGTTTGCTTTGATTTTGGCAAACGACACAACACTGGTAATGCTTAACGTAATTAACGCTACTAACCCAATTACTAATAACTTATTTCTACTCATAGCATTCCTTCCCTGAATAAAACTTTTCAAAAGCGATGTTTTTCTGCATTAGAAAAACACTCCTACATTTGCCGTAACTTCAAAGTTATTGGTGAATTCGTTATCCCCTAACAAATCTGTTTCATATACGATGTCACGCACATCAAATCGGAATGACAACCAATCTGTAGGTAACACTTTCAACCCAAAACCTATGTTATAAGCAAACTCATCTTCTTCATTAAACTCAACGTTGCCTACTCCAAACATCAGGTAAAAACTACTGGTCATGGCAATATCGCTACCTAGGAACACCTCGCCAGGAAAGATGTTGTAACCAATTGATACGTTGTAATAAGTAACGTCTTCATCTTGCAGGATATTAAAGGTGGTCAAATTCTCTAGAGTTTCATCTGATGTTTCAGACATCCCTATTGCACCTTCTATGAAAAAATCTTCAGTTACGTGATAAGCCGCTCGCAATCCATATGCAGGCTCAGTACCAAAATCTTCGATATCCAATACGCCGTAATACGCAGTGATTTCAAAATTTTCCGTATCAATGCGAGGTACGACGATATCTCTACGGTAGATATCCGGTTCAATCACTTGTTCTTGGGTTGATTCAGGTTCAGGCGCTTCATCATCAGCGCATACCGGATGTAACACAAACATGAGTAATAAAATAATAAGTAATTTAACTTTCATATGATGTCCTATGAGTTAAGCATCAGAAAAAAAATGAAACCCCTGCGCTGAATTCATCAAACTCATCGTTTCTATCGTCTTCTGATAAAACGATGTAACGTCGATAATCTCCACGCAGAAAGAATCTTTTTGTTAAGTAATAACGAATCCCTAAACCATAATTAGCTAGGTCATCTTCAGTTTCAGCATCTTGAATGAGCGAACCTTTAGGTTCATTCTCAAAACGCCCGTAACCAATAGTGAAATGTGGCGTTAGTCGCCAATCAGGAAAAGGCATAGAAACTAGATTGACGGCATAAATATCTGAGCTTGATAACTTTCCTGCAACTTTAGAAACTTGGAACTCAAGTGCGATATTTTCTGAAAATTTGTATGCAAGCCTTGCAGAAACGATTGGATCGTTATCAAACTCACCTGCAGATATACCAAATTCTAAACGTCGGTGTAGGAAATCGTCATAGAGTACATCTCTAAATGACTTAGGAATTCCTGCCACGGTTAATGTTTGCTCCATTTGCTTGCGACTCACCCAACCTTCAACACCTCGATCATTTTTCACTTTGAACCAATCTGTTTTACGCTTCATGATGTCAATCCACTCATGACGTTTGACTACATGAAAAATTGGATAACCTCGACCTGGACCTGTGTGTAATTCAATATAGGGATCTACAATCTTGACGCGCTGATATTCTTTTTTTCCAAATAGATCTGCAAAAGCATTAGTAAATGGCGCAAATAACAAAACAAAAAATAAAATCACGTAAAATAAGTGAGTTATGTTCAGCTTCATGCTGTAACGATCCATATGTTTATTATTGGTTGTATTCATACCAATTACGGCCCGCAGAAAAGTGGTATTTGTGCTGGCATAGGACAGCCACTGGGAAGCGGAGGACATGCACCACCGTTAAAACTAATAACACTCCATTCTTGAATAGCGGTATAACAAAGATCTCCTACTCTTAATTGTTGTCCACCACCGTGAGCATTACCGGTGGCTTTGCTAAGCAATAAATTGTTATTAAGTGTTCTTGACTCAACCTGATTAAAATTATTCATCATTTCTGTAGACCCCATACCTGCTGCAGGAAACAAAAAGAACCCATCCTGGCCAATAGGTGGGTTATGACAACCTGCCTGTGAACAAGAATTACCTGTAGAAGTGAGGTTATGAAAAATTGGATCTATGCACGTCTCGTAAAGATCAAAGCATAGACTTTGGCCACTGTTTGGAAGTGGCTCGTTGGACGTACTATCACATCCTTGGAATAAGAATAACGGTGCTACTGCGACTAGTAGTAACACCAGCCGCAATAATTGCACGACAAACCTCTGTTTTAATTACTAATTTAGACAGGTTGGATTACTAGCTTCACCCATCATAAGCCAGGTCAAAATTATGTCGTAGGAGGATCCAGGACCAGTGTCTTGGAAAACCGGCCGAGTGGCACCATTTGGATCATTAATATCAACCAGGATTTGTGGATGAGGTAAGTTAGGAGCAATGTTGTCCGAAATTGGACGTAGTAGAATATTATTGTTCATCGGATCACAAAGATTATTAATCATTGCACGAGTAACATTAAAGTCACCAGATTGATTTCCTGTAAGCACGAATCGATTAAATTCGTGGTCTTCATCATTTTCATCTGCAAATAAGTTTGGATCTTGAGAAGACTCTGCATCGAAACCATCTGCAACGTGACATGACATGCACTCAGCTTTTAAGATCGGATGAATTTGATCATTGAATACTGAACGACTAACCGTTCTACTTGAAACGATTGCATCGCGAACAACATATTGTCCGTTTACAAGCTCATAAGGCTCGTTAGTATATTGCGCGCCTACATCTACCCAAGTAGAAAGCAACCATTTTTCATCAGCAGATAACATTGTGGAATGATCTACTAAACCTAAAGAATAGCTTCCACCTGCTCTCAGCTTAGTGTTGTAAACCGTTTCTATTAAATGACTAGTACGTGAGCTGTTTGCTGAACTTCCTACTCGTACTAATGCAGGGCCACGTGGAAAAATAACACGACCACTTTCGGTCACAATAGGTGGTAGTGGATTTCCATTTTCATCTACCTTAAACGGACCACGCATAAGTTGATCATAAGAAATAATATGTCCTGCAAAACCTGACAAACCACCTTCTAATGTCAAACCGCCAGAAACTGGATCCGCTAACAAATTATTGTTATGACAGCTCGTACATGTGTTTGCACCACGATCTTTTTCAAAGATAGGTTGTATATGCGTTACGTAATCAATACGGCCGTTATCTGGAACCGGTGTATCTAAATTTGCTAATGAAAGCGTAAAGTTTTGCTCTAATCCGTTTGACCAGAACTCTGTAAACTCCACATTTGAATTTAATGCAGGTGCGGTTTCATTATTTAAACGTGCACGTGTTTCAGCCATCGTTTCTGCACCCAATGCATTAACATGGCTACCCGCAATTGGTGCAACATTAATAGAGTTCAACGCACGTCTAGGTGAATGACAGCCATTACAAGTGCGTGTTTCACCTGGACGTACTTGTAACCAGTTTGTATGAGTTTGAAATGCACGTCCCGATTCATCCAAAACAGCAATGGTTAACGCAGAATCTGCAGGAACCTTAGCTAAAATTGAACCATCTGGCTCAACAGGCACATAACCTAATACTTCTTGCATTTCAAAGTTAGTGCGACCAATTGCACTTCGCGAAATTCCTGGAGGTGTTGGTAATGCACGTGTCACGCGTGCAAAATATCCTGGACGATTCAAATAACTTGGATTGTTAGGATCTTTTAACGCTAACAAATCAGGTGTGCTACCAATTTTAGGAATGTTTTCACCTAATGCAGGCACTAAAACACGATCTCCCATGATGTCTAAGAAATCTGTGTGATAAACCGAACGCACACCTAGTACACCCATACCTTGGCCACCTAAGCCATTAGGCTCAACCACCATCGCAGGGTTAACAGGTTTATCTGGACGAATTGCAGGCACATCACTTAAACGACGTGGATATATGGCTACAGGGTCTAGGTAGGCCATACCATTAGCTGCACCTGTCTGAACAGGACGTACATCATTATTAAAGTCCATCATATAAATACGATAGTTTGATGGTCCGAATACTTGCTTCGTACTACCGTTAAAAGGATGTGTTTCTACAGGAATGCCACCAAAATCGGGGTGAGGCGCTATTGCACGTGAGATTAGTACTCGACCTGTACCATCCCATAATGGGTCCGGTGATGAGTAACGACCACCAGGTGAGAAGCTTCCGTCAAAAGTTACTTCTGCTAAGTTTACTGCACCATCCGGTTTAATTTGACCATTACAACCCGGTGCAACGCCTGGTGCTGGCTCACAATGTTCGGAATAATTATTTGTGTTGATTGTAAACAGTGCGCCACCTTCATCTGTACCAGACAAAGGCATTAATGTAGTTAGAATGTTTCCATTCTGTTGTTCCATTGGATGCAGGAATGAATTACCTGGACTAAATGCACCATACAGAACAAATAAATCAGTACCATCAGGATTAACCGTAAATATTGGGAAGTGGTTACGATTCGCTAAGTGATCCCAACGACTAAACATAATGCGACCGTCTTTCAAAACTGAAGGATTGCGATCATGACTTTGGTTAAATGAAATTTGTGTAATATCTTGAGTAAGAGGATTGAATATATGAAGGTTTAAAACATCTTCACGCTCATATTCATCAAGTGTTTTATGTTGAGCAATATTTTGCTCAAGCTGCATTTCCAACATGCGCTTTTGACGGTTTGACGTAAATACAATTCTGCCATCTGGTAAATATGCAGGATCTACATCATCACCTAATTCTGCCGCAACGGGATCTGCCATCACTTGCGAAATTTGTCTTGAAGCAACATCCATCTCCCAGAGACTAAAGGTTTCGTCCCCTGGTCTACGCATGGAGAAAATAACTTTAGTGGCATCATAATTTACCGCAGGATCAGACACATCGCCTTGACCTTGCGTATATGCAGACGTGATATTAATAGGGGTAATGGCACCTGTAGATGCATCTTTGTACATAAGGTCGCCACCCGGTGCAAAAGTAACACCATCGGTTGGATTACCCAGAGCAGCCATGCTTCTTTGCACGTACACCATTGGATAATTTCCAATAGTTGTAAATCCATCTGCAGATTCAGATGAGCCTGTTTTACAACTCGGTAAAACCAGTAACACGGAACACACGACGGCGATCAAAACCCAAATATGTGTAAAGTTCCTTTTCATAACCAACTCCAGTAACACCTAAAGATCCATTTCATTAAAAAAATTCACACAGATTCAGCCACTAACATCAAAAATAGTACGGCTATAAGTGCTCTCACATAATAGCCCTATCTCCTTGATTTTTAAGGACTATATGGTGTCGATTATTCACCCCTTAAATGGGTGGAACCGTGGCAGAGGTATTGGCGGTCAAATTAAACAGATCAACGGTATAAGTGATTACCGCTCATAATTTGGAAAGAATTTACAGCTATGTTAAGTGTGATTTACGTCACTTAAGAGTCGGAATGAGTTTCGTTTTTTTCTTGTTGAAGACCGTCTGAGTAATAGAGCTTGCCTTGTTGATCGATGATGACTCCTTCCACTCCTTGAAGACTATTTAGTAAGCTAAGGCCTTCGCTTACTCCCATTACAAATATGCTAGTTGAAAGTGCATCCGTAGTGGTTGAATCACTTGCCAGAATCGAAACACTACGAACTTCGCTTGCCGATTTGCCGGTATTGGGGTGAATAATATGGTGATATTTTTCACCATCTTCAATAAAAAATCTTTCGTAATCACCAGATGTCGATAGCGCTTCATCTTGTAAAGGTAACATCACTATCACTTCTTCTGTATTTGAAGGATCACGAATTCCCACCAGCCAAGCTCGACCAAGTCGATCACCTAATAAACGCGTATCACCTCCTGCAGAAACAAGCGCATGCTGAATACCAAGATCGCGCAAATGTTGAATCGATTGATCCACTGCAAACCCTTTTGCAATTCCACCCAAATCAATTTTTACACCTTGCTTTAAAAAGGCAACGCTAGAATGATCTTTATCAAGTACTACGTTTTTATAATCAATCAATGTTCTAGCTTGCTCAATTTCTTCCTCACTTGGTTTGATTTCTTTACGATAGTTGAATAAGTGACCAACGCTTGCATAAGTAATATCAAATGCTCCGCTAGTAAGACGTGAAACTTCCAGTGATCTATTAATTACATCGAATAAATCTTGATCAACTTCTACAGGCCCTTCATGTGCATGCTTATTAATTTTTGAGAGCTGACTATCTTCAATATAAGGGCTCATTAAGCGATTCACCCTTTCCATTTCTTCTAATACTTTGTCAATTCCTTGTTGACGCAATTTTGCATCTTCATGCCACACTTCAACACGAATTGTGGTGCCCATAATGGCAGCATCTTCAGTTTGCCATTCAGCAAATATCTGAGTAGAAATTAATAGTAAAAACACTACACTGAGTAATCGCAGCATGGTAATAAATTAATACATCATTAAAGAGAAAAATTGAACGCAGAAATATGCAATTGAGTGTTAGACTCTAATAAGTAACTCGAGTTCATATCGTTGTGACATTATAATAATAATTATTGCTTCAACCATCAAAACCTTTTTATGCCATCAAAAAATACAGAATCTGTAACACATGATCCTAGTTGTATGGACGATTTTGATCCAGCTTCACTCGATGCTAATCAAGCCTTACAACGAATTTTAAACACGATCTCTTCAATATCTGAGACAGAGAAATCACCTATTCGAGAATCGCTAGGCCGCACGCTAGCAGAAGATATAACTTCAAATATTAATGTGCCTGGCCACACGAACTCCGCCATGGATGGTTATGCAATTATAGGCGCAGACATTCCTACTCAAGATACTGTTACACTTAAAAATATTGGAACATCATGGGCAGGACGACCCTACACTGGTGAAGTCAATAAAGGCGAATGTGTACGCATTATGACGGGCGCCGCAATGCCTACCAATACTGATACGGTGATCATGCAAGAACATGTTGAAGTAAATGATAATGACATCACAATTGACCATTCGAATAAAATAGGTCAAAACGTTCGCTTAGCAGGCGAAGACATTCCAATAGGCGGACTAGTACTTTGCAAAGGCAAACAGCTTACACCTGCTGACTTAGGGTTGATAGCATCTGTTGGTATTAATGAAGTAAATGTAAATAAAAAAATTTGTATTGCTTTTTTCTCAACCGGTGATGAACTTAGACCTGTAGGAAGTGAATTAGAAGTTGGGCAAATTTATGACAGTAATCGTTATACCTTACATGGCATGCTTTCAAAGCTAGGAGTAGAAATTATTGATTTAGGAGTCATTGAAGATAAGCGCGAAGCAGTGGAACAAGCTTTTTTAAATGCTGCGGATAAAGCAAATGTGATTATTACTTCGGGTGGTGTATCCGTTGGCGAAGCAGATTTTGTTAAAGAAACGTTAGAGAAAATAGGCGAAGTTAATTTCTGGAAAGTCGCAATGAAACCTGGCCGACCTCTTGCCTTTGGAAAAATTAAAAATGCTTGGTTTTTCGGTCTACCTGGAAATCCTGTTTCAGTGATGGTGACCTTTTATATGTTTGTGCAACCTGCACTTAAAAAGTTAATGGGTCTTAAATATAAAGAACCTTTAATGCTAAATGCTGCTTGCAAAACTAAGTTGCGTAAACGGCCAGGACGTATAGAGTACCAACGAGGAATCCTTTCAAAAACAAATAACAATCCAACTTCTTATGAAGTAGTTAAAACTGGAGCACAAGGTTCAGGAATTTTACGTTCAATGTCAGATGCGAACTGTTTTATCATCTTACCCATGGAGTCAGGTGGCGTAGAAGTCGATGATGAGGTACAAGTACTCCCATTCGAAGCAATTATCTAGGAATAAGCTCTAATTTATCCAGGTGTGTTTTTCTCCACCCAACGGTTAGCCTCACTTGCTAATGTCTCTTTTTTCCAAAACGGTGCTTTAGACTTTAAATCCTCCATAATAAAGCGGTTTGCATCATATGCAGCTCCACGATGTAGTGACCACACCACTACACATACAATCGGATCACTAGGAAATACTTCGCCTACTCGATGAAGAATAAGTACATCTAAAATATCAAATTTTTTTAATGCTTCTGTCGCAATGGCCTCTAAGTGCTTTTGCGTCATCTCTGGATAATGCTCTAACACCATTGAAGTAACAGCATCTCCCTCATTCATATCTCGCATCGAACCAATAAAAATAGATTTAGCGCCGTGCTCTCCTTTACGTAGAGATTCTTCTTCATGGACACAAGCTTCATACCATGGATCATATTGCGATTCTCTAATTTCGACTTTCATTTCTATGACATTGAATGCTAAGTACGCTACATTAAGTAAATAGAATATTTAATTTAACTACTATTATATATGAGTAACAACGAACGGTCTTTTAAGCCTTTAAATGTCGCGGTTCTAACAATATCAGATACCCGCACAGAAGCAGACGACAAGTCCGGTAAATTACTTTGCGATCGTCTAACCACAGCTGGTCATGACTTACGTGAAAAAATTATTGTACCGGATGATATCTACAAAATTCGCGCCGTAGTAGCCAAATGGATTGCTGAGGAAAAGTCTGATGTCGTACTGACTACAGGTGGAACAGGTGTAACCGGACGAGACGGTACCCCTGAAGCCATTCGCCCTTTGCTGGATAAAGAAATTACCGGTTTTGGTGAAATGTTTCGCGTATTGTCTTATGAAACGATTAAAACTTCCACCCTGCAATCCCGTGCTTTTGCAGGCGTTGCCAATGCAACGTATATATTTTGTTTACCGGGCTCTGCAGGCGCTTGTGCAGAAGCCTGGGATAAATTGATTTCACACCAGCTCGATTATAGAAGTCGGCCATGTAACTTGGTGGAGTTGATGCCACGGCTTAAAGAAAAATAAATGACCTTTAACGACCCAAAGCGGACATTTAGCACACTAAAGATTGGCTCTTGAAACATGCGTGTGATTTCAATTTCAATCATCTATATGCATATTATTTTACTGACCTCATGTTCCATGTATATGGAGGATGTAATCGTTGAGTATCCTATAGAGTGGTCAAAATTAGAAAACGAAAATAAAAATAATCAATGCCCCAATGTTTCAGGATTTTATGATGTGGATGCTGAAATCCCAAAAGCTCAAATCCTTTCCTGCTATCGTTTAGATTTTCAACTTTTATCGAAAAAAATGCCTGAATTTGAAGATTATTATAGGACAGGTCATAGCAAAAGATGGACATGGCAGAGCAGATGTGAAGTGGTTTTGTCTGGTACGGTAGCTGAGCTGCAACAGCCAAACCACGATCAGCTAAGTATTAAAATGTGGGAACGTAATTCCCCTAAAGGAACTCAGACATTAAGTATTAAAAATGGTGACTTCCATTGTGAGAATGGGAACTTAATTTTAAAGAAACGATTTAACGTTGATACTATTGTATTAGCCAATCATAGTTCATCAGAAACTCGAAAGTTTAGTAAAAGCCAAAATGGATGGTTGATCATGGAAAGTGAGACAAAGAGAATAAGTCAGAATTTATTGTTTGCAGATAAATGGAAAGTAATTTCTTGGTATCGTTGGAAACCAGTTAATCAATGACCGCTATTGGCCGAAAGCATATACTAGAATTTCTTTGCTTGATTCCTGTTTCAGTTCTTGTTGGAATTGAATTATATATTCGCAATTATGATGGATGGGGTGCATGGTCTACAGCACCTTTGTTTCTCATACCGGTGTTGCTCAGCTTTGTAATTGCAGGAATAGCTGTATATCAGTGTATTATTGAAGCGCGAGAAGGCACGTTTAGAACTTCATTAATAATATCGGCTTTGATTGCGTTACTGCCGCTTGCTTGGATTTTAATTCGTCGACATATTTTATAGTTTCTAAGTAGATAACTAATTATAAATACTAGTAACCTAAAATGTCCGCTTATGGCCGAAAGCGGACATTTTGAAAATACCTAACTTTAATCTGTTACATCATCCCTGATGGGCATCATATGCGCGCATCCATGCGCTTACCCACCAATATAAGACATTTCTACTTTTGGGAGCAAGACGGTTTCAGAAGTTCGTAGTTCTGAGTAACGATCATTGCGTTTTTTCCAAATTGCAGTAATGACATCTTGAATATGTTTATCGTCTGCTTGTTCGCGAACAAGATGGCGTAAATCTTTACCTTGTGTAGCAAATAAACAAGTATAGAGTTTGCCTTCTGCAGAAAGCCTTGCGCGTGTGCAGCTTTGGCAAAATGGTTGCGTCACAGAAGAAATAATTCCAATTTCTCCACCACCATCTTTATATTGCCAGCGTTTTGCCACTTCACCGTGATAATTAGCTTCTGCAGGTTCAATAGGCAACTCTTGATGAATTACATTTGCAATTTCTTTAGCAGAAAACACATCATCCATTTGCCATTGATTGGTGCTACCCACATCCATGAATTCAATGAAACGTAAAATAACGCCACTGCCGTGATAATGTTTCGCCATTGGCAAAATAGAATGTTCATTAATACCTTTTTTCACCACCATGTTAATTTTAATGGGGTCAAGCTCTGCGTTCTGAGCATGTTCTACAGAGGCTAATACTTTTTCTACATTAAAATTTACATCGCTTATCGCTTTAAATGTTTCGTCATCCAGCGCATCTAAACTAATGGTAATGCGTTTCAAGCCTGCATCTTTTAATTGCTGCGCAACTTCAGTAGTTAGAAGAACACCATTAGTGGTTAAACTGATATCTTCAATTCCATCAATATTTGATAGTTGCTTAATTAAAACTGGAAGATTCTTTCGTAATAAGGGCTCCCCCCCAGTTAAACGAATTTTTTTGACGCCTATATTTGCGAAAATTTTTGATATTCGAGCGATTTCTTCGAAACTAAGCAAATCATCTCTGCGTAAAAACTCATATTCTGAATTGAACACTTCTTTCGGCATACAATAGGTGCAACGAAAATTACAACGATCCGTAACCGAAATTCTTAGATCACGAATAGGTCGTGATAAAGTATCTTGAATTTGTGTTTTTGCTTGCATCGTTAATAAAGCCAATATCTTATTGATATTCTAGCGAATGAAATTTTTTAAAGGTATATCAAACTATTAGACTGAAGAGATATGAAAGCACCTCAATTCAAGGGTATTTGGCTTATTTCTGGCCCCATATTGGCACTAGTGGTCTATTGGTGGTTACCTGACCACTATATCGCAAGTAATGGTGAACAAACTCTCCTGGCACACCCTGCTAAAGCAACCATTGCATTACTCGTGTGGATGGCAATTTGGTGGTTAACAGAAGCTACACATATCACTGTTACTGCACTCATGCCCATCGCATTGTTTCCTTTATTTGAGGTGGCATCTATTAAAGCAGCAACAGCGCCTTATGCATCTCACATTATATTTTTATTTTTAGGCGGCTTTATTATTGCCATCGCGATTCAACGTTGGAGCTTAGATAAACGTATAGCTTTGGGAATTCTTACAAAAATCGGCAACTCTCCTTCCAGAATTGTAGGTGGCTTTATGTTAGCTACTGCATTTTTGAGTGCGTTTATCTCGAATACAGCCACCACTGCAATGATGCTACCGATTGCTTTAAGTGTCATAGTATTGTTAGCTGGAAAGGAATTTAATCAACAAGCTTTTGCAACCTGCATTATGTTAAGCATTGCTTATGCAGCAAACATTGGTGGCATTGCAACAATTATTGGAACAGCACCAAATCTATTTGTAGTATCTTTTATTAAAGACGCCATTGACTCTCCTTTTCAACAAGACATCAGTTTCCTGCAATGGACTAAAATTGGAGTCCCCGTTGTATGCATATTATTACCTGTAGCTTGGTGGTTATTAGCTAAGCTCATTTATAAAGTAGATAAAGTCAAACTTGGCCACTCATCACAATCTTTACGTGAGCAAAAACATGCGTTAGGAAAAATGAGCTATGAAGAAAAAGCAGTTTGTTTTGTTTTCTCTTTCACCATTGCTTTATGGCTAAGCCGCACATTTTTACAAAACATAGAATTCTCATTAAATGGAAACCATTACAAACCACTAGCTGGCCTGACGGACTCCAGTATTGCAATCTTTGCCGCGATTACATTATTTCTAATCCCTAGTAAATCAAAAAACCAGTCGTTTATTTTACAATGGGAGAACTTAAAAGAACTACCTTGGGGGATATTAATCTTGTTAGGCGGTGGTTTAAGTTTAGCTGCAGCAGTAAAAGCAAATGGTGTAACTGAATTTATTGGTGCACAAGCAACCATTCTTTCAATTTTGCCGCCACTACTTATCCTTTTGATTATTGTGAGTGCAGTTGTATTTCTTACTGAACTTACGTCGAATACTGCAACCACTGCAACGTTAGTACCCGTGCTTGCCGCCATAGCCCCTGCATTAAACATACACCCTTATATACTTATCATTCCTGCAGCTATTGCAGCGAGCTGTGCGTTTATGCTGCCAATTGCAACACCACCTAACGCAATTGTTTTTGGATCAGGACACATTTCTATGCCTGAAATGAGAAAATCAGGTTTTTGGTTAAACTTATTATGTTTGTTAATGCTTACCACTTTAGCTTATTTACTAAGTCCAAACCTAATAAAAATAATAGAAACCTAAAGAAGTATTAATTTAGCTTGGGACGAGGCAAAAAATATCGAGAAGAGTATGATGTATTTAAATATACATGAACGATTTCGAGGTATCTTTTAACGAAGCAACCAAGTTAAATCAAGGCTTCCTTCACTTAACACCATATTTTTCAGACTGCTTATACTTCTCTTCAACTCCAATCAAATCATTAAACTCTTCAAAGTTTAACAAGGCTTCTTCCATACCAAGCGTTGTACCATCGTTTTGTAATTTTGAATAGATATCTCGCATTGCCTTACCTGCTGTAAACAAACCTGTGAGGGGGTAAAGAATTAAGTGGAAGCCTAATTCTTCTAACTTGCTCTTAGGTAATACAGGAGTAGCTCCCCCCTCAATCATGTTAGCAACATTAGGATGCGGCGATTCTTGTCCTATTCTTTTCAGTTGTTCTAATGAACCAGGTGCTTCAACAAAGCTCGCATTAGCTCCAATTTTACGTGCTGCTTTTACTCTTGCAATTGCTTCATCTAAACCTAAAACCGCTTCAGCATCAGTACGTGCAACAATAAAGAAATCACTATTGCCTCTTGCATCAACGGCTGCTTGAATTTTATATAGATATTCCTCACGTTCGATGACTTTTTTATTACGCATATGGCCACATTTTTTTGGCCAAACTTGATCTTCTAAAAAGCATCCTTTTGCACCTGCATCAATTAACTGTGTAACCGTACGATGAACATTTAATGGATTACCATATCCGGTATCTGCATCTACAATAATAGGCATAGAAACACTACTGCAAATAGCACGTGCTCGTTCCACTACTTCGGTTTGGGTAAGTAGTCCAAAATCAGGTTCCCCTATGGTGGCCGCCGCAAGTGAATATCCTGAAATGAACCCCATGGGAAACCCTACTTGCTCGGCAATTTTTGCAGAAAGCGTGTCGTAAATACCTGGAAATGCCAAAGCACCTACCTGGTCTAGCACGCTCTGAATACTGCTATATGGAAGATCTTTGTTTGACATATTTGTTCGCTCGTTATTTGTTATGTATATTAGTGCAGCACATCGGAACTATCGAATTATCCACTAACTCTAAGCTAAAATCAGCACACTGATAGTTGTGTTAACTAAGATTATACTCAACCCCAACATTATGAAACGCACATATTTATTTCAATCCATATGTATCGCCAGCCTACTTATTCTGTTGCTGTTTAGTTATGGCGCTATGGCGTCTGACTGGACAGAAGTCAGAACGCTTGAAGGCAAGTTTACTACTCTATCTCAGCACTTTGAAAAAGATAAATGGACCCTAGTAATGTTATGGACAACAGATTGTGGAATTTGCCAACGCGAATACCCTGTTATTTCAGAGTTTCATGACAAACATAAAGATACTAAAGCAAAAGTAATTGGCGTTTCTTTGGACGGTTATTCCGAGCTTGATAAGATTACTCAGCACATCGATGAGATGCCAATGACATTTGATAATTTAATTGGGGAAATTACTGTAGTCGCTTTTAATTACCAATCTGCGACAGAAGAACCTTTACGTGGTACACCTACATTTTTGATGTTTAACCCAGACGGTCATTTAGTAGGTCATAATCCAGGCCCAGTAAAACCTGAGGCGCTTGAAGCATTCATCTCTAGAGAATAAATTAACCCTCCTTGAAACTAGAACAAATGTTAATTTTTATCTAGCGCATATTTTGCAAGCACTTCTAGTTCAACATATTCCAACACTGAACTATGTGTTGCCTGTAAATAAATATTAGGCGCTTTATTTTCCTCTAGCGCTTCTATCCAGCGCTGCACGCACAAACACCATTTATCTCCAGGTTTCAAACCTGGGAAATCTGCTTCTGGATAAGGTGTAGTTAAGTCATTTCCTTTTATCTTAGAAAATTCTAAAAATTCTTTCGTTACATTTGCACACACAGTATGCATGCCAATATCATGTTCATCAGTATCACAACGCCCGTTTCGAAAGTAGCCTGTTAACAATTCCTCACAACAGCTCTGCAAATCACCACCAAGCACATTCTTTTGCATTCTAAAGTCCTTAATTTGTTGTTCTTAAAATCTCGCGAACGATAATTTCTTACGTTGTGCAAGTGCAATTCCAAGTAAAATAATAAATAAAGCGATAATTGCATTGAAACCGATCTTTTCATTTAAGAATACAACCCCCACTAATACAGCCCAAACAGGAATTAAATAATTTATTTGTGCTAAAAATGAAGGCCCCACTCTTGCGATTACTGCAAAATAAATGATGGTAGCCACTGCGGTAGGGAAAACACCCAATAAAACCAAAGAAGCGAACTCAATGCTTCTAATTGAAAATGTCCAATCTAGATTGGATATAAATATTGAAGGTAACATAAGCAGACTAGCAATTATTAAAACTGCTGCCGACATCGCCACAAAACTTTCTTTGGGCAAGCGTTTAGCAATAATTGTATTCACAGCATAACTTATCGCTCCTGCTAATATCGCGAGCATTGCTAGCAATCTATTCACGTCACTTTCGAAATTAGCCAATGCTCCGGGCCCGAATAATACGAGAATACCTACAAACCCTAGAAAAAAACCAATGACTTTATTTGTGGTTAGTTTTTCATCAACAACAAAAAAATGTGCTAACACAATAGTCGTTAATGGCATCACCGCCATCAGAATCCCAGCAATACTGCTGTCTACTGTTTGCTGCCCCCAACTAATTAAATAAAAAGGCAAACAACTTCCAAAAAATGCTAGCGCAATTAATAGTCCCCAATGTCGCCGAATAAATGTAAAAGAATCTCTTCTAATTACAGAAATTAACAACAATAAACCAGCAGCAATGATGATTCTACCCGCCGTTACAATCACAGGTGGATACTCTTGAACAGAGATCTTTGTAAACATGAAGGCACTACCAAACATGATGACAAGCGCCACCATACCCAGCCAGTCTAGAGGCTTTGCGTTATACAAAATTTATTATTGCTTCAACTTAGTAACGAACCAACACATCATAGCTTAATGTAGTTTTGCCTTCAGCAGGTACTTTTATTCTCCATTCCGCAGTACCAGCTGCTACTTTTTTGTGCTGATGGCTTTCTTGCTTCATTTTCCAGTCACCCGGGATGGGTTCACGAACTACGACTTCCACTGCTTCATCTTTAGCATTTTTTAATATTACTTCAAAGCTTGCGGTGTAGGCTTGGCTATATTTTCCTATAGCGGTCGCTTTTTTAAAGTTGGTTTGCTTTTTATCTGCCGTCACATCAAACGCATCGCCAAGTTTTAGCTTAATTTCTTCGTTTTTAGGCGTATGATCAATACGATCTTCGCCAACAAATTGTGCATTACCGGATTGATCATTTTTATAAACTCGCACTACACCTTTAGGCAAAGGCATACCAAGATTAGACTCTTCTTTATTTTCAAACTCTACAAACACGCCCACTTTCAATTTTTGGCCAATTTGCCCATACGAGCTGCGGTAGTAATAATTTTGACCTTGTAGCAAAAATTCTTTTTTAACAGGAATTTTGGTTGCGCTTAGTAAAGACACTTGCTTGGTTTGATTATGAGAAATAGTAGTTGGGCGTTGCAAAGTATAAAGGTGATATTCAAACAACCCCTCTTCAACCATTGCAGGTGCTGCTGCTTTTGCCATACCCACTTTCCCAGACATATTCCGCTGCAGAATATTCATTTCTTGACGCACTTGATTCACATCACCCGCAACTAATTGCAATTTAGCATTCTTATACGTGGCACCACTTTGGTTCGTTAACGTAACCCAACCCGTCAAATCGACAAATTGATCTGATTCATCCAACTCGGCAACATAGTCCGCTTTCCAACCTAAGCCACCGGTTAAATAACTTAACTGTAAATCTTGAGTTTTAGAGGTACCACTTTCCAGCGAAATCACCAGCGTTGGACGATCGCGCAAATTCTCAGGCACCTCATCATAAATAATTCGACCTGGATAACCGGTTTCAACTCGATTTCCAACCCTTAACACAACACCATTATTTACACTTAAGACTTCGGCTTCTTCAGTTCTTTCTTCACCAGTAGTTGGATGTGTTCTAACTACTCTAACTTTTTTACCCACATATTTTTCTAGAAGTTTCTGTGGGGTTAATAAATCAAAGTCAAAATTTTGTTCAATCAAACGAAACCCATCAGGATGGTCGATACTTCGAAGTAACGCGGTTTCAGGTCGCATTTGTGCGCTCACTTCACGATATGCAAGGCGATTAAATCCATTATCTAACTTGATTCGTCTTGAATCTTTAACAAGTGCTAATTGCTCGTTATAGATGGTAACTGCGACCTCTTGTTGATCTTCAAGCGTACTTCGTATTTCATCTTCGGCAACCGCGATTTGCGTGAGACAGAAAAATAGTAACGTAGAAGTCAAAAATGATATTTTTTTCATGTTATATCCTTTATTAAGACTAATATCTTATCAATACCTCATATGTCAAAGTGGTTTTACCTTCTGCTGGTACTTTGATTCTCCACTCCGCAGTACCTGAAGCCACTTTTTCATGCTCATGGCTTTGCTTTTTCATTTTCCAATCACCTGGAATAGGCTCTTGTACAACAACTTCCACCTCTTGATTTTTAGCATTTTTAAGATCGATTTGAAAACTAGCGGTGTATGCATAGTTATACTTACCAATTGCATGTGCTTTTTTGAAATGAGTTTGTTTTTTATCTGCGGTTACATCAAAGGCATCGCCAAGCTTTAACCTTACTTCTTCATTTTTTGGTGTATGATCAATACGGTCTTCACCTACAAACTGTGCATTACCTGATTGATCATTTTTATAAACCCTCACCACTCCTTTCGGTAATGGCATACCTAAATTAGATTCCTTGTCGTTATTAAATTCTACAAATACACCTACTTTCATTTTTTGCCCAATAGAGCCATACGAACTTTGATAGTAGTAGTTCTGACCTTTTAATAAAAATTCCTTCTTAACCGGTATTTTTGTTGCGCTTAATAATGAAACCTGTTTGGTTTGATTTTCTTTTATCGTAGTGGGTCGTTGTAGGGTATACAAATGATATTCAAATAAAGCTTCTTCAACCATATCCGCATCTGCTGCCATAGATTCTTCAGCTAACATTTCAAATCTTCTCTTAGCCTCTTTAAAACCATTTTGTACGCGATTTACATCACCGGCTACAAGTTGCAATTTGGCATTTTTATAGGTTGCACCACTTTGATTGGTTAACGTAACCCAACCCGTTAAATCAACAAATTCATCTGACTCATCTAACTCAGCTACATAATCCGCCCTCCAAGACAGACCTCCGGTTAAATAACTAAGCTGTAACTGCTGTGCTTTCGAAGTCGCACTGTTAAGCTGCATAACCAAGGTTGGTCGATCCCGCAAATTACCTGGTACTTCATCAAATACAATACGCCCTGGAACACCTGTTTCAATACGATTGCCAATACGCAATACCACCCCGTTATTGACACTTAGCACAACTGCATCGAGCAACTTTTCTTTCCCGGTAGTTGGATGTGTTTTCACTACTTTGACTTTTTTACCGACATATTTTTCTAATAGTTTTTGCGGTGTTAACAGATCAAAATCAAAATTCTGTTCGATTAGACGAAACCCATCAGGATAGTTTAGGCTACGTAATAATGCTGTTTCTGGTCGCATTTGGGCACTCACTTCACGAAACGCCAATTTATTAAAACCACTATCCAAACGAATGGTGCGTAGGTCTTTCACTAAAGCTAATTGATCGTTATAAATAGTAACCGCGACTTCTGACTGATCTTCCAAGGTGCTCCTATGCTCTCCTTCATGTGTAGAAGCCCCTACCTGCCCTAAACTTAAGATGAAGAGTAAACTTATTACGAATATTGACCAAGATTGGATACGTTTCATGCTTAATCCTTTATTTTCCACTAGATTTACATGCTTAAACGATCAAAATGCACTTTTGGGTTAAAATAAAATTTAATTATTTCAAAATATAGCAATAGCCCAAAATCAACCTACTAAATTTTGGCAAGGAACCCTACAATTTCCAGCCTTAGACACTAACCCATTCTTATGAATCAAATCTTACTCATCGCAGGAATTATTGGAATTTTATTATTCTTGCGTTGGCTACGTAAGCAACCGAAAAATAAACAAATTCAAGCAGTACTTATCTTTGCTGCTATTGTTTTGATCATAATGGCCGCCACAGGAAGATTACATTGGTTGTTTGCCTTAATCGCAACGCTTGCAGCTTTATTTCAAAAATTTATGGGGTTTTTGAAATTTTTGCCTTTTTTACAAAGACTATTCACAGATACCCCTCCAAACCATACAGGTACAGAAAATAACAGCACTCAAAATTCCAAAATGACAACCGAAGAAGCATACAAAGTATTGGGCGTTGATAGAAATGCTACTGAAGAAGAAATCATTGAAGCGCATCGAAAATTAATTCAGAAAATTCATCCTGATCGTGGTGGTAACGATTATCTGGCTACAAAAATCAATCAAGCGAAAGACTTTTTAATAAAAAATCTACGCAAAGGTAATCGTTGATTATGTTTTGGAAAAAACAATGGAAAAAACTCCAAAACAAAAACGGTGATGAAAAATATGAAATCCCCGCTTATAGCAAGGATGGTGGACATATCAAATCCTTAGAACGCCAAGGAGGACTCACGACTAGTGCATCTTATGGCGGAATGGGGGTGCGCGAACTACAACTACGTATGGAGCTACTAGTAGAACCCGTGCTTAGCGTTCAAAACAGTGTTTTTGAACCTGCTAAAGAACTCGCAGGGTCTGCCAAAGTAGATCAAGATCGCTTTTTAAATACTATTGAAAAAATTTGCAATACCAGTATTGAGTTAGGTTTCAGCTTCTGTCAATTTGGCCCACAAAGTTTAAAGCTCGTAGATGAAGAAAATTGGGATGATTGGATTGCTAACTTACTAACTATCTATGATAAAAATGGTATGGATGATTGCATCAATACCATGCGTAATGTTGAAAGCTATGTGACATCGCTAAGTCTTGCACCTAGCAGCGTTGCTTTAAATGAAGTATCTCGCATACTCGAAAGTTTTGTTATGGGATTAAGCGGGCGATATTTAGGAATTGAAGCAAACGATGAGCTTTATACCGACACTGAATTAATACGACTTCCTGAAATTTCTTCACTATTTAATAAACGCGAAGATAACTTTACTTTATACAAAGCCATGGCTGTGCATCAGTGGGCACAAACCTGGTTTGGCACTTGGCGCATGAATGTCGAAGCATTGATTAAACGATTCAAAGATCCTGATCGCGCCTTGTCTATCTTCCATAAACTTGAAACCATCCGCCTAGACGCACGCATTAAAAACGAGTTGCCTGGAATTGCACGCGCAATGCAAGCTCTGAGCGAGCAACAAGAGAATAACATTCAAGATAATTTATCAAAAAATTGGCAAAGAGCCTTTTTGGAACTATCCAAACCCACTGCAACAGTTCAAGACACCATGTTTTTTCTCGAGGCCGTTTATAAAGATGAACAAATGCCTGTAGATAAAATTTATCAAGGTTCATTAAACCCACACGAAACACGATTAGCAATTGAAGCAAGAGAGATAAAAGAAAAACAATCCTTAAAAGATAAGCTTACACTCTTGCAGCAAGAGCTTGAAAAAATGAGTCGTGAGAACACTAAAAATGAAAGTGGAGAAATATCAGTTGACTCAATTGCTGAAAATGGTGAAAAAGGTTTCTCTATTAAAGAAATAGAAGATGATGGCATGCCGGATGGTTTTAAAATCGAATTACAGTTCGACGAAAAAGCCATTGAACCACCAGAAGATATACAACAACTATTAGCTTCGATATTACAAGACCAAGGCAGTATTCCTGACGAATATCTAGTTACTGATTATAACTATGCTGAAAATGAAGAAGAGTCTGAAGGGAACTTAGAGGTCATAGAAGAAAACATTGAAAATGTTTTCTTCTATGACGAATGGGATCACTCTAGGCAGAAATATCGCAAAGACTGGTGCCATTTAAAAGAAATTGAAGTACGTCCTATTCATAATAATTTTGTCAATAACACCTTACATAAACATCGTGGCTTATTGAAACATTTACATAGAACATTTGAAGCTTTGCGCGAAGACGATAAGCGCATGAAACGTCAACCTTTTGGTGACGACATTGATCTGGATGCTGTCATCGATGCCTTCACTGACACAAAAATCGGTATGGAGGCTTCAGAAAATTTATTTACTAAGTCACGCAAGGTTGATCGTAACATTGCAGTAATGTTCATGATTGATATGAGCGGCTCCACTAGCGGCTGGATTAATGAAATGGAGCGCGAAGCCTTGATTTTACTTTGTGAATCACTTGAAATATTGGGTGATCGATATGCAATCTACGGTTTTTCTGGTGTAACCCACCAACGTTGCGAACTATATAGAATTAAAGAGTTTGATGAAAACTATGACAAAGAAGTAAAAGCACGCATTAGCGGAATCGAACCACAAGACTATACTCGCATGGGTGCTGCAATTAGACATTTAACAAAAAAATTGCATCAAGTTGAGGCTCGCACCAAACTTTTAATTACTCTTTCAGATGGTAGACCCGATGATCAAGATGGTTATCGTGGCCCATATGGAATCGAAGATACAAGACGCGCATTGATAGAAGCTAAATTTTTAGGCATCCACCCTTTTTGTATCACCATAGACGAAGAAGCGATGGATTATTTGCAACATATGTATGGTGCTGTGAATTTTACGGTCATTGATCATGTTGATAAATTGCCTTATAAAGTCTCAGACATTTATCGACGCATAACAATTTAATAACACTCGTATCTAACAATAGACAATAAGATTTTCTCAAATTGAGATGAAAAACAGTAAACGGCTGGACGCCGTTCAATCCCCTATTATTCCCTACATTGGCGAATTAAGCCGAAACAATCCAGGCACGATATCATTTGGCCAAGGCATCGCTTTTTATGATCCACCAAAACAAGCTTTTCAAAGCGTTCGGAAACACTTAGATGATGATGAGATTAATCGATATGGTCCCGTTGAAGGGATACCTGAATTACAACAGGCCTTAAAAACCAAATTAAAACAAACCAACAATATTGAAGTTGACGACAACAATACGATTGTAGTCACCGCCGGATCCAATATGGCATTTAATACCGCGATACTCGCAATCACTGATCCAGGAGAGGAAGTTATATTATCCCTACCCTATTATTTTAATCATGAAATGTCTTTAACGATGGAACAATGCAAGCCTGTGTTGGTTGCCAGTAAAGATGATTTTCATTTAGACATAGACAAAATTAAGGCTGCGATCACAAACAAAACTAAAGCCATTGTCACTATTAGCCCCAATAATCCTAGCGGCGTGGTATATACAAAAGAAGAGTTAATAGAAATTAATCAATTATGCAAACAGCATAATATCTATCATATCAGTGACGAAGCATACGAAGATTTTTATTATGGCGAGCACGAACATTTTTCCTCGGCTTCACTAGAACACGCACATGAACACACCATTTCTTTATTTTCTTTCTCCAAAGGTTATGGATTTGCGGGTTGGCGTATCGGTTATATGGTAATACCGCAACATTTATTATCAGCGGTTAAAAAAATTCAAGATACAGTGCTCATTTCACCACCTATGGTCTCACAATATGCAGCAATCGGCGCATTAAGTGCAGAAAGCATTTTCCTTGAAGAAAAACGACATGCGATGTATATAAAACGCGAAATGGTATTAAACAAACTCAGCAATCTGAGTAGATTAAAGTCTCAACCTACATCAGAGGGCGCATTTTATACGCTCTTGAACATCGACACTACACAAGATGATATGCAGTTAGCTAGAACATTAATTGAAAAATTTGGAGTAGCAACGATCCCTGGATCCGCTTTTGGAATTCAATCATCTTGTTTCTTGCGATTGTCTTATGGGGCACTATCAGATGAAAAAATTGATGAAGGGCTTGATAGAATTAAAAAAGGCTTATCCGCGTGATCCTGTATCAGGAATCAAAGACGAATGATGGTCAATTATTTTATATTCTTCACCCGCTTTCTTATAAAAAACAAATGAAAATCTTGAAGGGCATTCGACAGTTCCATCCTCTTCATAGGTGAATTTATAGTCCCCAGAATATATAGCCGCCTGGCCAAAACTTCTTAAGTTAGAAGCTCCGAATTCTACCTTAAGATTTTTTCTTTCAAATAAGTTTTCAAAGTATTCTCGAATTAATTCATGATTGTCACGAATAATATCTGAGAAAGTACCCCATAAAACAGCATCCTTAGTATATAAATCTACGATCCCATCAAGATCACCATTGTTTAAACACACTTCCCATTCGCGTAATAAATTTTCAGCCATCTTTGATATACCTATCTTCCTTTAAAAATTGAACCCATAATTCCACGGATAATCGATTGCCCAATCCGTGAAGTGATTACTTTAGTCGCACTCTTAACAACAGTTTGGGTTGTCGTTTCTCTTCTACTACGTTTTTTACGAGTCGTTTTTTTAGGTTTCTTTGCCTCATATTCTCTTTCTTTATTTGCCTTGTTTTCAGCTTCTTTAGCTGCTTCTTCAGCACGTGCTTTAAGTTTCTCTGCGGCACTTTCACGATCTATACGTTTATCGTAAATATCTTTGATTGGACTTTGCCCAAACACAGTCTTGCGCTCTGGCTTCGTGGCAGGCCCCATTCTGGATTCAGGAGGACGAATTTTAGTTTGTTGCACAACTGTTGGTACACCCTCCGGATCCAAAACAGACACTAATGCCTCGCCTACACCCAGTTCAGTAATCACTTTTTCAGTATCGAGCTCAGAATTTTCTCTAAAAGTAGTGGCAGCGGCTTTAACCGCTTTCTTGTCTCGTGGAGTGTAAGCACGCAGCGCGTGTTGAATTCGATTTCCCAATTGCCCTAATACTTCATCAGGGACATCTATTGGGTTCTGCGTGACAAAATATACGCCTATACCTTTAGAACGAATCAAACGAACCACCTGCTCAACTTTTTGAACCAATGCCTTGGGGGCATCGTCAAATAACAAATGAGCTTCATCGAAGAAAAATACTAGCTTGGGTTTATCTGGATCACCCACCTCGGGAAGCTCTTCAAATAACTCAGACAGTAGCCAGAGCAAGAACGTCGAATAGAGTCGCGGATTTTGCATGAGTTCATCCGCAGCAAATAAATTAATAAATCCTTTGCCTTCTTCGGTAGTACGCATTAGATCTTTCAGCTCTAAAGCAGGCTCACCAAAAAAGTTTTTAGCACCTTGTTGTTCAAGTACTAATAAGCGGCGCTGAATCGCACCTATCGATTGTTTACTGACATTCCCATAGTCGATTGTGAGCTCAGATGCATTCTCACCTACATAGTTAAGCATTGCTCTCAAATCTTTGAAATCTAACAACAATAGACCCTGATCATCCGCCAGTTTAAAGGCAATATTTAATACGCCTTCTTGTGTGTCATTTAAGTCCAACAAACGCGACAACAACAACGGACCCATTTCCGAGATTGTGGTGCGCACTGGATGCCCCTGTTTACCAAAGATATCCCAAAATACGGTTGGGAAACCACGCGGTGTATACCCTTCTACTCCGGTTTTAGCTGCCCGCTCAACCAGTTTGGGCTTTTCTTCGATGGCTTGGCTGATACCGCTTAAATCTCCCTTAATATCTGCTGCAAACACCGGTACACCTGCTTGTGAAAAGCCTTCAGCCAGTATTTGCAAAGTGACGGTCTTACCCGTACCTGTAGCGCCTGCGATTAAGCCATGGCGATTAGCTCGGTTAAGGAAAAGACGCTGCACAGCATCGCTTTTGCCGATTACGATGGTATTTTCAGTAGTCAAAGGATTTTTATATTGTTATTAGGGTCTTTATAACGACAAACTTAAGCGATTGTCATGGACATTACTTTCTTCAGTTTATCGCATTTGGGCGGCTCTTCATGCCGCTTTAACTGTAAAAGCATAACAAGTTAAATATAGTCCTTACAATCAATTGCTTACAAATATATACTTGATTTTAAAGTGGTCAAAAGCATAACAAAGCTCTCCCCCACTCAGTGACATAACGTATAAAATTTAATCATTCACAGCTTTCCTCTAAGATTACAGCCGCGAGCGAGATACTTCATTGTCTAAACTGCACATTAATTACATCAATATTAAGCATTCTATTTTGGAAAAATTCTCTTCAAAATTAATCCTTTTCTGTCTCACCGCATTAACGCTGATTGCTGCAAGCAGCGTTAGCTATAGTAATACAAGCGAAATTCTTAGTCCTGGAAAACAACATAATCGTGCCACTAAACTGATCACGCATTTTTTAGATAAGTACCACTATAAAGAATTTAATATCAACAACACGCTTTCTGCTCAAATATTAAATGCTTATCTCGAAGCATTAGATCCAAATCGCAGCTATTTCTATCAAAAGGATATTGATAGTTTTCAAATCTTTCGTTTCAAACTAGATGATGCAATTTCTAGAACAGATTTAAATGCTCCTTTCCAAATGTTCCGCTTATATCAAGCACGAGTAGATGAACGTGTATTATTTGCCTTAGATTTGTTAGAAGATAAATTTAATTTTAAAATTGATGAAGAGTTAATCATAGATCGTTCAGAATCTGCATGGGCTCAGAACAGTAATGAATTAAATGAAATCTGGCGTAAGCGTGTAAAAAACGATGTACTAACTTTAAGACTCGCAGATAAAAAACCTTCAGAAATCAAAGAGACATTAGAAAAGCGGTACAGAGGTATTGCTAAACGCAGTACACAAGTAGATGCTGAAGATGTCTATCAACTTTTCATCAATGCGTTTGCAAGTACTTTAGAACCTCATACTAACTATTTATCACCAAGAACTTCTAAAAACTTTGAAATTCGAATGAGCCTTTCATTAGAAGGTATTGGTGCGTTATTGAGAACAGATGGCGAATATACAGTAGTAGAAAAAATCATCCCTGGCGGGCCAGCAGATTTAAGTGATTTATTACACGGTACTGACAGGATTGTAGGTATCTCACAAGAAAACGAAAAAGAATTTAAAGATGTAGTGGGTTGGCGCTTGGAAGAAGTGGTTGCATTAATTCGTGGCGCTAAAGGCACCAAAGTAAATTTGCAAATATTACCGGGTGATGAAGGTCAAGCCGCAAAGATAAAAGAAATTCAAATTACTCGTGACAAAATTAAATTAGAAGAACAAGCTGCCAAGAGTGAAGTCATCGAAATAGAAGAAGGCGCACAACAATATAAAATTGGAGTGATCGATGTACCCACTTTTTACATCGATTTTGCTGCATACCAACGTGGTGACAAAGATTATAGAAGCACCACTCGCGATGTGAACAACTTGCTCACAGAGCTTAAAAAACAAAAAATTGATGCATTAATTTTAGACTTGCGCGGAAACGGGGGCGGCTCACTGACAGAAGCGACTCAGTTGGCTGGCCTATTTATAGATGAAGGCCCGATCGTGCAAGTACAAGACTCAAGTGGCCATATTGAAGTACATCGTGATCGTGACTCTGATATTTCATATTATGGACCGTTAGTGGTTTTAGTTGATCGCTATAGTGCATCGGCCTCTGAAATTGTAGCCAGCGCAATTCAGGATTATCGACGCGGCATCGTCGCAGGTGAAACTACATTTGGTAAAGGCACCGTACAACAACTTGTAGATTTAAATAATTTCAGCACGAGTGACGACGAAAAGCTTGGTCAATTAAAGGCAACCATAGCGCAATATTTTCGTATAAACGGCAGCAGCACTCAACATCAAGGTGTTGTTCCAGACATCGATTTCAATACCTTATCTGAAGACGAAGCATACGGTGAACGCGCATTAAAAAATGCGCTACCTGCAAGCACGATCTCCCCTGTTAAACATCATTATGGCGATGTAGACGTACAGATCATTAACCAAACAGCTGAAAAACACAAAAGCAGAATACGCGAAGATGAAAAATTCAATTCTTTAATTGAAATATTTCAACTGGACTATGATGTTAGAAATCAAAAAACAGTTTCTTTGCTAGAGTCCACTAGAAAAGAAGAATATAAACGGCTTGAGTCAACACGCTCCGAGTATGAAAACTTACTGAAAGATACAGAGGAAAATCTTAATAAGTTGGACGATGATGAAGCTTTTATTGATGTATTATTAGACGAAACTGCACATATCGCCACTGACCTCACAAAACTTCTAGAAGCAAGAAATTCGAGTTCTTTCGTATATCGGAATTATTAATCTTACTGATTAATAATGTCTGCTTCGGCCTCCATGTATGACGGAAGCACAGAAATTGTACGACTGCATGGATGCACTCACAAAGTTTACAACATGGATGACGTATCTGATTAAAGTTAAGAGAACTCGAAATGTCCGCTTTCGGCCAATAGCGGACATTATAATAGTTTAATTACATGCCTATTTCGTTTGCTTTCTGACCTTTGAGATAAGTTGTATAGATATATATAGGAATTGATAAATCACTCAAATGCTGTTGGATTAATGGGGACACTTCTTTCCACTTCAGACCGCCAACACCAGTGGCTAATTTTGGTAATGCAAGACTAGCAATCTCACCCTTTTCAAGCTCATGTCGCAATCTTCGCAAACAGTGATTGACATTCGGCAGTGTGGCTCTACCTGGTTTGGCACCGTGTTCGTGTCCTCCTTCCTGTGTTAGTAAGTTGAGAATACGCACCCCACCCACACCACTCCAAACCCAAATCTCTCCAGTTTTTGGGTGTGACTGATTAGCGTAATGACGAAAATCTTTTGCCATTGCTGGCCATTGTTCTCTCAACTCAAGGGCTAGGCCATTCTTAAAATGGTCATTTGGGGCCACACCATGAGCAATAGCTTTTGCTTTTGTCAATAAAATATCTCCAGCAACTTCATGAATCATCAGATGAACCTCTTTAAAAATTTAAAGTTAACAGCTGACGCGCCTACCATTTCTATGAATACAGTTTCAATCATTTAATTGTTTGTCTCGTCTTAAAGTGAACTATGAAGATATTAGAGAATAAACTTTCATAAACTACTCTTCTTTGTTCTATATCAGCTATATATTGATTTTCAGTTTAACTGCCTCAGATCATTACCTATACTTCAAAACAAAGTTATTGTATAAACGAAATAGTGGAAGTTACATTAAATGTTTCTGTAGCTTCTAGTATCCTCGCACAGACCTCACGAGGTATTTGCTTTCAATAAATATATATTCTTTGACTATAACCAGACGAGTACTCAACCTAAAATTTAGTAGCTCAAGATGTATATTATTTTAATTAGGACAATCTCGCATAGCGGTCTACTTTGCCAACCAAATTATTGAAGAAAAATATGAAAAACATTAAAGCTTATATATTTAATGCCTATGGCTTAATTCTTGATCCATATTTACCATTTTTAGAATATAGTGAACAACTTGGTGAAAACATTCAAGAAATCTATAAATTGTGGTTGACTAAACGCCTACAATATTCTTCTTTGCTAAGCCTAATGAATAAGTATGTGAATTATGAAAAGATTCGAAAAGACACACTTGATTTCGCTTGTGATGTGTATGGATTTGACGATGAGAAAATTAAAAGCAAGCTACTAGAACATTCAAAATTAGACTGCTATCAAGATGCAAAGAATGCTCTTACATTACTAAAGGAAAATGGAATAACAACAGCAGTACTCTCTAATGGCCCACCTCAGATACTCAGCACTACTTTAAAACAAGTTGGTGTTGATCATTTAATAGATGGTATCTATTCCACAGAATTAATTCGTACATATAAACCATCTCCAGCAGTATATGAATTTATGGGCGAACAACTTGCATTAGCTAGAAATAAAATTTGTTTTATATCTTCTAACTCTTGGGATATAGCTGGAGCTTCAGCATGCGGGTTTAACTCTATATGGGTAAATCGCTACGACCATGTCTCGGAACGGCTTTCTTATAAGCCCGATCTTGTTACCAAATCATTATCAGAACTTAATACGCTGATATAAATGCGGCTAATAATAATATCTAAACCAATACACTAATTTTTTAGGTTAGTTATAAAATATCAGTCCGTATAAAATTTAGTATTAGCATGATAACTATATGCGAATGTCCGCCTTGGGTCGTTAGCGCTTAAGTTAAAGAAAATATTAGCTTATCCACATCATTCATCATAGAAATACATTCGCATATAATGGCTATATAGTGTACTGTCGCCAACATTTATCATCATGCCCGCTGAAATGGAGCCTTATTTATGAATCCTAAATTACGCATTTTTCTAGCCTTGCTTGCTCTCGTTTTAGTTCTATCAGGTTGCTCATCACCCGAAGAAATGGCTGCTAAGAGAGCGGAAAAAGATGCGTTCAAAGCGCTTAAATCTGCAGAGAATGGTGCAGCGATTAGTCAATTAAAAATTGGCAAAGCGTATCACACAGGCAATGGCGTACCCCAGGACAATCAATATGCATATATGTGGGTGAGCTTTGCGGTAGAACAAGGGTTAGGCGCGACAGCAGATGAAGCTTTAAGAAAAATAACTGCAAATATGACTCCTTCTGAAATCGAAGAGGCTAAAAAATTAGCTTTAACGTGTAAGAAAAAGAAAGGATACAGGGATTGTTAAGTGCTATACGACTTATTCAAACAAATTCTACTTCTCGAAAATGTCCGCTTTGGGTCGTTAGCGGTCATATTGAATAAGTATTTTAAAGATTCCAACCTGTAATTCCTCTCAGTGGCTTAATTTATGTCAGCTTTCGGCCAATAGCAGACATTTATATTTTGTGCGGTTAATCCAACTAGAATAAATTTTCATTTACTAACATTCCAATCACGTAAATTATAGGAAGTAATAACAGCAGGTAAATTACCCAGCCAAATATATTGCCTGGTTTGGGGAACATGGGATCACCAGGATTGCTATTTAAAGGGTAAAGCCAATGTTTTTTGCCACTTTTTTCTTTGTCTGTAAGTAAACGATAAACCACATATCCTATTACAACAGCGAATAGAATTATCCAAACAATAATAAGTGGAATAGGATTCATTTCTGATTTATCTGAATATTATTAACTGATCCTGAAGTGTCCGCTTTGGGTCGTTAGCAGACATTTTGAACTTATAATTTATTGATTCCAACACATTGCATCCCTAATTATGTCCGCTTACGGCCAATAGCGGACATTTCTAAATTAATCATAATTGATTCAATTGTGACTAAATCTGATTGTGTGTTCATTTAAAAATTCGTGCTGAGGCACAACTAAATTATGCGGTGCAGGATTGTTTTTAAATACGCGACCAGCAGCATCATAAACAGCCCCATGACAGGCACAATAAAACCCGCCATATTTTGATAACACATGGTCCTTGGGGAAACGGTTTTTCCCAGGAGGGTCATACGCAACAGAGCATCCTTTATGTGTGCAAATACTCTCTACAACAAGTATTTCTGGCTTAATTGAGCGAAAGGTATTCTTTGCATTTTCCGGCTGTTTAGACTGACTTGAAGCCGTATCACGCAATTTAGGATTATCAATTTCTAAACTATTGATAGCATCTTGATCTCGTTTCAAAATGTAAATTGGCTTATTGTGCCAAACAATAGACATTACCTGGCCAGGCTTAAGTTTAGAAATATTTATATCTTTAGAATATTCTTCACTTAAATAATCTTTGGGTGAGAGAAATCTAAAAAAAGGTATTGCAGCAAGGGTTGCCCCAACACCTGCAAAAATGCTCCAAAAAGATATTTAAGGAAATGTCTTTTTTGAATTATTCAATCCAACCTCCCATTTAAATTGATTAACCTAATGTCCGCTTTGGGTCGTTAGCGGTCATTTTGAATGAATAATTTGATTGTTCCAACCCAGCTTGTCCTAGTAACATCTTAATAATGTCTGCTTTCGGCCAATAGCGGACATTTGCTATTCATATTTGTCTTTGTATTTTAAATAGTAGTCCCGTGATGTTTCCCAGCGTAGTTTCATTTCCTTTTCTTTTTCCTCTGGTGTATATGCTCTTACGATTTTAGGATCATGTGCATTTTCTGATTCTAGAAATTTAATAGATACCTCATCACCTACATTAATTATCTGTTTACCAACCCAACTGTAATGTGTGCCAGGTTCATCCTCAGCTGTTACACCTAGCCCACCCACACTCAGACTAGTCTTATATCCTTCTTTTTCTGATTTAGTTCCGGCAGAATCAGCACCTAAAACACCAACACCATCAACTATTGTGTTCAATACACATAAATCACTTTTACCAGCTTTAGCGATGAGCTCTCCATTCAATTTAACTTCTAACACAATCATTTTTACACCATCAACTTAATTTTGGAAAACGGGATTAATGTCCGCTTTGGGTCGTTAGCGGTCATTAAACTACTTTGTTTTGATATTTCCAACCTGATGTCTCCTTTCGGCCAATAGCGGACATTTAACTATTTTCCTATTAAACAATAAAATTATTCAACATTGCAGGTGTAAATAAAACGACTGCTGCCAATGTAGCTAACATACAAACAATAGAGACGGCCTTATCAGTATTTTTTTTACTTGTCTTGAGTAAAAATTTGGTGCAGAGATATAGTGTTAGAGCTGATAGTAGTGCGAATATTAATATTCCAACTCTAATAACATTATTCATCAATGCAATATCCAAATCCTCTCTTTCAAATAATGAATAAACGATTCCCACAACAATTGGAAAAATAACCCAAATAGTTACTGTCAAAACGATTAACTTCGTTTTCATGTAGGTAGCCATTTTGATTTATGCCGATGTCCGCTTTGGGTCGTTAGCAGCCATTTTAAGTCTGTAAATTATTGAATCCAACCTGTTATTTCCTAATTATGTCTGCTTTCGGCCAATAGCGGTCATCCAGATTCTCTTGAAGAATCTATCACAGCATCAGCAATAAACCATGCGTAGAAAAATGCTAGCGGCCATAACATAAATATAAGTACACCCCATTTTCTACGTCCATTAGAGAATGCATGTTTAAATGAATAAACCCAAACTAATAAAATTGATGGTATTCCGACTAAAATTATAAATGTCTCCCACCAATTAAATTCACCAGTTGAAATAACATTATCTGCCATCCTTGGGTCATTTGATGAAAAGTCCCAAGCAAACATACATGCAACTAATGCCAAACCAAATAATGTAGTTACAACCAATAAATTTCGGTTAAATAAAGGATTCACAATTCAATTTAAATTTCATTTCAAGCGATTAGCCAATGTCCGCTTTGGGTCGATACTGGACATTTTAAATTTGTAGTTCTTTGATTCCAACCAACTGTGTCCCATTTTATGTCTGCTTACGGCCAATAGCGGACATAATACTAAAATCACTTTCTGATCGTCTTTATTGCATTAGTGATTCCCTTTGCTCCAAATATTAGATAAAGAGCGATAGCAAGCTCAACAAAAGTAGCAACAATTGAAGCTTTATTCTCTAAAGCTTTCAGCGGTGAATACATCTTCTCTTCACCACTATATAGTGTAAATGCAATCCAAAACACACCATCAGAAATAACATAAAATAATAGATACATACCCAATAGGATAAAACCAAGTTGATAATAGTCATCAGAGTTAAATGTATGTTTAGGCTCGTCTTCTAGAGCAAATGGGTAAATTCTTTTCGCGATTGTAAGAGGGAAGTTCCATAGAAAAATAGATACAACTATAACTAACCCGCTGACTAAAAAAATAAATCCATACTGGCGTAGACTTACCGAATCATTTACTACCCATAATGCTGTAATTAATTCTCGAACAATAGTAAGAAGTAATGCAATTGCAAATAGTCTTACTACTACAGCAATTATTTTTCTGGTTTCAAAATATATCCCCTAATTTTTGCCTGAAATTAATGTCCCCTTTGGGTCGTAAGCAGTCATTTTGAATGTTTTATTTATTGAATCCAACCAGACTCTCCCTTTAACGGTTTAATTTACGTCCACTTTCGGCCAATAGCGGACATTAGATACTAGAACCATCGAAGTTTAGATGTAAATATTTTTCATTCCAAAAACAAGTATTTTAGTTAGCTGATCAATATCAGTAACGTTTTTATACTCGTACCCATTGAAATATACATCTGCACTACCATAGCTATCTTTCTTTGCTCTAAATAAAGCTTGAATCTTAAATTCTTCGCTGGTTAGTGATTGTAAGACTTCGTAATATGACCGTGATTTTTCATCGTTACCGTAAGATATTATTGTCACACCATATACAGATCCTTGGAGGCAGCCTTTTTAATTGTTGCAGTTTCAAGTTCGCGAAAATCATAGAAACGTACTTTATCTGATGAATTGCCTTCATCGGCTAAGGGACTGGTTGATAAAACTACAAGTAAAACGAGAGCATTAGCTATTTTATGCATCGTTATTGGATCTATTAAATAAATAAAATGTCCGCTTTGGGTCGTTAGCAGTCATTTTGAACGTGTTATTAATTGATTCCAACACATTGTGTCCCTTATTTTGTCCGCTTTCGGCCAATAGCGATCATTCGGTTTTATGAGAATAGATGATTTTAGACGCAACAAAAACCACAAATGTTGCAACAATTAACCCTATTATAAATACACATAAGTCAGATGAAAATGTTGTACTAATCCAACTTTCAGGAACTAATATACAAATGTTCGCAGGTAAACACAGAATTAATCCAACTATATAACTCACTGCTATAAACAAATTTTCATTATCGAGCGCTTTAAAATCTATTCCAGCAAATGTAATTAAATAAACGCAATATACAAAATAAATAAATAGTACGAATTTAATTACGATTTTTTTCGAATATTTCATTGACTACTTTTTGCCAAAAGAATAATGAATAAAAATTTTGATAAATGTCCGCTTTGGGTCGTAAGCAGTCATATTAAGTTTATGTTTCATTGATTCCAACCTGAAATCCCCTCAAATGGCTTAATTTATGTCTGCTTTCGGTCATAAGCGGACATTGCTAAAAGTCCAACCCATCTTTTTTAAATTTCTCGTAAGTTATCCACTTAGCTTTTTTACCATTACACATTTCGCCACTAACAAGGCTCTCATCTAAAAGTATGTACATAACCCACGAATGTTTTGTATTTTTGCAAAAGTCATTTGTAGTGTTTCTAATAGAATGCTTGTATGAATCTAAAACAGAACGACTTTCTGCCTTTATCAACATAGTTGGATGATCACGATCAAGACTAAAAGAACATTCTAATGAATCATTATTCAACACCTCACAATCATTTTGAAAGTTTGAGGCTGTTGCTAAATTTGAAATAGAGAGTAATAAAATATTTACAATAATTACGATTTTACTCACGAAAACTACATCTCCTTACTAGTTCCAATATCTGCTCTTAATGTCCGCTTTGGGTCGTAAGCAGTCATATTATGTTTATAGTTTATTGAATCCAGCCAGTTTCCCCTTTAATTTGTCCGCTTTCGGCCATAAGCGGACATCTATATTTCTAGTTTTGTACTGCTTTATATGTTCTGCCTTCTATTGGAGGTGTATCTAATGGCTCGGCATTTTTAAATGTAACTGGAACAGTCTTACACCCATGTAGTATTGAATCTTTGGGGTACTCAATTGCCCTAATATTGCAATCTTTATAATCCTTTTCAAATATAGAAAAATGTAAATGTGGGTCAAGTGCGTAACCTGATTGACCGCTTTTACCAATAATTTGACCTTGCTCAACTTTGTCTCCGATCTCAACAAAACTTCCAAAACTCGTTAAATGCACATAGGCGGAGACTCTTCCATCATCATGTTCTATAGCAATAAAGTTTTGTTTTGTAACGTCATTAGTTTTGTCATCCCAAAGTTCGTCTACATTAATGACAACTCCATCCGCTACAGCAACGATTTCGTCACCAATTGGCATTGAAAAATCATAGGCAAACTGTATGTCACCTACAGATCCTCCTTTCATAATTGAAGCTGGTTGATGAGTGAACATTCCACAATTGCCCTGGCCAATTACATATTCTTTGCCAACTGGATATGGAAGGACATATTTTGATTCCTCAGCGGATGTGTATTCCGATAACCAGCAACCCTTAACATGACCAATACGAACATCATCTTCTTTAGAAATCTCGGTCTGTTGATGTGGTGTACTACAGGAGATAACAGAAAATATTAATATTGACGAAGCAATTTTGTTCATAACCTACCCACTATAAAAATATCCGCTTTGGGTCGTTAGCAGTCATTTTCCTATTGTATGTAATTGATTCCAACCTATTTGATCCTATTTTATGTCTGCTTTCGGCCAATAGCGGACATTATAAAGATTTGAATATACGAATCGTAGACTATGAAAATTGCATCTTTTTTATGAGATATTTCATGAATGGGAGATGAATACTCTTACCTAATTCTGCATTCATTACATTATTGTGCTTTGTAACAAAGGATTAAATTTAATTTGGGTTTCTTTCCAATCCTGAGCAGGATTAAAACTATCGGCTGTAGCCATTTTCCAAAACTCGCGATAACCTGGTTTGTCTGTTCCTTCTAATAGTTCCCCTGGTTGAAGAAAATTAAACACACGGTCCGCAGTGCGTATTGTAGTAGGCGTCAAACGATAACATATATTTCTTGGGCACAACTCAGTGGGATGGTATAAACCTGCAGCTGCAACCATTTCACCTAATGCTCTTACTGTATGGTGATGAAAATTAATAACCCTATTCGCTTTATCATTAACAACCAGTGCACGTTGTCGATAGGGATTTTGAGTTGCGATACCTGTAGGACATCTATCGGTATGACATTTTTGTGACTGTACACATCCAAGGGCAAACATAAATCCGCGTGCAGAATTACACCAGTCTGCACCTAATGCCATGTTAAAAGCCATACCAAATCCAGTTATGATTTGGCCACTTACACCAATTTTAATTTTTTCTCGGGCATTTATTCCTACCAGCGCATTATGTACAAATAGCAAACCTTCTC
>CBDCTA010000004.1:0-149451 GCA_965221955.1 Gammaproteobacteria bacterium | reverse complement strand
GTGGCTATGACGGGACGTTCCCAGCTTATCGATATTACGCATGAGCAAGAAATGGCATTGGGCTTGCAGAGCTACCAACAAATTCTTTCTGAATCGAATGTATTACGTTCCGGGCAAGCTGTGGATTTAGTTCGCGAAATTGGTTATCGCTTGGCAAAGGTGATTGATCAGGATCCTGGGTTTGAATGGGAATTCAATGTTATTGATTCTGAACAAGCGAATGCTTTTGCTTTACCAGGAGGTAAAGTTGCAGTCTACACGGGTATATTACCAATTGTACAAAACGTTGATGGCTTAAGTGCTGTAATGGGGCATGAAATTGCACATGCCATTGCAAGACATGGAGCCGAGCGTATGGCACATCAAAAGCTCGTTCAATATGGCAGTATGGCTGCAGGAATGGCGCTTGGCTCTATGGATGTTGGTACACAAAAAATGATCATGGGGGCGCTTGGGATGGGAGCTCAATATGGCGTATTGCTACCTTTCTCAAGAAAGCATGAATCTGAAGCAGATTATATGGGCTTAATCTATTTGGCTAGGGCTTGCTTTGATCCACGCGAAGCACCTGAGATCTGGGTGAGAATGGGAGAATTTAGTAAAGGTAAAGGTGGCCAACCATCAGAATTTATGTCTACTCATCCAAGTCATGAAACACGCATTCGACAATTGAATGCATGGATGCCTGAAGCTCTTGAAGTAAGAAAAAAATATTGTGGATCATAATTGCGACTTGCAGTAGTTAAACAACGAAATACGAATTGTTACGACATAAACAACCGCAATGTTTTTGGCGTAAATTACTTCACATGCAAACAGTAAATCGAATAGAATGGCCGCATTGTCATATACAAATACTGTTGAACAGTAGAAATACAATTAATTAGATTAACTTTAATGGAGAAGTCGATGAAAATTAAAAGAATTTTCACTACAGTTACGTCCATCACCTTGCTGGCTAGTTCCTATGCACTTTTGGCTGATAATCATGCGATGAAAGAAGCTGGAGAGATGGTAAAAGAAGCAGGCAGTGCTGCGGCATCCACAGTGAAAAAAGTGGTTGGTGCCACCATAGATGATGCATCGTCAGCTTTGCCCAATGCAAAAGCAGGCGAATGTTACGCAAAAGTGATCATTCCTGCTCAGTACAAAACTGAATCACAAACCGTAACGGTTAAAGAGGCTTCTTCTAAAATTGAAATTATCCCAGCGAAATATGAATGGGGCGAAGAGAAAGTTCTTGTAAAAGAGGCATCTAAGAAATTAATTCCAGTACCCGCAACTTATGAAAATGTAACTGAAAAAGTTTTAGTGAGTCCTGCAGAAAAAATTTGGACTCGTGGTACGGGTAAAAAAGCTGGGCGTGCTAATGCTTCAACGTTAGCAGGTGCTGTAGCAAATGGTTTGAATCTTGCTGATGCTAAAGTCGGTGGTTGCTATGCTGAGTATCATATTCCTGCGCAGTATAAAACTGAAACTCAAAAAGTTTTGAAATCAGAAGCGTCACATAAAATCGAAGTCATTCCAGCGAAATATGAATTATCTGAAGAGAAAGTTCTCGTTAAAGAAGCTTCTTCTAAACTGATTGAAGTTCCTGCAATGTATGAAACTGTAACTGAAAAGGTTTTAGTTAAACCGGCTACTACCGAATGGAAAAAAGGTCGAGGCCCTGTTGAAAGACTTGATGGTAGTACTGGCGAAATAATGTGTCTTGTTGAAATTCCTGCGGTTTATAAAACAGTAAGTAAACGTGTGCTTAAAAGCCCATCTTCAACTAAGAAAGTAGATATTCCTGCCGAATATAAAGTAGAAAAAGTTCGCAAGCTTGTGACGCCTTCTAAGGAAAAGAAGATTGAGATTCCTGCTACTTACGAAACCGTAACCAAGCGAATTAAAACCTCAGATGAAAAAGTCATGTGGGCACTAAAAGGCAGTAGTGTAGGCGGCAATGGAAAAGCTACTGGTTCAACTTTATGTCTAAAGGAAGTTCCAGCAGTGTATAAAACTGTTAAACAAAAGAAAGTTAAAACTCCAGCTACAACTAAAATCGTTGATGTTCCAGCTGAATATAAAGTAGTTAAAAAGCGCAAACTAGCTTCTCCTGCAACTGAAAAGAAAATAGAAATTCCTGCTAAAACTCAAGTTGTTTCCAGAAAAGTGAAAGTTTCTGAAGAGTCTATGCAATGGAGGCCTGTGTTGTGTGAAACCAATATGAGTGGCACAAAGATCACTGATATTCAGCGTGCTTTGAAAAAAGCAGGGCATGATCCAGGTACTATTGATGGAGTGATTGGTAAGCAAACTATGATTGCTGTTGAAGCTTTTCAAAGAAAAAATGGTTTATCACGAGGCGGATTAACACTTGAAACTTTGCAAAAATTAGGCGTTAAAATCTAGTTAATTTGCAGCGTTAAATAAAATTAGGGCTCCTTAGTTTTCTAAGGGGCCTTTTTTGTGTCAAGCATACTTTTTTCTAAGTTTTATGTTCAAAGCTATTGAGTCAGAATTTCTGGTGCCATTTGATGGAAGTTTTTCTTTAAAGAAGATCTCATCTAAGCCACCTGCTTCTTTTGATCCAAAAAAAGATTACAAGAAAAAATTAAATAAAGTCATTGAAGATCTGCATGATTTGCAGAGAATCCTCTATGCACACGATAAGCATGCCTTGCTACTTGTATTTCAAGCGATGGATGCGGCAGGCAAGGATTCGACTATTCGTGCAGTAATGTCTGGTGTCAATCCGGCAGGATGTCAGGTGTTTTCATTTAAAAAACCTTCTAGCACAGAACTAGATCATGATTTCTTATGGCGAACCAATAAATGTTTGCCTGAAAGAGGGCGTATAGGCATATTTAATCGCAGCTACTATGAAGAAGTACTAGTAGTTCGTGTGCATCCTGAAATATTAAATTATCAAAATCTTCCAGATAAAATTGACCATAAAACAATTTGGCATAAGCGTTATGAATCTATACAAGATATGGAAAAACACTTAGCTCGAAATGGGACAATAGTAGTTAAATTTTGGCTGAATGTTTCTAAAGATGAACAAAAAAAATCGTTTCTTAGCTCGTATCGATACGCAAGAAAAAAATTGGAAATGGTCGCATGGTGATTTGAAAGAGCGTAAATGTTGGGAAGATTATATGCAGGCCTACGAAGAAGCGTTGTCTGCAACTTCTAAATCATGGGCACCATGGTATGCAATTCCCGCTGATGATAAACCTTATATGCGATACAGTGTTGCTAAGATTGTTGAAAAAACATTGGAGAGCTTAGATCTGAAATATCCCACGCTTGATGAAGAAGAACGCGAGCTGTTAAGTCAATCAAGAAAGCAATTGCTTAGTGAATAAGTATGTTGCTTGTTAACCTGGTGGCCAAATAAAGCTTCTGCCAGCTAGTAAATGGATATGTAAGTGAAATACAGTTTGGCCTACATCTTCACCATTGTTGATCACAAGTCTGAAAGCATCTTTAACACCTAAATCTTCGGCAATTTCTCCCGCCTTTAATAATAAATGACCTAATATATTTTGGTCTTCAATATTTGCGTCAGCAACTCTAGCGATAGGTTTTTTGGGAATAATTAAAATATGAATAGGTGCTTGAGGGTTTACATCTTTGAAAGCTAAGCATTGATCATCTTCATAGATGATATCCGCGGGTATTTCCCTGTTGATAATCTTATCGAAGATCGTGTCACTCATTTATGTTATTTTTTCCAGGATTTTATTTTGCAGCCATTCGAAACGCGTGATTTGTCTAAGATCACCTGCTTCATCAAAAATAAGTTCACCATCTTTAACGGTTATTTCACTCTCTGTTACATCATCCGTGCATACCCAGTTTTTTCGATCCGTAATTGAGCAATCTGAATACATTTTAATATTTGATTGATTTTTATATGTATGTGTAACGGTGTTATTTTCTTTATTAACAAGAAAAATTGAAGTAGGGTCGTCGATCCAATTGCCCTTGCAGTATGTATTGTCCAAAATCATGTTGTCACATGTTTGGGTATAAACATAGAGTTTTGTGCTGTAAGGATTAATATCATAAACCCACAAAATGCAGGCAACGCCTATAAGCACTAAAATCGCGAGAATAAAGTCACTAAAGCTCATCTACTTATCTCTCAACTTTGAAAGATAAGTATAACTATTACGGTGATGTGTTAAAAGAGATGTGCAGCGAAACTATACGGTTCTTAAGGTGGTCGTATATTAAAGAGAAAGGTGTTTTAGTTTTTTAAAACCAGCCGCCCATATCAAAACGAAGTGCAAAGCCAATAGCATCTGAATCAACATCGCCTACTGCTGGAACATAGTAGGCTTTCAAAGAAGTGCGACCACTTTTTAGTAGAACATATGGCACTGCTGCTAATCGTGGAGAAAATCCACTATCATACCCTGTAACTACTCCACCAAGGATTCCTAGACCAAACCAATCCGCACCGATAGTGCGTTCATGCCCAACTCCCCAATAGGTGCTGAACTTATCAATACTATTTTCAAAAAAGCCACCCGCTAAAAAATAGCCGTCCATATGATATTCCAAACCTATTCCAGGATTAAATTCATTAAAGTCCTCATCTTTATCTTCGCTTGGGTGGTATGAAGCAATATTTAACTGAATGTACAAGCGACCATCTTCAAGAATAGATTCATTCCCTTCAGAATAAAATTTACCCTTATGTCCTTTACCGTGGTCATCTGGTACGGAGTACACTTCTTCAGATTTAGCGATTTTGATATTTTCTGATTCGATATTAGTAAGGTCTTGAGCAATCACGACATTGCATACTAGGCTCAGTGAGAGCAGTGCTGAAATTAGAATTTTTTTAGTCAAAGCATTATTTTGCATGTCCGTATGCTCCCCGACATAAGTTAAGTGGCTAAAACAATAATTTGTAGAGAATTTTTCTATACGCTATTGGGACACAAAAGCCAAATAGAGTATTGTCCTTACCGATAAAGGATGTGAATTTTGGGGATGAAAAGCAGCCTGATTGGGGAATTTTTATGCTTTCTAGACTGTCAGTTAGTTCTGGATTTCTTCTTGAATATTTAAACTCTAGGGTTATTAGCACTAGAGGCTACTAGGCAATTTCAGTAGCACCCTCAATATAAATGCATAAAGCACCTGCCATAATTGATATCAAGGCATAGGCGTATTGCTCAAATACTAAATAGAATAACCCAATAATAACTAAAGAGGCACCAAGAAAGTATAAAGTCATACCTGGGACTAGATCCTTAGTGCGTTTATTTAATGCAGAAATTAGTAACTTGATGCCTGTGATTAATAAACTTACAAAAAATATTACCCAAAGAAGATGGAAAATAATGGTATTAGACATGAAGGAAAAGCCATTTTGCTTCAGAGTGAAATAAATGCCAGGGATAATTCTACTTAACCAAAATACTCCAATTGCTGCTGTACCTGTGCAAATTATTCCAGCGATAAATGTAAGTCCGCTTTGCAATGGATTAACATGAGGTTGTAGTTGCGAGTTTTCCATATTGGCTCAGATACAGATGAATTTGAGTTTTATTCTATCACTAGTTGAGGCTTGTTTGCCTTAGAACGTATCCAATTAAGTGATTTCAGCACATTTGGGGTGGATACAATCTTCTTTTCTAGACGGTATTTGCCAGGAAAGTTCATAAAAAATAGGCCCATTAGGATGGTGAGTATTCCTTGACCAGGGAGTACTAGCATCATTATTCCTAGTATTACAAATATGAAGCCGATTAGATTTTTAATTCCAGTAAGTAATTGAGCTATCAACGGATGTCCACTTTGTTTGCTTATACGAACACGATAGCGCTCATGAAAATAATCTTCGGGAATTTTGATAACGATCCAGGGGATTACCGCTATACTGATAATTAATAAGGAAACTGAGATCCATGCAAGAACGACGAACTCATTCTTATAATTTTGTAATAGTTCTAACATACTGAGAGTGGCTAATATTACCTGCTCTCAATATAGATGAAACGTTATTTTTTACCAAACACGAAGCTTTCGAATGTATATATTAATGGTTGCCAATAAATCTCTAGCTGACATAGATTTTAGAATTGAGGAATCTGAGTTTTTTAGCATGTCGACTAAGTTCTCAGTCGCTTGAGTTACAAGATATTGTTTTAATTCAGATAGAGTAGGGGACTTGCCATTTTGGTTCTTGTAATATGCTACAAATATTGGCTCGAGTTCTAATATCAGGCTATTTGGAAGATGATTTGAATCTAAAACCGCAAATGCAGATGACATACATGTTCCTAAAATATATTACTTAAAGACCGTATTCTAGTTAACCTTTACAGCTCTTGATATGCCGTCGATTCTAGTTTTTATTACCAATAAGCACCTAATTTGCTATGCGAAAGTCTATCGTACATATAAGTGTATGATTGGTTTATTATTAATAGTATTACTATGCTCATGTGGAGCACTACGTTGGCATTCTATAGAACAAATGCCAGCAGATGAGATCGCGTTCATACGTGATGGTGTTTTTGTTACAGGTGAATATGTACGTAGCGCTGCTATAACTGAAATAGATGGTAAAGCCGCTACGGAATCAGAAAGCGGTTTGTACGAAGTGAGTGTCGGAATTCATGAAATTAAAGTTCATTGTGATGAAACTAAAGGTAGCTTCAACTCAAAAGATCTCATAGGTAAAGCGAAGACGCTTAAATTTGAAGCTCAAATACAAAGAACTTACTTAGTTCGTTGTGTGCCTTTCACCCATTGGTGGATAGAAGATTCTGAAAATAATGCTATTGTGGCTGGCGAAAAGTATGTTAAATAGAAGACTCAGTACTTGTTTAATAAGAAGTATTCATAGCTAGTGACGGCTCATTTGCAAGAGTCATCCTTTCAATTAATTCATCTAAAGAAGTTTCAGCAATTTCTTTTGTAAAAGCTGTGCGAAAAGTTCTTAGTATGCTCATGCCATCGACACGAACATCCACTACTTTAGAAGAATGACCTTCCACTCTAAATACATAGCTGATTTGTAAAGACTTTATACCATTGCGTGGGTCTAGTTTAGTATTTACTGTTTGGTAAAGCTTTTCTTGATTAGCTTTTTCAGGCATTACAGTGACTTCTGCATTTGAATATTCAGCAAGATGTTTTCCGTAATTACGGATTAACATCTGTTTAAATTCATCAACAAATGCTGTTCTTTGTTGATCGTTAGCTGTTTTCCAATGTTTGGCAAGAATGTATTTACCCATTCTTTCTACGTCACAAATAGGCAAAATAATTTTATCTACTAAATCGTTAATTCTATTTGGATTCCTTTGAATTTCTTCTGCGTCATCTTTTAATGCGGAGAGAACATCTGTAGAAGTTTGCTCGATGATCAGATAGGGAGTGATTTCTTCAGCAGCAACTAATACTGGTACGAAACACAGTACAAGTAGTAATGAAATATATTTAAATAAACACGTTTCTTTGAGCATCACTTACCAGCTTTGAAAATGAGGTAAACATTATTTGCTCGCTTTACATATAGAGAGCTTAGAAGGGGATAAAAGGTATTATTTGGAAGGTGAGCTGTAAAATTCCCCTAACTAAAGATAGGAGGAATTGTTCGTTATGAGAGCTGTTTCAGATTTTTAAGCAAATAAGTTAAGTTTCTAGTTAACACGGTTAACGATTGCTACAAATTCTTTGAGATTAATTTCAGTAACACCCATCGCAATTAATAGTTGTACAAATAATTGTGCACCAAAGTTACCTCGATTGATTTTTACTCTCAGGTTTTCTGGTGATTGAATAGTGCCTAATTCTTTGAGCTTATTACTTAGATCTGCATAGGTAATCCCACTCGCAGCCATTTGTGCTTTTATCAGCCTGGTTACACCCGTGGCCCACTTAGGGTCATTTACATAATTAGGCTGAATTTTAGCAGCTGATTCCATATATAACATATAAGTTACTGAAGTAAATATATATTAACATTAGTAATTAAATACTTCTAGATACCTTGAAAAAATTGTAAAAATATGTGAATATATGGTTACATATAAAACGATATCTTTACAGGCAGCAGATTTAACTGAGGAGGGACTTATGCTAGAGATTTTACCTATTGCTTTTCTAATATTGGCAGTTCTTACCGTCATCATGGCGGTTAAGCGTGTTCCACAAGGTTTTGAATGGACCGTTGAACGTTTTGGTAAATATAGAAAAACCTTACAGCCCGGTTTACGTTTTATTATTCCTTATGTTGATGTTGTAAGTAATAAAGTAAATATGAAGGAAAGAGTTTTAGATGTTCCTTCGCAAGAAGTCATTACACGTGATAACGCAGTTGTTCGTGTAGATGGTGTGGTGTTTTATCAAGTTCTGGACCCTGTAAAGTCCTCCTACAATGTAAACAATTTGCAGCGTGCAACTTTAAATTTAACGATGACCAATATACGTACTGTATTAGGTTCAATGGATTTAGATGAATCCTTGTCCAAGCGTGACAAGATTAATGCGGAACTATTACAAGTTGTGGATGAAGCGACATCGCCATGGGGAGTGAAAGTAACACGCATTGAAATTAAAGATATTGCACCACCACAAGATTTAGTCGATGCCATGGCCAGACAGATGAAGGCGGAACGTGATAAGCGTGCAGAGATTTTAACTTCTGAAGGTGTAAAACAATCAGAAATACTTCGTGCTGAAGGTGAGAAACAAGCTGCAATTCTTGATGCGGATGGACGCTTGGAAGCGGCTAAACGTGATGCAGCAGCAAGAGAAGCGCTTGCAAAAGCGGAAGCAAATGCTACAGAAATGGTTTCGCAAGCTATAGCTTCGGGAGATATACAAGCAGTGAACTACTTTGTGGCTACAAAATACGTAGATGCGTTGAGTACAATTGGCTCTGCAAATAACCAGAAAGTCATCATGCTACCTGTTGAAGCTACAAGTTTAATAGGCTCTGTTGGTGGAATTGCTGAAATAGCTAAAACAGCTTTAGCAAAAGACGAGACATAATTTATCTATTTAATGAATATACTTGAATAAGGAAACGTCATGAGTGAGTTATTAACTGATTTGCAATATTGGCATTGGTGGGTATTAGCAATCGTTTGTCTAACCTTGGAAATTTTTGCACCGGGTGCTATTTTCATCTGGTTCAGTGCATCTGCTGCAATAATGGGTTTTTTACTATTGTTGTTACCCGACCTAAGTTGGCAATGGCAAATTGCTGTTTTTGGCGCTCTAGCTATGTTATCGATTATTGGCTGGCGCCAATATCGATTGAAGGTGCCGGAAGCTGACGTTTATCCAACATTAAACAAGCGAGGTGAAGAGTTAATTGGCCGAACCTTCACATTAGATGAAGCCATTGTGAATAATTATGGGAAAATTCGTGTAGATGACACCATGTGGAAAATTTCTGGAGAAGATTGTGAGGTAGGGCAAAAAGTAAAAGTGACCTCGCTTTCTGGTACGGTACTTAATGTTGAGCATGTATGACGTTTTAGGAGTGCATCAAAGTGTGATGCACTCCAGAATTTAATTATTCTAAATAAACCTCGTATATGTGAAGTCTAAAATATCCATGCATAGCTAATTCTATACCGCATCAATGAGTTATATTTTCTGCATAGACAAATTCTAAATTATCCTGGTAATAGAGGGTTATTTGAGAAACTATAATTCACTGATTTTATGTTAAATTAATTAAGTAAATTCTGTTTTTACCATTCATAGGTAAAAAATACCCTCTCGTCGTTCTCCCAAGTTAATTGTAATTGTTTACCTTCAGAATTCGTACCTGGAGTTTGGAACAATGAAGCGGTTAGCTGCACATATGGTCTTCACTAGGAAGGTGAATGTCATTTATTAAGAGCAGTCCCGTAACTATCGAATAATAGTAGTTTGTTAATACAGAAGTATTTTCTTTTGTATTGATAGTTACCTACCAAAACGTTTCGTTCTTTCTCATTCCATAAAAGCAGTCCAGGAAGTGGCTGTCGATAAGCTTTCGCTTAACTTAAAGCGAGATAAAGTAAATCGATATGAATGTTTTAAATACGAGAGGTGCGAAAATGCATTTAAGTAGAAATAAATTAATTAACGTATGTAGTGCGTTTATCTTTACATTCGGAATTGTTAGCGCTTCTGTATCCTTTGCTGGACCACGTGAGCAAGCAAAAAGGATGCATGATCGTATAGCCGGTGTGCCACCTACAGAAACTGTATTGTCAGAAATGGCCGCTTTGATTCCTAATCAGCCTGTTCAAGCTGCATTGATGGCTACAAATCACCCATCTTTTATTAACACTACAATTAAAGATTGGGCAACGCCTTGGTTTAACGAGGATCAATCTGTTTATCGGGATTTAAATGATTCGACTGCTACTGTAATGGGTTTTGTACGAGATAATCGTCCATTTAATGAAATTTTATCAGCTGACATTGTTTATATTGGCTCAGCTGGTGCGACAAATGAACCCTATTCTGTAACTAACAATGATCACTATGTAGATTTACAAAATCGCCGTAGAGATTTCAGTGATCCAACTGTTTTAGTTTCTTCCACTCAATCTGCTTTAAACAACCAGTTAGGTACTGGCCAGACTGCAGGTGTGATTACTACACGTGGTTTTTCAGAGGCTTATTTTTCTGCAGGTACCAATCGAGCAGCTTTACGTTTTACCACTTTAAATTTTATGTGCATGGATATGGAAAATTTCCGTGACAGAACCGCATATCCAAATCGTGTTCGTCAAGATGTAGATCGTTCACCAGGTGGAGATAGCAATATTTTCATGAATGATTGTCTTACTTGTCATGCAGGAATGGATGGATTAGCAGGTGCATTTGCGTATTACGACTTTGCAGAAATTGTTGAAGATGAAGGTGAGCAACTTGTTTATACAGCAGGACAAGTGCAACCGAAATATTTACAAGACGCAGGTGTTTTTCGCACTGGATACGAGACTACTTCGGACTCATGGGTTAATTACTGGCGTTCAGGATTGAATTCATGGGTTGGTTGGAACGGTCCGAATGGTGGCGTTGGAAACGGTGCAAAAAGTTTGGGTGTAGAAATTGCATCGACACGTCAGTTTTCTGAGTGCCAAGTTAAGAAAGTTTTCGAAAAAGTTTGTCACCGGAGTCCAAACGGACCTGCTGATGAAATAGCAGTGACAAACATTGCTAATAGTTTTGAACAAAGCAGCTACAGCATAAGACAAGTTTTTGCTGAGACGGCTGTTCATTGCATGGGACAGTAATCATGTTACGTAACAAACAAGGTATTCCATTTAGGAGAAATGTTATGAGTCAGAATAATTATTTATTTGAACGTAGCAGCAATGAAGCGCCAAGCTTAAGTACACATGCGTTGCATTGGATTAGCTTAATTTTGCTTGCAATCGTGCTCACCGCATGTGGCGGTGGAGGCGGGGGCGGTTCCGATTCTGAACCCACAGCTCAAGGACCAAGTGGTAATGATGGTAATACTGGTAATGATGGTAATACTAATAGTAATGAAGATATGGACCCAGTTGATCCAGGAAATAATAATGGCGGTAACAATAATGCTCCGAATGAGCAAGCCATCTTTGCTGCCACAATACATCCAGAAATTACCAATCCAGCATATGGCTGTACTGTCTGTCACAATAACCCGGCTTTTGCTACGGCTCCGGATTTCGCGTTAACAGATGCTACTGCTTCGTATAACGTAGTAGTAGGCACCGGAATGGTTGATACGAACAATCCTAGTCAATCTCGTTTGTATATGCGTCCACTTCCCCCTGACAATAATACTGCTGGCCATAACTGTGGAAATGTTGCAAATTGTCAAATGATTGCAGATGCATTTTTAGTAGCTATTACTGATTATGCGAATCAAGTGAATGCAGGTGCGAATAATAATAACAATGGCAATGTTGTTGCTAGTGCAACAACAAACTTTTCGCAACTTGTACAAGGCAGCGTTCCACGTGCAGATGCAAATCAAATTACGTTGTTTAGTTTTTCTGAAGGTACTGGAAATACTGTTGTAGGTACGAGTAACGTAGGTGCAGACATGACATTAAATCTGCAAGGTACTGAATGGGTAGCTGAAGGTGGTCTTAGAAATGTGGATGGTAAAGCACAAGCTTCACTAGCAGATAGTCAAAAATTATTTAATTTACTATCTGGTGGTAATCAGTTCAGTGTTGAGGCTTGGGTAATCCCCGAAAATACAGCACAAACAGGTCCGGCACGTATTGTTTCTTATTCAATTGATACGGGTAGACGTAATTTCACACTTGGACAAACAAATACTCGATATATTTCTCGAGTACAAACTTTGGAGAATGGAGCAAATGGTAATAACCCTGAGTTACGTACCGATGACGAAGTTCTAAATACAGAGCTTACACATGTCGTTATGACTTATGACAATATGGCTGGTGGACGTAAGATTTATGTAAATGGCCAACTTGTTGCCGAAGAAGCGATTGCAGCAGATATGCTGAATTGGCAAGATGACAATTTATTTGTTTTAGGTAATGAAGCAACAAACAATCGCTTGTGGAGAGGTGTCTTCAAGATGGTTGCTATTCACAATGTTGCTTTAAATGGTGCGCAAGTTGCGCAAAACTTTGAAGCTGGTGAAGGTGCTGTAACCGCTCTACGCTTTGATGTGGCAAATGTTCTAGGTATGCCTGGTTACATAGAAATGCAAGCGTATGAATTAGATCCATTTGCATATGTCTTTGCACGCCCTAAGCTGGTATCCGATGCAGCAGGCGTTCAAGTGAAGAACATGCGGATTGCGGTGAACAATAGTGTTCCTGTAGCGATGCAAGTATTCCGTCGTGTGAACATGACTGTGAACCAATCTGGACAAGAGATTTCGCCTCTAGGTGCAGTGATTCCTTCTGTAAATGGAATGGCACTTGATCAGTTCCATCTTGAGTTTGAAATCTTAGGTGGGCAAACCGGTTCTACTGAATCTATTGCGGCGCCTAACCCTCCTGTATTCCCTGCAGATGTAGCGGAACCAGAAGTGGGTGTACGTACATTCTCACAAGTACATGACACGATGGCTGCAATCACTGGAATTAGTCAAGGTGACAGTGATGTGAGAAACCGTTACAACGACATTCGAGATCAATTACCACCAACTGCAGATGCGCTAGGTTTTGGTGGTGCGCAACAAATTGCGATTCAACGTTTAGCGACAACATACTGTGGTGAGATTATTAACAGTAATTCACGCTGCAGAAACTTCTTCAACATAGGTGAATGTCGTGTAGACAATGCAGCAGCAAAAGATGCTATTGCAGGCATCGTAATTGATAAAACTGCTGGTGTGAATTTGGTAAACCAACCAGATCGTACAGCATCCATCGCTGCATTAGTGGGTGTAATGGATGCGAATAATTGCGCAAATGGTTGCAATGACGCACAAGGTCGCCAGGTTCTGCAAGCGGTTTGTGCTGCTGGCTTAGCAAGTAGTGCAGTAACAATTAACTAAGGCTAGTGAGGTATAAAACAATGACGAAATACAGAGAGCAAAATCGACGCGCAGAAGAGGCACACCACCACTTCGAACAGCGTATCGAGGAATCATGCCGACGTACCGGTCATGGTAGACCTGTTACCCGCAGAGAGTTTCTTGGAAGAGGACTTATTGCTGGCACTAGCACAGTTTTACTACCAAGCTTAGGTGCGATGGTAAATCGAGCCCATGCATGCGAAATTAGTGCTGATGATGGCCTACTGGGTGCAGGCAAAATTCCATTTATTGGTATAGATATGGGTGGAGGGGCAAACATCGCTGGATCTAACATCATGGTGGGTGCAACTGGAGGTCAAACAGACTTTTTACCTACGAATGCTTATGAAACACTAGGATTACCTGCAGCAATTGACCCGAGCAGTGTAGGCGTGAATACTGATTTTGGTATTGCCATGCATCCAAATAGTGCTTTGCTAAGAGGAATGCTAGACAAAACTAGTGCTGGTACACGTGCAAATGTTAATGCCACAGTTATACCAGCGCGTTCTGAAAATGACACAGGTAACAATCCTCATAACCCAATGTACGGTATTGCGCGTACTGGGTCTCGGGGTGAGTTTGTAGTCGCTACTGGAACACGAAGCTCAGAAACGGGTGGTAGGTCAGATGCACCTGAGTACATGAAGTCTGCAGAATTTGGGCCTACACGTGTTAGTAATCGCAATGAAGCCATAGGTCTTAGCGGTGGTGAAGCCGATGGTTTCCCAAGCGCAAGTGTTGCACAAGCTACACAAATACTAACGCAACTTAAACTTGGACAAATTAATGAAGCTACAGCAACAGAAGAGTTGATCCAATGTGGTTATGATCAAAGTCTAGCGACATTTAATTCACCAATTCTACCTTCAGATTTAGACCCAGAAGCGGATGCAGATTTACTAAATATTTTCCCAAATGGTGAAATCAGTGATGATCGCGATTTCCGCAAAGCTGCCGCAACCATGAAAGTAGTTGTGAATGGCTACGGTGGTCTAGCAACGATGGAATTTGGTGGTCGTGATTATCATCAGGATCCGCGTCCAGAAACAGATGGTAAAGACTTCAAGATTGGTCAAATCATTGGGGCATCGTTAGAATATGCACGTTTACAAAACCAACCATTGATGATCTATTTATTTAGTGATGGTGCGGTCGTTGCAGATCGTGATAATCCAGAAGATGATGGTAATGGAACTACAAAATTTCGTTGGCGTTCAGATAACTCGCAGAGGGCTGCAAGCGCAATGTTTGTATATAGCCCACTTGTGGCTTCAGCAAACATCATGCGAAATGGAGCAGCTTCTCAACAGTTAGGCGCTTATAAAGCGGATGGTACTATTGACACAAATTCGAGCCCATACGCGAATAGTGTAGTATCACTAGCGGAACTTGTAGTACTTAATTACTTGGCACTACATGGTGAAGCGGGTAGCTTTGGTGCAGTGCTAGGTAATCCAACTTTAGGGGCCAATCCTGGTATAGAGCATATTGCATTCAACCAAATTACTTCTTAATCAATAGCATAAGCTAACTTTCTCGAAACGGGGTGATACTAAATCATCCCGTTTTTTTATGTTCGGTTGTTTTTTCACGATAAGATTCGTGACATCGTTAGAATGAGTTAGGACAATACTTAATTATAGAAATTAACTATCGTGTTACATAAGTTTGAGCACTTCCCAAGAGTCCCCAGCTGTTATTAAAACTGAAAACATGGATTTGCCATTTATAGAAAGATTGGCATGTCCCGTTTGCGTGGATAAAAGTTCGTCATTGAGCGTTAAATCAAACGTCCTTCAATGTGGTAAATGTAATGCTGAATTTCCATTGTTTAAATGTAATAAAGCAATAATCCCTTGGTTATTTGCTCAACCAGATACCACTTTGCAAGAGTGGCAGGCGCGTCTAAAGGGTTTTTTACATGTTAATCAACTCGAGCAGAAGCAGCTCAAAGAAGGTCTTAAAGATAAACGTTTAAGTAAAACAGGGCAGAGGCGTATTAATAAACTTATCGATGCTAAAAAACAACAAATCAAGCAAGTTCTTGAGATCCTTTCGCCACTATCTTTAGAAGGCAAGCAAGACCAAGGGTTAAATGATGTTATTGGGACTTATCAGTCAAAAACACCAAAAGCCCAAGGTTTAGATAGTTATTACAATAACATCTTTCGTGATTGGGTATGGGACAATGGTGAGAATGAGCAAATGCTTGCTGCTATAGACAGCGTGTTAAAAGGACAACTACTATCAGGTAATATTTTAACCATTGGCGCAGGAGCAGGGCGACTGTCTTATGATTTACATCAGAAATTTTCTGCAAAATGTTCACTTCTATTAGATATTAATCCTTTATTGTTGCTAGCTGGCTGTAAAGCTACACAAGGCGAGGATTTTAGTTTAAATGAATTTCCTATTGCTCCTCTTAACAAAAATACATTTGTTCAGCAGCAAAACTGCAAAGCTCCAAATACAAACCAAGAAAATATTTTCTATATGTTTGCAGATGGCATGAATCCGCCAATTCAATCGAATAGTTTTGATACCGTTGTTACCCCCTGGTTGTTGGATATCATCCCGCAAAATTTAAGAGATTATATCCCGCGTATCAATCAATGCTTAAAAGTTGGTGGAACATGGTTGAATACTGGTTCATTGGCTTTTTTTCATAAACAACAAGCTTGGTGTTATAGTGAAGAAGAGGTTATAGAATTGCTTGACAAAAATGGTTTTGAATTAATTGAAAGCAGTCGTACTTCAATTCAATATATGCGATCACCTTTGAGTACACATGGTCGTACAGAGGAAGTTTTTAGCTTTAGTGCCAAAAAAATTAAAGATTCAGTCGTGCCTCCAAAATATGAATATTTGCCAGAGTGGATTCGTAAACCCTCAAAATTGATTCCTAAGAACTATGAATATGAATTAGACTCCTCAAAACATTTGCTTCAAGCGCAAGTTTTAGGTGCAATTGATGGTTCTAGAAGTATTGAACAAATTGGGGAATTAGTTGCAAAAAAATATAATCTAGATATTGGGGAAGCCACACATGCGGTTAGACGAATTCTGATAGATCACTATGAGGATTCTTAGCTTAATATCCACACATCATTTTCGAATTTAATTAGTTTATATTTATCTAGAGGAAAAACATGAGAATAATTTTTACTATCCTATTGTTTCTATCAAGCTGTATTGCGTTCGCTGGTTCTTTAGATGATGATTTAAGGGAGTTATTTGAATTAACAGGTGTTAAAAATAACTATGCAGGTTTAAATAATGTAATTATAAATCAAATGCAAGCAGGCTTTTTTCAAGCAGCCGACCAAAACATTGACGGCTCAAATATGACAGAAGAGCAAAAAAAACAAGTAGGTGAAATTTTGAAAAACCGTTTCAGTGAAATGGTAAAAGGTTATCAAAATTATATTGCTGAAAAGATGCCGTATGAGCAGGTCGAAAGTGAAATTTATATGCCCTTATATAAAGAAACTTATACTCATGAAGAAATTAAAGAGCTACTGAAATTTTATAGTTCACCAGTAGGCAAAAAAACGATCGAGTTTTCGCAAAGTATACCTGAAAAAGCAGCAGAAAAATCTGCAGAAAAGTATGATTCGATTATCAGTGATTACGTAAAATTACAGATAAGCGAGAACATTGGTTTAGTCAAAAATGAAATTTCAGACAAAGGGATTCAATAAATTTTAGCAACTTGTTCGTTACATCATTAATTCAATTTCAAGTGAGTTTAATTCATGCTGAAGAATTTTTGAGAGGGTTGGTCATTGGCATTGCTTGAGATAAGTTGCAAAACTACCGAGTTTTAGCACACAATATGGGGATATTGGGGAAACCTCTTAACGATAGATACAATGGATTTACAACATATGGATGCAGCCTTCACCAAACGTGTTTGTAATGAAGTATTGGACTCAAAAGCGGTCAATCATCCATATTTGCAAGCGATTCGCGCAGGTGATTTTCCCAACATTGATTTGGCATTCAAAGACTTTGCGTTCCAATATGGTTTATACAACACCCAATTTATTAGCTATTTATCGGCTGTAATTGAGGGTCTCGAAGAGCCTAAACACAAGCAGATTCTTCAGGCAAATTTGGCTGAAGAGAAAGGCAAACTTCACGATGTAAAATTAGCCTCCGATGTGTTGGCAAGTATCGAAAATCATTCGCACACGCAATTATTTCTTCGCTTTCAAGAAGCGTTAGGCGTCGATAAGGAATATCGTAAGACAATCTCTGAATGTAAAGTTGGTTTGGTATGGAGCCAACAATTTTTACAGCTTTGTGAGGTGAATCAATATGTTGGAGTGGGAGCAATCGGTATAGGCACTGAATTGATTGTCTCTAAAATTTATAATCAGATTCTTGAGGGGCTTAAAGCCCATAGCAATCTGACCGTTACTCAGCGTGTATTTTTTGATTTACACAGTCAATGTGACGACGATCATGCTGCTCAGTTATTATCGATCACCGAAGATTTAGCTCGAGATCAAAGTGCTTGTGAGCAGATAGAACACGGCGCTAATAAGGCCATTAGCATGCGAATTGAATTTTGGGACAAAATGCATGAGCGCGCCCTAAGTTTTCCTTCCTATACTTCATCAAGCAAAGAAAAATTATCTGACCTTGGATACCAAACAAGTCTATAACGACAATGCCAGTAAATGGTTGCGCTTAGCGCCAAGTTCGTTGTCGGACTTTACAGCACGTCCGTATGTGTTTGAGGCTTGTGGTGAGCTGAATGGGCGTTCTGTGTTAGATATTGGTTGCGGTGAAGGCTATTGTGCACGTGAACTCAAACGTATGGGGGCAGGTGATTACCTGGGTGTAGATTTATCCTCTCAAATGATTGAAGCCGCTAAAATACAAGAAGAAAAAGATCAATATGGAATTGAGTATCGCGTTTGCAATATGGTGGAATTTACTCCTGATCGTCAGTTTGATCTTTGCATTGCTGTGTTTTTATTTAACTACTTACGAGTAGATGAAATGCAGCGTGTGATTTCAATGGTGCAAAACGCTTTAGTTCCACAGGGAAAATTTATTTTTAGTGTGCCTCATCCTTTTTTTCCATTTATACGTTCAAACCAAACAGCGCCTTTTTATTTTGCTTCAAATGGAAAGAACTATTTTTCTGATGTTAATCAACAGTTTGAAGGGGAAATTTGGAAGCGCAATGGTGAACCTTTGCACGTGCAATGCGTGCATAAAACATTTAGTAATTATTTTGATAGTTTGCGGGAAGCAGGGTTTCACACGATGCCTGAAGTAAAAGAGCTAACAGTCACACCTGAGATGGTTGCGTTAGATAAAGATTTCTTCTCGCCACTATTAAATGAACCGTTGCATGTGTTGTTTAATGTAACCAAGTAATGACCGCAATACTTGCTAATGAAATAGTCTCATTACCTGATTCGTTAATTGGACGACTTTTTTATCACGCTGAAATAAATCCAGATCACGATGCTGTCGTCACACCTGCACTAAAGCTTTCTTATTCTCAACTGAGGCGACTTGTAAACGTACAATCTAGTAAGTTCTACGAAAATGGTATTACGCGTCATTCTGTCATCGGAGTTAAATGCGCTAACGATACACAACACCTAATTTTATGCCTTGCTGCAACGTATATCGGTGCTACATCGTGCACAATTCCTACACACGAATCAGAGCATACACAAAATGCAGTCATTCGCAGTTGTGGTGTTACAAATATTGTTGATGAAAATAGTGTCGTAGATTTGACAGCGGAATATTCCGATATAGAAACATTTCTAAATGAAACGCCAATTGCTTGTTTATTATTTTCTACTTCGGGCACAACTGGCGATGCTAAATTAGTTATTCATCAAGACAAGGACCTCGTCGCGCAAGCTCATCGTCATGTCGATTCAGGGCAAGAACGATTTGTTTGTTTAGCCTCAATTGAACATAATTTTGCTAAACGACATCGCTTATATTGCATTGCTGAAGGTGCAACAAATGTTTTCCTTGGTACAGATCGTAATTCGCTAGTCAATCAATGCCAATCTCTAAACGTAAATGTAATGCATCTATCCGCCTTTCAGGCTCAAGAGTTATTAGCGATACCAAATATTAAACAGCTGTCTAATATTCGTTTAAAACTTGGAGGTTCGCATGTTCCTGGTGCTCTTCGTCAACAGTTGCGAAAGCACATTACTAAGAATTTGCAAGCTGGTTACGGGACTACTGAAACCGGTGCAATTGCATTTACAGATCCAAATGACTTGAAAGCAGGTGAGAGTGTAGGACAACCGTTACCTGGAATTGAATTGCGCATAGTTTCGCCAGATAGAAAAATGCTTGGTAATGGAGTACATGGCGAGATTGCTATTCGTAGTGAGGGGATGTTTCGTGAATATTTAGGAAACCCTGTGGAAACAGAGGCCAGACTAGAAAATGGTTGGTTCTACACAGGTGATATAGGTTATATCGATAAGCAAAAAAGGATACACCTCAGCGGGCGGTGTGATGACATGTTTGTGTTCAATAGTATGAACATTTACCCGCAAGAAATCGAATCTTATATTCGTGAGCATCCTGACATAACAGATGTTGTTGTGCTTCCCAAGATGTCATCATTGCATGGTCATATACCAGTGGCCTTAATTACATTTGCTAAGAATATAAAACCAGACTTACCTGAATTAAAAAAGTTTGTGAAACAACAGCTTGGTATTCGTAGTCCGAGGCAGTTTATTATCGTTGATGAAATTCCAAGAAACGCATCTGGAAAAATTTCTCGATTGGAAGCGGTAAGTTTAACTAAAAAGAGTGAAAATGTTCGGAAATCTATTATTGATACATTAGGTGAGCAAGCAACAAATCACATGAAGCCCTCTTTAATTACTGCATTGATAAAGGGCGATAAGGATATCAAACTGAGAAAATTCAAATTGGATTCACTTGCTCGAATGGAATTGTTAATTGCGTTGGAACTTGAATATGACGTAGTTATTTCGCCACAAGAATTTGCACAGTTTCGTTATCTTGGAAATTTAGTTGCCCGTGTTTTATCAACACATTCACAAGATGAAAAGATGCAAGCTACCTTTAGTCATATAACTAATACAACAACAAAAACATCTCACTTAAATGTGCAACATTACATTGTGCGACTTTTCCAGAGAACCTTTAGTTATTGCCATACTGTTGCTGAGCTGAATAAGGCGCTCATTACCTTAGAACACCGATTAACACCGGTTGAATTGGAGGTTTTGTATGAAATAAATTTATCTCGTCAACTAATTTCATCACGAACTGCAGAAAAATTCCATATAGCTTTAGATAATTGGCTGCAAAAAATGAAAAGTATGATGATGGATAGCGGTAAAAATAATCCTGAGTTGTATGATTCTTATAGAATTTCGCCATATGTGAAGCATTTTGTCGGGCCAGGATCAACAACTGATAAAACGTTGTTAATATGCTTTAGTGAAGCAGGTGCTCATGGTTTAGGTATGCCCAATGCAGTGTTATTGCAGCATATTGATTCAAGTCGCTATGACATATTAATAATTTCTGAGCCATTAAATGAAAACTATCGGAAAGGTGTTCCTCATCTTGGGAAAAATGTAACTGAAGTAATTACTTGGATAGCTAAACAGAATTTTATAAGTAATTACAAACGCTTACGTACAATGGGTAGTAGCGCAGGCAGTTATCCAGCTTTAATTGCGGGTAATGTCTTAGGGGCAGAGCTAGTTGTTAGCATTGGTGGACGCTTCTACACTAAAAGCCATCCGATAAAATCTCTAGAAAGAGTATTCATGAGTTGGAAGACTATGCGTAACAGAAATTGTTCTCATGTTTTAATGTGCTACGCTAAAGATGAGTCTCGTGACCACCACTATGCTAAGTATATGGCCATGCTATCTGGAGGTAGTCTTATGGCTGTTGAATTTACCAATGGGAATGTCGACCATCTTTTTCTTCGACAGTTAGTAGAATATGGAGAACTAGATTCATTTCTATCACGTACAATTTTCGCTGACGTGAATGGTGCTGATTATAGATCTAAAGCCCCTGCAACCTTTCTCTCTACACTTAACACTTAACACTTAATATATTAGTTTCATCGATTTCAGATGAGCTTATATCTTCAGAGATTTCGGCTAAAAATTATCTAGCAGTATCACTTAACCCCTGAAGTTCTGCAAAACTTGTCTACTTTTTGAGTAATGTTCGATAAGGAAGAATTCAAGGCTTGATGTATTTATTTCATAGTACACTTTTACCATGCAAGCTAAAAGTATTCATCAAAAGTGGCAATTCTGGATTGATCGCGGTGGTACCTTTACGGATATCGTTGCGCGGCAGCCAAATGGTCAATTGCTAACACACAAGCTTCTTTCTGAAAATCCGCAACAATATCAAGATCCGGTTATACACGGCATAAAGGAAATGCTGGGCGTCGATAGTGAAGATAAATTGCCGTGTGAACAAATATCCGATGTAAAAATGGGCACAACACTTGCCACCAATGCATTATTGGAGCACAAAGGAGAAGACACGTTATTAGTTATTACTAAAGGATTTAAAGATCAGCTTCGTATTGGTTATCAAACACGACCAGACCTTTTTGCGTTACACATTAAACTTCCCGAACTGCTTTATTGTGATGTGTTGGAGATTGAAGAACGAATAGATGCACACGGTCAAGTTCTCAAAACGTTGAATGAAGCAGCTGCACGTCAAGATCTAATAAATCACTATAGGAATGGTTTGCGTTCGGTGGCCATTGTGTTCATGCATGGTTATCGGTATCACGAACATGAAAATCGATTGGCAAAATTAGCCAAAGAAATTGGTTTTACTCAAATATCCATCAGTCATGAAGTCAGTCCATTAATAAAATTGGTTTCTCGCGGGGATACAACCGTCATTGATGCTTATCTTTCTCCCGTACTAAGAAAATACATAAATCAGGTTTCATCACAATTACCAAGGCATAGTGAACAAGCAAGTAATTTGATGTTTATGAAATCAAATGGTGGTCTTACCGATGCGAAATTGTTTCGGGGGAAAGATGCAGTTTTATCTGGGCCTACAGGTGGAGTGGTAGGCATGGTAAAAGTGTGCGAGCTCGCAGGCTTAAAAAAGATTATCGGTTTTGATATGGGCGGTACCTCCACGGATGTAAGCCATTACAATGGTGACTTTGATAAAACTTTTGATACACAAATCGCGGGCGTTCGATTGCAAGCTCCTATGATGCTGATCAATACTATTGCTGCTGGCGGAGGTTCCGTTCTTAAATTTGACGATGAGCGTTATCAAGTTGGTCCAAATTCAGCCGGTGCGCATCCAGGCCCTGCGTGTTACCGAAATGATGGCCCACTTACTATTACCGACTGCAACGTGATGGTGGGTAAATTACAACCTGCTTTATTTCCAAATGTGTTCGGTACTGATGCCAATCAATCATTGGATAATGAAACCGTTGCCGCACAATTCCAAAAACTTAGCGATCGCATTGGAAAAGAAACGGGTGATAAACGACCACCTGAAGCGGTTGCAACAGGTTTTCTTTCTATCGCCATCGAAAACATGGCTAATGCCATCAAAAAAATATCTGTGATGCGTGGTTACGATGTTTCCGAATATACATTGTGTTGTTTTGGCGGTGCAGGAGGGCAACATGCGTGTTTGGTAGCCGATGCATTAAATATGAAACAAATCATCATTCATCCTTATGCAAGTGTACTCTCAGCCTATGGTATTGGTCTTGCTGATATTGTTATCGATCGACAACAATCTATAGGCAAAATCTTGGATGGAATCTTGTTGGAAGAATTAAAAAAGCTGTTCAACCAATTGCAACAAGAAGGAATTGATGAACTTAAACAACAAAATAGTGAACATACAGACCCAACTTTCAAACGCAATCTACGTTTAAGATATAAAGGATCAGATACGATATTAACTGTTCCTCATGCACCAATTGATAATGTTGTTACACAATTTGAGCAAACTCATCAAAGAAGATTTGGATTCATTTCTCCAGAACACAACATTGTCGTTGAAGCGATTGAAGTAGAAGTCACTTCTCAAACTCAACATCCAATTGAATTCGAAAAGTTAAATTCTGAAATTCAGCAAAGCAATGCAGATGTAGCGAATAATTGCTACATCGATGGAAAGTGGCAGTCGACACCATTTTATCATCGTAATTCACTTTCCGTGAATGAACATATTAATGGGCCAGCAGTTATTTATGACTCAATCAACACTATTGTGATAGAGACCGGTTGGCGGAGTACACTCACCACTGATAATAATTTAATGCTTGAACGTTTCATAGAAAGAAAAGCAATAAAAGCCATCGGTACTGATGTGGATCCGGTGATGTTAGAAATTTTCAATAATATGTTCATGTCAATTGCTGAACAGATGGGCACTGTACTTGAAAATACTGCAGTATCCGTCAACATAAAAGAACGATTAGATTTTTCCTGTGCCATTTTTGATCCAACAGGAAGCCTTGTGGCCAACGCGCCGCATGTGCCAGTACATCTTGGATCCATGAGTGAAAGTATTAAAACTGTCATTCATGAACACAGAAATAATCTGACACCTGGCGATGCATTTATTTTAAACACACCCTACAACGGCGGCACACACCTTCCCGACATCACTGTGATTAAACCTGTGTTCTCTAAACAAACCGAATTATTATTTTATGTAGCGGCTCGCGGGCACCATACCGACATTGGTGGCACTACACCAGGTTCTGCACCTGCACATTCTGTCAGCATAGAAGAAGAAGGGATTATTATTGATATCTTTAAGATTGTGGAAAGTGGGTGCTTTCGTGAACAAGAAATCTATTCATTTTTAACAAGCTGTCGTTGGCCAGCACGCAATCCAACAATGAATATTGCGGATATTAAAGCGCAATTGGCAGCCTGTGAAAAAGGCGCAGATGAACTCAACAAAATCGTAAACCATTATGGCGTGAAAACAGTACATGCCTATATGCAACATGTGCAAAACAATGCTGAAGAATCTGTACGCAGAGCATTAAGCGTGCTTGAAGATGGAAAATTCAAATATGAAATGGATGATGGTTATCAAATTGTCGTGTCCATTAAGGTGGATCAAGAGCAACGCAAAGCCAAAATTGATTTTACAGGAACGAGTGCTCAACACCCTGGTAATTTTAATGCGCCTTCTGCAGTGGTGAAGGCGGCTGTCTTGTATGTATTTAGATGTCTTGTGGATGACAACATTCCACTCAATGATGGTTGTTTGAAACCTTTCGAAATTATCATTCCAAAACATTCCATGATTAATCCAGAATATCCTGGCGCCGTGTTTGCCGGTAATGTTGAAACATCCCAATACATTGTCGATGCATTATTTGGTGCACTGGGTATCATTTCAGCCTCACAAGGCACCATGAATAATTTCGTTTGGGGGAACGAAAAATATCAGTATTATGAAACCTTGTGTGGAGGCACAGGTGCCAGTAAGGATTATGATGGCACCGATGCGGTTCACAGTCACATGACAAATTCTAAACTCACAGACCCAGAAGTGTTGGAATGGCGATTCCCAGTCATACTGAATTCTTTTGAAATCAAATTGAATTCAGGTGGTAAAGGTAAACATCGTGGAGGCAATGGTATTACACGCAAGATGCAATTCTTAGAAAGCATGACCGCTAATATTATTTCAAGCCATCGAAAAGTACCCCCCTACGGACTTGCCGGAGGAGAAAGCGCACAAGTCGGAAACAATAGAGTAGAGCACCCGGATGGTTCAGTTACAGAATTATCAGGTGTGGATAAGATTGAGTTAAAGCCAGGGGATGTTTTTGTCATCGAAACACCAGGTGGGGGTGGATATGGCAGATTTAACTATGTCGAATAAAAAAGCCGAGGACATACATCCTCGGCTTTAGTGCATGTTTTAGTGTCCTTGCTAGGACGTATATTTAAAAGCTTATCTTCCGTATACATCAATTCCTGGAAGTGGGCGATGATACTTAACAACTTCTGCATATTTATTCGCAGCTGCTGCGATGCCTTTATCTGCATCAATCGGTAGACCTGCTTCTTCAGCAGACTTCAAGAATGCAATAGCAGCCATGAGTGCATGTTGCGGATGAATGCCACCAGTTGCACACAAACGCCAACCCATATCGGGGTAACCTGGAATTGCGGCTGCTTCAACAGCGTGCTTATAAAACATGATCATGAGCACTTGCATGATGTCTTTCTCGCCATGACCGTCAGGTGCTTTAATGGCCGTTACCGCATTGGATGCAGTATTCAAATCTTTCGCTACTAATTCAAAACCGGCTTCAATCGCGGCTGTTCGATACACTTCTGAACACTCTTTATGTCGTTCGCAAACACGATCGATGCCTTCGATAGCAATTGAATCTAATGCAACAGCGAATTGAGAGTAATTACTTGGTGTTTCAATATGTAAACCAAGTCCATCCATGGCTTCAATCATTTTGCCAAGGTTAAGGTAATGACTTCCTTTCTTAAGCCCAGCATCAGCCATGGTTTTTTCAGATTTTTGAATTTGTTGTACCGCTTTCGGGCTTAAGGTAATCATGCCAATGCTTGGTGTGCCCATCATTCCTTTTTGGCTACAACCAATCAGCATGTCAATGCCCATGTCTTTCATCGAACATGGCATGCAACCGATGGAAGAAATACCATCGATCACAAGTAGAGCGGGGTGGTTAAGTTCATCTAATAAGTTACGTAACTTTTTAGGATCTGTTGTAACACCTGCACCCGTTTCGTTATGTGGTGCCATGACCATCTTAATGTTCTTATCTGTGTCTTGTTCTAAAACTTCTTTTAGTTTTGCATAGGGTAAGTCTTCCCCAAGATCAGCCTCTAGACGAATTACCCCTCGACCAATGTTTTCTACGCAATTACCCATGGCGTTACTAAAGCAACCGATTTCTAAAGTAACGATAACCGCTTTGTCGGAACCCACTTCATCTGGAGTGCGACATGAGCTTGCAGCTGCTTCGGTAGCCGATGTGCCCGAGCCAGTGTAAAACAATGCTCGTCCACCTTCTTGCATATCCACCACTCTCGCATAATCTTCGCGGACACGTGTAAAGTAATTTGCAACACCTGGACCACGCATGCCTCTTGTTTGCGTAGAGGTAAATTGTGTTACCAAGTCTGATCCAAATGCAGGACCCGGTGTGACATTGATGATTTTGTTATGTGGTGACCAGACATAAGACTTGTCGTTAATAAAGTCTACATCAGATGCTTCTATCTGATTTGTTTCGATAAGACGTCTAAGTCCTGAAAGTGGAGAGATTAATTCATTCGTCATTTTCAAATATCCCTATGTATTTACACATTTATTGTTCTATTAATTTATAAAAAGCTCAAAATCGTCAAACCAGAGAGCGAGCCTAATTGTTTAGATTTCCGCCAACGGGCGATGTTATCACACTAATCTTCAGAGAAAAGGTAGAGGCGCGGGAATGTCCACAACACAAGTATGTTCATCGCTTTTAGAGCATTTACGCAGGCCAAAAGATTCCTGATTTTGCCTATGAGATTAATACGTTAAAAATAAAGATTTCCCCTAATTTGTTAGGTCTGGAAAATAGGTTATGCAAAAAATTCCAGAGATAATGAGTAATATCATCGTATGCAATTTGGTGGAGGCGGTAGCTACTTTATAATTCGTCTATCTTATTGAATTATATAAACTAAATTGTCACACTCAAGTTAATGCGCCACTAATTTATACCTTAATTTTCTCGGCTGTGGATAAACTTCTACAGAAGCTACTGGATAGTAGCTTCTGTATCTATTGATTCTGGCAGCTTGAATTGATTTATAACTAGAAATACTGCAGGAATAACGATAAGTGTGAGCAAAGTTGCACTAATCAATCCACCAACCATCGGTGTTGCGATGCGTCGCATGACTTCTGATCCAGTGCCACCTCCAAGCATAATAGGCAACAGACCCGCAATTGTAGCTGCGACGGTCATCATAATTGGCCTAACCCGCAACAATGCTCCTGAGATCACTGCATTTCGAATGTCATCTCTAATTAATTCGCGACGATCAGTTTCTGCTTGTTCTTTTACTTTTCTCAGTGCTTGGTTTAAGTACACTAACATTACAATGCCAATTTCTACGCTGACACCAGCAAGTGCAATGAATCCAACCCCAACCGCAACGGACATGTCATAATTTAATAAGTACATCAACAAAACCCCACCCACCAACGCCATCGGAAGTGTCGCCATGATAATGAATACTTCTGTTAAGCGGCGAAAGTTCAAATATAAAAGCAGAACAATAATGGCTAATGTAATGGGAATGACTATTGTCAGGCGTTGTTTTGCACGCAAAAGATACTCGTATTGTCCTGACCAAGAGACGGTATAACCCGGGGGTAAGTTTACATGTTCTGCAACCGCTTTTTGCGCATCTTGAACATATGAGCCGAGGTCCCGATTTTCTATATCAACATAGATCCAGCCGTTTAGCCTTGCGTTTTCTGTTTTAATCAAAGCTGGACCATCTTCGATACGAATGTCTGCAACTTCTTGTAATGCGACTTGTGCACCTGTAGGTGTTACGACAGGAAGATCACGAAGACGCGCTAATGAATCACGCCAGTCCCGTGGGTATCTTAAGTTAATCGGATAGCGTTCAAGTCCCTCCGTTGTCATTGATATTTGCATTCCACCGATAGCGGTTTGCACGACCGCTTGAATTTCCATTATATCGAGCGCATAGCGTGCTGCAGCATTACGATCGATATCAATAATAATGTATCGACCACTTGATACTCGTTCAGAATAAGCGCTTGCCGTACCAGGTACTTGTTTCACGACCTCTTGAATATCTTCACCTATATCTTGAATTACAGATAAGTCAGCGCCTGCGATCTTAATTCCAACCGGTGTCTTAATTCCCGTTGAAAGCATATCGATTCGAGTTTTTATTGGCATGACCCATGCATTGGTTAATCCAGGAAACTGAATGAGTTTATTTAATTCACTTTTTAAATCATCAATATTTACACCTTCACGCCATTCTTTTTCTGGTTTAAGTTTTATCGTGGTTTCTATCATTGTGAGAGGTGCAGTATCGGTTGCAGTGTCCGCTCGACCTATTTTTCCAAATACCGTTTCGACTTCAGGTACAGTTCGAATTAATTTATCGGTTTGTTGTAACAGTTCTTGAGCTTTACCAATCGAAATTGAAGGGTAGGTTGTGGGCATATACAACAAGTCGCCTTCATTTAGATCTGGCATAAATTCACTACCAAGACGTGTCATGGGCCATAGTCCTGCAATAATTACAATCAATGCGATTAGCAAAACCAATTTCGGTGCTTTAAGGATAAAACTGATAAGTGGACGATACCCTGCAATGAGAATTCGATTAATCGGGTTTTTACGTTCAGGTGTTATATGTCCACGAATAAAATAACCCATTAAAACGGGTACAAATGTTATAGACAAGGCCGCGGCTCCTGCCATAGCAAAAGTTTTAGTATAGGCAAGAGGACTAAATAATCGGCCTTCCTGTGCTTCTAAAGTAAATACAGGTAAGAAGCTTAAAGTCGTGATAATCAATGAGAAAAAAATTGGTGGGCCTACTTCTTTCGTCGCTTCACTGATAATTTCCCAACGATTTCGTTGTTCGGCGCCCACTACTTCTAAATGCTTATGAGTGTTTTCAATCATTACCACTGCAGCATCCACCATGACGCCAATCGCAATAGCAATGCCACCTAAGGACATGATGTTGGCGTTAATACCCATCTGCTGCATAACAATAAACGCAATGAGAATGCCAACCGGTAAGGATAAAACAATGACGAGTGCGGAGCGAAAATGAAATAAAAATAAAGCACAAACAAGTGCTACAATAATAAATTCTTCGATTAATCTAACATTGAGTGTATCAACAGCTCGCTCAATTAATGCAGCGCGGTTATATGTTTCAATAATTTCTACACTATCAGGCAATCCCTTTTTTAGCTCTTCTAACTTGATCTTTACATTTTGGATAGTTTGTAATGCGTTTTCCCCAAATCGCATAACGACTATACCTCCAACTACTTCACCTTCTCCGTCAAGCTCTGCAATACCTCGCCTTAACTGTGGTCCCATTCGTATTTCAGCTACATCTTCAAGTAATATTGGTGTCCCACGTTCATTAACAGCCAAAGGTATTTTGTGTAGATCCTGTATATCATCGATATAGCCTGTTGCGCGCACCATGTATTCAGCTTCTGCCATTTCAATTACAGAGCCACCCGTTTCCTGGTTTGCCCTTGCAATAGCTTGGCGTACTTTTGAAAGAGGGATGCCATGTGCGCGCAAACTATTTGGGTTCACAACTACCTGGTACTGTTTGACCATTCCACCAACTGTTGCGACTTCAGATACACCATTCACAGTCTGTAATTCATACTTCAAATACCAATCTTGAAGACTACGCAGTTGTGCAAGATCGTGACCTCCACTGCGATCAACTAATGCATACTCATAAATCCAACCAACACCTGTAGCATCAGGGCCAAGCTGCGTCTTTGCAGCAGTAGGCAAGTTACTAGCTACTTGACTTAAATATTCGAGCACACGTGTGCGTGCCCAATAAAGATCAGTGCCATCTTCAAAAATGATGTATATATAAGAGTCACCAAAAAACGAATATCCACGAACATTAACCGCTTTAGGTACGGATAACATCGCAACACTTAATGGATACGTTACTTGATCTTCAACAACTTGGGGTGATTGCCCCGGATAACTTGTTTTAATGATGACTTGTACATCTGATAAATCTGGAATTGCATCAAGTGGTGTACTTTTAACTGCATAAACCCCCCAGCCAATAACAAAGAATATAATCAGTAAAACGAGTGCACGATTCTTAATTGAATAATCGATTATTTTTTCAATCATTTGAGATTCTCCTTTTAATGATCCATCTTCTTGATGGAGGAGATTTCGTAACTGTCTCCCACTTTTATTAAAGTGAAGGTTATGTGTTCGCCCGGTTGTAAATTGAATTCATCCACGTAATAGTCTTTAGTGACTTGAAAATCCATTTTCATTTGTGGCCAGCCCAGTGCTTCTATAGGTCCATGTGTAATCCGTAATTTTTGTTCTGCTTCGAAAATCTTTTCTACAATTCCTGTTGCCACAATTTCCTTACTCATCGATTCACTCTCATCCATTTCTTTGGTATTTGAAAGGGTAGTCATTCGAGTAAAGCTGGCTTTAGTACTGGCTTCAGAATCAATAAGAAACTGACCTGAAATAACGACTTTTTCTCCTTCATTCAAGCCACTTTGAATTTCAATCCAATCACCACTTTCGATTCCAGTAACCACTTCACGAGGTTCAAAACGTCCTTCTCCTTTTGCAAGAATGACGCGTTCACTAGTGCCTGTACGAATTACGGATTCACGTGGTACAACAATGATGTTTTCTTTTGCTCCAGCAAATATATACACATCGCCAAACATATTTGGTTTTAATGCTTCATCTGGATTTTCAAATTTTATTCGAACGGTAAGCGCCCTAGTCATCTGATCCAGGTCTGGATAAATATATTCGACTTGCCCTTCAAATTTTTTCCCTGGCAAGTAAGAGAAGCGTACTTCAGCTGGTTGTCCAACTTTAATCCAACTACTTTGTCTTTCAAATACTTCAGCCATCACCCATACTGTAGAAAGGTCTGCAAGTGTGGCTACTTGGTTTTCAGGTTTCACAAACATGCCTTCTCTTACTTTAAGTGAAGATACAACACCGTTTTGGGGCGCATAGTAAGATATATTCTGTCGGGCGATGCGCTCTTTATTGAGACGTTTAATTTCTGAAGAGGGAACGCCTAAAGCAAACAAGCGTTGTTTGGATGCATTGACTAATGTTTTATTGCCAAGCGTAAGTGCCTGTAGATATTCTTCCTGTGCATTTACAAGTTCAGGCGAGTAAAGTTTGAAAAGAAGCTGACCTTTTTGCACACGATCTCCTTCAGACTGCACAGTCAAATTTTCTATCCAACCTTGTGTACGCAAATGAATATGACTTAGCTTAGATTCGTCATAATCCACAAAACCCACAGTACTTACTTTTTGCCACAGCTTAGATCTATCAGCCGTTGCAGTACGAACTCCTAAATTCTGTACCACTTCAGGTGCAATGACGACTTCACTACCAGCTCCTTGTTGTTGACCTTTGTAAACGGGTATTAGGTCCATTCCCATCGGAGATTTACCTGGTTTGTCCCTTTTATAGTTTGGATCCATAGGGGCGACCCAATACAAAACTTCTTTCTCTTCTTCAGCTAGAAGTGTGTTGCTGTTAACAAAAGTAAATAAGCTCAATATAAAGTAAAGTGAAAAATTTAATACTTTATTCATCACAGTGCTCCTTCAGAAAGATACAAAAGACGCGCATGCGCTCGACTGCGTTCTGTTTTTGCTCGTAATGCTTCTAAACGCACATTAAGTTGTGTAATACGAGCTCGTGCTAGGGTTGTAAACTCAGTTACTCCACTTTGATATGCCGTCAATGAGGCATTTGCATTCGCATTTGCTTCTGGCACAAGTTTAGATTCATAAAGATCACTTCTTTGTGATAGCCGCTCCCAATTAGCATAGTCTCTTAAAACAGCTTGTCTAAGTGATTGCAACTTATCGTCTCGTACATATTTCGCAGCTGAGACTTGATGTTGACTAGCAACTAAACGTCGATCTTGGCGTTTATTAGTGAATATAGGCAGGTCCAGTTTTACCATCGCAGCTGCTTGGTCTTCACGGTTTGTTCCATCTATGTTGTCTCCGAAGCGTTTTCTATACTCAACACCAATACTCCATCCAGGCTTGTATTGTTCGCGAGCGATTTCAACGCCTTCATTAAAAAATGAAATCATGGCGTCTTCTACTTGAATAGACTGATGATTGATTAGTGAATCAATAATTACTTGTTCTGAGTCAAGTTTAGGGAGTGTTGGGTAATCTTTTTCTATTGACTCAAACGCTTTTTTGTCTAGCCACTTACTTAACTCAGCTCTAGCTAGGTCTTCATTAGTTTTTAAGTCGATAACCCGATCATCTAATCGTGATAGCTCGAGTTGTGCACGTAATAGGTCTTGTTGATTGACGCGTCCAACTTTGTAATAAGATTCTGCAATGTCAACTAGCTGCACAAAATATTGGCGACTTTCTTCTATTATTTCTTGGGCACCAATTTGATAGTAAAGGCTAAAGTAATGTTCGCGTACTGATCGAATAGATTTTAAAACTTCATCAGATGCACGTTTATATTCTGCATCACTTGCCCATTTAGTTTGTTTTTCTTTAAAAGCAAGTGTTTTTCCACGCGGGAAAGATTGTGATACACCAAGTCGTAATTGAGTATTGGGTTCACTATTTATATCAAAGTCATCTGTAGGTAGATTAAATAAGCCAAGATTCAATTGTGGATCTGGTAGCTGCGCATCTGCAATGGCAGATTCACCAAGCGCATCGCCTCGAAATTGGCGCGCTTTGGAGATAAAATCTGTTTGTTCTGTGATCTGCTCAACTTCACGCAAATTTAATGCATAAGTTGGTGATAAATAAAAGAACTGAACGATCAGTACGATCAATAGCGATGGCACAATATATTTGACACATTTGTACTTTATTTTATTGGTACGGTTATCAATATATGTATACGATTGAACTGCACAATCGTTGGTAATGTATTTCAGTTTGCACATAACAGTGCTCCTTTCAAAAGTTCAACTCGAATGACTGAGTTCGAAACACATAGAGCACCTTCGTATGGGCGCTCAATTATGGTGTATGAATAACTCTATGAAAGAAGTGTTATTGGCGGTCGAAAAGGGGGGCTTATTTTTCTGGATGAGATCGCAGACTGGAAAGACTGTATGAACCCAAGGTTAGATATTAATTGGTTTAAATTCTTAGTGTTAGAGATAAAGAATACTGTCGAAGTACAACTATTTTGACAATCCTGGCAGCTATGACCTGACCCAATATCTTTGCAGCAATTTTTAGTACGACTTTGCTGATCTATATTATTAGATATTTGATGACAATTGTTCATATTGACATCAGCGCTCATTTCCATTTCATTGCCAGAATGTGAGGAGGATTGCATGGTGTGTTCGAATGAACTCCATGAGGCCAATGGCAATAATAAAAGCGATAATATCAGCGAGGGTAATATAACCCGGCTGAATAAAGTTTTTCTTCTTATTTTATGAAGAATACTCATCTTATGCTTTAAATTTACTTTTACCTTTTATGTGCTTTTAGACTAGACCTAGAATAAAAAAGTTGCAACAATTTCATGCTAAAGGGTTGCATTATATTGATCTATATCAAAATATGAGCATCCATTTTGGTAGTAAGCGGATATTCGTGAGGCCTTATTTGATGGAAGGTTGCATCAAAATAAGACAGCGCCATGTCCTGCTCTTATCTAATAAGATTTCCACCTATTGTTTTAAGGATGTCTCCTCAACTAAATATGCTCTTATTCGTTAAGAGTAGAGTGAATCACTTCGCTACAGAACCGAATTTCTAGTCTAAATTTTTAAGATATGCTCCTACGTATATGTACGCTTTAGCACATAAGTGGGTAGTGGAGGCGGTAGCTATAGAATACATCCTACGATAAAGTTCTCAGGTATTAGTTGACCAAAGAGAGTTCATAATCATGAGTATTTACGAAAGATATTGTTTACCGCATTTTATAAATTTTGTTTGTGGCCTAAAAGATATACAGGATCAACGTGAAAAGGTAGTTCCTCTCGCAAAAGGTCGAGTATTAGAAATTGGTATGGGATCAGGATTAAATATTCCTCACTACAATGCCGAAAATATAGAATTGGTATGGGGACTTGAACCATCAGAAGGGATGCGTAAGAAAGCACAAACTAACCTTAAACGTGCACCGTTTGAAGTTCGATGGTTGGACTTGCCAAGTGAAGAGATACCATTAGAAGACAATAGTGTTGATACTGTGGTTCTTACATATACGCTTTGTACTATTCCGGATTGGAAACTAGCTTTACAGCAAATGCGTAGAGTGCTCAAGCCGGGAGGTAGTCTTATTTTTTGTGAACATGGTGAAGCGCCGGATGAAAATGTTCGCAAATGGCAAGAGCGGATCGATCCGTTATGGGGGAAAATTGCTGGTGGATGTCATCTTAATCGACCCATTCCACGTTATCTTGAGGAGGGTGGATTTAAGATTAATACAATTGAATCCGCATATATTCCTGGTCCAAAGTTTGTATCTTTCGAGCATTGTGGCGTAGCGAGTCAAGCATAAAATAGACAAAGCAACTAATTACCAAAATGCCCGCTAAGGACCCAAAGCGGACATTCTAAAAAGTTGAGTAAGGATGCTCACCCCACTACAGAACCCACGTCCCTGATATTAATTCGGTTGACGGGTCATCAACTACATTAATTGAATAAAATCCTGATTGAATTGAATAAATTTATTCTAGCAATCCTAAATACCCCCAAAAGTACCCCTCAAATTTGTTGAGTTGAAACAAAAGCAAATTTTATAAGCTGCTTCGGTATTCTCTCTATATAACAATTTAATCGTTATTTGATATAGCGCATAAATTTTTCGATAGGTACAGACTCTCTGTAACTTACTGAACTTTCTTATAAATTTTCTATTTGTATTTTAAATGTGGTGTATTTGCTCACATTTTTCATATTTATGACCCATAAACTCGTAATTCGATACAAGTTATTGCATGTGCTGCCGATAATTAATGTGGGTAACTATTTGTAAAAGCTGGCAAAAGCATGGAAGCACACTTTATTAAATACTTAAGTTTCATTCCTCTTTTAATGATGATCAGTATATCCGCATTGGCAGATCCTGATTCATATTCTTCCGACACATTAGGCGCAGAGCAATCTGAGATTACGGTGAGCGAATTTGAGGAAAATAAAATATTGGAAAATCTACGATGGGCATTGGATGTCTCGACACGCCAAATACGAAACCTAGAAGCAGATGAGTGGTATGCACAAGATGTATATGGGTTTGATCTACATAAAGTCTTTTCGGGTTCGAATGGAGACTATGGCACCTTAGTATTCCAACCTTATCTTGTACATCTTAAAAATATTCCGAATCCACCTTTTTTCTTTGATGATGGAGATGATTGGGAACTTACGTGGCGAATTGCAAATTTTAACTACACCGGACTGGCCCATGGGAAATTTAATATCCGAATTGGACATTTTGAAGTTCCATTTGGATTGGAACAAAACACTGATACGAATGGTACGCTGCGACAATATACATTCAAAAAAAGAGGGATCAAAGCTGACTGGGGTACTTCAATAAATGGCAGCTTGCCGAAATTCGATTACGAGTTTGCATTTACACGTGGATCCAGTAATGAATTTTTAGATCGTGACAATCCTTATGTCCTATCTGGACGGGTGGGGACGCCGAGTCATCAAAATACAATTTTTGGGTTCTCCTACTTTTACGGAGAAGTGCTTGCCGGTGATCAAGCAGTTAAAAGAAAACATCTAGGCATTGATATCGCACACTACATTTATCAATGGGAACTTTTGTCTGAGTTCTCGGGTGGTGAAAATGATGACAATGAAGTATTCAACTGGTTGGGCGAACTCTCATGGCGCAATTTAGCTGAATCTATTCAATTATACCTCCAAACAAATACTTCGTATGAAAAGTTAAAAGGTAGCTGGGATGAAGCCTTGGGTCTCACCTTTGGTGCTACTTGGAAATTCAATAGACAACTTTCGTTGAGCTCACAACTTTTTCATGAAGTTGATAACCCCACAGGTATGAAAGCAGATACCACGGCCTCATTTCAATTAAGAGTGAGGATTTAATTAGTGTACCCATCAAATGCGTACTAAAAAGGATACAAGATGATAAAAATTCGAAACCTCCAATTTCTGATTTGTATAGGGTTAATGTGCATTCCATCTATTGTGAGTGCCAACGCATACTGTTCACTGCGTGATCCCATGGCTGCTATTCATCATCTATATCCACAAGCCACAGATCATCAATCAATCGTAAAGGTTGTAGACAAAGAAGCACGCAACGCGGTGAGTGAGCAGTTACCATTCACATTGCATTTTAATGAACTTGGAAAACATACGTTATATGTCGCGTTAGACGATAAAACACCTACCGGTCTAATCCATGCACGTTCAGAGTTGTCTGATTGGGGAATTGTAGAAATTGCATGGGCATTAAATTTCGATTTATCGGTGCATAATTTTTATATACAGCGATGCCGTATTCCTGCGTGCAGTGATTCAAATTTAAATTTTTTAAAGATTATTTGAAAGGAAAAACATTTAAGCAAATATTAAACATGCTTAATTCTGAAGGGAATAAACTCGATATCGACCTTTCTATAAAATCAGACGACATTCAATCTTTATCGTTATCGATTGTGCAATCCGCGTTGAAGACAATTTCTGTCACAGATATCGTATGGAAAGAAGATCTCAAAATATTTCATCAACATGCTTTGACTAAAAAATATTTCCCACAAGCAAAAGAAATTGAGATCGCAGCTAAGGATTCATTGTCGATGGATCGCTCAGAGGTACATGAAGCGTTAGGTTATGATTCTACGTTCATTAATTTTGATTCCATCAAAAGTTTTCAGATAAATGATCACAATAAGAATCTGCTCGGTTATTTGGTAGAAGCACAATGGAATGCTGATGAACAAATGGGTGAATTTATGTGGTTATTTTCAACATATGGGAAAATTTTAGCCATACTCCCTAAATCTATATGGCCCAGTCAAGAAATAAAGGAATCATTTGATGTGGTAGTGGGTAGAACGATAGCTATTCCATCTGAGTGTAATACGCTTGCAGAAATTGCAGCTTCAGAAGTTTATTTCATGAGTGGTGTACATCAATAGTTTTTGATTCAGCTATCGCCTTGAATATTAAATTATATTTTGCTGTGATCATTTTAGCCTGCTTGTCCAGTGGGTTTGTGCTTGAATATATCATTAATGATAAGGCGAAATAGTGTTACGTCCGTATCAAATGAAAATATTTCTGATCAAATTGTTATCAGTAATTTAAGAACATTTGAAAAGGAATTATATCAATACTTTATAAGTGTAGATTTAATTCTGGGTAGCGGTGAAACCTATCTTATTGATGGGGCAATTGAAAAAGGTCGATTACTCTCTAAAACCATTCAAAAATTTACATCTTATTCTACTATTTTTGATAATCCACAATTATTAATTCAAAGTAAAAATGATGTTAAACAAGTAAATAATCTACTTGCTCAATCAAGAAATATTTTAGGTGATGACCGTCAATCAACCTTGAATAACTTGTTATTGCAATCGGATAAAACGACCCAACGTCTTGCAACCAATGTCACTGATTTACTGAATCATGCACAAGTAATGACGGATCAAAGATTTAAACTTTTACTAGACAAAAGAGAAAGTGCACGTCACGCGAGAATAATAGGTGCGGGTATTTTTGGTATGTTCTTATTTATATTATGGATATGGGCGTATAAACGTGTATGTGATCCACTAGGGAAACTTAAACATGCTGCTGAATCATCCTTGGGAAATATAACGAGTTTTGAAGGTATCAATAAAGGGCCTAAGGAAATTGTCGATCTTAGCAAAAGCCTTTCTATATTAACCAATACCTTATCCCATCAAGCTTCTCACGATGCCCTTACCGATTTATATAACCGTCGTGAACTAGAACGAAATTTAAATAGTTATACTGCGCAATCAGATTCAACAGGCAATGATTGCAATAACATGCTTTGTTATCTCGATTTAGATCAATTCAAAATTGTAAATGACACCTGCGGTCATATTGCAGGAGATGAACTATTAAAAAACATTGCAGCAATTATAAAAAATGGTGTGAGACGATCAGATTTTGTATCGCGAATTGGTGGCGATGAATTTTGCTTTATCTTGTATGACTGCGATATGGATACCGCGCTGAAAATTAGTAATAAAATTCGCGATGATATTGAAAATCTACGTTATATGTGGGAAGACAAAGCATTTCGTATCAGTGCATGCATTGGATTAGCAGAAATCGATGCGCAAAACTGTACAGCCGGTGAGATATTAAATATTGCAGATACAGCGTGTGCAGTAGCAAAAGAATTAGGACGCAATCGAGTGCACGCCTTTAATAAATCGGATACTGAACTTGCACGTAAACGAACCGAAATGTCATGTATCAATCAAATTCACTTAGCGCTTGAAGAAAATCGATTTGTACTGTATCGCCAGAATATCGTCCCATTGAATCCTCAAACACATCGCACACCACACTTTGAAGTGCTGATCAGGATGGTCTCAAACGAAGGCCAATTGATGAGTCCGTATGGATTTCTTCCCACTGCAGAACGATATCATCTTGCAACCAAACTGGATCAATGGGTGATCAGTCATACTTTTGAATTATTGATGAGTCATCCTGAGCAGCTAGAACATTTAGGCGTGTGCAATATAAATTTATCAGGACAAAGCTTTAGTAATTTAAATATGGCTGATTTTATTATCGATAAGCTCATTGAAGTAAATATGCCAGCCAATAAAATATGCTTCGAAATCACCGAAAGCGCTGCCGTCACAGATATTACAAATGCTAAGAATTTTATAAACAAATTAAAAGATCATGGATGTTTATTTGCACTAGATGATTTTGGAAGCGGGCTTTCTTCATTTCAATATTTAAAGAATTTGCCTGTCGATATTATAAAAATTGATGGTGCCTTTGTGAAAAACATGGATGCCGACTCGATAGATCGAGCCACCGTGAAGTCAATTCATGAGATTGCGAGCGCCAGTGGGAAACAAACGGTAGCGGAGTTCGTTGAAAATGAAGAAATTTTAAAAATACTAAAAGGTATTGGTGTTGATTATGGACAAGGATATTACTTTGACGAACCCACAACTATAGTTATCAATTGGGACAATATCCAAGATACTGCGATCGGATAATTAATTTCGAACTATGTACTAATAGTTTAAGAGTTTTAAGCAAAAATTCTGTATGACTAGGTAGAGTGGGTAAGTTCACCCCTTTACAAAACCCGCATCCCTAGTCGTAATTCGACTCAAATGAACAGTATCTATTGGCTTTTTTTAAAAAATAAGTGAAGAGAATTAAGAAGTAAAAGGAATCCCCAAAATGCCTTCTAATATGTTTGATTAAATCATTGGTGGAGGCGGCGGGAATCGAACCCGCGTCCGCAAATTCTCTGCCTTTGGTACTACATGCTTAGTCGCTCTTTAACTTAACCGCTATACTCCCGAACGACAGGGCATATAACGGGGAGCCTGGATTAGTTTTAATGGATCCGCTCCAGACAGACTTCACCACGAGCTTACTAAGGTTACGCCCGAGTCAGAACCGTAAGCTGAACTGGTCGGACGGCAATAGACTGGTTTTTAAGCAGCTAGAGCGTAGTTGTCATCGTTTGCAACTATAATTTTGCAGCATTATTTACGAGGCTAGCTAACATCCTCGGCATGCACCTCCAGTTTCGCAATCCACGTCGAAACCGAGTCGCCCCCCATTGTTTACATAAGAGCGATACGATGAATATATAACTATACTATATATAAGTATCAAACATTGTTGATAAAACGCACGATCTATATATTGGACCGTACTTTTCCGATATGATTCCGGCCTCTTTAGTACTGATTTTTCACCTAAAAGGCGTTCATTTTAAATGTTGATCATTCAAGGAGATCAAGCGTTATCTCCATTTAGGATTCAGAACCTTCAGCGCCTGCTTCAAACGTTCACTTCTAAGGTCACCAACATTTCGGCTAGATATGTTCATTTTGTTCATACGAATGGTGAAATTACTGAAAATGATCATTTGAAACTTAAAGCATTGCTTTCTAAATCCATATCTTCATCAAGTGAATCAAAAAGTGATTTTGCGCTTCTCGTAACTCCGCGTTTTGGAACGATTTCTCCTTGGTCATCTAAAGCAACAGATATTGCACATAACTGCGGTTTAGAAAAAATAAACCGCGTCGAACGAGGTATCTGGTACGAATTCACCTTAAGTGATGCATTAACTACTGAAGAAAAAGAACAGTTGGATGTCAACTTGCATGATCGAATGACTGAATCGGTTTCATATTCACTCGATGAGGGTCAAAAATTATTTATAGAAGAAACTAAGCGCGAGTTACAACAAATATCTTTGGGCGATAATGCTCACGATGCACTTTCGAAAGCGAATCAAGAAATGGGTTTAGCACTTGCAGAGGATGAAATTGAATATTTAATTGAAAATTATAAGATTCTTGATAGAGCACCTACAGATGTTGAATTGATGATGTTTGCGCAAGCAAACTCTGAACATTGCCGACATAAAATTTTTAATGCCAATTGGAAAATAGATGATCAGCCTAAACAAAAAAGTTTATTTGGCATGATTAAAAATACCTACCAACATTCTTCTGAAAATATATTGTCAGCTTATAGTGATAATGCTGCAGTCATTGTAGGTCATGAGGCTTCCCGTTTTCATGTGAATCCTGCAAATCATCAATATCAATTTGATCATGAAGATGTTCATATCTTAATGAAAGTCGAAACGCATAATCATCCAACTGCGATTTCTCCTTTTCCGGGTGCAGCTACAGGTTCAGGTGGAGAAATACGAGATGAAGGTGCAGTTGGGCGCGGTGGTAAACCCAAAGCAGGTTTATGTGGATTCTCTGTTTCAAATTTACATTTGCCTGAAAAATTACAACCTTGGGAATTTGAGTATGGTAAACCCAACCGAATTGTCAGTGCTTTAGACATTATGATTGAAGGTCCTATTGGAGCAGCTTCTTTTAATAATGAATTTGGACGTCCAAATATTCTTGGTTATTTTCGATCTTTTGAATTAGATGTTTCTAAGCAAAAAGATAATAGTGATGTGCGTGGCTATCACAAACCTATCATGATTGCGGGAGGTCTTGGAAATGTTAGATCAGAGCACGTTTTAAAAGAAAAATTCCCAAGTGACACACCCATTATTGTTTTAGGTGGCCCGGCCATGTTGATTGGTCTAGGCGGAGGGGCTGCATCTTCAATGGCAAGCGGTACTCGCTCAGAAGACTTGGATTTTGCTTCCGTACAACGTGGTAATGCTGAAATGCAAAGACGCTGCCAAGAAGTCATTGAGCAGTGCATTGTTCAAGGTAAAGAAAGCCCAATACTTTCAGTGCATGATGTAGGAGCAGGTGGATTATCTAATGCGCTCCCAGAACTCATTCATGATGCTGATCTTGGTGGCACATTTGAGTTAAGAAATATCCCAAATGCTGAACCCGGTATGTCGCCAAAAGAAATTTGGTGCAATGAAGCGCAAGAACGTTATGTGCTTGCGGTAGATAAGAATAAGTTGAAAGCCTTTGAAGCGCTATGTGTTCGTGAGCGTTGTCCTTATGCAGTTTTAGGTGCAAGCACAGAAGAACAACAGCTTGTTCTTAGTGACGAGGAATTTAATAACTATCCTATAGAGCTGCCAATGGATGTTTTGCTAGGCAAAACACCTAAAATGGAGCGCGATGTATATTCTAAAGCGAATTTATCTCAAGAAATTGATACAAAGAAAATTGAATTAAGTGAAGCGATTAATCGCGTTCTGCAGTTGCCTACTGTAGCGTCTAAAAGCTTTTTAATTACGATTGGTGATCGTACCGTTACGGGTATGGTTACAAGAGATCAATTTGTTGGCCCATGGCAAGTGCCTGTTGCAGATGTTGCTGTTACCTGTAGTGATTATCAAGGTTATGCGGGCGAAGCCATGGCGATGGGTGAGCGTACTCCTGTCGCATTACTTTCAGGTCCTGCATCGGGGCGTATGGCGATCGGTGAAGCTATTACAAACATTCTTGCAGCAGATGTAAAACAGTTATCAGATATCCGATTATCTGCGAATTGGATGGCACCTGCTGGACATGAAGGTGAAGATGCAAATTTATTTGCGACTGTAAAAGCAGTGGGAGAAGAGCTGTGTCCTGAATTAAAAATTGCTATTCCAGTTGGTAAAGACTCTCTATCGATGAAAAGCCATTGGTACGAAAAGGGAGAAGACGGTGCCGAAGAAAATGTAAAAGCTAAATCTGTTACTGCACCATTATCATTAATCATTTCTGCATTTTCTCCTGTACAAGATGTACGCAAGACGTTAACTCCAGAATTAAATAAGGACTTGGAAGACTCTCGTCTTTTGCTTATAGATCTTGGTGCTAAGAAAAACCGTTTAGGTGGTTCAGCATTAGCACAAGTGTATTCACAGATCGGCGACCAATCCGCAGATCTTGATGATTCAACACGGCTTAAAAACTTTTTTACAGTGATTACCGAATTGAAATCCGAAAACCTAATTCATGCTTACCATGACCGTTCAGATGGTGGTTTATTTGCTTGTCTATGTGAAATGAGTTTTGCTAGCCATATAGGTATGGATGTTCATATTGATCATTTAGGCGACGACTTCATCGCAAGTTTATTTTCAGAAGAATTAGGTGCAGTGATTCAAATTGCTGAAGAAGATTACGATGCTGTTGTAAGAACAATGTCTAAATATAATTTAGATTCTTTCATGCATGTCATAGGCAAACCAAATGATAGTGATACGCTTTCAATTTCACATTCAGAAAAAGTTGTATATGAAAATAAATGGTCAAAACTGATAAAAACATGGTCAAGTACAAGCCATGCGATTCAATCATTACGAGATAATCCAGTTTGTGCAGATGAAGAATTAATGATTATTACAGATGAAAATAATCCAGGATTAAGTAGTAATTTAAGCTTTGATATTAATGAAGATATCGCACTGCCTTTTGTTAATAAAGGCGTGAATCCAAAAATTGCAGTGTTAAGAGAGCAAGGTGTAAATGGACATGTAGAAATGGCTGCTGCATTTGATCGCGCTGGATTTGATGCCATTGATGTTCATATGACTGATTTAATTGAACAACGGCAAAAACTAGAAAACTTTAATGGCTTTGTTGCCTGTGGTGGTTTTTCTTATGGAGATGTTTTAGGTGCTGGAGGAGGTTGGGCAAAGTCAATCTTATTTAATAGTTACCTTAAAGATGAATTTGAGCAATTTTTTAATAATAAAGATGTATTTGCTTTAGGCGTTTGTAATGGTTGTCAAATGATGTCGCAACTTAAAGACATTATTCCTGGTGCAGAGTTATGGCCGCAATTTGTACAAAATGATTCGGAACAATTTGAAGCTCGGCTTGTGATGGTAGAAATTAATGCTTCTCTATCTATATTTTTACAAGATATGCAGAATTCAGCATTGCCTGTAGTGGTAGCACATGGTGAAGGCAGAGCAGATTGCTCAAATGAAGCAATGCAAAAGTTACAAGAAGAACGCTTGATCGCAATACAATACATTAATAATAACTTGCAAGTTACTGAAAAATATCCATTTAACCCAAACGGATCACCTTTAGGTGCAACAGGGTTCTGTAATCAAGATGGGCGGTTTACGATAATGATGCCGCACCCAGAGAGGCTATTCCGTTCAGTACAATATTCTTGGCAACCAAAATATTGGAAAGAAGATGGTCCGTGGATGAGAATGTTTAGAAATGCTAGAAAATTCTTAAACTAATGCGTTTTTCTTAAATCTGATTCACTTATGTGACTGATGGGTATTAATTATCAACCTTTAAGTAGTGAAAATGAACGGTCTAATTCGATGCTTTTTGTCGGGATTTCCGTCAAAAAAACGTTAATTTAGTCAATTATTGTAAGTTTAATATGTCTCTTTCTCACGCGGTTATTCTATAATTAACTCTACAACAAAGCCCTAAAAGGCTTATGGTAGAATCGAACACATTATGCACAATTTTAATAAAAGTATACTTAATTCTTTTTCAGCTTTGATACTCTTCATATGCGCGAGTGTGCAAGCAGAGTGGTACGTTGGTGCAAATGTAAGTGAAAAAGAAATTCTGCCATCCCCAGATAGTCTGTCTTATGAAAGCCTAACTGTGGACAGTTTTTATACCTATCAAACTGATCCATATAAAAATAGTCTTTCTTTGTATGGTGGGTACCGTGGTACCGAACGCTTTTCTTTACAGCTCGAATATCAAGATGATCTTTCGTTTGGCATCGATAATATGTTTGCCGGATCTTCGCTTTGGTTTCCTGAGAATCACACAGAAAACTTTGGCTCAAATGCCTTATTTATTTCTGGGATAAGTAGTTATCCCATCAATGAAAGCGGTGTTCTATATATGAAAGGTGGTTTATTTAATTGGGAAATTGATTCTAATTACTATGAAGCGAGTGAAAAGTATTTGGGGCGTAGTCGTGGCACGGATATTTTTTATGGCTTAGGCGCAAACTATGACTTAAATACTAGGTTTGGAGTCAGCGCAGAATGGGAGCGTTATCAAATGGATAATTCTGATATTGACTACCTCTCTACAAAACTTAAGTTTAAATTTTAAATCCATATTCAACCCTTCTCTCACTCATCTATTTGCTATCTCCATTGGCAGATAAAGACCGTAATTGAAGTCCTTATTAGGGGCTAAACACCTGAAATCAGGCATAATTTTCTAATAATCACACGTATTTGGGCTATAATTCTTAGTTCAGTCTATTAACCCTAATAAATTATAGAAATTCCAGCAGGAGAGCTCGCGATGTTTACAGCCGACATGACAATTGCCAATTTTGACAAGGAACTGACTGAAGCGATTAAGTCAGAAATTCGCCGTCAAGAAGAACATGTAGAACTTATTGCATCTGAAAACTACACAAGTCCACGCGTGATGGAAGCACAAGGTTCTGTGCTAACTAACAAATATGCAGAAGGTTATCCTGCAAAGCGTTATTACGGCGGATGTGAGTATGTAGATATTGCTGAACAACTTGCAATTGATCGCTTAAAAAAATTATTTTCTGCAGATTATGCCAATGTGCAACCTCATTCAGGTTCACAAGCAAATGCTGCGGTATATTTTGCCTTGTTAGAACCACATGACACGATCATGGGTTTATCTTTGTCGCATGGTGGCCATTTAACACATGGTTGTCCGGTTAACTTCTCTGGAAAAATCTTTAATGCAGTTCAATATGGATTGAACCCTGACACTGGTGAAGTGGATTATGAGGAAGTAGAACGTCTCGCGAGAGAGCATAAACCGAAAATGATTGTTGCAGGTTTTTCTGCTTATTCACGCGTGTGGGATTGGCAGCGTTTCCGCGATATTTGTGATGAGGTAGGCGCGATATTCTTCGTAGACATGGCGCATGTATCGGGTCTTATTGCTGCAGGTTTATATCCAAATCCAGTTCCAATTGCAGATGTTGTGACATCAACTACTCACAAAACATTACGTGGACCACGTGGCGGAATTATTCTAGCCAAAGAAAACGAAGATATTACTAAGAAGTTAAATTCTATGGTATTTCCAGGCACTCAAGGGGGTCCATTGATGCACGTTATTGCCGGTAAGGCAGTAGCATTTTTGGAAGCATTGCAGCCTGAGTTTAAAGAGTATCAGCAGCAAGTACTAAATAATGCAAAAGCCATGGCGCAGCAATTCATGGATCGTGGATATAAAATTGTTTCTGGTGGCACAGATGATCATTTGTTCTTGGTAGACCTGATCGATAAAGGGATTACCGGTAAAGATGCAGATGCTGCTCTCGGAAAAGCTAACATTACTGTTAATAAAAATACGGTTCCTGGTGATCCGCAGTCACCATTTGTAACAAGTGGTTTGCGTATTGGTACACCAGCAGCAACGACTCGAGGCTTTAAAGAACAAGAATGCAAAGAGTTAGTGAACTGGATCTGCGATATCTTGGATAATCTGGAAGATACCAGCACAATTGATCGAGTTAAGGGTCAAGTGTTAGATCTATGTAAACGTTTTCCTGTATATCGTTCAAGCTCTGAGCAACAAGCAGTAGCCTAAGATACTTAAATTCTAGTTAAGTCTTGCGTTTAGAAAATGCATTGTCCTTTCTGCCGCTCAGAAGAAACCAAAGTCATAGACTCAAGACTTGCTAATGAGGGCTATCAAGTTCGTAGACGGCGTGAATGCTTGGATTGCAATGAACGGTTTACCACCTTTGAGACAGCAGAAAGGAACCTACCAAGGGTGGTTAAACATGATGGGCGTAGAGAACCTTTTAATGAAGAAAAACTTCGAAAGGGCATCATACTTGCGTGTGAAAAGAGACCTGTTGCAACGGAGCATATCGATGCTGCAATCAATCATATTTCCCGCAAAGCACTTGGTGTAGGAGAACGAGAGATTCCTGCTAAAGTTATTGGTGAATGGGTTATGCAAGAGCTACGTTCTTTAGATCAAGTCGCTTATGTTCGTTTTGCGTCGGTGTATATGAGTTTCGAGGATGTGCAAGCCTTTAAAGATATAATTGATCGCGTTGAAAACGATTTAACACCTGAAATGCTTAAGAGTCAGCTATCGCTCATCACTGAAGATAGTGATAAAAAAACTCACTAAAAAGTCTATTGTATGACTGGCAAATCGTCAGTATGAATAAAACACACTATGACTATGCCTATATGGCCCAAGCTTTGCGCTTAGCCAAAAAAGGTTTGTATACAACACGTAACAACCCCAGGGTGGGCTGTGTGATCGTGCAGCAAAATGAAGTTATCGGACAAGGTTTTCACGCATATCCTGGGCAACCACATGCAGAGATTAATGCACTAGAAAGTATTAAAGGAAGTGCTGAAAACTCTACGGTATATGTCACACTTGAGCCTTGTACACATCATGGTAAAACACCACCTTGTATAGAAGCTTTAGTTAACGCCAAGGTGGGGCGTGTTGTGGCTGCCATGCAAGATCCAAATCCATTGGTAAATGGAAAAGGGCTCAAGTATTTACAAGAAAATAATATCGATACTGCTTGTGATATTTTAAACTCTGAAGCTACTGAGCTTAATAAAGGTTTTATTCAACGTGTTTCTATTAATCGGCCTTATGTGACGATTAAGTCAGCAATCAGTCTTGATGGTAAAACAGCACTTCAGTCTGGTGAAAGTAAATGGATTACCAGTGAAGAGTCACGTTTAGATGTGCAGAAACTACGTGCAAGAAGTTGCGCAATTATCACAGGCATCGATACTGTATTAGCAGACGATCCGAAATTAACCGTCAGACTTTCTAAACATGATTTAGGTATTGATCAAGATATACAACAACCAAAACGCGTCATACTCGATAGTCAGCTTCGCATTTCAGCGAATGCTAAAATATTGAATCAGGCTGAAGAAGTAATTATATATACATGCTCGCAAGATAATGAAAAACTAGAAACACTGAGAAAACTTAATGTAGAAATTGTCAAAGTGAATAGCACAAATGAACATGTAGACCTAGTGGCTGTATTAGAAGATCTTGCACATAGAGAATTTAATGAAATACTAGTGGAATCTGGTCCAACTTTGGTTGGAAGTTTGCTTAAAGAAAAACTAGTAGATGAAATGATCATTTATATGGCTCCACACATTATGGGAGATGAAGGCCAGGGTTTAGCTAAATTTTTGCCTATTCATTCGATGCAAGACCGCATTGAATTACAAATTAATGACCTAAGAAAGGTAGGCGCTGATATAAAACTACAAGTTAAACCCGTATTTGTGTAAAAAAAGATGTCCACAATCGTAGCAGTTAAAAAGAATGGTAAGGCGTGTATTGCAGCAGATACGCTTACTACTTTTGGCGAAGTCAAGCAATCTAGCGAGTTTGACAATACACACGACAAAATATATTTACACCAGGGCAATTATTTCGGAATAGTTGGAAGTGCTGCGCATCATATTGTTATACAAAGCTTGTTAGCTAAGCATGGAAAGGATTTAAATTTCAGTTCTCAATTAGAGATTTTTGAGTCATTTCGTAAATTACATCCTGTGCTTAAAGAAGAATACTATTTAAATCCGAAAGATGAGGAGGAAGATCCTTACGAGTCATCAAGGATTGATACATTGTTAATTAACCCACATGGTATTTATGCTGTATATGCATTGCGTGAAGTATTCGAATACTCGAGATTTTGGGCGGTTGGCTCAGGGGGAGATATTGCATTAGGGGCGATGTATGCGATTTATGATCGTTTAGACAATGCTGAAGAGATTGCAAAAGTCGGTGTTGAAGCAGGTGCAACATTTAACAATGCTACAGCCTTACCTTTAACTTCTTATACTATCGATTTAATTAGCTGAACTATGTTTACCGGTATCATTGAAGAAGTTGGTAATATTCATAGTGTTGCCAATAAACAAGACATTCATCAATATCAGATTCAAGCATCTAATGATTTTATTCAAGGAGTACAACAAGGCGATAGTATTGCAGTAAATGGGGTATGCTTAACTGCTTATGATGTTCAAGCTGATTCATTCTATGTTGATGTGTCACAAGAGACGCAAAAATGTACTAGCTTTGGTTATATTTCAGATAATAGTCAAGTAAATTTAGAACGCGCAGTTACCCCTTCAACGCGTCTTGGAGGACACTTTGTTAGTGGACATGTTGATGGTTTAGGTGCTTTAGTACAGCGTGAAGACAAGGAAAATGAAACTATTTTATGGATCCAAGCACCTGAAAATTTGAGTAAGTATATTGCGGTTAAAGGTTCCATTTGCATCAATGGAGTCAGTTTGACTGTTAATAAAGTCAAAGGTGACCAGTGTTGCATCACAATTATTCCGCATACATTAACGAATACGACGCTAAATGCGATTAAAGTTCAAGATAGAGTAAACATTGAAGTTGATTTAATCGCTAGGTATTTAGAGCGTATTATTCAAGCCAAATCATGAAAGATAAATTATGAAACATAGTGAAACTATAGGGGCAAATTACTCTGGCAAGAATAAAAAAATTGCTATTGTTGCTGCACGTTTTAACGGTGAGATTGTTGAGGCAATGCGTACTGCTGCGCATCAAACCTTATTAGATAACGATGTTAGTGAAACTGATATTTTTCAAATGCATGTTCCTGGTGCATTTGAATTGCCTCTAGCTAGTAAAATATTAGCCAAGAGCGACTATGATGCAGTGATTGCATTGGGTTGTGTTATACGAGGAGACACGCCTCATTTTGAGTATGTTTGTAATGGCGTATCAGCTGGAATTCAGCAAGCGAACCTAGAAACCAATATTCCGATTGCGTTTGGTGTATTAACAACGGATAGCACTGAACAAGCATTAGAGAGATCTTCTACAACAAATATTGAGCATAACAAAGGGCGTGATGCGGCTTTATGTGTGCTAGAAATGATTAATGCTCTTAAGTCTATCTAGTGATAAGAGCGATCTGTGCAACCACAAAAACGTCATTGGTCACGAAGATTAGCACTGCAGGCTCTATATCAGTGGCAATTGAGTGGGAACAGTATAGATGAGTTGTTAGCGCAATATGTTGAAGATGAAAATTGGCATAAGGTAGATAAAGATTATTTTGTTGATTTAGTAAGCGAATCTATTGGTCAAGAGCGGTCACTTACTAGTACCTTTTCACCCTATTTAAATTTACCCTCTGAGCAGATTGACCCAATCGAGAAAGCTATTTTACTTTTTGCTACCTATGAAATAATGCATAAGCCAGAAACTCCGATAAAAGTCGTACTTTCGGAGGCAATTAATTTATGTAAAAAATTTGGTTCGGTTGAAGGTTATAAGTTTGTTAATGGTGTGCTAGATAAAGTAGTGGAATTACGAATCTAAACTCTGATAGATATCTCGGCTTGACTGAACAAACTTTAATCGATAAGTATTTTTCACGGCATCAAACAGCCTCTAAGTCTGTAATAGTAGGAGTTGGAGATGATGCAGCAGTAGTAAATCCACCTGAGAATTCAAAACTTGTTGTTACTACAGATACACTTAACGTAGGCATACATTTTTTAGCAGACTGTGATGCAAAATATGTTGGTCATAAATCACTTGCTGTTAGTTTAAGTGACATTGCAGCGATGGGTGCAATACCTTTATGGGCAACGTTAAGTTTATCTTTATCTGAAGTTGACCATCATTGGTTAAAAAGATTTTCTGATGGATTATATAACTTAGCAGAACAACATGGTGTGCGACTTATTGGTGGCGATCTTGTCAAGGGACCTTTATCGATCACTATTCAAGTAATTGGATATTTAAAAGATGAACAATCATTATTACGTAATAATTGTCAAGTTGATGATTTGCTTTATGTGACTGGATATCTTGGTGATGCAGGGTTTGGGCTAAAGCTTAAAAATGATAATGATTTAAATGTTAACCAAAAGGATCAAGACTATTTCTTAACTCATCTTCAACAACCGACGCCTAGACTCGATGTATCCAGACTAATCACAGGAATTGCAAATGCAGCTATAGATATTTCAGATGGTTTTTTGATCGACTTAAATCGCTTGCTTTCGGCGAGCAACAAAGGTGCTGTAATCGATGTAGAGAAAATACCTATTTCAAAACAATTACAATAGCTATTTAAAAGATTCTGAAGTGGTAAGCAACGTTTTGAGCTCAGGTGAAGATTATCAACTTATTTTTACTATCAAATCAAAAGATCAAGATAAACTGGAACAAATATTTGTCGCTCAAAGCATTATGGTTACCGAAATAGGAAAAATAGTGACAGGATCAAACATTTGTCTGCTAAATAAAGGCAAACCAATGGGCTTACCCAAACCACTTGGCTTTGATCATTTTACGTAACGAAGATGTCAGACATTATTAGACAAATTGTTTTACGCAATCCAGTACATATGTTTTCGTTTGGATTTGGGGCAGGTTTTTCGCCGATTGCTCCTGGAACGATGGGGACTCTAGTTGCTATTCCGATATTTTTACTTGTGACTGCTTTCTCACCCATTATTTATTTGATTTTTTTAACTACATTATTCTTTGTAGGTTGTTGGGCCGCTGGCCTGACAGCAAATGCACTCAATGTGCATGATCACCCCGGTATCGTGATTGATGAGATAGTGGGCTATTTAATTACCATGCTCTTCGTGCCAGTAACGTGGTATTGGGTGGTAATGGGGTTTCTCTTATTTCGTCTATTCGATATCTGGAAGCCTTGGCCAATCTCAATTCTAGACAAACGTGTCAAGGGAGGACTAGGGATCATGCTAGACGATGTCCTTGCTGCTTTTTACAGCCTGCTATCCCTGCATCTCGTGATTTGGTCGGCCAAAATCCTGTAATCCATGACCTGGCTCACTAGGCAAGGTAAACTCAACGGGTTGAGGAATATACTACTATATTTCAGATAGATATAGCCGTTTCTCAAAGCCAGATTTAGGCTATGTGAGGGGGACGGGTTCGGGCTAAATGAGCTCGCAAATTTCACAGTTAAAAATTAAGTAAACAAACAAGCTACTAGGAAATATGGGTGTATTAGGCGCAATTCGCGTAGATGGAACGATTGATCAAATCATCTCGCAAGGTTCTGGTGGAGATTATCAGAAGAACCTGAGTAAACTCCAAAAAATAGCAGGTAAAGCGATTCCAAAACTTGCTGTTCGCCTTGAAGGTGCAAACCAAGAGCAAGCCAAAAGTATCGTGCAAATTTTATCTGACTTGGCAACTCTTAAAAATTCTGAATATTTTAAACCACTATTTTCGCACCAAAATAATCAAGTGAGAGATGGTGTCGTTGAAGCACTCTCAAAATCTACTGAAATTGATCCAAATCGATTTGTTGATTTGTTTGAAAAACAAAATGCCTCAAAGCCGATGGTAATTAGTCTGTTGACAGCGCAAAAACAAAAAGTAAATGGTTCAAAATTATTACGTTATGCATATAAGCTGGAGCATAACGACCAAGCAGCATTATTTAAATTATTAGAGTCTATTGCAAACGATACAATCGTTCCTGAGCTTGTGAACCGTGTGGATACAAAAGATCCAATCATTCGCACATACATTACAAAAGTCATGTCTAAATTTGACATGCCGAGTGTGATCGAATCTTTAAGCAAATTACTTTCGGACGAAAACAAAGCCGTTCGTCTTGCAGCATTGGATGGCTTAGCTCGTTCAAATAAGATCAATGATATTGAAAAGCTTTGTACCCTTATCAGTGACCCTGATTATAAAGTCCAAAACAAAGCGATAGAAGCAATTGTAAAAACTAATCATCCTAAAACCGTCTTACATCTGATACCTCATTTAAAAGACGAGTCTGAATATACTCGTAGAGCGGCAGTCGAAGTTTTAAATGAAATTGCGAGCAAAGAGTCAGTTAAAGACCTTCTGAATGCAATTAAAGATGAAGATTGGTGGGTACGTAGCCGGGCTGCAGATGCCCTAGGAAAAATTGGTGGTAAACGTGTCGTTCAGGCTGTAATTCAATTAATTAAAGACGATGACGAGTTTATTCGACGCTCAGCGATTGAAATTATTAATGCAACTAAAGATGAAAGTACTTTTGATGCTTTGGTGCAATCATTAGATGATTCTGACTGGTGGGTGAGAGAGCGAGCAATTGATGGCCTTGCAGAGCTTGGTAATAAAAAGTGTATTCCTGTCTTGGTGAATATGCTGAGTAATAACCCCGATAATGAAGCGATGATAGTAGTCTTGCTAAAAGCATTTGCCACCTTAAAAGCAGAAGAGGCCATTACGGTTACAGTAAATCAATTAAAATCGAAATCAGAAAATATTATTAAAGAAGCTATTAAAACCTTAATGGTGATTACCTCTGAAAATAAAGTAGAGCTCGTAGTTAAGGCAATTGACAAGGTTATTGCTAATCACTCAGAAGAGGTACAAGAGCTAGGACAAGAAGCGATTAACCATATTGTCGAACAAGAACCTGATAGTTCTTCCATCGAAGTATTCAAAGATGAAGTTGATGAGATTGATATAAGCAAAGATACCGTCACCATGAAAGGTAAGATCACTCGTGGGGACACTTCTATAGAAAGTAAGACGGTAAATCCAGATGATATGCAACCTGATGATATGCTGGCAGATCGTTATCGCTACATTAAGAAAATTGGTAAAGGCGCATTTGGTTCAGTGTTCTTGGTTGAGGACACGATGATTAGTGAAGAGATTATCCTTAAGTTTTTAAATACTCAATTTGTTACTGATGAGAGCATTATTAAACGCTTTATTTACGAGCTCCGTTTTGCACGTAAGATTACTCATCCTAATGTTATCCGTATTTATGACATGGTGTCGTTTGGCAAAGCGCATGCTATTTCTATGGAATATTTTAGAAGTCATACCCTAAGTGCCGAAGTAAAAGATAAGAAACCAATGGATATAGAAAGAGCTAAGAAATTTACTTTCGACGTGTGTAGTGGAATGGAAAGTGCTCATGCTGCAAATGTTGTGCATCGTGATTTAAAACCAAACAATATTCTTATCAATGAAGATAATCACTTAAAAATCGTTGATTTTGGTGTAGCAGCAGCGACGCAATCAACAGATACAAAATTAACTAAAACAGGCTTATTAGTTGGCACGCCGACGTATATGGCGCCTGAGCAAGTACTTGGAAAAGAAGTAGACGAGCGTACAGATATCTACAGCTTAGGTGCAATTATGTACGAAATGTTAACCGGGAAACCTCCGTACTCTGGTAAAGATAGTATGTCGATTATGTATCAGCATGTACAAGGCAAAGCAGCGAAGGTATGCGAGAAGAATGAAGAAGTTTCACAAGAACTTAGTGATGTAGTATCTAAAGCGATGAGCGTAAAACCAGAACATCGTTTTCAAAATATGACTGAATTTAAAAATGCAGTTGAACAGGCAGAAGTATAAATGGCTAGAATTGATGCATTCTTGAAATTGGGGCGCGAGCAAAGCTGCTCAGATATTCATCTAGCTGTAGGGGTGCCTCCTATGTTTCGTATGCACGGAGACCTTATGCCGATTAAATTCCGTGACCTTGGTGATAGCGAACTAGAAGGATATATGAGTGAAATACTATCAAAATCACAAAAGGAAAAATTTCGTAAAGGAGACGATTTAGATTTTTCCTACATGTCTGAAGGTGTAGGACGTTTTCGTGTCAATCTGTTTAGAAAAACATCTGGAATAGGTGCTACGTTTCGACATATACCAACAGAGATTCCTGCATTTGAGTCATTAAAACTACCTCCTGTAATTAAAACCTTTGCAGAGTTTAAACAAGGTATGGTGTTAGTAACGGGCTCAACCGGCACAGGTAAGTCTACGACTTTAGCTTCGCTTATTCACCATATCAATAATACACGCAAAGAAAATATTATTACTCTTGAAGACCCAATTGAATTTATTCATCCAAGCATGAATTCACAAGTTATTCAACGTGAAGTAGGAACACACTTGAATAGTTTTGGTGATGGCTTGCGTGCATCATTACGCCAAGACCCAGATATTATTCTAGTGGGTGAGATGCGAGATTCTGAAACTATTAGTATGGCAATGCTTGCAGCTGAAACGGGTCATTTAGTGTTCGGTACTTTACATACTACTTCAGCAACTAAATCTATTGACCGTATCATTGATGCATTACCTGCAGAACAGCAAGGACAAGGAAAAATATTTTTATCACAAAACTTACATGCTGTAGTGACCCAAGAGCTGGTTAAAACGGTAGATGGTAGAGGTCGACGTGCAATTGTAGAAATTATGATTATGAATAATGCAATTTCTAATTTGGTCATGTCTGACAAAACCTTCCAAATCCCGAATCAAATACAAACAGGAAGTTCAATCGGTATGCAGTTAAAGGATCAAGCATTGCTTACTGCAGTACAAAATAAAGAAGTGGATCCAGATGACGCCTATTTGCATGCTAACGACAAGAAACTCTTTCAACAGTTTGTTTCTGATCCTGACTTATTACCCAAAGCAGGTTGAGTATATTCATGGTTGATATTGATACACTTTTAGAAATGTTAGTTGCACGTGGAGGGTCTGATTTACATTTAGTCTCCAATGATCCACCAAGAATGCGGGTATATGGTGATTTAGAGGCAATTTCTGAAGATGCGCTTAGTGCGAAAGAATTACTTGAACCTATGTTAAAAATCATGCCGCCACGTTCTAAAACGATATTTGAGAATGAGGATAACGCTGATTTTGCTTATAGCATAGAAGGTACTGGACGCTTTAGGGTTAATGCTTTTAGGCATCTAAATGGAGTAGGTGCAATTTTTCGCTCTATCCCTGCTGAAACCGCTTCTTTAGAAGATTTAAAAATGCCTGAAATTTTAGCAAGTATCAGTCGGCAAAAAGCCGGAATGATACTTGTTACAGGTAAAACAGGTTCTGGTAAGTCCACCACGTTAGCTGCAATGGTTAATGAAATTAATAACTCTTTGAAGGGACATGTTTTAACCATTGAAGATCCGGTTGAATTTGTGCATGAACAAAAAAATTGTTTAATGAGTCAACGTGAAGTTGGACAACACGCAAAATCGTTTGCAAGTGCATTGCATTCAGCTTTACGTGAAGACCCAGACGTTATTCTGGTGGGTGAGATGCGTGATCTTGAAACCATGAGCTTGGCAGTTACCGCAGCAGAAACAGGGATTATGGTATTAGGTACTTTACATACGAACAGTGCTGCATCTACCGTAGATCGAATCATTAATGCTTTCCCAACTAATAAACAAGACCACATACGAACTATGTTATCGACTTCATTACGTGCTGTTATTTCACAACAGCTTATTAAAACAAAAGATGGCAATGGCCGAGCAGCAGCTGTTGAAATCATGGTGAATACACCTGCAATGGCAAATATCATTCGCGAAGGAAAAACAGATCAAATCGATAACTCTATTCAAGGTGGTCGCAGTTTTGGTATGCAAAGCATGGATACCGCAATCAAGAAGCTACTTGAGGAAGAGAAAATAACGCCAGAAGCAGCTTTTGAAGCCGCTAATGATAAAAGTCAGTTCATGAAATATCTCAAAAAATCTGAAGCTGTAAACTAAGCCTATATCATGTTCATGCGGTTATGCATCCTCACGAGTTTGTTAATTTGTTCAATAGCAAGCACCGCTGCAAATAAAGAAATTTCACATATTGAAGTAATGGCATTATTCAAAAATAAAGCCATGGTGAATATAGATGATGAACAACATTTATTGAAAGTAGGTGAGCCGGCTACTCTGGGAGTTAAGTTAATTAAAGCAAGTAGTAAGTACGCAATTTTAGAAATAAATGGTAAACAATCTAAATATAATTTAGGTAATCGAGTACAAGCGAGCTACACAAAAGCAGAGAGGAAAAAAGTTAATATCTATCGTGATAGCAATGGTATGTTTAAAACGGTGGGTTCAATCAATGGATATACTGTTGATTTTCTTATAGATACTGGTGCAAGTGTTATCGCATTAAATTCTGCCTTAGCGAAACGACTTGGGATACAATATAAACTTAAAGGTGAAGAAACTGTAGTGGCTACGGCCTCAGGCAGGGAATTAGCTTACTCAGTAGATTTGGATCAAGTCAAAGTTGGGGAGATTATGCTAAGAAATGTCGATGCAGTAATTATCGAAGGTAACAGCCCTAATACACCATTACTTGGCATGTCTTATCTTGGGCGTCTTAATATTAATAATGAAGGCCAATTGATGAGCCTAGAAGAGAAATTCTGAAGAAGAAAATCTTAATACAGAAAGGTTTTTAAGTAGAACACACACATGGCTAAAGACAGTAAAGACGTTACCATAATGTTCGTTGATATCGCGGGAAGTACTCGTTTATATCAAGAATATGGCGACACACTGGCTCAAGATAGTATTGCACGTTGCCTTATACGAATGTCAGAAATTATTAAACGACATAAAGGTACAGTAGTAAAATTTATCGGTGATGAGATCCTTTGCTACTTAACTGATCCTGAGTTAGCATTCCAAGCAGCTTTTAAACTTCAAGAAACCGCTAAAGATACGGTAGATCCAAATGGTGTGCGTTTAGCGCTACGCATTGGCATGCATTATGGTTCAGCAATTGTTGAAGCTACGGATATGTATGGTGATTCAGTAAATGTATCTGCCGCGATGCGTGATATAGCAAAAGGTGGGCAAATTATTGCCACTGATGCCATGGTAGAACACATACCGCCAGAAATTGCCCATTTCACACGTCGATACGACACTTCACGTATTAAAGGCCGTCAAGAACAAACTATAATTTACGAAGTAATGTGGGAAGGGGAAGCTTCTACGCAAATTTTATCTGGTACGACTACATTAGAAAATATGAAGTCATCCAAACTGCAGTTGTCTTTTGAAGATACTGAAATAGCGTTACTTGCCAACATGCCTGCATTAACCATTGGTCGTGATTTAAACAGTGGTATCGTTGTTGAAGGTACTTTAGTATCGAGACAACATGCAGTTATCGAATACCGCCGAGGCAAGTTTCTAATAAGAGATCAGAGCACTAATGGTACGTATGTACAAACCGAAGATGGTCGTAGTATTTATCTTCGTCGCGAAGAATTTCCTTTATGGGGTGAAGGTAAAATTAGCTTGGGTAAAACGATAGTTGATCATAGCTCTGACGACTTAATTCACTTTGCCTCTCATTAAATAAATACAATCTCCAATTCAATATAGAGCCTATTTCATATGAAATAGGTACAATGATTGAATTTAATTGTAATTGCATTGTTTTGCCTTCATGAAAGTACGCACGCGTTTTGCCCCTAGTCCTACCGGATATTTACACATAGGTGGTGCACGTACTGCTTTGTTCAACTGGCTGTATGCAAGAAAGCATGAAGGTGAATATGTATTACGAGTAGAAGATACGGATAAAGAACGCTCTAAAGTTGAATACACTCAAGATATTTTAGATAGCTTGTCTTGGCTAGGAATAAATTCGGATGTCCAACCTATATTCCAGTCAAAACGCACTGAAAACTACCAACTTGCCATTCAAAAATTACTCGATGAGGGAAAAGCATATCACTGTTATTGTACAAAAGAGCGGTTAGATGCGATGCGAGAAGAGCAGATCAAAAATAAACAAAAGCCACGTTATGATGGTACCTGTCGTGATCTTACTCAACCGCCAAACACATCTGGTTCGCCAGTTGTGCGTCTTAAAAACCCACAACAAGGTAAAATAACCATAAACGATCAAGTTCGTGGAAAAGTTACTGTACAAAATTCTGAATTAGATGATTTAATTCTTGCGCGTTCAGATGGCTCAGCAACTTATCACTTAACGGTAGTAGTAGATGATATTGAATTAGAAATTAGCCATATTATACGTGGCGATGATCATCTAAATAATACCTTCAGACAGCATAATATTTTTTCAGCACTTGGACAGCAGGCGCCTACCTATGCACATATACCACTTATTCACGGTACTGATGGAAAACGTTTATCTAAAAGACATGGCGCAGTTTCGGTTAATCAATATCGCGAACAAGGCTTTTTACCACAAGGCTTATTAAACTACCTAGTACGATTAGGATGGTCATATGGTGACCAAGAAATTTTCAGCTTAAATCAAATGATCGAAAACTTTAGCTTACAAAACATTCAACAATCTGCTGCAACCTTCGATATGGATAAATTGTTGTGGGTAAATCAACAGCATATGAAAAATATATCTGGAAAAGATATTAATCGCACTTTAACTGAATACTTTCATGAGCTAGATATAAAAGTAGACGGGCAACCCGATACTGCGCAATTATTTGATGCATTAAAAGACCGTAACAAAACCTTAGAAGAACTTTGTAAAGCAAGTGAATTTTTGTATCGGGATATTGAAGAATATGACACAAAATCTACTAAGAAAAATTTCACTCATGAAAGTGCTGAAACCTTGAAAATATTAAAAGCTAAACTAGGCGCTATTCAGGATTGGGTTGCAGAAAATATCCATGCAGAAATTAAGTTAACCGCTGATAAGCTTAATTTGAAAATGGGTCAGGTTGCACCTCCATTAAGGTTAGCGGTAACAGGCGGTGCAGATTCTCCATCCATAGATTTAACGCTGGAATTATTGGGCCAGAAAAAGACATTAAAGCGTATTGATCAAGCAATTGAATATATTGCGACGACAGGTTAGATTGCCATTATAAATAGATAATTTGGGGCTATAGCTCAGCTGGGAGAGCGCTTGCATGGCATGCAAGAGGTCGGCGGTTCGATCCCGCCTAGCTCCACCAAACTTATCGACCATTATTTGTTTATAATAAAGCGATGCCAGCAAACCCAATCATTAATGACCGACGAAACAAGCAAGATAGGCGTAGCACTGGGTCCGCTAGTCAATTTCCTATTATCACTACACAAGGCACATGTATACGTAACGATCGCCGCACAATTCCTGAACGACGCATTTCAAATATAGTTGTTAAAGAGTGGAGTGTTAAAAATTCAATATTTAAGGTCTTGTTTAATTACAAGACTGAAAATGAAAATTAACAGCTAGATTCTCAATTGTCCTTGATGAAGTACTTTAATCGTATCTTCGCTTATTTTATTGCCAATCATCTCAACCGTTTTTAAGACATTATCGGGGGTGCGAGAATTTCTAGATAGGGTTAAGTCAGCGTTATAGACACCATTGTTAGCAATATTAATGACTCCGTTTACATCTAACTCACCATTCTGATTTACTAAAGATACTTGAATACCATTATCTTGAGGGGCAAATACACTATTCACTTCACCTAAATTCAAAGGAATAAAACCAAGTATGCTGGTGTTGTAAGTATTTAACGTGCCATTAGCATCATGTGGAATGCCGTTTTTAATGTGCAAATTATCGAATTTAGCATCAAATTGACCACTTATTGTTAGACCCAGTTTTTCGAAGTAGGGGCTTAATAAAGTTAATTCTCCATTTAAATTTATGTTTTCACTGACAACTTCAGAGCTTGCAACTGTAGTCTCGAAATCACCTTTAAGATTGTTTGAATTAATCGATACATCAGCACTCACTTTGCCTGTTAGTAAACTAAGAGGGTTGGCTGACCACTTAGCATTTTGCAAGCCGATTCTATCAATAACAATATTTTGCACATTCCCGTTCCATAAGGTTCCACCCATTCCAGCTGTTGAAATATTGCTAGGCAAATATTTCTCAATAATTGAAGCAGGTGCAAAATAGGCCACAGCGCCTATAAAGATTATTAAACCTAGAAAAAACTTAAAGAAAATTTTCATTTGAAATTACTGTATAAGTGCACTCAATCAGACAAATTTATCTAATTAGCGTAACTTTTCCACTTACTTTTCCGATCTGCTCTGAACGATTAAAAGCTGCATTAGCAACCTCAATATTATTTCTACGCTCTAGTTCACCTAATAATACAATTAGATAATCAAATGCAATGTTTTCTAACCAAAGTTGTACACTATCTTCGCCTTTAGGTTCAATTCTCGTAATTGCAGGACGTATGCCCATTTGCTTCGCACCCGTATCCACCACTGCTAACAAAGAACGATTATCATTTGTTCTGTTGAACATATTTGGGTTAATGCGTTTAAGGTGCTCAACTTCTTGTTTCTTCTGCATCATCCAAGTAACGGTTTCACGTTTAGCTTCGACTCTAGTTTGTTTATTGTCACGGCTTGATGTGATAGGTGACCATATTGCAAAGTAGAGTATCGCAAGGCTTACTAAAACTGCTGCTGCGAACACCATATAGCGCTCACGTAATTGAAGAGTTTCCCACCAATCTTTCATTTCAATTCTCCTTTAGCAACCACCAACTTGGCTTCAATAGTGTTACCTTGCGTATTAGCAGACTGAATATCTGTAGCGTAGTTCTTGCCCTTAAGAGTTTGTTTAACGGTATCAAGCACTTGTATATCAGAGGATTTAACACTCATATTTAATTTACCTTCACGATAACTGAGCGTATCGATATCAACTTTTCCTGCTTGTTTCATGGATTCTCCACTCATTGCAAGGAGTTCCATGAACCCAGCCTTGGACTGAGAACTAGCCGTATCCATGAAATTTTTAAGCCGTGCTTCCATCTTTGTGCGTGCGCTATCAGCTGTAACATTTTGCATGTCTGGAAATATCTGTTTGGTGATTTGCACAATTTGTTTATTCAGGTTTTTTTCTTGTTTGTTAAGTCGAGCATGATCAAGAAACACAGATACAAATGATAATGCTAACCAAGCACCAAATAACATTGCTGCTACTTTCCAGGCACTAAATTGACGATGTTTTTTATCTTTTTTCTTATAACTTGTTTGCAATAAGTTAATGCATTCGTTCTCATTTAAACCATCGGCAAATAAACTAGGAGGACAATCATCTAATTCATTCGTGCTAATGGGTAAGTTAAGTTTCTTGATCCCTATTTGTTGGTCATCACAGCAATAAACATTTAGTTCTGCGGGGGTCACTTCTGCCTGTCGCAAAGAAGAAGTCAACATTTGCTGCAAATTATGCAGATCAATGGTGAAACCTTGATACTGATGGGTGCGCACTAATGCGCGTTCATTTTCAATTAATAGCGTCCAAGTACCTTCTCTGAAAGGTAAGCCAAACACATCTGCGGTAATGATATCTGGATAGATACCCGCTTCAGAAAGTTCGTCAATAATGACATCTAAGGTGTGTTTATCAATGACAGCTACAGGAAAGTCATTTTCCCCATAGCGTTGTCCTAATGCAAAATGTAAATTTTCTACGTCATCCGCTAATTCATCTTCAAGCGCAAAAGGCACTGCTTTTTGTAAATGCTTTTGTTTACGTGCACGTGTGTTAACGCTAGTGAGTAGCATCTGCTCAAGAGGTAACAACACAATTACATTTGCATTCTGTGTAACAGAAGAGACTTGTTCTAATCGTGCTTCCGCACCTCTAGTGATTGGAACACCTTCTTCATCAAGCTTAATCCACTTAACAAAATGAGAGTCCTCAATATCAAGATTTTCAAGTAAATCACTTTGAATATATATGATTACAGTTTCTTCCATTTATCTTCTCTCTTTTTCGACTCTCTTTAAATTTTTTGACTACGCTTAATCACTTGCAAATTATTACCACCGCCACGATAGATGGTACTTACCATTCTTACTTGGCTTTTACCGATTACGCATTTTGTATTGAGTAAAAAATGATTTGTAGCAAAACCATACTTAGGAAATTCAATTTTTGCACCATTTGTGCGCTCATTGAGGGATGGCTCTCAATATCATTTATATTTTTAAATGGCTTATCTGATCTATATTCTACTAATTCTTCTCCAGTGCCTGGCGAAATATTTTTCCCTAGACTTTCTAGAACTTGTGCAGAGGCTGTATTGAGGTTTAACACAGCATTATTGTCAGGCAATGCAGTTAAATGAGGGAGTAAACTCGTATAAATATCATCTGTGATGCCATGCACTAATCGTAGTTCAGAAATATCTTGCATAGGTTGGTCAGAGGGCAAGTAGGGCACTTCTAAACCTGTATAGATATCAACTTCAGCGCCATCAGGGCAGGCTGGGTTTACATCTGCATCAATCCAGTCAATGATGGCACACACTAAGCCTGGATTAATATTTAAATTTGTAAATAGAATCTCAAATGTCTTACGTACAAGTGGATCGGGTTTATCTCCCATCCATTAGTAAATTAACATTTAGCTTTCCTTGAGCATCTTCTAATTGGCCTTCAATAAAACCATTAGGCAGTGGAAATACTAAAGGCTCACCGTTATTCCACCAAGCATTATCTACGTCATAAGCATCGTGCGTATTATCTTTTTGATCTCTCGCAAGGATTGCCATGGCCCATTCTTCCGCGCCTTTAGCATAGGCCCATGCTTGCCCACTATTGAATGTATTTTCTGTTCGATGAAAATTTAATTGATAGTTCGTTGCAATCGTAACAGCCGCTGTTACAGCTAATGCAATGATGAGTACAGCCGTAATTAAAGCTACTCCAGATTGTTTATTTATTTTACTCTTCATCACGATGTTCTCTATGAAGCAGCTGGTGCAGAGAATAGTCGCCTAACTTCTTCCATTTGTTCAACCTTTATAGTGAGCTCCATTGCACGAGGAATGCCGACTTGCTGAAAACTATTACTATTTAAAGGTGGCCATGTAGCATGCCACTGGTTATTTGCGTCTAAATATCGCAGCTTAATGGATTCGACACCATTGATTAAGTTTGTAGTGAAATAGTCTTCTGCGATAGCGCCGTCAAGTTGACCCCAGGTATAACGCTTTAATGTATTTTCTGACAGTTCATAAGTAACACGTTGCAATTTGCTACGTACTAAATTGGCAGGGTTACGCCAGCCTGCATGGGTAAAGCTTAATGCTTTGTCTTCATCGCCTACAAAAGCCGGCTGCAGATCTGCATATTGATTACGAATAGCACGATTGATTAATTGATTAATATCTTTTTCAAAATAGCGGAAGGTAAGTTGTAAATCTTTTAGTTGATCTGAAGAGCTTTGCAAGTAATTCTGGCCTTTTAGCACCTGATTCAAGCCACCATATGCGAATACGGACATTACACTGAAAACAAAGATAGCCACCATGACCTCTATCAAAGTAAATCCGGGTTGCTTAAATCTATAGTCTTGTGTATGCATAGCTCTATTTTGGGTTAAAAAGCAAAGTGATTAATGTTGCATAGTTTTGAGCGCTTTTGTCTTTATCCTTTCTTACAGTAATCTCCACGCGACTCGTATCTGGGTCTTCAGTACCTTCTACTTTTCTCGTCCAATGCCAGGTTAAACCGGCCAACATTTCTTCACCATCCGTAAATCCAGTTTTTGGTTTTGCAGAGATGATTTCCAATTCAGCTAATTGATTTTGTGCCACCCAATAAGCAAATGTTTTATCACGTAAATAAATTGTGTTATTCGTTGTAGAAGTCACAGTTTTAATCACAGCCGCTAAACCTAGCCCGATTACGGCAACAGCGACCATAACTTCTACTAGAGTAAATCCTTTGTGTCTTCGAAAAAGTAACATTACTTAATTAAGCTCAGCGATTTCATACTCGCCATTACCAGAAAATTTCATATTAAATGTATGATCAATATGGTCGGTAAGCTTTAACTCAAAAGGACTTACTGTGCCATCGGAGAGTACGAAAACATGTGGGGTAATATCTTTTAACTTAGCTGCCGAAAAATTTACTTTCACACCTTCAAGAAAAAGCTCGTATTCTAATCCTTCTGGTAATGTGCGTTTTGTTAATACTTTATCTTGTTCTATAAGCACCCAACTTAGCTTTTCTTGTTTTTCCTTATCTATACTTGAAACCAAGGTATAAAAAGAGTAACTATTTTCTGTAAACAAAAGGCCTAACTCTTGTGAATTAAAAATAGCTTGTTCTTTTGCTAAATCAATCAATGCGGCAAGCTGTTGAGATTTTCGACCCATACGCTCAGCTTGATTATCCCCAAAAGCAAGTGTGGCAGCAGAAACAGCGATTCCAATAATTAGCAATACAGCCAGTAGTTCAATTAATGTAAAACCTGCAATATTTTTCTTTATAGAAGTACCTGTTTTCCAATTACGCTCAACTAATTTATTTATAGGTAAAAACATATTTATTGCCAAGCTATGCATTTAGAATTTTTATCTCAAATCTGCCAAAGATAAATCTTTATTGTTTTCTTCGCCGCCTAGCTTGCCATCCGCACCAAAAGTAAATAAATCGATTTCACCGCTGGTGCCAGGGCTCGCATACTGATATTCGCTACCCCAAGGGTCCAAAGGCAATCTAGGTAAGTAACCACCTTTACGCCAATTCTTTGCTTCTGGACCTCCGCTTGGTTTAGTGACCAATGCTTGAATGCCTTGCTCTGTTGTGGGGTAGTTAAAATTATCTAAACGATAAAGATTTAAAGCAGATTCAATCGCACGGATATCGCTTAATGCTTTCTTTACACGTGCTTCTTCAACTTGCCCAAAAATATTTGGGGCAATCACTGCAGCTAATAAACCAATAATGACCACCACGACGATGATCTCGATTAATGTAAAGCCCTTCACTCGCTGGCTTTTATTATTTTGAAAGTTTTTGAGTTTTTTCATTTGTAATCACTCTCTCATTTATTAACTCGCTGATTATTAAGGGTAAATATAATAAAATTGTATCAAGAACCGTAGTAAGCGAGATTGAATTGATAGTTTTGTCGGTCAATTTAGACAGATAATCGGTGCTGATGTTCTCATGATCGATGAGGAAAATTATTTAATAGTTTTATATTTTTCATGATCTTAAGAATATTTTTTAATGTAAGTTAGCTTTAAAAACACTCGACTATTGTCCCACTAATTGGTTGAGATTAAAGATAGGCATTAAGATCGCCATCACGATCCCTAATACCAAAATACCCATACCTACAATAATTAAAGGCTCAAGTAATTTTAATGTCGTATTAATTACAGTATTCAATTCACGCTCTTGCTGAGATGCAGCTCGGTCTAACATTTCTTCTAAATTACCACTTTGTTCACCACTGGCAATTAAGTGCAAGGTCATTGGCGGAAAATGCCCTGAACGTTCTAGTGAGGAATGTATGGTTGCGCCTTCGCTAATACTTACCGCAGCTTCTTGTACGGCTTGCCGCATAGGACGGTTCATAATGACTTCAGCGGCAATTCGTAATGAATCTAAGACAGGCACACCTGATGCAGTCATAATGCTCAAAGTTCGTGAAAAGCGTGCAGTATTTACACCTCTTGTAAGCTTGCCCACTATAGGTAAGCCAAGAAAGATTTTATGCATTTTTTGTTTGAACATTTCGCTACGCATTGCGCGGCTAAAGGCAATCGCGCCAACAATAATGGCAATGAGTATATAAATTCCATACGCAGCAAGAAAATTACTAAAAGATATTAAAATGCGAGTAAGTAATGGTAATTCTTGTCCCAAATCTGCAAAAATTCCAACCACTTTGGGCACTACGACAACAACTAATAGGACGACTACACTAATTGCGATAAATAATAACGCGATAGGGTAGACCAAAGCTCCCACAACACTTTGTGTAGTTTCTTGTTTCGTTTCTGTGTAATCTGCAAGTCGATCTAGCACTGCATCCAAATGTCCTGACTTTTCACCTGCGGCAATGGTGGCTCGGTACATTTCAGGAAATGCGGAAGGAAATTCACCCATGGCTTTTTCCAATGAATAACCTTCTGTTACACGCGATCTCACACCCATAATAGTGCGTTTAACTCGAGGTTTTTCAGTATGGTTTCCTACTGTACGTAAAGATTCTTCTAGCGGTGTGCCTGAACGTACAAGTGTAGATAACTGACGTGTAAATAAAGCAAGATCTGTAGAACTAAAACCGCGAGAAAATAACCCCTTTACTGCAGATTTCTCTTTACGATCTTTAACTTGATTGATTGCGAGAGGATCAAATCCTTTTGAACGTAACTGCTGTCGTGCCGCTCGTGGACTATCGCCTTCAATAACCCCGCGTTTTTCACGACCAGCTGTATCTAATGCTGTATATTCAAATGCAGGCATAAATTGCTCGAGGTTTAGTATTCAACATCTTCTTTAGTCACGCGCATGACTTCTTCAAGTGTGGTTACTCCCTCAAGCACTAAGCGAATTCCATCTTGACGGATGCTCGCCGTATGTTGGTGTGCGTATTTTTCTAGTTCTTGTTCAGCACCAATATCATGAATCATGCGCCGCATGTTTTCATCAATCGTGACAAGTTCGTAAATACCGGTTCTACCTGCATAACCTGTACCGTTACACGCGCTACAAGAACCAGGTGAGTAAATATTAGGTGACTGGTTAAAATCTTTACCATCCGACCGTAATTGTTTTAGCTCAACGTCATTTGCGATATGTGAAACTTTGCATTCCTCGCACAAAACGCGTACTAAACGTTGTGCTAATACTGCGACCAAACTAGATGCGAGCAAGAAAGGTTCGACACCCATATCACGCATACGTGTAATAGCACCTACTGCAGTGTTGGTATGCAAAGTAGAGAACACCATATGGCCTGTCAAACTAGCTTGTACTGCAATGGATGCAGTTTCTAAGTCACGAATCTCACCAACCATCACCACATCAGGGTCTTGACGAAGAATGGCGCGTAAACCACGTGCAAAGGTCATGTCCACTTTGCCATTGACTTGTGTTTGTCCAATGCCATCAATGAAATATTCAATTGGATCTTCAACGGTAAGAATATTGCGTTTCTTATCGTTAATTTCGCTTAATGCAGCGTATAAGGTGGTGGTTTTACCTGAACCAGTTGGACCCGTAACTAAAACAATGCCATGAGGCTTTTCAATGGCTTGTTTAATTTTATCATGAAGATCTGGGTGCAAGCCTAAGTGTTCTAAATCTAGCCGTCCCGCTTGCTTATCTAATAAACGCAATACGACACGTTCGCCATGTCCAGAGGGAAGGGTGGAAACACGTACATCTACAGGTCGGCCTGCTATTCGCAAAGATATACGTCCATCTTGCGGTAAACGTTTTTCTGCAATATCTAACGCAGCCATCACTTTAATACGTGAAACAACAAGCGCACCTAAATTGCGGGGCGGTTGTAGCACTTCACGCAATACACCATCTACGCGCATACGTACGGATAATCTAGATTCAAACGTTTCAATATGTATATCTGATGCACCTTCTTTAACCGCTTGAGTAAGCAATGCATTTATTAAACGAATAATCGGTGCATCATCATCTGCATCCATCAAATCTTGTGGCTCAGGCAAGGCTTCTGCAAGACTGGCTAAATCAAGATCATCTTCAAAACCTTCCATCAAAGCCAATGTACCCGTAGCACTATCATCATAGAGTTGTGTTAATAGCTCATCGAATTCATCATCCGAGAGGGTACGAATATTTAACGGTTTGCCAACAAAGCGCCGCGCTTCAGCTAACGAAGGTGGTTTTACATCGGGGCGTTGAAAAATCATCACACGGCCATTAATTTCATTACCAATTAAAATGCCATGGCGTTTAGCAAAGCTAAACGGCGGTCTACGAATTTCTCGCGGTGCTAATGAAGGTTGTGCCTTTTCAGTTTCCATTTGGAATTATTCCAGAATAATTACGTCTGAATCCGTTTCAATAGAAATATTTTCAGCAGGCAAATCTTCAGCTTGAATTTCTTCTACGGCTATATCGGATAATTCTTCAGCAGCAGTAGTTTCAACACCTGGTGATTGTTGTAGTAATTGATCTATTGAAACAGCTGATGTAGAAGATGCTGTTCCACCACCAGGAATTTGGGTTACCAATTCATCCAAGTCAGGCAATAAACTCGCGCCATTTTTAATTAGGCCACGGTCATTTATTTCAGATTCAATTTGTTTAGCACGTAAGAAACTATACTTAGAGTTTGTAGCATAGCTACCAGTCGCAGCATCGCGAACAATTACCGGATGTATAAATACCATTAAGTTTTGTTTGTCATTTGTTGTAGATGTTGCTTTAAACAAATGACCTAACAAAGGAATATCGCCCAATAACGGTACTTTTTGCACATTGTCTCTAAACGAATCTTCAATCAAACCACCTAGTACAATCGTTTGCTGATCCTTAGCTAAAACACTAGTGCTAATTGAGCGTTTATTTGTGATGAGATCACTGGCTACTGCAGAAGTTGAAATAGAAGATGACTCTGTTTCTATATCCAATTTAACGCTATCACCTTCATTGATTTGAGGTGTTATACGTAGTGTTATACCTACGTCTTCACGTTCAATTGTTTGAAATGGGTTTACTGCAGAATCGGTTCCAGAACCTGTATTAGTGAACTGACCTGTAATGAAAGGAACATTTTGCGCTACAACGATCTCTGCTTCTTCATTATCTAGCGTCATTAACTGAGGGGTAGATAAAATATTTGTAGCAGAATCTCCTTCAAGCGCACGTATTAAAGCAGCAAATCGATCTTTGCCACTTAGTTTAGCTGCACCAACAAATGCACCACTTGTAACCGCTGTTATTGCATTAGCTGCATCACCACCAAGAACACCTGTTAAATCAATTCCGCTATTCGGTAGTAAAGTTCCAAAAGCTGGCGTTGTACCAGAGGATCGATCGGTGGGTACATAAGCAAATTCAACACCTAAATCTTTAGCAAGGTTGGTTGAAACTTCTGCTATCACTGCTTCTACTAACACTTGTGCACGACGTACATCAAGTTGACTAATAATTCTTCTTAAACTATCAAACTTAGCCGGAGCTGCCGTGATAATTAATGCGTTATTAGTTTCATCTGCTTGTATATCTACTTCATTAGAGCCATTTACAGCGGCGGCTGCATTTCCACCTTGCTGACCTTCCTGCGCTTCAAATTGTGAAACACCAAGTAGAATAGGGGCCAACTCTGCAGCTTTAGCATATTTCAAAAACACAACTTGCGAATTTCCACCACCTTGTAAAGGCGTGTCGAGATGGGCAATGATGCCTCGGATTCTAAGACGTGCTGCATTATCACCAGAAAGTAAGACACTGTTTGATCGTTCATCCGCTGCGAGGGTTGTGCCACCTGGGACCTGACCTTGAGCATCTTGACGGTTCATGGAGTTAATAATCCGAACGACTTCTGCAGCAGATGCATGTTGAAGAGGTACAATTTCAATTTCTTGACTATCTGGACGGTCAATACGATTAATAATTGAAATTAATCTTTGAATGTTTGCAGCACGATCCGAAACTACTAAAACATTGCTATTCGGATATGCAGCTAAATGACCTTGTTGCGGTACTAAAGGTCTTAGTATAGGTACCATTTGCGCCGCAGGAACATTTTTAATTGGTACCACACGCGTTACCAGCTCATCACCGATTGCATCTGCGCTACCGCTTCCAGTAACTACAGGCCCTTGTTTCGCATTTACATCCGGGAGAATTTTAATAATTTCTCCAACTTGCACTGCAGCATAACCATGCACCTGTAATACAGAGAGGAATACTTGATACACTTCTTCACGGTTCATTGGCCGTGCGGACACCACGGTTACTTTTGCTTTTACACGGGGATCTACTACAAAATTTCGGCCAGTGGCGTCAGCTACCGTTTCAATGAACGAACGAATATCCGCATCCTTCAGATTAAGTGTTACACCTGTTTCGGCTAGAGCGAGCTGACATATGAATGCAACAAACACCACATAAACACCCAACGCTTTAAAAATTCGGCTAAAGTTAGACTTATATTTCATTTAGTTATGTAGTTTTTTCAATAAAAATTATATGTTCATTCAGCTTATCAGGATATTTCTACATCGAATAGAAGTTGCCTGACTTTTATACACTAAATCCTATTTTTACTTGGTCAAATTTATCCCTGTGTTAGCTATTCCTGGACTAATGGATAAGCTTCTTCACTTGCTTCCTGCTCCCTCACAAGCAATTATTGACTCAAATCCTGAAATAAGGTGATTTCAGTACCTTCGCGCATCACAATCATGGTGACTTCAGAAGCCGTGGCTAAAGACTGCATGGCTTCAGGGCCTTTATTTGGCGCATCCAATGTCACTCCATTAATGTTTGTCACAACATCTCCAGGTTGTAAACCGAGCTGATAGAACATATCTGTATTCTTGCTTGGCGTAAGTTTATAACCCAAAAACTGCCCATCTTCGTTGTTTTCGGGTGCCGCATTGATGAACTCTGTTAAACGAACAGGATTTTTCATAATTTCTTGGCGAAACTGCCCAAGCGTTTCAAAATTGTTAAGATTTCCAGCAGCCTTCGATTGGGTTGCAGTTTTTGGCTTAGTATTTGAGAACTTCTTTTGATTGAAGCCTTTTGCATTGGCTCTAGGTAAACGTAACGTTTCCATCCTGATATCACGTTCAAGGATAACTCGATCCGAATACACCGCATGTAATACGGCACCTCCAGGGATATCATCCCCAAGTCCATAGTGCTTAATTTTATTCGCACCACTAGAAATAATGGCGTAGCCGTAATCTTTATCGCCCGCCAACACCCCTAAAAGCTTTAGGTTCAATGTTGTATCGGGAGCATCTTCAACTTTTTTCGAAGATGAAGCGACAGGGGCTGGCTTACCCATTAAGTGCAATTGAGCAATCTTGCGATCATGGTTAGCGCGTGGTTGCGGTTTAACATTTGTAGGTGTAGTAACAGGTGGTGCAATCACTTGATTAGAGCCACTATCGAAAAATCCCCAAACTAATTTAGCCAGAGTAATCAAAATCAATACAACCAAAGCAATGCTTACCCAACGAGGCAGCTTCATTTCAATCTTTGGCCAAAGATTTGTCAGTGTTGCAGCATCCATACTCTATTAGGTGCTCATGATCCGCTATTAGTCTGAATGTAAATATTTAAGTTCATCAAAACGACTTGGTAAGTAATCTGCAAATATACTTGACATCAAAACCTAGGTTAGCGTAACTTGCGCCGGCTCTGATGACGAAGATTTCATCAAAATAGAGTTATGTCGTCTGATCCCGTCCCCATCGTCTAGAGGCCTAGGACATCGCCCTTTCACGGCGGCAACGGGGGTTCGAATCCCCCTGGGGACGCCATAACTCTGACTTCAAGCTATGCTTGTAACAGTTCATTTCAATAGACATCCTCGACTCTAACTCACTCATTAAACATAGAGTTTTATACAAGCTTGAGATACTAATGCTCTGATGAGGGGTAGTAAATAGCTTATATTTGGTCGTTTAATTTCTTACAAAAAACCAATTTTAGCGATACCAAAATGAAGCACGTACTCGTTCATTTTTCAGGTCATAAATTAAGAAAAATTATTTATTTATCATCCGAGTGAAATTAGATTAAATAACTATCTTAACCTGTTAATAATTAATGAAAATTTAAATATCTAAATGAAGAAAGCTACTCATAGTAGACTACCCGCATTGGATGTACATTCTTATTGCGCACATTTGCTACAGTATCAGTAAATAAGTAGATAGTAATATAGGTCAGCTTTAAAAAAGTTGTTTACAGGAGCACATCATGGCGAATTCACTTGATACTCAAAATCTAACTCCTGAAATGTTAGATCAATGGTTTGATGAAAGACTAGAACAAAAATTACAAGAACGTGAAGAATCTCGTATCCCTCAACTATCTTTAATTGCCACGAAAGGCACTATGGATATGGCTTATCCACCTTTTATTCTTGCATCTACCGCTGCAGCATTAGGTTGGGAAGTATCCTGTTTCTTTACATTTTATGGCTTAAATTTATTAAAAAAAGATTTAGATTTAGAAATCTCACCTTTAGGTAACCCCGCGATGCCTATGAAAATGCCATTTGGACCAGAATGGTTTAAGAGTATCGAATGGAATATTCCTAATGCACTCAGCAGTAACATTCCTGGTTTTGAAAAGTTTGCAACGACTATGATGTCTAAAACACTCAAAAACAAAGGTGTAGCAAGTGTCGAAGAACTACGTGAGCTTGCAGTAGAAGCTGAAGTGAAATTGGTTGCATGCCAAATGACAGTAGACTTATTTGGTTACGAGAAAGATCAATTTATTGATGATGTGAGTGATTGGGTAGGGGCAGCATCCTTTTTACCTGCTGCACAAAAATCTGATATCTGCTTGTTTATTTAAACACTTCAGTTTGAACAAGTTCGTTTTTATTTTAATAGCCGCTTTATTTGCGTTAACAAATATTGCGTGTACTCCTAATACCGAACAAGAATTGGCTTTAAGTCAAAGCGCGAGTAAACAACTAGGCAAACAGTTAAAAAACAAACTCGTCAGCACAATACAATCAGAGGGACCTGAAGCAGCAATTACAATTTGTAATCTTGAAGCTGTAGAAATCAGCAAAAAAATCTCTGTTAAAAATAATCTCAAAGTAGGGCGCACATCTTTAAAACTTCGCAATCCTACTAATCAAGCGGATGCATGGGAAACAAAACAGTTACACTGGTTTGAATCTCAGAAAAATTTAAATGTAGATATTAAAACTCTAGAAATAAGTGAAGTTGTAAAGGAAGATGGGGAAAAAATCTTTCGCTATATGAAAGCGATACCCATGCAAGAACCTTGTTTGTTGTGCCATGGAAAAAAGTTAGCTCCTGTCATTGCTGAAAAAATTAATGACCTTTATCCTGAAGACCAAGCAACCGGGTTTCAAGCAGGTGATATACGGGGTGCATTTACAGTTAAGATAAATCTTTAACGAGTATTAGTTTTCAATTTCGTTACGCAATTCTTGCTTCCTTTTTTTGCTTAATTTATCCCAATGCTTATTTGCGAGAGCGCCTTCGAAAGAATATAAGTAGTAGCAAACAGCAAGTGTTTCATTAGGATATTTTGCCTTAATCATTTTATGTGCTTTTGCTGAGCCTGCCTTTCGTAAGTCTGCTTCAGATCGAATACCAACCTCATGTAAACGTTTAGCGAGTTTTTCGCCAATATTTTTTAGATCCGTTAAGTTTCTATTCATATCATATGGTTATAAGAAATAAAAAAGGCTACACAAGGTAGCCTTTTTAATCATTTCGCCAAATTAGTTAGTTTTAGCCAAACATTTCTGCTGTCATATTATTAAACCAACTATATGCATATTCCACTTCACGTGCGCGCGCTTCAGCAGTTGCATCCATGGGAGTTAAACCACCACCAAGTTTTTTGATTTCAGAACGATCTTCTGCAAGGGCATAAACCGCTACGACTGAAATACCATAATCCGGTGCAATTAAGCTATAACATGCATTAGCGTATGATGTTACCGGTGCATCTTTACCTTGCAACATGCTAACAACCGCTGCTGCGCATACTTTTGCTTGAGTACTCGCTGCATAGCCAGACTTCGGCATACCTTTCGCGATGCTTGCATCACCAATTACATGTACATCTTTATGTTTCTTTGATTCAAATGTGCCTAGATCAACCGGGCACCAACCAGAATCGTCCACTAAATCTGAATCATGTGCGACTTGTGCTGCCTGTTGTGGAGGTATGATATTAGCGACTGCCACTTTATGGTCATCAAAGTCTGTACTCACGGTCATGGCTTTAGTATCTACTGACTTAACACCACCACCCGTATCAGCACCTGCAACCCATTCAATCATTTCACCATACACATCTTTATAACCTTGCATGAACAAGCCTTGCTTAGAAAACTTATCTTTAGCATCTAAAATTAAAAGTTTAGATTTAGGTTTGTTGTGTTTTAGATGATGTGCAATTTGTGCCGCACGCTCATATGGACCAGGAGGGCAACGGAAAGGGTTTTGAGGAGGCGCGATAACGACTAGGCCACCATCTTCCATTGATTCAAGCTGGCTACGAAGTAGGGCAGTTTGCTGTCCTGCAATCCAAGAGTGCGGCATTATTTCTGCAGCTTCTTCGCTATATCCTTCAATTGCACCAAACTTTAGTGCAATTCCTGGAGAAACTACGCAACGGTCATACTCTAAAGTTGTACCACCTGCAGTCTTCACTTTATGTGCTTCCGCATCAACCATAGTGACTTTGTCTTGAACCAGCTTGATGCCGTGATTCGCAAGATTGTCATAGCCAAATTTAATGGTAGAAATATCACGATCTCCACCAATAACTTCATTACTCATAAAACACGTGTGGTGATGTGCTTTAGGCTCAACAATCGTAACTTCTATTGATGAGTCACCTTTTGCAATATATTTAGCAGCAATTAAACCGCCAACTCCACCACCTACAACGACAACACGTTTCTTTGCTGCATGGGCTAGAAATGGAACACCTAAACCACCAGTAGCTAATGCACCGCCAGTGGCTTTTAAAAAACTTCTTCGATTTATATTTGTCATTTTTTAAACTCCTAAGCTAATCAATAGTTACTTTTGGTTTATGTAAAACTGAATCAGATCTCTTATAGCTTCTTCATTTGCTGCATGTGCTTCTTCCATCTGTTTCTTCATTTTCTTAGGCATTTTCCGATCACCACTTGCAAAATCTGCCATGGTGTATTCAAGGTAAGGAGCCCATTGTCCAGCTAGCACACCCGCGTCATCTTCTGCGGAACTGCCTCCATCTTCATGACATTTTTCACAATGTGCTTCGTGTAACTTTGCACCAGACTTGGCTTGATCAGCATTTGCACTTTGCGCAGCACTCTCAAAAGGTAGCTCAGCAAAGTGTTTAGAAATAATTTTAATTTCTTCTTCGGAATAACCTTTCGCGATACGATTCATCACGGTTGAGGTTCTTGCAAAATATTCAACATCCTCTAAATCAGGATCTGATTCAATAATCTCATCGATTTTGTCTTCATCGTTATCATATTTATAGGCTAACATCGCAGCGATAATATAAAGCTCTGACATTCCTGAAATGGTAGGTGTTGCTGGGCCTTTACTAATTCCGCCAGGACCATGGCAACCAAGGCATGTGTTAGACAGCATTTCAGCACTGGCACCTTCTGCTGCTGCGGGTGAAACAAAACATACTCCAAATACAAGCGTAATTAGAGTCGCGAGGATGCGATGATTAAACATAGAACTCCTCCTAATTCCTGGATCCATATGGTTGTTATTAATTAGTAGTAAGCCATAAACAAAGGTTCATAACTTTTCGAAACTTTAGCACATTGAATTGCCAGTATTTAGGGCTTTTATATAGAAATTTGCTGATTTATATCATCATTTACAGGTTTTGCTTATTCCTCTGGTTCACTAGGTGCTTCATGAGCAACACCTTTGTGGCAATCGATACAAGTTTTCTCGCTATCTCCTTTAGCAATCTTTTTATGCTTTTTGCGCGCTGAACGATCTTGTTCTTTAAGATCCATCGCGGCAACCGTATGACATGATTTGCATTCTCGGGAGTCTGTTGCCTTCATTCTATCCCATACAGCGTTAGCCATTTGCCAACGATGGTGTTCAAATTTTTCTTCAGTATCAATAGTGCCAAGAATTTCATGCCAAACGTCCTTTGCTGCTCGTAACTTTGCAACCAATTTAGGTCCAGTATCATGTGGCACATGACAGTCCGAACAATTAGCTCTTACCCCTGAAATATTTGAATAGTGAATACTCTCCATCCATTCTTGTTTGACCCACTGCATAGAGTGACATGAAGTACAAAACTCAGTTTGATTAGTAGACTCGAGCGTTTTTGAAGAAGCAAAAGCTATGGCAAATCCAATTGCTAGCAAAAAAAGAACAGAAATCAATTTCATTAAAGATCAACCGTGATTAATTTAAGACACTTATTTTTATGAGTAGGGGTAAAGGGCTATCACTCATATTTTATGGATACATTGTGCCATTCAGACATATTCATACCAAGCCTCTGTTTTGGTAGTTTTTATAAAATAAAATAGTTTCACGATAAGAATAATTAAGCTTAATGTGTGTGATTTTTAAACAATATCAATATTATTTGACTATAATTTACTTAAAATACAGTAAATAACTTATTGAATAAAAAGAGATATTAACAAAATCATAAACATATAAATAAAAAAAATTAGAATATATTAATATATTAATATAAAGTCACGCGCTAAACTTGCGCTTGTATAAAACATAAAATTTATATCAGAAGTACTCACTAACTAATATGAAAATGAAAACCGTATTTATATTTGTATTTGGTCTACTTGGATGGTTGTTAGCTACTAATTACCAGACTGTGTATTCAAAAATGACAAGCTTTATTCATCCTGAGGTTGAGGATATTGAACTTATAGAAGATACAAAGCAGCCCACTACCAATGTACAACTTGCAGAATTAGATACTAATAAGGCAGTAATCGAGCCACAAGAAAAGAGTGCTCTAGAACCTTCAGATGAGGCAATAGAAGAAGCATCCACTGAAAAACTTGATGGGGAAGAAATCGCTTTAGAAGTAACAACAAATCAAACAATAGAAATTAATGATGAAACTGGCGTATCTGAATCAGATTTAGACGAAGAAGCTGACGATACAGAAATAGAAATTGCAAAAATCGATTCAAATGCTGAAGTAGCCACCCAAACAAACAATTCCCAAGCAAGTAATTCAAGCGAAGCTACACCATCAAATTCTACAACTGTAGCCACCAATTGGATGCAAACTATGCATCCTAATATGGGGACTCCAATGATGAATCCAAACATGATGAATCCTGGGATGTATATGAACCCAATGGTGATGATGACACCCATGATGATGAGCATGATGGGAACCATGATGAACCCAAACATCTATATGAATCCTATGACCATGATGAATCATCCGGTCAACATCATGACACAAACGCAAAACATGAATGCCATGATGAAATCAATGGATCCAGAAATGATGTTCGGAATGTTTGGGCAACCTAGTGAAGCATATAAAAATGGGGAAACACCCGAGCAACTCCCCGTCATCACGATTCCAGGTCTTCCAACACAAACCTACGAAAACTGGCCTAAAAATACCGTCTCTCCAAGCGTTTCACGCGAAGCAAAACAGCATGCATTTCAAACAGCGATGGCGATGAGTCCGTTATCCATGCGCAATATGGTGAGCATGATGGCAGAAAAGATTCCAGTAGAAGAGGGCGTTTCCTGGGATGATGCCGTAGAAGCCATGAAACTACGTGCTAATGAAGTAAATTTTAAATTTGTGGGTTCAAGCCCATTATGGAAGCAAATCGAAGCTGAAACTGAACAACCTTCAGCAAAAGTTGAGATGTTTCGTTTTTGTGATGCAAGAATGGCACGCAAAATTCTGGATGAAGTTCCAGAGTTCATTGTTTTCTTGCCTTGTAAAATTGCATTAATGGAAGATGCTGAAGGCAAGTTATGGGTAATGACGTTAGATTGGGATGTCAGTTGGTTGGATTATGCACAAAACCCTAACAGTCATTTATCAAAAGATATACGCGAGCATGCAAAAGTAATAAGGGAAAATATTCAATACATCATGGAAGGTGCTGCAACAGGCGATTTTTAATTTTGAAATTTAAATAGTAATAGTGGAGATAAACAAGTGATGTTAATGAAAAATAAAATTACTCAAATAATTGTCATAGCGATCTGTTTGTTTGTAGCAACCGCTGCAACACTACAGGCAGAAGAAGCAAAGCAAGCAGCTCCTGCTTGGGGTGACATGAGTCAAGCCATGCAAAAGTCTATGGACCCTAAGGTTATGAACAACATGATGAATATGATGATGACAAGTCCCGATAAATTGATGTCAATAGAATCATGCGCTGAATGCCATACGGATGAAGACGTAGCGAGATATCAAAAAGACTTCGGTCCCATGATGGATGCTATGAAGCCAATGATGAGTATGATGAATCCTATGATGGGCATGATGTATCCAATGATGGCACCCATGGTGAATCCAATGATGGGAATGATGGGCCCAACGATGGGCATGATGAACCCAATGATGGCACCTGCAATGGGCATGATGAACCCTATGGTGAACCCAATGATGGATATGAGCGGTGCAATGATGAGTCCTATGATGGGCATGATGAACCCAATGATGGCTCCAATGATGAACCCAATGGGAATGATGGATCCTAAACAGTATGAACAATGGTTCAATCAGTGGAGTAACACGGATTCTAAAAAATAAATTTTTAATTACAGACCAAAATTATGAGGAACTCTCTATGTTTTTTCGAAATTTAATTCGAATAGTATTGATTACAAGCTGCCTGTGCTTTATTGGAATCTCTAACACACAAGCCCAGAATAATACTAACAATCAGTTTGCTTTCCCTAATTGGGGACAAACTACCTATCCTGGGATGGGGACTTATCACCCCATGTTCAATCCAGCGATGTGGATGAATCCAATGACGTGGATGAACCCAGGAAACTATATGTCTTTAATGCATCCAGGTGTTTGGATGAATCCAGGAAACTATATGCAAATGATGAATCCAATGGCCTACATGAGCATGATGGGACCCATGATGGGCATGATGACTCCAATGATGAATCCGATGGGGATGATGGGTGGAATGGGTAGCTATGGCAGTTATAACCCAATGAACCAAATGATGGATCCAAAGCAATATGAGCAATGGTTTAGTCAATGGACTGAAATGATGAAAAACATGACCCCTCAAGTGAACCAATAAATAACGTTACCTTTGATTAATTCTATAAAGAGGCTGAAAACATGAAATCTCTACAAAAATCACTCCGACTGGTTTTATTTACTAGTTGCCTATTCGTACTAGGAGTCTCTTTCACGCATGCTGAAGAGAAAAAACAATCTACAATGCCAGATATGGATGCAATGATGGGTATGATGAATCCAACAATGTATATGAACATGATGAATCACATGATGACCCCAATGACGGGCATGATGAATCCAAACATGATGATGAATCCCATGATGGGCATGATGAACCCCACCATGATGATGAGTCCTATGATGGGCATGATGAACCCTATGATGGGTATGAACATGATGTACCCCATGATGGGCATGATGGGCCCAATGATGAATCCGATGATGGGCATGGGTATGGGAATGCCTGGAATGGGTTCACACGGTGGAAACCCTATGAATCAAATGCCTGGCGCACAAATGATGGATCCAAAGCAATATGAACAATGGTTTAGCCAGTGGACTGAAATGATGCAAAATTTTACGCAACAAGGACAAGCCTCTACTAAATAAAATTCAGTTAAGAAAATTTATTTAAATGAAAAATGTAGTACAACAAGCACTCTTTATCGTCCCAATTATTGCGCTAATTGTTGCTCCCTTAATTATTGACCATAAAAATAAAGCGTCTACTTCAGAAGTTTTGAACTCCGCTTCACACACAACATTCCCTCAATTCAACCGTTCGATTGATTCTGATTTTGATGCACCAAATGTGGTTGAATCAAAGCAATTTGCGATGATTGAGCCTTTTTCAGCCCAAGATCCATTTGCACTAACGTCAGCAATGCAAAACCCTATGAACCCCGCTATTTGGTTTCAATTGATGATGAATATGGCGAACTACATGCAGATGATACAAATGATGCAGCAAATGGCGGCAATGCCTGCATACATGATGAATCCAGCAGCATGGATGAATCCCCATATGATGGCGCCTAATCAATTCCATCGTCCAGTACAACAACCCATGCATCCCGATGAATATGAAGAATGGTACAAGCAACAACAAGAACTAGAAAAGCCCAATAACTAACCTCTAATAAACATTGTGAATTTCACTAATAGCTCACGAATTGATCGTGTACAACAGCAAAACCATTGCTATAATTCGCGACCTTTAGAACTAACGAGACATATATTTGTAGATAGCCATGGAAGAATTATCTAACCTTCACTTAGTAGCCCTATTAGGTTTTGTAATTGCAATCGTATTTGGGTTCGTCGGTAACAAAACACACTTTTGTTCAATGGGTGCGGTAAGTGATGTCGTGAATATGGGCGCCAAGGGACGACTCGGCGCGTGGTTTCTTGCTATAGGTATAGCCATCTTAGGTGTTCAATTCTTATATATACAAGGCATGGTCGATATCGATGAGTCTGTATATCGCTCTCCAAACCTATATGTACTCAGTTATATATTAGGCGGGCTAATTTTTGGTGTCGGCATGACATTAGCAGCAGGTTGTGGACAAAGAAATCTTGTAAGAGTAGGGGGTGGCAATCTTAAAGCACTTGTCGTCGTGCTTGTTTTAGGCATCACGGCTTACATGACCATGCGAGGCATCTTCGCAAACTTTCGATTGAATTGGATCTATGCAGTAAATGTAGACCTCACTAATCAGGGTCTAAATGATCAAGGACTATTCAGCTATATCGGTTCATTATTAAATTTAGAAGATATCGGTTGGCTTAATAAGGTAGGTGGTTTTATTGTTGCTTTTGGTTTTATTGCCTATGCATTTAAGCATGAAGAATTTCGTAAAAGCTTTGATAACGTTTTGGCAGGTGTGGCCATCGGATTATGCGTAGTCGCCGCATGGTATGTTTCAGGTTTTGTAGGGCAAGATGACTTTGACCCCATCACACCGCAAGGCATGGCGTTCATTGGGCCAACAGGTAATAGCATTAGTTATTTAATGACGTTTACAGGTGCTGAAATTAACTTCGGCATTGCAATAGTCTTCGGCATGATTACCGGTTCATTCTTATACGCAATTTTTTCTGGAAACTTCAGAATCGAAACCTTTAGCAATAAGTCAGAAATGGTGAATCATTTAATCGGAGCGGTAATGATGGGCTTTGGTGGTGTGCTCTCATTTGGTTGCACAATAGGACAAGGTGTAACTGGTATGTCTACGTTAGCAATAGGCTCTATCCTGACATTAGTTTCGATCATTTTTGGTAGCGCACTAACAATGAAAATACAGTACCACATGTTAGATGAGAAAGGATTTTTTGGCGCGTTAGGTACAGGTCTAGCAGAATTGCTACTACCTTGGAAAAAACAAGAAGCTTAATCGAAAAATACAAATAATTATTTAAATATAGAGTATTTCTAAATGACCTCAATTCTTCGAAGTCTGATATTTTTCTTTTTTATTACCCTCTCAACAAATCTCTTCGCAGATCAGGATGACCCCGTAGTTACTGGAAAACAAACCTTTAATGCTAAATGTGCGTCCTGCCATGGTGAAGATGCAAAAGGGAAAAGTGCCCCAGATTTAACTTTAATATCAGAAAGAAATAACGGGCAATTCCCGGTTTCAAGAGTCTATGCAATTATTGATGGCAGAGAAGTGTTGCAAGAACATGGTACACGTGCCATGCCTACATGGGGTGATTTGTTTTTATCCGATACGATTTGGGAAGGTTGTAGTCAGGTGGATGAGCAAATAGTGCGCGGGAGGATCTTAGAACTTATTCTTTATCTTGACTCTATTCAGCAGTAATTAATCAATTCAATCACTGCTGAATATTTCTAAATTATAATTTTCTTAGACAGATAAATCTGTAAAACAACGATTATTTAATAACTGCTTCTCCAGAACCGGTTTCACCTTTATTATCCACCCAAGTAATCTTAACGGTGTCTCCAGCGTTACCGCCTTCAAACTCAAAAGACCAATAAGGGTTCTTTGAAACACCCGTACCCCATTCAGCAGAAATAATCACTTCACCATTAAGCTCCGCTTTCACTTCTTTAATAAAGTGTGCAGGAATCAATTCACCTGTTTCTTTGTCTTTTCGGCTACCAGACTCCATTTCATGGTACATAATCGCTTTAACGGTCGTCACGCCATCTTTTAGCTTCGCCCGAATTTTCATTTCTTTATCAGCCATAGTTCTTTCCCTTTATCTTTATACACAACCACCAGCAGTTACTTTAACCGCTGATTTGCCAATGTGAAGTTTTCCATCTGCCTTAACAATAGCGACCACGTTTGAAGACTCACGTAACTTAATGCGAGTGGATACAAATGGTTTGGATTTTCCATGGAAATAAAAGCGTGAAATCCAAGGACGAGGATTTTTATCGCCTAAAATGCTAATCCATTCAACGTTAGCTAAATCAGTAGAAACTTTTACAGGAACCGTTGCACCATTTTCTGCAATTTCAGGGGCATCTATATTTACACCACCTTCATTGAGTGCTTCATCACCAATTAAGCCTTTCAATGCAGGCTCATATTCGGTCTCATCAAAGGCTGCAGCCGGCCACTCGGCTGAAAGAATAGAAGGGATGCCAATTACCGGTAGCAGTCCCACATAAAAGCTTTTTTCTAAAAAATTTCTTCTGGATATCTTCATGAATCCCTCGTCAGTTATTCAATTAACTAGTTACGCTAACTAGCTAATATTTATATAAATAAGATTGAAATAGTGTATGTAATAAGACGCTATTTTATCACGTAAGTTCCTTTTCTTGCTCATATTTTTTTGATACTTATCAATACATTAGCTTGTTTTATACAAATGTTTACATGAGACTATAGCGGTAATTCTGAATTTCAAAAAGAAGCGGTAGCACGAAACCTGGATTACAAAAATAAGCAAGGTTGGAGCTGGCTATTCAATCCAGGCCTGTGCCTACCAAGGTCTGAATAAATAGGATTTTAGATACTTATTTATGTAGGGAGATGAGGCAAAAAACACATTTTTAGATCAGTAGCAGGTAAGGGTGCGAGATAATTTTATAAAATTTTTGAAAACCAAAATGACCGCTATTGGCCGAAAGCAGTTATATTAGGGCGAATTAGGTTGGAATCACTTACTTACAAAACTAAAACGACTGCTAACGACCCAAAGCGGAAATTTTATATTTATGGTTTACTAATTCTTTTCTTTTTTATTCTTGGCAACTACTGCCCAAATCGTCAAAGCTAATCCAACAATTATGATATAAATAGTCCACTCAATTATTTCAACCATAACCCCTCCTTCATACCAAAACACTACACTATCACAATGTAAATTCTTTGATTAATACTGTCTATTAATCTTCAAATTAAAAAATAATTATATGACCGCTACTGGCCGAAAGCGGATATCTGTTTGCTCGAGACCTGCTTGTTCCAAATGTATATAGCGATACTTGGAATATTAAATAATTAAAAAAGCGTATATATAAGAGCTTAATCATCATAGAGGTTGGTATGGGTACACATTCCAACCCCACCATGAAATTTAGGAAATGCTGCAACAATATTTGTAATGTGTTTGATGGGCATGCGTTCATACATGTTTTCTGCTTCATCCATGCTCATAACTTCTATACTTTCAGAGTCATCATGCTGAAGAAAGTAATTGGAATTTAAAGCTCGAAACAAATATTGTTTATTTTCCTCATCATACGCCAGCAATGTTGACGTATCAGTGCGATAGGATTCCGTATCAGCTATTTTCTGAAGCAGCTTATAGTTAGGGCTATTATGTGTCATTGAAATTTCCTCTACTATATTTTTAAAACTGTGATAATTAACTAGCTGTCTTTAGTCATCGTTTAAGCGATGATAGAATCACCTACACGTATACTTTTCTTGGAGTTTCGATGCCTTTTTCTTTCAAAATTTCTATGGCTTTAATAGTATCTCCGTGACTTTCAATTAGTGCGTCTCTGCAATCAATAGTGCCTGCGCGGGTTTCTTTTCTGACCACTTTGATCATTTCGGCTGTAAGATCTTTAATCCCAAATTCTTTTACATTGTCCATTAATTTAACCTCCTAATAATTGCTATGCTGGTAGCCTCATTTAAAAATGAAAATTAAGCTACAAAACCAAATGAGAAGATATTCTGATCTAGATCAGGAAAATGTGATTTTCTAAAATATGCTAATAAATTGAAGGTTTTTTGAAGTCGGAATGAGCTTACATTTTATGTTCCCAAGGCTACTTTATAATTTAGAGCTGTATGTCCGCTATTAGCCGAAAGCGGACATTTTCAGAATGAGTATTTTTGGTAGCACGAACCTGGCTTCTATAGCGAGGTTTGAGCTACAAATCGATATACCATTGTCTAAATATCTGAGCTCTATAGATCCAATTAATTTCTAAGAGTTACTATATTAATTATTCAACGAAATAAGCTTGTTATACCATTTATATAAAGAATTAATTTGCCTGGAGAATAATTATGACGTCACAAGTTCCTGAATTACCTGAGCAATGGAAGAGTCTTGATCTCGTTAATATATTAGCTCAACCAGCAGCTTTTATTTCAATTAGCCAATGTAACAGTCTTTATAAATCGGAAGGTGCACAGGGTAATGAAAAACAGTGGGAACGTGGCACATTAGAGAAAACCATTAAGGTTGCAAAAGCATGTCGCGAAGCGAATATGAAGTTCTTTTGGATTGGCTATGATGTGTTTCGCGAAGACTATCCCATGACAGAGCTTGATCGCGCGCAATATGGTAGCTGGAGCGAAGTATTTGATTCAAAAAATAGAACCGCAGAATATAAAAAATGGGATGCTGAATTAGCAGATGAACTCAAAGAAATATCTCAACCAGAAGATACTGAGTTTTTCGAATATGCCCACCAAAGCTCTTTTGTGGGCACACCATTAAAATTAATGCTTGAACGAGCAGGTATAAAAACTCTTGTATTCTGTGGCATACACTTGGATTGGTGTATTGAAGGAAACTCGCGTGCAGCGAGAGATGAAGGGTATATGCCAATCGTGATTGGTGATGCCTGTTCATGCCAAGATCCAGCGGATGATATTCCAACCATGAACAGGTTAAATAGAATTGTTTGTCCAGTGCTCTCTGCAGATCAAGCGGTAAGTTACATCTTGCAAGGACAGGCAAAAATTAAAGCCGCTTAAACACAAAAAATATCTTCGAATTTATTTTTCTGCTTTCGGCAAAAAGCAGATGTTTTGATAGAACGAACCTGGCTTCTAAATCCAAGTTTCCAGTGACAGAATAACCGTTAACTGCCTGTAACGGACATTCAAATATTCCTCTCTCTATTAATCTATAGGGAAAAGTTCTTGTTCCTGGAGTGAAAACAATTACTTTATAAATATCAATACCTTATATAATCATTCCTTTAAAAGGTAATGCATTTGTCAACCTATTCTGAGAAACCAACGTTATAAGTTATACCAGTAATGTTTTTCTAATTGGGAGATAGATATGAAAGTGTATAAACGAATTCTTTTTAGTGTAATTGGTTTGTCCATCTTAGCCTTAGCTACTCCGTCGCACGCTAGTGGAGGTGTGTACGGCAATATTGGAATTTATGACTATCCTTGGAATATTTCAATTGGTTATAACGATTACGGACATAGGTATAAACGCCCTCATTATGTAGAACATCATCATTATTATCACAAGCCAAAGTATCATAGAGGTCGCGGACACCATAAGCATCACAAACGTCATCACTATAAAGGCTATCACTCACATTATAGACCACATCATAGTTATCACCATGATTATGGTCACAAGTATTGTCATCATTGATCAAAGGGGAAAATGAGAACTTAGGGGGTTTAATATGAAAATTACTTTGTTTTTTGGCCTTATTGCATGTTTAGTTTTTTCAAAACTATATGCCAGTGAGTACGAATATTGTCCTCATCATGACCATTATAATGATGAGTATCAAACTCATGTTAATTATATTGATGAACAATATGAGCGATTAAATTACGAGTTAGAAAAAATCAATCATAAGGAATCGTTGTTACAGCGAGAACTCACTCGTTTAAATGAAAAAAGATTATACATCCATCGTGAAAAGGACCGGCTACGCCATGAAAAAGAACGATTATATAAAAATGATGAACAACAATACCGATCAAATCAGTTAGATAAATATTTGACTGACCTTTAATAAAACAAGTTGACTGCTTTTATTAAAGCCGTAATCTTTATTCATTGAATCTAATTTCTCTAAAAGGAAGGTCGCTAATGTTTAGCAGAATAATCGTGAGTATTGCCGTATTGCTAATAATGATCCTAAGCTCATCTTGTAGTACGACAAATCCTTACACTCGTGAAAAGCAAGTGAGTAAAGCTGTGATTGGAGCGGGTGCAGGTGCAGCTGTAGGTGCAGTAGTTGGGCTTATTACAGGTGACGATAGTAGAGAGCGACGTAAACATGCATTGATTGGTGCTGGACTAGGTGCGCTAGCAGGCGGTGCAGTGGGTTATTACATGGATGTACAAGAAGCCAAGTTACGTCAGAAGCTAGAAGGCACAGGCGTGAGTGTTACCAGGCAAGGCGATAATATCATCCTGAATATGCCCGGGAACATAACCTTTGCTGTAGATAGTGCCGACATTAATGGTGATTTTTTTGCAGTATTAGATTCTGTAACGTTAGTAGTACAAGAATACGATAAAACACTCATTGAAATTATGGGGCATACAGACAGTACAGGTAGTGATGAATATAACCAAGTATTATCTGAGCGACGTGCTAGAAGTGTCTCCAATTATTTTCAAAGTCGTGACGTTGAACCACTTAGGCTTGGTACTTATGGTCATGGTGAAAATTATCCTGTTGCAGATAACAGCACCAAAGAAGGGCGAGCACTCAATCGAAGAGTTGAGATTGCATTAGTTCCAATTACCAAATCTTAATTACTTATTTAACTTTAACTTTCATTGGGCGAATCTTCTAATGAAGAATACGATAATATTGCACCAGAAGAGAAGGGTTCTGTCATTAAATAACGATCTGTTGAATTCGACTTTTCTGTTGCTGTAATAGGCGTCGAAGTATAAACCACGACCGCTAAACCAAGCAGCGCTAAAAGTGTAATAAATTTTAATTCAATGTTTTTCATTTCTCTCTAACCTATGTTTTAAATCTAGATAATTAATAGTTAGCAACATACATGCCAATTATTATGTCTTTATTAAATCAGCATGTTGTCATAAAAACTTAAAATAAAACTACTACTCATGAGCAAACTTAGTGCAACGTTGCACTAAAACAATTCATTCAAGCTAATTAGTTAGACTAGCGAATGCAGTTCAGACAGCGCTTTGATTTCATAGTCCGCCTCAAAGGGAAGCTTCTCTGGCGTTCGGTTGTAACGGTTAATCCATACGGAACTAAACCCATAGGATGCAGCACCTGCAATATCCCACGAATTAGAAGAAACAAAACAAATTTTGTTTCTGGGCAAAGCAAGTTGTTCTTCTACATATTCATACACCGCAGGGGAGGGCTTATAACTGCGCACTTGCTCCGTTGAATACACACTATCAAGTAAATCACTAATGCCGGCATGTTTAAGGGCCGCGCTGAGATTTTGTGGCGTTCCGTTAGATAACACGGCAATTTTCGCATTGTTTTCTTTGAGTTTGGTCAGCACATCTTTTACATCGGGGTAACAAACTAATTCTGAATGAGCTTCAAAAATTTTCTTCTTAATATCTTCGTCTTCCACACCATATACCGCACATGCAAAATCAAGTGCATATTTACGAATTTTTTCGTAATTTGTGAATTGATTCATTAATGTAAGTTGTGAAGAATACTGCAAACGTTTTGCACGCCAAAGCTTATAAATCACAAGTGCATTTTCACCCAATTCTTCTTTATATTCTTCAAAGGGCAAGTAGGTGTCTAACAATGCTCCATACGCGTTGAAAACATAGGCTTTAATTTTATTCATAATTATTAATTTGCGGGTTGAGGTTATTAAATAAAAAAGCCCCGATAAATTACTTCATCGAGGCTTAGTACAAGGGAGTGTAGTTTCTACTCTAGTTCCTGAGAGTCAATGACATCCCGATTGCTTCCTGCAAATTTAAATTTACTTCCTGTAACTTACTTAGCCGGTGTAGCGTCTGCTACAACGGGTGCGTAAGCAGTCATACCTTCAAACATCTTTTGGAAGTTTGCAGGGTCCATCATCCATGCAGTGGTTTCTTGTTGCCACTTAGGATCCATTGCTTGCATAGGTGCTTGATAAAACGCAGGGTTCATCATCGCAGTCATCCACTGTGTATAAAGTGCTGGGTTCATGTAAGGAGTCATTGCAGCAGTATAGAAAGCTGGGTTCATCATTGCGGTCATCCAATTCATGTACATTTGTGGGTTCATGAATTGACCAGAAGCAGCCATATACGTAGCTGGATTACTCATGTTGGCAACAATTTCATTCCATTGTGCAGTGTCCATTCCACATTCCATCATGTTTTGGTAGGTCTGAGGTTGGCTCATTAATGCTACAAGCTGCATAAATTCAGTTGGGTTCGCCATTGCAGCCGCCATTTTTTGTGGGTCTGTATAGGCTTTGAATTTGCATTCTTCAGTATTTGCTGTAATTGCTTGCTCTTCAGAATCTTTAGATTCTCCAAAAACAACCGTTGAGAGACTGATTAAAAGTACAGCTACTAATGCTGCAAGCGTGTATTTAAAAGAAGTGATAAAGGATTTCATTGGAACTTACCCCTGTTTATTAATAAAAGTATTAGTACATACTAATATAATTTTATACTTATACCATTAAATATTATTAATTAATGGATAAACTTGGGAAATATATTGAAATATCAATAGGATAAGTAAGATCTACGTATTACTCGAGGAGTATACGGTTAGTGTCTTGAATAGCACTTACTGTATAAATCAATACAAGCAACAGCTATATACGAATGGAAAGGAGGCGTTTCATTGATTAATTTCTGTAAGGTAAGAGCTATAGCAGGAAGCAGTAGCCCTATATATAACTTCGCATAATATATATTATGTTAAATATAATATATGTAAGTTATTCATATATATATAGAAGCAAGCCCTCTCACCATTAGTTAATAAATACACTACCTATCATAATGATTTGCTCAGTGATTCATTAGATTACTGCTAGAGTTCTGACATGCTTAAACTCATCACAAAAAAGCTTCTCAAGCTGTCTGTTCTCGTTTTGCTTGTTTTAGCTTTTTTAACTTTAGGTAATCTGTACACCTATAAAAGATTAACGCTAGAAAAACCCATCGCTCAGCTCACATTCTCGCAAATAAACAATCAAGAATTTGATGCAACACTTAGGTTGGGCAATTCTTGTGAAGAAAATATCTATAAGATTTATGGTGATGAATGGCGCATTGATTCCCAATTTCTAAAATGGAAGTCTTGGGCTACTTTATTTGGTTTAGATGCAATGTATCGCCTTGATAGATTATCTGGCCGGTATGCGAACATAAGCGACGAAAACTCAAAACTTCATATCGCACATGAATTAAAAACCAACTCTACACTTGATCTAAGCAAACTCGCAGAACAATACGACAATCGATTCCCACCCGTCGATACTGTCTACGGTAGTTCTGCTTATGAAAAAATGTTACCAGATGTTCTGTATACCGTATTTCTTACTCAATCTGGTATTTTAATACGCGAGAAGGAACTCTCTGCAGCTAATATAAAAGATAACTGCGATGCTCGCTCTAAATGGAAAAATGCAGTGGTGATGCTGGATCAAAAATTGGCATCACTGATTCATGATTTAAAACAATACCTTTAGTACTTAGTCGAAAGAAAATTTCGCTTCTTGAAACTAAAACACTCAGTAACTACCAATATGTTGCTACTGAGTGTATTGAAGAACGGAAGGATTAATCTTGCTTGCTTAAAACTTATAAACAGCCTGCAAACTAAGAATATTTACATCTGAATCATCATATTCACCTACCAGTGAATCTATAGCAACTACCGGTGAAGTTGGTGGACCTGCTACTATTTCTGTTTTATCTATATCTGCGTCATCAACAATAATATGCGTGAATCCTGCATCAAGTTGTAAATGATTATTGTATTTATAACTTGCACCTACCGCGAACCAATTTCTGTCTTCGTCAGGAATTCTTGGCGTTCTAAATTCGTCACTGGTAGGAGATTCATCAAACATGTAACCGGCTCGCAAAGTCAATTTATCAGAATAGAAATAATCAACTCCAATATTTGCAGAAATTACATTATCCCAGCGCTGTTCAGTCACAGCATCAGCGTTACCAGTACTTTTAATTCTTAATTCTTTGAAACGATTCCATCGTGTCCACCGAAAACCAAGTGATAACCCCCACTTACTAAATTCTTTATAGATACCAGCATGTACAGTTTCTGGTAAGGTTGCTCTTGCACTAGCACTAGTCCTACCGTTCCCCACCGCAAACGGTCCAACCAAACCAGAAATATCTAAGTCGCCTTTTAGTTCATGACTAATTTTTGAGCGAAAGCCTACTGCTGCACGAAACGTTGGGCTTGGATGATACATGAAGCCTGTATTCCAACCATAAGCCCAATCATCACCTTCTACTTCCGCAAAACCATCTCCAAGCACTGTAAATACCGCTTGGCTAAGTGTAGCCTCTGCATACTCAGCACTAACGCCGAAACCAACTGAAAAAGAATCATTGATTTTATATGCTAGCGAAGGATTTATATTTACAACTTTTAGTTCAGATTCTTTTGCTTGATACCTCCCTACCCAATCACGATCATAGTCTGTTCTTAATCCAAATGGCGCAGTAATCGCAAAACCATATTTCAAACGGTCTGTTAAATCCATGATGAAGTACAAATTTGGAACTATCGCAAATGTTCCACCATCTTCATTGCTGCCTGTACTTAGAGCAGTTCCACCAGGAATTTGTGTAAATGTAGACCCACTATTAGAAAATCTAGAACTTCCATCGATTAAGAATCCTGTTGCTTGAAGTTGCATGCCTTCTTGTTGTGTTAATCCAGCAGGATTGTAAAACGCCATTGAGAGATCATCACCAATTACTCCAAAACCTGCAAAAGCACGCCCTAGCCCCGTACCACTTTGCTCGCTTATCTGAAAACCGGCAGCAAATACAGTAGGAGAAATTAAGAAAAACAGGATTGTGAAAAGTGGATATTGCAGTTTAGGTAATAAGCAAGTTTTGAGCTTCATGTACTCCTCCATTTTGTAAGCAGAACCCTTGTTGTTGATATTGAAATGATTCGCTTATGCAAGCCATTATAACAATAATATAGTATTTTCTGCATTCAATATTTTCATACTAATCAAGTATTTAACATGTAAAATTACAATAATTTACACGTTCGCACTGTACAAATAATCTTTTAATGCAAAAGTTTTCCTTCATTATTCCTGTTTTAAACGAGGAATCGTTTTTTGTAGAGCAGACTAAGATCTTTACATCACTCTTAGAACAAGGACATGAGGTTATTGTTGTTGATGGAGGCAGCACTGATCAGTCAGTTGTTATTGCAGAACAAATTGGTTGTATTTGTATTTCAACAAATCCTTCACGCGGACACCAACTACATATCGGTGCGAAAAAAAGTAGCAACCAAATATTAGTATTTATGCATGCAGATACATTGTTACCTCCATCCGGCCTAGGTAATATTCGTAACGTCATGGAAAAGGCTAATAACTATTGGGGTCGATTTAATGTCGTATTTACAAATCAAAAGCTCGTTTTTAAAGTTATTGCATGGTTCATGAACAAACGTAGTTGCCTGACTGGAATTGTTACTGGAGACCATACTTTTTTCATGAAACGCGAAATTTATTTCAATAGTGGCGGGTTTTCTGATATTCCTATTATGGAAGACATCGAGCTAAGCAAAAAACTGAGAAAATATTCTCGACCTGTCTGCTTATCTGAAAAAGTAATAACATCAAGTCGCAAATGGGAACAACAAGGCGTTTTAAAAACAATTTTACTAATGTGGTACTTACGTTTGCTTTTTTATGTTGGTGTTCCAGCAGAAAAATTAGCAAAACGCTACTATTCAAAATAATCATCCAATAAATTGAAAACCGAAAATATTATTTTATGTTTTTGTAAACAGCCCGATGCGGGACTTGTTAAATCAAGATTGGCTCAAGATCTTGGTGATAAAAATGCCGCAAAGATATATCGTATCTTACTTGATAAGACCCTATCCAATGTACATCTCACGAAAATAAAAACCTATCTATACTGTTATCCAAATACAAACCATTCAGTTTTAAGACAATATGGAACTAAATTTAATTTTGAATTAAGGGCCCAATCCAATGGCGATTTAGGAAATAAAATGTACCAAGCCATTAATCATCATTTAAATGAAAATAAGAATGTTGTATTAATTGGTACAGATTGCTTAGAAATTAATTCGAGTTATATTAAAGAAGCATTTAATAGATTGAACACAGGAAATGATATTGTATTAGGGCCTACCGAAGACGGCGGATATGCGCTTATAGGTCTTAGTAAAGTTGACGAATCTATTTTTGAAAATATTACATGGAGCACAGACCAAGTTTTTCAATACACCCAACAGAAAATTACTAATCTTGGGTGGAAATATGCCACCCTTTCAAGAGTGCGTGATTTAGATACACTTGAAGATTACCGATATTTTTCTACGCATGAAAAATATCAATATTTATTTAACTAGCCACCGCAATATGCTCAAATTCTGAAACTGTTTTTAATGCTTCATCAATAACCTCTAAACCAGCCTCTTTCGCATATATATGTTCGCTTAAATATCGTCTCCATGACCTAGCACCGGGTATTCCATTAAATAGCCCAAATATATGTTGAGCAAGTATTTTCAAAGGCACTCCTTTATTCAACTCAGATTGCATGTAAATCTTATATTTTTCGAGGACCTCAAATCTTGAAATTGAGTTAGATTCATTACCATAGATAAGCTCGTCTATATCTGATAAGAAATATGGGTCGTCATACGCCTCGCGCCCAATCATGACTCCATCAACCTGCTTTAAATGTTCAGAAATATCTAGTTTATTTTTAATTCCACCATTAATGATCACGTTTAATTCTGGAAAATCCTGTTTAAGTTGATAAACATGTTCATAGTGTAAAGGTGGGATGGTTCTGTTTTGTCTTGGAGTGAGTCCAGATAGAACCGCTTTACGTGCATGCACAATAATCGTTTTACATCCAGCCAAAGCAATTCTTTCGACAAATTGATATAAAAAATCATAGCTATCTTGATCGTCTACACCAATACGAGTCTTTACGGTAACTTCGAGATTAGATGCGTTTTGCATTGCTCTTATGCAGTCAGTAACAATTTTTGGTTCTAACATTAAACAAGCACCGAATTTTCCTGCCTGTACTCGATCACTAGGACAACCAACATTAATATTTACTTCATCAAATTTATATTTTTCAGCAAATTCTGCACATTGAGCCATTTCTTTTGGATTACTCCCTCCTAGCTGTAAAGCTACTGGATTCTCTTCATCATACAAACTTAACCAACGATTTCGATCACCATAGATTAATGCACCCGTAGTGATCATTTCGGTATACAAAAAACAGTGCTTCGACATCAATCGTACTAAATAACGATAATGTCTATCTGTGCAATGCAACATAGGAGCAACACAAAACCGATGTTTATTCACAATTGTCATGAATTACGAATAACGTTGTTGCAAAAACTCAATTACAGTGCGTAAGCCCATGCCTTCGCCACCTTTAGGACGCCCTGCTCTGGATCTTGTATTCCAAGCCATCACATCAAAATGAATCCATTTAGTCTCTGCAGGTACAAATTCTTTTAGAAATAATGCTGCTGTGATTGCGCCACCATAACCGCTAGAAGCAGAATTACAAATATCTGCAATCGTACTATCCAGCATATATCGATATGATTCGTGCAAAGGCATTTGCCAAACGGGGTCATTAATAGATTGAGAAGCATGCAATAAGTCTGCTGCCAATGAATCATCATTCGTGAAAAATGCTGGTACTTCTGTGCCAAGTGCAATCCTTGCAGCACCGGTTAAAGTCGCAAAATCGATTATTAAATCTGGTTTATCTTCTACAGCCTTACTAATTGCATCACATAAAATAAGGCGCCCTTCTGCATCAGTATTATCAATTTCAATGGTTTTACCACTTCTTGAAGTCAGCACATCACCAGGTCGAAAAGCATCTCCTGAAATTGCGTTTTCTACAGCAGGCACCAATACTTGTAATTGAACAGGTAAATTCAATTGCATGACGGCATATGCAATTCCTATAACATGAGCAGCGCCACCCATGTCTTTTTTCATCAAGCGCATACCTTGTGAAGATTTAATATCTAAGCCGCCGCTATCGAATGAGACACCTTTACCTATTAAACATACTTTTGGATGTTTTGAATTACCCCAATTAATTTCTATTAAACGTGGCGCATGGACACTTGCTCGCCCTACTGCATGAATAACAGGGTAGTTTTGTGTAAGCAAATCATCGCCAGTGCACTCAGATATTTCTTGCTTAAATTGTTCTGCAATATTTTTACATTCATGCGAAATATGTTGCGGCATCATATCTGCTGCTGGAGTATTCACCATATCACGAACGATTGTTACAGCTTTTAAGGCAGCGTTTAAATAGTTTTGATCAATTTCAGCATTAATTTGTAGCTTAATTTCTTTATTCTTTGACTTTTTATAATTGCTAAATTCATATGCACCCAGAGCCCAACCTAAGTAGATTTGTTGATCTGTTTTTTGTTGAGTAGCAAGGTGATAATTTCCAGAAGGAAGACTTTTAGCGCAAGATCCTAACGCCCAGGTAGCATTTTCGTTATTGGCGATAGCTAAAACGCTATCTAATTTACCTTGTTCACCAGGCACACATAATATTGCACTTGGTTTAGGCTTAAATTGTGTAGTTTCTAACCAATTTTGTAATATTTGTGACTGTGCTTTCTTCCAAGCACTAAATTCAGACTTATGTACGACATTAATTGGAATACTGTTAGTATCTTCATCGGTATAAAAGTACTGCATTACATCCATATTTGATATTCACTTCCTCAATTTGATAACGGGTTCAAAAATAAATTATATCAATTGTATATGAGCGAGAATGCTTTAACGATACATAACTTAAGCAAGACTTATAAGAATAAGGTGGTTGCTTTGGAGAATATAGATCTCAATGTGAAGATGGGTGATTTCTTCGCGCTATTGGGACCTAATGGGGCGGGTAAATCAACGTTAATTGGAATTCTAACGTCATTAATTAACAAGACCTCAGGCCAAGTTCATATCATGGGATACGATATTGACACGGATTTTTCAAAAGCAAAAAGTCAAATAGGCTTGGTTCCACAGGAATTTAACTTTAATAGCTTTGAGCCATTAGTGGAGATTGTAAAGAACCAAGCAGGCTACTATGGCATGGATTCGAAAATGGCAATGGAAGCTGCAGAAGATTGCTTAGAAAAATTAAATTTATGGGAAAAGCGCAAACATACTCCTCGTGAACTATCAGGAGGAATGAAACGCAGACTAATGATTGCGCGTGCCTTAGTGCATGACCCTAAACTTTTAATACTAGACGAACCCACAGCAGGAGTTGATATTGAAATACGCCGATCGATGTGGAAATTATTAACCGAAATTAACGAAAACGGCAAAACGATTATTCTTACTACGCATTATTTAGAAGAAGCAGAAAGTCTTTGCAAAAATATCGCTATCATCGATCATGGCAAGATCATAGTTGATACAACAATGCGTAAGTTATTAGAAAAGCTAAGTGAAGAAAGTTTTATTTTGTATTTGCAACACCCAATTCACGAGCCACTTAAGTTAGATGATTATCAGCATCACATCATTGATAATAAAACACTTGAAGTTACCATGTCTGATAAGCAATCACTATATGAATTATTTTTCGCGCTAAATGAACAAGGTATTACCATTTTAAGCATTAAAAATAAATCTAATCGTTTAGAAGAGCTATTTCTAAAGTTAACCAGTAAATCAGGGCAGTAATCGGCATGTCGCCAATTAAACAAATTATTGCATTGCGTACTATCGTAGTTAAAGAAATACGACGATTCATGAGAATTTGGATCCAAACTATTCTTCCGCCTGCGATCACTATGAGCCTATACTTTATTATTATGGGAAAGTTTATTGGCTCACAAATCAATGCTATTCAAGGTTACTCATATATAGAATTCATTGCACCAGGTTTAATTATGATGGGAATCATCACGAACTCTTATGCAAATTCTGTATCGTCTTTTTATAGCTCTAAATTTCAACGCCATATTGAGGAAATGTTGGTATCTCCCATGCCGAACTACATCATTATTCTTGGCTTCATGCTTGGTGGCATCGCTCGCGGAATTATAGTTGGCGTTGCTGTGACTGTTGTTGCACTATTTTTTACTCATTTGCAAATTCACAATATCGGCTTAGTAATTGTTACAACCATTCTCACCGCAGCGTTATTTTCATTAGCAGGAATAATAAATGGGATTTATGCTAATAGTTTTGACGATATTTCAATCATTCCAACCTTCGTGCTTACACCTCTAACCTATCTAGGCGGTGTCTTTTTCAGTATAGAAATGCTTCCAAAATTTTGGCAAAACGTATCACTTGCTAATCCGATACTTTATATGGTGAACAGCTTTAGAAGCGGAATCTTAGGTATAACTGATATAAGCTTACAATCCGCAATGATTGTTATGCTTGGGTTTTTCGTTATACTATTTTTGATTTGCCTTCATTTGTTAAATAAAGGCATAGGAATACGAACTTAAATACTATCTATTTGCCACAACTGGGCCACTAATCACAGTGTCTTCAACGGATGAAACAATCGTGTCATTTGAATTAACTTGATCAAGTGTAGGAATATCTTTTGTAAGCTCGGAAACATCTAGATGGAAAATCATCTTGTATGGACCAAAAGCAATTTTATCGCCATCTTTTAGCACACATTTGCGAATCCGCTTACCATTTACAAATGAACCATTTGTGCTAGTGATATCTTCAATAAAGTAGTTGTTTTGAAAACGAATGATTTTTGCGTGATGCCCACTCACCATTTCATCTAATAAACGAATATCATTAGTACCTATTCTACCAATAGTAGTTGTATCCTCAGTTAACGGGTATTCACGCACGTCATCTTCGTGCATAAGGTCAATCAATTTTGCTGGGCTATCAAACTCAACTGCAGTTGTTGGTTTGCCTTTTAATGCCTTAATTCCCACGCGCTCATGGTAAGGCACCCACTGCAGCTCGTTAACGGCTTCTTCTATAATTTTTGCTGTAACAGTCTTCTTATTTTCAACAAACGCACATATTAATGCTGTATCGCATAGTGAATTAATTAAACGCGGAATACCGCCAGTGTATCGATAAATAACGGGTATACATTCATCTTTTATAACTTTAGGGATTGAAGACGACTTGTTCTTCTGCATTCCCGCCACTTCCAGCCTGTGGTTAATATAATTTTGGATATCATCTTCATCAAGTGCAGATAAATGAAATCTAAATCGAATTCGTTGTGATAATTGCTCCATTCCAGGGGCATCGAGTAAATTCTTAAGTTCAGGTTGCCCCACCAAGATTAGATTTAAAATTCTTTCTTCGTCAGTCTCCATCCCTGTTAACATACGAAGCTCTTCGAGTACCCGCTTACTAAGATTTTGCGCCTCGTCTACAATTAATATTACTTGTCTTCCTTCAGCATACTGCTCAAGTAAAAATTCATTCAGCATACTAATAAGCTCGACTTTGCCAGCTTTGAATGGGTCTAAGCCAAGTTCATGCAAAATTGCCTGAAAAAATTCAATTTCATTTAGTTGAGTTTGATAAATGCGCGCAATTAGGACATTTTCATCAACTGTTCTTAACAGTTGCTGTATTAGAGTAGTCTTACCCGAACCAATTTCACCTGTAATCACTACAAATCCATCTCGATTCCATACGGTGTATTCCATATAAGACTTGGCACGGTTGTGGGCCTTGCTCAAATAGAGAAAATCGGCATCCGGTGTCAGCTGAAATGGCTGTCGTTCAAGCCCAAAGTGTTTTAGATACATCCTAGTATTGTCCTAAGTAAAGGTGATATTCCGTAACTCTTTATGTTTATTACAATTTATATAGTAATTATTGCAGAACTATTTAACTACAAATTATAGGGCTAATTCCCTACACGCTTAGGGATGCATATCACAAAAACACCCGATATATTAACCAACCTAAAGGACTTAAAATACGTCTTATGATCTAGTTCACGGTCAACTAATATTAGAAAGCGTTATGGTTAATCGAAATTAAATTGTTGTATTTGCAAAGTATATTATCATGGAAGAGCAGATAGAAGAAAATTCAAAAGATAGAGTAAACGCGGGACGCGGAGTCGTAAAAAAGCAAGATTCGAATTCAAATAAAAATACCACCTTAAATCAAGAAGATGATAAAGATCGACTTGATGATCGTGCCCGAAAAGCTGGCTACTAAAACCTAAAACAAATAATTATTTTAATTTAGCGCTATGCCACAAGGCGTTCAACGTTCATTTTCATCCCATACTTGGGCCGCATAGTTGTGGCAGCGTGTTTCTCGACTTTATGCCCAGGAAACAAACTCAAGTTATAACGTTGAGCGATTAATGTAACTACAAGTTTACTTTGCATCAGTGCCATATAAGAACCGATGCAATTACGATGTCCAGCTGCAAAGGGAATATATGCAAAACGCGATCGCCCAACTGTTCGTTCTTTATCAAAGCGGCTGGGATCGAAGGTGTAAGGATCATCCCAATATTCAGGTAAACGATGCGTAACATAAGATGAGATAATTACTGTCATGTCTTTAGGTACACGATACCCCCCTATGTCATGGTCTTCTAACGCAACTCGCGAGAAAGAGTGTACTGACGAATAAAGACGCAATGATTCTTTAATTACTTTTTCCGTGTAATCCAGCTTATTTAATGTATCAGCAGTCGGTGTTTGCATACCGATGACTTGATCCACCTCCTCATAAATACGTTTCTTTACTTCTGGATATTTATCAATCACATACATCGTCCAACAGAGCGATGTCGCTGTAGTTTCAAACGCAGTTACAAATAAAGTAAGCAATTGGTCTCTTAAACTACGCTTTTGTTTTTTGATAGCCTTAGCAATGACAGACTTACCTAATGCCTCATCTGGCAATAAATGCCTTAAGAAGCCCATATCACCCTCGATGACATCAGGATACTCATCGAGCAGCTCATATACTGTTTTATTTAGACTTTTTAAGGCTTTTCTAAAATTAATCTCTTTTTTTAGGTTTTTAGGTTTAAGCAAAGAAGCACGCAAATCTGTCATTTCTGGCCAATTCATTCGAATCTGGTTATATATATTAAACACAGTTTGAGCACGCGGCTTAAAACCTTCCCCCATCACCCAAACACCGGCTAACAGTTGCGTAAGAAGATTAAACTGGTATTCCAGTTCGACTGGCTTTTCCTCATTTACATTTACAATCCAAGAATCGAGAAAGTCTGTTGCTAGATCAGTAATCCAATCAACTTGTTGATCGAGCGATTTAGCCGTGAATTTTGGTTGTGCATGAGTACGCTGATGTTTCCATACATCACCTTCACTCAGTAATAACCCCTCACCAATAACCATGCGTACTTGTTTGTAGCGTGTATTTTTTTTGTACTTTTCAAAATTATCAACTAGTACTTCTTTAATTAGCTTAGGATCTGATACGAGATAGGAATGATAAGCGCCCATATTGATACGCGCGATACCGCCATACTTTGATGCAACTTCCTCAAGAAATTCCATAGGATTCGCACGCATTTCAGGCAAACAACCTAACTTGCCTTCTCCTTCTGGCCCAGGTGGAAATTTATGCTGCGGCATTAAATTGTTCTAAAGATATGCGAACTAGTTTTGTTGGCAATTTGAGTCACCACAAATGCCATAAATAATTAATGAATGATCAGATATACGAAAGTTATTTTTTTTAGCGATCTCTTTTTGCTTCGCTTCAATGGCTTCATCTAAGAACTCGACGATTTTACCGCACTTGACGCAAATTAAATGATCATGATGTTTACCGCTTTCTAACTCGAAAACAGCCTGACCGGTTTCAAAATGGTGGCGAATTACGAGGCCTGCACCCTCAAACTGAGTGAGCACTCGATAAATGGTTGCCAAACCAATCTCTTCACCTGCATCAAGCAATACTTTATAAATATCCTCTGCACTCATATGTTTCTTATTAGAGTTCTCAAGAATCTCTAATATTTTCATTCGTGGCAAAGTTACTTTCAGCCCTGCTCGTTTAAGGTCTTGGTTTTCCACTTTTTACCTAATAATTTTATTGATCACTTATCGTAAAAATTTTTCTTCTTAAAGTACTTAAGTTTGCGTATCAATGCCTTTACAGCTTTCTCGAATGTATGTGTCATATTCGAAAAGCAATAACCACGTAACCAAGCTTCCAATTCATCTACAGTCTTTTTGTTCACAACACTATAAGTATCTTCGACATAGTAGTTATGCGAAGTAATATAGCCAGATAGCCAAGTTCGATAATATGACTTTCCCACCTCATCAGCATCTACAAAGCTACGACAAGAATCCTTACCTACTCCCGATACCAAATAACGTCCACCCATATCAGCAGCATAGGCTACAGTGCTCGAACAAAAAAACATCAATATCAATAGTGGATGTATGAAATTCAATCTCAGTTTCATGAAAATTGTATTAGCGATAGCAAAGAAATGATATTAGAGAAATAGTGTACCCAGTAAAAACAAAACCCGCCACGGTGGGCGGGTTGATATATGCCTTTCTTTTGCGATTCAACTTTAGCGTTTATACGTTTTAATTGATAACCCAACTAGAGGAGAAAGGGCTGCTAAATGTATTAACGCAAGGCTAATGATGGTTTCAGAAGATTTATTTTATAGTTATTGCTCCTTCTGGATTCTCTATTTCGCCTCTCAACGTAATGAGATTAATGAACCACCAGCCGTTAAATTACCACAGCTTAACCAAAAGAGGTACATTAAATATGAGGTTAAATACATTGATGTTCTTATACTTTTGTCATGTAAGGAATTTAATTCCTTATAAAACAATAAGATAAAGAATATTTCTCAATAATTATAAATTATATAGCTTTACCCCATTGAATATGAAGGATTTTATAAGGTTTTGTTTTTATAACAACAGTACTATACGCATTGTATTAAACCGTTCGGAATTAAATGGTGATTTTAGAGCTTATTTACACCTTTCATCTTAGGGTCCCATAGAATCTCAGGATCAGAAGTACTCATGCAGGTAAAGCATGTGCGTGAAAAAATTCCCAATACTGGTGCCGGGGCCGGAGTCGAACCGGCACGGTATTATCTACCGAGGGATTTTAAGTCCCTTGCGTCTACCAATTTCGCCACCCGGGCTTTGTAGAATCGTTTTACGATTACAGACTGTATGACTTCGTCATAATCAATTTGCGCATAATACCCATGCGCATGTGTGGAGGCTAGGACCGGAATCGAACCGGTGTCTACGGTTTTGCAAACCGCTGTATAACCACTCTACCACCTAGCCATATACATCTTGTTTAATGAGTGTATTAGAGACTCATCCAATAAAAAACCCCGGATAAAATCCGAGGCTTGAATAGTTAAACTCAATCTAAAATATGTGTAAATACTAGCAATCATTACTCAAACGGGAAAGTACTATAAAGAAGTAATGCATGATTTAAGACCTCTAACCATTGTCTTAAACCACTTCCAAACCCGCGATTCTCAAATCCTGCAAGAATTTTTCAATTAGCTCTGTCTGCATATTCCATTTTTCTAGCTCGAAACGGGCTTTGCTTGCAATGTCAGGATACAACTTGAGCAGTTCATGGATTGCTTGCTTGGCGAGTTTTTTATTGCCAAGCGCGCTATGGATGGCTGCTTTAATGTAATGAGTCCAAAAGTAATCAGGCATATGGATGTTATTGGCTTCCTGTAAAGCTTGTTCAAACAAATCTTGACGATAGAAATTGATAACAAAAGGAAAATGATAAAAATCTGGATGGGCAGGATTCATCACCATTGCCTGCTCTAACATCTCTAATCCCGTTTCCCAGCCTCCAGAGATTGCTAAGAATAATCCTAATTGAGCCAAGATAAGTGAATTGTTAGGATTTAGTTTTAAGGCTCTAACCGCATCCTCCTTGCTTGCATCGACTTCACCATTAATCCACTTAGCAATTGAAATAGCAAAACTAGACCGCGAGTTACTAGGATCAAGTTTTAATGCATGTCGAGCAGTTTGGTAAGCAAGATTTCTTACATCGACATCTCTTTTTACTTGATTCATCGATAATTGATACTCTTGAGAATAAATTATAGAAAGCGCTGCCCATGCATCAGAAAATTGTGGATCAATTTTGATAGCTTTTTCTAGAGCAGCCCGCACTTTAAAGTGGTCAGTAGGCGAAAAGGTCCTTATAAATTGAAAGTATTGCAAAAACAACTCATAAGCAGAAAAATTATTTGTAGTACTGCGTTCAAGACCTGCTAGTTCTTTGCGAATAATGACTCCGTAAGGTTGAGCAATTGTTGTCGCTACATGCATAGCAATCTCATCTTGAATCGCCAATGTGCTTTTAACACTTAACTTTTCGTTATAAGTTTGTGTCCATACATTGGCATGCGAAACACTGTCATCAAGCTCCACATTAATTCGAACATTATCTTCATCAATACGTACACTCCCACTTAAAACATAGCGCACATCTAAAATTTTATTTAAACGTTTTGAATTAACCAGTTTATCTTCAGAAAGGTTCATTGTACTTCTAGCCACAACCACTAGCTCTTTGAATTTAGTTAATTGGCTGACTATTTCCTGAGTGATGCCATTAGAAAAATTTGCATCTGATAACTTATGGCTTAAGTTTTTAAAAGTTAAAACCGCAATAGTAGGAAAGGAGTGATCTTCTATTATTTCTGAAACCCTTTTGACTGATAAGATAGGGCCTTTGCTGCGATAATAAAATTGCGGCACATAACTGCCCTTAAGAACATCAATAATGACCTCGTCCTTCAACCCTTGAGAAACATAGTAATGGCGCAGCATTCTTCTCAAGCGTACAGCATTCACACGTACTAATGGGTCTGTTTGTGGATCAAAGCTCTCGTCTTTATTAAAAACAGCGATGGCAATAGAGTGCGCTTTTAGGTATTGCTGTTTTCCAGTTAGAGTTTCGTTTACAACGAAATTTAGAAAATTTGATATTTTTGGCGAACGCCTAAATTCATCTCCAAGTAAAATATTTTCGAGTTGAGCGCGAACCTCCAACTCTTCTGGCTTGAGTAAATCATTCTTTTCAGAAGTTTCAGACTGCAAGTTTTATCCCCATACCTATTCAAACAATTAACAATTTCAAGCTTTAAAAGCCGAAATAACTCACGATATTTAACATGTTAAATACTGTATGAAACTATGATTAATACTCCCATAGTGCAATGATTGTCAAACTTGATTACTAACGATTATAAATACTTGATCAATAAACCATTTTTGAAACATTTTTAAACTTTTATATAGCTTTTCTTCTACCTAGATTGTGGAAACTAACTAAGTAGGCTCGGTATACATTCTCGGGCTTTACACTAAACATCATGTTTATAACGCAACCTTTAAATATAGGTTGATTCTTACTCTCTTACTGATAACTAACATGTAGTTTTAGAAAGAATGTTCAATATAAATGTGTGACAGTTTTGAAATAACTCAATCTATCAATTTAGGAAAATACAAATGCAATCAGACTCAACCGATATGAACAAGATAAACAAAGCATCATTCAGCCTAGATTTTAATGCCACTGCCGTCCTGCTTGGTTTAAGCATTGTTAATAAGGCTAAACAACAGCTAAAAGAACCTCTCAGCACTGTTAAGCTTACGATGAATCAGTGGCTAGTGTTAAAAATACTTTATTTAAAGCGAGCAGAAACACCAACTGGTGTAGCTAAATCCATTGACGCCGACCCTACAACGATTTCTCGACATCTAGACAGTTTAGAAGCTCGCGGTTTAATTGAGCGTAAGCATGACCAAAAAGATCGTCGTGTTACTCAATTACAACTCACTCAGGAAGGTGTACGCGTCGCACAACAGGTTTACAAGCGTTACACAGGTATTCTGCAAAATTTAGATTCGTATCTAAACGAAAACCAACAAATAGCATGGAAGAAACTTGAGAATTTTGCACAAACACATGCCTTATAATTGTATATCTATTTACTTATTTCCATATAGAAATCAGTTCAATTCTAAATACTCGTTATTTAATTAGCCAAAGATCAAGATCCAGCGGCCTTAATATGTTAAAAAATGTTTCATGAACACTCTATCTTGTTAAAGATTGTTAACCCTAAGCCTTTCTTGTCAATAGTGCGATATTAGTCAAAATTGCTTTATATGGTATTTGGCAACATGTGCCTAATTAGTCAAATATAAGGTTATTTGACTAGATACACCTGCAAAAGTGTTTAATAGCTAAATTTTTGTAGTTAGAAATAGAGAATACAACTTGTTTTGCTTAGTTAATATTTGTTATTTACAAATATTAACTAAGCATGTATTGAGTTGTTAAGTAGCTTTAAAGCCATATACAACATGAACAAATAAGGATATTTTTCATGGAAGACATTGATAAAAAGCACGATGCGACATCTTCTGCATGTATCGATATAAATGCAACATCTGTATTGCTAAGTTTAAGCATAGTAAATAAAGCAAAACTTCATTTAAAAGTGCCTTTAAAACAAGCAAAACTTACCCTAACTCAATGGTTAGTGCTAAAAATTATCTATCTTAAACGAGCAGATACGCCCAGCCGTATTTCTAAAACAATTGACGCAGATCCAACGACCATCACTCGACATTTAGATACTCTAGAAAAACAAGGTTTAATCAACCGTCATCATGATGTGAATGATCGTCGGGTCATTCAACTTAAAATCACAAAAAAAGGCACTCAAGTTGCGCAAGAACTCTACAAGAATTACATAGGCATTTTAGAGAATATTGAGTCCTATCTTACAAATGATGATCTTGTAATATGGGAAAAAGTTAAAAGATGTGTATGCAAGCACGTACAAGATAATGCAAAGTAAAATCCTATAACTTAAATCAAGATAAGTTGGAACGAGAATTAAGTTTCTGCCCTGCCCTATGCCGAGTGTCTTTTTTGATTAATCGCATAAGAAATGATGCCCAGTCATGAAAAAATTTGAAGCGATTAAATGGATTCTGGATTGCGCAAAACACAATTTTTATGGTGCGCTGCAACCCCTTTGATTAGCTCTTAGAATCGATCTTCCTGAGAATTTAAGAGCCGAAGATGAGCTCTGTGGATGGCGGGATCAGAAGCCTATTACTCCCAATGAATTCAGGAGGATATTACACTATATTGATGTAATAGATCATAAGGTGGCACTTGCTGTAATCGACCTGAATATCGTGCCGAATTATCAAACTTCTTTTTTAGCTGCTATGGAAGATTCGGTAAAAGCAACACATTGATCAAACCATCATTCCTATACACCTTCACGACCTTTCATAACTTTAGTAAAAATATACTTTCCTACAGGCGATTCTCTATGATAACTGAACAATTTAATTTGCGTAATTTGTAGTTTGTACTCTTGATTGGCTTGTTTAATAAACCGATAACACACCTCTTTTTCAGACAGATTGGCATTAGTCCCCATTTTATGAAGATCGATACAAAATTTTGCACCTGTAAACGTCCATGAAGTAATACCTTCAATGACGCGTTCTCCTTTAGTAATAAAGTGATAATACGCACGTCCATCATGGTCAACATAAATATGAGCGCCTTTGAAAGAACCGCTTGTTGGATATAAGGTATTTCCAATCACTAATTGTTTGGTTTGCGCGGCATTGAGTCGTTTGCCTTCGTTAGCGCCTTCCACATCGATATAGGACAATTGTTTGGTTGACTCAAGAGTTTCTTGTTTAATAACTTTTTTTTCCTTTTCTGGCGTAATAACTTTTTTAGGAGGTTCAACGGTAGCCACTTTGATTACTTTTTTAGTCCCGCTTCCTTCATCTTTTATAAAATAAAAATCGCCATCAATGGAAGCTTCATACCAAGGTGTTTGTTGTCCATTTGTTTCTTTTTTCACGCTTGCTCGAACTTTTTTGAGTACCTGCTCAATTGTTAGTCCAGGTTGTTTGATATGCTTTAAAAGGGACTTCGTGTAAGGGCTATGTTGATCATTTTCTCTACCATCTAATGCTACTTTTCCAGGAGCTGTTGAATATGCTATGAGTGTCCCTTCAGAACTTGGCATACGTGTAATTCCTCTCGTTAAATCACGCGAAAAGGATTTAAATGGAGAATTACGACAGGAATCCAATATGACAACATTTAAATCACTTGCCGATTGATTCACCACTCCAAGCACATAACCAAGCGGCACAGTTTTATAACGTAAATGTTCAGGTGCAGTTATAGATGAAATTGCATTAACCGGTACGAGATAGTTCTCGCCATTGTGCTGTACCGCATGACCCGCATAATAAAATAAACCGATTGCTCCTGATTGAATAGATCGTCCAAATGACTGTACTGCAGCTTCCATTTCTTGCTGATTAGTATTGGTTTGAAGATCGACTTGAAAACCTATTTCTGACAATGCTTGTGAAAAGGCCGTGGCATCATTGACCGCAGTTCTCAACGGTGACACTTCATAATCGGTGTTACCGATTACTAATGCGATTTTTTCATTTGCAATGACATGTGTAAAAGAAGTCCCCAACAAAAGTACGATGAAAAATTTAAGTAGTTTCATAATCCCACGCCTCATCCTTGGTACTTGTATTTATTATTTTAATTATAGCTCTCTGGCCACTTTTGTGTAGATTTCACACAACGAAAGCCATCGTCGTTATTGGAAAGATTTAAGTCATTGATTCTTTGGGTGGATGTTCGCAAATTTGCTGGATTCGTCTCAAATATTGAACCTCCTTTTAATAAGCCATCGTTGGGATCTTCAGTTTTTTCAACCCATTCCCAAACACTGCCTGAAAAATCATAGCCTCCTGAGCCTGAAATTGCTCCAGGATAAGATTTGATATTTTGTATACGAGCTTGTTCTGGTTTTTCGTTTGGCCAATAAATCTTTCTTGGATCCCAATTGTTACCCCATGGAAAAGTATTCCCTTCTATTCCCCTTGCAGCGTATTCCCATTCGGCTTCTGTAGGCAAACGAGACCCACGCCATTCACAGAATTGTTTGGCATCATTAAAACTAATGTGAGTCACTGGAAAATTTTCATTTCCACCTGCATTTGCATTGCGCCAATTAACACCTTTTGTTTTTACTGATTTGTACCCATTCCAAACGTAAGAAAATCCTTTCCTCTCAGCATCTGTTTGATAAGCGGTCGCATCGATAAACTTTAGAAATTGAGCGTAGGAAACTTCATGCTCATCCATTTCAAATGGTTCAAGCTCTACTTCTTTTGCTTTCTCAGTTTCATACCACTCACGAACACAATCTTGATCAAAACGTTTACACAAAATTAATGCCGCATCAATTTGTTCTGCTGTACTTCCAACCTGTATTTTTCTTGGCATGGTCGTAATAGATTCTTCAAATGCAACTTTAGCTTGCGCCAAAGAATTTGAAGCCTCTAAATATTGTTGGTTTTCAAAATGCTTTCCTGCTTGCTCTAACATTAAATATCCTGACTTTAATGGCTGACTCTCATGATTGAGTTTGTACATTTGCACCTTTGCCTCTAAAACATTGATGTGGTTTTGAAGTTCACTATAGGTACGTTGATAGGCAAGCTGCTCAGATTTTATGTAGTGATCTCTTGCAGAAGTAAACAACTGAAGAGGTGATTCATTTTCACCTTTATCATAAGCACCTTTTGCTTGATCATAAAAGTTATTACCCTGTGAAAATTCGTTTATCATTGGATCATTGGCACCAGCAACAATTGCAGCCTCCTTAGCTTCTTTAGCCATTTTTGCCATCGCTACAACTTCTTCAGCAGATATTGCTGGTTTGTCATCTGGCAAATAAAGAAATATAACTCCTGCAGATACAAAAATAACTGCAAAAGCGATTGCTAGACTTAACCAGATATTTTTTTTGCTCTTTGTAGATTCAAGTTCAATAGGTTGAATAGGTGTAATGGAAGCATGATGTTCGAAATCTAAATCTTGTAAGATTTCTTCAATTTTTTCATAGCGCTCGTTTAGATCTTTAGCAGTCATTTTTTCTATAACTGCGCTGAACTTTTCGCTTATACCAGTTGTTACTTCTGTAAGTGGAGGCAAAACACGACTTTTATCTAGATGCCAATTTAACCAACGTGTATCTTGTTTCTTATTATTATCATCAGAATAAATATCTTGGAAGATTTGTTTAAATTTACTCTCGCCAACGAGTAACTCATAGAATAATAAACCTGCTGAATAAATATCTGCCCGCGAATCTATGTTTACATCCGTTCGATAATGCTCAGGCGCACCATATTTAAAGGTTGCCATGCTGGTATGGTCTTCATCAATATGTCTAGCAATACCCAAATCACCGATTTTTACTCTTGAATTGTCATCACTCACAAAAATATTAGCTGGCTTAAGATCAGAATGAATAATCCCTAACTGATGAATGTGCAAAAGACCTTGCAGCGTTTTATTAATGATAGAAATCTTTGTATCGATATCTAAAGCATCATCTTGGATCCGCTCAGCCAATGTCTGAGAAATCCATTCCATGACAATATGACACTTATCATCAAGCTCACCTGCTTCATAAAAATGCAAAACTTCAATTACATTGGGGTGATTAATTTTGGCGAGTTTTTTTGCTTCTTCAATAAACTTTTCTAAGTTTTTTTCACTACTAAGAACGAGCTCATTAGGTGTTTTTATAGCAACAGTTCGATTAATTTTTTCATCTAAAGCTTTATAAACGATTGAGTATCCACCTACCCTAGTGTCTTCAATTAAATATCGATTACCTAATTGTGTTTTCTCTTTCATCTTTTACGGCTCTTATCCTTAATAACATTAATACGCCAGCTTGCAACTTTAGTAGTAACTGCTTGATTGTCAGGCACAAGATTCAATATTCTTTGATATTCTGCTAACGCTTCTTGATAATTTTTTGTCCGTTCTAACTTCCAGGCTCTAAAAAATGAATTTTCTAATTCAGCAATCAAACTATCCACGAGACTATTTTTTGTGCCAGAAATCGTTGAATTTTTAATATTGTAATAAGTAGCTGAAATATCTCTATTTTTATCAAACAAAATATCAGAAGAATTAGTTTTTGCGTCAGGTGTTAAATTGATTAGATACTCTTTTGTAGAGTCTAATACACTGCTAACGTATTCATTCGATAATCCTGTCTCAGTTTCTGTTGAAAAATCTAATGATAGATATATACCAACACCAGCCATTAACAATAAATATGCTCCAAGAAGATATAAAACTGGTTTTTTAATTTTTACACCTTCAGAAGATTGTAAAACTTCTTTATTTCTATCTCTGCTTGTTTTCGCTACCTTACCTTCAAATTTGAATAACGTCGTTTCACCAACTTGAATTAAATCACCAATATTTAATGTTGCTTTTTCAACGTGTTGCTTGTTTACAAGAACTCCAGCATCAGACTTAGAGATTATTTGCCATGTGCCAAATTGATCTTTTTCTATAACAGCATGAATTTTAGCAACACGTTCTCCAGGTACTTTTAAATCCGCAGTGTGATTGTTGCCTAAAACAAAGCTGTCTTTTGATACAAGTACCTTTTTTCTTTTAAGCGGGCCAGATAAGGCTATTAATGTTGGATTAATAATTGTTGTTGCTGCCATCAGAAAACCCCACTGTTTATCACTTCAACCAATGCCGGGCCTAAAATTATTAACAATACAGAAACCATTAGTAACATTGCTGGACCTTGCAGTTTTACTTTCATTTCTTCTGCAGCTCTCTCAGCATTTTGAGTTCTTTTAAAGCGAACGGTTTCAGCTTGATCACGCAGTATATTGGCCATAGGTGTGCCCATTTTTTGACCTTGCCGTATAGCTCGCAAGGTGTTTTGGACCTCTTCTGCGCTGATACGGTGTTCAAAATTAATTAACGCTTCTTCAAAAGTCGTACCCATATTAACTTCAGATGCAAACATGGTTAGTTCTTCTGTTAATGCATTTTTAGGATTATCACGAATGTAAATATCTACTGTCTCAAGAAAACTCGTGCCTGCTTCCATGGTCATCACGCTGAGATCGAGAAAATAAGGAAATAATCTAGAAATTTCTTTCCTTCTAAAAGAAACTTGATTATTTAGCCACTCAAACGATACCCAAATGACGATTATGGTAATAATCATCACCAAAATAAATGTAAAAGAAGAAAACATGCCCATAGATATAAGTGCTAAGAGAAAAATGACAAATACAAGAAGACCTATGAGTTGAGTAATAGAAATATACTCATAGCCATTTAACCCTTTCCCAGGGTTGCCTGCTAAAACTAGTTTTCGATCTATTGAACTGGCTAAATTATCAAACTGCAAAAAATGATTAAACTTACTTAATCTTGCGACGATCGGCTCAAGGAAGGTTCCAGAAATTACATTCTTATTAATTTCATCTACTTCAACATCTATTGCATAACGGTAAAACCATGTTATCAATACAAAACTAAGCAAAAATATTGAAATGCCGCCCAATATAGGAAGTAGTGTAGATAACATCGTTATATTTCCTGGTTAAGTATGTTTCTTAACCAATACAAACCCAAAACATAGGTCAATATTGCAATTACTAGTATAGTAATCCCCAACAATGACCCCGTTAGCCCTGAAATTAGTTCAGGTTGTAACGCAAACACGAGCAAGGCGATAAAAATAGGAACAGCACTGATCACCCACATTGCTTTTCTACCTTCAGCTGATGAAGTAATAAGCTTTTGTTCCAAACGCCAAATTTCTTTTAACGAAATAGAGAGTGTTTCTAATGCATCAGGAAGATTTCCACCTTTGTCAATATTTACCAACAGAGCGGAAGCAACTAATGAAAAGGGTTTGCTTTTTATCCTTTGACGTGCGTTTATAATAGTCTGACTCAGATCAGTACCTAATTTATGCTCTTGATGCATTGTTAAAAATTCTTCATTAATAGGCTTAGGAGAATTTAAACCGACTTCTTCAATTGTTTGCGCCAAGCTCATACCTGCTTTAGCAGAACTGCTCATTTGATCCAACGCGGCTGGCAAACGCTCATCAAACTCAATGAGACGAATACTTTGGTTATAGCTTTGAATCAATTTTGGAATAAAAAATGTGATGGCAAAAAATATCAGACTTATCAGTATGCTGTTCGTTACAAGCCAAACAAGTATGGCAATAACTACAGCCACAATACCTATAACACGAAATAATTTATCAGGATGAATACCTAATACACTTTGTGTATTCGTTGCAATACCTGTTTTTTCTTTTGCCGTAGAAGCTAAATTTTTTGCCAACGATTCTAAAGCGCTTGGCAATGACAACGCTAGTAGCAATACAGCAAAAAAACCCAATATTGGCAATAAAATACTCATTTAAAAAAATGTGTCCAACGTCATGATTTCTTTATTTAGTAAATCTTGCACAAAAGTTGGAATATAGCCTGTATGAAAAATTTGGCTTGTTGATCCAAAAACTTGTTTAAGTTTGAAAATATCTTCTGTAATGATTTCACCCGTGTTTTCATCAATACCTATAACTTCTGATATGCAAGTAATTTTTCTACTGCCATCTGATAATCGATTAAGCTGAACAACCAAATCAACTGCAGAGACAATTTGTTCACGTATTGCAGAAATTGGCATATCTGTACCGGTTAACACCATCACTTCCAACCTTCTCATCATGTCCTCAGGTGAATTTGCATGGCCAGTAGTCATTGATCCATCGTGACCAGTATTCATGGCTTGCAACATGTCTAAAGCTTCAGCACCTCTGCACTCACCTACTACAATTCGATCTGGACGCATTCGTAAAGCATTTTTAACTAAATCACGAATGGTTATTTCACCCTTGCCTTCCATATTTGCGGGCCTAGATTCAAGGGAAACGACATGTTCCTGTTTCAACTGTAATTCTGCAGTGTCTTCAATAGTAACGATTCGATCTTTACGCGGAATAAAAGCGGACACACAATTGAGTAAAGTCGTTTTACCAGAGCCGGTACCACCCGAAATTACAATATTTTTTTCACCTGCCACACTGGCTTGCAAAAATTTTGAAACCTGATTTGTTAAGGCTTCAAATCCAATTAAGTCATCAATCGTGAGTGGAACTTGTGCAAACTTGCGAATCGTTACACATGGACCTTTTAGCGCCAGAGGAGGAATTATGGCGTTCACCCTAGATCCATCAGGCAAATGTGCATCGACCATTGGAGAGCTCTTATCTATACGTCTACCAATTGGAGATACAATTCTTTCTATCGTAGCTAGTAAGAGCGCATCAGAAATAAATTTTCGTCTTGAATCCTCTACAATTCCAAATTTTTCGATAAAGATCTTATCTTTCGATACAACCATCACCTCTGAGACACTGTCCATTTCCATCAAGTCTTGTAGAGGCCCTAATCCAAATATCAAATCGAGAATATTTTTTTTAATAAAACTTTCAGCAATATCTCGTTTTACACCTTGTGAAAACTCCAGTTCATAATTTTTATAAATATCATCAAAATTTAGATCAATATTTTTGCAATCCTCTTCTAAAGATTTCTTATTCATTGCTAAACCTAATTGGCTTGCAATGGATTTCAACATATCATGGAGCTGTTTATTTAAAGATGAACTATCAAACGATATTGCATAATCCCAAGTGTTCTTAGATGTATTACCACCAACTGCTGTTACTTCATGAGTTAATTTTCTAAGTATGGCCGTCCTTGTAATATTTTTGATTTCATCTTCACTTATTTCTTCTAATCGATTCGCTACAATATCATTCAAAAACTTTACAATATTATTTTTTGTCGCTTCATCCTCTAGATTAATACTGGCTCCACTTCTACGTAAATCTAACGCCGATAATAATTGCTCATGAATTGATTTCTCTAACTCAAGCAATCTGGTTTCTTGCTCAGGACTCTCAAACTCTTGACTGATTTTGTCTTTAGCAATATTTAATAAAAATTCTCCAAACTTTATTTCATCTTCACTTGTTATCGTAAGCACTTGCCCATGAGATACTTCTTGTTCATTGATAAACGTATCATTAGTGCCGAGATGCTTGAGCAACCAAGTATCATCTGCATGATGTAATGTGAGGTGATGCTTAGAAACAATTTTGCTTGCCAATGTAATTTTTTGTACGCCATCAAGCTCATCCTCACCATTCGTATCGGATGATTGATTTGGATTTCGACCGATCCGTATCTCTTTCGACAAAATCGGATGAGTATTTTTCTCACCCGTTAATGTATTAAAGATTGAAAGTTCCATCGCAATTTTCTAGTTTAAGTCTTTCCAATTCACAACAGGTATGTCTTCAACTGTATCGTCTACAGGATTTCTTAGCAGAATAATCGGTTCACTAACAAGATTAGACATTGCGAATATTAGTTTTTCAGCCTGATATGGTGTAACTTCAAGTGTAATATTCCTATATCCATCATCTGCGACACCTAAATAGCTTCCGCGTGTAGTCGCTCTACCTACAGCTAAAACTTTTACATTCTGCAATAAAGTCTTTGTTACACTTCTTGATACAAGTTGAGGGATTGTAGTGCTTTCAGTAGCGATATTGTCACGAATGCTGGAGGGTACAGGCACTTGTACATCCTCACTCAGATCTAATCGTAGAGTACCGACCAAATCAACCCTACTACCTGGTTCTACAAAATACGATACTGAGCTGCTTGGGCTAACGGGAATCGTCATTGCACGCTTATTTTTTTCAATTGTTGCAGAAAATCTTTCTTCTGGCTCATCGCTAAAAAAATCATATTGCAATAGCGATCCTGCTTTAACATCTTTATTTACACGCTTTCCTATTATCCAATTTCGATTATCTTGATTATCAGGTATTGCAAAACTTGCGAGTGAAGCAAACTTTTCGGGTAACGAAATTGATTCTAAGTGATTAGATTCAAGAGTTTCACCAGTAGAAAGTGAAATAGATGAACTTAATTTAATAAAGGGCGCACTTACTTGTGCTCGCTCAAGCTTAGAGGTATAGCTATACAATAGCCATGCCGTGACAAGCCCAAGAACCAAACCAATTACTAGTAATAACTTATTCATATGAAGCCTTATTGTTTTACTTTTTAAAATTGAAACTGAACAACATCTAGTACCTTGTTACTCATTTTATATGTAAAGATAGTCGTCCTACTAATCTCGTTCGATGCAAAAATAATTGCTCTATCATGTGATTGGGTATCAATCATATCCAAACGGTAATCCTGATTAAGCAGCTCAATTTGATAGTGATTAGCACGATTTACAGGGTTGCCCTTCCCTTCATAAATAACAATTTGAAAAAGAATTTTGCTTTCAGTAAGTTCTGTTAAACAAAACTTCCTCCTTGAATTTGGGATCCGCTGTATTGAAAAAACTTCATTACATGTAACATCACCTTGCATTTTAAATAACAAGTCTTTCATATCCTCAGCATTGTCAAATTTCAGTTCAAAGATTTGAGATTCATTGTGAGAGATTTTTTTAGCAAAGGTAATAAAATTCACATCTGACCTCGCATGAGCGTCATCAAGATTTATGTTGTATAGCGCAGACCACTCCTTGGTCACAACCACTGTAGGCTCAGAAAGTATCTGAGATATCTCGTCTTGTGTAACTTTTTCGTAATGTTTTGGCTTATGAAAATAATTTGTGACATTTTCAATTGCCCGATTATGCTTTATGTTAACTTTATAAATACGTGTAGTGAGCGGCACACCATTTAAGATAATGTGCCTGTCTTGAGAATCAGAAGTATTTGCGTTGAGCAAACTAGCCGTAGAAAGCAAACTCTCAGAAAAATCCATATAGACATCCGCTTTAACAATGTCCGCTCTCATTAATATAATGCATGCAAATAAAATAACAATTAGATTCGCACAGCAAATATGTTTCGGTCTCATAACCATTTCTTACAATCTGGTGTTCGATAAGGTGGCACTTTAGGAAACATTCTTGTAAATAGACATTTGCTATCCAATGTATCCTTTAAGTATTTATCATAACCGTATGGAATATCGTCTGCAGTCCAAATAGGTGTTGGTACTATTGCATAACTTTTTTCAACATCAAAAGACCAATTTAACTTACCACGCGTTGTGTTATAACTTGTTGAAGAGCTTGCTAACTTAATGCCAAGGTCTTGGTTATATAAAATTTTAGTAAGTGAATTTGAATTATTGTATTTTCTAGAGCCAGCCGATCTCATATCATCAATTAGACTCGATGAGTTAGGAGGGTTAACACTTGATATCGACGTATCTATAGTTGCCCCACTCTTAGCTACAGGCTTATAAATTCTAATATCGCCAAATATTCCGATCGCATCCCCCCAAGCGGACAATCTTGATTCATTTATAACATCAATATTTGTCATCATTGCTTTCGTAATATGCAACATGACTAAAAAGAGCAAAAGTAGAACAGGAAAAATAAACACTGCTTCTACAGACGCAATTCCATATTGTTTAAATCTAGTGTGCACTTAAATACTCATGTTGTTGTTTGGAGAAGGTATTTAAAAAAGTATTAAGCTCAGTAAAGTCTTGAGATGCCAAAATTGCATCATCACGCTTATCTGACTCAAGAAGTGTGCTAGGCCGCAAAACTGCACGCCAATATTGTGAATATAAGTCTGGATGTTTATCGTTATAAATTTCTGCTTGTGCGTAACCAAATTCTGCTTTCACCGGTGTATTAAAATAAGTTGTAAGAATTTCACCACCCATTCTTGAACGTTCTACATAAGATAAAATGCTTAAATCATTTGGATCCGTCCAATAACTTGCGCCAATAGCTTGTGTTAAAAAATCTTGTTCGAGCTCATAAATAGATAAGGCATTAAATACATTTGGGACCGGCACTAAACAACCTGTACCAATGTATTTATCTAAAGGTAGATTTTGTAATGGAGACATAATATTCCAGCAAGAATCTTCCACATCACTGAAATCACGTTTTACTTTTTTGCCCGGTCCAGGCAGCTTTGGTGGAATGATGCTAGGTATGGGGGAACGATTTAAGCCGTCTTTTCCTGTTAACCTATCAACAGCAGCTTTTGTTTGGTTATAGGCAACTGAATGAGGGCCACGTCCTTTTTTGTAGCCTTTTCTGTTTGAACCATCCTTTGTATAACCATGTCTATCAAAATCATGATAGCGTTTTAATAAAGAACTATAAGTCACATCGTGTGTACCTTTTTCAGACGTCGATTTTAAAGGCGCAATTCCAAAAACAGATTTAAAGGCTCCTTGAAGAAACTCTACTTTTTTAACTGGTAAACCAGTGGTTAAATAGCTTTCTCTCTTGGCAACGCCGTCCCCTTTATAGCCAGCAAAAAAACGAGGAACATCGGTCAGCCCATTAATTTTTGCCACTTCTTTTGAAACAGTCTTACTATATTCAGGAAATTTCGTCACAATTTCATCATTCATTGCAGATAAGGCTTCCGTAATTTCATGATATTCAATCATTTTGCTAGGTGTGATGAATCCACTATCAAAATCGCCTACCCCTAAATCTTCTACAATAGAAACCCACCGCGGAAGAATCTCACCCAATAAGAACCCTTCTCTTGCCGCAGGGTATACATAACAAGCTGTTTTCGCTGCACAGGTAACTACTTCTACACAAGGTAGTGCATTACAAACTTTAACCATGTCCAAAATTTCTTTTTGCTCTTTTATCATTAATCGCAATGCATCAACCATCACTGCATATGCTGAATAACCTACAATGGTCACGCTATAAGTTTGTGATAAAGCCGTGTTATTAATCGACATGACATTCATCGAGCGCGCGGCCCACGTCGCTTGTGACATCGCAGCAGCATCTGCTGCATTTTGTACTCTAATTTTAGAAGATATGTGTTCACCTGTATTAAATATAAATGCAATTAACAAAACCAAAGGCACCATTCCAAACATTGCTAAAATCATTAATTGGCCACGCTGATGCTTAGGTGTTTTAATTTGATTCATTCTTAAAGCAATGAAATAGTTGCGTGCAAATCACGATAGTAAAATCCATGAGAACCTTTAGTGCCTAATATCTTTCCCGCTAATGGCACCGCAAGAATATATTTAAAAGTAACTTCAGCTTTCACTGGCCATTCCGTGACCTGAAAAATATTTTTGCCTGTAAGTCCACCCACAATTGCTTGAGCTACATTTATATCTAAATCTACATCAAGTGTTAGATTGCTATCATCAAAGGCATAACTTGCTTTGCGGCGAAATACATTTGTGCCAGAAGTTCCATCTTGCTGAGCTAAGGCAGGAAGATACGTATCCATTCCTTGCCATGCATTTGAGCCAGTATTTGGAATACTGACAATATCTTTTTTAGGTGACCCTACTGCAATCAATGCCATTTTTGCCGCATCATGTGCTTTTTGCTCTGCCTTGGATTCATTTGCTTTTTTAAAAGTCAATGCATTTTCTAAATTAATGAACCCAATTCCAAAGCGCTGCTCTAAAAGATCTTGCGCATGTTTAATACTTCGAACCGCATCAGTAGAGGTGTCAAAATAATGAACTCTAGCACTGTGCGCAGCACTATATGCCGCATAGTGCACATGAATTGAAGCAATAGTGACCAATGCAAACTGAATGGTGAGAAACAAAACAACCATAAAGATGGGAAATGTTAAAACAAAATCAACGGCTGCAGCGGCACCAGATTGCTGTAAATGAACAAGTTTTTCTGACGAGACTTTTTTTCCTGCGAGCTTTATGAAAAATAATAATGAGATGAGTAAAAAAATAGTCAAAAAAACATACAGAAAGGTTTCTGACCAAAACGAATCAGCACGAATGAGTGTAGAAACAAACTCCCCTTTCATTTTCTTAAATTATTTTTTTAATTATATTTATTATGAATGCTTACGAACTTCAAACTCTAATCAAGTCATACTTGTTTTACTCTAAAGGTTTTAGTTAAAAACGATTTTATAAAGAATTAAGGGATAGTAGGTCGTTGATTGCCATCGTCTTCTGTCACTTCTTGAATGTCAGTCGTGAACATCGGAACAATCTTATCTCTGGCGGCAATTAATAAGAACACTAAAGGAATCACAATCAATGCAATGACTAAAATTGTGCCAACTGGCATTTCTCCCTTTTGATTACGTGATTTGTGTTTTGGGTTTTTACACAGACTCATGATTAACTCCTGTTTAAACTCAAATGAAACATAAAGTATAGCTTAAAGGCTCCATACTACCTTAGAATTATCGACTAAACTCTCTAAATTAGATTGCACAACTTCTTGATTAAATAGGGGCATTTCCCCTGTAGGCACTAATTCAGCGTCACTTGCTGCCTGCCCTTCTTTATAGTCCAATGCATACAGATCCTTGACCTGATATTTCCCGTCATCCGTTAACCCCAATACCTCAGAAATAGCAGTGATTTTACGTTTGCCATCATGAAAACGGTTAATTTGAACGATCAAATCTATCGCAGAAGAAATTTGCGTTCTGAGTGCATGCAGTGGGATTTCCACATCACCCATCAAAGACATAACTTCTAATCTGCTCAATGCATCTAATGGTGTATTTGCATGACATGTGGACAGCGAGCCTGAATGACCAGAAGTCATTGCTTGAATCATGTCAATGGTTTCACCACCACGACACTCCCCTACTACAATTCTATCGGGCCGCATTCGCAACGAAGCTCTAAATAGGTCTCTGATTGATATTCCACCACGCCCATCTCGATTAGGGGCTTGCGCTTCAAAAGGTACAACATGCTCTTGCTGTAATTGTAATTCTGACGAATCCTCAAGAACGATAATACGCTCATTACCACTGATATAAGAAGAAAGACAATTTAACAACGTTGTCTTACCTGAACCTGTGCCACCTGAAACAATAATATTTTTTGCAAGCAAAACACATAATTTCAAAAATTCTGCAGAAGAATCAGTTAATGAGCCATATTCAATTAACGAATCAATGCTTAATTTATGTTTAGAAAACTTTCTGATTGCAACACAAAGACCTTTTCGTGCAGCTGGAGGTTGAACAATATGCACACGTGACCCATCCGGCAATCTCGCTTCAATACTGGGCTCATCCTCAGTTAATCTTTTGCCAACAAATTGTGCAACGTTCCTAATCGCTGCTTCTAATTCTTGTTCACTTTGAAAAACTGCATCGGTTTTGTGTAATAACCCTTTTTGTTCAATATAAATCTCATCAAACCCGTTAATCATAACCTCAGAGACAGAATCATCGTCTAACAGATGCTTTATAGGAGAAAATAAGTGCCCTAACGTCTTATCATATAAGTGAATTAAATTAGACATGTGAATCTATTAGGGAAATGGAAAAGACAAAATGCTAGATTGATTTGCATGAGAGATAAACATGACATCAACAAAAAGAAATATTAAAAAAATAAGCGGAATGATAAATAACGATGTAACTAAGATATATGCAACCGTATCAGACATGATTTACCCTAAATAAAATATATTTTTGAAATGCTATTTAGCAAGAATGAATTCAACTCTTCTATTCTTACTACGCGAAGTATCATCTTTATTAGGTTCTAAAGGTTTTGCTTCACCATATGCTTCAACGATTAACCGATTTTGTTGTATACCAAAACTATTTGATAAATATTGTTTTGCTGCATCCGCGCGTCTTTTTGACAAATCCATATTGTATTCATCAGATCCTACATCGTCAGTATGACCTGCTAAAATAAATTCTTTTGACTTAAGCTCATCCGCAACTAACGCCTCACCAAACGTATCAAGATTGGTCATCCCTTCTTTGGTAAGCTTTGCAGAATCAAATTCAAAAGTAATTCTTGCCGGTAAACTCGTATTTTTGTCTTCGTCATCTACAAAATGACGAATGATTGCGCGAGTTGTATATTCAGTTTGATCAGGCGCTTCCACCAAATAATCTATCGTAGCTAGCGCAACTTTAGAAGATTTTTTATTTTCATTAATTAAGTTACTAAACTTTTTAACAAGTTCTACCGAGTCACCAAACTGTAAAAAATCTTGGCTTTTTTGCAAACCAAACCCATTTAAATCCAGTTCATTTTCGGTTTGAAATATATAGAGCGACTCTTTTCCTAATGGTAAGGAAGAAATTAGCGTTCCATTGGGTGGATAAATATAGTCTTTTCCATCACTGCTATTTTTAGGCAACAATAAACTCGAATTTCCGTGACTATCAATATGCATAATATAAACATGGCCAGGAGCGGACGCATGTGTTGAATAACGAAGATGGTCACCTAAATTTACAGAATTATCAGATGAAGTATTCGTTTGGATTAACTTGGCTTGTAAATTTGCTTCGGGCCAATTTGAAGTAAGTTGGTTGAGCAAGCTATACACTTCGCCACGATTGGCAGAATGTACTGTTGGTAAAACGAGAACTGAAATCAGTATTAAAGACTTAAGCCAAATTTTCACTATGCAAACCTCAAAGCTAGTTATAAATTACAACAACTACATTATCAAATAATACTGTATTGTGTAGTTTGATTTATCTATAGAAACTGACAATTTAATAAAATACAAATACTTATATATTAGACTGATCAATAATTGTACACCAATACATTGCAACCTTCATTAAATTATCAAAACTAGAGCTTGCCGATATTTAAAAAGCACGAGGCTGTAGAAAATGTCTGTAATTAAAAACATATTATTTTCATCCTTGACATTATTTGTTTTTGGGTGTGGCTTGTTTGTATCTGGCACAGTATTACTAGGTTATTTAGAATTTAATTTACCGCCCATTGATCTAAACAACTTAGTTACATCTATAGATGGAAGCCTCGTATTACTCTTACTTGTAATTGGGTTAAGTCTAATAGGATTTAGTATTGGATTAATATCTATGTCGTTACGATGGCCGCTTGCTAGCTGGAGACCTCCATCATTTAAAACTTTATTCTATAAGCATTTACTGATTCTAGTGCTTGCAAGCAATTTTCTTGCCTTTATCCCGCTTGCACAAGGCAGAGTTATAACTGTAGTTGATGGACCTGCATATCAACCAACTATTCCTCAAGAAATTAATCCAAATGGATCATTTAGCAATTCCCATCCAAATGACAAACCTTCAACCATGGCAGATATTATTTTAAAAGTTACAGTTGCAGGAATGTATGATGCGTATATGTTGCATACTGCAAGTAGTAAAGTCAGAATAAATTACTTTACTATACTTATTATACTGTCAATTCTATTGGCTATTTTATTGCCTTGGAAACAAGGCAAGCACTCTCATAAAATTGAATAGATAAATCTTCTGGTAATTTCAAGATTATTTTATGCTTATCCAAGGTGACTGCTGCTTAAATTCTGCAAATTAGGTGAAATTAATTTTTTCATTATGGTTTTTATCATAACGATTAAATATCGGATCATCTGCTAAATTGTAAACTGACTTTGCTTCTTCACGGCTTAACTGCTCATTACGATCAAGGTCTGCAGCTCAAAAGGTGCCTGAAACATACCCTTTTCCTCCGCCAAATCCATAGACACATGTAACAAACAATAAGCACGCTATTGCAGAAAAAATTGGCAATGTTAATTTCATATTCTTTTCTAACTTGTTAAGTGTACTCGTTCCCAATTTACAACAATTTTATAGTTCTCTCATGACGCGAAACCCGCCATAGATAGATCGATCAATAGGCTCATCGGCCCAGCGAGCAGCAGGTCTCAAACTAAATTGCGAAAAATTAAAGTGTGAACCTTTTTGAACACGTTTGGCACATCCTCCATCCCTTCTGCTATCTCCCGAAATATTAGACGTATCATGTTGAGTAACCCAGCAATCATCGACCCATTCCATAACGTTCCCGATCATATCATATAAGCCAAAATCATTAGCTTTATACATTGCCACCGAACGAGTATACGCTGCGCTATCATTACATTGAGAATGTTTTTGCCATTTGTTTTTGATTGTTTGTTTACCATTTACATCATAAACATTGGCATATTCACATGCCCTACTAATACTTTCACCCCAAAAATATTTACTTTGTTTACCCCCTCTAGCAGCATATTCCCACTCAGCTTCACTTGCTAAACGATATTTTTTACCTGTTGTGACCGCCAGCCATTCTGCATAAGCGTTTGCATCTTCCCAATTTACACACACGACGGGATGATAATCATCTTGGTTAAACCCTGGGTTGGCCCAATTACGTTTTTTATCAAACTTCCATAAAATTGTTTTAAATAGCCAACACCCTGCAGAAGGCTTATAACTACTCGACTCAATAAATTTTCTAAACTGACCGCGTGTAATTTCAGTTTTTGCTAAAGCAAAGTTTGGCAAAGAAACTGTAAATTCAGGTTTTTCATACTCCCCACTTTCACCCACAGAAAGATGCCCTTTTTCTTGATCACTTTTATTTGAACCTATGATTGATTGACCACTTGGAATAACCACCATATCGGGACATTGATCACAATCGGTAAATACATCTCCTGAACGATATTTAGATGAAGTTACAATCTTTGTATCTTTCTTAACTTCCTTTGGAGTATTTAGAATTGCAACTTGTTGTCCTTCTGATGAATTGGAGGAGCCTGAAAAATAAAAATCATCTGTTAGCGAGGAGGACTCCCATGGCACTTGTGAATTAGCCGTACTTGCCAAAACATCTCTTCGCACTTGCTTAAATACATCTTCAATCTTAAGACCAGGCTGTGTTATAGCATTTGCCAATGCATGGCTATATGGGCTGTTACTACCTTCACCATCTAATGCTTCTTTACCTGGCGAAGTGGAATACGCCAAAATAGAACCGCGAGGCGCGTCCATTCGCACTAACCCTCTAGTAGCTGAACGTGTGCTTGCTGCAAACGGATTATTTCGACAAGCATCTAGAACAATTACTGATAAGCCGCTATGGCTTTCTTTAATAGTATCTAGTACCCACTGTGCATCTATCGATTCAAACTCAACATCTTGTTGAGAACGAATGTCTGCATCAGTAGGAATTAAATAATTTCGCCCCTCAAACTGAACCCCATGCCCTGCGTAATAAAAAAGTGCAACAGTATTATTAGCTGCTTTCAATCGAGCAGAAAATTCACGAATTGCTTGCTTCATCTTTTTTTGATTTGCATTTTTTAATTGAATTACTTCAAAGCCTGTTTGCCCTAAGGCATCCGTAATAATCTTTGCATCTTCAGGTGGGTTAGCAAGTGGACTAAATGAGTAATCTCCATTTCCAATAACTAATGCAATGCGCGTTTCGGCATTAGCTGGAAGAATTAAAGCAAAATTTAATGCTAAAAATAGAACAAATAAAATTTTGTAATTTCTACTAACAGGGTGCATATATTACGAATGAACAGTTAGAATCTATAAAGAGTCCAACTATACCTTTATTTTGGCTGTACGATAAAAGACTATTTGTATTGGAAAGAAACACAAATAAATTGAAGCCATTAAGCGTATTCAGGATTATGCCAAATGAAATTTTGGTTGGCGCCCCGTTGACCTGTTTGATTGGCTCCTAGAACCAGATTTGCCCAAAGATTTACGTACTCAGGATGAGATCCCAGGACGACGAGACCAAGAACCGATCACTCATAAAGAATTCAATAAGATACTACACTATGTTGATGTTATAGATCATGAAGTGGCGTGGCCTTAATTGCCCTCTATGAGGCGGCCATGCGTCGTGAGGAAGTGATTAAATTACGCAAAGAATGGATTCGTTTTGATCGTCCCGCACACATTATTTTAGCCTCCTTGGTAAAAAGTATTTTTATTATCTTGATGGTTTATGATGACTATGAATTGACTTGCTACTAATTAAACATCCGATAACTTTAATTCAAACATTTAAAAATTAGCATCCATGCTAAAAATGATGTTGTTCCGTAACGATCAGGAGGAGTTCACCTACTCATTCATAGTTAGTACTAGTTTGAGTCGATAGTTATCGGCTACTACCGCAAGTATTAATAAAATTCCTATGACTACCATTTGCAAATAAGAGTTTAGTTGCAAAAGATTCATTCCATTTTGAACAAGGATGATAAATATTGCACCAAGTACAACACCACTTAGTTTTCCAATACCACCAAAAATACTCACTCCGCCTATTGCACACGCAGCTATAGACATCAAAGGATATTCAACACCTATATTTGATTCGCCACTTTCCAAGCGTGCTGTAAGTAATAATGTAGCAATTCCTGTTATAAAACCTGCAATGACATATGTGAAAAATATTACACGTTTTGTATTTATTCCAGAAAGTTCAGCGGCTTTCGGATTGCCTCCTATGGCGTAAAAGTATCGTCCTAAACGAGTCCAGTTAATCAAAAAATACATACCAATTACAAATACGATAGTTATACAAACAGGTACTGAAATACCAAATATTTTTCCGTATCCGAAAAAGTTTGAAAACCCTGCTGGCATCCCATACACAGGCGTACCACCTGTAACATAAAATGCTAATCCAGCAACGATTGAAGAAGTTGCTAATGTCATAACGAAAGGTGGAACATCAAATATAGCAATAATGCTGCCGTTAAATATTCCAATGACTACACACGTAGCCATACCAGCTAAACAACCCATCATAATTGCAAATGTTGGTGATCCATCACCTGCTGAAAGGGCAACCATAGTCATAGATGTTGTAACTGAACTCATAGCAAACATTGTTCCTATTGACAGGTCTAAGCCTCGTGTTAATAGCACAACCATTTGCGCCATTGCAGCCAATACTAAATATGTAGATTGACGTGCAACAGTTGATAAATTAGCTTCTGTTAGAAATGTGTCCGTAGCGCTTGTTAAAAATATTACTGCAATTATTAAAAACCAAGGTAGAACGCCCGCTTTAACAAATGCAATTTTGAATAGATTTAATACTTTGTTAGTTAAACCAATTTCTAGAGAACTTTCATTGAAATTTTCTACATGATTAGAGCTCATTATCAACACCCTTCCTTTTCAAAGAAATACTTAAGTACATTTTCTTCTGATAATTCTTCTTTAGGTAATTCTGCTTGCAGCACTCCTCGGTGCATTACATAAGCTCGATGCGCTAGATTTAATATTTCTGGTAAATCAGAAGAAATAAGCAGAACACCGGCACCTTTTTCGCATAACTCTCCGATAAATTTATAAATAAGCATTCTCGCACCCACATCAACACCCACAGTAGGTTCGTCAAATATAAATAACTTAACGTCACGCACTAATGCCTTTCCTATTAATGCTTTTTGTTGATTGCCTCCCGAAAAATGCTCTACCTGTCTTTCAATATTTGGTGGATTTAAATCGAGTACCTTAGAAACATCTTCAACTGTTTCCTTCTCACTTTTACGACGCAAGAACCATTTTTTAGAGAATGTTTTTAGAGCAAGTGATGCTAACGAAATATTTTCACGCACACTTTGAACCATAACTAATCCTTCTTCACGTCTATCAGAAGGTAAGTAATACATCCCACGATCTAGCATCACACGAGGTTTTAAATAGTTTATATGTCGTTCACTGCTGTATATAGTGTCACCACAAAAATCAATTTTTCCGCTCGCAATATTTTCTAACCCAAAAGCTGCACGTCCTACTTGAGATTTTCCTGAACCTACAAGCCCTGCAATACCGACAACCTCACCTTCTCTAATCTCAATAGAAACATCTTGTAAAACATTATTTTGAAGCGTAACACTATCAACATTTAATAATGTTTTATTTGGTCTTGCATGGACATCAGGGAAAATCTTATCTATAACTCTACCCGTCATTAATTCAACCAGCTTTTCTTCGCTCGCTTCTTTAACAGGGATAGTTGAAACTAATTTACCATCACGTAAAACGGTTATCCGATCACCGATCCTCTGTATTTCATTAATTCGATGTGTAATATATATAATGCCAATTCCTTCATTTTTTAATTCTTCTATTTTAGAAAAAAGCTGTTCCGTTTCACGCTCAGTAAGTGATGCTGTAGGTTCATCCAATATAATGATTGAAGGTTTAGTACGAAATGCTTTTGCAATTTCTACCATTTGTTGCTCTGCACGTGACAGATACATAACTTGTTTATCAGGGTCTAGGCGAAAACCTAATTTATCTAAAGTTTCATTTGCTAGTTTTCGTAATTTCCTTTTTTCAAGAAAAGGCCCTGAGGTCATTTCAGAACCAAGAAATAAATTTTCACCAACTGTCAATTGTGGAATGATTGAGAATTCTTGAAATACAGCACTAATGCCAAGATCACGTGCTTGATGCACAGTATGAAGATCTAGAACTTTTTCGTTTAAATAAATCCTACCTTTCGTAGGTCGATGTACACCGGCAATGATTTGTATAAGCGTAGACTTGCCTGCGCCATTCTCACCAAATAGCACATGTACTTCACCTTTTCGTATTTCAAGACTGACATTATCTAATGCTAATGTTCCAGGAAATTGTTTTGAGATGTTTTCAACTCGTAGCAGCTCTGTATTCTCAACCGCTTTCATCAAGTTATCCTTGTTGTAAGGAGCCGACTTTAATTTTTTCATCGACTCCTTTACTGGTTCTTCAATTCCGTATTTAAACTGCGCAGACATTTATTATCGTCCACAAAATTTTATTTAAGTTACATAGGTCTTAATCCACACGAAATACGGGCTTCCAACCATCAGGGGCTAATGTCGAAGCTGGATCGAAGTCTTTGTAATTCTCTTTTGTGACAACCGTAGGTACAGGTTGAACATGCTCTGTAATCCTATCCGGATTACCATGCTCGGGTGTTCCACCTGTTGCCATTGGGATGACCCTCAAGGATCCGCACAGCTTGGTCGATAGCAATTTGTCCTTGGAGCACCATATGGTCAGTTGGTGCCATATCCATACGACCTTGCTTCAATAGAATATGTGATCCTGTATTGTAGTAATATGCAACTAAGCGAGTTGTTTCTTGTATTCCACGATCGCGAACAACACCAACAGCGGCTTCAATTGTAGGCGTAGCTCCGATAATGTAATTTAAATCAGTAGTGCCTCCAGAAGTTCGAGATGCAACAACATCTTCAACAAGCTTCAATTGAATACTCTTACCAGTATCTCCCCATTTTGTCGCAATGATTTCAACATCACTTCCTTTCACTGCATCATGACAACCTTGATCACCTGCAACCGACCATGCAGCGCCAGGAGGACCAGGAAACCACGCAGCAGAAACTTTACCGCTTCCTTCAGGATGTTTCTTTGCAACCCACTCACAAGCAAGCCAACCAAGTAAATACCAACTTTCTAAAATCTTTGCGTCTACTTGAGTACCAATTCCATTAACTAAGTCAATGACAGGTATACCTTTACCTCGTATTTCATCTACTTGATTAATGTTACCTTTTCCAGAAATTGCAGAAAGAATTAAAATATCAGCACCGGCAGATATACAATCTTCTACTTGGCGTAACTGTCTTTCTAAATTTGTATAACCTCCAGCTTCTAGCAGTGTGACTTTTTGACCGAGTCGTTTCCCTTCTGAAATAATTCCATATCCAACACCGACCCAATAAGAATCTTTCAAATGCGGAAAAGAAACACAAATATTATGTTTTTTCTTAACTTGGTCAGGAGATAGAGGAATGTAATCAGCCGGGGGAAGCTTTGCAGCATTGTTCTCAGGAAGCGCCCAACATTCATCACTTCCATCTGTACATGAAGGATTATATGGGTTTACTTTTGCTGGCCACCAATCTTTTGCGGATAATGATGTTGCCAGCAATAAAATTGCTATACAAATAGCCCCATAACTTAACGTTTTAAAAATTAACTTCATTTTCTCTCGCTCCTTATCTACTATTTAATAGATTTAATGATTGTTCTAATTTTTTATAATTAATATTTAGAGGACACCTTTTTTCCTTTGGCCAACATAAAATGCCAATCCAGATGAATCAGATGAAAAAGTTACTGATGTTCCTTTATCAAAATAAAGCACATCTCCTGGTCTAACTACTTTTGAAATTCCCTTCTCTGTAACTTTCATTTCTCCTTCCAGCATAATTTTGCATTCATCATAGCTGTACGTGTAATCAAGAGGATTTCCTGCTTCCATTCGAAATAATCCACATGTAATTGGTGCGTTCTCATCATTAGAGGAAACTACATCTTCTAAATATGCATTGATCCCATCGATATTCAGTGATGCAATTTCCATAGATTGGGAATCTTCAAAATGTTTCATTGCCATTTTTTTACCTCGTTTATAAATTTTCAAAAACGATGCATAAAAATTAAAGTGCGCACTATTGAGTTATGCCTTTTCGATTCCTGTAAATACGAACTTATAATAATTATAGGTATAGTATTGCTAGTAATTTAAATAAAACATATGACATTAATTTGTTATTTAAGGTAATTAATTTTTCTATATATGACAAAATATACCTATTGGATTGCATGCATAATTAAGTACACTTATGTTTCTCATAACACTAAATGCTATATAAACATTTAAATCTAAAGTGCAACAAAATACTTTTGAAATAGAACCGCCTACAATCAAAGCGTTAAAGAAGCATTTTCTAGACGCAAATAAAAACAACACAACACGTGAAACTATAGATTGTGCTGCACATATGATTCTTGTAATAGAAAGCCCAAAAGAAACAGTTCATGTGGGATTAGCACATATGGCTAATAGATTGAATGTATGCCGAGCAGATGCTGGTTTTGCTACGCCAGACTCCGAAACATATACGCCAATTTCAGAATATTGCAGCGAGGACACAAAGCCTCCTTCCATAGTTGGATCAATTCTTCCTAATACACATGAACTAATGCAGAGGGTATGGAACAGCCCATCACCGGTTAAATACGAAAATGTTGAAAAAAATTCACATCTAATACTGATTCAAGAAATTTTGTCCGAACTAAAATGTAAATCTATGTTAATGCAACGCCTTGTTTGGAACGAGAAACTGATAGGAATTGCATGTGTAGATCATACAATTAACAACCATATTTGGAATGACACAGAGGTCGATTTTATGTATCGATTCTGTACAAAGTTTTTAGCCCCTTTAGCAGGAATAAGTAATTATTGGCACAACCCAAAATTACACCATATGTTCAAAAAACCGAGTGATTCAGAGCTAGAGGCAATTCAACTTGTGTCAAAAGGAATGAGTAGCAAGGAAATAGCAAATGAATTAAAGAAGTCTGCACGAACAGTTGAAAATCAATTACGTCATGCCCGCAAACGCCTCAACGCAAAGAACCTAGCAGAGCTGGTCTCTAAATGCGAACCATGGCTATGATAAATTAGAAATACTTGTGTTATTTTTATAAAAACATTATCCCTCAACTAAAATTTAACATAGCAACATTAAAAATTATTAGTTGCTACAAAAAATACTTAATTGAGGAAATATGCTAAATATAACCTTTTGTTAGAGTACACCAAACTTTCGTTGGCCTACATAAAATGCCTTACCGGATGAATTTGACGTGAACGTCACTTTGGTTCCTTTATCAAAATAAACCACATCGCCTGGTTTCATATTAATCGTACTGCCACCATCTTCAGAAATGGTCATTTCACCTTCTAGCATGATTTTGCATTCATCATAGCTATAGGTATATTCCAGCGGATTCCCAGACTCCATTTTAAAAAAACCACATGTAATTGGTGCTTCTTCATTATCTGAAGAGATTGTATCTTGTAAAAAAGCATTAATTCCATCAATCCCCAATGAATTGATGTCTTTTGCTTGCGCACCTTCAATATGCTTCATCGCCATTTTTTTCTCCTGTTGATTGCTTATATAGTTCTATTTTATAAGTTGCTAATTTGCTAATAGTACCGGCTAATATTTAATTAAGAAATGACAAAAAACACCTATACAAGCTTTGTCTCAATTTCTCGTTGATATTTTGTATCTGATATTAAGTTTACAAATAGTAAAACCAAATTAACACACATCGATGTTAACAGAATAATTATCTTTAGTTTCTAAAAGTATTAAAGCTAAAGATGCTTACTTAAAGATATCACTCAATGACTGAAGTCCGGCTAAATATATGCCTCTGATTATTTGCTTTACTTCATCATTACTTATATTTACTGCTTCAAATGAAGATTTCCACACAACTTCTGTTAAATTTTCGCCCTTATTATTTACAACAATAGACGCTATATAATTTTCAATTGGCAAGGGAGATTCTAAAATTCTATATTGCAACGTCATTGAATCTTCATCATAGAAATCAAGCCTTTCGACAATAGTATCGTTATTACCTAAAGTTAAAACCCTAATATCACCTTTCTGTTTACCTGTTCCAATCAATATACTTTCTATAACCTCAGGGTGCCATCTATCTAAAGCTTTAAAGCCACCGACCAAGGCCCAAACAGCTTTCGATGTCTCATTTAATACAATCTTCTCCTCAACCATGAGCGTATCTGCCCATGAGCTATTTGATAACCCAACTCCTACTAAGACAAACACAAAAAAATATAGAGTACGGAGCTTATAGTTTTTATTATTGTTATATATTAATTTCACGTTATTTCTCCGTTAGTAAGTTATAACTCGATAGATAAGCAAGTTTAGTGCTACCAAGTATAATTATAACTCGTTCACGCCTCTTGCTAATACAGCATCATTAATATTTACAAATATATATTCAAATTCTTCTTCCGTTTCTACAACAATTAAAGAATTCTCGTTAATATCAGACGCATAACACGCAAATGATAAAACACTAGTGGTTAGAATTACGAAGGGAGTGCTGATGGCAAGTTTTATGGAGCGGGAAACGAGGTTCGAACTCGCGACCTCAACCTTGGCAAGGTTTGCGCTCTACCAGCTGAGCTATTCCCGCTTTAAGAAAGACCTATTCTATTCGACCACTAGATTGAGTCAATGTGCTCAAATGGCTAGTTAACCGAATGCCTGTATGGCTCGTCGAAAATAGACCAACATCGACCAAAGCGTCAAAGCCGCAGCAAGATATAACAGCCACACACCAATTTCAAATGTGGGTAAGCCGAATATTGGGTATCGGTATAGTAATAAGAATAGCGAAAGCATCTGTGCAGTGGTTTTAATTTTCCCCAATATCGAAACGGAGACGCTGCTCCTGTAGCCCAGTTCAGACATCCACTCTCGTAACCCCGAAACGGCAATTTCTCTACCAATGATGATTAAAGCTGGGATTAAAATTGATAATTTTCCAAATTCATCGGCAATCATCACCAAAACCGTCACAACAATGAGTTTGTCAGCGATGGGATCTAAAAATGCGCCTAATTTTGAAGTTTGATTCAATTTCCGTGCTAAATAACCATCCAGCCAATCTGTTATACATGCAAGACCAAATAACAATGCTGCCAACTTCATACCGATGACATTTGGGGGGAAATAATACACGAACACAAGCAAAGGAATGATCAAAATCCTCAGAAATGTCAGGAGGTTAGGAATACTATATGTCATATTAATTTAACTTCCTGAGGTATGCATTTCTTGATAAATCACTTTTGCCAAATTCTTGCTAATCCCAGGTACTTTAGCAAGCTCTTCCTCACCAGCTTTGGATACCCCGCGAATCCCACCAAAGTATTTGAGTAAATTTTGCCTTCGTTTCGGTCCTAATCCCTCAATATTCTCTAATGGAGAATGCATGCGTTTTTTATTTCGGCGCTTTCTGTGGCTGGTGATTGCAAAACGATGCGCTTCATCACGAATCTGCTGGATTAGATGCATGGCTAAGGAATGTTCTTCTAAATGAATATCCTCACCACCATCGGCCGGAATTAAGGTTTCGTAGCCAGCGCGCCTTTCAACACCTTTAGCTACTCCAATAATTTTTACACCTTCTACTTGTAGCTCCTGTAAAGCTTCTTTTGCTTTATTCACTTGCCCTTTGCCACCATCAATAAACAATATATCAGGCAACTTTCCTTCACCTTTTTTTAGACGTGTATATCGTCGAGTAAGCGCTTGATACATAGCTGCGTAATCATCACCCGGCTCAATACCTTCGATGTTAAATCTACGGTAATCGGATTTCACTGCACCCTCTTGCTCAAAAACCACACATGAGGCAACAGTGGCCTCTCCTTGAGTATGGCTCACGTCAAAGCACTCCATCCTGGTGGGCATAAATTCAAGATTCAATTCTTCCTGTAGAGCTTCAAATCTCTGCATTAACCCAGCTTTTGTGGCTAATTTTGTTTTCAGTGCGGTTTTAACATTCTTGTTTGCAATTTCTAACCAGCGTGCACGTTTACTACGTGGCGCATGCACTATTTCAATTTTCTTGCCTAACTTATTACTCAACATCAATTTTAGTAGCTCAACATCGTCGGGTTGATGGCTGGTGATAATTTCTTCAGGGATGATATGAGTTAAATAATATTGACCTAAAAATGCTGTAAGTATTTCTTCAGGCTTCGCAACTCCTGGAAGACGCGGGAAATAGCTTTTGTTACCTAAGTTCACTCCTGCGCGTATGTTAAATACCTGCACACACGCTACTTCACCTTCACATTGCACTGCAACGATATCAACATTACCTGTTTCAGAACTCACGTATTGCTGTTCTGATACTTCACGTAACTTACCTATTTTGTCACGATAGTCTGCAGCCTTTTCATAGTTCAATTCTGCTGAAGCTTGTTCCATTTTATTCACGAAACGCTCAATCAGCTGGTCACTATTCCCTTCTAAAAATTCAACCGCTGCATTGATATCATTACTATAGCTTTCTTCATCAATTAAATTAACACAAGGTGCACTGCAACGTTCTATTTGATGTTGCAAACAAGGCCGACTTCGATGACTGAAAAAATAATCATCACATTGACGAACTTTAAACACTTTTTGTAGTAAATTAAGCGCATAACGCGCAGCACTCACGCTGGCATAGGGTCCAAAATAACGACCTGTTTTTTTCCGACGGCCGCGATAAAACGTAATTTGCGGATACTTATGTTTAGAGGAAATAAAAATATACGGATAGCTTTTATCATCTCTCAATAAAATATTGTACTTAGGTTTATGCTCTTTAATTAAGTTATTCTCTAGCAATAAAGCCTCAGCCTCAGTATTCGTTACCACCACTTCCATATCACAAGTTTGCGATAACATCTTGGCAATGCGAGCACTTGATTGAGTTTTAGAAAAATAAGTGCTCACGCGCTTTTTTAAATTTTTTGCTTTGCCTACATATAGAAACTTTCCATTCGCATCCAACATGCGATATACGCCAGGATTGTGCGGTAAAGTTTTAACGAATTCTTTCGGGTCAAACTTAATGTTTTTATTCAGCTCAACCATTTCAACTAACTCTTATCTAAAATTTTGGTGATTTTTTTAAACACTTGTTCAAACTGTTTAGTTGTCAACCGTTTGGTTTGTGTGTTGTAACGACTACAATGATAAGAATCAATTAAAGTAATATTTCCTATTAACTCATGTTGATTTCCGTGCCCAAATGGATACTGGCTAAGTCTTAATTCGAAGGAACGTATAATGGAATCATGCGCAATTTTCCCCAGTGCTAAAATTACAGTACCCGGCTTTAAACTGAGCAATTCATTTTTCAAATACGTATTACAAGTTTTAATTTCTTCTGTTGTGGGTTTGTTTGCCGGCGGTACACATTTCACTGCATTAGTAATTCTACAATTAGTTAGCTTTAAACCATCATCTGTACTGACTGACTGAGGAGCACTTGCAAAGTTAAATTTATGCAAGGTCTCATATAAAAGCGCTCCAGCATAGTCACCGGTAAACGGCCTACCCGTTGCATTAGCACCATGTAAGCCTGGCGCTAAACCAACAATTAAGAATTTTGCTTTAGCATCACCGAAAGCAGGTACGGGTTTACAAAAATAATCAGGATATTTCTGTTTAGATGATTTTAGAAAACCAGCAAGCCGAGAACACTTTTTACAGTTTGGCTTAAATAGCGATGTCGACGTAGAGGCCATATAACACTATATGGCTGCTAAAATTTTAGTAATGCAGAACCCCAAGTAAAACCGCCACCAAATGCTTCTAGCATAAGCGTTTCACCTTTTTTAATTCGCCCATCACGTACTGCATAATCTAATGCCAAGGGAATGGATGCAGCTGAAGTATTACCATGTTCAGAAACGGTTACCACAACCTGATCCATGGACATCTTTAATTTTCGTGCAGTTGCTTCAATAATTCGGTTATTAGCTTGGTGTGGCACCAACCAATCAATATCACTTTTTTCAATATTGTTCGCTTCTAAGGTTTCATCAACAATTCGACCCAAAGTATTTACCGCCATCTTAAATACGGCATTACCTTCCATATACACATAGGCTTCCCCTGCTTTGAGTTGTTCATAGCCTTGAGAAATACCATGCGGTACATGTAAAAGATGCTCGTAGCTCCCGTCGGCATGTAGATGAGTAGATAAAATCCCAGGTTCATCCGACGCTTCCAATACAACTGCTCCCGCACCATCTCCAAATAACACGCATGTACTGCGGTCATTCCAATCTAAAATACGTGAAAGCGTTTCAGAACCGACAACTAAGGCACATTTGGCCTCACCTGTCTTAATAAATTTATCTGCAATCGCCAAGGCATACACAAAACCAGTACACACGGCTTGCACATCAAATGCTGCACATCCGTGAATATCCAAACGCTTTTGTAATAAACATGCAGTACTTGGAAAAATTTTGTCGGCCGTGGTTGTCGCCATTATGATTAAATCAATGTCGACATTGCTCTTGCCTGCCATTTCTAATGCTCGTCTTGAAGCATTAACAGCAAGATCACAGGTTGTTTCCCCATCTGCAGCAATATGGCGTTGCTTGATACCTGTGCGGCCTTGTATCCATTCGTCTGAAGTATCAACAATCTTTTCAAGATCTTTGTTGGTCAAGATTTTTTCAGGTAAATAACTACCTGTTCCAATGATTTTTGAATACTTCATTTTAGATTTAGTTTGCTGTTTCCTGATTTAAATACTCTTCTATACGTGACTCAATTTTCTTAGGCACCTGCTGACTCGCTTCTATCCGTGCGATATCGATCGCATGCTGAAATGAAAACGCGTCTGCTCCGCCATGGCTTTTAATCACCACACCACGCAAGCCTAACAAACTAGCGCCATTATAACGTCTTGGATCAATTCGTGTTTTAAAAGCTTTTAGTACGGGTAGTGCGAAAAAACCGCAGATTTTGGTGAAAATATTTCGTGTAAACTCTTGCTTAGCGTAATGGGTGATAATTTTAGCCACCCCTTCACTGGTTTTAAGCGAAACATTGCCTACAAAGCCATCACACACTACAACTTCTACATCTCCGCAGTAAATATCGTCCCCTTCTACATAACCTATGTAATTGAGGCCGCTTTGGCGTAATACTTCATGCGCTTCTTTTACTTGCTCATTGCCTTTGATTTCTTCTTCACCAATATTAAGCAACCCTACTTTTGGACTTTGTATATTGTCAATGGCTGTAGCAAGCACAGCTCCCATTACTGCAAATTGCAACAAATGTTGGCTACTGCAGCCTACATTAGCACCCAGATCAAGCATATAAGTTTTACTTTGCATAGAAGGCATCAAACTTGTAATAGCAGGTCGATCGATTCCAGGTAAGGTTTTTAATACATAACGCCCTGTAGCCATCAGTGCACCAGTATTTCCTGCACTTACCGCGGCATCAGCTATACCTTCTTTAACTAGGTTAATTGCCACACGCATGGAAGAATCTTTTTTGTTACGTAACGCTTGTGAAGGTGGCTCATCCATTTCCACCTGTTGGCTTGCATGACGAACTTTTAAACGTTCATACGTTTGAATATTGAGTTTAGCAAGCTCATTATTAATAGCATCCTGGTCACCTACTAAGATAAGGGAAACATCTTTATGCTGTTCAAGAAATCCAGCAGCCGCTTTAGCCACCACCGCAGGCCCAAAATCACCACCCATTGCATCTAGTGAAATGGTTAAATTTGTCACTAAGGTGTCAATTAAACTTTAAGGTTAAAACGAACGAACTAGATAAATTAAGCTTTGTAGAACGAGATAATTATAAAAAGTAAACGCGAACGATTTAAAAAAGACGAAGTACTACTCTTCGTCTTCTTCATACTCATCTGGTGTCACAATCACTTGACGTCCACGATAATATCCGTCAGGGGTAACATGATGACGTAGATGCGTTTCACCCGTGGTTCCATCAATAGATAGAGCCGCAGTTGACAAGCCATCGTGTGACCTGCGCATATCTCTTTTCGATCGAGTCTTTTTACTCTTTTGTACCGCCATTATGGTTCTCCAAACTATTCAGCGCTTAAGTATAGCAAATGGGTTTTCTGCCCTTTCGACAGTAACCTCTCCTTGCCCCTCTTCCGAGGCTTCATTTGAGGCGAGCCAAGCTACCATATCTTGGTTACATAATGAAATATCCTTATGTCTAGGGACTAAGGGTAGTGAGAGGAGGAGCTCCTCTTCAATTAAGTCTGATAAGGTCAAGCTTTTCCCGTCATATTCATGGAATTCAGGGCTTGTCTCAAGGTTATCACCATCGCCAGGCAAGTGATCAGAGTCAGGTTTAATTAGTACATTGATCTCAGCGTTAAGCACCAATTCCACCTCATCCAGACACCTTTCACAACGTACACAAACCTTAATACTGGCTATTCCTATCGCTTGCGGGTATCCGTATAACCCTCGCGAAAATTGAAGCTTAACGGTTACCATAGGACCTGCAGATAAGATATTCGCTTGCAGGCGGTGCATCGCCCGAATCGCAACCAAGCCATTTAGCTCTGTAGCATGGTCGGCAAAGTTCTCGGGGTCAAAGCGAGTTGGCAACAATTCTAATTCTGGGTGTGGCATATTTTAAAAACCTCAGACCAAGTATACGAAAGAACTTTAGAAGCTTCATTATTCACTTTAGCTGAAATTGACATACAGATTAGTATAAAAATGAACATTTTCTTAGCCTCCAGCTCTTCCTACCGAAAAAAATTACTAAAACCTCTGATCACAGATTTTGAGTGTGTAGCGCCAGATATAGACGAATCCATAAAACCTAATGAATCTGCATCAAACTATGTTTCTCGTTTAGCATTGGAAAAAGCACAAGCGGTATCATCAAAAATTAAAACAAACCAAAAACCCGCTTTAATTATTGGTTCTGATCAATGTGCGGTGTTAGATGAAAAAATTATTATCAAACCAAATACACCAGAAGCCGCTTTTCAACAACTAAAAAACTCTAGCGGTAAAATAGTAATTTTCTATACTGGTGTGTGCGTCATAAATTCTGAAACTAACACTGAACAAGTAGACTTCGAAACCTTTCAAGTCACTTTTCGCAATTTAACGGACCAACAAATCAATGCTTATCTAGAAAAAGACCAACCTTATGATTGTGCGGGAAGTTTTAAAGCCGAAGGTTTAGGTGTTGCATTATTTAAAAAAATGCAAGGTGATGACCCAAGCGCATTGATTGGATTACCGTTAATAAAATTAACTTCGATGTTACAAGCCGAAGGGTTTGATCTACTTACAAAGCTTTAGGTTAAGGATGAGGCACTTAAACACTAATATTATTTGTTATCACAAAGATGTGCAAATAAGACTTACAACAGGAAGGTTGCTTCGGACTAGAGTTCTTCGATAATTAAATGCCTGCTTTCGATCAATAGCGATCATAACTTGATGCCAAATTGATTCAAAATTAAAAGCAATGTTGCATAACAGACGACTGTAAGCCCAATAGCTATACTGATACTAGTATAGAAGTTTATTCCTTGTTTTAATAGAAGTGGTAAAGACACAAATAATGCTAGTGACGGTAATATCAGCCAAAACACACTTGTTGCGAGCGTGCTTACTTTTGTAGCGTCTTTAGTATCAATATATAGCCAGATCATAGCTAAAACTGAAACTAATGGTACAGATGCTAATAGTGCGCCATAAAGTGAGCTACGTTTTGCAATTTCTGCGATGGCAACTATTAATACCGTTGTTATTGCAATTTTAAAAATATAGTAAGCCATCAAATTCGATCTGACTTTATTACACCACTAAAATGTCTGCTTTGGGTCGTTAGCAGTCATTTTAATATTCTGATTTGAATTTCCCAACCTGCACGTTATTTGATATCACCTAACTCTAATTTGTTCGCGTCATCCAAGACGCATCTCATATTCGTGCGTCCCTGCACTCACACCTAACGTAATACAGGATAATTCAATGCTTGTTCAATCGGCTTCATCATTGCGGTTCCCAATCGTTTTGCAAATCGCTGGAAAACGTCTTCGCGGAAAGTGTAGTCTTGAATATCTTCCACACCAATCACTTCTCTTGCAACATAGCTTGCACTTCCAAACCCGTCTACTAAACCTAATTCAAGTGCTTGCTCGCCTGTCCAAAATAAACCACTAAACATGTTTTTATCTTTAGTCAGCTTATCTCCTCGCCCCTCTACTACAATATCAATAAATTGCTGATGGATTTCATCCAAAAGTGATTGTACATGTTGTTTTTCAAATTCATTCTCAGGTTGAAACGGATCTAATATGCCTTTATGTTCACCCGCAGTCATTAACCTTCGTTCAATGCCTAATTTTTCAATTGCATCGACAAAACCAAAGCCATCCATACGCACACCAATAGAACCTACGATGCTCGCCTTATCTGCATAAATTTTATCGGCGGCTACGGCTGCAAACACACCACCTGATGCGCAGATATCTGTGACTACTGCGTAAATAGGTTTATCTTCGTGTATTTCACGCAAACGCTTAATTTCTCGATTAATGTAACTTGCTTGTACAGGGCTACCGCCTGGACTGTTAATTCTAAGAATTACCGCTGCAGAATTATTACTTTCAAACGCCGCACGCAAACCTGAAACCACATTATCAGCACTCGCTTCTTCACCATCCGCAATTACACCCGAGAGTTCTACTAGGGCTGTATGCTGTTTAGTGCCTGACAAATTTCCTAAATGAGGTGCGAGCATGCCAATTAAAAATAAAGTCACGTAAGCAAAGCCAAGTAATTTAAAGAACACTCCCCATCGACGTGCTCGCCTTTGTTCTTTAAGGCCTGCTTGCGCTAAATTTACAATCGCTTCACGCTCCCAATTTGAAGCAGAACGATCTTCGCTGGAAATTTTATCTAGATTGATTTTTGGCTCCATACTGACTCGTACTCAAAATATTAGATAATAGCAATTTGCTTGAAATATTAGCTTTCAGTAAACCTCATCGACTATTGGAAATCAAATCCACTCAATTTGGCAAATCACCCTTTCGTGAATCTAGACCTTCAAGAAAGCGCTTTAGTTCATCGCTCATAGGTGCATTAATGCTTATTCGTTCAGAATGGCTTTTGAGTTGAAATGACAGTTCTGCTGCGTGTAAAAACATGCGTTTTAAGCCCATTTTTTTGCATACTCTATTGAACGCGAAATCACCGTGCTTTGAATCCCCTACAACTGGAAATCCTAGCTGTGCAGCATGAATGCGAATTTGGTGAGTACGGCCGGTTTTAATTTGTGCGTTTAATAATGTAAAACCTTCATAATATTCAACAGGTTTAAATATAGTATGAGCTTGTTTGAAACGATTCTTTCCATCATCCACCTCAGCATTCTGGCCTTTCGTTTGCAGCGGTGTATCGACAACTTTCTCACCCAAGTCCCATTCACCTTTAACCAACAAAAAATAGTTCTTTTCAATATCCGAATTTTTTAGCAACTCATGTAGCAGATTCAAAGCCGTTTTATTTTTTGCAATTAGCAAACAACCACTGGTTTCCCTATCTAAACGATGTACTAATTCTAAAAACTCAGCATTAGGGCGGAGTGCTCGCATCACTTCAATCACACCATAGGAGACTTTTGAACCTGGGTGTACCGCCAAACCTGCTGGCTTATTAATTGCTATAATTTCTTGGTCTTCGTAAATGATCGAATCATTAATTTGTTTTTTTAATTGCTTCACTGATCTTTGCCGGTTGATTATCCGATAATCTGATTTTAGGAATTTTAACCTCATCATCCACCTGTAAGCGGTACGTTTGTTTGACACATTTACCATTCACGCGAATTTTTCCCGTACGCAATAAACGATAAATAAGACCCTTAGGAACGCCCTTTAACTGCGTGAATAAGTAGTTATCAATACGCTGACCTTCTCTAGTCGCACTTATGTTTTTGATATAACCATTCATGACAAACCATTGACCATTTGACCGGCCATTGAATAATCCCAATAAAAACGACAAGTTAAGAATTTGCTGCCCATGGCCTAGATTGATATAGTCTGGAGTGTGCAGTTAAGCAGAGGCTTAATTTTAGCGCACTGCGTGAAAAAGCCCTATTAAATCTAGGCTCTACAAATAAGTAGATTAGAATCAATAATCCTCTTTTGCGCGACATGAATTTCTACTTTTCATGGCAAACAGCCGTGAAACGTACAGTTTAAAGCACTATATACGGCTTAAGCCATATAGATGCTCATAAGAAACATAATGACAATTTTCTACACAATTTTTTATTTCCTTCGGCCCTTCATCGCCGAACTATCACTCACGCCTACTCGTTTTGCCAATCAGGATAGTTGGTTTGGTAGTGATGCGGACGTTTGTATACCGAAACAGGTACGAAGGATAACGACTTTGGACAGATTTAAACATGAAAAGAATTTTAATCAATGCTACACAGCAAGAAGAGCTACGTGTTGGCATGGTCGATGGACAACGACTTTACGATCTCGATATAGAACTTCCATCCCGAAACCAAAAGAAAGATAACATCTATAAGGGTGTTATCACTCGCATTGAACCAAGCCTAGAAGCTGCATTTGTAGATTTCGGCTCTGAACGACACGGTTTCCTACCCTTCAAAGATATTTCTCGTGAATACTTTAGTGATTCTGAGAATTCAGGAGAGCGTTTTTCAGTAAAAGATCAGATATCTGAAGGACAACAAATCGTTGTCCAAGTAGAACGTGAAGAACGTGGCACTAAAGGTGCTGCTCTTACTACTTTTATTAGTCTAGCAGGACGTTATTTGGTGTTGATGCCAAATAATCCTAGAGCGGGCGGTGTTTCACGTCGCATTGAAGGTGAAGAACGCGAAGATGTGCGTAAAGCGCTATCAGAAGTAGAAATACCAAAAGGTATGGGTGCCATCGTGCGCACAGCAGGTGTTGGCCGAACAGCTGAAGAGTTGCAGTGGGATTTAAATTATCTCGAACAAATTTACCGCGCAATTAATAATGCGGTTGACACACATGACAAACCTTTTCTTATTTACCAAGAAAGCAATGTCATTATTCGCGCGCTGCGTGATCACTTACGTGACGATATTGGTGAAATCATTATTGACGACACTGAAGTATTCAATGATGCAAAAAAATTCATTGAACAAGTTATGCCGCATAACTTAAGTAAACTTAAGTTATATGAAGATACTGTTCCTTTGTTTAATCGTTACCAGATTGAATCGCAAATTGAATCGGCATTTGACCGTGAAGTCTCACTACCTTCTGGTGGGTCAATTGTCATTGATCATACTGAAGCAATGATCTCTATTGATATCAACTCTGCTAGAGCCACTAAGGGCAGTGATATCGAAGAGACTGCAACACATACAAACTTAGAAGCAGCCGATGAAATTGCACGACAATTACGCATACGTGATTTAGGCGGCCTAATCGTGATCGATTTTATTGACATGATGGCAAACAAAAACCAACGTGAAGTGGAAAATCGATTACGTGAAGCATTAAAAATAGATCGCGCTCGCGTACAAGTAGGTCGAATTTCAAGATTCGGTTTACTCGAAATGTCTCGACAAAGATTGCGCCCTTCGCTTGAAGAATCCAGTCAAATTGTTTGTCCACGCTGTACCGGCCATGGAACGATTCGTAGCATTGAGTCGTTGGCTTTAGGTGTGCTTCGCCTAATCGAAGAAGAAGCGTTAAAAGAAAAAACCTCAACCGTAACTGCCAAACTACCTGTTGACGTTACTAGCTTCTTGTTAAATGAGAAACGCACCAACATTGGTGAAATTGAATCACGGCATCGTGTACAAATTATTATTGTACCTGACCCAAATTTAGAGACTCCACATTTTAATGTAGAGCGAACGCGTGATGAGGGAAAAGAAGTTGTTAACAAACCAAGTTACGAACTCATTCCACAACAAGAAACTGAACTAAACTTGCATAAACCTGCACCAATTGCTGCAGAACAGCCTGCAGTGAAGTCGATAAATGCTGAAGCTCCTGCACCCACACCACAACAAGCAAAAAAAGCTACCAGTAGTAAACCTGGTCTATTTGCTCGCTTTTTTGCTTGGCTTGCAGGCAATAAAGCTGAAGAAAATACAAATAAACAAACGAGCCAAAATCGCAATCGAAAACGGTCTCGTGGTTATCGTGAAAATAATCGACGTAACCGTTCTGGTGGCAGCAACAGACGACGTAACAATAGTCCTAATCGACGCAGAAGTGACAATGGGCGTAAAGCCAACCGCAATCGTCATAATGGTAAACACCATTCCGCATCAAAACCAAAAACGGATTCTAATGTAGCAGCAAAACCTTCCAGCGGCTCTTCTGATCGTTCTAGTGCGAACCCTTAATAAATTGAGATTCAGATAATCAGGCTCACTCGGTGTTCGCCAAGTGAGTCAAATTATAAGTAAGTATCTTTAAGGTAAGAAAGCAAACCCTTGCTTGCTTCCTCAACTAAATCCAACACGAGCTCAAAACCTTTGTCTCCACCATAATATGGGTCAGGTACATCGATAGAGCTTGCATCCGATATAAATTCTAAAAAATATTTAATTTTTACTTGTTGCTCTGGTTTAGATTGCCCTAACAAATCCATATAATTTTCGCTGTCCATCGCAAGTACATAATCAAATTTTTCGAGATCTGATTGCTCAACCTGGCGTGCGCGTAAATTAGACAAATCGTAACCACGTTTTGCCGCATACTTTAGTGCACGTGAATCGGGCTTTTTACCAATATGATAAGAATGTGTGCCTGCTGAATCTATAGTTATATGTTTAGCTAGACCGCTTTGCTCCACAAGGTTTTGAAATACACCATGAGCAGTAGGAGATCGACATATATTGCCCATGCAGACGAATAAAATGCCAACACGACTTGTAGTGAAACCAACAGAATTCAATTATAAATCTGAACCCTTTTTTATATTGGCAGGTTTAGTTGTATTTTTATTGTTATTTAATGCTCTTACCATTAAACGGCCACAAGACAAACCTAAAAACCATGTGAACACAATTTTCCAAGCTTTGCTCGATTCAAATGCAAACGCATCCTGATAATATTGCTTAACTTTTTCTACAGGCTGATGATCAAAATACACTTGGTCCAATGGAAATAATACAAATGCAATTAATAACGCAATAATTAAAAATATTATATGAATTAAAAGTAATTTCATTTCATTAGCACTCAATTTTTACTAGCGGTCAAATGTTAATGGTTTACCAAATATTGGAGCATCAATAACTTCACCATTTTCATATACTACTTCACCATTCAGGATTGTTTTATCAATGCTGGACCTAAATTGATAACCCTCAAACGGCGACCAACCACATTTATACAATACGTTCTGTTTATTAACACTAAAAGGCTTATCAAAATCGATAATAGTTAAATCAGCATAATAACCTTCACGCACAAAGCCTCGCTCCGCTACTGCAAATCGCAATGCAACATTATGACTTGTCTTTTCAACAACTTTCTCTATGCTAAAAATACCATCATGCACATGTTCCAAAGCACTTATTAATGCGTGCTGTACCAACGGCAAACCGGCCGGCGCGGTCATATAATTGCCCTGCTTTTCTTCCCAAGTGTGTGGTGCATGATCGGTTGCAATGATGTCTATACGATCTTCAAGCACCCCTTGAAGCAAACCTTGCTGATCATGTTGAGTTTTAACCGCAGGATTACATTTAATTAATGAACCCTTCACTGCATAGTCTTTATCATTAAAAAACAAATGATGCACACACACTTCTGCAGTTATGTTTTTATTATCAACTGGCCCTTTCTCAAATAACTCAAGTTCTTTTGCAGTGGTTAAGTGCAAAATATGTAGCTGCGTGCCATGTTTTTTGGCTAACTCAACCGCTTTTGAACTAGAACGATAACAGGCTTCTTCAGAACGTATAATGGGATGAAGTTCAATTGGTATGTCATCCCCATATTCTTGTTGATACTTTTTTAAATTCTCATTGATCAATGGTGAATCTTCACAGTGAGTAATAATGGGTACTGGGGCATGCTTAAATATTGCATCCAGAACATCGTCATCATCAACAAGCATATTGCCTGTAGAGGCCCCCATGAATACTTTAATACCACATGCTCGATCTACAGGAGCTTGCTTTAGAACTTCGAGGTTATCGTTACTAGCACCCATATAGAACGCATAATTTGCACGCGCTCGTTGTTTTGCTGCGGCATATTTTTGATCCAGTAGCTCCAAGGTTAAAGTCGGAGGCTTAACATTAGGCATATCCATAAAACTGGTAATGCCACCGGCGATGGCTGCTAAAGATTCCGTGGCAATATCACCTTTATAGGTCAACCCAGGCTCTCTGAAATGCACCTGATCATCAATCATGCCTGGTATGACGTACTTGCCTTGCGCATCAATTACGCGTCTAGCATCAGTATTCTGTAAATCTGCAGCTATTTTTTCGATACGTTCATTTGCTATCAAAATGTCACATTCTTTGATAGCGGCTTCATTTACAAGTTTACAATTTGTTATTAAAAGATCATGCATTATGGGAGCTTTTTACCTTAAGAATATTTAATAAATAGTTGTTTTAATTGATAAATACATATAGTCCATGTTGCTAATTCAACAATAATGCGAAATGCATCACAAAATATGTAGGCCTATTTTAGGTAGGGTATTACTACAAAAATAATAACATCATTAATAGTTATTTTAGGGAATGAAATGAACGAAATTAATCCTTTGGAAAGGCGCAACCATAACGATCGCCGCACTTCCATGCAAGGTGCTCAATTTCCAATTATTACACGCAATGGAATCTGTGTAAGAACAGAACGTCGGCATCTCCCTGATCGACGTGTTGCTAAAATCGAAGTCGATGAAGCCCATGTAAAAGATGAAGTCTTTGAATTGCTATTCCCCGAAAAAGAAAACCAACAGTAAAATATTGATATAATTTCACGACCATGCGTCGTCGTGAATTTCTGCTCACAACTGCCGCAAGTACTACATTACTTGCCGTACCATCGCTTGGTATTTCTAAACCTGCATCGATTCACACACGTCAAATACCCTTTAGCAATGAAGCTATTCCATGCGTGGGAATGGGTACTTGGATCACTTTTGATGTAGGCACAAAAAACTCCATTATTTCACAACGCACTGAAGTGTTGCGCCACTTCTTTTCGCATGGCGGCGGAATGATTGATTCATCACCCATGTATGGTTCGGCACAAGCGGTACTCGGCAAATGCTTTGAGCAACTAAAACCACCAAACAGTCTTTTTTCGGCCACAAAAGTTTGGACCCCAGGTGAGTGGTTAGGCATTCAACAAATGAAAGCATCTCTAGAGCTATGGGGATTTAATCAATTTGACCTAATGCAAATACACAACTTATTAGATTGGAAAACACATTTAAAAACATTACGCGAATGGAAAGAATCAGGACGTATTCGTTATCTAGGAATTACTACATCTCACGGACGAAGACATAATGATTTCATCAAGATCATGCAAACCGAGCCTTTAGATTTTGTCCAATTTACTTATAACATTACTCATTCTGAAGCAGAAAATTATTTGCTGCCCCTGGCGGCGGATAAAGGGATTGCTGTAATCATTAACCGCCCATTCGATGGCGGCAGATTATTTAATAAAATTATAAACCAACCTCTTCCTGATTTAGCAAAAGAATTTGATTGTAAGAATTGGGCACAATATTTCTTAAAATTTATTCTTTCGCACCCTGCGGTTACCGTAGCCATTCCGGCCACATCCCGAACGGACCATATGGATGAGAATATGGGAGCTCTTACAGGCTCCCTACCCGACCTTAAAACGAAAAACAAAATGCTTACACATTTCCAAATGCTATAAAAAAAGCCTCTCAATCGAGAAGCTTTATATGATTTAAGAAAAAATTATTAACGACTCACGAGCATCATCAGTAATCCTACAAATGCAATTACCATCGCTATGGGAAAGAGAAATGCTTGCCAGTCACCTTTTTCAGCCTTTGGGCTATTTTTCAACCAATACTTTGCAGCAGGAAAAATGAAGATGATTAGCGCTACTATGAGTAGCGCATAACCAATATTTAGCCCGCTCATTTAGTTTTACTTTAAGAAATAAAAATTAATCGTTAGCAAAACCTAATAAATGAAGCAGTGAAGTAAAAATATTATAAATACTTAAAAATATCCCTGTTGTAGCAAGAATATAGTTCGTTTCTCCACCATTAATGATTCGGCTCGTATCAAATAAGATGAAGCCACTAAAGATCAATATTACAGCTGCATTGATCGCTAACCATAATCCTGGCATTTGCAAAAAAAGGCCCGCAAAAGCTGCAAGCAAAACAACTATCAAGCCTGCAAAAAGAAACCCACCTAAAAAGCTGAAATCACGCTGAGTCGTTAATGCATAGCCTGACAGGCCAAGAAATATAATTGCTGTACCACCCATAGAAGTTGCGATTAATTCACCGCCATTGGCCATACTGAGATAGTGGTTAAGTATTGGCCCCAACCCAAACCCAAGTAAACCGGTAAAAGCAAAAACCACTGCAATACCTGCCCCAGAATTAGCTGTACGAGGCAACACAAACCAAATTAGTGCCAAAGCACCGAATGAGCACGCTAAACTTGCCCCATAACCAACATGCATCATGGTAGACGTCATTGCCATCACGGCACTAAAAATAAGTGTCGCTGATAACAGTGCATAGGTGTTGCGTAAGACTTTATTGGTGGATAAAGCACTCTCGCGGACTACATTTTTTGTAGAAAATTGAGAATCACTCATGAATGAATTGCTCCTAATTGATATGTATAACGTTATGTTCTTAACATAATGGTATTTTTGGCTAATTCAAGCCCAAATAATCTAAATATTTAGACACTTCAAGGTATAGCAGTTCCCTATGCCCTTCAGGTATGCTAGCCCGCTGATTCGGAGAGGTGGCAGAGTGGTCGAATGCGGTGGTCTTGAAAACCATTGACTCGCGAGGGTCCGGGGGTTCGAATCCCTCCCTCTCCGCCAGATATAAAAAAAGGGCATTATTGCCTTTTTTTATATCTGCGGATCGAGAACTCGAGCCTTAGGTTCGACAAAATTGTATGGAACGATTTTGGACATCGCTTTATGCGATGGCCCGAAGGGCAAAATACAAAGAGGTATTTTGCAATCTCTCCCTAATTTTGGAACCAGTAAATTAATAAATATTAATTAGATATTTAAATTATCTAAACTAGTCTCTCCTAATCCCGAAAATTATTAAATTGCAAAGGTATACCCAGTTCTGCTTCTTTAAGTAACGACATGACGTTTTGGAGGTCATCACGTTTTTTTCCTGTAACACGCAATTTCTCCCCCTGAATGGCAGTTTGTACTTTAATTTTCGAATCCTTAATTAGCTTCACCATCTTCTTAGCAACCTCTTTATCAATCCCCTGACGAAGCATAATTTGCTGCCTAGCACGCATATTAGCTTCTTCAACCTTGCTTCGCTCTAAGCACAAGACATCAATGCCTCGTTTTGCCATTTTAGTAATCAAAATATCAAAGACTTGATCGAGCTGAAATTCAGACTGAGCCTCAAGACGTAAATTCACTTCTTCCTGCACAACTTTCGCGTCTGAACCTTTAAAATCATAACGGTTGGAGATTTCACGATTGGCTTGATCAATCGCATTGGTTAACTCATGTGCATCCACCTCTGAAACGGTATCAAATGAAGGCATCGTAAATATTCTCCTACCAACAAGTAAATTCAGGCAAAATCAAAACTATGTCTAGATTAGCGATCCTTTTTGGTGCTGGCAACGCTGTGCTGGCAATTATCTTTGGTGCTTTTGCAGCACATGCACTGCGAAATAAATTAAGCGCTCATATGCTTACTGTATTCGGTACTGCTGTGGACTATCACTTGTACCATGCACTAGGCCTTATTGTGCTAGGACTGTTAATCAAACAATACCCACAATCTAAAATGTTAAAAGTGGCTGTCTATTTAATGTTGCTTGGGATCGTTATATTTTCTGGCAGCCTTTATGCACTTAGCCTTAGTGGAATTACAAAGCTAGGAATGATCACACCTTTTGGTGGTATCTCATTTATCATTGCTTGGATATTCGTATTCATAGCCTACATAAAAAGAGATTGAATAAACTAGAGCAGGTTTGCTTGT
>CBDCTA010000003.1:0-98276 GCA_965221955.1 Gammaproteobacteria bacterium | reverse complement strand
ATGCAAGGTAGCTACCAAATGATTGCGGATGATGGCACTGAGTTTGATGCGCCGATTGATCCTTTTACTTTAGCTGCACCACGCGTTTTACATTAACGAAACCCTGATTTATCCCGAATACTTCGTTAAAATAATATTTCTTATACTCATTTACTAATGAGTAAACTCCGTTTTCGAAATATTATTTTGCCTAGTCTCAGAATAAAATCAGTGCTTTTTGAACTTATGTGATCTTCAATACAGTTTACTTAAGTTTTCACCTACCAAAATATTCTAAACTTTTTGCTGGATGTAATTTTTAAGTGACTACTTATGTAATTGGTGATGTACAAGGCTGCTTCGATGAGTTGCTAGAACTTGTTGATTACATCGCATTTAATCCTAAAAAAGATCAGCTATGGTTTGTAGGCGATTTAGTCAATCGCGGACCAAAATCTATCGAAACGCTACGTTGGGTAAAATCACTCGGCAATTCTGCGGTTACTGTTTTGGGAAATCATGATTTGCATTTACTCGCCGCTCACGCAGGCGCTAAAGACATTCAAACGGGTAGTAGCCTGCACACTGCGTTACAAGCGGAAGACATTGGTGAGTTAGTGCACTGGCTGAGAAAACAATCACTAATTCGTTACAACAAAGCACTTAAATTCGCCATGGTACATGCTGGGTTAGCTCCACAATGGAGCATAAAAGACGCATTGCGTTATGCCAAAGAAGTTGAAAATGCTTTGCAATCAAAAAAATACAAAGATTTTCTATTTAACATGTATGGAGACTTACCGAATCAATGGGATGGAAGACTCAAAGGTTGGAATCGCTTGCGAACCATCACTAATTTCATGACACGAGTGCGATATTGCAATGATAACGGTGTCATGAGCTTTACTGAAAAAGGCACGCCCGGAACTCAGAGAGCAAGCATGAAACCATGGTATGAAATTCCATCGCGCAAAAGTCAAAATACCACTATTGTATTTGGCCATTGGTCAACGCTGGGCCACAAACATGAACACAATATCATTTCTACAGATACGGGTTGTTTATGGGGAGGACAACTAACCGCAATAAAAATTGAGCCTGAAAGTTTGACTATTTACCAATTAAACTGCGAGGCGAAGAAAGAAATTCCTAGAACCTGAGAATGAAATTTATAGACTATTAAATACGCTGGTATGTAATATTTTCTACATCATAATTATTTTTATCATCCTTCTTACGAAATTGCCGCTCAATCTCCCGCCATTCTTTTTTGTCCCAGTCGGGGAAATATGTATCCCCCTCTAGGTCTGCATATACGATAGTTATGTATAGGTACTTTGCAATAGAAAGTGCATATTTATAAATATCTGCACCGCCAATTACGAAAGCTTTATCGTCGACTAATTTTTCGATCTGCGACCAGTTTGTTACTACATCACAACTTTCTGCAGAATAGTTTGGATTACGTGTGAGTACAATGTGTTGGCGGCCCGGTAATAAACCTGGTAATGATTCAAACGTTTTACGTCCCATAATAATGGGATTTCCCATAGTAATTTTTTTAAAGCGTTGTAGATCAGCTGGCAAATGCCAAGGGATTTGATTGTCTTTTCCGATGAGACCTTGTGGAGTCATCGCGACAATAACTGCAATTTCCATTAATGAAGTAACTTATACTGCTACAGGTGCAGAGATATGTTCATGACATTGATAATTCTGTAATTCGAAATCTTCATATTTAAAATCAAAAATAGATTTCACATCTGGGTTTATATGCATATGTGGTAATGCATAAGGAGTGCGTCTGAGTTGCTTTTGCGCTTGCTCGATATGATTGTTATATAAATGCACATCACCAAAAGTGTGTATAAACTCACCAGCTTGATAACCTGTAACTTGTGCCACCATTAGCAATAGCAATGCATAAGAAGCAATATTAAATGGTACGCCTAAAAATACATCTGCACTACGTTGGTATAGCTGGCATGAAAGTTTATTTTGTGCCACATAAAACTGAAAAAATGCATGGCAAGGCGGTAATGCCATATTATCAAGTTCGCCTACGTTCCAAGCACTGACGATATGCCTTCGAGACAAAGGGTTTTCTTTTAAGTCTTCAATTAGTTGGCTGATTTGGTCTATAGTTTCACCACTTGCACTTCGCCAACTGCGCCATTGCGAGCCATACACCGGTCCTAATTCACCATTTTCATCTGCCCATTCGTCCCAGATTGAAACCCCATTTTTATGCAAATATGAAACGTTTGTTTCGCCACGCAAAAACCAAAGTAACTCATGAATAATAGATTTGAGATGTAGTTTTTTAGTAGTAAGTAGAGGGAAACCATTTTGCAAATCAAAACGCATTTGATAACCAAATACTGACGCCGTACCGGTACCAGTACGATCATCCTTATCTACACCATGTTTCATTACATGGTGTAATAGTTCTAAGTATTGTTGCATAAATTATTTTTCTAGCTATTTTCTGATGCGTAACCAAATTTATTATATGCCAACCACATCGTAACAATACCAACAAGTATCATCGGTAAGGACAGTAATTGCCCCATGGTAAGCCAATTAAAAGCAATGAAATTTAAATGTGCATCGGGTTGGCGTACAAATTCTATTGCGAAACGGAAAACCCCATAAAGAAGTATAAATAGACCACATACTGCCCCGATAGGACGTGACTTTTGTGCAAATACCCAAAGGACGATAAACATTACCAATCCTTCTAAAAATGCTTGATAAAGTTGCGAAGGATGGCGTGGCATATCACCTGCGTGTGGAAATACCATAGCCCACGGAACATCTGTCACCCGCCCCCACAGCTCTCCATTGATGAAGTTGCCAATGCGCCCAGCACCCAAGCCAATCGGTACCATTGGAGCTACAAAATCACAAAGTCGTAAAACCCATAACCCTTACTGTGTTGGTAAAGCCATAGCGCAACAATCACACCAATCAAGCCACCATGGAAGCTCATGCCTCCTTCCCAAATTTTAAACAAGTAAAGTGGGTTTTCTAAAAATAATGAAAAGTTATAAAACAGAACGGAACCAATCCTCCCGCCCAATATCACACCTAGCATGCCATAAAATAAAATATCACCAACGTCATTAGGCTTCGCTACGGTATGCTGTTTTTTTGCATGAACACGTCCGATGATCCAAAACCCTAAAAAACCCACGGCATACATCAAACCGTACCAACGAAGTTTTAATGGGCCGATTGCAAAAATAACTGGATCGATTTCAGGAAAAGTAAGCATACTTACACTATAACAACAGTTAGACTGACTTAGTAACCAACAAAAAAATGTATAAAAATTGAACATCACTTTCGGGCCATAACTAATGACAAACAGTAAAAATCATCTTGCCGACCAAACCAGTCCATACTTACTACAACATGCCGAAAACCCCGTTGAGTGGTATCCATGGTGTGAAGCCGCATTACAACGTGCAAAAGATGAAAAAAAACCTATCTTATTATCGATAGGTTATTCCGCATGTCACTGGTGTCATGTGATGGCGCATGAGTCGTTTGAGGATGAAGCTACAGCTAAAATTATGAATGAGCTTTACATCAATATTAAAATTGATCGTGAAGAACGTCCTGATATCGATAAAATTTATCAAACTGCCCAATACTTATTAACACAACGTTCGGGTGGTTGGCCACTCACCATGTTTCTAACTCCTGAAGATCAAATGCCATTTTTTGGTGGTACCTATTTCCCAGACACACCGCGCCATGGACTGCCTTCTTTTAAAGAACTACTGCATCACATATCAGATTTTTATCAAAATCGCCGCGGTGAAATCACCACACAAAATCAATCTATGCACACTGCACTGCAAAATATCTATGAGCCTGCTTTCACGCAGATGGATTTATCAGCAAATATTTTAGATACCTGCACAGAGCATTTAGAACAAGCATTTGATGCAGAACATGGAGGCTTTGGCAATGCCCCTAAGTTTCCACATCCTAGCAATATCGAAAGATTGCTGCGTTATTACGCTCTAACATAAAATTAACGACGAGAATAAGCTTCGTGCTTTGCACGCTGCAATCTTTAGTTTAGAAAAAATGGCCGCAGGTGGACTTTATGATCATCTCGGGGGTGGCTTCAGTCGCTACTCTGTCGACCAATATTGGATGATACCTCACTTTGAGAAAATGCTGTATGACAATGGGCCGCTACTCGCATTATATGCCCAAGCATTTTCTTTAAATTACTCAGAACAATTTAAACGCACCTGTGAAGGCATCACGCAATGGCTAGTGCGTGAAATGCAATCACCAGAAGGCGGTTACTATTCGACACTTGATGCAGACTCGGAAGGAACGGAAGGCAAATTCTACGTGTGGGATCGCACTGAAGTTCAAAACATTCTAACTCCCGATGAATATGCCATCTTTGCTCCGCATTTTGGTTTTGACGGCGCGGCTAATTTTGAAGGCAGCTACCACTTACATACTTTTAAAACTGAAAAACAAATATGCGAAGAACAATCTATCAGTTCAGTTGAGTTTAATCAGCTTAATGACAATGCAAAGGCAAAACTTTTTGCTATACGTGAAAAAAGAATTCGACCTGGACGTGATGAAAAAATTCTTACCAGCTGGAATGCCTTAATGATCCGTGGCATGGCAATTGCCGGCCGTGCACTCAATAATAATGACTACATTACCTCTGCTAAGCGTGCATTAGACTTTATCCGCAACACAATGTGGAAAAACCAACGTTTATTTGCAACCTACAAAGACGGTAACGCACATTTAGATGCATATCTTGATGACTACGCATATTTGTTAGATGCCTTATTAGAAATGTTACAGGCACATTGGAATACTGAAGATTTAAATTGGGCTTGTGAAATTGCCAATGTGCTTCTAGATCAGTTTGAAGACTCATCTGTAGGTGGATTTTATTTCACCGCAATTGATCACGAACAATTGATTCAACGACCTAAAACCATTAGTGATGATTCCACCCCTTCTGGAAATGGCATTGCTGCATTTGCCTTAGCACGCTTAGGATACCTGCTAGCAGAATCAAAATATATTGAAGCGGCTGAACACACATTGCAATTTTCTGCGCAAGCGATCAGTCAGTCCCCTCTCGGACACACTAGCTTGCTACATGCCTATGAAGAACAATTGCATCCACCACAAATTATAATTTTACGTGGAGACAAAAAATCCTTAACAAAATGGTATGAAGCCTGCAATCATGGTTACGCTCCACAGCGTATGGTTTTTTCTATCGATGCAAACGAAATTAACTTGCCAAATGCCATTGCAGAAAAGATATTCAAAACTTCTAGCGAAGAAGGTGTAACCGCTTACGTTTGCAGTGGTACACAATGTGAGACACCTATAGAAACCTTTTCAGAATTACAAAAAATACTCGCACAAACCAGCATTCATGGTGCCAGTCATTAAGCATGCGTATTCTACGTGGAATATTCAGACTGCTGCATTTAATTGCACATCTATTTAAAGGACTGTTTTTATCCTATACCAAACTGCATGGCACACAGAGCCATGATTTAACCGAAGTACAACATAAAATCATTCAAACATGGTTGCACCGTAGTGCTGAAATTATTGGTATTGATATTGAAGAGCATGGTAAAGCAGCAAACTCTCCTGCGTTCGTCGTCGCGAATCATATCTCTTGGCTAGACATTATTATTATATCTTCTGTTTTACCGGTTTCGTTTTTATCCAAAGCAGAAATCCGCAACTGGCCAGTAATCGGAACACTGGCTGCCAAAGCAGGTACTTTGTTTATACATCGAGGCTCAAAAAATGGTGCAGCAGAAGCGATCGAACTCATGCAAACGAAATTGACAGCAGGTCACAGTGTAGCTTCTTTCCCAGAAGCCAAAACAACCGACGGTACATCGATACATACTTTTCATGCACGCTTATTTGCTGCAGCAATTGAAACCGAAACACCGGTACAACCTGTCGCGCTACGCTATCCGGTAATAGAAGACATGGACTCGACCCGAGTCAACCCAATCGTACCTTATGTTGAAGACCCCAACTTAGTTCGACACGCATTCGAAATTATGTGTGCCAAACGTACGATTGCAGAAGTTACTTTCTGCAAACCTCTAGAAAGCAAACATCAGCAAAGAAAAGAATTAGCCCAATCCGCAAGAAATGCGATTGCGAAAATTGTCGAACACCCAGGATTGGATTAAGCGTGATTAATCCAGTGCTTTCATCGCAGCATCGTAGTCTGGCTCATGCGCAATTTCACTCACTAGTTCCGAATGTATCACTGAATTATCTTGGTCTAACACGAGTAAGGCGCGTGCTGTGATCCCTGCTAATGGTCCATCTTCAATGAGCACACCATAGTCACGCGAAAATGCATCGGAGCGCATAATAGAAAGTGGCACAACGTTCTCAACACCTTCTGCACTACAAAACCGCGACATTGCAAAAGGTAAATCTGCTGCGATCACTAAAATAACAACGTCCTCATGAACTTTTGCATAATTATTAAACTTTTTAGTAGAAGTTGCACAAACAGGTGTGTCTAAACTTGGAACAATGCTAAGAAGCTTTTTCTTTCCAGGAAAAGAAGATAAAGAAACATTTTCCAAATCTTTATTTACTAATACGAAATCAGGTGCAGTGCTGCCAATTTCTGGAAGGTTTCCATTTGTATGAATTTCATTTCCTTGCAAAGTAATTTTTGCCATTTTTATCTCCGAATTATTTTAATCTATGGCTTTTTATAATTAACTCAGTGCAAAAAAGATAAGCACTAACTTTCAACCAATGAGTCATATTGGCTTGCATTCAATAATGTGTCAATTACTGATTTATCTAGTATTTCTACTTTACATAACCAACCTTCATCATAAGGATCTTCATTTAGTATTTCTGGTGAATCTACTAAATCCTCATTAACCTCGGTGATTTTACACTCAACAGGCGCATGAATATCGCTCGCCGCTTTGACAGATTCCACCACTGCACAAGGTTGTCCTGCTTGATAAATATTTCCTTCTTCAGGCAATTCTACATACACAATATCACCAAGTTCCGACTGTGCGTATTCTGTTATCCCAATCGTTGCAACTTCATCCGTTTCCATCAACAACCAGATATGTTCTTCTGAATAAATTCGATCGTCAGGACTCTCGTTCATAACAAATACCTACGCATTAACTATATATCGGTCTTTTAAGTATAATTATAGAAGTTATTAATTTATTATCACAAAAAATTAATTGTTTATACCTACATGTATCATTTTATTGCAATTTTATTACTTAGCATTCTGACAGCATGTCAGCAATCTGAGCAAGAACCCTTTAGCATTGAAGGTGCTTGGATTCGCGAAGCCCCACCTAATGCAAGTGCGATGGCAGGTTATGTAACGATCAAAAATAATACTGAACAAACACGCGTTTTAAGCTCTGCAAACAGTGCACAATTCAATGTAGTCGAAATACATCGCACCATTGTTGAAAATGGTATTGCAAAAATGCGCCGTCAAAAAGACTTGCCTATTCCGGCTGGTGATTCGCTTAAATTAGAACCAGGTAGTTACCACTTGATGTTAATGACACCAAAAGCAGCCTTTAAGGCAGGTGATGAAATAACGGTTACGGTACATCTAGACACTACGGATCAAGAAAATTTGGATAGCCAAGAAATCAATATCGTAATGCCTGTAAAAAAACCATAGTTTTAAAAAGGCTAAATAAAGATTACCTCTAAATAGCGCGCTGCACGGATACCGAATTCGGTATCATTCTTTTAAATAATAAATTCATGCAAGCTAGTTAATTAACGGCAAGCTGACTGGTATTTTTCTTGAACGATTTTTCACAAGCTTTTGCGAAAGCGCTACAGCTCATCATTCAACTTGATCCCGATTTGCTCGAAATCATTGGGTTGTCATTGCGCGTGAGTCTAACAGCTGTATTTATCGCAAGCTTAATCGGATTACCCCTTGGTGCTGCATTAGCCTTATACAAGTTTTACGGCCGCGGACTCATCGTTGCCCTACTGAATGCATTTATGGGCTTACCGCCGGTTGTTGTAGGCTTAGTCGTGTACCTACTTCTTTCACGCTCAGGTCCACTAGGAGTATTAGGGCTACTGTTCACTCCCACTGCAATGATCATTGCACAAATTTGTTTAATCACACCCATCGTTGCGGCACTTACTCGTCAAACCATTCTTGATGCGAATGATGAATACCATGAGCAACTACGCGCGCTGGGCGCAAAATCCTCGCGCATGATGAAAACATTATTATGGGAAACACGTTTTAGCTTAATGACAGGCGTGTTTGCAGGGTTTGGTCGTGCCATTGCTGAGGTAGGCGCCGTACTCATTGTTGGTGGCAATATCAATCATGCCACCCGCGTGATGACTACCGCAATTGCACTCGAAACACGTAAGGGTGACATCGAACTCGCCCTTGCACTCGGCATCATTTTAATTGCCATTTCTTTAATTGTGACTTCTTTTGTTATGAGTGCACGGCATGCTGCTTACCAATACCACAGCTAATATGAACGAAGTAAATGCATTACCGCTACAAGTAAGCGACTTGCAAATTGCTAAAAAAGGCAATCTATTATTAAATGATGTGAGCTTAACAATAGAGTCTAATGATGTAACCGTCATTCTTGGCCCAAACGGTGCTGGTAAAAGTTTATTGTTGCGCGCATTACATGGCTTAGAAACACCACATCTAGGTCACGCAAAGTGGAATTCGCATATTCCACAACCACAGCAATCGTGGCGGGCCTATATATTCCAAAAACCAGTCCTACTTCGACGCAGCGTTCGCGCCAATCTTGAATATGTATTGTCACTACACAATGTTGATAAATCGAACTATGAGTCACTGATTACAACTGCGCTACAAGATACTGGTTTAGCCTCACTGGCCGAGCGTAATGCCAGGGTTTTATCAGGTGGCGAGCAACAACGCCTGAATATCGCCCGTGCTTGGGTTCTACAACCTAAAGTAATGCTACTTGATGAACCCACTGCAGAATTAGACCCTAATGGTACTGCGGTAATCGAACGTTTAATCGAGACAATTGCCCAACAAGGTACTAAAATAATTATGACTACACATGACTTAGGCCAGGCACACCGGCTCGCGAACGATATACTATTTTTTCATCAAGGGAAGTTAGTCGAACACACTCTCGCACAAGAATTTTTTACACAAGCACAAACGCAAACTGCACAAGACTTTATCGCCGGGAAATTATTAATAGGAAAAAAATAAATATGAAACGGACTTTGGCAATTTTATTATTATTACTCAGCATCAATACTGTCGATGCAGAGGAAGATACGTTTATTACACTTTCTTCTACTACTTCAACCGATAACTCAGGCTTATTGGAATATTTAGTACCGAAGTTTAAGAACAAAACCGGTATTGATGTGCGTGTAATCGCAGTGGGTACTGGGCGTGCATTACTATTAGGTGAACGAGGTGATGCAGATATAATTTTGGTACATCACAAACCTTCTGAAGAAAAATTTATTCAACAAGGCTTCGGTATCGAACGTCGTGATGTCATGTATAACGACTATGTGATCATTGGTCCTAAAAACGACCCCGCAAAAATTAAAGATCTAAAAAAAGCTGCAGATGCTTTTAAACAAATCAGTAATAGCAATGTACCTTTCGTTTCTCGTGGAGACGATAGCGGAACCCATAAAAAAGAACTTGAACTTTGGCAACTCACTGGTGTTGATATCGATTCGCACAATGGTGAATGGTATCGCGAAGCAGGTGCTGGAATGGGTACAACACTTAACATCGCGAATGGCATGAATGCCTACACGATGTCAGATCGTGGCACCTGGTTATCGTTTAAAAATCGTGACGAACTTACTTTACTATTTGAAAACGACCCACCTTTATTTAACCAATATGGGATCATTCTGGTAAATCCAGAAAGGCATCAACACATTAAATTTAATCAAGCCAAACAATTTTCAGACTGGCTTACTTCCCACGAAGGCCAACAAGCGATTGCTGATTTCACCTTAGAAGGCAGACAATTGTTCTTTCCTAATGCCCAACGAGAAATTGCGAGCTCAAATTAACAGGAAAGCCATAGAGGCACGCATATGAAAATTCCAGCTGTAGTTACAGTAATACTGATTGCTTTATCAAACACGAGTGTTGCTGAAGAATTAGATCTAGAAAAATATAAACGAGCATATGTTGAACAAGTAAAGCCTATTTTAGAAAAACAAATCGCCACTGCACTTGAAAAACAAGAAGACCCTGACGCTGCTCTCGATTTTCTCGTCAAAGGTATGGCGGACTGCCAAGTGGAAATACTTCATTACTACCCAGAAAAATACCAAATAGCAACAATTAAACCCGTAGTTGAAGGCAAAGGCTTGCAACAAGCCACCGCAGATGTCAACGAACTCATGCGAGTAGACTTTGAAGCCGGTGAGATAACCAAAGAAGAATTACAAAACATGGTTGCAAATTCTAAAGAGCATTTTATGAAATGCTCGAAAGAATTAGAAAAAGAATTTAAGCCTAAAAATTAAAATATAGATATATTTCGATCGATCTCAGAAGCAAATAAATTAATTCACCTTCTTAATAAAAAAAGGCGAACAATCGTTCGCCTTTCTATTCATTTCAAATTAACAGCTATTAGCCGTCTGTTTTACTTTCACCACGATGCTTTCGGTGTTTCATTTCATCCGGACTTAGTACACCATCACCATTTTTATCTTTGTGACTAAATTTTTTCTCTGCATGCGCCATAAATTCATCTTTACTTACGGTTCCATCGCCATCAGTATCCATTTTCTTCATTTTACAATGCTTACCGCCATGGCTATCAGCAACCTGGTAACCAGATGCTCGATCTGCCACATTGAAAGGATTGTCACTCGCACTTACAGGTGAAAGTATAAATGCGCTTAGCAGTAATACGACACCTATTGATAGTAATTCGAATATCTTGAACATATTATCAACTCCATTAGATTTATTTAAAAAAATTGTCTATTTATTCTTAGATCACTCACATATCTATGGTTCAATAATACTGGCTTTAAAGTGTCCCATACTTGATTTCAATCAATTCAGTGAGCGCAGGGACGATGTGCATGGATGCACAAGTGTCGCGAAAGACAGGAAGTCGAGAGCGACCGCGCGAATAAGATGTCCATCAGGGACGACCGTCATGGATGACGGAAGTGCTAGAAACGCAGGACGCAGTTTCTAGTGAGATGCAACGATTAGACTTAGGTTACCTGAAAATGTCCGCTTTGGGTCGTTAGCGGTCATTTATCATGACATGGATATAGTGAATTTAATTTTCTAAAAATTGCCTCAATAGCTTGTTCCGAACTGATTTGTTCGCCTGAATATTCAGCATTCAAATAATCAATTATTTCATTTGATCCGATTGAGTCAGGCCCATCGCATAAAAATATTTTTTCAGTTTGAAGTTTAGTTAATGTGTAAGAAACACCAGATATCCAGCTCATGGTTTGCATATAGTCCGCGTATTCTAATTGAAACTTGGGGTCTGGTTTCCATAGATTCACATCCGACAAAGTAACGCCAGATATACTAAGCAGAATTATAAGTAGTGTTATTTTCATAAGTGATTTAAATATGCCCACTTTAGGTCGTTAGCAGTCATTTTAACGCGCAAACTCTGGACGGTCCTTACTCAACCCCATCGCATGCTTCATAAAAATTTTCTTTATGAAATGCATTGAATCTGCAGTTCGTAACGCTGCATTTCTTGCTGTCACTACTGCTTGATTTCTTGAACCAAAAGCTGCAACAAAACCATCCATGGCTTTTTGCATAATTTGCGCTTCCCCTACTCGTGCACGCTCGTATTTACGCAATACTTTTACACTACCAATATCACGCTCTGTGTTCTCTAACACATCTGCTAATACTGCAGCATCAGTAAACCCTAAGTTCGCACCTTGCCCAGCAAGTGGGTGCAGTGCATGCGCTGCATCTCCTACTAAAGCAATTCGAGGTTGGATTATGGTATCGGCCCGACCTGAGGTAAGTGGAAACGCTGCAACTTTTGATTTTAACGTGATGCTACCTAATTGCTTGTCGCTCGCTTGAGTAAGTGCATCTGCAAATTCATGTTCATTCAATTTCATTAACTCATCAGCATAGTCTTCACTTACTGACCACACAATTGAACATTGGCCATTATCTAATGGTAGTAGCGCCAATGGGCCCGTACTTAAAAAACGTTGCCAGGCAGTTTGTTGATGGGGTTGTTCAGTTTCAACTAAGGCAACTAAACCCATTTGTTGATAGCTTTTTTCTTGATACGCAATGCCCGCAAGATTGCGAATCGTTGAACGACCACCATCTGCCCCTACCACAAGCTTTGCTTGAATTTTCTTACCGCTATCTAATGTTACTTCTGCATAGTCTTGATGTACCACAACTTTTCTAATGTGTTCTGCAAGCAGCCATTCAATCTTAGTTTGTTGTTGCAAACTCTCAAACAAACTAGTTTGAATCACTAAGTTTTCGACAATGTGACCAAGATGATTTCGTTGAAGCTCATCAGAATTAAAGTGAATATTGGAATGACCTGCCTCATCCCACACATGCATATCGGTAAAGGGCGAAACACGCTTTGCCTGCATGCGCTCCCATGCATGCACATGTTCAAAAATGGCTTGTGAACCTGGACTAACCGCTGTAACACGTGCTTCATAAGTATTTTTATCTTTAAATCTAGCAATTTCATTGCAATCTATCACAGCAATTGATTTACCTTGCAGACTTAATAAGTTGGCAAGGGTTAAACCTACCATGCCAGCGCCTGTAATAACTACGTCAACAGAAAAATCCTCAGATGTCATGAGTTGACTGTTTCCCCTCTAAGCAAGCTCGCGTTAGATCCTATTGCACCTAAATTTTGCTTCACAATACGTTCTTCTAAAATTGGAATGGCACCTAACATAGCAAGACCCAAACCACGTGACTGTGCGAGCACAGGATAATCTGCATTAAACAAGAAATTTAAACGGTCCGTAAAGCGAATGGTTTTTTCAATATCGGGTTGGCGTTTTTCTGCATAATGTTTTAACTGCACGTCTACATTATTAAGATCGTTCTCCACTAAAAGCTCAACTAACTCTGCGATATCACGCAAGGCAAGATTCAGACCCTGTCCTGCTATAGGATGCAAGGTTTGCGCAGCGTTGCCAATCAACACCACACGTTGCTGCACACGTTGTTGACTCATCAATAGTGCAAGCGGATAAGCAAAACGTTTGCTAATGCTTTTGAAATGCCCAAGACGGAAACCAAAAGCAGATTGAAGTTTGTCCTTAAAAGCTTGATCGTCTAGTGCTAAATTTATTTCTGCAGCATCCGTGGGATTCATCCAGATGAAGCCACAGCAATTACCTTGCTTAGGTAACAATGCCAATGGCCCATCCTTAGTAAAACGCTCATACGCAGTGTGATGATGGTTTTGCTCGCATTCCACGCTGCCGACAATGGCAGACTGCTGATATTGTTTTTCTTCTACATCAATACCCAGCGCTTTACGTATAAACGAGTTTGTGCCATCTGCTGCGATGAGCAAATTTGCTTCTACAGCATCCTCGGAATCTTTGTTGAGCACCACATGGTCATTACGATTTTCGATTGAGGATACTTTATAAGGTTGTAGCCGAGTTACATTTTCTAATGCATCTACCTGGTTGTTTAATGTATGGATTAAGAAATCTACAGGAACTAAATAACCAAAGCTTTCAACTTCATAACGCTTGCTGTCTAAACGTGTTGCGCCAAACCGGCCTTGATCTGAGATGTGAATATTTTTAATTGCTGTGGCATGTTCTTGCAATATTTCCCAAAATCCTAAAGCATCCATCATCTTTTTAGATGACAAAGCTAATGCAATACTTCTACCATCGTGCTGATGAGCATTAAAATTTATTTCAGCTAACGGCTGAGAATCGATGAGTGCGATTTGGTAATTCGAGGCATGCGCTAAGGCAATGGCAAGGTTACTGCCGACTAAACCGCCTCCAACGACTGCAATATCAAATTGATTCGACATGACATAACACTTAATGCACTGAAGCCATTAAGGCTTCGATTTCATCTGGGTCACGGGTAAGTTTTTCTGTAAGCACCTGACTACCGTCTTTTGTTACCAATACATCATCTTCAATTCGAATACCGATATTCCAGAATCTTTTGGGTACACCTTTGGCTTGTGAAATATATAAGCCAGGCTCTACAGTAAGTGTCATCCCAGGTTCTAATAAACGCCATTCTTCATCAAATCGATAATCCCCTACATCATGCACATCCAAACCTAGCCAATGCCCAGTACGGTGCATATAAAACTGGCGATATTCTTCATCTTTAATCAGTTTGGCAGGTTTACCTTTTAACAGGCCGATGTTTATTAAGCCTTTAGTAAGTACTTTTACTGCTTCATGATGCGGATCATTCCAATGATTACCCGGTTTCACTTTTTTGATTGCAGCAGTTTGGGCTTCAAGCACTACTTCATACACTTCACGTTGTACTTTTGAGAACGTTCCATTGACAGGGAATGTGCGTGTGATGTCACTGGCATAACCTTGGTATTCAGCTCCGGCATCAATCAGCAATAGATCACCATCCTTAAGCTCTCGATTATTTTCGATGTAATGCAAAATACAACCATTTTCGCCACCACCGACTATTGATGGGTAAGCAGGCACGCATCCAGCTTTTCGAAACTCATATAAAATTTCTGCTTCAACTTCATATTCATACATACCGGGTGTACACGCTTGCATCGCTCGCGTGTGACCTGCAATCGCTGCCTTTGCGGCTTGACGCATCAGTGTGAGTTCACTACGAGATTTATACAAACGCATGTCATGTACAAAATAGTCAAGCGACAACAATTCGTGTGGTACATGTTTAGCCGTGCGTGCAGAACCACGCGATTGGTTCACCCAACTGATGACTCGTTTATCAAAGTTTGTATCGCGTCCCATGGGATAAAAGAAGCGCTCACGATCCTCTAGTAATTTTGGAAGCATGGCATCTAATTCATCAATCGAATATGCGATATCCGCATTAAAAAATTCGACGACTCCGTCTTGTCCCGCTCGGCGACCATCCCAAATTTCTTGTTCAGGGTTTCGGTCACGACAAAATAGAATGTATTGCCCTTTGGCATGACCTGGCAGCATCAATGCCAAGGAGTCTGGTTCATCAAAACCTGTTAAATAGAGAAAATCACTGTCTTGACGAAAGATGAAGTCCACATCGCGATTCCTTGGAATTGATTTTGCAGAAGGAATAATCGCCGCCCCATCATTGCCGACCATGCGCATGAGTGTTTTGCGTCGTTTGATCAGCTCTTTTTGATTAATGGAGTACACAGAAGTGTTTATTGAATGGTTTGGTGTCGATTCATAGGCTGCATTTCTTCATTAATCAGCAATACTCCCATGCGTACATATTCAACGATATCCATATACGCGACTTCGTTCATTTCATCTTCTTCTTCGTCTTCATCTGCCTGTGAGATCGTTGTGATGTCTTGTAGAATTTCCATTGAATCTTCTGGCACATGTGTCAAATCTTTCACCCCCGCCAACGCTAAACCAAATAAGAATCCATCACACCATTTCTTTAGGGCACTGACACGTGCATTCAAACTGTTATTTTCTTCAGGAATAAGCAACGTGAAATTGAGCAAGGTATCATTGAGCTCTTGCTTGGTGTGCTCGTAAAGTGCGCAAAGAGTGTCGCGCTCATGATCGTTTTGGCGATTCCCTGCACCACTTTGTGTACAAATTTCATCCAACCAACGCGCACACTGCAAAGAATTATTCACCACCAACATTGCACATAGCATGCCGTGAGAATCTTCCGGACCGTAGGGAGACTGCACAGATGACAGTGCATCTTCAATTTGTTCGTACTTAGGGGACATAGGTTATTGATTCTATCATTAGTCTGACACTATCACTCAAAATTTAACCTTAAATTAAACACAACTTAATAAAGCTTTTTTTATATTACGATTACCACTATTTCTACAGTGAATTTTATGATTTTCGATCACATTTTTTAATTACAATTTTAGTTGACGAGTAAAGCACTTCGGCCTAACATTTTGCCCATGGATAAGCGAGACACCGGAAAGCTCAGCGAGCAAGACTTAAAGGGATTAGAAATTCGTGTTAACGAACTGATTACCACTTGCGAAGAACTGAAAAAAGAAAACAAACTTTTAAAGTTACAGCAAGATTCTTACTCATCAGAACGCGCCACTTTAATCGACAAAAACGAGCAAGCACGTAAACGAGTTGAAGCGATGATTACGCGTCTAAAATCGATGGAAGTCAGCGCATAACTTTTTAGTCTATCTATGGAACAACCTGTCACTCTCAACATCCTCGATAAAGAATATCGGATTGCTTGCCCTTCAGGCGAGGAAGAATCTCTACAGGCTTCTGCTCATTATCTGAATACAAAAATTCAAGAAATCCGCGATAGCGGCAAAGCCATAGGCACTGACCGCGTAGCAGTCATGGCAGCTCTGAATATGGCACATGAGTTCTTAAATCAAAAAAGCGAACATGAAAAACATAGCAAATCATTCTTTAATCGTGTCCGAAACCTTCAAGATCGCATTGATGTCGCGCTGAAGAATACTCAGCAACTCGAACTATAATTCTGGCTTATTTAATAAGCCCACACTTTCTACAGATCTGCTAAAGTTTACTCAGTCGGGTACCACTGCGGTACAGGTGTGCTTCCTGGTATATCCCTTGAGCCTATTTTTTTATGCCGGGGGCAATGCTGTTTAGATGTTGATGTGCATATCCGTTCTGCGGAAAGCCTAATTCATTTTTCGGTGCTCCCACTTGAACCTTTGGTTCAAGGACAACGGTTGCCACGGTATGCGTGGGGTGCCCGCATTACAAATACCCAGTTCTCTAATTAAATGCCAGTTTTATAGATGTCGAGGAGGCATGACAATGCAATATTGGTTAATGAAAAGCGAACCTAGTGAATACAGTATTGATGATTTAAAGAAAGATAAAGTCGAACACTGGGATGGTGTGCGTAACTACCAAGCACGTAACATGATGCAAAAAGAAATGAAAAAAGGTGACTTAGCCTTTATGTATCATTCCAATTGCGATGAAATAGGTATCGTAGGCATTATGACCATTGCTAAAGAAGGCTATGTTGATCACACTGCCTTTGATAAAAAAGACAAACACTACGACCCAAAAAGTGATCCTGAAAATCCTCGCTGGTTTATGGTGGATGTGCGTTACAAACGAAAGTTAAAACGCACCATTACACTAGCAGAACTAAAAGAGCATAAAAAATTAGCTGAAATGCAGTTGTTAAAACGTGGAAATCGACTTTCAATCATGCCTGTTAGTAAAAAACATTGGGATTTCATTCTTTCTTTGGAGTAAAAAATTAAAGAAATTTCGTAAATTTTTATAAATTTTGTAAAAAAATTAGTTTTTTTAGTTAAATTTTTTAATTTTTTTTAGTTTTTTTAAAAAAATTTTTTTACGTTTTTTAATTCAATACATAACATTTTTAACGTAAATCACGTTGCACACATGCAACCAAAATCTGCAAAAAAACGTCTAATTTAAGTAAAATACGTGTTGTTATGTTAAATAAATGGTTATTTTTACTGTTTTTGCGTGAATACAATCACATTTTTTTAAAACATAAAAAAACATTTTTGTTTTTTTTAAAACGTAAAAAGTTTTATAAACAAAAAACATTAACGATGGGAAGTGATAAAAACATTACAAAAATACTAGTATTTGTAGCTTAAATATATATACTTTGGCGCGTTTACAACTCACATTAATTGTTTGGAGGGAGTATTGATGGCCATCAAACGTAAAGCTACCACTAAACGTCGTACTAAACGTAAGGCGACTAAGCGTAAGGCTACTAAGCGTAAATCTACTGCGAAGCGTAAAACCGCTAAGCGCAAGACGAAGCGCAAAACTAAACGTAAGACTGCGAAGCGTAAAACTACGAAGCGCAAAACCAAGCGTAAGACCAAACGCAAAACTGCGAAACGCAAGACGAAGCGTAAAACCAAACGCAAGACTGCGAAACGCAAAACCAAACGCAAGACGAAGCGCAAAACCAAGCGCAAGACTGCGAAACGCAAGACCAAGCGCAAAACCAAGCGCAAGACTGCGAAACGCAAGACCAAGCGTAAGACCAAACGCAAAACTGCGAAGCGTAAGACCAAGCGCAAAACCAAGCGTAAGGCTACAAAGCGTAAGACCAAACGTAAGGTCAAGCGTAAGACTACTAAACGTAAAACGAAGCGTAAGACTAAGCGTCGTAGATAGTAGTTGGATTCAACATCCAAACAAAAAAGGGCTCTTTCAGAGCCCTTTTTTTACGTTTGTACTGTTAGATTTTTAACCTATATATAGGCGTTTAGTGACTTGTTTGAAACTGTTGCAACTCTTATTCGTACTTCCTTGTACTCACTCAGCCTAAGAATAATTTATATATTGGATTACTAGTCTCATCCCAATACCGATAACCTAATTTATTTAAAAACTCATCAAAACGAGGACGCTCAGAATCAGGCACTTGAATACCTACCAATACTCGACCGTATGCGGCTCCATGATTTCGATAGTGGAATAAACTTATATTCCATTCATGCCCAATTGTTTCTAAAAATTTGAGCAGTGCACCTGGACGCTCCGGAAATTCAAATCTAAACACAATTTCATCGTGTATTGCATCACAATGCCCACCTACCATATGACGCAAATGCAAAATGGCCATTTCATTATCTGAAATATCCAAGGCAGCATAACCATCGGTGTTCATGACTTTTAAAAGTTCAGGTTTCTCCTTTTCAGAATCTTCTACTTTTACACCCACAAAAATATGTGCATCACTTTTGTCCGCATAGCGGTAATTAAATTCGGTAATCCCTCGTGAACCTAGAATTCTACAGAACTTAAGAAAGCTACCTGGTCGCTCGGGAATCGTCACTGCGAATAAACATTCGCGACGTTCACCTAGCTCTGCGCGTTCTGCAACATGTCGTAGGCGATCAAAATTAATATTGGCACCACAGTTAATACCTACTAAGGTTTTATTCGTACACTTTTCTCTCGCCACATATTGTTTAATACCTGCTAGTGACAATGCGCCTGCAGGTTCAACAAGCGTACGTGTTTCATCAAAGATATCTTTAATGCCCGCACAAATTTCATCGGTAGTCACCAGTAATACTTCATCAATGAGATGTTTTGCAATTTCAAAGGTTTTTTCACCTATTTGGCGAACTGCCACACCATCGGCAAAAATACCTACCTGCTCTAACTCTACTCTTACATTCGCTTGCATCGCAGCATGCATGGTAGGTGCATCTTGCGGTTCGACGCCTATGATTTTTATTTCTGGACGATAATGTTTGACATAGGCAGCCATACCGGCAACCAATCCTCCTCCTCCAATCGGAATAAACATTGCATCGATGTTCTCTGGATGTTGTCGCAAAATTTCCATAGCGACTGTCCCTTGCCCAGCAATGACATCGATATCATCGTAAGGATGCACATAGGTTAAATTATTTTCTTCAGCTAACCTCAACGAGTGCTGGTGGGCTTCATCATAAGTGTCACCAAATAAAACCGCATTGCCACCTAAACGTGTTACCGATTCAACTTTGATACTAGGAGTCGTGCGTGGCATTACGATAGTTGCAGGGATACCCAGCTTATTTCCAGCAAGTGCTACACCTTGCGCATGATTTCCTGCTGAAGCTGCAATCACGCCTTGTTTGCGCTCTGCCTCGGACAAATGCGCAATTTTGTTATATGCACCTCGCAGCTTGAAAGAAAATACACTTTGCTGATCTTCTCTTTTTAGAAAAATGTTATTGTCTAAGCGGGATGAAATGACTTTTGCGTGCTCAAGGGGAGACTCAATCGCTACATCATAGACTTTAGAATGCTCGATTTTTTTTATTAGATTATCGCCCACAGTTTGAATCACTTTTCCTAACTTTATTCTTAAATTCTTTTTTGGCTAATTTTTGGCCTACCACACACTTCTTGAAATCTAATTTAACGATGCTTTTGGCAACGACAGTGGGTATTATTCAGCAAAACAGAGCAGAACCCTACATGTCTTTAGAGAAAAAGAAACAAATTGCAGCAGAAGCAGCGCTCGATTATATACAAGTCAATGACATTGTCGGCGTAGGCACAGGCTCCACTGCAAATTATTTTATCGATGCCTTAGCTAAGCTTAAAAACAAAATAGAAGGCGCTGTAGCAAGCTCTGTAGCGTCCTCAGAACGATTAAAACAACATGGAATAGAGGTAATCGACGCAAACAATGTTGCATCGCTCCCGATCTATGTAGATGGCGCTGATGAAACTACCAAACATAAACATCTCATTAAAGGTGGGGGCGGCGCGCACACAAGAGAAAAAATTGTTGCCGCGATCAGCGAAAAATTTGTTTGTATTGCCGATGATTCAAAGCTAGTAGATGTTTTAGGTGAATTTCCACTCCCTATTGAAGTGATTCCCATGGCACGCAGTTATGTCGCAAGACAGCTTGTAAAAATTGGCGGCGCACCCGAGTTACGTGAAGACTTTGTAACCGATAATGGAAATCTGATTCTAGATGTTCACAATTTACAAATTCTTAACCCAGTAGAAATGGAACAACAATTAAATAACTTGGCAGGTGTAGTAACTGTGGGTATTTTTGCTATACGCCCTGCAGATGTGCTTTTACTGGGCACTGACAGTGGCGTGAATACCTCCTAAGAGCACACTGATGGTTCCTACTTATGTCTTAGAAATAATTGGAGAATTTCATGAAAACAAAACTCATTTTAGTTGCATGGCTGGCTTACAGTTTTTTGCTAAGTCCTCTTCAAGCTGAAACCCCATCCTCGTCTGATCGCTATGTTTACTTTATTAGTCCCACTGATGGGGAAGTGGTACATAGTCCAGTATTAGTAAAGTTCGGTTTACGCGGGATGGGGGTCGCACCCGCTGGAGTGGAACGTGAAAACACCGGACATCATCATTTGCTCATTAACGTTGAGAAATTACCGGACATGGATAAACCCATTCCTGCAGATGAACATCATAAACACTTTGGTAAAGGTCAGACCGAAGCTTTAATCGAGCTTACCCCTGGAGCACACACTTTACAGTTATTGTTTGCAGATTTTGCACACATTCCGCATGATCCAGCGATTACTTCAAAACCCATTACCATTCACGTAGCTGAGTAATATTCATTGAAGTCTTTTCGTCAACGTCTACATGAGGGTGAGGTACTTCTTAGCACGCTAGTTTCTTTACCAAGCCCAGAAATTACGGAATTATTGTCAAAGTTAGATTTTGATTGGTTGTTTATCGATGCTGAACACGGTTCGTTTGGTACGCTTGAAATGCAAAGGATGTTGCAAGCGACAGTTGATGATTTTCCGTGTTTAATCCGTGTTGCTAGCAATGATGTTGTCGCGATCAAACGTGCACTCGATATCGGTGCGGCTGGAATTATCGTGCCGCAAATTAATAATGCTGATGAAGCACAAGCTGCCGTTCGCGCTGCAAAATATCCAACACAAGGGAACCGTGGTGTCGGACTCGCACGGGCACATGAATATGGCTTGTCGTTTACAGACTATTTACAACGTGCAGATCGAGACACCTGTGTAGTCATTCAGGCCGAAACACCCGGTGCAGTAAACGACATCGAAAAAATCGTTAGCATAAAAGATGTCGATGCAATATTGGTTGGCCCTTATGATTTATCTGCCAACCTAGGGCATACCGGCGAGATTGATCACCCTGAAGTGGTTGCAGCGATAGACAAAGTTATTAACGCTTGTAAGCAAGCCAACGTAAAATTAGGCTACTTTGGTGTAAATGCCAAAGTAGTGTTACCTTACAAACAAAAAGGCTTCACGCTTCTTACAATTGGCGTAGACAGCCTTTTTGTTTTAAATAGCGCTCAACAGTTACTGGAAGATATGAAGTCTTAAACATTGTTTTGCTATGTCACGTGCAATTCTTATTACTATTAACGAGCATAAAATTACTGCCAATTTAAGTAATAGTTCAACCGCAGATGCTATTTATGCAGCCCTACCTTTTGAATCGCAGGCACAAACGTGGGGGGACGAAGTATATTTTTCGATTCCTGTAACCAATCAAATCTTAGAAGACGATGCTAAAGATGTCGTCGAGCTTGGAGAGCTCGCCTTTTGGGTCGAAGGTAACTGTATCGCTATAGGATTTGGACCTACACCGATTTCACATGCTAATGAAATTAGACTTGCGGCTCGTACCAATATTTGGGCACATACAAGTTACGATTTAACTGCATTGAAAAATGTACACAGCGGTGATGCAATTCAAGTAACTGCTGCCTAAAAGGCTATCAAACAAATTTTAGCTTTTGATAAAGCAGCTTGTAAGCTACAAAGGCTACCAAAATACCCATCACATTTGCAGCAAAGTCATACAAGCTAAATACGCGGTTTGGAATGTATAAATGCAATACTTCAATTGCCAAGCCAAATAAGGCCATGAGTAACGCAGTTACAAAAAAAGGCCTACTAAATTCATAGGCAAACAACAGTAAAATAGACAAGGCAAAGAAAGTTAAAAAGTGGGCAAACTTATCCAAGTATTGAATCGCAAAAGTACCTGAACCCGGTAAACAAGATAATACCAGCACTGCTATCGCTAACAGCCAGAACAGTATTTTTAAATATTTTTGTTTTACCAACACTCTAAGCAACTATATATTTATGCTATAGCAACTTTAGACTTTGCCAAAGCAAGAAGGTTTCCAAAACAAAGTAATACATACAGCATAACTTTTTTCAATAATCGCATCTTTACATCTGGTAAATGAAATTTAAATCAAAGTCTTTATTTATAATTGCCATAACACTAGTAGTCGCCTTAGGACTACTCTCTAATTGGTTGTCCGCCTATATTGAAAAATCACGCAACCGAGTGCAGCTGAGCCAAACTATAGAGCTTCCTGAGCAAACCAAACATCTACATCAATCATTATTCATTGCAGATTTGCACTCCGACTCACTGTTGTGGAATCGTAATTTGGCAAAAAAATCGGACTATGGACACGTCGACATCCCGCGTTTACGCGAAGGCAATGTAGGGCTACAAGTATTCTCAGTCGTTACAAAAACTCCAAAGAACCTTAATTTAAATAAAAATTCGGCAGATACAGACAACATTACCTTACTTTCGATCGTACAAGGATGGTCGCCCAAAACCTGGTTTAGTTTGCTAGAACGCGCAAACTACCAAGCGAAAAAACTTCAACACATAGCAGCTGAGCCCACTAATCAATTTTTCTTAATTAAAACCAAAAAAGATTTTTCAAACTATCTAATACAGCGCGAACATCAACCAGTAATGACTGCTGGTATTCTGAGTCTTGAAGGTGCACATGCATTAGAAGGTAAGCTTGAGAACTTAGACCTTTTATATGTCGCAGGTTTTAGGATCATCGGCTTTGCACATTTTTTTGATAATCAGCTGGGTGGCTCAGCACATGGTATTCATAAAAGCGGCATTACTAAGTTTGGCAAACAAGTGCTTAAGCGCATGGAAAAATTAGAAATGCTTATAGACATTTCACATGCTTCGCCGAAATTAATTGAAGATATTTTTGATTTAAGCAAACGCCCAATTTTAGCCACCCATACTGGAGTTCAAGGAGTTTGCCCATCACAACGTAATCTTAGTGACCAACACATCAAACAAATAGCTCAATCAGGTGGTGTCATTGGTATCGGCTTTTGGCCAACCGCAACTTGTAGCAAAAGTATTACAGGTATCGTCGAGTCGATCCGATATGTCAGCAAGCTAGTAGGTATTGAACATGTTGCATTGGGTTCAGACTTTGACGGTAACGTATCGGTACCCTTTACGGTATCGAACCTATCGCAACTAACGCATGCTCTGATACAGGCAGGCTTTACTGAAAATCAAATTGCAAAAATTATGGGCGGAAATATAAATAATTTCCTATTAAAGCATTTGCCCGAAAAATAGATATTGGGATTATTTATTTTTCACATCTTTCGTAGCGGTAAAGTTTTTGTCTTGATAGCGGTTATACACGATCTGTGTAGCAATGTCGGACAAGAGCTTGTCTGGATGCTCCACACAACGCTTGATAACTAAATCAGTAAGCAGATAAATATCCTCTCCCCAAGTGATGTCATAAACATCCTCTGAAGTAAAATTCACACCTGACATAAAGCCCGATAACCAGACTGCTCCAAGTTCTTTATAAGCCTCATCTTTAGTTTTAGCTGTAAATTCTAAGCATTGCATATTGCCTAAACCAATAGCCTCCCAATAACCTCCTCCATACACCTCTGCGATGACTAAATTTGAATTCGCAGCAAATATAAATACAACTAAGAATAATTTTTTACTCTGCATATTTATAAATTTACAAATGACACCAATAAGGAGCGTTCTCTTTTTTACATTCTTCTTCTGACTCACTTAACACTCTCTCCCGGTATGCGGTAATTTGTTGCCAAACGGTTCCACCAAATAACACTAGTGAAAGATAAATAAGCCCTGCGACTAACACAAAATATAAAGACCCTAGTAAACGCTTATTTTTAATCGTTATTACTTTTGTGCGATTCAATATTACTAACAAAGCTATAACCACTGTCAGTATTGCAACTACAATCACAATTAACTTGGTCATTATATCATCACTATTAATACTTGAGTTTTTAAGAGAGGTTACATTTCATTAAGATATTTGCAGAAAGATTTCTTGATATGAAAAATGTGTGAGCACTTAAATCAATTTCTTTTTCTATAGTAAATCCATATGACTCATACAATTTGACAGCTTGAGAGTTATTTACGTATACATGCAAGCTTAAACACTGGATGTTATTTTGCAATGCTCTTTTTGCTGTGAGGTCAAGTAATTGACTGGCAATACCTTGTCTTTGATACTTTTCAGCAACCCCTAATGTGTTGATATACCAGCTATTCTCTACCTGATGATCAGAAAAATATCGCATCCATTGAACTCGGTCTTCGGTCAAAACACTTTGCATCTCTGGTGTCAGTTGGTTGAATTGTGCGTGATAGGAAAACACCAAGCCAGCAATACAACTAACATCCATTGCTAAATCAACATTTTTGAACGAATAAACGGGATCTGTATTTAACACGTATGCTAATTGCTGAAGCGCAGTCCTGTGAGACACAAGACCTTCAAGCAAATATTCCATATGCCCATGACCTATAGAATTGATCCAATTTGCAATCTGACTACAGTCTTGTCGTTGGCCAGGTTTGTAGTGAACTGACATAGCAAAATCATTTTGCTAGTTCACAGTAAAACACACAAGCCTTGTGCAATGATGAAAACGAAAAGTGCCCACAACATGTGGGCACTTAATTGAAGTTTTGTTGATCTTGCTAGTGATATTGCGTAGCAAGTAGATGAAGTATTAACGCTTAGAGTATTGCTCTTTCTTGCGAGCCTTGCGTAAGCCAACTTTTTTACGTTCTACTTCACGTGCATCACGAGTAAGCAAACCATTTTGACGTAATGGTGAACGCAACTCTTCATTGTATTTTAACAATGCACGCGCAATACCAAGTCGAATGGCCCCTGCCTGGCCATTAGGTCCACCACCTTTAACCATTATGTTTAGATCAAAGGTTCCTGATGTATCGGTCACTTCAAATGGCTGGCGAATGATCATACGTGAAGTCGGACGACCAAAATAACGATCATCAGAACGCATATTGATAGTAATATTCCCTGTTCCGGGCTTCATATACACACGGGCGGTTGAGCTCTTTCTACGTCCTGTTCCGTAATATTGTTCTGCTGCCATTTTTTCGATTCCAATTATTTTGAGTGTTGCCCTATAAAACCTAGATTTCTAAAACTTGTGGTTGTTGTGCTGCATGGTTGTGCTCGGGTCCCGCATATACTTTTAACTTTCGAAACATTGCACGACCAAGAGGATTTTTTGGCAACATACCTTTCACAGCCGTTTCCAAAACACGCTCAGGGTGCTTCGCTAACATTTCACCCAAAGGTACTGATTTCAAATTACCTACATAACCGGTGTGTTTATGGTACATCTTTCCAGTTAGCTTGTTTCCGGTGATTCGTACCTTTTCAGCATTAATAACAACAATACAATCACCAGTATCTACATGCGGAGTATAAATAGGCTTGTGTTTGCCTTTTAAACGTCGCGCAATCTCGCTGGCTAAGCGGCCTAAGGTTTTATCTGTGGCATCAATGAGATACCAGTCGCGTTGGACTTCTGCAGGCTTGGCGCTGACGGTTGAAGTAGTAAGCATATGGGTACTGTTGTAATTCTATATTTATAACTGGTGAAAGGCGCGAAATACTATCGAACAACGCCTGTCCTGACAAGGAATTAGAGGCGATCTAGACGACTCTTTTGGGCTATTTTTAAAGGCTTTATCCTGCAATCAGACAAAAAAAAGCGCGGAGACTTGCGTTCCGCGCTCAAATCTATGTCTACCAGAAGTAGATGGAGGAGTTCTGAAGCTTCTATGAACTATCAGAATATGCGTATGTTCTAATATTCTTTTATTCTTGTCAACTGATATTGCAGCGATTTGTAGCTAACTATTACAAATTAGCATGCAACTGTACCTAACTTGAGATAACTAAATTTTCAATCTCTCCACCACTTCACCATTCATTAGATGTTTTTCGATGATCTCATCAAGATCTGCTTCATCTGCATAGCGGTACCAAACTCCATCTGGATACACAACAGCTACTGGACCCTCAGAACAACGATCCAAACAGCCTGCCTGATTGACTCTTACGCCTCCTTGCCCAGCAATACCTAGTTTTTTCGTCTTATTTTTTGCATAGCTTCGAAGCTCAGCCGCGCCATGGTCCTGACAACAACTTTTATCCTCGCGCTCATTTACACACATAAACAAGTGGCGTTTGTAATAAGACATATCAAATTACCTTTATCATATTGTCTAAGGCAAACTACCCGTTCACTTCATAAATCAATTGTAACAAGACACTCATTCGCACCCATTTCCTAATTGGGCCAAGACGTTTTAAAAAGCATACCTAAATATAGATGCCTAATTAAATCATGTTAACTGACAGCATAAACAAAGATGAAATTATCCAAGCAGCAGACGAATGTGTGATGTGTGGCTTGTGTCTACCACACTGCCCTACCTACAAACTTGCAAAATTAGAGCCCGAATCTCCACGCGGTCGTATCGCTTTAGTGCGCGCATTATACGAAGAACAATTATATCCCAGTAAAACAATACACTCTTATTTAGATCATTGTTTAACTTGCATGAAATGTGAAAGCGCTTGCCCTGCAAATGTAGACTACGAAAAAATCATCGATGCAGGACGTGCCATCACACGTAGGCAACAAAGTTTTGTTAACAAAGTCCAACAGTTTTTTTTATTATTTATTTTAGGCAGCACTCAAGTTCGTAAAATATTTAAGCCAATAGTCTCAGCTGCACGTTGCTTAAGCAATTTGCCCATATTTAAAAGAATGCGCTTATTAAACCTATTACCTGATCAAAAGCACTTCAATATAAATTGCGTAAAAACGACTAATAACGGTGATCGAGTTGTTCTTATAAACTCTTGCGCGGCTGATCTCGTTAGTGACAGGACGCTCACTGCAGCAACACTGCTATTATCAGAATTGGGCTGTAACGTAATTGAGCAGACACAAACGTCTTGTTGTGGCGCACTGCACCAACATTGTGGTGATTTTAAAAACGCAAAAACACTTAATGATAATTTTTTAAAAACTTATAATAACCAAAATGCAGATTACATAGCTATTTTAAGTACGGGTTGCAGTGCGCAAATTCAACATTACAAAAATGAACTCGACAGTACATTAATCGACATTAACGAATTAGTGCTTAAACAATTAAATCAAAATAACTTAGTATTTAAACCTCTTACCAAGAAAGTGTTTGTCCAAAAACCTTGCTCACAATCATTAAGTATAAGCGAAGCTAGAGTAATTGAGGATTTACTAGCTTTTATACCAGGCATTGAACTTTTTTCATTCACAGATGAGTTAGGCTGCTGTGGCGCTGGCGGCATGAACACCACTACCCACCCTCAGCTGGCCAACCAACTTATCGAAAATAAAATTAATGAACTGAAACAGTCTGACGCTGACTATCTTGTCAGCAACAATATTGGCTGTGCATTACACTTTCAAGCACGCCTTAGACAAGAAAATATATCGACAAAAACATGCCACCCTATCACTTTGCTCGCGCAGCAAGTGTTACAATAAGCCTATGCGAGACTATAACTCTACAGATCAACTGCTTTCACAAATCGACAAAGGTTTACGCACTTTATTTGTAAAACCCAATACAAAGTCTTCATCCTCACCTGCAGATAAAGTGGAAGACAAGGCAACATTAAGTACAGAAAAACGTAAACACTCAGCACGTTTAATGCGCATTAACCATGCAGGAGAAATTGCTGCCCAGGGCTTATATCATGGACATTCCGTCGTAGCTAAAGACGAAACCATTAAGCAAAGTTTTAGCCAAGCAGCAAAAGAGGAACAGGCACATTTAGACTGGTGTGAAAAACGGCTTACTGAGCTGAATGACCGCCCCAGCGTGTTCACGCCTATTTGGTATTTAGGTTCGTTTGCAATGGGCGCAGCAGTTGGAGTATTTGGTGATAAGTGGTCTTTAGGCTTTGTTTCTGAAACTGAGAAACAAGTGGTAAAACATTTGGATAAACACCTAGAGCGTCTACCAGAAGAAGATAGCAAGAGTAGAGAAATATTATTAAAAATGCGTGAAGATGAAGAAATGCACGATAATAAAGCTCAAGCTGCTGGTGCGTACGAACTGCCTCAAGCAGCTAAAACATTGATGACCGCTGTTTCAAAAATTATGACGAAAACTTCTTATTGGTTTTAGTCTAAGGAGTTGATTCCGTAAAAAATCTCACTCATCTCTTTTTTTAATTGCTCTTCAATTTTTAGTTGTTCGTTCACATCGAACTCATTGACACCTCGGCCAAACAAATAACTGTCTAGTTTAAAATCGTTCAATAACATCTTTGTGTGAAAAATATTTTCTTGATCGACGTTCATATCGATCAGTTGATACTGATTTTTTGTTTTTTCTGATAAAAAATCTTGTATTGATGTAATCTCGTGATCGATGTAATGCTTTAACCCATCTACATCACGTGTGAACCCACGTACCCTATAATCAAGAATTACAATATCCTCGTCGAAACTATCAATAAGAAAATTTAACGCTTTTAAAGGCGATACCCTTCCACAGGTCGATACGTCAATATCGACTCGAAATGTACTAATGCCATTGTCGGGATGAAACTCTGGGTAAGTATGTGCTGTGACATGGCTTTTATCTAAATGACCAACAGTAGATTGTTTTGATGCTTTTTTAGCCTCTTCAAATTGTGTATTTTCTTTTGAGAAAATCGCTTCAGCAAGTACTGGCTCTTCGGAGATTAAACAAGTGACGCTCGCACCACGTGGCTCATAATCATAGGTCGACATATGAAGAATACTGGCACCGATTCGCTTGGTAACCTCATTCAACACTGCCTCTAAACGAGCAGCGTTATATTCTTCATCTACATATTCGAGATACTCTTGCTGATGCTCCGGAGTCGCGGCATAGCAAATATCATAAAAATTGAAGCTTAAGGTTTTAGTAAGATTATTAAATCCATGTAATTTAATTTTTTTTTCCATATCACAATTTTTTAATTTAATAATTCTTAGTGTGTCTTATGTCATCTCATAATCAAATGTTATTTCGACATCCGGACGCAACATCTTTGCAACAGAACAATATTTATCAACTGACAATTCAACTGCTCGTTTTACATGCTTCTCATTCAAGCCTTCACCTGCAACCATGAAATGCATATGAACCTTAGTGAAAACGGCTGGAATTTCATTCGCTCGCTCAGCATCGACTTTAATCTGACACTCTTGAACGTTTTGTCTCGATTTTTCTAAAATTTCGACCACATCAAAGGCACTACACCCCCCTAAACCCACAAGTACCATTTCCATGGGGCGTGCGGCTAAATTTTGCCCTCCATGGTCAGGAGGACCGTCCATAGTTAAAGTATGACCACTCCCGGTCTCTGCTTCGAAAACCCTTTTTCCTAACCACTTGATTCGTACTTGCATTACTACCGTTTAATCCTTTTTTCTGTCGACATCAGTGAGTTACTTGACATAGACTAAACGAAATAACAACACTGAAAACTAACTTGAACAATCTAAATCCATCAATACCAACACAGGAATCTGTAGTGGAACGTTTTCTAGAACATTGCCATACCAAACGCTATGCCTCTGGGAACCGTATTATCCATGCAGGCGATCCATCAAACACCTTGTATTACATCACGCATGGTTCAGTAAAGATTATGCTCGAAGATGATACTGGGCATGAAATGGTCTTAGCATATCTTAATAAGGGTGACTTTTTTGGTGAAATGGGTCTGTTTGAGGAAAACGAGCGCAGTGCTTTAGTCATTGCTAAAGAACAGTGTGACGTAGCCGAAATTCAATATTCAAAATTTCGTGAATTAGTACAAACCGATCCTGATATCTTGATGCACATGGCAGGGCAGCTTGCCAAGCGTTTACGCGACACCAGCCGCAAAGTAATCGATCTGGCCTATTTAGATGTTACAGGTCGTGTAGCACATACTTTACTTGATCTCGCGAAACAACCAGATGCCATGACCCATCCTGAGGGCATGCAGATCCGAATTACACGCCAAGAAATTGCCAAAATCGTAGGCTGTTCTCGTGAAATGGCTGGGCGAGTATTAAAAGAACTTCAACAACAAGGACTCATTTCTGCTCACGGCAAGACCATTGTCGTCTACGGCACACGTTAAACCTTTTAAACTAGTTATCTAACTAGGCAACAATCCCTTGAGCTATTTCTTCATAGCAACACTATGTTGATATAGGTATGGCTTGATTAGACCTTTTGCTACAAAAGTATATGTTATATCATAACATTATATTTTATCTGATTAACCCTAGTAAGTATGTGGCAAAGACATAAACATAGCCAGTGTATGAAAGAAGCCGTTCTCAAGGCCGAACAAGTCTGCCGTGAGAACAAGTCGCGCCTAACACCTATTCGCAAAAAAGTTCTTGAGTTAATTTGGAAAAGCCATAAACCAATCAAGGCCTACGACATACTTGCAAAATTGAGTTCTGAAGACTTTAGTGAAAAACCCCCTACAGTTTATCGTGCTTTAGATTTTCTACATGATCATAATTTAATTCATCGTATTGAAAGCCAAAATGCTTATATAGGCTGTAATTCTGATCACGAAAATTTTGATAGCAAATTTCTAATTTGTGATGAATGCAATGAAGTTGAAGAACTATCTGAACCGAAAGTCAATAAAGCGCTATTAGATGTCAGTAGAAAACAAGGTTTTACACCTAGCTTAGTCAATGTAGAAATACATGGGACATGCGCTCAATGTGCGCAACACTAAATTACACATTAAAATTTTTAAACATGCTTCAATCTTATTTTGATCGAATAGCCATTACTCTATCGTGCATATGCGTAATACACTGCATTGCTTTTCCTATTATTGCGAGTCTAATTCCATTTTTAGCAATAACATTACAACACGGTCATGCTTTACATGAATTTTGGTTTCATCACTTTATTTTAATATTTATCTTGCCATTCAGTATATTTGCCATCATTGCTGGCTATCGACGTCACAGGCAAATACTTCCAATAATAATTGCGACTATAGGTCTCAGTATCCTAGTATTTACTGCGTTATTTGCTGGCACTTTAATCTCAAACCAGGTTATTCCACACGAAGGTGAAACTTGGCTAACTCTCGCAGGTGGTGTAGTTCATGCGATCGCCCATATAATGAACCTCATTGCGACAAGCAATATGCGTTTCTCTTGCGCAAACTAATAAAGTTAATTATTGAATCTATAATTTAATTAACTATGTCGAAATCTAAATTTTTTATTTTTTTCATAGTGCTTTATATAGTAAGCCCAATTAGTGCTGAAGAAGACGATCATCACCATGACGAGCATCATGAGTTCGAAGAACATACCTCCCATGTTCATGGACACGCAAGTGCAAATGTCTCATATGAAGGTGATGTTTTAAATGTAGCTCTATCATTTTCCTCTACTGATATATTTGGCTTTGAACATAAACCTAAAACTGAAGAGCAGCATAAAAAAATTGAACAATCAGCTTTTATCCTTGAACATGCAAATAATCTTTTCTTATTTAATAAACCTAATGCGTGCAAACTAAATTCTGTCAATATTAACAGTGAAATAATTGACCATGATACAAACGTACATCATGTACATGAAGCACATGACCATGATGATACCCATAGTGATGTAAATGCAAAATACTTGTTCAATTGTTCAGATAATGAACTCGAATCTATCGAATATTTAATTTTTGATCATTTCCCAACACTTGAAAAAATAGAGGTGCAATTCATTTCAAATGAACACCAAGTAATCTTCAATGCTTCCAATGACAATCGCATTCAGTCAATAAAATGACCTAATGAATCTCGAAATTAATTTATGTTAGGTCACGCGTGTCTTGAACTTTCAAAATTAGAATTTCGGTGGAATGACACTCAATCACCCTTACTGAATATAGATGCACTAAGCCTTAAACGTGGCGAGAAGTTATTTATCTATGGGCCAAGTGGATGCGGTAAATCTACATTATTAAATATAATCACAGGTGTGCTTAGACCAACAATTGGTGAAATTAGTATATTAGGAACAAACCTATTTACATTATCTCAAAAAGATCGTGACCAATATCGTGTTGATCACATGGGCATCATTTTTCAACAGTTTAATTTGATTCCATATTTGAATGTGTTTGAAAATATTTCTTTACCTTGTTCATTTTCTTGGATAAGAAAAGAAATGTTAGCTATTCAAAAACGTAACATCTATGATGAATCAGTCCATTTGCTTACTTCACTTGGCTTAAATGCAAAAAAAATTATTTCGCAAAATGTCACAGAGCTAAGTACTGGACAGCAGCAAAGGGTTGCAGCAGCACGCGCATTAATAGGCTCTCCTGAAATGATTATTGCAGATGAGCCAACATCTGCACTGGATCAAGACGCTAAACAAGGCTTTATAGAGCTATTATTTGAAGAAGCAAAACATAGCAACAGCGCCATATTATTTGTCAGTCATGACCTCACTCTATCAAAGTTATTCGACCGTTCTATTTCATTTGCTGAAATCAACCATAGTAGAAAATGACTAAGAACGTTTTTCAACTTGCTTTAAAAAGTCTACGTTTTCGTAAACTAACTATAGGATTGACCATTTTTTCTATAGCTATAAGTATTGTGTTATTACTTGGTGTAGACATCATCCGTATACAAGCCAAAGAAAGATTTACTAATACCGTAAGTGACACTGACTTAATAGTGGGATCAAGAAGCGGTTCAATACAATTACTACTGTATAGTATTTTCCATATCGGAAACGCGACAAATAATGTTTCTTGGAAAAACTATGAAAAAATAAGAAAACATCCTCGAGTGAAGTGGTCAATTCCAATTTCACTGGGAGATTCTCATAAAGGCTACCGAGTAATAGGTACAACAAAAGACATTTTCAAATATTATAAGTTTGGGAAAGGTCATCCACTAAAATTTGTTGATGGTAATGCTTTCACAAATACTTATGATGCCGTAATAGGGGCAAAAGTAGCAAAATCATTAGGCTATCAACTTAATAATAAAATAATTATTTCTCATGGTCTCAATAGTGCAGATTTTTCAGACCATAAAGATTCACCCTTTACAATAGCAGGAATACTTAAACCAACTGGAACTCCACTTGATAGTTCAGTGCTTATTTCACTTAAAGGTCTTGAAGCCATCCATATTGGCTGGGAACAGGGTGTACCAGTACAAAGCAATATACAAAAAAATGATCATAGCCTAGAAAAACATTCCCTTGAACCGAAATCTATCACTGCTTTTCTACTAGGTCTAAAAAGCAAACATGACATATTTTCAATTCGCCGCGGTATAAATGAATATAAATCTGAACCCTTATTAGCCATAATGCCTGGCATTGCATTACTTGAGCTATGGAAAGTCGTAGAAATAATCGAAAAAGCACTTTTTGTAATTGCTGGATTTGTTGTTTTGACTAGTTTATTTGGAATGCTATCTATTATTGTAACGAACTTAAATGGTAGACGACGTGAAATTGCGATTCTTCGTTCGGTTGGTGCGTCACCAAAGACTATTTTTTCGTTAATGGTTATTGAGTCTGAAATATTAGTCATGCTGGGAATTCTATTTGGTATAGCATTTTTATATATATTCTTAATCGTAATTAATCCTTTCTTAATCAACGCATTTGGATTTAATGTTGAACTTCAACCCCCTACTAGGTTCCAATGGCTAATGTTAATCACAGTTATTATTGGCGGTTTACTCGCAGCACTTTATCCTGCAATCAATGCTTACCGAAAAACTTTACAAGATGGACTTACAGTTCGATTATGAATTTTAAAACCTCAAATGTAATTTATTATTTCTTGTTTATAAGTTTAATCTTGTGGATTAGTGGTGCATTGTTAGCAAAAGAGGCGCGAATTTTAGAATGGGGCGATTTAGCTCCAGAAGGCTATTTTGAGTCGCTAGAAAAAAGCCAAAAGTCTATGTTAGATGGATTCTTTGATAATTTAGGTTTTGGTGATGAAATTGATGATGATACAGAGGAAGCGCAAATGGCTTATGAAGAAATGCAAAATAAATTAAGAGCCGCACCTATTGTCCCTGAATTAAATGGTGAATACGTTAAAATCCCAGGGTACGTTGTACCATTAGAATTTGATTTTGAGAAAGGTACGTTTAATGAATTTCTTCTTGCACCTTTTTTTGGTGCATGCATCCATGTTCCCCCACCTCCTTCTAATCAGATTGTATATGTAAAATCTATTAATCCACTCAAACAAAAATGGTTAGATGATGCAGTTTGGGTTACGGGTACAATGACAACTGATAGTGTTGACAGCGAATATGGATTTGCAGGCTACTCGATGAACAATGTTCAACTTGAAGTATATGATGGAGAATAATTCTAGAACTATTTGATTAATATTCTTAACACATTAATACTTCCTACCACTAATTTACCCACCTCCTGATATCGTGAATATATAACAAACTTTTAGTTATTTATTACAAATATTCGGAACTTTTGGCCCTTCTTTCTCTAATTAAAAAAACCTTAATTACTCAAAAATTTCTATCATATTTCTTTTAACATTTGGCTTATATTAGCTGAAAAAACAAGCTATTTTGCGCTGTATCAGCTAAAAATATCCATTCAATCTTGTTCTTGCTGTCATAGGTCAAAGAGCGTCTAAAGTCTCATTATCACCCTATTTCTATGAAATTTTCAGGTGCATGAAAAGGATGCATCTAGCACAAATAAAGTTGGGAAATATTTTGAGAGAAACTGATCAAGCTTTTCGTGTTGAATTATGCGGAATACAAGAAAAAGATAAAAACGTGTTAAAACGTATTCTTGCAATCACACAAGGACGCACACGCACCTATACTTTATTTAATTCTGACACAGACAATGATGCAGATATCTTAATCGTAAATGCTGATGATCCAAATGCAAAACTAGAATGGCAAAAGAAATACATTAATGGCAATGGCCATAGCATGATGCCTACTTTGCTCGCCAGTCGTAACACACTTAATGATCCAAATTACAGCTCAACCAAACTGCCTTTTTTCCCATCACGCATACTGAAATGTCTCGATGAAGTCACAGTTAAGGAACTCAAATACACACCCGAATTACGTATTGAAGAACCTGCTGAAAAAGAAGCCGCAAAAACAGGCCCTCAGAAATATCAAAGTGAACTATCCAAACAAGAAATAGAAACTTTTATTGGAAAACGACCGAAACTAGAACCCGAATACAAAAAACGCACAGCTCTCGTTGTCGATGACAGTTTGCCTGTAAGAAAAGCACTCGACATGAAGTTACGCTTAATGGACTACGACGTAGAACTTGCATCAAGCGGGAGAGATGCGCTGTTATTTTTACAAAAGAAAGATTTTGATTTTATTTTCCTGGATGTAGTGATGCCAGGCATAGACGGTTATGAAGTTTGCAGACGTATCAAACGTAACCGTTTTACCAGCAACATCCCCATTATTATGTTGACGAGTAAATCTTCTCCGTTTGACAAAGTAAAAGGGAAACTTGCAGGTTGTGATTCTTATCTAACCAAACCTGTTGAACAGGACAAATTTGAAGAAGTTGTTACAAGTATTTTTAATTAGTAAACATTTACGCACATATTTAATACATCGGAATAGTCATGAGTAAAGTAGTATTAGTAGTTGATGATTCAAGAACTGACTTAGAAAAAATCAAAGCAATTGTTTCAAACGCTGGATACCAAGTAGTTACCGCACTTTCTGGTTCTGAAGCAATTGAAAAAGCACAAAGCATGCAACCAGGCATGATTTTCATGGATGTCATCATGGATGATAAAGATGGCTTCGAAGCGTGTCGGGAAATTGGTTCAAATGAGATAACCAAAAACATACCTATCGTTTTTGTTACTGGAAAATGCCAGAAAGCGGATCGCGTTTGGGCAGAGCTGCAAGGTGGTAAAGACTTAATCGGAAAACCTTACACCGCTGATCAAATTGTTTCTCAGCTTAAACAGTATATTCAATGAAAAGCAATCCAAGCGTTAATGGTTTCACAGAGTCTACCTCTTCGGTATGGCTGGATGAACATGCAAAACTTATCGAGAAGTTAGAGTCTGCATACAACGAACCTGTTGAAAACAAGCAAGCAAGCTCTGAAGCCATTTTCTATAGCGTAGCAATTGGTGACCTAAACTTTCTCATCGATAGCAATACTTCTTGTGAAGTCCTTGAAGAAAATGAAATTTATAATATTCCATTATCAGAGGATTGGTTAATTGGTGTATCGAACATTAGAGGAGATGCCGTTCCAATTATCGATATCGAATATTTACTTAGCAACAAATATACCGCTACCAACAACCCAAACAGTAAAACTGTCATTATTGATCAAGCCGAGAATGCAATTGGGCTGATTATTAATAGATTACCCTCCAGTATCAGCTTTAAGTCCAGTCAAATGACTACTGATTATTCTTCACTACCGAATACAATTCGGCCATATGTTCAATACGCTTATCAAAACGAAGGAGATGTTTGGGCTTGTATTAATTTACCTGCTTTTTTTGAATCAATATCAACCCCTAGTAATACATAAATACTTTTTTATCAAAGGATAAATCATGGTTAGTTTTAATAAAATTTCTGACATTTCAATCGCGAAGAAACTCTTCATATTATTCGTGACTGTATTACTCGGCTTCTTAGCTACTGCATCTATTTATTTGTACACAATTAAAAATGAGCGTGATGCAACTAATCGCACCAACTTATTCGTAGAATATGGTCAGCTTGTTGGTGAAGCACAAAAAAACTACTTCAAAGTCAGACGTTTTGAAAAAGACTTTCTATTAAGTATTTCTGCATCTACTGGACAAACCTATAACAATGCACCATTAGATGAACATGCAAAACATGTAACCTTGCTTGAAGGCAACATGGAGCAATTACGCGCTTTGGGAGAAAAAATCGATGCTACTACAACTGAAGAAGTTGTTATTGAAGAAGTGAGATTGCCATTAAACTACATTCCAGAGTTGGTTACTCAATCGTCATCTGTAGTAAATGATTACAAAACTTCATTTTCGGATATTGTAAAATTTAACCAAGTTGTTGGCTTTACTGATGCAGATGGGTTGCGTCAAAAAGCAAATGCAACCCTCAATATTGTAGAAAATAGTGTCTCAAATTCTAGCAACGCGAAGTTGTTTACATTTCTTGCAAAAATCCGTTCACATAAAAAACATATTCTTCAATCTATCGACTTAACTGAGTCTTATGAAGATTTAAAGTTTGAAGTACAGAGTTTTAAGAAAGAATTAAATCGCACTTCACTTAGCCTACAGAAAAAAATTGAGATTGAAAATTACTTAAACGATTATCTAAACATTATTGATGACATTGTAACCAACAAACGAAATGCTAACGAATATACAGAGCTCTACGACTTCATGCTTGGACCGATGTTTGACGAAATGGGTCAATCTTCTCAATTCAGTATTACCCAAAACCAAGCACAACAAGAAAAATCAACAGGTATTACTACAGCATTCGCACTTATTTTATTACTAGCAATTTCTGGAATCGTGGTTTCCCTACTTCTTTATTTTGCAAATAATCTAAAAAGACCAATTGACAAACTGCTCAACACAATTCATGCGGTAAACGATGGTGACCTAGAAGCCCGTGTAGGCGCAAAACGCAAGGATGAATTTGGTGAACTATCCATGTCCTTTGACAAACTGCTCGACGAAAAAGTAACCCAATTATCAGATTCTGAAAAAGAGAAAGAACAACTTAATGATTCTGTAATTGATTTAATCAGAGCTGTGGCGCAACTTAGTAAAAAAGATTTTACCGTAAAAGTTCCTGTGAATGAGGATGTAACAGGCGCTGTGGGTGACTCACTTAACTTGCTCACCAAAGAAACTTCTACTGCACTGAATAATGTAAAACGTTACTCAATTCATGTAGCAAGTGTCTCTAACATGCTGGCTAAACAAGCTAACCTAATCATGGCGGTTGCCGAAGAAAAACGTGGTCAAGTCGATACCACTGTAGATATGCTTAACAAATCATCTTCTGCAATGAATAAAATTTCTTCCGATGCTGTAGATGCAAACAATCGAGCAGACCAAGCGCTGAACAATACACGTACCGCACTAGACGCTGTAAACAAATCTGTAGACGGTATTAATAGTATTCGCGACACTATACGCGAGACAGAGAAAAGAATTAAACGCTTAGGTGAACGCTCTCAAGAAATTACTGGAATCGTGAACTTGATTAACAGTATCGCAGAAAGAACACACATCCTTGCATTAAATGCGAGTATGCACGCCGCTTCAGCCGGTGAAGCAGGACGCGGTTTTGCAGTAGTTGCCGACGAGGTACAAAGACTAGCAGAAAGTGCTCGTGAAGCGACAACTGAAATTGATGGCCTAGTGAATAATATTCATGCTGAAACAACCGACACGGTTACCGCTATGAATCACGCGATTAGTCAAGTTGCCGCAGGTACGCAACTAGCTCAACATGCTGGTGACGCTATGAAACAAACTCAAACGTCTACAGAAGATCTAGTAAAAGCGGTGGCTAAGATTACTCAGAGCTCAAAAGCTCAAGCTGACGAAAGTTTACAGTTAGTGCATCAGTCTAATGAAATTGCTGAAAGTACTAGAACAACGGATAAACACTTGAAACAGCAAACTAACAACACTACAAATCTAGTTAGATACTCAAACAGATTATTATCTACTGTTAAAGTCTTCAAACTACCAGAGTCTGAAAACAATGCGAAAGTTAAAAATGTTGAATCAAAAGAATTGAAAAATGTGTTGGAGGGAAAAAACGACACTCAGAAAGCGGCTAATGCGTAAGTAAACGAAAAATTTAAACATAGAACAACGCATGAGTGACTTAGTCCAACATAGCCTTGAAATAATCGATGGCTTAGAAGGTTTCATACAGACTTGGTCTGAGACCAAACCGCAGGAGCCATCTGCCGAGGACTTTCAAACTTTATTACTTGAATTTGATTTATCGATTGTTCAGCTATGTGAACTAGCTGAAAATGCAAATGACCAAGAGCTTCTTCTTGTTTTCTCACACTTACAAGAAATTTTAGAGCCTCTGCAAGGATCCATCCCTAGTTTTGAGCAGACCGAATTGCTCTGCGCATGGCCTTTGTATATCAGTGAATTCATATCAAATCGTGAAGACAGCGAAGTACATGAGACAATTGCAAATTATTTAGATCATAACAACTGGTTTAAGAAAAATACTGAAGCCGAAGTCATCGAGGATTTATTTATTGAATCTGAAGGAATCCCTGAAGAAAAACCTGAAGAAACAATCGTGGCAGATGCTTACGAGTCAGGCATTCGAGACTCAAAAATCGATTTACAAGCCTTCAGTTCTGAACAACTGGAATTTCTAGATTTATTTAATGCTGAACTCAGTGAAATACAAGAAACACACAGCGAAGAATTAGCTGTTTTAAACGAAGCTGAGCCATCCCTGTCAACACTTAATAATGTTTTGGACACTCAAGCAGATGAAATTGAACGCATAGGCTCTGCTGCTGAAATGGTAGGCCTGCAGGGCTTACAAAAATTTGCGCAACATATGCATAAAATATTCATGCATATTAAAGAAACCGATGTTAAAAAAATCGTCCCATTACATGAACAATTATTAATATGGCCGGATGTTGTGCAAGGACACCTTATTGCATTGGATGATTCTGAATATTTTCAAGCTTGTATTGAGTATTTAAACCAAGATTGTTGGCCAATAAAATTAAGCGAACAAGAACTTAATGCTATTGTTGAAGCATTTAACAATTCTTATATCGAAGTTGACAATCAGCAACAAGAGGAACGATTGCGTGAAGCAACTCCTGAAAATATCAGCTTAGCCGTCCCCGAGGATGTGCCCCAAGAACTTGTTGACAGTTTACTAGTGGACCTTCCACAACAAACAAGCGAATTTTCTACTTCTATACAGAATTTAACCACTAATGAATTTATCGAAGAAATTGAAACAGCAAAACGCATTGCGCATACTTTAAAAGGTGCTGGCAACACTGTAGGCATTAAAGGACTAGCCAATTTAACGCATAATTTAGAGGATATTTTAGAAGCCTTGCTTAAAGCTGCGCAAAAACCTAACGATGCCCTTCTAAACACCTTGGTAGATGCTGCTGATTGTTTAGAGGAAATGTCTGAATACTTAATGGGTGTAGGTAACGAGCCTATGCAAGCACTTGAGGTCTTCCAACAAATATTAGACTGGGCAAATCGAATTGATGAACATGGAATTCCTGAGTCAGATAGTGAAACGGTTGATGAATTACTTCTTAATACATCAGTTCAATCTAGACCACAAATTGATGAGAACATCAAACCTGCCGAAGGCCCGAACCGAGAAGCCAATGTTGAAGCTTCGCTACGTGTTGCCTCCCATTTAATTGATGAAATTCTCAATCAAGCAGGCGAAAACATTATTTCGAATGCTCAGATTCAAGAATCTATTTCACAATCAAAAGAAATTGCAAGAAATTTACGCAGTAATAACAACCGAATAAAAACTTTGATCCAAGAGTTAGAACATATGATTGAGATCAAAGGATTTTCATCTCGATTTGGTAGCAATAATTCAAATGGAAAATTTGATCCTCTAGAGATGGATGAATTCAATGAATTACACACTTTTACCAATCAATTAATAGAAGCTTCTGATGACTCAAACGAATTTTTAAACAACATTGAAGAAACGGTTTCAAAGCTAGAGAAATTATCTAACAGTCAATCGCGAACTTTAGTTCAAACTCAAGATGCTGTGCTACGTACTAGAATGGTACCCGTTAAAACTATTGAATCCAGATTAAACCGTAGCGTGAGACAAGCATGCAAGTTATTAAACAAACAAACCCATCTTGAGATCATTGGTGGAGAAACACTTCTTGATAGCGAGATATTGAATCGACTAGTCGACCCATTGATGCATATGCTTAGGAATTCTATTGACCATGGTATTGAGCAAACAGAACGGCGATTAAAAAATGCCAAAGACCCTGAAGGAAACATTAAATTAAGCTTCAAAAAAGAAGGTAAAACCATTCAAGTCACATGTGAAGACGATGGCCGAGGCTTAGACACCGATCGTATTAAACAAACTGCAATTGAACGAGGTCTGCTTAATGAGTCCGGTGAATTTTCCCAGCAGGATGCGATCAAACTTATTCTACAACACGGCTTCTCAACTAAAGATAACGTATCTCAGCTTTCTGGCCGTGGCGTAGGACTGGATGTCGTATTCGACAACATAAGAGAAATGAAAGGAACAATTAACCTAGACTCTATCCCCGGAAAAGGTTTAAAAATCGAACTTTCAATTCCTACTACTTTCCACTCCACACACGCCTTATTAATTTCATCTGGAGAACAAACCTTAGCCATCTCCAACCACGGGATAGAAGAAATCTTATACCCAGGAGCTGGCACAGTAATTTTAGAAAACGATCAATTAATGTTCCAGCATCAGCAATTCATTTATCCATTAATTGATTTACAAAGCATACTTTTTGAAAATGCTGAAGATAAAATTGATGTCCAACGACAAACAGCACTCATCGTGCAAGATGAATTAAATAATAAATCGGCCGTGTTAGTAGATCGCGTATTAGAAAATCGTGAAATTGTTATCAAACCATTTAGTCGATTTATCCCAAAAATTACTGGCTTGCTTGGCACAACTGTTTTAGGTGATGGCGGTATTACTACCGTGGTTAATTTACTCGATATTATTAATATGTCTTCTCAAGACGCTGTGAAAAGAAGCATTCTTGGCAACAGACCAAAAGAAACGGACCAACGTCAACATGCGCTAATTGTTGAAGACGCAATCAGTACGCGTAAATCACTAGCGCAGTTCATGCAAGATCTTGGATTTGCAGTACAAACTGCTATCGATGGCGTAGATGCAATCGATAAAGTGCAACAACAAGTACCGCACATCATTCTTACAGACTTAGAAATGCCGCGCATGAACGGCTTGGAACTAACTGATCACTTGAGATCAAACCCTGATACCGCAGAAACACCGATCATTATGATCACATCGAGATCCACAGATAAACACAAACAAGAAGCTTTAAAAATTGGTGTGTCTGAATATATGACCAAACCATTTGATGAGGATAAATTGCTGAATCTGGTGAACTCATTTTCCATAACTGTATAAACAATAGACTTACAACAATAAATCTTCTTCTATCGGATGATAGACAGTTGCGGATTCAATTAAAGTTTTAGCCGTTAAGCCTGGCACACCATAAACCTTTGCAGTAACCTCAAATTGTTGTTTTACTTTTTCCAGCAAAAGATCAAAATCTCCATCTCCAGATAACAAAATAATTTCGTCTACCTTCTGCGCGACTTCTAATACATCGATAGTAATGCCAACATCCCAATCCCCTTTTGCAGAGCCATCCGCACGTTGAATATATGGCTTTAGCTTTACATTAAATCCAATATGCTCTAATGCTTTTTGAAACTTATGTTGCTTGTCGTCAGAACGCTGAGTTGCATAGGCATTAGCACATTGTATTTTTCCCTCTTGGCTTAATTGTGCCCAAAGTTTTCGGTAGTTGAATTGTCTCCCATAGACTTGGCGAGTGGTGTAATAAATATTTTGCACATCTGCAAAAATACCAAGCGTTTTCATATTTTTTTACCTTTTAATCAGAAGATTTATTGCTATGAACATGATAACGCTATACAGTCCCTGTATAACTTATCTAAATCAGGACCCGCCTGTCAGGCGGCGTACATGGAATTGTACTCATCAATTCGCTTTTTACGCTTCTTTTCAGATTTGGCCCGACAAGGGTAAATCCCACTGGAATATAACTCCAGTCAACACACAATCTTTCATTTGCTAAAGCAATGAAGAAAAGGAATACCATGGAACATGCACTTTATAATGTTATGTATATAGGATTTGGAATTTTGATCGTTTATATCATTTGGAGCAACTTAAGTAATAAAGGTTAACTGCTCTCACAAGGCTCTATAGATCGATGATACAACGCAACATGGATGTTGCTTCATGCTTTATCATTCTATGATTGAATTTATACGAGTTATCTTCTATTTAATCGAATAGTTTCAACAATTTTTTCTAACTCAGGTTTAGTCTTACTTTCATGCATTTCTGATGCTTGAAAATTTATCGTAATTACTTTGGCATCTAAAATTGTCAAATATATACGCCCATAAATTTTTAATTGCAGTTCAGGGTGATTATGCACATCAAATAAACTGCGGAAATTAACTGCTCTGAAATTTTCTCCATCGATTATTTCATCATAGATAATGCTTGTGTTTAACACCTTCTTAGATTTTCCCATGGTATTGATATTTTTATTCAACCATCTTTCTTTCGCCAAAATTAATTTGGTTTCAGAATCAAACTTCGCATCCTCTAGTTCCAGTATATGTACTGCTATTGAAACTCCACTTTCATTTTCTGTCGCTTGTTTGCCAAAAAGCCATGACTTTGACGCACCTTCCCGATCAAGCTCCACTGCCTGCCATGTTTCAGGTACCTGAATAGAAAATTCTGGATAGATGTGCTCTTCAGCTGCAAATAGATTTTCACAACTAACACTGGCAACGAGAACACCCAACATTGAAATGAATTTAATCATTTCGATATTTTTTTGATCAAAGCATATACACATACAGACTAGAGATAAGCCCAAATTAGTATGCGATATTACACCGTTTACCTACTCAAACATCAATGCTGCACCAAATGTTACCCCTCTTCCTGGCAGTACTACACGATCTTTTGTGAATGAAGTGTGTTGGCGAGCATCCTCATCCAACAAGTTTTCGCCTTTGAGAAATACTTTTATATCTGAGTTACCGGCATATAATATTTTAGATAAACTTGCATTCAACATGGTGTAACTGTCGGTATCCGTTTCAAGATCACCTTCGTTGTTTTGGTCCGCAACATAGATAAGATCTAAGGTTCCATTCCAGGTATTACGATAGGCCTCTAAGCCTAAGCCCAAGCGTCCTGCAGGAATGCGCGGCACATCTCCAAAATCATTATCTCGAAATTCAGCACGTATATAGTCGCCAAAAATACGGCCTCGTATATCGTAGTTACTATTGCTGACTAGTTGCTTAACAAACTCAGCTTCAATGCCGTAAAAGTCTGCATCCTCATTTTCGTAGACCCCTGCAAGTAGCTCACCCATTGGGTCAAACATACCGTCTTCATCCACACGATCAGCGATACCATCATTATTCACATCGACACCGGCAAGATAAATGAAATCATCAATACGGTTGAAATAAGCATTCACTGCCCAGGTGTGACTGCTTTTATTTTGCTCAAGACCAATCTCAATATTGTAGGATATTTCCTCATCAATATCGGTAGAACCTGTTTCAAAAGTGAGGGTTGCTAAATGTGGGCCGTCTGCATATAAAGCGGTTTCTTGTGGTGCTCGTTCAGAGCGTGCAACAAATACATTAAACTGCATTTCATTAGCCAATTTGCGTTGCGCACCGAATGAAATTGAGTACACACTAAAATCTTCATCATCCCCATTATCAGGATCAAATTCATCGCGATCAAAACGCAGACCGCCTTCTAAATCCCATTGGTCATTGTGAAAATGGCTTACTGCAAAGAACCCATACCTTTCTTGATCTAGAGGCTGAATAAAGGCTTCTTCACCTACCGCAGAAAACTCGCGATCGTTATATTGCACACCAAATGCATTTTTCCAGTGATTATTGACGTTATGAATAACCTCGAGTCTGGACTCGAGTTCTTCATTATCAAACATCGTGGCGATTTCTCCATCTTCTTCCACTTCAAAGTGACGGTAATTGTTGTAGGTAGAACGCAATGAAATCTTTTCTACACTGCTGAGCGGATGAAACAATTGTGCCAGCATGTCATAACGATATTGTTTGAGGTCGATTCGAATATCACCTTCTTCAGCACCCGGAACACCAAAATCAGTATCAAATCGATTATAGGCAAAACCGATCATGCCTTTCTCCATTATAAAACTTGCCCCCAAGCCATGGTTATCCGCTTCTACGTCACTGTTTGCTAAGCGCCCTCTATTTTCTCTTTCTTCCTCATTTGCAAACCCATCAATTTCATAATCATTTGTGTCTCGGGTTAAGCCATCGAAATGCCAGGCAAAGGATTTGTGTGAACCATTTAATTCAAGTGCAGCGGTTTCACCATCGGAAACTGTGGCATGTTCCACTCCAGCTTTTAACTCGAAAGGACCGGTTTTTAAAGTTTGTGGAATACGATTATTGATAATATTCACCACACCACCAATTGCGCCAGGCCCATAACGCAAAGTTGCAGGACCACGAATAATTTCGACTTGTTCAGCAAAGTATGGCTCAATCGATACAGGATGATCTTCACTAAGACTGGAAGCGTCCAATGCTCCGATCCCGTTTTCAAGGACTCGAACGCGGTTACTACCTAGTCCACGAATAATGGGCCGACTTGCGCCTGGCGCAAAATAAGTAGAAGAGACACCTAATTCATTCTTAACAGTCTCACCTATTGAATTAGATTTCTTACGTTCAAGCTCTTCATCACGCAATACCTCAATTGACTGGGCAAATTCATCAGGCTGTTTACCATCAAACCAATTTGACTCGATTATGATTACAGGCAAATTGTATTTTTTCGTTGCTGCTTCATCCTCTGCGAATACATGCAAACTTACTGCAGACAGTAATACAATAAAAACTAAAGTGCGCATCATAAACTCCTACACAAGCAAATGACTCTGTCAATCAAAGCCAATAGATCAAAAGAATAGTTCAATAAAATCGATTATGTTATATTATAACATATGTTATAATGTAACATAACATAGACTTTTAAAATATTTTTGCAACGAAGTAATCAACGCTTTTCAGTAAGATCTGTCCCAGCCAAGTGCGTTCTGTTTCGACTAAATAATGATCAATGCACGTTCAATATCAGATAAAACTGCCATTAGTTTATCTTTACTATGCACCATTCACTGTTTGGTATTACCTCTTTTAGTTGTTTTATTCCCATCAATTACAGCATTGCCATTACAAGATGAGATTTTTCATATTTGGATGGTAATTGCTGTAGTACCGGTTACTACATACGCTCTTACAATGGGATGCAAAAACCACAAGCGTTACCAAATATTATGGATAGGCGGTATCGGCTTACTAATTTTGTGTGTAGTCGCATTTTTGGGTCACGATTTATTAGATAAATACTTAGAAAAAGCTTTCACAATAATTGGTGCAATTATTATTGCTATTGCCCACATAAGAAATTATCGTTTATGCCAATATCAAAATACTTGCACATGCCCAGAACAAAACGACAATGTGATTTAATTCAACAGTTATGTTTCTTTTCAAACTAACTTGGAACAAGTTGTTATATCTGATTTAACGCAGAATCATCAAACTTACATAAGCTTTGCAAATCAATTTTAATCAAATATAAAAGATTTATGAGTTAACCCACATTATTTGAATTTAGTTTTAGACTATTACGTAAAATAAAATATCCATATATACCAGAAACCAATGAACCAATAAGAATTCCTATTCTTTCATCTATCAAATAATTTGCACCTGTCTCCTCAAAGGCAAGCGAGCCGATAAACAAGCTCATTGTAAATCCAACACCACAGAGCGCAGCAGTTCCATACAAGGAAAGCCATGAGATTTCTTCAGGAAGTGTTGTTAAGCGTAATTTGATCCCCAACCAACAGAATAAAAATATGCCTATTTGGTTTCCAAAAAACAATCCAAGTGCGATTCCTAGAGGAATCCCATGTAATAGTTGCTCCAGTCCAAAATTCGAGAAATTAACACCTGCATTGCAAAAGGCAAAAATTGGTAGAATTATTAATGCAACGGTTGAATGCAAATCTTGCTCTAAACTTTTGAGAGGTGAAGTTTCCTGATTTGATTTTGCATAAAATGGAATAAATAAAGCTAAAATTACACCTGCAAGTGTCGCATGCACGCCTGATTTTAACATTGCTACCCACATAACAATGCCAAAAATAATATATATACTTTTATCCGTTATCCTTTTTTTATTTAATACAAATAAAATTAAACAAGTTACTGCAACGATTAACAACGCTACAATTGAAATTTTACTCGTGTAAAATAATGCAATGATCAGGATAGCCCCTACGTCATCAAAAATCGCCAATGATGTTAAAAATACTTTTAAACTAATGGGAACCCTAGAACCTAATAAAGACAAAATCCCCAATGCAAATGCAATATCGGTTGCAGCTGGTATAGCCCAACCTTGTAGAGCAACAGGATCGTCATAATTTAACCAGACATAAATTAATGCTGGCACAAACATTCCACCCAGAGCGCCTAGTGCTGGTAAAACAATTTTTTTTCGTTCGGATAGCTCACCTTCAATAAATTCTCGCTTTAGCTCTAAACCAATCAAAAAGAAAAATATGGCCATCAAGCCATCATTTACCCAAAGCAGAAGAGGTTTATAGATTTCTAATTGACCCACTTTAATTGCTACCGGCGTGTCGATGAGCATTTGGTAGTAAACATTTAATGGCGAATTGGCCACAAGAATCGCAAGGAACGCCGTTGTTACCAAAAAGATTCCAGCAAAAGACTCTTGCTGAATATATTTTGCAAAAAAGGCGTTATTAGAATTTTTCATAATGACTAATTGAATAGTTCTTCCCGTGCAGTTTCAGTAATACACATTACGCCTGGGTGTTTTAATTTTCTTTCTGGCGAAATGGCATAATACGATTCATTCAATTCATCTACTGTCCCAATCAAACTTGCGTTGTACATATGTTCAACATGCTCAGATATGGCAGTGGGTGCAGGAAAAACTCCTACACCCGCACTTCCAAATGCTTTGAGCAAGGCACTATCGTCAAATTCTGAAATTATATTCAGATCAATTTCTTGTTGATCGAACCAATCTTCCAAACTCCTTCGAAGTACATTAGTTTTAACAGGCATGAGCATAGGTGCATTATCTAATGAGGTTGGAAAATTCTTACGAAATGATTTTGCAAGTTTCCTTTCTGCAAAAAACGAAATCGTGCTATTTCCTAGCACATGGTTATACGCTTTTACGTGCAAACCTGGCGGAAGTGGTCTATCAGATAAAATAAGGTCTAATTTATGCACTGCAAGATCACCTAGAAGTTTCTCAAGGTTACCCTCATGGCAAATAACCCGTACAGGATCCTCGAGCTCAAGTACAGGCTCAAGTATTCTGTAAGCAATTAACTTAGCAATTGAAAATACAACTCCCACATTTAATTCAAGAGATTTACCTGGCTCTTTGCTTTTTAAACGCTGCGATAACTCTGCGCCTAAAGAAAATATTTCATCAGCATATAAATGAACTATCTGACCCGTATCAGTCAACATTAGGCCACGCCCCTTTCGCTGAAAAAGCGCAGATCCTACAGAATCTTCTAATAGCTTGAGTTGACCACTAATTGTTTGTGGAGTGATATGTAGAACTTCAGAAGCTTTAGCAATACTCCCCTCACGCGCAACGGTCCAAAAATAATGTAGATGGTTGTAGTTTAAATGTCGCATTTGAGTGTTTTGTTTTTATATTACCTAGCCATAATACTCATATTTAATTGTAAGGTATATTCGTATTATGAGTATATTATATTCGATATTCCCGATGTATTAGCAACTAACCGCTTTTTTAGCCCAATTATTTTCATCTCATCTAGTTAAACCGATGTATTACCTAAAAATAAACGAATTGTTATGAAACGGATTGATGATTACGCTAAACACAATTTCAACAATCACTAAAACATATGCAACTTATTATTCAATCACACAATGTAGAGATTACAGATCATTTACGCAGACACACAGAAAATAGAATTAACGATCTATTTTCTAACATAAGCAAAAGAGTCCAAAAAGTTTATGTTCGATATTTCAAATCAAACAACAAAAATAATGTGACTTGTCAAATACATATCCAAGCACGCGCTCTTCCAACAATTGTTTCCGAATTTCACGCTGATAGTGTCTATTTAGCTATAGAGTACGCAGCACTTCGGGCAAAAAGAAATGTAGTCAGAAGATTTGCAAAGTTAGAAAAATTATTAAATAAAATTTCTATCTTAAAAAAGCAAAAATCTAGCAAAAAGATACTCAGATTACCAAATCATAATCCGCAACTAACAAGAGAACTTTAATGAAAATTATGAGCACAAATATTCGCAATAAATTTTTATACTTTTTTTTAATTATAGCCATACTGCCAATAGCAGCATTTGCAGATATAAAAAAGATAAACAAGGACATCACACCTACAAAAGTTGACAGCATCAGTGTTGATGAGTTAGTAGAAAATATTCTAAAAAGTACTGAAGATGCTCTTGTAAACGTCGAATCTAATCCACAGAGTTCACTTCTTTCTGTCAAGAAAGCAATTACTAAAGTAGAAATGCTGAAAGATCAATTATCGCATGACACGCATGCAGAAAATAAAAGTCCATTAATCATCAATGGCTCAAAAGAATATTGGTTTATTTACCCACCTGTAAGCAATGATGTTTTACAAGACAAGACAACATTTCCAACTATATATTCAAAGTTGAAAAATGGGATTATGTATCAAGGAAATAATAATAAGCAAAATGATTCAAGTGCTGCATATTTTGACTATGCATTTGCTAAAGCAAGCTTATTAACTGCGCGTGAAGCTTTAGTCGCTGAAAATACACGTGAAGCCATAAGTTCCTTGAAATGGGTATTTGAAGCAATCTACATGAACCCTAATTTTTATGTTGCTGATTTAAATGATGCATTAATGATTGATAAATTAATCAACTCTGAGACCAATCACTCATTTTTTTCTCAATCTAATTAACTCGGAATTACAACACTATTAACACATTAATATACATATTAGCGAAAAAAGGAAATAAGGACATGATTTGCAAAAAATGCTTTAACTGTCAATTGTGGGGGGAGTTGGCAGCACTCACAACAGGTATGGCGCTAACATTTGGATTAATTTTACTGTTATTTACATGACTAATTTAATTTCAATTAGCTTTAGTATTCACAAAGATATTTAGCCGATGTTAAGAACAGAAGACATATTTGAGGAAATTTTAAGAGATCACATATTTTTTTCAAAATACGATATGAGATCTCTTCAAAATAGATACCAACAAGCACAAGGCTCAAATCTTATATGTGGCGATTCTATTACAATATATTTTAGTAAATTCCAGGACACGTTGCATAATATTAGCTTTACAGGCAAGTGCTGTTCGTCAACTAAAGCCTCTGCATCTATAATGGCTGATGAGCTTAATGGTCAAACATTTGATTACGCACAACTATTATTTAACCGTATCAAGAAACTTATCTCCAATGAAATTAATGACCATAAATCATTTGATGTTCTAATAAGGAAGCTTTGCGATATATCTAAAAATAAACACCAACATTCAGTATATGACTGCGTGTTATTACCATGGGAGACAATGATTAATGCAATTCAAAAAGATAATGATTCAAAAACCCAACAGAAAAGAAACTTTTCTCTCTATTTATACTAATCTACTACTTCTTACATAACACTAACTATTTTGCTAACAATTCCCATGCTATTAACTACTCCCCCCCGAAGTGCTGTTTGCACTTCTTAAACCAGTTGCCCCAGTTATTTCGATAATAACTGGAGCTATTATATATTTTAAAAATATTTACTTAAGTTTAATTCAATTAGTATCACAAACCTATGTAACTTACGCTTAAAAAATTGAATTAATAGGTGATAAATTTTGCAAGAAATTAATATACAAACACATGGTTTAAAGCTAAATGAACCAATAAAAAAACATATTTTGCAACGTCTTCATAGCGTGTTTGGCTATGATAAAGACAAAGTACATAAAATTGTAATAAGTCTATTTGATAAAAATTCAGATTATAGTCACTCTGAAATATCTTGTTTTATTAGAATTTATATTTACAACCAAGTCCCAGTCGAAACCAAACTAAACTCATTAGATTTATTTTCCGCTATAACACTAGCAATTGAACATGCAAAAATTAAACTTGATCAGTCTATAAATAAGGCACATAAAGAGAAAAAACGCATTCGAATAAACGAAAAAACCATTAGATATGGCTCATATAGAATTTATCAATAACCTACGTATTCCTCTTCTACTTAAAGCGCTTATATAGAATAAAAATAATCATCCTTCTGCTCACTAGTCCGCCTGCTCCGTCTTATATGGAAACTTAGAAGATCCATATCTCAGTGCAACGGATGCAACAGCTAACAATAATATGGCAGCTGCAAGCCAGACAATGTCTACCGCATTCAGCTCCTTCATTCCCAAAATAATATAACGCGTGATAGCAACGATGGAAATATAGATTGGATAACGTACCGGAAGTTTACCACTGGTAAAGTAGAGCCCTACCATGGTTAAAATTTCTAAGTAGATAAATAATAACAAGATGTCATGTAGTTCGACACGTCCTTGCTGATAGATAACATGCAATTCTTGGCCTATGGCCACAATAGTAGCAAGGGTGATCAATACTAAACCAATACGCTCTATCAATAAGATAAAGCGCATGATGGGATGCGAATTGTCGAGTGTAGGTTTAGGCATGTTTTACCTCGAATTTGTATTTGTAAACTAGAAGAACAGCTGTTTCAGTTTAGCGCCTGGATTCTCTGCAACCATAAAGGCTTCACCCACTAAAAAGGAATTCACACCTTTTTCGGTCATAAGCGCAATGTCCTCTTTAGTGTGAATACCACTTTCAGTCACTATATGACAATCTCCAGGTATTTTAGAAAGCAGATTAAATGTTGTATCTAGCGATACATCAAAAGTGTGCAAATCACGGTTGTTAATGCCTATCATGGTTGGTTCGAGTTTGAGAGCACGATCCATTTCTTCTTCATTGTGGACTTCCACTAAAACATCTAAACCTAATTCTTTGCCAAGTGCATAAAGTTCTGCGATTTGTTCATCTTCAAGTGCAGCAACAATTAATAACAAGCAATCTGCATCTACTGCACGCGTTTCATATACTTGATAAGGATCAATAATAAAGTCTTTGCGCAATATAGGCAGCCAACAGGTTTTACGAGACAATTCTAAAATAGCACAAGAACCTTTAAAGAATTCACTGTCGGTTAATATCGATACACACGTCGCACCATTCATTTGGTAACTGGCTGCAATTTCCATCGGGTTAAAGTTTTCCCGCAAAATACCCTTACTGGGTGAAGCGCGTTTAATTTCTGCAATCACCCCGGGCCGTTTTGCCGCTTGAGCACCGCGCAAAGCTCTTTCAAAACCACGTGGGGCAGGTGCTTCTTTCGCCATTTCTTGAAATTTTTCAAGTGGCATGTGCAGCTTGCGTTCTACAAGTTCTTTCTTTTTATGTTCTATAATTTTTGTGAGTATTTCAGGCTGATCCATTGTCTTTAACTCATACTTTTTGTTAGTTCGATATATTGTTGGAATTTGTTTTTTGCGGCACCACTGGCAATTGCCTCAGCTGCAAGCTGCACACCTTCTTCTAAGCTCGTAGCTTTATCACTGGCGTAAATGGCCGCCCCTGCATTGAGTTTTACGATATCTAAAGCCGCACCGACTTGATTATCAAAAACACTATTCACGATTTGCAAGCTTTGTGAGACATCGCTAGCGACGATATCCGCAAGACTACTCTCCTGTATGCCAAACTGTTTTGGGGCAATGTTATAGCGAGTGACTGAACCATCTTTTAATTCTGAAATTGTTGTCCCACTCGCAATACTAATTTCATCTAAACCATCTTCTGCATGCACCACTAATACATGCTTGCTACCTAAAGACTTTAATACATTGGCTAAAGGCTCTACCCATTGTGCGCTAAACACACCCAAGACTTGATGAGGCGCATTTGCGGGATTTGTAAGGGGACCAAGCAAATTAAACATGGTGCGTGTGCCTAACTCTTTACGTGGGCCAATAGCATGCTTCATCGCACTATGATGTGCAGGCGCAAATAAAAAACCTATGCCCACTTCTTCAATACACTGGGCAACTTGTTCAGGCGTTAATTGTAAATTCACCCCCGCCGCTTCTAATAAATCAGCGCTGCCACTTTTACTGGATACAGAACGATTACCATGCTTCGCCACTTTCGCACCTGCTGCAGCAACGACAAAAGCTGCGGTTGTGGAAACATTAAAGGTACTTTTAGCATCACCACCTGTACCGCAAGTATCGACTAGGTTTTCGGTTGATACATTAACTTTTGCTGAAAGTTCACGCATTACTGAAGCTGCGGCTGTGAGCTCTTCAACCGCTTCACCTTTCATGCGCAATGCGACGAGTAAACCTGCTACTTGTGCGGGAGTTGCTTCGCCTGACATCACTGTGCGCATCACGGTTGTCATATCATCTCTAGCGAGATCATTGCCTTCAATTACGGTGTTGATTGCTTGTTGAATATCCATAGTTATTTTTTAGTTTTGCCGAACAAAGTTAGTTAACAAATGATGACCAAAATCCGTAAGTATTGATTCAGGATGAAACTGCACACCTTCAACAGCAAATTGTTTATGCCGTACTCCCATAATTTCATCTAACTCGCCTGATTCATTTTCTGTCCAGGCTGTGATTTCCAAACAATCTGGAATAGATTGTTTTTCGATAACGAGCGAGTGATAACGCGTTGCAGTAAAAGGGTTATCACACTTTTCAAATACATGTTTATTGTGATGATGAACCAATGAAGTTTTACCGTGCATCACCTGTTGGGCTTTAACGATCTTACCACCGTAGGCTTGGCCAATACTTTGATGGCCTAAACACACACCTAAAATAGGAATTTCTCCACCTAGTGCGGTAATGGTTTCTAATGAAACTCCCGCCTCATTTGGTGTGCATGGGCCTGGCGAAATGACAATATGATCTGGCTGAAGCATTTTAATTTCTTTAACGCCAATTTGATCATTGCGTACCACTTTCACTTCCTCACCAATCTCACCTAAGTATTGCACTAGGTTGTAAGTGAATGAATCATAGTTGTCGATCATTAATATCATGATGTTAATTCACTTTTGGTTAATTAAACTTGCAAGTTCAGCAGCCTTTTTCATCGCGCCCGCTTTATTATTGGTTTCGATCCACTCATTATCAGGATTGGAATCATAAACAATCCCTGCTCCAGCTTGAATATAGAGTTTTTCATCCTTTATGACTGCTGTGCGAATCGCAATAGCCGTATCCATATTGCCATCCCAAGAAATATAGCCTACTGCACCTGAATAAATACCGCGTTTCGTGGGTTCAAACTCATCAATAATTTCCATAGCGCGAATTTTTGGTGCGCCGCTTACGGTGCCTGCCGGAAACGTTGCTTTTAATACATCGACCGCATCTAGCTTGTTCGTTAATTTACCGATTACATTTGAAACAATATGCATAACATGCGAATAACGCTCAATGATCATTTTGTCGGTCAACATTACGCTGCCTGTTTGCGCCACTCGACCCACATCATTACGACCAAGATCAATCAACATTAAATGCTCGGCTAGCTCTTTAGGGTCAGCTAACAATTCCATTTCTAATTCATGATCTTGTTGCGCATCTTTACCACGCGGACGTGTACCAGCAATAGGCCGAACTGTCACCTCATCTTCTTCTAGACGAACTAAAATTTCAGGAGAAGAACCAACAATATAAAAATCCTCCATATTCATGTAATACATATAAGGAGAAGGATTTAAACTTCGCAAACTTCGGTATAAATTGATCGGTGCAACCGTAAAATCTGTGCTTTGTCTTTGTGATAATACAACTTGCATTACATCACCTGCACGAATGTATTCACGCGTCGCATCTACCGCATGTTTAAATTCATCTTCTGAAAATTCTGAAACGAACTTGACTTCAGATGAAGATGAGTCTGAATTAAGATTAGGCACAGAGTGATGCAACCTTTCTGCAAGTACATCAAGCCTTTGTTCGCCCTGTTCTAGTGCTTGTTCATCTTTTGGATCAACATGAACAATTAAAAATATCTTGCCACTTAAATTATCAAACACCACTAACTCTTTAGACACCATCAAAAAAATATCAGGAGCTTGTAATACGTCAGGTTTTGCTGCAGTTTTTAAACGAGGCTCAATATATTGTATGGTTTCATATCCAAAATAGCCTACCACTCCGCCCGTGAAACGCGGCAGGTCTGAAATTTCTGGTACATGAAATTGCTTTAAAAACTTCTGCACCCAATCAAGCGGGTTATCAACTTGTTGTTTGCGAAACTCGCCATTAATTTCGTGCACTACTTTATTACCAAACACTTTAATGCGTTCAGCGCATGACAAACCTATAAAGGAGTATCGACCCCATCGTTCGCCACCCTGAACCGATTCAAATAAATAGGTATACGGTTGATGCGCGAGCTTTAAATAAGCACTCAATGGGGTATCAAGATCAGCCAATACTTCGCGCACCAGCGGAATGCAGGTGTAGCCTTGGCTTTTTAGTAAATCAAATTGTGCGGAATCCATATCATCTCCAAATCGAAAAAAGAACAGCGCGTACGCCAGGTTAGCCAGTTACGTACTAGCTACGCCAACTTAAAAGCCAAGCTATTCCTTTTTGTAAAGAGATGATCACTGAAAAGTTTTCCTTAATCTGTATTTAGTAGATATTGAGGCACTTCCTCAATGGAGTCGATTATATAGTCTGCGCCCAAAGCATCAACTCCTGTGCCCTGATGATATCCATATCGGACACAAAATGACTTCATATTCGCTGCGCGGGCCGCTTTTATATCACTGGCGGAGTCCCCAACCATCACTGCTTGCATGGGGGTTAAATCGGCTTCTCGCAACACATTTTGCAATACTTGAGGATCAGGCTTTTTCACTGCAAGGTCATCACCGCAGATTAGATAATCAAAATAATGCTCTAAACCAAAAGCCTCTAATAAAGCAGGGGTAAACCTTCTGGGTTTATTGGTAACACAAGCCATAATATAGGATTGCTCTCGCAAAATCGTTAAACCCTCTAATGCTCCTGCATACATGGCACTTTCAACATTAATGTGTTGGTCATAAAGATCAAAAAACGTCTGTTGGGCTTTTTTAAATAATGCTTCTGGTGGCTCGCCATCCACCTGCGCAGTAAGCGCGCGCTTAATAAGCTTCGTTGCTCCATTTCCCATCCAGTCACGCACCTGTGCAAGATCATGTGTGGGATAATTTAATTGCTGCAACATTTTGTTCATGCTGATTGCTATATCTGGTGCACTATCGACTAGGGTGCCATCTAAATCAAACATCACACAACGCGTTCGCGCTAAAGAACTATTCAAAGCAGAAAATATTAAGAAGTAACTTTAGAAGAAATACCAAGCTGTTCGCGCATTTTTGCGATCGTACCTTGATAATCTTTAGTATTGAATATTGCCGAACCCGCAACAAATGTATCCGCACCTGCCGCTTTAATTTCAGCAATATTATCTACTTTAACACCACCATCAATTTCTAAACGAATCGGCAAACCAGATTGATCAATGACTTTTCGTGCCGCTTTAAGTTTTTGCAAAATTGCTGGAATAAACTTTTGCCCACCAAAGCCAGGATTTACTGACATCAGCAACACCATATCAATCTTATCCAAGACGTACTCGAGTTGATCTAGAGGAGTTGCAGGATTAAACACCAAACCCGCTTTACATCCTTGATCACGGATTAACTGCAAACTGCGATCAATGTGCTCTGAGGCTTCGGGATGAAAAGTAATATAACTTGCCCCTGCTGCAGCAAAATCTGAAATCATTCGATCGACAGGTTTAACCATCAAATGCACATCAATAGGGGCCTGTATACCATAGTCACGTAAGGCCTTACATATAACCGGCCCGAAGGTTAGGTTCGGCACATAATGATTATCCATTACATCAAAATGGATAATATCCGCACCCGCATCTAAAACCGCTTTGACCTCCTCACCTAGCCGTGCGAAATCAGCTGAGAGAATAGATGGGGCGATCCAATCCGTTGCTGCACTGTCTTGTGACATATTTTAACTTCGTTTGACTAAAATCAGGCCTGCACTTTAGCTTATCAGCATATAATTTGCAGCAAACTTACAGTAAACTTTATCTGCAGATAGGGACTCACTGTCCATCACTCGAAACAACAAAGCGCACAAAAAGAGAGCTTACAAATGGACTTACAACCATATTACTTCCCTGCCGCCGTAGCGGCTCATTTGATTGCTGCAGTAATTTGGGTCGGCGGGATGTTTTTTGCCTATATCTCATTAAGACCTGCTGCTGCGAAAGCTTTAGAAATGCCCCAGCGATTGAAGCTTTGGAAACGAACACTTTCGAGTTTTTTCTTTTGGGTGTGGATTTGCATTATCACCCTACCTGCGACCGGCTACTGGATGATTGTAGAGCACTTTGGCGGCATGGCACGTGTCGGTTGGCACATTCATGTCATGCAAGTAATCGGCGTGATCATGATTCTAATTTTCTTGCATGTGTTTTTTGCACCTTTTAGACGTCTTTGCAAAGCCGTCAAACAAGAAAATTTTCATCTCGCCAGTGAGCACCTTGCACAAGTCCGCAAGTTTATCGGGATTAATTTATTGCTAGGCGTGATTGTAGTTATCGTTGCAGGCGGACTACGCTATATCGCAGCGTAGCCACCCATAAAAATTAACGCGGTAAAAATTACTCACTAATTTTTACTTACAGCCTAAAGACGCATAGTACGCAGCAAGGTTAGCAATATCTTCGTCACTCAAATTCGCTACCATTGGTGACATTTGCGCATTATCTCTTGCGCCATCACGAAATGCTTTCATTTGCGCCGCAAGATATTCTTCTTTTTGTCCCGCAAGGTTTGGCCATGTACCGGTTGGGCTAATTCCTTCTCCACCATGACATGCTGCACAGGTAACTGATTTTGCTTTTCCTGCTTCTGCATCACCCGCATACACAACCACTGATGAAAGGGATAATAATAAAATACTAGTAAGTCCTACCAAGTGCTTCATTTAGATTTACTCCGCATAGTTAAATTAAATTTACACGCATTAGATTACGTTTGTTAACTAATGGTTCATGTTGCAGAGTGGATTTTGCAGTATTTTACCCCCCTTATCCATTACCTAAATGTGGAATCTGATCTGCATTTGATGCATTCACGCGCAGATTCCGCGTGACATACATCAACACCATCAGCACAGATAATATCAGCATCGTACCCATTAATAGCGCATAGTCTTCTAATTGCAGCAGTGAATACAATACAGTGTAGAGTGCAGCGAGTAGCACAAAAATAATACATGCCCTGGACCAATTTTTAAGTGCAGCAGCGGTATATAAAGTGATGAGACCAATATTAATTAAAGCCGCTATGATGTAGGCATTTAAAAAAGTTGTGTGCTCAGCAATCGATAATAAAACTAGATAGAAAATGGCCAATGCCACACCGATCAAACCATATTGTACATAATGCAAACGTGCTTGCATGGTGAGCTCAAAAATAAGAAACGTTAAAAAAGTTAAGCCGATAAATAAAATTCCATACTTCACTGCACGTGTCATTTTTGAATATAAAAATACAGGTTCAAACAAATCTACCCCCGCTACAAATTCCTCTAAATGATAACTTGCATTTCCAAGCACCCATGACTGAGGATAATTTCGTGCCAGATGGGGGATGGTCCACTCTGAAGTAAATCCAGTATCGGTAATTTCATGATGAGTTGGCAAGGTCATGCCTTGAAAACTAGGGTGTGGCCAACTGGATTGCATATTGACCGTTGTATTTTCACCAAACGGCGCAAAACGAAAGCCTTGGCTACCATTTATTGAAATTTTTGTACTAAATTCATGTGATTCTTTTGCAAAACTCAGACTTTTAATATTGGCGTGAAACCCATGACTAATTAAATCCGTAACTTTTGTACCAGGTGAATAACCAATCTCACTTCCATTCCAGTTTAAAGAAGAAACTTCATTAATAGCGCGCGTATCGGATAAACCTAAAACTAAATAAGCTTTCTCCCAATCAATACGATGAATATGATCAGACATGTTTTCGATATCTAATTGATCAAAACTTCCCTCTATCGAAAGCTCTGCTGCATAGACTAATGATTTATAAATCCCTCGCTTGCGATGTTGTTCTGCTAAATCAACATTAATTTTTAAATCTTTTGGTAAATGAATTGCGTATTTTGTTAAATAAGTTGTTTTGGTTTTTATTTTCTCTTCACCATTTTTATCTCTGGTGGTTTCTCGATTAACATGCTTTTCTATAAATGGAACTACTAGCATTGGACCTTGCAACAACTGTTGTCCACCCCAGGTGCTAGCAATGTCATGCAGCACATTTCGATACAATCCGTTTCGCTCATCCACCACTCCCTGCATCATCACCATCGGAATCAGCATCACCAATGCAATCACAGCTACGATGACGGCTCGCATGGTTAATGTGTCATTAATATTTCTAGCTTTCTTGCTTGAGTGATTTCCAGATTCAGTATTTTCATTATTCATAGCATGCACATTTGATTGTTGAATTTTTCGGACTAGTAAATAAATTAGAAACCCAATACCTACAAGAACCGCAAGCATAATGAGCAAAAAAAGCACCCCATAAATCATGTTATTTCCAGCTTATTTAGTAGTGAATGCATCCAGCCTAATGGGCAAAAATGGCAAAAACATGCTCACAATCTGAAATTTTGTGGGGAGCAAAAATAAGCTTGCGGGCCAGATAAACGCATCGCTTATGACGATGAACTGCTCATGTTCAACGCCTACAGAGCATCACTCTATGCATTATTCCAACCAACCAATCAAATGTGCATTCTGGCAATTTTTGTTGGAAATTCAGTCAATTAGACACTCTAATCCCGTGTATATGAGTAATGAGTACAATATAACCAAGGACCGTGCCCTAATGTCTATAAAACTGAAAAAATTAAACCTACAGACTTCTATTCCACACATGGCTTTAGCGATGATGATTTGTTTGCTATTTGCCGCACCCATGCTTCCCCTGTATTTGCAAATATGATCTTGAGTGATGCAATTGTCCACTTTGAACCCGGCAAACCTTTGCGCAAAGACATTGAAGTTCAAAACCCGAGTTCTGAAAATCTGTATGTAGAAATAACTCCTGCTATTGTTTCTGAGCCTGGCTCTGAAAACGAGGAACGTATAACGATTACTGATCCTCGCGAATCAGGTTTACTTGTTACACCAAACAAAATAGTTGTTCCTCCAGGTGGACGTAAGTTAGTGCGTCTTGTGTCTCTTGAGCCACTTGGCAATAAAGAACGTGTGTATCGCGTAACTTTTAAACCAGTCGTGGGTGATTTAGAGTCTGAACAAATTGGAATAAAAATATTAATTGGTTATGAAGTGCTTTTATTGATGCAACCAGCTACTCCAGAACCAAACTTGGTTGTTAAACGCGACGGCAAGACACTTTCTTTTGCAAATGAAGGAAACACAAATGTATTGTTGCGTGAAGGCAAACAATGTCCAAGCTCATCCACAGATTCTGACGATTGTGAAAGTTTGCGAGGTAAACGCTTATACCCTGGAAACAATTGGTCAGTAGAGCTCCCTTTCGACAAACCTGTTGAATATCAAATGAGCATAGGAACCAAAAACTCGGTTACAACCTACAAGTAATCTCTTCGGCCTATAACTCAAACATCGCTAATGCAGAAACAACTGCAACGTTATGTTAGCTTCGCATGTATTCTTGTGCGTGCAATATTTACTGCATGCATGATACTAACTTCACAAATGTTGTTTGCTGAAGATGGGCTAAAAATTCGCGTTAAAGATGCACCACCGCCTGGGTTTGAAGATCTTGTGCAGCCCCAAACTACTGAGATTGATATCTATTATGGTAATGAGAAAATTGGCAACACCATTGCAACCTATACACCTGAGAGTATCGAATTAACATCGCCAGAAGAAGTTGCGCTATTAATTCCACATGTAATTAATCCAGAAATAATCAGCCAAGCATTATCCGGCCCACTGAATACGAATGCGAGTGAGGTTTGTTTAACAGAATTACAACGCGAATGCGGAGTTATTCAACCTTCCATAGCTGGAGTTATTTTTGATGAAAGCAGATTTCACCTTCACGTATTTGTGAACCGTCTACAGCTACAACCTCAAGGAATCGTATCTAACAAATTTTTACCTCAAATCAACACACCATCTTTTTCAAGTGTAAATGCTTTTTCTAACAGCTTTAGTGGAGAAGATGGTGATATCACATTTACAACAGCTGCAAATCACATCATTTCGTATGGGCAATCACGATTTCAGACTCAGTGGGACTATTCCGACACACGTGACTTCAGTGTAGAAACTTTATCGCTACAAAATGACAATGCTGGAATTGCTAAAGAGTTAGGTTATTTTAACTCAAATATTCGATTTACCTCGTTTACGAATAATTTAGATTTAGTAGGTACACGAATATATAGCTCAACCAAAACGCGTACTGATTTAGATTACTCACAAGCCACGGAAATATATTTGTTTCTAAACTCACGAAGCCAAATCGAAGTTTTTAAAGATGGAAAGCTCATTGACGGTGGCATATATGATGCAGGTAACCAACAATTAGATACTTTACGTTTACCTTCTGGATCGTACCCCATTACATTGAGAATCACAGATACAACGGGCAACACTCGAGAGGAGCAGTATTTTTTTGTTAAAACTGCAATCTTGCCACCACAAGATCAACCACTACACTTTGTAGAACTTGGCTTACTAGAAAAGGATGACTCTGAAGGTGGTTTACCCGACATTTCAGATAGCGAACTTGTGCGGATTGGTACAGCTTACCGTTTAGAAAATCATTTAGGTGGCTCCATTGAATTTCTACATTCTGCAGATATAGATTTATTACAAGGCAGCTTAAGTTATTTCGCTCCAGGCCTACTTTTACAAAATTCTATTATGCTGGGCACAGACAATGAGCGAGGCCTACATTTTTTGGGGCAGTACCGACGTGAAAATCTCGCACTCAATTTTGATTACCGAACCGTCGAGTCAGGACGAACAGAATTTGATCAAAGTATCGATACACGCATCCTACCCAATGATTTTAATCAAGGAAATATTTCAGCAAGCATCCCTTTAGGCAAAGGGCAAATGACATTGCGCTCGCAATATAACGATAAGCAAGATGAAGATTCTAGAACACTGTATGGACTCGATTATCGCTATCCAATTTTTCAGCGCAATCGCTACTCGATTGAACTCAATTTCGGCGCGTCTTATGAAGAAGACGACTATCGCATACAGTCTGGATTACGCATCACAAGAACTAAACCAGGACAATTTCTAAGTGTTCGTCCTAGTTATTTGGTAAAAGAAACCAATGATGAAACCGACCAAGGTGCATTGTTGTTTGCGGGATTAACGAGCACTCATGAACATGAAGATTATGGAAGATTTACCTATGGTGGATTTTTATCAGAAGATTTAGAACGCTCAACGATTGGGTTACGCACAGAAAGCAGCTCTTCATATGGTCGTGCTGATATGCAATTTGAATTTGTGGATGACGAAAATCGTGGTGGTTTTACACGCTTTCGTGGTGCACAAACCACAAATATTGTATCTGACGGTGATCAATTTGCGTTTGGCGGAAACCGGAATGCTACGAGCAGTGTTGTTTTAAATCTTCAAGGACAACCCAAAGGAGAATCTTTTGAAATTTTCGTAAATGGACAGCCGCGTGGCTACACCAAGATAGGCAAAGAAACTGTGTTACCACTGGATGCTTTTCACACGTACTTAATTGGCATCCGTTCCAGAAGTAATGAGTTATTACATTATGACGAGACTAAAAGAAAAATTACACTCTATCCTGGCAATGTCCAAACTATTAACTATGAAATTCAGCCTATTACGGTACTTATAACACGCATATTAATGGCTGATGGCACTCCAGCGTCACGTGTGAAAATTGCAAATGCAATTGGATATGCAGTAACAGATGAAGACGGTTGGATACAAGCAGAAATCTCTGGCAATAAGCCTTTGGAAATTACTAAACAAGGTAGCGCAGTTTGCCGCATTGATTTGCCTGAACTTGAAATTAAACAAGGTGTCGCATTTGTTGACAGCTTAAGCTGTAATGAATAAATATTAATTTTATAAAGCCGTCTTAGGCATAAAGGTTTTTAGAATTTATTCTGGCCCCACTATAAGTATTATGGTTCCGTTATAGCGTCCAGCAGACGCTTGTGCTAAATCGACATCTGAAATCAAAATAGAGAGATTAGCATTTGGACGGTTACATTGAGTTTGATTCACGCCTCCTCTTCTTCTAGCCGTTAAACTAGTTAGCGCTTGTCCGGGTATAAGCTCACTTGCCCCATTAACGTCTGGCCTGTCATTAAAAAATAAACGGTAAGGTAGATTACTACCCGCATTCGTTAGAACAAAAATACTATTGCTGCTCTGTCCATTAGCGGTGATTTGATATAGAGGCGCACCTGGAGGGCTAACGGAAACACACAAATTAGAGTTTGTCTGCAAAGGACCTGCACCTAATACCCATCTACCTAAATTAAAATCAGTCAGTCCATAAATTCTAATCTCAGCAAATGCATGCGGCACGAGGAATAGCCACAATACAACAAGAAACCAAAACCTTGGCCACTTAAACATATTGAAGATACTCTTTTTGAATTTGACGACTAAGACTAGTCGGGAATGACCAGTAGTGTCAATGTGCCAGTATAGTTTCCACCAGTACTTGATAGCAGCTCGGTATCAGGAATTTCTATTTCTAGGTTGGCATTTTCAAAACAAGCACCAAACAGAAAAAAGAAAGTATGAAAAAAACTTTCTACTTGGCCGTGTTGAATTAGTCCAGGAGTTAGTTGATTTGCCGCATTTGTTCCAGTAGGAGTAGCCGCATCATTCCAATATACATTGTAATAAATTTGATCGCTGCCATTACTAAGAGTGAAGGCAGCTGGATCAAACCCATCTCCATTCCCTGATGCACGTATCCCGTAAGTTCCAAAATTGGTCTTTCCTACACACAAATTGTCATTATCCGTTAATGTTCCATCCCCTGGGGTCCATTGACCAAAATTAAAATCTCGCAAACCTATAATGAGAATGGTTCGATTTTTTACGATATTAATTTCAACTGTTCCACTTGAAGTATTGCCCTGTGAACCCTGTGTTGCAGAATAAATCGGCATAGGTATTAATAATAACGCAATAGCACACAGTTTAATAAGACTCATATAACAATGAATCTTGGATAGAACTCCAGTTAAAACATTGTGATTAAGAAAATTTCTCATTACAAATAAAAAATGCCAGCAGATATAATCTGCTGGCATTTTGCAAAATTAATTATTGATGCGTTCAGACTTATCTAGGCGCTACAACAATTGTCAAAGTATCTGCATAAGTGCCAGCTGCAACCACACCTAAGTTCGCATCAGGAACAGTAATTGCGATAGTTGACTGAGGTACACCGCCACAAGTTGGTGAGGTCGTATTTGCATTAGTGAAGTCAGTGTTATTTAGTACATTGTTATCCATATCAATAGCACCAGAAACACTATCGTTGAATGTGACGTCATAGACTACGAATGTTCCAGCATCATTTAGCTGAAAGTTTGTTCCACTACCATTAGCACTGGTCATTCTCACATCAAAATCACCTGTACCACCATTACGGTATACACAAGCTGGGCTGCTACCAGTGAAGTCAGTACCAGGAACATAAGGGCCCGTAATGTCTGCTAGAGCTGTAATTTGTATTTGATCTCCAACGCCCACACTGATGTCAACAGTACCTGTAGATGTCAATCCTAAAGTACCTTGAGTTGCTGCGAATGTGCTTCCTGTAATTGCGATTAAAGCAGCAGCAGTCAATCCTTTTGCTAATTTCTTCATTTCCATTGTTTAAGTTCCTATATAGAGAGTTAAAAATCTTCCCAAATCCATTTGGGTGTTAAAATCCTTATTCTGTTGAGTTCCCTACAAAAGGGTTCAAATCACAGATCAATGAGCTAAAGTATATCTTTATATTTTAATTTGGACCGTCTCGCCCGATGAGATAAAGCGCTTTAGTTACAAAAGGTTACGTGATTTGCTAAAGTGTTGAGGCAGGTCAAAAAGTGACAAATTTGGTCCACAATCAAACTAAAGATTGAAAAAATTTGGCAATTTAGTTTGCAGTTATTTACATTTCTTACAATTTAAAGATTATAACTAATGGGTTTAATTAAAGATTTAGGAGCACTACGTCTCATTCTTATAGCTTTAGCATTGCTAATTGCATTTCTCTCTCCAGAACCTGGTACATCCGTCAACCTAAATAGTTGGAAAGTCATTTCAACCTTAGTTGCACCCGCAATAGCACCACTTGCATTCATGGTGTTAATGTTTGATTTCATGATGTGTCGCATACGCATGTCAGATGAAGAAGTAAGAATCAAATTTCGCAATATTGGATTCATAGAACTCTTCACTGCACTGTTCTTGCTCATCATGTGGCTGCCGTTCTTTTTAGCCATTGGTCGTTAAAAGCACACTATTAACTTTTATACATGCTTAACTATATTTGGTTTGGCTTTTTCATCGCAGCATTTCTAAGTTGCATTTATCAACTTATCATCCACGATAACAATGGAATCTTTGCTCAAGTAGTACAGGCTACTTTTGACATGGCCTCATTGAGTGTTGAAATTGCTCTGGGTTTAGTTGGTGTGCTGTGTTTATGGTTAGGCTTTTTCACCATTGCTGAGCGTGCAGGCTTTGTAGAATTACTTACCAAGGCCTTTCGACCTTTGTTTAAAAAACTCATGCCAGAAGTGCCAAACGATCACCCAGCGATTGGTTCGGTTACGATGAATATGGCCGCTAATATGTTGGGCTTAGATAATGCAGCAACGCCATTGGGTCTTAAAGCCATGCAAGACCTGCAAGAATTAAATCCTAATAAACAAACCGCTAGCAACGCTCAAATTCTATTTTTAGTGTTAAACACCTCCTCTGTCACTTTATTACCTGTTACGATTTTTTTGTTTCGCGCCCAACAAGGCTCTACGGATCCTACTGCTGTATTTATCCCTATCCTTTTAGCTACTTGTTGCTCAACTATAGCGGGTTTACTACTGGTTGCATTTATCCAGCGACTAAACCTATTCAACAAAACTGTTTTTCTCTATCTGCTAGCTTTTAGTACACTAATTGGATTATTGCTTGCTTTTTTACTCAGCGAAAATTCTACCTCGCTCGCGGAGCGCTCTAGCCTGCTTGGAAATTTACTATTATTTCTTATTATCATTGCCTTTTTAGTCATGGGCTTTTTACGCAAAATAAATGTTTACGAAGCATTTATAGATGGTGCGAAACAGGGCTTTGATGTAGCGCTAAAAATTATTCCCTATCTAGTCGCCATGTTAGTCGCGATTGGCGTGCTTCGTGCCAGCATGGTGTTAGACATGATCCTAAATGGTGTTGAAAAAGTTGTAGTAGGAGTTGGATTAAATCCAGATTTTATTGCTGCACTACCCACTGCATTAATGCGACCTTTTTCAGGAAGTGGTGCTCGTGCAATGTTGCTGGAAACCATGAATAACTATGGCGTGGATTCCTTCGCTGCAAACGTTGCAGCCATTGTTCAAGGCAGTACCGAAACCACGTTTTACGTATTAGCCATATATTTTGGCAGTGTTGGAATTAACCGTGTTCGTCACGCGATTGGTTGTGGCTTGTTTGCTGATTTTGCAGGAATTATTGCCGCAATCATGCTCGGATATTGGTTCTTCACCTGATTTCATTAGCAATACACAACGATCAGCATATAATTCTAGCTATTCTTGCATCTAAACTTTAGACATGGAGATCCATCATGGCTAAATATAGGAATAATTTACCTCAACTATCTGGAGATTTATTTCTTACGGATGGCGGTATCGAAACGACCATGTTATTTCATGAAGGTTTAGAACTACCCTATTTTGCTGCATTTCATCTACTCAATGACCCCAAAGGACAAGAAGCTTTTAAAAAATATTTCCATACTCATTGTTCTATTGCTGAAAAGTATAAGGTTGGATTTATTTTGGAAGCGGTCACGTGGCGGGCCAGCTTAGACTGGGCCAAAAAATTAGGTTACTCAAAAACAGGTCTAGAAGAAATGTTGCAAAAATCCATCGAATTTCTCATGCCATTTAGAAATGAATATGAAAATGATAACTCCAAAATGGTGATTAGCGGATGCATTGGCCCGCGTGGTGATGGCTATGTTCCAGGTGAGTTAATGTCAACGAATGAAGCCGAAGATTATCATTCACACCAAATTGAAACGTTAAGCAAAACCGATACAGACATGGTCACAGCGCTAACCTTAAACTATGTAGAAGAAGCTATAGGAATTGCAAATGCTGCACGTAACTATAATATGCCAGCAGTCATTTCATTTACAGTTGAAACAGATGGAAAACTTCCAACCGGTCAAACATTGAAAGATGCCATCTTGCAAGTAGAAACAGAGACTGACCATTCTCCAATTTACTATAAAATAAATTGCGCTCATCCCACTCATTTTGAAAATATCGTTTCAACAGGCGAGCCTTGGTTAGAAAAAATAAGGAGTCTTCGCGCAAACGCATCTAAGTGCAGTCATGCAGAACTCGATGAAGCCGAAGAGTTAGATGAAGGCAATCCTGATGAACTCGGCAGCCAATATCGTCAATTGAGAAAATATTTGCCTAATTTAAATGTATTGGGTGGCTGTTGTGGTACAGACCACCGCCATATTGAGGCAATTTGTAAAGCGTGTCTTTAAATAAGATGAGCCTAACGACTCAAAGTGTGAGCATATGGAAGTAAGCACAAAGATGCGCGAATATGATGCCCATCAAGGACGATGCAATTGATTAGAGTTAGGTAGCCTAAAGTAATGAACGAGTTGGGAAATTCACTGCTGACATGATTGGAGAAATTAAAAGATGAGTATTGGTGAAATAGGAACACTCGTCTTGATGTTAGTATTTATTGTGGTAATCACAATTTTCTTATTTAAAAAGAACAAATGACTGCTTACGACCCAAATCGGACATTTTTATAACGCGTTGATATGAATATATTCAAACAAATTAATCTCAATGTTGATAAGAGTTTATTTGCAATTGTATTATCAATTATCTTAGTAAGTTGCTCTAAGGATGCTCGATTTGAACAAATTCAATGCAGATTTAATGACAAGAACAATGAAATATTAGTTATCCAATTTTCAAATAAAATAGCAAAAAGGACAGTGAGTCTAAATCCTAGTCAAAATACAATGACATTTAAGGGTACAACTCTTGAGGACTTAAAGTGGGCTGCAAATATTGATGAGGTAAAAATATTTGAGATAGATAAAAATAATTTATTTAGCGCAACTTTCAAAGCTGATGGTAAGAAATTTCAATTCGGGAAAATTACTAGTGATTGTTCTTTGTTGATCAAAAATAATTTGGGCAAGTTATATGTATCATCGCAATAAGTACAATTAGAAAATATACGCTATTGACAGACAGAAATTTTCTCCTCGGCAACTGCTCCTGCTTTGCTCTACCTCCTGCATCCTTGCAGTCTTGTAATTTCTCCTCTTTCACTATACATGGCATTCGAAGCAGTCATTTTAAAATCTCCTGACTTTAACTTGAAACAACATTCTTATTGTTAAACATATTCGTGCATTCTTGCGCGCACTCATTCCTTAAGTAATTTAGCGATTAGCTTTTCAATTTTCTTAGCGCGCCGGTCGCCCTCATGCGTTTCACCGATGAAGCCTTTACGTATATTGCCTTGCTTATCAACAATATAATAAGCTGGCCAGTATTTATTGCGCAGTGTACGCCAATAGGCGAAATCATTATCCATCATCACTGGATGGTGTAATTCAAATTCTTCAACTTTTTTTACTACATTTTCACGCACTTTTTCTCGATCGAATTCAGGAGTATGAATACCGATTACTGTGAAGTCTTGATCTGCAAATTTTTCTTCAACACTGCGTAACCATGGAAATGAGTTATAGCAATTCCAGCATCCGTAGGTCCAAACATCGATTAATACTACTTTGCCACGCAAATCATTTTTTAATAATGGTTTAGAATTAATCCATGCAGCTTCATCCACTTGTGTAAATTCAGGCATTTGTGCGGGAGGATTTACTTTTTCTGCATAAACGACTGCGCTTGTGAGCACTGCAAAAACAAAAAACAAAATCGTATAAGTACGTTTGATTAAAACTTTTCTACTCATTGCTTACCTTCACTAATACTCTTCCTTGAATTTCATTATTAAGTAATTCTTCAAATGTATTCGTCAGATTTTCTAGCTTGATCGTTTTAGAATGTATTTTTGCAATTTGATCAGGATGTAAATCTTCACCCAGACGACGCCAAATTTCTTTTCGAAGTGGTTGTGGACAATTAGAGGAACTCACACCCAATAAGTTCACCCCGCGTATAATGAAAGGCATCGTTGATAACTCGAATTTCACTCCACCTGCAATACCTACACTTACCACATTTCCCCAAGGTTTGGTTGCTCTTACCAATGCGCTTAACGTTTTGCCACCCACATTATCAATCGCACCAGCCCAGCGGGTTTTTTCTAATACACCATCCCCAACTTCAATTTTCCCTCGCCCAACCACTTTTGTAGCACCGAGCTCATATAAATACTCATGCGAAGTATTCTTACCCGTGACAGCAACCGTTTCATAACCTAATTTATGCAAAATATTAACGGCAAAACTCCCAACTCCACCACTTGCTCCGGTTACAACAATCGGACCGTCTTCTATCTGTTGATTATTTTGCTCTAACAGATGAACACATAGTGCGGCCGTAAAACCGGCAGTGCCAATAATCATCGATTGACTTAAGCTTAGGCCTGATGGCAAAGGTACTATCCAATCGACAGGTACACGAGCAAATTCCGCATAACCTCCATCATGCGTTTCACTTAAGCCACTGCCATTTACTAAAACTTTGTCGCCTTGAGAGAAATTTCTACTCTTTGATTCAACTACTTCGCCTGCAAGATCAATTCCGCCCACCAAGGGTGAACGTCGAAGAATTTGAGCTTTTCCCGTACCTGCGAGCGCATCTTTATAGTTAATGCTTGAATACTTAACCTTAATAACTACATCGCCTTCGCATAAATCATTAATGCTGAGTTGCTCGATTCCTGCGCGCGTACCTTCTTTATCAGAATGAATACGAAATGCAGGAAAGTTTTTCATCTTTTTAGGATGTTATTGTGATATGAGTTTTAGAAAACATTTTTTACCAACAGCCAACGTATCCTCACCATGATTGGCAAGGACATTAAAATGCCCCATTTTTCTACCCGGTCTTGCTTGATGCTTACCATATAAATGTAATTTAACATTTTCAGATAAAATACTGGCCCAGTTGGGTTGTTCGTTATTATTTTTTTGCCAAAGATCGCCCAATACATTCACCATCGTCACCGCACTATGTGCATCGGTATTACCCAAGGGGAGATCACAAATTGCTCTAACTTGTTGCTCAAATTGCGAGGTATAACATGCGTCCATAGAATAGTGGCCACTATTATGGGTACGTGGGGCCATCTCATTAAAAAACAAACCACCATCACTATCAATAAAAAATTCTACTGACAACACGCCACAATAATTTAGCTCTTCTGTAATTTTTTGTGCGCACGATTTAGCTAAATCTTGAATTTCTTCACTTGCTTTTGCTGGTACTGTACTGGTAAATAAAATACCATCTTTGTGAACGTTTTCTGCTATCGGGAAAATACTGAGTTCATTACTTAATGAACGCGCTAGTACTACTGAGACTTCACAAGCTAAATTGATTTTTTTCTCTAATACACAGCTCACATTTTCAAGTGCATTCCATTGTTCAATACATTCTTGCTTTGAATTTACAACTGCCTGACCTTTCCCGTCATAGCCTAAGCGAGTAGTTTTTAAAATCAAAGGTGCGCTTAATGTATTAAACGCTTGCTCAATATCATCCTCACTATTTACTTCGTGAAAAGGCGTCGGCGAAATACCTAATGACTGCGCAAATTGTTTTTCTTTGATTCGGTCTTGTGCGAGCTCTAATGCACGTGCGCTAGGGGATACGAGACAAGTTTTTTCTAAATGCTCAAATACTTCTGCGGGGACATTTTCAAATTCAGTAGTAATTACTGCGCATTCTTGTGCAAGTGCTTTTAGGGAATGAGCATCATCGTAATTTGCTTGTAAATGTAAGTGGGCAATCTCACCTGCGGGACTTGATGAGTTTGGGTCGAGCACGATCACGCGATAACCCATTGCAGTAGCGGCATGCACAAACATACGGCCCAATTGGCCGCCACCTAACATGCCAAGCGTAGCACCCGGTAAAATCATAGAATCAAATATTAATCAGGAAGTGTGGCGTTTAGAACTTTTTCCGATTGTTTTGCTCGAAAATCATCCAACTTAGCTTTTAATGTCGAATCGTTATTCGCTAACAGCGCGACGGCAAACAGTCCAGCGTTCGCCGCACCCGCCTCACCAATTGCAAACGTAGCGACCGGCACGCCTTTTGGCATCTGAACAATAGAATATAAAGAGTCTTGCCCTGATAAATGTTTACTTGGAACCGGCACACCTAACACAGGCACCGTTGTGTTCGCTGCTACCATACCGGGTAGATGCGCTGCACCACCTGCACCTGCAATAATACATTGAATACCTCGAGAAGCTGCGTCTTGAGAAAATTCTGCCATTAAATTAGGTGTTCGATGAGCAGAGACAACGCGCTTTTCGTACAATACATTAAATTGAGTAAGCACCTCTGCAGCGGCACGCATTACAGGCCAGTCACTATCACTACCCATGATGAGACTTACTTGTGGATTGGCCATTGTGATTCCTCAGTTATTTGTAGACAAAAAATTAATCGGGCATTTTCGCTGACACGGCCCAATAAAACCAGCTGAAAACAAGCAAATATACCGAAATGTTATTTGAATCTAACCTAAAAAGCCTAAAAAAGGTCTATCAAGGCAAAGTGCGGGACATTTATCAGGTCGACAGCCAGCATTGGCTGATTGTCACCAGTGATCGCCTATCTGCATTTGATGTGGTATTGCCTGACCCAATTCCAAAAAAAGGCATTGTACTTACCACCGTTTCAAATTTTTGGTTTGATCGATTCTCAAGCAAAGTTAAAAACCATCTAAGTGATATTCAACTCGAAGATGTAATTCGAGATAAACAAGAATTATCCATCCTACAAGGTAGATCTGTGATTGCACGTAAGTTACAAGCATTACCTTTCGAAGCCATCGTGCGTGGCTATATCATTGGTTCAGGTTGGAAAGAATATCAAAACACCGGTGCTATCTGTGGTGAATTACTGCCTGCAGATTTACAACAAGCACAGCAATTAGAACAAGCTATTTTTACTCCTTCAACTAAAGCCGCAGTGGGTGATCACGATATCAATGTTAGTTTTACTGAAATTATAAATTTAGTTGGCAAAGATACCGCTGAGAAAGTGCGCGACTTAAGCATAGAAATTTACACCCAAGCAGCTGAATATGCTTTAGAGCGTGGCATTATTATTGCCGATACCAAATTTGAATTTGGTTTAGATGAAAACGAAGAAATTGTTTTAATTGACGAAGCCCTCACGCCAGATTCATCACGCTTTTGGCCAAAAGATACCTACAAAGTAGGCGAAAGTCCAAAAAGTTTTGATAAACAATATGTGCGCGATTATTTAGAAACCTTAGATTGGAATAAACAAGCACCGGGGCCCAAACTACCACAAGAAATTATCGATAACACGAGTGCCAAATACTTGGAGGCATGCGAGAAGTTAACTGGAGTAAAATTATAATTGCTAGCTTAATTATGGGCTTAATTGCTCAAATAAATATTCCGGATCGAAATAACCAATCACTTGTTTTATTTTTTCATTTTCAACAGTTATAAAATCACAACCTGGCAATACAATCGATTTTCCTGTTGCTTGCAATTCGCCAACTGGTCCTTGATGAGTTCCAAACAATAACCAAGGAGCTGCAATAACTCCCGTACTTGCAACGGAATTTTCAATGAGCTCCAGCTTTAAATCAGGAAAAGTTATAAATAAACTACTTGCATAATCTGCATAGTTTTGCCCGGATAAATTTTTGCCGCCTACTGGGTCGCTATAAGTACCGTCTATTGTGAATGTGGCAAGAATTGCATCCGTATCATGCGCGTTCCAAGCAGAGAAATACTTTTCTACAATTTCTATTTCTTTACTCATCATGGTTTTACTCTAAAAATAATAGGCGAAATCTATTTGAAGATAGTCGTCACGATGGAAATTATGTAACGGATCTTGGCTATCTACATTACCAAACATTTGTAATTCACTTTCAAGTTTCCAGCTATCGCTAAATCTACGTCGCAGCTCCACACGAAAACTTTTACTGCTAAAGTCAAAGTCATACAAACCACCCGCTAAAATTTCCGTATCTTGTGCATCATTAAACACATAACGCGCACCTAAAAATATATCATCTTGAAATCCTGTGGGCGCATCCTGTTTGCGATCATCAAAATGATATTCAGATAAGATCCCTAAATCTGCACCACTTTCAGAAACGCCATAAAACGTATATTCAAACCCACCCACTGCTGCAGTGAAGTCACGACCTTTCTTGGTTTGCAAGATAGATTCTAATTTCCAGGTCCAATTACCAATGATGGCTTGCAAATCCAAACCGGTCTGATCGATTAATCCATAAAAAGGAATGAGCTCGATTCCACCGTTGAAGTTGAGTGTGGGCCGCAATTCAGGATTACGTGAGGTACCGTTGAAATGTGACAACCCTAAATCTACAGGACCAAATTGCGTTTTTAATCGTACTGCCCAATCAACATGATATTCTTCTGCACCAGATTCATATTCTTCTTTATCAGTATCGACAACCAAGCCGGTGCGTAAACGCCCATGGCGCCCGGGAAATGTGCGCTCTCTAAAGCCGGGCAAAATATAAAACTGTAACGCTCCCCAATCTTGCAACCAGGTCGTTTCAATCATCGGTTGCCCAAGCTTGTCTTCGGTATCTACGTTTTCTACTAAATCGGTTTGATTAATAATGTCGACTAAATGCTGTGACTCCGTTACCCCCCAAAATACTTTTGCAACACCCACACGCCATTCCCAATCCCCCACTACATGTAAGTAATGAGCTTCACGTATATCAACATGTGTACGTTCTGGATCTGTCGAATCAAGCCGCACAAAAGGTTTGAACGTGATCGCACGCAAACCATTATCCCAATCTTTATAATATTCTGGCTCTGCAGCGATCGAAATATCACCATCACGTTGGTCCGAAAACTGAGGACTTTGCCAAAATCCACGTGCTTGTCCTGAAACATAGCCTGACCAATATCCAGGTGAACCATCTTGAGCATAAATAGTTTGAGAAATGATCATCAGCAAAAGCAAGCCCCGCATAAAAACATGCAGGGCTAGTTTAAAGGTAGCATTCATTCTTGTTTTTTATTTATCGCAACCTTGGTAATGCATTAGGATTGAAATCACGCTCGGCCACTTCGGTTTTGAATTTATAGTCTGACCATTTTAACGTAGTTGTTTTACCAGTTTGATGATTCTCCATAAACATTTCATCTGGACGCCAATAGTAATCAATATATTCTTGGTAACCACTATAGGTTAATGTTTTTAACAATGTATTTTTACGGTCATAGAATTCAATTTTAACTGGCCGATATTCAGCTTTATCGATCCATCCCACTTGACGTGTATAACCAGAATATTCGTATTCAGGATAACGCTCGATTACATAGCATTCCCATTCTCCACAAGACTCATCACGAAGGTATTTATAAGAATATTTTTCTACTTCTTGTGAGCCTAAATCTTCAAACGCAAATTCGCTACCCACAAATGGGCCCGATTTGTTTCTCGAGTTAATGCGTTTTACACGTTTCAATGCAGGAAGATAAAGCCATTGATCATCTGGTTCTAGTCCATGGCTATAAGTCAACACAGCTGTGTGTTTAACATCTGCAGGTCGATCAAAAATCGATAATGTTTTATCACCATCGCCTTCTACTTCTAAAGTGCGTGTGCGTATATAACGCGTACTTTCTTGCCCTTGACGATTTCGTAAAGTCATAATCATATCGGCAGTAATGGTTTCAAAGCCTGTGTCACGCTCATCCGCTGCAATGGCAATTGCCAACCCTTTCTCCTCAGGTGTTTCCGCCCAGACAAGTGGGCTTGCACTGACTACTACAATGCTAACTAGCAGTTGCCAAATCAGATTCCAACTCTTGTTCATCTCGGTTCTCCTGTTCATTACCGCCACCTTCTAATGCAATCAACAATGGTGCTAAAAATAAGAAATCAATGATTAGTGCAATTATTATGGTAATTGCAGTTAACAAACCCATTGCTGAGTTCAGTTCGAAAGCAGACATAGATAAAACTAAGAATCCGGCTGCTAATACAATAGTAGTAACGAGTAATGCTGTGCCAACATTTTCAAATGCATATCGTACAGCCTCAGTTGCCGAGCTATTTTTCTCTCGTTTGGCGCGTAAGTACTTGCTCATAAAGTGCACGGTATCATCGACAACAATGCCGAGCGTCATACCGGCAACAATAGACAAGGCCAAACCAACTTCACTATCAAAAATTGCCCATAACCCAAAAGCGACTCCCACAGGTGTTAGATTAGGGATCAAACTAACTAGCCCTAGTTTTAGTGATCGCAATGCGAAAATTAAAATGATCGATATAATCGCTAATGCTACTAACGTGCCAATGATCATGCTATCGATATTTCGCACGGCAAGATGTGAAAAAATAACTGCTGGACTAGAAGCAATCATAGTAAGTTCTTGTGCATTTTTTTCTACCCACTCTCTTGATCTTTTTTCAAAGTCAAGCATTTGCTCTGTACTAAGTGTTTCCAGAGTTGTAGAAATACGTGTAGATGATTTATCGATATTAATTTGATCATTCAGATCTAAGCCATAAGGCAGTGACAACTCATATAGGAGCAAATACTGTGCAGCTAACTCGCGATTATTAGGTAATTTATATTGTGATAAATCATCACTATGCATATTTTTATTCAAACGTTTAAAAGTATCTGAAATCGTGTTTACATGCATTACCTCAGGTTGTTCACGCAACCATTCCGTAAAACGGTTCATTTTTTGCAAAAAAACAGGTTCGCTAATCCCACCTGAGGTTTTTGCCTCTAAAGAAAACTGAATACTATATAAGCCAGAAATTTTTTCAGTTACATAATCAGTGTGACGACGAAATTCAATCGTCTCATCAAAGTATTCAACAAACCGATCATTAATCTCATTACGTGGTATGACTGCGATAAATGCAATGATTATTAAACCCATACTCCACAATAATGTTTTGCGTTTTACAATTACAAAATTTGCAATATATTGCATAAGTTTTGTTTTTCTATCTGTCCCTAGTTTAACTTTAACTGGCAAGATAGAGACGAGTGCAGGCAGAAAGAACACGGATAGGAAAAACGCAAATGTCACACCCATCGCAGTAATATTGCCTAAGTCTCTAAAAGGCGGAACATCACTAAAATTTAAACTTAGAAAACCGATTACAGTGGTTAAAGAAGTTAAAAAGATTGGATAAAAATTGACTCGCAATGATTCTTTAATTGCTGAAGATTTATCTAACCCACTACGCATAGAATTTAAAAATGTCGTCAAGAAGTGGACACAGTCTGCAACCGCTAATGTCAAAATCATCGTTGGCGCGGAAGCAGAAGGTGGTGTTAATTTAAACCCTAACCAACCAGCTGTACCCATACCCATCATTATGGAAAGAATTATCACTATGAGTGTTGAAACAGTCCCCGTCACACTGCGTAAAAACAAAAACAAGCCAATGATGATTGCTACAAACGCAAACGGAATGAGATTTTTCATGTCGTTAATACTGGCCTCTGGAAATGCATTGTTCATAATTACAATTCCAGTGGTGTACACATCAATCTCCGGATGAGCTTGTTCAAAGTCTTTCACCATATCTCGAGTGAAATTAACCACCTCAGGCCCTTCCGTAATTTCGTTCTTACCTGGTAGCTCAATGGTGATGTTTACCGCTGCAGCTGCAGCAGAAGGTGACACTAAGCGGCGCACTAACAATGGCTCGTTTAATGCAACTTCACGAATATAAGTTAAACTCTCTAGATCAAGGCTCTCTGTGTCATCAACCAAGTCGATAACAATTAAATCATCCCCTTCAGCGTAGGTATGTTGGAAATTAGTAATTGAGTCAACGCGTATAGAATGAGGAACTTGCCACGATTGCTCAGTGAGCTCCTTTAATGCACGTAAAAATTCTTGATTAAATACATCACCTTGTTTTGGCTCCAACATGATGAAGACATTATCATTTTTAGTATAGGTATCTTGTAAAGCTTCAAACTCAAGTAATTGCGGGTTATCTTCACTAAAGAAATAACGATAATCGTTGGTGAATACTAAATTCTTTCCACCGGATGCAAGAATAAATGCGCCAATCAAACTTACAATGACAACCAAAAATCGCCAGCGTAGAATAAATTCTGAATACTTACTTAACATGTCTGTCCCTTATGCTCGCAAACTTTCTAAATAGTCGATAATGCTTTGCCCACACTGATAAAGCATCTTTTTACTTTGCGCATTCTTTGCTAACCCCATACACCCTTCTAAACTTGCAACAATCATCGTTGCAACACTTACAACATTAAGATCTTTTCTAACGAATCCGTTTTCTTGACCATTCAAAAATGCTTTTTCAATTCCTTTTCGCCATGATCGATATACCGCTTCAACACGAGATCGAAAACCTTCATCTATTGGCGCCATTTCTTGTGCTAGATTATTTAACGGGCAACCACATTGAATATCTTCTTCTGTAATTTCCCCACCCGTTTGCATGATGATATTTTCAAAAGCAGTAATTGGATCATCTGCTTGCAACAAAGGCTGTACCCATTGCTGTTGAATATGATCCGCTAGTATTTCATCAACAACGGCATAACCCAAAGCGAGCTTTGTTGGAAAGTAATGATACAAAGCGCCTTTCGTCACACTGGTAGAAGATAAAATTTTAGACAAACTTGCACCTTGAAAACCACGCGCATGAATCTCTTCATAGGCCGCTTCTAAAATTACTTGTCGTGTAGCGAGTTCTTGTTCTGTATTCTTAGCTGTAGAAGACATGGCTTTTTTATCACTTATACCATACCGATCGGTATGTTATACATACCAGACGGTATGTTTGTCAACTAATTTATAACTAACTGTTTTAATAGATGAATTCTCAATCAACATATAAAGGCTTGTTCATAACCGGCACCGATACAGATGTCGGTAAAACCTACATAGGTGCTCAAATTGTTGCTCAACTATATAAAAGAGGTGTTGATGTAGTGCCACGTAAGCCAATCGAATCTGGCTGCGAGCTTATAGATGGAATATTACACCCCAGTGATGCAACACAATATTATGAAGCGATAAAAAACAAACATCCCTTATCAGAAATATGTCCGTATCGTTTTGAGCCTCCTATATCACCACAACGCGCAGCACGTTTAGTTAACCAACCCATCAGTGTGCAACAAACCAAACAAGCATGTTTAAACAAAATAAATGAAAATAACTTTTTAATTGCGGAAGGTGCTGGAGGTTTTTACTCTCCATTATGTGAAGGCGGACTCAATGCCGATCTCGCGGAATCACTAGAGCTTCCAGTATTACTTGTCGCAAATGATCAACTTGGCTGTATAAATCATATTTTATTGACCGTAGAAGCCATACAAAACCGTAAATTAAAACTGACTGCCATTGTGTTAAACGGAAAAAATCTAAGTCATGATGAGGCAATGAATAATAAAGAGGACTTAGAAAGCTTAGTGAATGAGCCTATTTTTATAGCATCTAAAGATGAAGCCTTAAAAAATAATTCACCAATCATAAAACATGTTTTTAACTTAGCGAGATAAATTTCCGCTTTGGGTCGACAGAAAATTGCTCCTGCATATTCTGAACTTCCACCATCCATGGCGGTCGTAGCGGACATTTTAAATATATGATTTGAAATTTCCAACCTGCGATACATTTATGTCAATCTGACTTTATACTATAACAACATCCCTGTTGTTACTCTTATTCGCGCGGTCGCTCCCGACATCCTGTCTCACACGACACTTGTGCATCCCTGCACATCGTCCATTAGCTTACATGTTATAACCCGTCTCTTCATGCTGGGTGATGTCTAAACCTTGTGTTTCTTGTTGGTCATCTACACGCAGACCAACAACTAATTTAACAATCTGTAAAATGACAAAAGTCGCAACGGCTGTCCAAACTAAAACAGAAACAACACCTACAACCTGTACACCTACTTGAGAGCCCATAGTCATCCCTTCGGCAAATCCCGCTCCGCCAAATTGTTCTGCAACAAATATACCGGCCAAGATGGTGCCTAAAATACCACCTACACCATGAACAGGAAAAACATCTAATGAGTCATCAATTTTCAATGCACGCTTAATAAAGTTGGTTGCAATAAAACAAACAAGACCTGCAGAAGCGCCTATGATTAATGCGCCCATAGGACCGACATAACCTGATGCAGGCGTGATGGTTCCAAGACCTGCAACCATACCTGTAACTATACCTAGCACACTGGGTTTACCGTATTTCACCCATTCCGCAAACATCCAAACTAACGATCCTGTTGCAGCACTAATATGTGTAACGAGCATTGCCATTCCGGCATCGCCATTTGCAGCAACCGCACTACCCGCATTAAATCCAAACCAACCTACCCACAACATTCCTGCACCTGTAACAGACATAGTTAAATTATGAGGTGGCATTGCAGTACGTGGAAAACCTTTTCGATTGCCTAAAACCATGGCCGCAACAATAGCACCCACACCCGCAGTAATGTGAACCACTAAGCCACCTGCAAAATCCAGTACACCTTTTTCACCTAACCAGCCACCGCCCCAGACCCAATGGCAAACTGGAAGATAAACAACTACTAGCCATAACAATGAAAACCACATCATAGATGAAAATTTCATACGCTCTGCAAAACCACCCACAACTAATGCAGGTGTAATAATTGCAAAGGTCATTTGAAACATAACAAAAACGGTTTCAGGTATGGTTCCATTTAAAGACTCACGCATCACTTCGGATAAAAAGATATTAGATAAACCCCCAATCCAATCGTTTAATCCTCCACCATTCCCAAACGCTAAGCTATAACCAAACACTAACCATACTAATGAAGCCATACAGGTAATCGCAAAACACTGCATCAGTACAGAAAGAACATTCTTACTGCGTACCAAACCCGCATAAAAAAGCGACAATCCAGGAATAGTCATAAAAAGCACTAGTGCAGTAGACGTTAATAGCCATGAGGTGTCACCACTGTCAACTATTCCTTCTGCTAAAACTATATTCGGTAGAATAAAAATTAATAAGCTAAGCGGCCATAACTTATTTTTTAACAGATACATAATTTTTACCTTCCTATTTCTTTGTTCTTATTGTTATAAAGCATCTTTTCCTGTTTCGCCGGTTCGGATGCGAATAGATTGTTCTATATTGGTGACAAATATTTTTCCATCTCCAATTTTCCCCGTATTGGCAGACTTAGTGATGGCTTCGATCACTGATTCAACTTGTTCTTCTGCAATACCAATTTCTAATTTAACTTTTGGTAAGAAATCAACTACATACTCCGCTCCACGATAAAGCTCGGTGTGACCTTTTTGTCTACCAAATCCCTTGACCTCAGTAACCGTTAACCCCATTACCCCAATTTCAGACAAAGCTTCACGCACATCATCAAGTTTGAAAGGTTTAATAATGGCTGTAACCATCTTCATGACAGCACTCCTTTTTGAACGTTTTTACAATTTAAACTGATTTTAATTCTTATTATTAGGCTGCTTGGCAAGCCCATATTCAGTTGAGCACTATAAATAATTTGCAATGCGATTGCACTATAGTAGAAATTTAAAGACCAACGCTATGCGGCCATTACCATGCATATGCACTATTAAAGTGCGTATGCGGGTAGAATTGTATGGTATTTATGCGTTACAGACTTTTAGGGCGGGAAAAGAAAAATTAACATGTAGGGAAGAAACCCTTCCCTACATGTTTAAAACAATAAGATTTATGCGGCTTGTTTTTCCATCGCATCAGAATACTTACCGAGCGCTGCAGAACCATTACATTTAGCACGCCATAACAATGCATTTTGTGCTGCTTCAACATTTTCAGTTTTACCATTCCATGTTTTCATAGCTGTTTGCTGAAGAGCGCGACCATAAGAGAAGGTAAGCGCCCAAGGCAATTGAATACCTAAAGCATTCATGGCATTTAAATGTGCACTGGCTTCTTCATCAGACTGACCACCAGATAAAAATGCAATGCCTGGTACTGCAGCAGGTACTGAGGCAAGTAAACATTTAATGGTTTGTTCAGCAACCATTTGCACATCGGCCCGGTTACTATTTGTGTCTCCAGAAATTACCATTGATGGTTTTAAAATCATTCCTTCTAGAGCAACACCTTGATTTTTAAGATGCTGGAAGGTAATTCTTTGCGCGAGTTCGGTAACTTCATAGCAACGTTCAATACTATGATCACCATTCATTAGTACTTCTGGTTCTACTATAGGCACGATGCCTGCCTCTTGGCTTAACATGGCATAACGTGCTAGCGCATGTGCATTAGCTTCTATACATGCCCAGCTTGGAATGTTGTCACCGATAGTGATGACTGCACGCCATTTTGAAAATCGTGCGCCTAGTTCATAGTACTCCGCAAAACGTTCACGTAAGCCATCTAAGCCTTCGGTAACTTTTTCCGTTTCATGCCCCGCTAAAACTTTTGCACCAGCATCAACTTTAATACCTGGAATAATCCCGTTCTTACTTAAATATTCTGCAAACGGTGTTCCATCCAATGTTTTTTGGCGAATGGTTTCATCAAATAAAATGGCACCACCAATATAATCTGACAAACCTGGTGCGGTTACTAACATATCACGGTAGGCTTGGCGCATTTCTTCAGTCGTCGCTATCCCAAGACTTTCAAAGCGTTTGTTACAGGTAGGATGACTTTCGTCCATGGCTAAAATTCCACGTCCAGGTGCTACCATTGCACTGGCTATTTTATTTAATTCTTGAACATTCATACTTATTCTCCTGATAAGGCCTATTTTCTATTATCAAAATTATGAAATTTAATTAAGGCTATTTTAACTATTATTGAGGATCAATTAAGTGACCAACTCGAACAATTTTTAAGGCATTGGTCCCTCCATCCACGCCCACAAGATCACCCTTAGTAATAATGACTAGATCATTTTCCTGCACCACGCTACAAGCGAGTAGCACATCAATAGTTTCTTTATTCACTTCCGGATGAGTGCGCCCGATTAGTTCTATCCTTGCAGGATATACACCTTTATATAGCGTTACTCTACGTAAGGTTTTTTCTACTCGTGACAATGCATATATAGGAATAGCGGAATTCACACGCGACATCCATAGTGCAGTAGAACCTGATTCAGTTAACGCTGCGATTGCAGCTACATCTAAATGGTTGGCGGTATACATCGCCGACATCGCAATTGCTTCGTCCACGCGACCAAAAACAGTCTCCGCGCGCTCACGCTGACCCAACATCTTTTTTAGTGCGCGTCTTTCAGAAGCTAAACAGGTCCGATTCATCGCTTGCACCGCTTTAACAGGATAACTTCCCACCGCAGTTTCACCTGACAACATCACTGCATCGGTTCCATCTAAAACCGCATTGGCAACATCAGACACTTCTGCACGAGTTGGAATGGGACTATAAGTCATGGACTCCATCATTTGAGTTGCCGTAATCGCGATACGATTTTTTTCGTGTGCCATGTCAATTAATGACTTTTGCACGCCTGGTACTTCTGCATCGCCAATTTCAACACCTAAGTCCCCTCGACCTATCATGATCGCATCACAAACATCTAAAATTTCATCGATGGATTCTAATGCCTCTACACGTTCAATTTTTGCAATGATGCCAGCCTTACCGCCCGCATCATTAAAAATTTGTTTGGCTAGTTTTATATCTTCTGCATCACGTGGAAATGAAATAGCAATATAATCAACGTCAAAATTAACAGCATGTTGAATATCTTCACGATCTTTGTCGGTAAGTGCAGGGGCAGATAAACCTCCGCCTTTACGGTTGATCCCTTTGTTGCTGCTGAGCTCCCCACCCATTTCAACAATACAATTTATCTTGCCTCCATCAACATTATCTACTTTTAAAACAATGCGTCCGTCATCAATGAGCAAGATATCCTCTGGACCAACATCTCCAGCTAAGCCTTTATAGGTAGTTCCTACTTTTTCTTGATTACCTTCACCTAACGCCAATTCTGTATCGATACAGAAAGATTCGCCAACATTTAAATTAATTTTCTTATCTTTAAAGATACCAATTCTGATTTTGGCACCTTGTAAATCACCCAGCACACCTACTTCATAGCTTTTTTCTTTACTAAGCTTACGTAAAGTTTTAATTCGCCATGCGTGTTCTTCGTGTGTGCCATGTGAAAAGTTCAAACGAACTAAGTCAACGCCTGCATCCATTAAACGACTCATCACTTGTTCACTATCCGTAGCAGGCCCCAAGGTTGCGATAATCTTAGTATGTCGCAATATGGTTTTACGCTGACGAATTTCGGTTACAAGACTCATAAGGTTAGACTCATTGACTATTTGCTCGCTCTTTTAGTATTTCAACAGCAGGCAAAGCTCTTCCTTCCAAATATTCAAGAAAGGCGCCACCACCTGTAGAGATGTAAGATATTTTTTCTTCAAGACCAAATTTATCTACCGCAGCAAGGGTGTCACCTCCACCCGCAATAGAAAATGCAGCGCTATCTGCAATGGCTTTTGCCATCACTTTTGTACCATTTGCAAAAGCATCAAACTCAAATACACCTACTGGCCCATTCCATACAATTGTACCCGCATCCTGCATTAAAGTAGCGAGTTGTTCAGCTGATTTCGGACCGATATCTAAAATTAAATCGTCAGCAATTACATCATCTACTGACTTCACGACTGCTTCAGCTGTTTCAGAAAACTCTTTGGCACATACCACATCAGTTGGTAACGGAATTTGAGTATTTTTTTCCTGCGCATTTGCCATCAGTGATTTTGCAGTATCGACTAAATCTGCTTCATAAAGTGATTTACCCACGGTTTTTCCTGTTGCCGCTAAAAAGGTATTCACTATACCGCCACCAACAATAAGTTGATCTACTTTATCTAACAGGGTCTCCAGCACAGTCAATTTAGTTGAAACTTTTGAACCCCCAACAATTGCCACCATGGGACGCTTGGGGTTCGAAAGAGCTTGTTCCAACGAATCTAACTCTTTCTTTAACAGTGGGCCCGCACAAGCTATCGGGGCAAATTTAGCTACACCATGAGTAGAAGCCTGTGCACGGTGAGCAGTGCCAAATGCATCCATCACATAAACATCACAAAGGCTTGCCATTTTTTTTGCAAGCTCATCGTCATTGCTTTTTTCTCCCACCTGAAAACGTACATTTTCACACAAGACTATTTCACCAGCATTAAGCTCAACCCCGGATAGCCAATCTTTTTCCAACCGCACTTTAAGATTACATTCACTAACTAAGTAATCCGCAATTGGTTGCAATGACTGCTCTTGGTCAAATTTTCCTTCGGCGGGACGACCACGGTGTGAAAGCAAGATGACTTTTGCGCCTTTATCTAGGGCATGCTGAATAGTCGGTAATGCTGCTTGTATGCGTTTCGCACTGGTAACACATCCATCTTTAACGGGCACATTTAAGTCTTCGCGAATCAATACTCGCTGATTCGCAAGATCAAGATCAGCCATGGATAAGATATTCATGGCTGACTTATTTTCTCTTATGATTTTTTATTACTAAGCTCGTTGAATGATTACTTAGCATTCATCAATGCGATAGTGGTGTCTAACATTCTATTAGAAAAACCCCATTCATTATCGTACCAAGAACAAACTTTCACAGTACGAGTACCCATCACTTTAGTGAGTGAAGCATCAAAGTTTGATGAATGTGGGTCATGATTAAAATCGATCGATACTAAAGGCGCATCTACATAATCAAGAACATGCCCGTCAGCAGCAGATTTCATCACTGAGTTAACTTCTTCCACTGTAGTATCACGGGATGCTAAGAATGTTAAATCCACAACGGAAACATTAATGGTTGGAACCCGAATTGAGAAGCCATCTAACTTTCCATTCAATTCTGGTAACACTAAACCTACTGCTGCAGCTGCTCCCGTTTTTGTTGGAATCATAGACATGGTTGCTGAACGCGCTCGACGTAAATCACTATGGTATACATCTGTCAGAACCTGGTCATTGGTATAAGCGTGAATGGTAGTCATTACGCCGTTTTCTACACCAATTTTTTCATGCAATGGTTTCACTAATGGTGCAAGACAGTTCGTAGTACATGACGCATTTGAAATTACAGTGTCACTTGCTTTAAGTACATCATGATTCACACCATATACAACTGTAGCATCTACATCATTGCCGCCAGGAGCAGATATGATTACTTTTTTTGCGCCAGCTGTTAAATGCGCAGAGGCTTTCTCTTTGCTGGCAAAAAATCCAGTACTCTCATGAACAACATCCACTCCTAACTCGCCCCAAGGAAGTTTACTTGGGTCGCGTTCTGAACAGACTCGAATACGATCACCATTAATTACAATATGATCTCCATCAACTACTACTGTCCCATTAAATTTTCCATGCGCAGTATCATATTGTGTTAAATGCGCATTTGTATTTGCATCACCCAGATCATTAATTGCAACCACTTGAATTTCATCGTTACGACCTGATTCATAAATTGCACGCATAATATTCCTACCAATACGCCCATAACCATTAATTGCAATTTTTATAGCCATTTCCTTTCTCCGTACTTTATCTCTTTAATATATTAATTAATTTTTAAGTTTAGTTTTACCCTAGCATTTCATTTGCATGCATAACGATATTTGCTTCACTAAATCCAAAATACTGCATCACTACATTCCCAGGCGCAGAAGCACCAAAGGTGTCCATCCCAATCACTCGCCCTTGTAAACCAACGTATTTGAACCAGTAATCGGACACCCCCGCCTCGATCGCTAGACGGTTTGTCACAGCTGTAGGTAATACAGATTCTTTATACTCATCATCTTGCTCATCAAACACATCTGTTGATGGCATAGAAACCACCCTGACTTGGTTACCTAGCTGGGATAATTGTTTCGCTGCACTTAATGTAATACCTACTTCTGATCCCGCAGCTATTAAAATAAGCTCCGGATCTTGCTCACTATCAAATAATACATAACCACCTTTAGCTACAGCATCTACTTGATCATTAGTGCGCTCAATAAAGGGTAAGTTCTGTCGAGAAAATACTAAACTAGTCGGGCCATCCTCACGTTCAATTGCATGCTTCCAAGCCACAGTCGACTCTACCGTGTCAGCCGTACGCCACACAGACATGTTTGGAATCATGCGCAGAGTAGAAGTTTGTTCTACCGCTTGGTGTGTAGGTCCGTCCTCACCTAAGCCAATTGAGTCATGAGTAAAAATAAAGATATTACGCAACTTCATTAATGCAGCCATACGTAGAGCATTACGAGCGTAATCTGAAAAAACTAAAAACGTTGCGCTGTATGGAATAAAGCCACCATGCAATGCAATCCCTGAATTGATTGCTGACATTCCAAATTCGCGTACACCATAACGGATGTAATTGCCTGCTCCGTTTTTTGAGCTCAGATCTTTAGAACCAGACCACCAAGTATTATTTGAAGGCGTTAAATCTGCAGACCCCCCCACAATCTCTGGCAACAACTTTGCAAAACCATCAAGCGCTAATTCTGAGGCTTTTCGAGTTGCAACTGTTTTCTGTTCTTCAACGGCTGTTTGAATAACTTGCTGTGCATCCGTTTGCCAACTATCAATTAACTTACCCGCGATACGCCTTTCATATTCTGCAGCAAGTTGTGGGTGTTTAGATTTATATTCATCAAAGCGTTCTTGCCACTGTGCTTCTAGTGATGCGCCTTTTTCTGTCGCACTCCACGCATTATAAATAGTATCTGGAATATCAAATGCAGCATGTTGCCAATTTATTTTTTCACGCGTCTGTTTAATTTCATCATCACCTAATGGTGCACCATGTGTATCGGCTGTTCCTTGTTTATTCGGTGCACCCCAACCAATAATCGTTTTACAACAAATTAATGTAGGTTTATTTTCTTCTGATTTGGCCTGTCCAATTGCACTTTTGATTTGTGCTGAATCATGACCATCAACACTTTCAATCACATCCCATCCATAAGAACGAAAACGCTTTGGCGTGTCATCGGTAAACCATCCTTCAATTTCACCATCAATAGAAATTCCATTGTCATCATAGAAAACAATCAATTTTCCAAGCTCCAAAGTACCTGCTAATGAACATACTTCATGGGAAATCCCTTCCATCAAACAACCGTCACCCGCAAATACATAGGTGAAATGATCTACAATATTTAATTCATCTTGATTAAACTGTGAAGCAAGCATTTTTTCAGCAATGGCCATACCCACTGCATTACTGATGCCTTGCCCTAGTGGACCTGTTGTGGTCTCAACTCCAGGAGTATCCCCATATTCAGGATGCCCGGGTGTTTTAGAATGTAATTGACGAAAATCTTTTAAGTCTTGGATGGAAAGATCATAGCCAGACAAATGCAAAAGCGAATACAGCAACATCGATCCATGCCCATTGGAAACCACAAAACGATCGCGATTTGACCATGCTGGGTTTTTTGGATTGTGCTGTAGAAAATCATTCCATAGCACTTCAGCAATATCTGCCATGCCCATAGGCATCCCTGGATGACCGGAATTGGCCTGCTGTACGGCATCCATACTCAATGCTCTAATCGCATTGGCGAGTTCTCGACGATTCTCCATGAGGATTTATACTTATATATATGTTTAGGGCCAAGGGTATGAGACCAGTAGCCGCTATCTAGTTATTTTTATTAGATTTATATAGAAAAAGAGCCCTGTTTCTTACAGAGCCCTTCGCTACAACGAACTGTCGCTATTGTGAAATAGAAGGCTTGCTAGGGCAACAACACAAAATGGGTAAAATTTACTCAAATATTGATTGGTAGCCTACTAGTAATCACTCATATCTGAAGAAAACTGAACCGGTACCGTCACTGTTATCGAATCCCCGTTAATGATGTCCACATCGATAGAAATTGGATCCGTCGTACTCGGCGCAGTATTACAACTAGAGCTACCTGATGAGGGTGTGCACGTCCATGGCGCGGTCATCGACACGCCATTTGGTAAATTATCCGCTATCGTTGCTCCAATTACATCATCAGGTCCGTTATTGGTAACCACTATAGTGTATGTACCTGTGCCTCCTGGCGTGTAGGTCAAACTGCTATCGTCTTTAGTAATGCTCAAATCTGCGGTAGGGGGTGTAACACAAATTTGGTCGTAGCTTGCACCGTCCACCCAATTACGGTTACTTATTCTACGTATAATTAAAAAACGGAATCCATCACCAGGTACTGTGAGTGCTAAATGAGTCAAGACATCAACTGTTCCACCACCTAGTGATCCTCCACTCCCAAATGTGCCTACTGAAACATCTTCATTAATTCCATCATCAGAGAATGCAATATTTACAAGCCCACCATTTCTATCTCTAGCTAAAGATAAAATTACAGACGAGTTTTGAGCTAGTGTATCTGCAAACTCTAATCGTAGTATGTCGTTATTCCGTAGATTTGCTGAATTAGTACTATTTGCAGCTGACCCTGCACCACTATAAACACCAAGTGCGTTATTTGGGTTGGTTACACCAACATTAGTTTGCGCACTTGCATAACTGGGATTAGGGCTTGCAGTAGATAATGTCTGACCCGAAGGACAACTTGCTGAACCACCACCTGCATTCACTGTTAAATTATCACTTGCGGAACTAGCATTACTTCCAACATCCGTTTGTAATGCTCCAGCAGCAATTGTATTCGTCACTGTTCCCAGCGTATTTGATGTTACATTCACCACAATATTACAACCACCTGAAGGAATGGATGCTCCACTTATATAGCGCACACGTGCATTGTTACTAATATCAACTGATGCATCCACACAAGTTGTGGCCACTGTATCAACAGAAGTGGCTGTGACTCCAGTTGGTAAATTGTCATCCATGTTTGCTAATAACGTTATCGCACTTGCATTTATATTTCCTAAAGTAATGGTTAATTGACTAGAGCCGCCCGCAGAAATCGTGCTCGGAGCAAAAGATTTTGCAACAGTTGGGGGTGAAGTTAAATTGACCGTTAAAGTATCTGATGCTGCACTAGGGTTATTGCCCAAATCAGTTTGCAGTGCTCCCACAGGAATTGTATTGGTATGGGTTCCTGCTGTTGCTGACGTCACATCAACTGTGATGGTACAACCCCCTGATGGAATTGTTGCGCCACTAGCATAGGTTATTGAAGTTGCGCCTGGAGCTGCAGTTACATTTGCACTATTACACGTTCCACCAATATTTGGTGTAGCAGCTACTACTACATCTCCATTTCCTGCAGTAGGTAAAGTGTCTACTAAAGCAGATAATAATGTTGCTGCATAAGTATTAGTGTTACTTAATGCGATGGTTAATGTACTCAACCCATTAACGCTAATCGGATTCGGACTGAAAGTTTTGGTTAATGCAGGAGCTGCAATGGCATTTACCGTTAAGTTGTCACTAGTTGCAACCGTGTTATTTCCAAAGTTCGTCTGCAAGTCTCCAATATCAATTGTATTTGTATAAGAACCTGGTGAATTTGAGGTTACATCAATGGTAATTGTGCAATTACCGACTGGAATGATTGAACCACTAGCATAAGTGACCGTATTTCCTCCAGCTGATGCATTTACAGTTCCTGGGCATGTCCCTCCAATATTCACTGGAGAAGCAACGCTAACGCCTGCTGGAAAAGTGTCTATAAGATCGGAGCTTAATGTCGCTTGAGTGGCTTCATTATTGCCCAGTGTAAGCGTTAATGTACTCACGTCTCCGCTTGTAATTACATTAGGACTAAAAACTTTATTAACTGTTGGAGCTACAAAAAAGCTGATGTCATGAATAGATGCTGCTTGAAGATGGGAGCCAGCTGTATTGGGTGCATTATTTCTATATGTGAAAGTAAACGAACTCACACCACTTTGACCAAAACCAAATGTGACATTCCCTGCACCTGAAGTTCCCCCAGATGCACCCGTTCCAGTTGCTGTATTTATTCCATCATTAGTGTTAGCAGTGCCACTGACAATAGATGTAGGATTTATGTTTCCACCTGTTGCTAAAACCCCTGTTGCAATCACAACATCTGTAAATTGATTTGAACTAGAAGTGTCAACATCAAAAACTTGGAATTGAGGAATATTTACACCACCAGGATGTGTAAAGGTGTACGTTACGGTTACTTCTTGTTCATTGACGGCAGGTGTACCCTCAGGAAAGTCCATTCGTAGCAATAAACTGTTTTCAGCCGGAACAATTCCACCAGTATTTCGTGTATTGGTTTGTGGAGAAGCTGCAGTACCCGTGGCAGTTGTTGTTAAAGCCCCAGTGTCTCCCGCAATTGTCACTATGACATCACCACCGCCAATTGTATAAGTTTGTGTTAGGGTTGGAACGCCTCCTACAGGAGCAGGCCATGTGTTCACATCCCAATCTAATGCTGCTGAAAAAACATTGACTGGCAATACTATTAGCGCCAAAAGTAAAATCGTAAAATTTTTATTTATTCCAATTTCTTTCACATTAAGTCCCTAGTATTTTCCAGTGATATCAAAGAACCAACCATTCGAGTCATAGTCGTTATCAGTCAGATCATCATCAAAGTCAGTAAAGTTATATCCTGCACCGACTTTCATATGTTTGCCCACATGACGGTAGACACCAAGTAATGCGCCGTCTTTACTGTCATCACGCTCTTCTGTTTCTAACCAACGATATTCAAACAATGCATCCCATTTTTTCAGCATGTGATAACGTGCACGCGCAACCGCTAAATGTGCACCGGTTTCAAACCATGCACCTTCGCCACGAGAAATACGTGTATCACCTGTCTTGTGAGCCACTTTTGCTCCGACTTCCCATTTCTTAGTGAGGTCATAAATACCTTCCACTGCAAAAATATGACTTCGTTGATCTGCTAGCGAAGTATCCTGACCACTGCTCGCAAGATCATAAATAAACGTATACTTACCTAAAATATTAAGTCGATCATTAAATGCAGGGCGGTAAGCAAAGCCTAAATCAAGTTCAGCATATTTAGCTTCATCACTCTTATTCGCATTACTATGAGTTGTTGATAATTCAACTTTACCTAACCATCGCAGACTTTCGCTTTGTTGCCATTCGATTGTGTTAGAAGTGATCCATTGTGTCGCATCTTCTTCAGTTTGATTGTTGTTATCTTCACGGTATTCAAGCACTGACCCAAATTTAAGATCATCACCCTTGAAAGATGCTCCCAAAGTTGCTGCTCGTCTATCGATATCTCCTAAATCATCTTCAATATCATTCTTTTGTACTGATGCAGACAATCGCCACTCATCTGTAAGATCAAAATCCAGTCCGTATGTGCGCGCAATACTTTGTTGATCTTCACCTTCACCAAACTGATTCTCACTATATATAGAGAGCCCATTACCATAATTTTTACGTGAACCAAGGGTGAAAATTTCCTCACCACTATCCGTACGATCTGGATCCGTAGCATAACTACCATAAAGTTCCAAGCCATTTGCGGTTGTGTAATTGGTTCCTATTTGACTAGTACCACCACTTCCAAAGCCAGCATCTAAACTAATATTTAAATTCGGTGTAACGTCATATTCCATACCTAGTACCACGGCATCACCACGATCACCTGTTGTAAGTTCAGTCTTAAGTGCTAGTCGCTCACTGACTTGTTTTTCAATACCTACAGCTCCCAACGCATTGCTTTCATAATCGCCCTTGTCATTAATTACAAATTGGCCACTGGTATAAATTTCAGTATGCTCATTCAAGTCATAACGTATTTCTGCGCCTGCTAAATTTGCCTCACCATCAGTATTTAAAATATCGTCTTTTTCATCTTCATGACGCAGCTCTAAACCTACACTTAATCTGTCACTCACTTCGTAGTTACCTTGCATACTCACCGTTGAGAATTCACTTTCAGTTTTCTTATCAAGACTCGTTGCACGTGCACTCAATACTAAGCGGTCCGAAGCTTGCCAACTCGCTTCGATACCTGTATCGATGGTTTCAATACCATCATCTAACCGTGCGGTAGATGAGAATCCTGCATCACGATCTTTCCACCAACCCATGATGTAACCTTCTTGATCACTTAGCTCAGCAAAGTTCACGCGCGCTTCAATACCTTTTGCCTCACCATCACTATTAGCAGCCAAAGTGTTTTGTTTTGTAAAACTTATTCCACCATTGGCAGAAATAAAGTTATTACTTGCTTGCTGTGAATCTGATTCAGCATATTCAAGTCTTAAGTAGGTACCTTTACCTGCGCGTAAGGTTATATCCGTACCTTTCAGTTCATAATCCACACCATCGCGCTTTTCGTCCACATAGGTTCCCCCCAATGCAAGGTATTCATTCAGCCAAGCTTTACCACGCGCACCCGTTGTGATGTCATTTGCACTAAAGACATCTGGTCTATATTCATAATCCACTAGTAAGTACACATCATTGCCATCTAGAGGTGTGTCACGAATAATCGAGGGACCAGATCCCAAATCAAACTGCGTTAATGGGCGGGTAAGAATGATGCGACCTTGAATGTAATCAATATCAAAGTCACGCCCATGTTCCAGTGTAAAGGTCTCTACTAACTGCTCTGTGTCCCTAGCACGTACTTCAACCCAAACTTTTTCTGAACCTTGTACCACATCGGTATCACGCAAGTAGTAAAGCGAACCACCAGTTGAAATAAATTCATTATGCGCAGCAGCGGTTTGTGCTTCACTACCAAATATATGCACTTCATGTTTGTGCTCACCAAACGAAGTTGTAGCAACGTTACGATGTTCTAACTTCGCTCCGTATAAGCTGCGATTGTATTGTGCGAACTCTGTGCCGGTAAGATCAGTATTGTAGTTACCCCACAATGCTATACTCTTGTCCCAATCGACGCGTAAATAAACCGCACCCTGACTATCCGTATCATCAATCGTCGTAGAATCATCACCGTAAACTGCGTAATAACGATCTGGATCTAGACGCCTAAAGATTTCAGTTGGGTCTTCTTCTTCCAATCGATCACCCAAGTTACGTAATTCATCTTCGGTTGTATCTAATTGCGCAGTAATTAAATACTTACCTTTAACTTTACCCTTCAAGTAAAAAGCAACACGACCATCTACCCAGACTTCTTCATCAAAGTGATCATCATCACCTAATGGCTCAACACTTCCAGACAAATCATTTTCACCAATCGTTAAGTTGGCTAAACCAACGATGAACATATATTTGCCTGTCACATCCACATCAAGCGTACGTTCAAAATCAAGGCCATTAGCATTTGTAACTTCAACCTGCATCTGGTGTTGACCTATCGGCAAGTGTTGCTCTAAAACAAACTTACCTTCTTCATCTACGATAACTTTCTCACCATTAACTGTAACTGTGTAATCTTCATCAAGATTTACACCGTTTACACGTACGCGTGATCCAGCTAATGGAATAGTTTGGCGAAGCAAGTTTGATTCACCATAACTTGCGAGTGCGACTTCAGCTTGTTGCTCTTCTAACTCGCGTCTTGCTACTTTTATGACTAACTCATCTGTTACGGTTAATGCACGCGGAACTGTTTCATCCATACGCCCTTGCTTATCAAACACACGCAATACATATGACAAACTTTCGCCTGCTTTAAAGTGCTTCTCATCTAACGTTTGTGCTTGCCACTCTAGCGTGTCAGTGAAGGCAAACTTGTTTCCAGCAAGCACAGAAATTGGTTTGATCAAGTCACGATCATTACTCGCGTAAATAGATAATTCCCAGCGATCGATAAATGCAAGATAATTACTGTAAAGTGTAAAGTTAACCGGACTCTTAATTTTTCCATACTCAAGAGTGATCCCGCCTTGTGCAATTGCATTCAAACGTGGATCCATAGTTGCCGGATCTTCGACTGCCCAGATCGCTCCACCATTAGGGATTTTTGCTTCGCGCTTTATAATTGGCTTCGGTGTTGGTGTGTAATCAATTTCTACAACAGTCTTGGTATAACGTTCATTGTAAACTACATCAACCTCAGTTCGACGATTCTTAGCACGACCTTCTTCATCATCATTAGATGCGATAGGCCTATCGGCTCCATATTCAATGATAGAGACCATCTCATCACTTAATTGAAGCTCATTCTGCAAAATTTGTGCAACCTGTTCTGCACGCGCTCTTGCTAATCCATAGTTATCACCAAACTTCTGTCTTGTCTTTACTGATAGAGGCCTACTATCAGCATGACCAACAACACGAACAACAACATTTTCTTTATCCTTTAAGCGATCAATTTCTGCTTGTAACGTTTCCAACGCGTACTTAGTGATAAGTGCACGACCTGAATCAAAATGTATTGGATCAATCACATCTTTAATTTCGCGTGTCTCTACAACTTCAACTTCACGCTCAACACGTTTTGCCGCACCATAACCTCGGCTCATCAATTCGATATCTTGAGCAGGCAACTTCACGCCGAAATTGAACTTACTCATTAACGCTTGAGTAATTCTCAGCACACGTGGGTTTTCGGTAGTGAACACGCTACCTTCTGGTAAAGTTGCTGGATCTACTTTAATAATAAAGTTGCGTCCACGTTCCCAACGACCACCATCGATATCCGCTAGGTGATAACGTCCATATTGATCCGTTTCAACTATCAAACCTTCAACGGTTGCAAGACGTACACCAGGTATTCCAGCTTCTTGTATACCGTGGTTAGTAATTGTAATGACTAATTCATCACCATCACGCTCACTACTAATAACTAGTTCTTGTGCAGTTAAGCCTTGTGCTTTCTCATTAACATGTTCTTCAACCACATTGCCATCATGGTCAACTTTAATAACCGTTCCTTCAGCACTTTCGATAACAAAACTATTGTCACTTTGTAAATCTAACGGCATTCGCACTTGAACTTGATTTTCTTCTATTGAATCAAATTCACTTCCCCGTCCATATACCGCACCAAGTTCATAACCATCCCAACCAAAATGTTCGCTCTTAATGATTACTTTTGTCGCATGTGCACTGTCTTGCCATCCATCTTCATCACGATCATTGAAAACTTTACCGATGATAGTCGTCCTTTGCAGAATCGGATCTTGTACAACACTAACGGTAGCACTCGCCACATTACTAATTGCTGCCGCACCTGCGCCTAACACTTGTGCAGTATTCTCATACTCGCCTTCAACCACACCAGTTGAGACTCTTAATAAGTAACGAATTTGTATAGACTCGTTAACTGCTATATTAATATCTTCAAAAGTAATTGGATCAGAACCTGAAACAGTTATAGCCACTTCATCATCATCACTTGTATTTAGCGTTGCATCTGGCCCGGCCATAATTAGCAATGCCGAATCTTCTACATAACTAAAGCCACCAGGAATATGGTCTACCACATCTACATTTGAAAAAGGTGAATTCGAATTATTTTCTAAATTCAATGTGTACTGAACAACATCACCAATAGCTACTTGGCCAGGATTTGCCGTTTTGGTTAATAACACTGGTGCTGCCAATGAAGCACAGTTTGTTAATGGGATATTGTTATTTAAAATGATCGGATCACCAGCAACAAAATCAAAACCATCAAACCATGGTGTGTTTGTTGCCACAGTAAAGTCATTTAAGAAACCACCGGCTGCATCACTTCCTAGTATTGTAGGGTTAGGTGCTGCAACTGGTGACACATAGTTAGCAGGGTCAACAGGTCTTGTAGTACTTAATGTGGTTCCAGGCGGAACAGTGATATTCATTGTGTAAGTATCTGTTCCATTAAAGGTGGCCTGATATCTTCCACTTGAACCATCTTCCAGCAACGTGACGATGCCTGCACCCGCTGCTGAGAAATTTACACTACCACCAGGAACAACTCGCCCAGTATCTTCGCAATAGAAGAACCCAAGTGGATCACCAATTACTGTTAAGTCGTCTGATGCTGGTAATAAATTGTTGCCTAAATTAGTTTGTAATGCCCCTACAGGAATTGTGTTCGTTGCTGTTCCTTGAGAAGTAGAAGTCACATCAACTGCTATATCACAACCCCCACCCGGAATAATTGAACCCGTAGGATAACGAACTATATTAGGGCTACTAATATCGATTGCTCCTGGGCAAGTTGTTGCAGCATTAATTGATAATGCACTCATACCTGCAGGCATATTATCTAGTAAATCTGCAGTTAAAGTTGCGTCCACAACACTAGTGTTTCCCAAAGTGATGGTCAGCACCGATGGCATATTAATAACTATCGTATCTGGTACACATTGCTTTGCAACACTCACAGCGCTTCCAGCCACCGGTGTGGTCAATGCATTACCTTGATCATCTTCGGTCGCAACATTGTTGTTCGGTGTACTATCTGGGTCGACTTGATCACTGGCACTCACTTGTGCAACGTTGTCATACGGTCCGGCCGCATTCACGATCGCGGTAATCACTAAGCTTTCATTCGTACCATTGGCTAAGGGACCCACGGTCCACACGCCGGTACCACTGTTGTAGGTACCGACACTCGGTGTGTCACTCACATAGGTGTAACCAGCCGGTAGTTGATCCAGAACCGCCACATTGGTCGCACCACTTGGACCGTTGTTGCTTACGGTGACGGTGAAGTTGACGTTGGCGCCCACACTAGGAGTTGCGTTGTCGACCAGCTTAGTTAATTCAAGATCTGCACTCGCCACG
>CBDCTA010000002.1:0-220928 GCA_965221955.1 Gammaproteobacteria bacterium | reverse complement strand
TTACTCCTAACATCTCGAAAAACTCTTCAAACCCTGTAGCGTATTTATATAGAAGTTGCATCCCGTCCACACGTAAATAGAGATACCCTAATATCTCTAGACCTATACCACCAAACAAAATAATAAATAATCCAAGTATAAAAACTTTAACCTGTTTCTTGTATGTTTTAAATGTAGATTTAATCGCTGCATGACCAACGATAATAAGTGTGATCGCAATTAATATGTACAAAGGTATCCATATACCATGGTCACCTTTAAATCTAGGTATCCAGCTAATTTGTTTTAGTGTAGAGGTAACTTTCTCATGGACAACTGCCGTTTCATCGATAGATAAAGCCACGAAACAAATACCTAATATAATATAAAATTTAGGGTCTTCTATATGTTTTATACATGGCCAGTTTTGAGAAAATATGAATAACAACCCTAGTGTAAAAAGTTGAACTGAAGTAAACCAGACGGGGAAATTTGCTTCCCCATCTAAGTCAATAAATTCTTCAATAGGATATGGTAATTCGATATAAATATTCGACAAATAGAGAACCAGCAATCCTAATTCAATAAAAATCAAACTTCTTAGAAGTATTATTGCACTATTATCATTAATCTTGACTGCTAATCTGCTTGACACAATTATAAATACATATCACTTGTTATAAGTAAGATGAAAAAAAGTCGGCTTTGGGTCGTTAGCGGACATTATACTCAATTCCTAGCACTTCTTGATCGCGCATTACATCACGCTGAGAAGCGCAAGATATTTTCAGGTGAAGGCGAGTAATGTCTGAGTGAAGCGAGTTTGCAAACCGCTGAAAATAGCGAGCATTCTCAGATTAAGTGATGTTAGTGCAATGCTTTTGGGTACTTTTGGCGTAACAAAAGTACCTTGCTTTCTTAGAACAGATACTAAAGAAAAGAATTATAACTTGGAGAGAGAGCGAAAAAGCCAAGATGTTACTTACAAAGACTGGATTGCTTCGTCACTTCGTTCCTCGTAATGACCCGAATCTGTTGCATCATCCCTGATGGACATCATATTCGCGCATCCTTGCGCTCACTTCCCTGCATTAATAAACCACTTGTCGTGAAACTTTACATCAATATTTTTCATGCCATTTATAAATAAAAAATTTATATCCCAGGCATCAGCCAATACAAACCCTTTAGATATTAACACCTAACAACGCTTAGCTTTTATGCCTATTGGCCGCTTAAGATAAAGATACCACTCAGTTAAAGGGAGTTAACAATGTTAAAAACGTTAGGTTTTTATTTAACATTATTCCTTATTCTCGTCATTCCTAATCCTGCCACTGCTGATGAATATCCTGAAATGAAAAGATTTTGCATGTGGAAATCCAGTGCAGCTCAGGTGATCGCGATGAATCGAGATATTGGACTAAATGAAACAGAAGTGACTAACCAATATCTTAAACAAGGAAACGCATATAACGAACAAGTGATTGTTTTGAATTTAATCGATAAAATTTATGGTGCTTACGAATTTGTAACCCATGACACGATTTATTCACAAACCAATAAAACTTGTTTGCGAGACTTTTATATTGACAAGACTCAGGAAGTTTTCTTATCGCAGAATTTGGATGAAGATTATTAATCTCTATCCGATTTTGAATATTTGATGCATATGCGCATCGGCAGAAAGTTGCTCCTCGGCAAATGCTCCTGCGTTGCTCTACCTCCTGCATCCATGCAGTCATACAATTTCTGCACTTCTTACTTTCCTATAGGCCGTCCATGAACTTAGGTTAATTGTCCAAATATTCTAAAACCCGCTACATAGGTTCCTATTGCAGAACCTAGTGAACTCAATACAAATATCAAGCAATATTTTTGCTACCCTATTTTTACGCCACCCTAATGCGGAAGCCGTATCTTTTCTTAAATCACTAAAGTCGCTTACTGTTGGTTTGCGTATAAACAACTCCATTGCTGCAGTGACCATGCCTGCACCTATTGTTGGATTCAAAGATGTAATCGGTGCTGCTATAAAAGCAGTAATAATTGTCAGCAAATGTGCACCTGCAATTACAGCACCTAGCGCTGACAAACTGCCATTAATCACAACCCATTGCCATATCAGGCTCCATCCTAAATCTGGACCTTGGCGAAAACCCAGATAAAACCCAAAAATAATTAACGCTACAATTGCCCATGGAATAAATTTAAACCAAGATCTTTTCTTTGGGATAACATCCAGTTCGGCAATCACTTCATCAGCCTGTATTGAATTTTCTTTAAGATAATTCACCATGCCTTTAACATGCCCCGCTCCTACAACTGCCAATAAATCTTTTACCAGGATAAATTTGAAGCGATTTTAATAGCTTTGCAGACATGTAACGATCTCGCTCATCAATTAAAGGGATAAATAAGTCATTCGCATCTTCAGAAAACTGAGCAAAAGTAGTTTCTAGCAAATCACCACTTTTTAATTTTTCAATCTCTTCTTCTGAAACACTCTCACGAGAAACTACACTCGTGAATAAGCCTGCGATAATGTAGAGACGTTTCCAAAATGGAACATTATGATAAACACGCTTAAGTGTGGTACCTACTTCTCTATCAATGAGCTCTATTGGTAAGTTTTTCTCTTCCGCTTGTTTAATTGCGGTCTTCATCTCCAAACCCGGCTCTATCCCCAATTGTTCTGCCATACGTTGTTGATAAGACCCAAGTGCCAAACTAGCAGTTACCATACTGGCTTTACCGCTTCGGATAACATTAAACAAATCCATTTTTGCTAGTGCATTAGGATCTGTCATTGCATTATGACGGCTTGGACAAAGTTCTATGCAAACGACATCAAATTCACCCGATTGAATAAGTTGTTGTACTTTTTCAGCACTCGCACGAGACACGTGTGCTGTACCTAAAATGGTAATTTTACTCTCGCCGATTGAGAGCGATTGAATGGGTTCTTCCACGGTTTAAATTAATTATAGAAATGTTGGAGCACAATCAAATAATCATATGACTTTATGCATCATCATACTCATTATATTTTTTAGAGCTTCCTTTTACTTTCTCTACTGGATAACGTTTTTCGTTTAATTCCATTTTACGCTTTGTCATTTCCATAAGATCTATATTGAGTTGATCTGAAAGACGAAGCAAAAATATGAATATATCTGCCATTTCGAACGCCACAGCCGCATGCCTCTGCGGGGTAAGTTCACAACTCTCTTTTTCACTCATCCATTGAAAATGTTCTAATAGTTCTGAAGCCTCAACTGATAGAGCCATAGATAAATTTTTAGGGCTATGAAATTGTTCCCAGTCACGCACTTGAGCAAATTCTTTTAATTTTAGCTTTAATTCTTCTATAGCCAGCTTCACTCATATGGCTTTTAGCTCCACTGCTTTTCTCATTTTTTATAACAGAGGACTATCACTGCATCACTATCACTCAATTTCACTTTAACAATATCTTTAATCGTTTTAGTGCTTAAAACCTGTTCTAAACCTCATCGACTTCTTTCAAGTAAATTTCGAATGCTTGAATTATTTTGATTCAATGATAGACTTAAGATGGGCTATTTGGTCCAGGCTCTCGAACCGTATCGAACACAGATTTCAATGTTAGCTCTTCTAGTGGTCTGAGCAGGTGCATAAGCTAGAGTCATCTGATTCCGTATCTTAATAATAACCATGCTCTTCAAATAAATTTAACTGTTGCTCAATAGATTGTTTAGGTAGTTTTAAATCATTTACTATATTATCAATTTCAATAGGTATTTCATGATTATAAAAGCGTTTACCAACTGCCAGTCATTATTTGTAAAGCAAGTTCTTCTTTTTGACTTATTGGTTAAATTAAGGTCGTGAGAGTTAATGTATAAATACTCAGGGATGCTGTTTATAAAAAGCAACACTGGACCCAATAAGTAAAATTAGCCAACTCCACCACAACCAGATCATAAATACAAACAAAAAAGCAAAACTTGAATATATTGCAGTATAGCTCGTCGACATTGATGCAGAAATAAAGGTCGCAAATACCCAGCCTACAGTTTGCCATAAAATACCCTGCAACAATGCCGCCAACTAAAGCAGGCACAAATCTAACTTTGGTATTTGGAGTAAACAAATAAGCTACCGTAAAAGCTGCAATAATCATTAAATATGGAATTAAACGTGTTGAAAAACTTAATAAGGTACCAAAAGGCTCTACTAGCAAGAATGGCTTGCGCGACACTTGTGTTCATTGCAGTACCTGTTACCGCTAAGGCACCAAATACAAATACAAACCCAAACATGATGACGACATAATTTCCAAGACGCCTAATCAAAGAACCCGTCTGCTGTATTCTCCATGTGTAATTAAACGAAAATTCAATTTTTTTAATCAAACGTGCTATTACGTAAAACAACACCAATAATCCCAAAGCGCCTAATGCACCCGACTTTGATGTTATTCACAAACCCCATAATTTGCTGAGCAATTTCTTCACCTTGCGCACCCAATGGAGCAAGATATTGCAAAAGCATAGGCTCCATTTGATTATGCATACCAAATGCTTTCATCACAGAAAAACTTACTGCTATCAACGGTACAATGGATAACATAGTTGTAAACACCAAACTCATGGCACGTAAATTGAATTGACCGTCTATGAAATCAACAATCATGACATAGACAAAGCGCACTACACTTAGCAGACTCGCTTGCCACCATGGCAACGAATTGATGTTGACACCCCAAATCTTATCGTTGATTTTTTCTTTAAGTGACCACATTATTGAATAACCACTGCCTTAGAATTCATAATAATGAATTGTAGCAGATACCTAGATTCAGCTAGGAAAGCAATCATTCAGCGATAGTCCGACGATTGCTAGCTATTGATGGTAGATTTGAGTGACGGATATAAGCTTATTGGCTCATGAGGCAAACCAATAGGCCAGAAGACGAAAGGTAGCTAAATCTTAAAATACTTATTTTTGCACCCAGTTTCCTGAAGCATCCTGGTACCAAGTACCTGTAGCAACTTCTTCCACCCAAACGCGTGCAAAGGTAGCACGAATATCAGTTTCCCATTCTGGATGATCATTTGCTCGTGCAATTTCTGCATATAAAGCAGCACGCTCCTTATTTTCATCTGCAACTAATTTTTTAACTTGGTTACGTTCCTTAAGAGCAATTAAAGATTGATCGCGAATTTGCACATTAGCATTTGAGGTCAAACCCACCGCCCCACTCGCATAATATGACTTGAGTAACGCTGCACGCTTTTTCAAGCTCGCACGCAATGCACTAATTGCTGGAGTGTTGATATTGATATTGGCTTCAGCGTGTGCGGGAGATACAAGCAAGTTCAATACCATACTTGTAAACGCGTGAGGCAAACTATCAATAGTTTCCATGCTACTTTGATCATTGGAGGTTGTTTCTTTTTCTTCAGAAACTTCCACTTCTTCATCATTTAAAACATCCCGCACAATAACTCTTGCAGCATCCTCAGCTGCCGCTGCAGGAAAATAAATGTTTATGGTTACACACGCAGACAACGCTAAACCAAAAAGAAAACTACTGATAATCGACTTATGCTTCATTGCTTTCCACCCTATAGAGTCCATGTACAAATTTGACATAGACAATGATTATTAAGTTCCTGGTATGCCTGAGCATATTTTCCGGTATATTTCCATGATATTTTTCATTAATTAACAATAACATCTTTAGTACTTACAACTCTTTTTAAACGTGCTGTCAGCACAGACCATGAGACCTCATCCGTAAAACCAACTATATCTATCCGCGGCACACCACTACCTTTGACAATATAAAACCCTTGCGCACCCTCTTCACCCACTCTATCCACACCATACATTTTGCAGATATTGTTTTTTAGTCTACAACCTAAGCCTAATTTATCATAGCCAAAACTATCAAAGAATTTTAGAAAACTTTTTGAAAAAATATTCGATGCACCATTTCCCACTTGAGTAAGATTATCCACTGCAGTCTGACTGATTCTATGCTTGGAATTATCATCTTCAGGCGTTCCAAACCATGCATCAAACTGTACTGGAGACCAACTTACAAATTTCAAATTTTTTATATTGCCACTCATCTTTCCAGTTATTTCTCCGAAAGAAAACGTTTCTGTTAATGAGCGTAAATCTAAATTATTAAATTGTATATTTGCTGATAACTGAGGTGTGATACTAAACAAATCTTCAGCACTTAAATTTAATATTGTAGTTGTACCTCCAAAACCTCGCACCAGCAATGCGCCATCAATTTCGATGTCGCCTTTCTGATAAGTCACTTTAGGCGCGTAACCGGAAAGATTACCATTCATTTCTGGCCAACCTAATGTGGTCGAAAGTTTTGACATTGAAACAGGCGTAAGACTGATATCCATTGCTATAGACTGATCCTGTTTACCAGGGTGATTGACCTGAAAGGTCTCAATATTAATTGAACCATCCAACAAAGGCACCTTTACAGGCTGCTTAAGAATCAATGATTGATTATGGTTTATAAATTTAAATTCACTTTCTTCCAGCCTTAACTTATAGATGTCCGCAACATCAAACTTAAAAGTATAGTTTTTGTTAGCATAATTTTCTCCCCAACCTATATCACCATGTAAATTGAGCATCGAAAACCGATTTTGATTGTCTACAATTGACAAATAGCCTAAATCCAAGTCTGCCTGAGTAATTTTAAAATCGTTAATTTGCACCTCTCCTGCTAAACGCCCCTTAGTAGTTAAATCTGCTGCATTGGTATCCAGCAAAAAAGGTTGTAGGTAGGTATCGTAAACATTTGGAAATGCCGCATAGCGAATATTCGTATGTATAGAGTCAATTATCATCTTTTGCTCATAATCAAACATTGTATTAACTATGACGTGCACCGAATTTGGATCTTGATAATGAAAATCTGCTAGTTCAATTTTTTCAGATCCAATTTTCCAATTGACATTTCCATATAGATCTTTGGCTGATTCATTTGCATCTATAAAAACAGGGTCAAAATATAGTTCCCCTTTAAAAGTAGTTGCATCAAGCTGCGTTTGCCAAGTGTTAGCTACACGCTTGCTTACAAAAGTCATTTTTGTTGAAACTTTCTCACCCACTACTGTACTTTCATCATTTGAAAAACCAAGCTCACTAAATAATGCATTTCCATTAATTGTAGTCAAAGAAGCATGATCACCTGAAAAATTAATATCACTCTTAATCGTTCCAGCTGTAAAGAGTTGTGGAAAAGCAGGCAATCGCTCACGCAAACTTGTTAACGAAATCCCTGCACTCTTAAGCCTTACATTCCAGATACCTTCTCTGATATCTGCATTTAATACAGCTGTTCCTTGCGCCAGACTAAATTTACTCAAATGCAAATCTAAATCTCCATTTAGTTTTCTATGAAATTGGAATTTAGCTTGCTCAGCCTTTGCTAAAGGATCATTGAATGACAACTCACCTTCTTCACACGCGAGCTCGTATTTTGAAATAATGCCTTGATGGCATAGCAGGAGGATATCTTTAATTATTCCAGCATTTTCTGGCAGAACTGCTGAACCAATTTTAATTTGATAAGCAACTTCTTTGCTTGACAAAGAATCAAGACTTAACTCAATGTTATGTAATTCAAATCCGTAGCCATCAATCGTTTCAATGTTTATTGAAGTGGTTAAATTAAGTGCATTCGCGAAACTGTAGCCACTATATGCACAGAATAATAAAATTAAAAAATAGAATTTAACAAGAACACGTTGCACATTTAGGATCTTTGCTTATTTTTACGCTATGCCATTCCATATTTAATGCATCTATCAATAGCAATCTATTTGAAAGCGTCTGCCCAATATTGGTTAACAACTTAACCACTTCAGTGGCTTGAATAGAACCAATTAGACCCGTAACAGAACCAAGAATTCCTGTTTCAGAGCAACTTTCTTCTATTTCATTTGAGTCATAAGCTTGATTCGCAAACAAACATTGATAACAAGCGCTTTCATCTTGCATATCAAAGACCATGACTTGGCCTTCAAAGCGAATTGCGGCACCCGTGACTAAGGCAGTCTTGTTCTTAACACATGCTGCATTGATAGCAAAACGTGATTCAAAATTATCCGTAGCATCTACCACTACATCAGTCCGCTGAATTTCTTCGTTAAGCTTTTCGTTTTTCAAAGTAGCTTTAATTGTGCGAATATGAGTTTGTGAATTAAGTTCATTTAAAGTTTGCTCAGCTGAATTCACCTTATCTTCGCCAATATTTTGTGTACGATAAAGTATTTGCCGTTGTAGATTAGAAAGATCTACCGTATCTGGATCAACAATAGTGAGCTCACCAATACCACTGGCTGCCAAGTACATGGCAATTGGTGATCCTAAGCCACCAGCACCAAATAACAATACCTTTGACTTAAGTAATTGTTGCTGACCACTAATATCAATTTGCGGAAGCATAATTTGACGACTATAGCGCAATAGTTCGTCGTCGCTTAAATCCATTTTTTTGTTTAACCTAGCCTTTACGCTTTTTTTCAGCTTCTTCAAAAGCTTTTAACTGTTCAGGTGTTGCTTCTTTTTGGTATTTATCTTTCCATTCAGAATACGGCATGCCATAAACAATCTCTCGTGCTTGTTCATAATCCAAAGTAATATTTTTATCTTCAGCAGCCGCGAGATACCATTTAGATAGACAATTTCTACAAAAATCCGCTAAATTCATTAAATCAATATTTTGCACCTCGGTTTTTGCCTGCAAATGCTCCACTAACCTTCTGTATACTGCTGCTTCTATTTCAATCCGTTGCTGGTCACTAATTTGTTCATTCATAATAATAAGGTCCTTAAACGAGTCAATTTACAATATTATATTTGTATTTTCTCGCAATAATTAAAACAATCCAGTCGATATTTTCTCCATATTATTCAAATGACTACTATTTATAATGATAATGTAACAGGTGTGATACTTGCTGGCGGAAAAGCCAGGCGCATGGGTGGTTGCGACAAAGGTTTAGTAAAAGTAAACAACCAGGAGATGATCAAATATGTTATCGATGCGCTTAAACCACAAGTGAAAGACATATTGATCAATGCAAACCGCAATGTCGATCAATACCAAAAATTTGGTTATAAGGTTATTGCGGATCAATTAGAAGATTTCCAAGGCCCTCTTGCAGGCATTGCTGCTGCGATGGCCGTTGCGAAAACAAACTATATATGCACCTGCCCTTGCGATGGTCCATTAGTAGCCGATGACTTAGTCTCACGATTAATGCCATCATTCAAAAACAATAATATAGAAATTGCAGTAGCTCATGACGGCACACGCATGCAACCCGTATATGCTTTAATGGACTGCAAGCTTCATAGCAGCTTATTGGACTATCTCGCTAGCGGTAAACGCAAAATTGACCATTGGTTTGCAAAACATCATTATAAAGAAGTAGATTTCAGCGATAAACAAGACTGCTTTATCAATATCAATACACCTGAAGACCAAGCTACCATTTCACAAAGACTTTCTAATTAAAAAATGCAGCAAATTACTTATAGCAAACCAGTAATTGGTCTTTGTGCGTACAGTGGTTCTGGAAAAACCACATTACTCGAAAAGCTCATCCCTATTTTCTGTAACCATGCGCGTAAAATTGCCGTCATTAAGCATGCGCATCATACATTTGATATTGATCATCCTGAGAAAGACAGCTACAAAATTAGAAAAGCAGGTGCTCAACAAATTTTAATCTCTTCGCACAAGCGTTGGGCCATGATTCATGATCTTGCAGATGAACAGACCGAACTGAGCTTAGAAGAGGCACTACAGCGATTAAATGTGAATAGTATTGATTTTGTCATTGTCGAAGGCTTCAAAGCTGCTGCAATCCCCAAGATTGAAATTCACCGCCCATCTTTAGGCAAACCATTGATATCTTCCGAAGATGGGCATGTGATTGCTATTGCCACAGATCAAGCCGATAAGGTTAAAACGAACCTGCCTCTGCTTGATCTTAATCAACCTGAAATAATTGCGGATTATATAGAGCAATTTGTAGTCAAAAAATAAGCGCTCAATTTGCTTACTTCTTGGCCAGAACAAGGGATCTCTCTCCACTGGCCAGTTCAAAAAATGCTATAATTTGCTTATATTTGGGCACGTTGGTGCAGCGAATAATAACAATGCATTGCAATGTAACTTATCTTATTTCAATAAGTTACATGTATTTTTTAATCTTAAATATTATAAATACTGATTGATTAATTATCCAATTTTTTGGGTAGCGTCCAGTTTTGGATGTAATTAAACGAATTAGACCTACTTAGGAGAAGGCAACATGGCAGATCGTACCGTCACAGTAACCGACAATACGACAGGGAAAAAAGTCGATTTACCGATTCATGATGGCACCAATGGGCCAAGTGTAATTGATATTGGTAATTTGTATAAAGAACTCGGTTATTTCACTTTTGATCCTGGCTTTGTTTCAACCGGTAGCTGTAACAGCACAATCACCTTTATCGATGGCGATATCGGACTACTTCGCTACCGTGGATACCCTATCGAGCAACTTGCTGAAAAAAGTACCTTCCTAGAAGTCTGTTATCTACTTCTTTATGGTGAATTACCTACTGAAACTGAATTCAATGCCTTTGAATCTAGACTACGCATGCATACGCTACTTGATGAAAAAATGCGTCGTTTTTATCTCGGCTTTCACAATGATGCCCATCCTATGGCAATGATGGTCGCGACCGTAGGTGCACTATCAGCGTTCTATCACGACCATATCGATGTTCATGATGCAGAATCACGTGAAATTGCTGCCAATCGCTTAATTGCGAAAATGCCAACCATGGCGGCTTGGGTGCACAAATATTCTATTGGTCAGCCATTTATGTATCCAGATAATGACTTAGATTATGTGTCGAACTTTTTGCACATGATGTTTGGTCTACCAACAATGGATTACAAACCTAGCCCCGTATTTGTAAAAGCAATGGATGTGATTTTAATTTTGCATGCCGATCACGAACAAAACGCTTCAACTTCTACCGTGCGACTAGCAGGTAGTTCAGGTGCTAACCCTTATGCTGCATTATCAGCAGGTATTAGTTCGCTTTGGGGTCCTGCACATGGTGGTGCGAATGAAGCGGTTATCCGTATGCTTGAAGATATTGTTGAATCTGACAACGATGTAGCTTACTACATTGATCGAGCAAAGGATAAAGACTCACCTTTCCGATTAATGGGATTTGGTCATCGTGTTTATAAAAACTATGATCCACGTGCAAAAATTATTCGCGAAGTGTGTCACGAGTTACTTGCAGAATTAGGTGATGACAATCCAAACAAACCTTTATTTGACACTGCAATGGAACTTGAAAGAATTGCTTTGGAAGACGATTACTTCGTTGAACGTAAACTTTATCCAAATGTAGATTTCTATTCTGGAATTATTTTACGTGCGATGGGTATTCCAATGGAAATGTTCACTGTGATATTCGCTCTAGCAAGAACCGTAGGATGGATTTCACATTGGAAAGAACATATGAGTGATCCAGCTGCGAAAATCGGTCGTCCGCGTCAATTGTATACTGGATCAGACGAGAGAAATTACGTCGACATCAAAGAATCGATAACTAAATCTCAGCAAAAAAACTTTCTAATACTGGGCTAAACAGCTCATCATCGACTAAAAACGCATCGTGTCCTTTATTGGATGCGATGCGTTCAAACTGCACATTACGTCCTGCATTTTTAATTCCATTGTAAATTTCTTCTTGCTGCTGGATGGGAAATAAAATATCGGTATCTACACCTACCACCAGCGTTTTCTTAGCATGAATTTTTGCTAAACCCGCATTCACTGAGCCACCATGCTCTGCAACGTCAAATAAATCCATCGCACGCGACAAATATAGATAACTGTTGGCGTCAAATGTTTCGACAAATTTGTGTGCGTTGTAATCGAGATAAGATTCGACTTCAAACTCAATACCAAACTTTTCTTTACTACGCCTGCTAGGATCTACACGTGCACGATTGAAACGTTCATTCCACTCTTCCGCGGCACGATACGAAACTAAACCAAGCTTTCGCGCTAACACCATGCCTCGTTTAGGTTCTTCATCCGGCTCATAACAACCACTCTTCCAATCTGGATCACAAGTTACAATTTCACGTTGTAACGAACGCATCGCAATGGCTAAAGGTAACGACCTACATGCCCCTGAGATCGTAACTAGATAATCCAATTCATCTGGAAACTGCAGCGCATATGCAAGTGATGACATACCGCCCATTGATGCGCCAACTACAGCACGCAAATGATCAACGCCTAATTCTTGCATTGCATGATGACCCGCTTTAGCGATGTCTTCGATGGTTAATTCAGGGAAATCTGAACAATATTGCTTGCCCGTTTTGGGGTTAATGGAATTAGGACTGGTAGAACCAAAGCAGCTACCCAAAGAATTCACACAAACGACAAAAAAACGATTCGTATCAATGGGCTTACCTGGGCCAATCATATACTCCCACCATCCGGTCGTTGGATCTTCTTCGGAAGAACACGCGTGTGCGGACGGTGACAAACCAGTAAATACGAGTACAGCATTATCATGCGTTTCAGAGAGCTTACCCCAAGCCTCATAAGCCACTTGCACTTCAGGCAAATGCCCCCCTCTGCGCATAATAAAATCGGTTGTGCCATAGTCACCATGCAATTCAACCAAACGTGTTGCAGGCGGCACACGATTTGGGATCGGATGAATTTCTTTCGCCGTTGAACTCACACTTAGCCTTTAGGTGCTTTATAAATTAACAATGTAGCTAAAAAAAACGAATTCTAGCAGTAACTATATTTTGAAGCTCTAATTTAAACCGACTTTCGTGGGCGCAATGTCTGAATTACAGACAAAATCAGCAAAAACACAAATAAAATTAGCGTCTGCTCTGGAATGGTTAAGTTTGCAAATGTCCAACTTATGTCTGCACAGGATCCAGAACCCGTAAGCGTCTTCTTCAGCGCATCGAATAGCGGCAAGGTATCAAGCATGTAATAAAGATCTGGACCACATTCTGGTACTTGATCCTTGGGCAGATTTTGTAACCATATATGTCTTGAAGCGAGCGCTATTCCAACAGAACTGAGTAATATACAAATTATTCCATACACTTTGGTAAAAATTGTATTTGGTCCATGCAGAAACGCAATTAAGAAAACTACACCTAAAGCAATAATCACCACACGATCTAAAATACAAAGAGGACATGGGTCTAGAAATAAAGTGTTTTCTAAGTAAAGGACTGCAAACAACATAGAGGCAATGCAGATAACTAAACCAACAAAAGCGAGTGAGCGGTAACTGAGCATATCGATAAAAGAAAAGCGAGTTATACTTAAACGTTTGTTGACTTACTACTCCACGCTCTGGCTCATTGACTCTTCATTAGACTCTTCTACAGGTTGTTCATAGGTTACGAGCGAATAACCTTTTGGTGGCTCTTGCAATTGATAAGTATCTACGGTTTTAGTTTCTTGAATATTAGCATCGCCTTGTCGTTCAGCAATATTATATTCAAACCAATCATCTTTAACTGAGAACACATCGTATGTGACCTTATCGCCATTGCCATTTACTTCGTAATAAACACCGTTCTCATAAGACCAAGATCCAGAGTCAGACGATAATTCATAAAGTTTTTCATCATCATTTAAAATTAAATAATCTACAGAATATTTTCCATTCGCATCGCGTTCTATTTTCCAGCTTTCGCTCCAACCCGCATCTTCTTCGCCTTCATAACCGCCTTCTCCTCGCCACACACCTATCAGTGCTTGTTTTGCTTTCGCATCGTCATCTTTCATTTCACTCTGAAGACCAGGAATTTTGTCGCAGGCTTGCAACGTGAATAATAATGTAAAGCAAAAAATTGCATATAATATAGATTTCATTCCACTCGACCTTAGATAATTGTGTAATAGTAAATTAGGAGTGTAACCATTAGCCGCTCATCTCACAATGCAACACCTCCAGCTTTTTATACCAGTCAATTAAATCTTGCAAAGAATAAGCTGCATTTGCAGGACTAGGATTAGGTGTCACAAATATTTTAGAATTTTCAAAGCTAAATTCTTGTAAGCCCCAAACGACTTCATTTTTTACAAATCCTCCATATTGCAAAAAATTCTTTGCCGCAACTTTGCCATGAATCCAGCAGATTCTGGGTTGATACTGATGAATTGTTTGCTCAAGCACAGGAGCCCATTTTTTAAAATCAGCCACACGCAAATCCTTACCCATAGATGAATGCCGTTTAACAACATCGGTAAATCCAATTTTATATTGCTTTAATAATTTACGTTGCGATTCTTGAGATGGGATGAGCTCTTCATCTATTAGACCACTAGCATTCAAAGCTTTCCAAAAACGATTTCTGGGATTAGCAAAATAATACCCACGCTCAACCGAAATAGTCGATGGATTTAAGCCAATAGATAATATCTCTAAGTTATAATCTAGATAATCTTTCAGTGTTTGCATAGAAAAGTTTGATATAATTTTATAATTAATAATTGTCGAAACTTTTAAAAATGTCGTCTAAAGAAACTAACAATCAACACTCCATTCACGCATTGGAATTGGGTCCAATGGAAAACTTTATTTATTTATTGGTGGATGAGAATAGCAAAACTGCTGCTGTTGTGGACCCAGCATGGGATGTTAATGCAATTACTAACCATGCAAAAAAGTTAAATGTTGAAATTTCTGATGTTTTACTCACTCATAGCCACCATGACCATATTAATGGAGTAGACGAACTTTTAAGTCACTATGACGCACAAGTTCATCTATTAAAAAGTGAAGCAAACTTTTGGGGCAAAGAGTTAGTGAAACCTAGCCTTCATCATGGTGGTGACCTGATAAATCTTGGGCAAACAGAAATACAGGTCATGCACACGCCTGGACATACCCCAGGTTCTGCTTGTTATCGTGTGGGCAATGACTTAATTACGGGAGATACTTTATTCGTATTCGGCTGTGGACGTTGCGATTTACAAGGTGGTGATCCAGAACAGATGTATAGCACCTTAAAACGCTTTAAATCAGATTTACCAAGTGAAATAGTGATTCACCCTGGACACGATTACGCTGAGCAAAAATCTTCTACGTTGAAAGAAGAAATTGAAGGCAATCCTTTCATGCATTTTACTGAGGTAGATGATTTCATACGCTACCGTATGAAAGTACACGATAAAATACGAAATTCACCCTATACCTCTCAAAGTGATGCTGACTTAAAAAAAGAATTAAATGGGCTGGAAATTTAAAACATTTCCATTTGCGCAAAGGTTTCAGCTGGCCTCATGAATTTACTTTCATCCAAATGATATAGTTTTTTAGATAATCCATTTTTCCTACAAGCCAATTTGAAACGTTGTTCAATCAAGCTCGCATATTCACCCGAGCCACGCATGCGATTACCGAAGTCTGATTGATAAACCTTTCCACCATGCATCTCTTTTAAACGATTTAATATATGCTCAGCCTTAAGAGGAAAATATTCCTCAAGCCAATCTACAAATAATTTTTTTAGTTCATGTGGTAATCTCAACATGACAAAATTTGCACCATTAGCTCCCGCTTGCTTGACTGCCACGATGATATCCTCAAGTTCAGCATCGGTTAACATAGGAATAATCGGCGCGACTAATACACTCACAGGTATACCCACTTCACTCAAAGTTCTAATTGTTTTTATTCTGCGTCGTGGCGTTGATGCACGTGGTTCAAGTTGCTGCGCCAATTGTTTGTTTAAAGTAGTTACTGTAACGGCGACATGCACCAAATTTTGTTCAGCTAATTTTTCTAAAATATCTCTATCACGTTCAATTAAAGATGATTTGGTTACCAAACTCACTGGATGCTTATACTCAAGCATCAATTGCAAAATTTCCCGTGTAATGCATAAACGTTTTTCAACAGGTTGATAAGTGTCCGTAATATTGCCAAGAGATATCGTTTTCACTTTATAGCTTGGTTTTGAAAATTCTTTTTTTAGAAGCTCAACTGCGTTGGCTTTAAAAAATATTTTTTGCTCAAAATCAAGCCCAGGCGATAAATCTAAATAAGAATGTGTGGGTCGAGCAAAACAATAAATACATCCATGCTCACAACCACGATAAATATTTAAACTACGTTCAAAAGGAACATCAGGTGAATTATTTTTAGTTAATATAGACTTCGCATTGGATTGTGATAGCTCAGTCAATACAATATTAGACTCGTATTGCAAAACACCTGGGTCAAATTCCGTAATAGTCTGCGTATATCTACCAGGAATATTTTCACTATACCCACGACCACGAATCTTTTGTGGGTGTTTTTTATCTGAGATAAGATTAGTACTCAATGCATCAAAAGACTTGTTTACTAAGAGAGATCAAAATATTGCTAATCTCTTTAGCTGACCCCAGATAAGGTGCCATTTTAATCTCCACTTGCGGATGCTGAGTTTGAGATTTTTGCAATTCTTCAGGTATATCTGTCGCAACATGCCGACCCGCTGAAAGAAAGTACGGTAATACAGTAACCGTTTTTGCACCTTTTGCGACACAAGCGTTCACACCATCAGGTATTGAAGGTTCTGCTAATTCAAGGAATGCACATTCAATAATTGTATAATCATGATCCGAATTTTGCTCCATAACACGTGTCAATGCCCTGACTTCCTCATTTGAGGCAAGGCGACGACTTCCGTGAGCAATAAGCAGCAAAGCATTCATAGCGAAATGCTATCACAGACAATATCAAGCTTAGAGCCCACTAAATTGAACCTGTATAAAACAAGCATAGTGTGGGATTAATAGACAAAAAAAACCCACGTTTAAGATTGCTTAACGTGGGTCAGTTTCAGAAGGAGAGAAACTACAGTCTTTATTATAAAGCCGTAGCCACATACAATTTTTACAGCTCATCTGGGTTTAAACGCCTTTTAGCCAGAGATTGGCGCCCAGAATAGCTAAAATTAAGACTTAAACCCGATCAAATTCTTGTTTTAGGATTCGCTCCTCATGCTGAACTTCAGACGGAGAATCCAGCTCTTGTTTCTTATAGGTGACCAACGCCGCACCCTGAGAATCTACACGAATCACAATGCCCATCATTCGGCTCATATGCCGTATGCTGCCATTTTTAGTCACAATTACAATTTCTACCCGTTTACCACGTTCCAGATCATGCCCAGGAATGACCACATATAACCCTCCTTCACTAATATTTCCTTGATTAGCACGTAATGTTATTTGGCCGATGCGCTTAATGTATACCTCACCTACAAGAGGAGCTCGTTTAGCACGTGGGAAAAAAGAACTACGCAGGGATTTTTTGCGGAATTTATCTAACATTAAGCAAACATCACTGTTTATAAAATGAGTGAGAATTTTCCTTTTACCAACCAAATCGATAAACAGCTGTGACTTTTGGGTAATGAAGCAACCCTAGCGATGCTTTTGATTTTATGACAGCATGCGCCGATAGTGAGCAACTAATTTCAGTCAGGCGGATACTCTAACATCCGCTATCTATGCTGCATGGCATTGTCACGAAACAGTTTCCAATCTACCCCCAATATTGAACGCTTATCATCATTGTGCTTGTACTTATTTAACATATAGCGATAACTGAAATATGGGATCTTAAACGTAAAAGCCGCTAAAACCATGAAGCTTACGCCCATCAAAGTGGTTCTTTTACCGCCAAGATCAATACCAAATACCCAAATAATGAGTGCTGCGATACAAACGAGTGCAATTGTGAAATAGGTTAAATTACGGCAAATTTTATGAAATTCACTATATAGTTCTTGCGATAAATCACTTTCAGTCATGTCTGTAACTTCTTATTTTTAGTAGTAAATTGTAGTATACATACAGCAAGCAATAAACCTCCAAGAAAGCCATAAAGATGTGCTTGTACCACTATTGGCCCTCCTGCTGTTGTTTCACTACCAGGTAAAGGACCCATCAAACCTTCCCAAATTAATTTTGTAACCAATACTAGTAGGAGCAAAATATTTAGCTTGCTCTTGCTCAATACATAATCAAGCAGAATTAACATGGTTAAAATACCATGCAACACTCCAGATAGCCCTACGTACCATTGTATTAGTGGACTAAACAGCCAGAGTCCTACCGTTACCGCAAGAGAATTTAGTAAAAACGCTAGTAACCAGCCCATGTTGTTCATCACATTCGGATATAAAGCGTAGATTGCAACCAGTGCTACTGCATTCATCGCAAAGTGGCGCCAGTTTAAATGAACGAAATTAGCACTAATGAATCGCCACCATTGGCCAGCTTCAATATCGGAGCGAGCAAATTGCAGCCAGTCCATACCAAGAAACAGGCTGAGCTGTGCAATCACACAAATTATCAATATAGATAGAATAAATATATTGTTTTTATTCATGTACTTAAAAGATTATTATAATTTAAATTATAATATGCTTAAGACGCTTAGTCATAGTAAGACAGGTTACACTATTCATTTGCATTGGATGTTTAATAAAGAGAACCTAAATTGAACAAAAGAAACTTTCTCATTGTAGCGGGTGGCTTTGTACTGTTTAGCTTTATTCAAGCAAGCTCAAAACATAATAAAGTTGCCATCAAAGCTTCTGCTCATATTCAAAAATTAGATCATGATGAGCAATATTGGCGAGAAAGGCTCAGCGAAGCTGAATTCGCTATTCTACGCACCGGCGCTACAGAACCACGCTACTCCAGTCAATTTACCAAGTTTTATAAGAAAGGTATCTACAGTTGTGTAGCATGCGGTCTAGAGTTATTCGATTCAGAAATGAAGTATGACAGTAATACTGGCTGGCCAAGCTTTAATGACCACATTCACGGACATTTAGAAACCTATACCGACCTCAAAGGTATATGGCCAAAAACCGGATATCGATGTGCACGCTGTGGTGGACACCATGGGCATTTGATTATGGATGGTCCATTGCCGACGGGGCAGCGTTGGTGCAATAACGGACAGGTGTTGAAATTTAAGCCGGCTTAAATATCGAGCTTATATAACAAAAATGAGTGCTAGGACGAAAGAAAACCCAATATAAGCAATTAAACCCACACCAAAAGCTAAGCGTTTTTCAGGATATACTGTTAACACGCCATCTTGAATTTGCTGGGATTTCCCTAAGCCGCTAAAAATAAATAGAAAACCCATTAGCCAAGCAATTAAGAAAAAGCTAGTTGTTAGCATTGTACCTCCGTGGAAAGTGCTATCCATTTATCGGTCACTGAACTTTATTATTTGAGAAAGTCCTTGAATAAACCGTATTCACACTATGTTTAAAGAATACTTAAATCTGCATTGCTTTTATGTGAAACAGGCTGCAATCTGACTGTTTCTACATAAGTTAATTTGCCAATAACTTGACGACTCAGCATACAACTGGTTATAGACTAATGATCTGAAATTAAGATATTTCTATATTTGTGTTAACGACCTATTACAAATTGAGAACTGGCTCACATGACAAACAATAAAGACAAAATCGACGTCAATCCTGATAGCGTTCACTCAGTACCCCCTCTAAACGACGCACTAGATGAATTTCTTCAACCTGGTATTCATGAAGCGCTGGCTGAATTTACTACCCAAGCACAGATCTATTTTCCACAAATCTTAGTAAATGAGCGCGATCAAGCTGCAGCGAAAATTCATCTAGATAACTTACAAGAACAAATCAGTCGCTCTAACAAAGACTCAAATGAAGTCATCACTGCACTGAAAGCGTTATCAAAAATTGGTGATAAAAAACAAGACGATATGATGGCTTGTGCTTTACTGGATTACATTGATGAACTTTTAGAATTGCTTAACTCAGAAACTAAAAATCCCTAGTAAAGTAGATTCAGAACAGTTACCGAAACAATTAAAAATAGAATTGTCATAATTCCACCCGCACGCATAAAGTCAGGTACGCGATAGCCTCCTGGTCCCATAATGAGTGCATTCACTTGATGTGTAGGAATAAGAAATGAATTTGAAGTTGCAATTGCTACGGTTAAAGCAAATAAAGCAGGGTTAGCTCCCACCCCTATGGCAATGTTAACAGCCAATGGCACTAGTAAAACCGTTGCACCAACATTAGACATCACCAAGGTGAAAAACGTAGCCAGCGCAGCCATTGCAGCTTGAATCACCCAAATAGGCATGTCGCCTACTACTAATAAAGTTTGGTCCGCAATCCACTTTGCTGTACCCGTTTGTTCTACCGCCATACCGAGTGGAATTAAACTTGCTAACAGAAATACCGTTTTCCATGAAACGGCTTCATAGGCTTCATCGATGCGTAAAACACCCGATAATACCATTCCAATTGCACCGGTAAGCAATGCAATTGAGAGACGAATTTCAGTAAAAAGTACTAGAAATAATGCAATGGCAAAAAATATTCCGGCCCATACTACTTTATTGGGCCGTAACTCTTCATGCGGATACTCACTGGTAATCACAACGAAGTTATTATCTTTTTCAAGGCGCATTAAGGCTTCCCATGTGGTATGCACCACCAACGTGTCACCAGAGTGATATGGGATATTTCGGATGTCTTCAACCTCACGCATCGTGTGCCCATCACGATGTAAAGTAATCATCGAGATTCCATAAGTTTTACGCAACCAAATATCGCGCGCACTTTTGCCAATTAATTTTGAACTAGGAGGAATTACAATTTCAGCAATTCCTGCTTTTGAATTCGATAAATCCTCTGCAAAAGTGCGTAATTGTGGTCGGCGACGTAAATGATATTTTTGAACAAAATGATCTAAGTATTCTGGTTCTGCTGTAATACCTAGCACCATCCCTGCACTGAGTCCTGTATCTCTATCCAGTGCACCAGGTCCTACACGTGTGGCGTGCCCTGATTGTTTAGTTGCGATTACACGAAGCTTATAAGTATCTTCAAAGTCATCAAGGCGTTTACCAATGATTTCACTGCCTTCTGGAACAACCACTTCATAAAGCTCGTAATCCACACCATACACATCATGAAAATAACTCATGGTATCGCCACTAGAGGTAACACTCTCTGATTTTGATACAGGCAACACGAAACGACCAAAAATCACAAAATACAAAACTCCAGTACAAACCAAAGCCACACCAATAGGTGTGACTGAAAAAATACTCCATGTCTGCATCTGCTGATCTGCAGGAAGTGCTGTATTTGAGGTTTGGATTAAGTCATTTAACAGAATAAGAGGTGAAGAACCCACCATTGTTACCGTTCCACCTAGAATGGCACAAAAGCCCATCGGCATAAGCAAGCGTGATAAAGGAATACCTGAGCGTGAAGAAATTCGCGACACCACAGGTAAGAACAATGCTGCAGCACCCACGTTCTGCATAAACGACGATATAAAAGCTACTGTGCCTGAAATGATGGGAATGATTCTTTTTTCTGAAGTACCACCAATATTAAGAATAAAGGCTGCGACCTTACTCATGAGTCCGGTTTTATCTAGCCCAGCTCCAATGATCATCACAGCAATGATTGACATTACTGCGTTACTTGAAAAGCCATCAAACAAATGTTTGGTGTCCACTAAACCTTGCTCTAAACCCATTATCGGTGCAAATAAGCTAGTCAGGCCTAACACCACCATTATGGTGATCGCTGCGATATCAACATCAACCACTTCAAAAGCAAATAAATAAATCGTCAATAATAAAATTGCAGTGACCCAAGCAATTTCAATCGTAGGCTCTTCGTAAACCAGGAATGCACCAACCATGATAAATATGGCTAAAGACGCCATACGCTTTTTAATTACACTACGTGCACTAGGAGGCAAAGAAAATTTTCGCATGATGAGTGCTCAATCCTTAAGCTAAGTTCCAGGAAGCGCTGCAGAACGCTGCAATGTACAAGGTCAAGTATTATCCTGCTCAAACTAATTTAGAGCAAACGTTTATGCAGGTTCAATATGGATAATATTCGAAGTCTGAAAAGATAGGCTGATTACAGACAACTATCACTATTGAGCATTGCATGCTGATAATCATTCAAAATCAGTCACAATTATCAGTAAGGAATGATTATCGCTACAGAAAAAGAAATAAGTGCTTAATATAAATTTTTCAAACTCTTTCAAATACGGTAGCAATACCTTGTCCCAACCCAATACACATCGTTGCAAGCCCTAAAGTTGCATCTTTGCCTTCCATAATATGAAGTAGTGTTGTACTTATTCTCGCACCAGAGCAACCAAGTGGATGACCCAATGCAATCGCACCACCGTTAAGATTCACTTTTTCATCCATTTTGTCTAACAAACCTAAATCTTTAAGCACAGGCAGTGACTGTGCCGCAAACGCTTCGTTGAGTTCTACATATTCAATGTCATCAATAGTTAATCCTGCTCGATTTAAAACTTTTTGTGTAGCAGGTACCGGACCATAACCCATGATGGCAGGATCTACGCCCGCAACTGCCATGGATTTCACTTTAGCTTTAGGTTGCAAATTTAAAGACTGCGCACGTTCTGCAGACATGATAATCATTGCTGAAGCGCCATCAGAGATGGCAGAAGAAGTTCCGGCGGTGACGGTTCCTCCACTGGGTTTAAACACCGGACGGAGTGCGGCCAGTTTTTCTAATGAAGTTTCAGGTCGAATGACTTCATCGATCTCGCACAATTGTTTGAATCCATTTTCATCATGTCCTTCAATAGGAACAATTTCATTTTTGAAACGTCCTTCTATTGTTGCAGCATGTGCATTCTGATGAGAACGTAACCCAAACTTGTCTTGGTCTTCGCGGCTTACACCATGTTGCATAGCGAGTAGCTCGGCGGTGAGCCCCATCATATTGGAAGCTTTAGCCGTATATTTGCTTGATGCGGGATTATGATCCCAACCATGTGTCATCCCTACATGCCCCATATGTTCTACACCTCCAATCACAAATACATCTCCACAATTTGCATAAATCGCTTGTGTAGCAGAGTGAATGGATTGCATTGAAGAACCACATAAACGATTCACCGTTTGCGCTGCCGAGCTATGTGGAATATTGGTCATTAAAGAAATATAACGCGCGATATTCCAACCTTGTTCTAAGGTTTGATTAACGCAACCCCAAATCACATCTTCAACTTCGCTAGGATCTACATTCGGATTACGCTCAAATAATGCGTTAACCAATGCAGCCGATAGCATTTCTGCACGCACAAAACGGAACATGCCGTTTTTCGACTTGCCCATAGGACTGCGTACACAATCAATGATGACAGCGTCTCTAGCCTGTAACGTCATGATCGTAATCTCATTACATCAACCTCAACATACGTTCATACTTTTGGATAAAAAGTTTGCTTCTTTTTTACCATACTCAACAAACCTTTTGTTGGAACATATACAGGGCTGATATGAGAATATTTTTCTGCTCGCTCACAAAACTCTTGCAACCCCATCTCTTCAATATAACGTAATGCGCCGCCTCTAAAGCTTGGAAAGGCAATACCAAGAATTAAACCCATATCTGCATCTAATGGATGATCAACAATGCCCTCTTCTACACAACGTACGGTTTCCATACACATTGGAATCATCATGCGATCAATAATTTCATCATCCGAAATATCCATCATATTCACACGCACGGTTTCAATAATCCTTGTCGCATTTTCATCTTCAAGTTTTTTCTGTTTACCGCGTTTATCCAATTCGTATTTATAAAACCCAACATTATTTTTTTGTCCATAACGTTCACTTTCATATAAAGCATCCGTCGCAGATTTAAATTCTTTGCTCATGCGATCTGGATAGGCTTCAGCCATCACTTCTGACGCATGATGTGCAGTATCTATGCCTACGACATCTAATAAATAAGCAGGACCCATTGGCCATCCAAATTTTTCCATCACTGCATCGATACGCTGTATTTCTATTCCATTGCGAACTAATGCATCAAAACCAGCAAAGTATGGGAACAACACTCGATTCACCAAAAAGCCAGCACAATCATTTACTACAATAGGAGTTTTACCCATTGCTTCAGCATAGGCAACGGTAGTGGCAATTGCAGTTTCACTGGATTTTTCTCCACGAATCACTTCGACTAAAGGCATGCGATAAACCGGATTGAAAAAATGCATGCCACAAAATTGTTCAGGCCGTTGCAAAGATTTAGCCAATTCCGTAATTGAAATTGTGGAAGTGTTCGATGTGAGAATACATTCTGATTTTACTTGTTGCTCAACTTCAGCAAGTACAGACGACTTAATATTTTTATTCTCGATCACCGCTTCAACCACTAAATCCGCATCTACAAAATCTCCATAGCTTAATGTCGTATCGATCTTTGCTAAGGTATCGGTTACCTCTTCAGGTTTAATCTTGCCCCGCTTAACTTGCTTTAATAACAAATTACCCGCCTCACTCTTGCCTAACTCAAGCGCTTCTTGCTTGATATCTTTCATGATGATGGGAATGTCTTTACAAGCTGATTGATATGCGATTCCTCCACCCATAATCCCTGCACCCAAAACTGCAGCTTGCTTTACAGCTTGTGCTTGCTTTATATAAGCTCGACTGACTTTCTTAATGCGTTGATCATTTAAAAATAAACCCACTAAGTTGCGTGCAACTGGGGTTTTCGCCATTTTTACAAAACCATGCGCTTCAACCTGCATGGCTTCATCACGCAACATGGTGGCATGGTGTTGCACCGTTTCAATTGCTGCGATCGGTGCTGGGAAATGCCGCCCTGCTTTAGCCGCAACGACCGCCTTGGCAGACTCAAATGCCATAATGCTTTCTAGTTGATTGAGTTGCAGCGGTTGTCGCTTGTCTTGTTTACGTTGTTGATAATCAAGCTTACCGTCTAGACACTGTTGCACGATATGCATAGCGGAATCGATAAGTTGTTCTACCCCAACAACCGAATCTACAGCATGACATTTAAAAGCTTCCTCAGCTTTTTTCTGGTCACCGCCACAAATCCACTCCAAAGCATTATCCGCTCCAATCAGTCTGGGTAAACGAACAGTACCTCCCCAACCTGGAAAGATCCCAAGTTTAACTTCAGGCAAACCTATACGCGCAGTCTTTACCATGACGCGATAGTCTGTAGAAAGTGCTAACTCACAACCGCCTCCTAATGCATAACCATTGATAGCCGTCACGGTAGGCATTGGTAAATCTTCAATACGACTGAAAAGTGCTTGGGTAGCTTCTATCCAATGTATAAATTCTTTTTCAGGAAGTTTAAAGAAACCCAAAAACTCGGTGACATCTGCACCGACGATAAATACATCTTTATTACTAGAAATAATTAATGCTTTAACATCGTTACGATCTTCTATAGCAGCAACCGCATCTTCCAGTTGTTCGACGACTGCTTTACTGAGCTTATTGATACTTTCGCCTTCAAGATCAAAAACGAGATTTGCAACAGAATCTTGCAAAAAATCAACTTTGATGGCATTGCCTGAAAATATCATGGGGTAAACATCATCGCATGAATATTATGAGTAGTGATTAACTATTTATTTCTTTTTATAGTTTTCTTATAGGTAGGCATTTTACTAAGATGAAGCACAAATGCCTAACATTAATATTCAACTGAGCATTACACCTATTAGGAACGTAAGGTAAAAAATTCACCTGAAATCACTCTTGAGCAAGGCAACACCATTATTCAAGCCACACACGCTAGAGGGAAAACGTAATTTAATGCTACTTACCTTAAATCGTACTCGGTTCGGGTTGGCACCTAAAAAGGCATTATCAAAAGCCACAGAGTATTCATTATAGATGAAAACAACCGTGCCATCAGAGCTGTAGCTATTACAAGTGATTTATTTAATGAAGGTGGGCACTGCGCAATAACAGGCATTAAAACTGCTGAATTAATAGCAGACTTAAGAAAGTTAACTGCGAATAAAAGCGTTATGTCAGCTTATTTTTTCTTCTTGAACGTATTCTGAAATATCATCGATATCGATTACGGTATTGCGACGATCTTCCTTAAAACGGCGTTCTTCATTTACAACATTTCCGTCATGATCTGTCAGAGGAAATCCTTCGGCTTGAACATGTCTACGCTCAATACCTGTACGAGCATCTTCAGTCGTTGGAATTTCTTCAAATGCCTCCACAACCTCATGAATCGCAGAATCAAAGTAGTCTTCCATATCACTTTGTCCATTCATAATTGAAGATTTATATTTGCATAATTAACTTAAGGAAATTGTGCAATAGCTCAGACTATTTACGCTACGAATTGTAAAAATGATGCATATTTAATGATCAAGTCGCGGTATAGTTGTATTTTTCAACTAATTTGCATAGATGATTCAGGCCCACAATTTCACAAACAAGCCAACTAATAGGACTATTAAGAAATTCGACTGGCTAGCATCAAGATTTCATACTGTAATTTGCTAATAAGTAGTTACGTTGTGCTTTTCAAGCATAACCAATCTATTCAATAACTTTTTAGATAATCATTTGGGAGAAAACAATGATCAAGCCGCATGGATCGGACACACTAACGCCTTTATATGTAGCCGATGAAGCTACACGCAAACAATTAGAAAAAGAAGCGGAAGGCTTACCATCCATAGTCGTAAATTCTGCAGCCGCATCAAATGCTGTGATGTTAGGTGCAGGCTATTTCACTCCACTAAAAGGCTTTATGACAGCAGCCGATGCAATTTCTGTTGCAGATAAAATGCAAACCAGTGCTGGACTATTCTGGCCTACACCTGTTCTTAACTTAGTTCAAGATGTCAGCGCAATAGGTGATGCAAAAAGAATTGCTTTACGCGACCCTAACGTTGAAGGAAACCCTGTACTAGCGATTCAAGATATCGAATCCATTGAAGAATTAAGCGGCGAACAAATCACAAATATTACTGAAAAAGTGTATCGCACTACCGACCCAGAGCATATCGGTGCTGCTACTTTTATGTCTTTAGGCAAATATGTACTTTCTGGTCCAATTCAAGTTTTAAACTACAGTTACTTCAGCGAAGAATTTAAAGGCACATTCAAAACCGCAGTTGAAATTCGTGATGAAATTGTGGAACGCGGTTGGAATACTGTTGTAGGTTTTCAAACTCGTAACCCTATGCATCGTGCACATGAAGAATTATGCAAAATGGCTAAAGAAGCAGTTAATGCGGATGGAGTACTCATTCATATGTTGCTAGGAAAATTAAAGAAAGGTGACATCCCTGCTCCGATACGTGATGCTGCGATTCGCAAAATGGTAGAAGTTTACTTCCCACCAAATAGTGTCATGGTTACCGGTTACGGTTTTGACATGCTTTATGCAGGCCCACGTGAAGGCGTTTTACATGCAGTGTTCAGACAGAACTGCGGCTGCACACACTTCATTATTGGACGTGATCATGCAGGTGTGGGTGATTACTACGGTGCATTTGATGCACAAACAATTTTTGATGATGAAGTTCCTGCTGGCGCATTAGAAATTGAAATCTTCCGCGCTGACCATACCGCTTATTCAAAGAAACTAAACAAAGTAGTCATGATGCGTGATGCACCTGATCATGAAAAAGAAGATTTTGTATTGCTTTCAGGAACTAAAGTTCGCGCGATGCTTGCCGCTGGTGAAGACTTACCAAAAGAATTTGCAAGACCTGAAGTGGCGAAGATTTTAATGGAATACTATCAGAGTGAGCATAGGGATATGTGAATAAGAGTTGCAACAAGGATGTTGCATCAGATTAAAGTTAGGTGAATTTAAATGAAGTGCTGGTTGGGAAATTCAGATCAAATCTTTAAAATGTCCGCTTACGACCCAAAGCGGACATTATCAATTCTTGTAATTTATCTACCCGAAGGATAAATATGATGAATAAGGTTGTAGCAATCTTTTTTGCAATTTCTTGCTTTGCCACATCTGTTACGTCTGGCAATATCCTGGGCGTAGGTATGTGGTTCTGGATAATTATAGCTACTGGTATTTTCGTGGCTGTCAGTCAGTTTCTTCCAGCATTACGTGGGTTAGGTAGCGTTGCTGCCTTGCTACTTGCTGTCATCTCTGTATGTGCAGTTATATTGACGTTGTTGGCGGCAACAATAGGTGGTTCATTTAAGCTTGATGATAGGGAAACACTCTTAGTGTTTTCATTTTTTATGATTGCTGTATTTGGGTTCTTGCTGGTCAGGATTAACAAAAAATTGAAATAATGCGGACTTAATTAAGATCTGCTAACTCTAATATGAAGCAACATCCATGTTGCAACTCTTATTCGCATATCCATATGCTTAGATTTCAACTTCTACAGATTTCATAACGCGATTCTCAATTGGCTTCAATGAAGCAGGGTCTTCTGAAACAATCACAAAACTACCTTTCTTCGCGCCTACTAAAACACCATTGAATCTTTCGTTCTTAAATGCAACACGCTTAGAAGAATTTTTCCATGGTATATACATAATCGTAACCGGTTTACCTTGATCATCCCCTAATACCAAATGAGGAACCATTTTATCTTTGATTGGACAATTCGATACATGCCGGACATAACCAATTTCTTCATTTGCCAGTAATCCATGTTCCTGTAATAACTCGTTTAAGGAAGCAAGTTTTACATTATGGTCTTCTTCTAATTCATATAGATGACTATCGATATGTGCCAATACTTCATTTTGTACACCATACGATTGTCCCCACTTAAACATTCCCAATGACAGCCCAACCGCAAGCACAATGGCTGCTGCTAGTGACATCCATTTAAAATCACTCCTCTTATGTACTTTTCTTATTGGCGTTACGTTATTCTCTGGCTGATCACTCATGCGTTGAGCAAGAATGATTCGTGATGCTAAGCCTTCGGGCACCTCGATATTAACTGCTGACTTAAGTTTATGATCGAACTGTTTAATACCTTGCAAAAAATCTGCACAAGACTCACAAGAAGAGAGGTGCTGTAATACCTGCTCTTCTCTACAATCTGGATCGATTGTAAGTGCACGACGTGTATCTAAACAAAGTGTTTCCATAATTACTCTTAAGTGTTAAATCTCGGTAACATTACTCGGCTCGTCTATTTCCAATCCATCATCTTCCAGGATTGCACGTAATTTTTTACGTGCACGAAATAATCTTGTCATCACCGCGCCCGATTTAATGCCAACAATTTCTCCTATTTCATCACAGCTATAACCACCCAAAACTTGCAGCAAAAGTGGTTCTAAATATTCCTCCGGCAAATCCTTCAAACTCTTACGCAAGGCAATCACTTCCGTTTTAGCGAAGGTGTCATCCACTTGAGCAAATTGATCGACATTTACATCGTCAATTGGCGTAGTTTCAGGTCTTACCTTTTCAAAACGCCTCGCATTCTCGCGACGATAAATGGTAAACAGCCAGCTTTTCATTGCATTTGGATCTTTAAGCGAATCCATCGCTTTCCAGGCCCTCAAAAAGGTCTCTTGAACCAAGTCCTCGGCCACTTGGGCATCCTTTGTCAGCCATAGGCCATATCGATACAAATCTGTCGAATAGGCATTTACCATCGCTTCAAATTGCGAGGTTCTAGCATCACTATTTAGACCGGAGTTACTCATCTATCCTTACATTTATTAGGTATACGTTATTATTTTCAGTTGAAATATTAGATTAGAATCTGCTCTTATCTTACTGATATATCTTACTTATTGCTTTTCTCATCATTCCCCATCAGTAGACCAGGGTCAATACGTTGTTGATGCCAATTCATGCGCCAATCCAAATGCGCACCTGTTACTCTACCGGTTGCACCTACCAATGCAATTTTATCTCCTTGCTTAACACGATCACCCACCTCAACCAAAATTTTTTCTAGGTGCAAAAAGGATGAAGATAATCGGTGACCATGGTCCAACACTAAAGTACCCCCTGAAAAATACATATCGGCAACATAAGTCACCACACCTGCTGCGGGTGCCACTACCGGCGTTCCTACTGGTGCGGCAACATCAATTCCATAATGAGGCTGCCTAGGCTCACCATTGAGTATCCGCTGACTACCAAAAACACCTGTAATGGGTCCCTGAGCGGGCCAAATAAAGCCGCTATTAAAATCTAGTCGATCTTCATCTAAGTTGCGTGCTTTTCGGATACTTTCTTGTTCTTGTTTAATTCGTACCAGTGTTTCTTTATCAGGATTCACTTGAGCATTAGGCAAGCCATTAATATGCTGAATTTCATATTCTCGTTGAGCAACTTGTAACTCATGCTGAGTGATTGAACCATCTTTTGAGTGAATCGATAACATTGAGTTCTTTGGGTAGTCTCGACCGAATCCAATAATAAATTCACCATTTTTTGAAACACGCACTTCGTGATTATTAATTTTTACTATTGAACCTGGTTCTGTCTGCCCATATACCAAACCACCTTGGACAAAATCACCAGTCAGTTTATATGACACTTCTGCAAGTGCCACACAACTAGCAGCATAGATCAATATAATGAACAACAGTGAATACAGATAATGCATAGAAAAGCTTAGATTGGAATTTATTCCAATCTTGCCACAAAGGCAAAAAGCACGAAACAAATGTTATTAGGTAACTAAACTATGTACGGCCTATGTACAGGTCGTATCATAGAGATTAATAATGATTGGAAATGATTGCTAAGAAATTTTTTATAGCGTTTTAAGAAACCGAGAGATATCTTAGTTATTATTCATTTTTGCGATTTTTTCGGCAATTTGATTACGTAAAATTCCAGTGTCAATTTTTGGGTTATGCTCTAGTTTTGGTTTTTTTGCATCGAGGTCCTCTTTCATCCACAAATGATCCACTTCACCATCAGCTACTTGATGATCTTTAGTTGACTCAACGACATTTTCCGATTTTTTAAATTTATCTAAAAAAGACATTACGCTCTCACTCACTCCTAAATGTGTAGAACATATTCTGCTCAAAGTAACAAAAATATTCACAGAGCTTAATCACAATTTCCACATTATGCTTGCTGCTGATATCCAACAATTATTAGCCAAACTAATGGTATACATAATCAGTGGTCACAAAAAAAAGATAAATGGTAGTTTGATAGTTTTATTCTTTGCAAAATGTAGGCCTAAGACAAATATAGGCCGTGTTTCATAGGCTGCTATACTTCAAAAATGTGTGTTGATTAGATATAAAGTGAAAAAAACTAGAGGCTTTTAAAAGCCCGACATATACAAAGAAGGAGTTATAAAATGAATGAAAACGTTGGTGAAACTGATCGCATGCTAAGAATCATTGTTGGCTTGCTGCTAATTGGTCTCGCGCTTGCCTTTGGAGGCGTATGGTGGTTTGGCTTAATTGGAATCATTCCAGTATTTACAGGCATTACTGGCTGGTGTCCTGCCTATCTTCCATTTGGAATTTCAACCTGTAATTAATAACGCTTAGTCACCTAGAGCGCAAAAGCACCTTAAAAATCCCTGAAAATAGCTTTTCAGGCCCAACGGTTTCTGGCTTAAAAGTTTAACTATTCATGGACAACAATGGCTTTAGATACTGAAAAATTTCGCGATTATCTTGAAGGAGAATATCCGATCGATATCATGGGAATTTTTATTGACCGTTCTGGCATCCGCATTCAATATCGTGAACAACTTGGTGATGAACAGATTGATCGTCAACTTCGCAAATCGCATGTAAAAGAGTCTGCTGAAACATTTATTAAAAAAATGGCTTATATGGATGCGCAACTCGATCGAAATAGCGCAATGATGATGCAACTCGACGTTGGCTCAGTTGACATCTTAGTACAACGTGTAAGCAATAAAGCGGATACAAAAACTACTGGTGAATACCGATTAAGACAAGACACTATACGCAATTCTGAACAACAATATTTATTTGCAACAAAATTTTATCCATTAGTCTGCAAAGACCAAGCCGATATCACTGCGCAAACACTTAGAGAGTATGTCTGTAGTGATGAAGAAAAAAAATACGTTCTTGAAGTGCAATTACTAGGTGCGACTGAACATTATTCATCAGTAGCTAGATTTCACACTGCAGAATCTTATTCAACGATTATGTCACTTGAAACCTTGGGTTAGAGTCTCAGGAATAAATCTTTTAAATTAATGCCCTCCGACCGCAAATAACTTGCGAACTTTAGGTCTTACAACTTTAAATTGTGATGACTCAAAAAAATCTAGAATAGGTTCAGGTCTACCAGCATGAAAACCTTGTGCAAAATCCACACCGATTTCTTTCAATATATCGAGTATTTCCTCATTCTCAACATACTCAGCTATGGTTTGTTTACCCAACACATGACCCATATCATTAATCGCTTTCACCATAGCTCGACTCACATCGTCATTATGGATATCTTTGACGAACATACCGTCTATCTTTAAAAAATCGACAGGTAACGTTTTCAAGTATGCAAATGAAGATAATCCAGCACCAAAATCATCTAGCGCAAAATAGCAACCCAAATCTTTAAGACTTTGCACAAAAGAAGTGGCCTGATCTAAGTTAGCAATTGCTGCTGTCTCAGTAATTTCAAAACAAATTTTACTTGGATCTATCTTGTATTCTTTGAGCTTCGCCATAATAAAATGCAAAAAACCTTCCGATACTAAAGACTGTCCAGAAAGGTTAATTGAGCATTTATCAATTTGCGATAATACTTGTCGATTATCAGCTAGTAACAATAAAACTTTATCTAGAATCCATCTATCAAGCTTTGGAGCACGATTATAGCGCTCTACTGCCGGCAAGAATGCATTGGGTGGCACAAGTCGTCCGTTATCATCCTGCATTCGAATCAAAATTTCGAAGCCGTTCTTATCAATTTGTATATCTTTATTCGCCTTAATGTTAATAATTGACTGGGCTGTCACTACTAAACGCCCTTCGTTTAATGCTTTATCGAAACGCTGTAGCCAACGCTCCTGACCGCGGCGGCGATTAATGTTTTCATCACCTTCCCTGAATACACGAACGCAATTCCTACCGGATTCTTTTGCTAAATAACAAGCACCATCCACCGCCGATAAAGCATAAGAGAGATCAAAACATTTTTTATTGACTTCAGCTACACCAATACTGGCTTCCACATTAAAGCTTTTTTGTTCCCAAATGAACTTATACTCTTGGATTGATTTTAATATCTCGTGCGCTTTTTCTTCTGCCTGGTCTAATGAACAGTCAGAAAGTAATAACGCAAATTCATCGCCACCTAAACGCGCTAGAATATCACTTCCTCGTAATTTACTTTTAACTAAGTTACTAAATTGAATAAGCAGCTCGTCACCCGCAGCATGCCCATATAGATCATTTACCATCTTGAAACGATCAAGGTCTAGGTAAATGAGTGAGCTTTTCTTATGTTTAGTTTTGGCATTAAGAATTGCTTTTCGAACATTACGCTCAAACTCAGAGCGATTAATCAAACTAGTTAATGAGTCATGGCTAGCCTGATAGCGCAGACGTCGAGCCAATAAACGTAAGTTAGTAACATCATTCATCACTGTCACCGCACCATAAAGTTTGCCATTTTGCGAAATTAACGGTGTTACCATTAACTGTACTGTATACTTGGCACCTGTCTTAGTAACAATATCTGCATTTAATTTTTGATTTTTCTTTTGGCTGCCAGACAAACAAGAGAGTATAGGGTTTTCAATTTTCTGATCAGATTCTTCTTCATAAAGATCGATTACCTTTTCAATATGCTTTCCACGCGCCTGACCTTCAGAACAATTTAAAAATCGGACCGCCGCCTGATTAATATATTGGACTTCGCCACGCTCATTGGTTGTAATCACCGCATCTACAATAGAACGCAATGTAGCGACTACTTTGTCTTTTTCTTCTGCTAGCTGCACTTGAGTTTGCTTTTGCAAATGAATATCACTAATCGAACCAACTACTTTTTTGGCATTACCTGTATAGTCATAATCAGCAGTGCCACGAATTACAAACCACCTGTAACCTTTTTCTTTTACAGCAATGCGTGCCTCAACAAGAAATTGCTTTCCTTTATCGTTGATTAATTCTGCCCAAACATTGGAAAAAAGTTCACGTTCATCAGGATGAATGAGTTTTTGCAACTGAGATAATCCTATTTCACATTCATCTACCTTTAATCCGAGCAATTCATACATTGGCTGAGACCACCACTCAGACCCTTCTAAGCCAGCTTGCCATTCCCAAATCCCTTCCTGGGCACCTTGAATGACATTTTGGAATTTATTCTCACTCTCAAGTAAGGCTGCTTCAGTTTTCGTACCCCAAGTATGATCTGTAAAAGTCCATATTAAGAATGACCCTTCTGCTTTACGAATTAATTTAATATTTACTTGCAACCATTTTTCATCTTTTTCCCAGCGACTACTATTTTTTCCCAGAGTAGAAACTTTAAGATCTCTAACAAAACCTTGTTCTACGAGCAATTTATTAATTTTTTTAATGGCATTCGCATCAGAAAAAAAATTACGCAAACGAATACACACTCGTCTTTCATTACCTGGAATGATATTAAATATACGACGTGCGAGTTGATTAATATATTTAACCTCATCGCTATTATTTTCGGTAACACAAACTGCAACTGGAATTGAATCGATAATGTTTGACCAGCTTTCGCCTAATGCAGTACTAGCACTGCTGTCAGTTTCCGACATTTTTTCGTATCTAACACTCTCAATACGAATTACTTTGCTTCTTTGATCAAGAAAATATTTCCATTCAAAGTTTATTCCACTAATTTGATTTGCAGAAACTATTACATCACCACTATGTAATGCTCTATTCACTAACTCGAAATGATCGTCGGGAAGAAGGTGATTTATTTTAGATGCTTTTAACGTTTTAGCTAAATCACGTGCCACTTGATTTGCTTCGATAATTCTTCCGTCAAAACGACACATCAATTCTACAGCTGTAGAATTTCCACCATCGGAAAGAGTTTCATTAGTAAGCTTATTTATTTCACTCAATTTTGAACTTGTTTTGATCGACATGATGATTCACAGAACTATGCGTAGAGACGGAGCCTACGAGCACACTAATTTACTCTTAGACAAACCAATCTATCAGGATTAAGTCCTTTTACTCCAACTCCAATGTATTGATTCAAAGTAAAATTTTAGCGATTTAGAAAATAAAAACAGTGACCGAGTAGAACCAGTGAAGCATTTAGAGTGCTAACTGTGCACTTGATGAATTCGATGATTTGTCCTAACCAAGAACAATTCACTTATAAACAATACGTTATATTAAAAATAGCGATTGTCCAGTTCTGTCCAAAAATTTGGCAAATTTCACATATTTGAATGACCAGTCTGCACTAAATTTCAGCTAGTCACTATGCTGTCAAAATTGTTCTTAAGTAGAGTCTTATAATGAATTTCAAAAATATGCATATGTACTTAGCTCAAAACAGGTCTTACAAAATATGAATTTCTGATACATTTGAATGGGATTCATTTCTAATGATCAACATCAGTTTCTCAACTAGCTTTTGTATGAATATATAGATCGACCAGATTTCAGTCTAAAAACACAAAAACCTATCACTAGATATATACCCAAGCATTCATTATTGGGTGTTTTGTTGTATATAATAAAACATTTTATGCTAAAAATATTCGACTTAATGCTTGAAAGCGTTATGATTCGAACTTGATATTGAACGCAGCCTACTTAACAAAAGCTGCCCATAACCTACTACAGGAGAACGCAACATGTTTGGATTAGGTGGGAAAAATAAAGACTTCAAAGTAACCATTAAAAATACAGGTCAGACTTTTGAAGTTAAAGGCGGTATTAACCTTTTACAAGCTGCAAAAAATGCTGGCATTGAATGGCCGTGTGATTGCAAAGTGGGTTCTTGTGGGTCATGTCGCGCTAAGTTAATCAGCGGCAAAGTTAAAGAATTAACTGATTTTGCATACACATTAGATGGCGATATGCTGAAAGAAAATTTTATTCTAGCCTGTCAATCACGCTTAAAGACCGACCTAGAAGTTGAAGTGGATTTTGAGCAAGGCCCTGTTAATCCTGATTATAAATCTTAAGTTAGATTTCATATTTACAAAGCGTGGCAAATTTTTTGTCACGCTTTTTTTATTGTCTGAATACTATTAAGTTAGTTTCATTCAAGTAATGGCTTTTTGGAATAATTTAAAAATTTGGAAAGAAAGTGCATATAACACCATGTGGTGTTTAATCGGATGTTCAATTGGCGACTTTTCTACTATAGCATTTTTTCAATTCACAAAATTTAGTTTACCGACTCTCTATATCTTTACATTAGCGATCATTAATGGCCTCATCACAAGCATATTACTTGAGACTTTTATACTTAGTCATAAAGGGATGCAATTTAACAGAGCACTTACAACGGCTTTGGGCATGAGTTTTATTTCTATGATCTCCATGGAGGTTGCAATGAATATTGCTGACTACTTTTTAACCGGAGGTGCGAAATTAGTCTGGTGGGTCATTCCAATTATGCTTTTAGTGGGGTTTTTAACCCCTTGGCCTTATAATTATTGGCGTCTAAAAAAGTTTGGCCAAGCATGTTGTCATTAAATAGTGCCTAATAAACCCGAAAGCACACATAATCAATTTCAGTTACTCCAAGAAAGGCGCTTCCGCCCTTTCTTTCTCACCCAGTTCTTTGGCGCATTTAATGACAATGTATTCAAAAATGCATTATTCATTACCATTGCTTTTCAAAGCAGTTTCTCAGGCACAGATAATTCAAGTTTTATAATTAATCTCGGTGCAATTCTTTTCATTACGCCTTTTTTGCTGTTCTCTTCCACGGCAGGACAAATTGCCGATCGTTATGAGAAATCATCTCTAATTAGACGCATTAAATTAGCTGAAATTGGCATCATGTTGTTAGCCACCGTTGGTTTTTATTTTCAAATTATCCCTTTACTTTTATTTGCACTGTTTTTAATGGGTATGCAATCCTCTCTATTTGGGCCAATTAAATATTCTATTATTCCTCAACACCTAAACAAATATGAATTAGTAGGCGGTAATGCATTAGTTGAAACGGGCACATTTGCAGCCATTTTGCTTGGCACAATGTTGGGCGGGATATTAGTAGGCGCTTCCTCTGGTAGCAAAATGCTAATACCTATCACACTACTTACGTTGTCACTATTTGGGTTTATTAGCAGCCTAAAAATTCCTCTTGCCCCTGCAGTTGATCCAAATCATAAAATAAAATGGAATATATTTTTAGAAACTTTTAATAACTTAAATGTATTAAGAGAAAACCGTACTGTATTTAACTCTGTATTAGGCGTATCTTGGTTTTGGTTCCTTGGGGCAACTTACATAACCCAACTACCAAATTTCACTCGTCTCTCCTTAGGGGCAAATGAACAAGTAGTAACTTTTTTTCTAGCGTTGTTTTGTATAGGAATCGGAGTTGGTTCACTTACTTGTGAACGTTTATCTAACCGCACTATTGAATTAGGACTGGTTCCAATTGGATCGATTGGTCTTACTTTATTTGGCGCGGATCTATTTTTTTCAACTTCGACACAAGCAACTACTGAATTAATTGGATTCAAAGATTTCATATCAAATAGTGCAAATTGGCGCCTAGTGTTAGATATATTTTTACTGGGCACATTCGGTGGCATCTATATTGTCCCTCTATATGCACTGATTCAGGCACGCTCGAATCCCAAACGACGTTCGCGCGTTATTGCGGGTAATAATATTTTAAATGCCATATTAATGATTGCTGCTGGCATTTACGCCATCACATTAATCAATGCTGGATTAAACATACCTCAATTATTTTTAGTTGCAGCAATTTTAAACGCAGTTGTCGCACTCTATATTTACACTTTAGTACCTGAGTTTTTCATGCGTTTTATAACGTGGATTTTAGTTAACCTCGTATATAGAATTAAAAAAGTTAATTTAGACAATATTCCTGAAGAAGGCGCAGCGATCATTGTTTCTAATCATGTCAGTCTGATGGATGCGCTTATTATTGGTGGAAGTGTGCGTAGGCCTATTCGCTTCGTGATGTATCACAAAATTTTTAACATTCCTTTTTTACGTTTCATTTTCAAAACTGCCAATGCAATCCCCATTGCCCCTAAAAGAGAAAATCCAGAATTATTAGAACGCGCCTATGAAAAGATTGCTGAAGAATTACGCAAAGGAAACATAGTAGGCATATTTCCTGAAGGTAAACTCACTTTAGACGGTAAAGTAAGTGACTTTAAACCAGGAATCGAACGTATACTCAAGGAAACACCTGTTCCCGTTATACCGATTGCCTTAGACGGCATGTGGGGGAGCTTTTTCAGTAATCGTCATGGTAAGCCTTTAAGCGCCCTACCACGTCGAATCTGGGCACGGGTTAAAATTACCGCGGGTGAGCTGTTATCACCCAACCTAGTAGATGCAGCTAAACTACAGGCTATTGTCACCAAAATGCTGAATTAAAAATGCAACATGTTCTATCTTGTATAGAATCATATAAAATAAAACCTATAATATTAATTATAAGCTATATCATACTAATCACATGCCTCTATACAAAGTAAAACACCATACTCTAGACGCATATTCTTCTAAAGCAATACGCAGTATTCTGGCTGAAAAAAGATATATCGTTGATGAATTCATACAGCAAATTGAAACCTACATTGAAGACTATCATGCGATTGTAAAAAGCAGTCTCGACATTCCTCAAGCCAAAATAACTGCAGACCAACTCGATAGTACTGCTGAAAACATAAATAAAGTTTTAAATGATTTGCATACATTACCAACGTTTGGAGTGCCTTTATTAAAAGCTAAAGCCTCATTTTCTGGACTTGGATATTTACCTGAAATTTTAGATCGAACGCGTACAGACTTAATGCACGTAAGAGATATCATTAACTGGACAACAGACAATATTCGTGGCGAAACAAATCAAGACGCCCTACACCGTCTAAAAACGCTAATTGCAAATATCGCAAAACTTTATAAGTCCAAGTTGAATAGACCATTAAACGTGAGCGAAAAGTCAGATTTTATGCAGATTATGCAGATTGTTTTTTTAGAAATCGACGAAACATTTTCTAAAACTATTATTGAAAACGAAATCAATTCTCTTCAAGAGGCAGACTTGTCTCAAAAATACTAATACGCGATTTTTTAGAAATTTCTCGCTTATCGACTAGCGCATAACAGTTACTGAAGAGCTATCAAAAATAGCAGTATGTTTTTTCATATACTCTTCAGCAATTGCATCTGCTTCACTTAACTCAACTTCATCTAAGTTTGCTGCTTTTTCATCTCGCCGCAAACTACCAAAAGGCGGATTCTGCGCTACTGCAGTTGCAGCCCATGCATAAGCTTGCACCTCATCAGGAACCACTCCTATGCCATTAAAGTAGATCTCGCTCAGTGCAAACTGTGCAGGGACATAACCTTGCTTAGCAGCCACTAACATATGTTTATGAATTTCAGATGAAAAACCTCTACTACTTTGTTTTTCGGCTATCTGATTGACAATTTCCTCGATTGAATTCTGAGTTTCTTTCTTCTTCAATCTCTCTTGCTTTGCAGTGCTACTTAGCTGCCTAGTTTTATTTTCAATAATGGCTACATGTGTTTGACGTTTGTTGCTTAGTCCTTCCACATACAATAATACTGCTAAGCCATAATAGGCTTGCGGATACCCCAAACCAGCAGCTTGAGAAATTAACTTATATGCAGTTTCATAGTTTTCTTGCAAAATTAATTGATTTGCTTCAAAAGATGTGAATAGTTCACCTTTGTCCGTTTCAAAATCACAATCAGCACAAAAATAGCAAACACCTGTTTGATACAAGCGTGTAGCAGTATCAAACTCATCTTCAGCAACCCTATTAACCTCTGTTACACATTGTTCAATCACAATATTATTATTTTCAATCATTTTTGAAAACAACTCTTCAGCCGCAATAGCACTCGATACAGTACTAAGAAATATCTGCAGTACAAAAAAGAAGTATAGTTTGATTGAAATTGCTTTAAACAAAGCACAAGTCGCTTTCACAATTGTTCCCCCAGGTGTGAAATAGACATGAAATGGGTCTGGACTATATCAAGCGACTAAACCATAAATTTAAACCCTGAAGATGGATGGGCTATATAATGGAATAAAAGGAAAGTAGATAAATAAGTATCAACCCAAATACTTAGCTAGGTTATAAAAATAATTTATGTTTTTTCTAATTACTGCTAAATACCCGTTTCTTGTATAAAACGATCTGCTTCAGCTATTGACGCTTCTAGTTCCTTAATCAATTTATCGGTATCGGACTCCACTTGTACCAACTCACCTCTAAGTGATGCAATCGCTTTAGCGTTCAAATTATGTTTTAAAAACAACACTTGGTCTCTGAAAGGTTTCAACACGGGTTCAATACGCGACTCAGCCAGGCGCATTGCTGCCATTAATTGCTGATATCGTATTTTTGTATCATTAAGCTGTTGTTCACTTTGCTTGCGCAATTTTTGGTTCTCATACTGCTCTAACTCTTGTTCCCATTCTTTAAACAAAGCGATAGATACATCTTCTACGCTATCGATTCTATTCTTTACATCCTCTGCTTTTGCTTCGCTTTTCTGTAGTTCATTGTTAAGTTTTTTATACGTATCCTCTAAATCACCACCTTGAAAATTAGCAACTGAGCTAAATTCTTCTAATGCAGACTGAAATTGATCACGAGCTTCTTCTTGAGACTGCTTAGCATCCTCAACACGATCCACCATGATGTCACGTTTATGAATACCAACTTTCTCTAATGCACCATAATAGGCTTGCGAGCAAGCACTTATATAAAATAATAAACAAAAGTAGCTTAGAATCTTAATCATATTGTTAAGGCCCAATTAATTGTTGACGAGAGTATAACATTTACAAAAAATATACTAACTAAACTGACGAAACTTTATGTATCATTCATAGTCTTAGAGAAAAGTAAGAAAACTTTATCAACATGGATTTCGACTCCAACCCTTATGAACTAGTTCCAGGCACAGTGATCGCTGTTTGTTATCCTATGTACAAACATTTTGCTATTGTAAGCGATCGTCTCGATAAGACTAACCATCTACCCAAGCTGATTTCCCTATCCTATCGAACTGGAAAAGTTGAAGAAGAGCCATGGCATGTCGTAGTGGGTGATAAAAGTATCAAAAAAAGCTTTATCCATGGAAAACTTCCCAAACAAGCCGTTCTAGCTCGTGCGCGAACTTGCATAGACAAAGATGTTCGTTATGAATTATTTACTTTTAATTGTGAGCATTTTGTTCGCTATGCACATGGACTGCCGATAGAAAGCATACAAGTGAAACGAGCTTTTTATGGCGCAGCTGCGGGAGCAGTTTCTTGTTTGTTACTACCTAAACTAACCATTGCAAGATTTGCCATACTAACAGCAACCAGTGCAGCAGCCTCCTTACGCAGCTCCTTAAGCAAGCTTTAGTTAGCACGTACTGGACACCAGTCGTACTTAGATTTCTGCTATTTATCCTATATTAAAAAACATGATTTAATACTTCGATGCACCGTGGTTTATTTTGGTTTCGTTCTGATCTACGTTTAAAAGACAATCCTGCATTAAATGCTGCTGTCTCAAGTTGTGATCAATTAGCATTGTTATACATACATAACCCCAAAGAAAAAGCTTCATGGTCAATGGGCAGTGCAAGCAAATGGTGGTTACACCATAGTTTAATTGCTTTGCAAAATGATTTGCGCAAACAAGACTCCGAATTACAGATTATTATGGGCGAACCCAAAAAGGTTTTATTAGAAATATGTAAGAAACTTCGTATATCTCAAGTTTTTTGGAATCGAATTTATGAGCCCGATGGCATTGAAAGAGATAAAAAGATAAAAAATTCTCTTAAGAATACTAGTATTAAAGCAAAAAGTTTTAATGCTAGTCTATTATACGAGCCCTGGGATATTCTAAAAAATGACGGAACCCCCTATCGCGTATTTACTCCGTACTGGAAAATGATTCAAAAAAATGGGCTAGACTTTAAATTAGAAAAAAATATCAAAACATTTCCAAAAAAATTAAATATAAAATCCGTTTTCCCAATTTTCAAGATTGACTCTTTAGAACTTTTACCCTCTGTTAAATGGGATGAAAATTTTTATCAAACTTGGCAACCTGGAGAACAAGGTGCCCAGAAAAATTTTAAGAAATTCTTGAAATCAGGTTTAAATCACTACGAAGAAGGTCGCGATATACCAGCAGAAAAAATTACTTCTAAAGTTTCACCTTTCTTACATTTTGGTGAAATCAGTAGCCGACAAATTGTTAATGCTATACATAAATATCTACAAAAACATAATAATGACAAACAACTCATTTCTCAGGCAAATTCATATATAAGAGAACTTGCATGGCGAGAATTTGCTTATCATTTATTATTTCATTTCCCTCACACGGTGGATGTAGCGTTAAATCATAAATTTTCACGTTTCCCATGGAGCAAGCGTTATGCAAAACAATTACATGCTTGGCAAAATGGTGAAACCGGTATTCCATTAGTTGATGCGGGCATGAGAGAACTTTGGCATACCGGCTGGATGCATAATCGAGTACGCATGGTTGTAGGCTCATTCTTAACCAAAAACTTACTCATACCTTGGCAAATGGGAAGCCAGTGGTTTTGGGACACATTAGTAGATGCAGATTTAGCTAATAACACACTTGGTTGGCAGTGGATTGCTGGCTGCGGAGCTGATGCCGCACCCTATTACCGAATTTTTAATCCTGTATTACAAAGTAAAAAGTTTGATAGAGAAGGTATTTATATTCGCAAATGGGTTCCTGAATTAAATAAGCTACCCTCGAATATAATCCATGCTCCGTGGGAAACCTCTACAAAGATTTTGAAACAATATGGCATCGTCTTAGGCAAAGATTATCCAAAACCAATCGTGGATCTTAAAACAAGCCGGGAGGCTGCTTTAGCAGCATATAATAAGATAAAGTAATGTAACTTTATTAAACTGAAATACCTTCCACACGCATTAAGTGAATCAAAGCTTCTTCTAACATCGAACGCGCTTGTGCCGTAGTAGCATGCAAGTAAGAATGTAAGGCTGCATCTTGGCGGTTTTCATTTTCACATTCAGCACTATATACTTCAAACGCGACCAAACTACGCACTAATTCTGTTACATGCTTTGGGCATTCGCACTTGATAGTGCTCGATTGTTTTGCAAGCTCAGATAAATATTTATTACTAAAAATTCTTGCCGGTATTGTTTGCTCAAAATGTAGAGTTGAGCCAGTTTCTAAACCTGGAAGTTTCTCACTTCCACCTGAATGATAGATACATAAGCGCGCTAGCTCTTGTACATCAACTGAAGAACGTACTACAGTCGTTTGTGATGATTGAATGCGTTCAATATGATCTTGAGAACTAAATCCATAAATAAGAATAATGTGCCAAGCACCACTTACTTCACGAATTTTTTGAATTTCTGCAAGAGTATGTTGATTGATGGTTGGTCTTTCAACCACGACCACTTCTGGTTGAGTCGAATTCTCAATATTTTTTTCTAGATCATCAAGCGTGTCATAAATACCAACAATTTTTATTCCCGATACTTCTGGAAGTCCATCTAGTACTCTAATTGGAATGCTATCGCCTAATAATGCAACGTGACTGGGTTTTGTATTAGGAGAACTTTCTTTAGCATTTGTGCGATTGAATTCATCTATAATATTCGCGTCTGCTTCAAACCGCGCCTTAAGTTGTTCCGTATTCAAATTCGCAATCGTGCCGATAGAAATACCTGCATCTACAAGTGATTTAAGCAATAGCAATTTTGCGACATCTTCGCGTGAATAATTACGATCACCCGAATCTGTACGTGATGGAATTACAGCGTTGTAACGACGCTCCCAAGCGCGCAACGTTTCTGCTCCTATTCCAGTGATTCTTGAAACGGCTCCAATTTTATAACTACTTATCTGACCATCCATAATTTTCACTCATCTTGATAATTTTGAAATTCAATATGTATAGACATACACCTATACACATAATGTACAAAATAAATAAAAATCATAAAAATATCTGTACAGTACGTATCAGACTGATGGTTTAAGGAAATTAAAAGCACTAAGCAATACTTCTAGGTATTGCCCTAGAAGATTAAGCTACTGATATATATAAGGTTATCTTGTCTAAAACGAATTTTGATGAGTCTGTGCTTAAATACAAACTCTGTACAGGAGCATTTATGTATGTATGAAGATATAAGTGCTCGATTAGCTATCTGAGGAATGCTTTTGTTGCTCACGAATACTGGTGTCGCTTGCCTCTTGCAAAATAGTATTCGCTTCTTCTTCATTAAATTCATATACGAGGCTGTCACGGTAGTAATCAACCACTTTATTCATGATTCGAATAATCTCGAAATCCTTAAGATCATTTGAAGTTCTAATACCTTCCATATATTTAAGAACCTTATGTTCCAAGGTGCTTTCGCCAAAATAACTCATGAATAAACCTCTAAATTTTCTAGCATTATTGGCTATATGGTATTGAGTAATATTAAGGTGTGTGAATCCCAATCTGACTGAACGAGGCATATGACGTGACAGAGGGTAATGCAGTAAAAACATATATTCGCTTCATAAAGCTCCCAACCACTCTTCATATGTATTCTTAATTTGCTCTATAAAATATGACTGTTATAGCTAATTACTGCTGTTGAACACTCAACTTTTGTTACTACTACTCAAACTTTCAAAGCTTCATAACAAGTACTTATGAAATTAATAAATACTGTATTTATCAATTACATTTATAGCAGCTATATCGGATACAGTATTCTGGTAATACAGATGACTTCAATTGCACACTTTATTTGCGCTTTATATTAGATCGCCTAATTAATCTGATGACTAGAACTCATAATTAAAATTCTTACACTTAAATTTTGTTAAGTAGCTCACAATTTTTAGCAATCATAAAGTCTACTGTATCGTTATATAATTGTTGAGTGACAACCATTCGCACCATAAAGCTAGCATAGACTAGCGTGGGGTTGTTAGCTTGATAGGTTGGTAAAAATAGGAAGTTTTTACTACTACATTTGAGAGATTTATGAACATTACAGAAGAAGAAAATGATTTCACTAAGCGCGTTCTTGAAAATAATAATTCTAAAAATAACGCAGACATCATTACCTACATAGAAACCATATATTGTATTGCAAGAAAAAAGACGACTAGTTACTTAAAGAAGCATCAAGTCAACTATCAACAGTGGCGCATCTTAAAGTCTATCTATCTCGAACTTGCAGTCACTCCTGCAAAAGTTTCAGCAGCAACCTTCACAGATTCTGGTACTATCAGTAGACAGTTAGAATTACTAGAAACAAAGGGTTTAGTGCAAAGAGAACACAGCAAGCAAGACCGTAGAGTAGTGAATTTAAAACTAACTCCTAAGGGCGAAAATGTTGCTAAAGACGGAATTAAATTTAGCGAAAAGCTAATTGACTGCGTACACGAAAAAATTGGTAGCGATAAAACAAGTGAGTTTCGTCAGGCATTAATTAACACACTTAAATGCTCTGCATTCAGCTCTGAGAAATAATTCAGATTATTTTCAGACAAATACGATCTAATCTTATTAAGAATAAAAAAAGCCTCCGGAAACGAGCCGGAGGCTTTTATCTAAATGCGTAGTTAGATACGCATGGAGTTGGACTCGGTAATACTTTTTAGTGAAGTTTATGTTTGTATAAGTACACAGTACTAGCAACCATAATTCCCACTAAAGCAATAGCATCAAAAATAAGAATAGTGTGTGTAACTTCCATTATATTTCCCTTTCTAGTTGCTTAATTAACTAAACCAAATTCCATCAAGTTACTCATGCACTGTTAGATTTCGAACTCAACTGCGAGATCCAGTCATAAATTTCTAAAACTTGATCACGGGTTAAATGAGCATCATTCACAGCGTTTTCAGAAAAACTTTGATGATTATTTAATGAACGCAGTTTTTTAACTGCAGGGAACTTCTGCAATCGAGAAGGCTTGTATAGCCTTTGAATACTTCTGTATGACAGCATGAATGCTCCTTTTCAATACGTTAGTTATATCCTATAACTTAGCTATACTAATCCTGTATAGCTGTAACTCATTGTATCGGCGTGTTATTTGAAAACCTTAGATTTAATCCTCAATGGCTGTTAATCCATGATGATTGGTCATAACTTACGGATTTTAGGTGCATTTTATAGCTTTTATTTACAAATTTTATGATTTTAGTGAACGCGTTTGTGATCTACTTCACATTGTTCTTCAATCTCCTGGGTTCATCTAAAACCAAACAAAGCACTTATACCGTTTTACGTACATGGGCCAACTTTGAATTTAAAAACTTGCTCATACTGTCCTACGATGCTCTGTCGGGTTAACTTCGAATAAACCCTGCTCATACTGTCTTTCTGTGTCCCGGATTCATCTAAAGCCAAACAAGTTTGCTTATACTGTCCTACGATGTCCGACTGGCTTCCATGATGGTGCAATCACATTTGGCATATCAGAACGTTTTAATAAAGTAGCTGGTGCCAACGCAAACTCACCAAAGCGTTCATTAATTTCATCCATAGCACGATTCAAACACTGACGTTGTTCATCCACCACATCAAAAAATGACAATTGGTTGCCACGTGGACGTAATTCAATCGCAGTAATTTGCACTTGAAATACCCCTTCACCGCTCCAAGCATCTAACAACCTTTTAGCTAACACTCTAATTTTCTTTCCATCATCTGTAGGTTCTTCCGTTTGGAACTTATTCGCAAGCCAGCCATAATCAGTACGAAACCCGATAAAAAAAACTCGCGCTTCAAGTGCATGTTTACGTAAACGCGCTGCAACTTTTTCACTCATATGATGTAAATAAGTTTTTAACACTTTAAGACTTCTAGTATTAGGCGGCATAATTTTTCCATGCCCAATCGATTTTGGTGCTGCTACCGTTTTATTTAGTAGTTCTGGATCCAAGCCTTGCGCCATATACCAAATACGACGACCTATATTTCCATAACGTTTGGCAAGTTCACCTATAGGCAACTTGATCATGTCGCCACAGACATAAACTTCTCTATCATTAAGAAACTCTCCAATACCGCCAGCAATTCCAGATAGCTCGGTTACGGGTACATTTCGCAAGTGCTCGCGTGCTTGCCAAGGTGGCACCATTAATAAACCATTAGGTTTTACTACTTTAGCCGCATGTTTTGCAGTCGTTTTATCACCACTAATACCTACACTACAGCTTACTCCACCTACTTCTTTAACAATTTTTCTGGCCAGTTCTCCAGCGTGCAGAGGATTTTTATAGATACCTTGGCAATGAGTAATATCAAGAAAGGCTTCATCTACTGAAAATACTTCTATATCAGGAGTAACACCTTGCAAAGCAGACATTATTTTTGTAGATACTTTTGCGTACAGCTCCGCTCTTGCAGGTATTTGCTGCACATGCGGACATAACTGGCGCGCCTGCTTAAGACGCATACCCGTTTTTATTCCGTACTGTCTGGCTTCATAGGAACAAGTAATAAAACATGTGCCAGTAAGACCATTCGTGATACCAATGGGCTTACCTTTTAATTCAGGACGCACATGCTGTTCGATACTGGCAAAAAAAGCATCCATATCGACGAATACAATTGCTCGAGACCATAATTTAGATCTAGGGGATTTAGATCCAGAAGATTTCAGCCCTGAAGGCTTCAGTGTTGAGAATTCAGCTTCATACACTATTCATACATTCTGACTTGCCCAACTAACACACCTTGTATGGTCACACGGTCAGCTGAATATTCTTTAGGTTGCATAGTTTTATTCGCAGGAATTAAACGAATAACATCTCGACTTGGAAATTTAATTCTTTTTAAGGTCGCATTTTCACCATCAATGAGTGCTACAACAATTTGGTTACTACGCGCAGTACTCGCTTGTTCAATTACTACAAGGTCACCATTGCGAATGCCTTCGTCAATCATTGAATGGCCTTTTACTTGCAATACATAACGGTTGGGGCCACCTAATAAGTTTGCAAAGTTAATCAGCTCACGATTTTCAATCGCCTCAATGGGTTTACCGGCAGCAATGCGTCCTAATAGTGGTAGTTCATCGCAATCAGGATGGCCTTCTAATTCGATGCCACGATGCTTTTGATGCCGGCGTATATAACCCTGTTCTTCTAAAGTAGATAAATACCGGTGTACAACGCCTTTTGACTGAATACCTAAGCCCGCAGCAATTTCCGTTAACAACGGTGCTTTACGGTGCTTAGCAATATAATCTTGAATGAATTGTAGAGTGGTCTGTTCGCGTTCAGTCAACATAATGTTCTCCATAAGTTCTCATCATAGAGAACTTATGGAGAACATTCAATGGGCTTCGCAATAATTTTTTTGATTGTTTACAAGATATTGTTCTATAAGCTTTTTTGCTTGTTGCTGCTCAGCTTCTGTCAACACCTGATACTTTCCTCGGTGATTATTCAGATAAGACCAACCGTATCCCCAGCGATACCAATTATAAAAATATGGACTGCCACCAAAACGCACCCCTTCATACATTACTTTTGCTAAGGCCTCATCCTGTGTTTTTTCAAATACACACTCTTTAAGCTGAAGATCCGCATGCGCACGTTCCTCTTCTGTACCACCTTTCCAATACGCTAAATCATGCTGAAAACAGCACTCACACCAGTCTTGTTGAGTAATTAAAGAACTATCAGGAAAAAGTGAACAACCATCGCTAGTGAATGGACTAAGCTCAGCATCGTCACTGCACGCAGTAATTGATATAAGCAAGCATACGACGAGAAAAAATTTATTTGAATATTTCAATTGTGTAAAACAATTCTATTATCAAAGTCTATTGAGCACATATAGCCACATACATTGAAAGGAAATGCTCTATAACATTGTGAATTCGCTCACACTTTTCATTTTCCTACATGAACAGAATTACTCTAAGAATTATCATACCTACTTGTATTTATGAGAATTTATTAATAAGAAAAATGAAATTCAGAACGATTGAAACCCCTGGTGAAGTATCCCTGCGTAGTGAACGCCGATCCGTTACTCAACTAAACAAATTTCCACTCGAAGATTTAAATGGAAATATGGTACTCAAAGAACGCAGAAAAAATACTGCAACACAAGTTGGTGGCCTGGAAATCACTGAAACCAATATTTCACAAGCTGAATTTCAAGAATACTTTGATAAACATCAAGACGATTAATAAATTTTAATTAAGGGTATCTTGAGAGACTGATTCGAGTCATCCATAACTCTACATTCGCTATGCTCATACGCCACCTAACGTGACGTCCAAATTTGCTGTCTTACCGATTTGTCGAACTCGGCCATCGAATAACTCAAAACACGCCATTAAATTTATAGCCTGAAAGGCTATAAATTTAATGGCGCGCCCGGAGAGATTCGAACTCCCGACCACCTGGTTCGAAGCCAGGTACTCTATCCAGCTGAGCTACGGGCGCATATTAACCAACCAATTTAAAAAATAACTATAACCTTAACTGGCAGTGCTTCGCACTGCAGTACTCTCGTCGCTTCCGACGCACTGAAAATTGCATCCTGCATTTTTAGTACTTCCGTCATCCATGACGGTCGTCCTTGTCTTTCACGACGTTTGGGTATCCTGCCCATCACGGCTGAGCTACTTGGCAGATTTTTGCTCCTGCAAAATCTGCACTTCCACCATCCATGGTGGTCGCGCATGAAAAGACTATAACGGGTTGATAGATGATTTGGATTAGCACAGTATCCGTGCATGATGGATTCGGCTAAGCATTACCCTAAGTTTTTAGCTTTTCTGCGGCTATTCTACCCTACTCTCTATAAAGAACTCAGTAATCATTCAAACAAATCTGATCTTGTTGAGGCTGACTTGATTTGTTCAAACAGTAACCACTTATATCAAGCCATAATATTTAGCGAAGATGTAGCAAAAGATGACGAATTGTTAGACATCTATGCAGGTAAAGATTCTCTTGCACCCTATTCTTGGGATTGGCGTTGGGTATTTGCAGTAAAAATTTTATTTAAAAGAGATGTTATTTTTTCAATTAAATTCAAACAAAAAGTCATCGCCCTACCTACTGGAAAACATCCATTAACGGATGTGTTTTTTAATATCTTAGAAGATGAATTTAAAAAAACACTCTATGATCTGGAACAATTAGCTAATAATAAAAATATTTCAATACATGAGAGTTACATAGAATATTGTAATTCTATAAATCTTTGAACAAAGCACTCATTGAGGTTTAGATAACTTTAATTTCCTAGTGTCTTCATAAGTATTGATTTTAGACAAAGACGGTTCTATATATTTCATTACATGTTCTGAAGTGGCGCGATAAGCTGTTAATTTTCCACCAAAAATAGATAACAACCTAGGCTTATGTTTGCGATCTCTTAGGTAGATGGTCTCGCGTGAACGTTGGTTTGCGTTTTTTCGACTTCTTGGTAATACACGTAAACCTGAAAATTTTTTACTAATTGCTAAATTTTTATCTTTATACTCAGGAAAGTAAAAATAAAATGCTTCTAATAGATACCCTATTTCCTGTTCAAGTGGATAGGTTTTAGCAGGGTCACCTTCAAAAATACTTTCTGTAGTGCCGATCATCGTTTCGCCATACCACGGCATCAAAAATATAGGACGTTGATCTTTAGGGCTTTCAATATAAAAAATAACTTCGCCTAGTTGTATAGGCAGTACAATATGTGCACCTTGCACCAAATCTACTTTCACATTTTTTTGTATAGGTTGTACACAATCCACAACGTTTGCAGCCCATGGTCCTGCTGCATTTACAACAACCGTACTAGTGAGTTCTTTTTCTTGGCCCGATGAATTTACATAGGTAAGTCTGCACTGATCATGCTCAAGTTTAAGGTTACTTACCTTTGCATTAAGAATCAGTTCAGCACTATATTCTTGTGCTGAGTTCATTACGGCTTTTGTTAATAAGCTATCATCGGTTTGCGCTTCATAATATTGATACACAGCACGCAAATTTTGTTGATTTAAACCATGTAGTTGGTTCCAATTACTCTTGGATACTTTCTTAAAACGCGCATCTGCGCTCAGATTACCTAACAATGCATATAAAGAAAGTCCTGCGCGTATCGTCAAAGGAGATCGCTTTGAACTCTTATATATAGGGATGTAAACCGGTGTGAGTTTGACTAAATCTGGTGCATTTTTTAACAGATAGCTACGCTCTATTAAACATTCACGTACTAAAGAAAATTCAAACTGTTCTAAATAACGCAAACCACCATGAATCAATTTGCTTGAGCGCGACGAAGTTCCTTCCGCAAGATGATCATATTGTTCCAAAAGAACAGTTTTATAACCGCGCACAGCCGCCGCTTGTGCAACACCCACTCCATGGATTCCACCACCAATAATTGCAACTTCATAATTCATGAATTATTGGAAATATTCTGAGTTACTCAGCTTAATAATATCGCCGGTTTCTATGAAATCCACACCTTGTTCTAATAACTCATAAGCGAATGCAGGGTTTTTAATATCGTAAAGCGCCCATTTCCAGGCGCCTTTCCATAACTCGTTAGGCCGATCTATTTTTTTGATATTGCAAAACAGATAATCAGGTTGTAACTGTTTAGCTGTTGAATAATACTTTTTATTATATTTTTTTAGCACATAACCTGTAGAATTATTCTGTTTAGTTTTTACATACTCAATGACATCTGCGAGAAATGAAATAATAATCACATTAAATTTGGCTAACCGTTGCACTTCCAACACTCGATCTACAACTTCTTCTAAACCAAATTTTTTTATGCTTTCTTTTTTAATTTCAAAAAATACATTTAGTCTTGAATAGTGATTAAGCTGTTCTATCACTCGCTTAAGACTTGGAATAAATAGCAACTCACGCTTTTCTTTTAATTGTTCTGGAAACAATAGCGAAATTGATTCCAATTCATTGCTAGTAAAATCCCATACCTTCTTATTAACACCGGTTGTTCGATCGAGGCTTTCATCATGCATCACAACTGGTTGATGATCTTTTGATAGCTGAATATCTAACTCAAGATACTGATAACCAAGAAGTGCTGCACTTTGTAATGCCAATACACTGTTTTCAGGATAATTTGTCATATCGCCACGATGAGCGACCAGTCTATTCATCAATGTGCAATTCCTTTTAGTGCAGACCTAAATTGATTATATCGAGATACTAGTGATTGATTCCCTGTCGGATAAAAATACTTACTATTAGGTACTCCCCACCCTGCTTGTTGCATGACTAACCAAGCTGCACCACGAGAAGTCGCTTCTTTGAAACTGGATGCAACAACAGGCACTGAGTTCAAATCTGCTATACATTGGCACAGATGCGAATCTTTGCTCATTCCACCCGCAATTAATAGCTGCTTAGACTTCACTCCATGCTCATGCATTTCTTCAATATTTATAGTGACTAAGAATACAATGCTTTCCATCAACGCAGCCATGCATTGTTCATTCGTATAATCCTGATGCGAATGATCTGTATGCAAAAATCTAGGGGATATATCGCTACGCCAAAAAGGTGAACCTAACCCACCTACTGTATTCAGGAATATGGGTACATTATCTACATGCTTCCATGGCACCTTTTCAATATTATTAATACCCCATTCTTCTTCAGCCCATGAGAGTGCTGCTCCCGCGCCATTCACTGTGCCTTCCAAAGCATATTCTTGGTATTTATCGGTACTGAATGTGATGCTAGAAAGCAATTGTGTATTTAATATTGGTCGATGCTGACGGATTGCCAACACAAAAGCACCTGTTCCAATATTAATAAAACTGGTTTGGTCTTCAAGCTTTCCATATCCATAAACTGCGCTATTTTGATCTCCATTTACGAGCACAAGCGGGTAACCAAACTGCTTAATTTTTCCATACTCAAATTGATTTGGAACAGGTTCAGGCAAGCAGGAGGAGTCAATCGAAAAAGCATTCAACAATTCTTCATCCCATTTTCTAGTTTGTAAATTCCATAACAACGTTCGATGCGCATTCGAATAATCCACATAACATGGCTGATTTTCGATTAAGTTAAATATTAAATACGCTGCAAGCGGTCCAAATACAAGCTGTTTAGACTGTTGCTTCTGGATAACTTTTTCATCATGCTCAAGCAGCCATTGCAACTTAGAAGCTCCATAGTGAGGAGACAAAGGCAAACCTGTTTTTTCTTTAATAACACTCTCTTCAACAGGAAAGTTTTTTAACTTGTCTTGTGCGCGAGTATCGAGCCAACTCAAGGCTGGAGTAATGGCTTCTCCAGTATCAGCATCCCAAGCAAGTACTGTAGAACGCTGTGTAGTAAGTGCAGCTGCTATATTTTGTAAATTGTTTTCCTCAATATATTCATGCGCTTCATTTAATACTGTTTGACACGAATTTAGAATTTGCTGGCCATTTTGTTCGATGTGGCCAGTGTCATGATAAAAGAGGTCAATCGATTTTTGAGACTTAAAAATGGATTCGCCTGAGCGATTATAGATCACCGCACGCGTGGAATGCGTACCTTGATCGATGACAACTATATATTCCCACGCCATTATGGAAACTCTGGTTTATTCTGATATGTCGTTAAAAGAATTCTCGAAATGCTCATGTATTCATTAATGCACTCGGCTACTACTCCATGCGATGCTCTACCTCCTGCATCCATGCAGTCGTCCACTTTCTCGATCTCTTTTGCTTAATATTATATACACGGATGTATGGTATGCCGGTTTTGCAGGAGCAAACTGACCGGTATTACATTTATAAACCAGAACTTCCATTTTATTTCGTGTAATTAGACTTTTCGTTTTAAATAGAACAATAAACGAATACCTAGCAACACGGTTAATATTATGGCGTAAATCATAGGCTCGCGTGTATCAATTTTAACCATCCACCAAAAATGCAGTACGGCTAACATTGCAATGACATACACTACGCGGTGTAGTTGAATCCAACGGTACTGTAACTTTTCAACCATTTTATTGGTTGAGGTAATTGCAAGTGGAATAAGTAATATAAAAGCAGAAAAACCCGCTGTAATAAATGGTCGCTTGAAGACATCATCTAAAATTTCACTGAAGTCAAAAAACTGATCTAAAACAATATAAGAAGTTAAATGCAAGCAAACATAAAAAAAGGCGAATAACCCAAACATTCTTCGGAACTGAATAATGCCATTCCAGCGAAACGTCCTGATTAAAGGCGAAAATGCTAATGTGGCAAGTAATATTCTAAGCGCCCAATCTCCGGTGTAGCGATTAATCGTTTCAATGGGATTAGCCCCCAACCCTTCTGAATAGAAACGGTACGCAAGCAATACTAAAGGTAGTAGCAATAATATAAAGAGTACGGGCTTCACTTTCCTGCCCGTTTGTTTTGTTAACACAATTTTTTAGGTGTTTTTTGTTATCTATGAAATTAGAAGTTTTTCTTAAGATCCATGCCCGTATATAAGCTCGCGACTTCATCTCCATAACCATTAAAAGGTAAAGTTTCTCGTTTTAGAAATTCTCCAATCCTTCGCTCACGTTTTTGGCTCCATCTCGGATGATCAATATTCGGATTCACGTTGGAATAAAAACCGTACTCTCTTGGCCCTGCAACATTCCAGCTTGTTGCAGGTTGTTCTTCTAAAAAGTTAATACTGACAATCGATTTAATACTTTTGAAACCATATTTCCAAGGTACGACTAAACGAAGTGGTGCACCATTTTGGTTTGGCAGTTCTTTTCCATATAAACCAACCGCTAATATTGTTAATGGATGCATCGCTTCATCAATACGCAGCCCCTCGCGATACGGCCACTCTAATACACTCCGTTTTTGTCCAGGTAAGTTTTCAGGATCTAAGATGGTTTTAAATTCCACAAACTTTGCTTTAGAAGTCGGCTTGAATTTTTTTAGTATAGGGCCTAATTCAACGCCTACCCACGGAATTACCATTGACCATGCTTCTACACAACGTAGCCGATAAATTCGCTCTTCAAGTTTTGCTGGAGAAATAAAATCCTCGAGATTAAATTCACCTGTTTCCTCACACTCACCTGATACCAATACATTCCAAGGCTTTACTTTAAGATGATGTGCATTTCGCTTTGGATCACCTTTACCTAAACCTAATTCATAAAAATTGTTGTAGCTAGTTATTGCATCAATAGGAGTTAACTCATCTTTAGTCGAGAATTCACTTTTGATGATATTGTTAAACTGAATATCCGCTGCACCAATAGTTGGCCATAATAAAGAAGGTGCCATTGAAGCTGCGGTAATCGATGCTGATTTTTGCAAAAAGACACGACGTTCTTTATATACAGCTTGGTCTGTAACATCTGACTCATACAAATCCATTTGCTTACGCGTTTTAATCAACATTTTTACATCCTTAATTTGGTCTAAATATTATAGAACGAAGTCTAGTATTAGGGTTCATGATTCGATACGTCATCGATGCATTATTACAACGCATGCAGCCTATATGACCGAGATAAGGCCCAAATTATGACCAAATATATGAAGTACGCACACAGATGGCGAGTTTGAACTGCTTAGTGGATGATACAAACAGATCTAAGCTGGTGAAGAGGACTTTTTTATATTGGCGCGCCCGGAGAGATTCGAACTCCCGACCGCTCGGTTCGTAGCCGAGTACTCTATCCAGCTGAGCTACGGGCGCACAATTTGAAGCCGGCGATTATAGCGAATAACCCGATTGGAATTACATATATTATTAGGTATTCGATATACTCACGTTCGAATCGGAGAGGTGCCAGAGTGGTCGATTGGGGCTCCCTGCTAAGGAGTTGTACGGGTGACTGTACCGAGGGTTCGAATCCCTCCCTCTCCGCCATTAATCATCCATCAATATGCCTACTTTCTCTCCTATCCAAACCTTCTTCCTCGGCATCTTACAAATAGGAATTGGTATAGCAATTCTGTTTTTACCTATAAAATTCCATGTAATAGCCTGGATACTTATTCTTTTTGGCTCGATGACAATTTTTTTAGCGATCTATTTATGGTTTGACATCATGATCACTAAAGCTTCCGAAAAAAATTCAGAATAGTAGAAGTAGCTCGGAACGAGCTTTTAGTTATGTTACTGATATCGGTGATTAAAAAAAACCGAAAGTACGACGAGTCAAAAACGAAACGTAAATGAAAAACTAACCCGTTGACTCACTTACACTGGTTTTTTCACGCTTAATACGCTCATAAATTTCTTCGCGATGTACTGCTACATCACGTGGAGCATTCACTCCAATACGTACCTGATTGCCTTTTACTCCTAACACTGTAACCGTTACATCATCACCGATCATCAGTGTTTCACCAACTCTCCTGGTCAAAATCAGCATTCACAATCTCCTAGATAGTCCGTTTTTATTATTTTATTTAGTTAACCAACGTAATTATCGACTTTTGCAGTTGATAATTACTTCTATGGTCTCTCTCCATTCTAAAGCTGTTTTGTTATTATTTTTTAGCGCTATCCTTCCTCCACCGCTTGGCTTAGATCAAATGCTTCGTGCAGCGTTCTAACTCCAAGTTCAAGATATTTTTCCTCAATCACCACTGAAATCTTAATTTCCGAGGTGGAAATCATGAGGATATTTATCTTCTCATCGGCCAGCGCTGTGAACATTCTACTCGCAATTCCGGCGTGTGACCTCATTCCTACACCAACAATTGACAATTTAACGATATTTGGGTCCCCTCCAACACTGCCTCCACCAAGCTTTTTTGCAGTATTTTCAAGTATTTTCAGTGCCTTATCATAGTCATTTCTATGAACAGTAAAAGTGAAATCAGTGGTATCATCATTGCCTACATTTTGTACAATCATGTCCACTTCGATGTTTTCAGCCGAAATTGGGCCCAAAATATGGGCCGCCACACCCGGCTGATCGAGCACCCCTTTTATGGTCAATTGAGCCTCATCGCGATTAAAAGCGATACCTGAGATCAGTGGATCTTCCATACTGTCATCCTCATAGGTTATTAAAGTGCCTGGGCCTTCTTCAAAAGATGAAAGTACTCTAAGCGGCACATCATACTTTCCGGCAAACTCAACTGCACGAATTTGTAATACTTTTGAACCTAGGCTTGCCATCTCTAACATTTCTTCAAATGTAATTCGATCTAATCTGCGTGCATTTGGTTCAACACGTGGATCGGTTGTGTAAACTCCATCTACGTCTGTGTAAATTTGGCATTCATCTGCTTTTACTGCAGCAGCAAGTGCAACAGCTGTGGTATCTGAACCACCGCGACCTAGCGTTGTGATGTTGCCTTCCTCATCCACACCTTGAAAACCCGCCACGACTACGACATTGCCATCATCTAATAATTTTTTAAGACGATCGGCATCGATGGTTTGTATACGTGCTTTGTTGAATTTATTGTCGGTACGAATATTTAATTGTCCACCCGTACAAGATACGGCATCACAATTTCTTTTTTGTAAAGCCATCGAAAGCAAAGCAATCGTTACTTGCTCTCCGGTAGACACTAATACATCGAGTTCTCGTCCTGATGGTGTTTTCGTTTCCTGAATTTCTTCAGCCAAACCAATAAGACGATTGGTTTCGCCACTCATAGCAGATACTACGACGACAACTTGATGACCTTGTTGCTTGGAAGCAATCACTTTTTCAGCCACTGCTTCAATGCGTTCGACGGTACCCACCGAAGTGCCACCAAATTTTTGTACGATCAGCGCCATACTAACTAGCTATCCCTAAATTTTTATTTAAACAAAAGAGCCGTGATTCTAATGATCAGGCTATAGATTTGCACGTATCCAATCAGGAACAGATTCCAATGCTGAATCAAGTTTTGCTGGATCACTACCCCCTGCTTGCGCCATATCAGGGCGTCCGCCCCCTTTTCCACCAACCTGTGCGGCTACTGCATTAACTAAATCACCCGCTTTGATGCGATTGGTTTGATCTTTGGTCACTCCTGCGATCAAACTCACTTTGCTGCCATTGCTCGTAGCTAACACAATTGCAGCACTACCAAGCTTGCTTTTAAGCTGATCTAGCGTGTCGCGTAATGACTTTAGATCCGCGCCTTCAATTTTATGTGCAAGCACTTTTATTCCGTCTATTTCAATTGCAGAACTGGCTAAATCGCTACCTGCCTGCGAAGCCAACTTACCTTTAAGCTGACTGAGTTCTTTTTCTAATGCACGGTTACGTTCAACCAATTGCACCACTTTGTCTTTTGCCTCTGATTTAGAAGCTTTCACCGCCTCTGCAATATCTGCTAACTGACGTTCACTTTCTTTGATCCATTGCAATGCACCGTTCCCAGTTACCGCTTCAATGCGACGCACACCAGAAGCAATGCCAGATTCTGAAATAATTTTAAAAACACCAATATCACCTACGCGATCTACATGTGTACCACCACATAGCTCAACCGAAAACTCGCCTATTGAAAGCACGCGTACTTCATCACCATATTTTTCACCAAACAATGCCATCGCACCCGCTTCCAAAGCTTTGTCTTTTGACATGGTCTTCGCTGAAGCTTGTGTATTCAAACGTATCTGTTGATTTACTATACCTTCAATCTGTTGTAGCTGTTCATTACTTATGGAAGAATCATGTGAAAAATCAAAACGCAAACGATCTGGCGCAACTAATGAACCTTTTTGTTGCACATGTGTTCCTAAGACTTGACGTAATGCGGCATGCATTAAATGCGTTGCCGAATGATTTAGTACTGTTGCTTGACGATGCGCAACATCCACTTGTGCATTAACTTTACCTCCTACTTTAAGTACACCAGAAATTTGTTTACCGATATGCGCATGTGCGTTACCTTGCTTTTGTGTATCACTCACCTCAAAATTAGCTTGCTTATTTTTTAACAAACCAACATCACCTACTTGACCACCCGATTCAGCATAAAACGGAGTTTGGTCAAGAATTACTAAGCCAGCTTCACCTTCTTTGATCTCATTGACACTTTCATTGTTGACAAATATTTCTTTAACTACTGCATTGTCTTCAAGGTGTTCATAACCGGTAAATGCTGAAGTGGTTTGCACTGCAAGTGAAGCATCATAATCAACGTCAAAGCGACTTGCTTGACGTCCACGTTCACGTTGCGCTTCCATTTGCTTTTGGAAACCTGCTTCATCTATTTTTAAATTTTGCTCACGCGCAACATCTGCGGTTAAATCTGCTGGGAAACCATAAGTGTCATACAACTTAAATACTGTTTCACCTGAAATAGTGTCACCCGATAAGTTTTTAATATCATCTTGTAAAATACGCATACCTTGATGCAAGGTTTCATTAAAGCGTTGCTCTTCATTTTCCAGCACTTTTTCAATTCGCTGTTGTGCCTCAACAAGCTCTGCATACGCAGCACCCATATTGTCTACCAAAGGTTGTACAAGCTTATAAAAAAACGGTTCAGTCACTCCCAACTTGTTTCCGTGACGCGCAGCACGGCGAATTATGCGTCGTAATACATAACCACGCCCTTCATTCGAGGGCACGACTCCATCAGTAATTAAAAAACTACACGAACGAATATGATCCGCAATTACACGTAATGAAGGTGTTGACGTATCTTTTATGTTAGCAATATCCGCAGCCGTATTGATAATTCCAGTGAATAAATCGGTATCATAATTATTCGTTACACCTTGCATGATGGCTGCAAGACGTTCTAAACCCATGCCTGTATCTACGGAAGGTTTGGGTAAAGGATTTAAGTTGCCTTGTTTATCGCGGTCAAATTGCATAAACACGAGGTTCCAAATTTCTACATAGCGATCCCCATCTTCTTCCGGTGTACCTGGTGGTCCACCTGGCACTTTGTCGCCATGATCATAAAATATTTCTGTACATGGTCCACATGGACCAGTATCACCCATGGCCCAGAAATTATCTTTAGCACCAATACGCGCAAGTTTATTAGGATTTACTTTTATTTCATTCAACCAAATATCAGCCGCCTCATCATCTTCTTCGAACACCGTGACCCATAATTTTTCCTCAGGCAAGCCAACAACTTTAGTAAGAAATTCCCAAGCATAATGAATCGCTTCGGTTTTAAAGTAATCCCCAAAACTGAAATTTCCTAACATTTCAAAAAAGGTGTGATGCCTTGCAGTGTAGCCGACATTTTCTAAATCATTATGTTTACCACCTGCTCTTACACAACGTTGGCTCGATGTTGCACGCGAATATTTGAGTACTTCTTTTCCTAGGAATACATCTTTAAATTGCACCATGCCTGCATTAGTAAATAACAAGGTAGGATCATTGCCAGGGACCAAACTACTAGACGGTACAATCTCATGACCGTTGTCTTTAAAGTAGTTTAAAAAGGCACTGCGAAGTTCTGAGCTAAGTTCCATATACATAACAACGGGCGCTTCCATTAGCACCCTGAAATTTTTATAAACCGATCTGTTTACCCAAAATGGGCAAATGTTTTTTGGATTATATCACCAGTAAACCCGCGGGATTGCAGGAAACGCATGCGTTTTGCTCGCTCATTGGCAGAACTTAGAACTTTGGCAGCAAATTTCTTTTCATAAGCCTGATAAGCAGTGTCTAACCAGATTTCGTCATTGAACTCGACAAATAGATCGACTAGATCAGATGAAACTCCACGCTGCTGAAGCTCTTGTTTAATTTTCAAAGGACCATAGCCGCGATTGCGACGCATATTCACATAGCTTTCCGCGTAGCGCTCATCACTTTGCAGGCCCTCTTGACCAAGAACTTCGAGCAATTCCTCTATTTCGTGCTCAGAAAAGTCTTTAGCTTTAAGTTTTCGTGAGAGTTCCAGGCGTGTGTGTTCACGCCTGGCTAAAATATCAAGAGCAGTATTGCGTATGGACCGCTCTTGTTTATCAGTATTAGGCTTCAGTCGCTTCTTCCTCTGCTTGAGCGTCAAGTTCAGCCTCTGCATCTTGATTTATATCGTCCTCACTCGGCAATAATTGCGCACGTAAATTTTCTTCAATCTCAGCAGCCATTTCAGGGTTCTCTTTTAAATAGCTGCGCGCATTTTCTTTTCCTTGACCAATGCGTTCACCATTGTAGCTATACCAAGACCCTGCTTTGTCGACTAAGCCATGCTCAACACCCATATCTATGATCTCACCCAAACGTGAAATGCCTTCTCCATATAGAATTTCAAACTCGGCTTTCTTGAATGGAGGTGCAAGTTTATTTTTAACTACTTTAACGCGGGTTTCATTGCCAAGAATTTCATCGCCTTTCTTAATCGAGCCAATACGACGAATATCCAAGCGCACAGAAGAGTAAAACTTCAAGGCATTGCCACCTGTAGTGGTTTCTGGGCTACCAAACATCACACCAATCTTCATACGAATTTGGTTAATAAAGATCACCATGGTGTTAGAACGTTTAATGTTACCGGTAAGCTTGCGCAGTGCTTGTGACATGAGGCGCGCCTGCAAACCCATGTGCGAATCTCCCATATCACCTTCAATTTCCGCACGCGGCGTTAATGCTGCAACCGAATCCACTACAACAATATCTACAGCACCAGAACGAACCAACATATCAGTAATTTCTAATGCTTGTTCGCCTGTATCAGGCTGTGAAACCAAAAGGTCATCTACATTCACACCAATTTTTTCAGCGTATATCGGATCTAATGCATGCTCTGCATCAACAAAAGCAGCAGTACCGCCTTGCTTTTGACATTCTGCAATCGCTTGTAAAGTAAGCGTAGTTTTACCCGAAGATTCCGGACCATAAATTTCAATTACACGGCCTTTTGGCAAACCGCCAATACCTAAAGCGATATCCAACGCCAAGGATCCAGTAGAAACTACTTCAACATCACGCGCGGCAGTAGAATCTCCCAAGCGCATTACTGCACCTTTACCAAATTGTCTTTCGATTTGACCCAGCGCGGCCACTAGTGCTTTCTTACGATTCTCGTCCACTGCTCACCTCTATGATAAATATGAATAATTATTGCTGACTTATTAATACTGTCACATTCGAAGCACTAAGAACACTTCACAAGTTATATTTACTCTTCTTGTAAAAACGAATGTGTCTTAAGTACATTATATCGAGTTGTATTTTCATGCGGTACTGATTCCAGCAAATGAAATTCATTTGTCCGCCAAGTAATTGTGAAAGGTCGTTCAGGGAATTCTGCTTGCTGAACTTTCTTGAATAACGTGATGTGTGGCTTATATATACGTTCATCAGTTTTCGCACCACAACTTTCCGCTATAGATTTTAGATGGTTAACAAGCCTAGTTAATTCTATAGGATAGGAAGAACAGCCAAGCCACAATGTTTGAGAAGATTTAAAGTAGCCATAAAGGTCAAAACGCAAGGAAAAAGATTGTACAAATGTTTGTACCATCTTTTTTTCCAAACACTTACGCTCATTTGCTTCCAAGTGACCTAAAAATAATAAAGTAATGTGCAGATTATCTTTAGGCACAGGTCGGACACCTTTTACAATAGGAAAAGACCTTGAGTGCTCAATCAACTGTTGATGAGTAGCTTTATCGGGCAATAATCCAAAAAACAAACGTTTTTTAGCCATTGAGCTCCCCCATAAGCTGTGAGATTGCCGCTTGGACAGTTTGCTCACGAATCGACTTTCGATCGCCTTGAAATTGGTGTAATTCAGTTTTAGCAGCCTGGTTTGTCATCGCCGTCCCAATATAAACCGTGCCAACAGGCTTCTCTGCCGTTCCTCCACTAGGCCCAGCAATACCTGTTATTGAAGCACTTATTGTTGCATCACTATGGGCAAGCACCCCCAGTGCCATTTGCTCAGCTACTTGTGAGCTGACTGCTCCATACTCATCAAGCACATGAGGTTCTACACCTAACATTTTAATTTTAGAGACATTACTGTAGGTTACAAATCCACACTCAAACCATTTTGAGCTGCCATTTAATGCGGTAAATTCTTGTGCCAGCATTCCGCCTGTACAAGATTCCGCCACTGCCACTGTTATATTTTTTTCCGTCAATTGCTCAGCTAGCCGCTCAATTAAAACTCCTCTAGATAAGTCTTTACTTGATACCGTCATCTAAATTTTGTCAGCAAAAATTATTCTTATTACTTGGATACTATTTGGGCTGTCTCTCAAAGCGAACTTCGTTAGACTGCAAACATGATCGCACGACCTCCAATTAAACATACGCCAATGATGCAGCAATATCTACGCATCAAAGCAGAATATCCCGATATGTTGCTTTTTTACCGTATGGGCGATTTTTTTGAACTGTTTTTTGAAGATGCAAGAAAAGCTGCAAAACTATTAGATCTTACACTCACCTCACGTAACAAAAATTCTGCAGATGAAATCCCCATGGCTGGTGTTCCGGTGCATGCCACAGAGACTTATTTAGCAAAATTATTAAAATTGGGAGAATCGGTCGCAATTTGTGATCAAGTGAGTGACCCCGCCACAAGCAAAGGTTTAGTAGAACGCAAAGTGACTCGTGTCATCACACCTGGCACCGTCATAGAAGACGAATTATTAAACAAGAACAAAGAAAACTATTTATTAGCGATAAACATAACGCAATCTTCTCATGGATTAGCCTATTTAGACTTAAGCTCTGGTAACTTCATATTACAAACATGCAATTCAGTACTAGAATTACATGATGAAATTGAACGTATACAGCCTGCAGAAATCATTGTTGCTGAAGATGCCTTGATTCATTTCGACAACAAATATGCCTCGAGAACGGTACCTACTTGGCATTTTGAGTATGAGTCTTCATACTCCGCATTGTGTAAACAGTTTGGCACAAAAGATTTAACGGGTTACGGTTGTGATGACTGCCCGCCCGCTATTTCTGCAGCAGGTGCAGTACTGCAATACGTTAAAGACACTCAGAAAACACAATTACCTCATATAAACGGTTTACGAGTCTGTTCTAGAGATGAATTTCTAAATATAGATAGTATTACTCGCAAAAATCTTGAAATTGAAATTTCTTCACAAGGTGATAGCAAGCATAGTTTAATAAACGTATTAAACAAAACAGCATGCACAATGGGTTCACGCTGTTTGCGAAGCTGGTTAAACCAACCTATACGAAATATTAATACTCTACTACAGCGTCATGCAGCAATATCAGAATGCATACAACTCAATAACTATGATGAAACACATGAGTTACTTAACAATGTAAAAGACATTGAACGGATCCGCAGCCGCATTGCACTACAAACTGCACAGCCAAGAGATCTCGATGCATTGCGTGCAACCATGCAATGTATTCCAAACATACAAAAGCATCTAAGTATTTTTGAAAACGAGCTCATCATTGAATCTAAACAACAATTACTTGGTTATGAAGAATTAGCCTCTAAATTAGAAGAAGCTTTAGAACATGATTTACCTGCTCTCATTCGTGATGGAGGAGTAATTAAAGCAGGCTACGACGAAGAGCTTGATGAGCTGCGCAATATCAGCACCAATGCAAATCAGTTTTTAATTGATTTAGAACAACAAGAAAAGTCAAACACGAGCATTGCAAACTTAAAAGTTTCTTACAACCGAATTCATGGTTATTACATTGAAATTCCTCGCAGCCAAGCTCACCAAGCGCCAGAACATTACACACGCAGACAAACACTGAAAAATACTGAAAGATATATCACTCCTGAACTGAAAAAATTTGAGGATAATGTTTTAAGCGCCAAAGAACGTGCCCTAAAACGAGAAAAGTATTTGTACGAACAACTACTTGCTGATTTATTAAATGATTTAGCATTTATACAGAACTGTGCACATGCATTAGCCCAGATAGACACTCTAGCCACGCTGGCAGAACGTGCGGTTACATTAAATTACGTGCAACCAAATTTTACAGAAGATAACGTTTTAAATATCAAACAGGGTCGCCACCCTGTAATCGAACAGGCTCAAAGCGAACCTTTTACTGCCAATGATGCAGAGTTGAATGAGCAACGAAAATTACTTCTGATTACCGGCCCAAACATGGGTGGAAAATCTACTTATATGCGCCAGATTGCACTCATCACTTGGATGGCCTATAGCGGATGCTTTGTCCCAGCAAACGCATTCACGGTTGGACCGATTGATGCGATTTACACTCGTATCGGTGCTTCAGATGATTTAAGTTCAGGACGGTCCACATTTATGGTGGAAATGACTGAAGCGGCAAATATTCTCAATAACGCTTCAAACCAGAGCTTAGTACTGATGGATGAAATCGGTCGTGGCACAAGTACATATGACGGTTTATCTCTAGCTTGGTCTTGTGCAGATCATCTTAGTACTGTGAATCAATCTTATTGTTTATTTGCAACACACTATTTTGAGCTTACTCAATTACCGGAACATTTCAGCACAATCCATAATGTACATATTGATGCGATTGAGCATAATGAAAAAATAATTTTCTTACATGCTGTGAAGGAAGGACCAGCAAATCAAAGTTATGGACTACAAGTAGCTCAGCTTGCAGGTATTCCAAAAACCGTAATTGCGGCTGCAAAACTAAAACTAAAACAACTTGAATCACAAGCTACAGAAGCAAACCTGCAAGAAACACAATTAGGGCTGGATTTGGAAGAAGAAATCATTCATCCAAGCGTTGAATTTTTAGAAAATATAGATCCAGATGAATTAAGCCCTAAAGAGGCTTTAGAGGTTTTATACAAGTTGAAATCTATGACTTAACTTTTTCAGCAATATTTAATAATTCTCGCAGGCCTTCTTCCAAAGAATGTTTGGCAGTTATTTCCAATACTTGCTGTAAAGTATCTACTGTCGCTGCAGAATGTTTAATATCCCCATCTCTTTCAGGTCCAAAATTTTTCTCACAAGTGTGTCCAGCAATCTTTTCTAATACTTCGATTAATTCTAACAAAGTAACAGTTGAACCTGTCGCAACATTCACTGCACCTTCATATTCAGAATCAAGTGCAGCAAGATTTGCTCTTGCAACATCATTTACAAAAATAAAATCTCGAGTCTGCAAACCATCACCGTGAATAGTCAATGGCTGCTTGGCCAACACTGCATCAGCAAACAATGCAATCACTCCTGCATACGGTGACTTGGGATCTTGCCTAGGACCATATACATTAAAGTAACGCACCCCACATGAAGATGTGTCATAAAGTTCTTTAAATAATTTTACATATAACTCATTAATTTGCTTTTCTAATCCATAGGGGGATTCTGGCTTAAGAGGTTCGGCTTCAATTAAAGGCAAATTAGTAGGATTTCCATAGGTAGCTGCAGATGACGCATACACAAAACGTTTAGCATTATTCTTCTTTATTGCATTCAGTACGTTAATAAACCCAAGAATATTATGCGTCGCAGAATCTGCAGGATCTTCTAACGATTTAACCACGGATACTTGAGCTGCCAAATGCAGACAATGTGTAACCCCATCTGCTGCTTCTGCCACGACAGAAGCATCACGTATATCACCTTCAATAACCGTCAAAAAAGGATGAAAATCTGGTAAATTTTTCCGATTACCAGAAGAAAAATTGTCCAACACCACAACTTGCTGCTGTCTGGCTAACAAATGATCTACAGTGTGTGAGCCGATAAAGCCGGCACCGCCGGTTACTAAATATTTATTCATAACAGATTGCAGTTCTTGTTGTCATATTTTCTACGAATTATAGCGTTTTGAGGTAGAAGGAACTGCGACCCAGTGTCGATCTTGTCCGAATTTAGACTGATTTCAGCTTAAATTTTCAAACTCATGACGAATTCCATACAATTGCGCTGCTCAAAAATTAATAATCCTTTATATGACTTTTTTAGTAACTGAAGCCTGTATCAGGTGTAAATATACGGACTGTGTAGAGGTCTGCCCGGTAGACTGTTTTCATGAAGGACCCACGATGTTGGTGATTGACCCTGAAGAATGCATTGACTGCGCTATGTGTGAAACCGAATGCCCAGTCGAAGCCATTGTAAGCGAAGATGATGTATCAGAAGATCAACGTGATTTTCTTGAAATTAATGAAAAATATTCTGCCCAGTGGCCAGTGATTACCAGCATGAAACCTGCACCAAGTGATGCAAAAGAGTGGGAAGCAGTAAAAAACAAACGTCAATATATTGAAGAAAAGCCAAAAGAATAGTTTAAAGAGTAATTATACTTGCACGTGCTTAACAATATTCATCTCACAGCTTACAGCAACAATCTCCTGAAGGTAGTCAGCGAAGACATCACTAAGCAGTTTAAGCAACGGCTGCCTGATCTGCGTAACATCACCATATTTTTACCTAACCAACTCACGCAAGCATCACTACGCAAAGAAATTCTTAAGCAAACGAGCAAACAAGGTTACGACGTTGTCTTACCACCAGTAATCACCACATTGAGACAATGGGTGCGCAAACAACAGCCCAATAAAAAACCTGTGCTATCTCAATACGCTCGTGAACTTATATTGGTCGACGCAATTAAACAACAACCTGATTTATTTTCTAGCGCAAATCCTTGGGGCATCGCAAATGAATTGTTAACCTTATTTGATGAGATGTTATTAAATGACATTAAACCGGTCGCATTCAATAACTACTATCAAGGCAATAACACAGAGCTTTCTCAAGCATTATTACATGAATCTGACCTGGTTAAATTGCTTTGGGTAGCTTGGCGCAATCAACTCTCACATGAAGACTATGTTGATCCTAATGAAGCTTATGTGCATGCTTTAGAATCAATCTCTACTAATAATGAAGACATATTTTATTGTGTTGAAATAGATCAGTTCTCAAAATTAGAAGCAAACTTTCTAAACAAAATAGGACAGCAATCGAAAGTTTTATTTTTTGCCTATGCTAGTAGTGATAGTTGCTCTAATCGAACAGACTATTGGCTTAAAAAATATCTCGATGCCACTACGCAAATTACATTTAGCAAAAATAGAGAGCCTAAGCTTTTTTCAATATTTTTAGATAAAGTCTTTGAAGACAGTTCTTTAAGCATATACCAACGTGCAAAAAGTTTTGCTGAAAACTACTCAAAGTCTCCATTCAACTCGCATCTCAGAACCTTTAAAAGCAATCAGTTTGAAACACATATAAAAGCTATTGATATACAGGTTCGAATATGGGCTCATGAAAATATACAAAACATTGGAATTGTTACCACAGATCGGAAATTAGTTCGAAGGCTCCGCGCAGTACTTGACCACGCAAATCTAATGATCAACGATGCCGCAGGTTGGGCATTGGCCACAACCAGTGCTGCAGTAGTTGTTGAATGGTGGATACAATTAATAGAAGAACGCTATTCGGCAAAGCAATTACTTGCTCTCGCACATTCTCCGTTTTTCTCAGTAAGTGACCCAAAATTTCATCAAAAAGCCATCGATTACTTTGAAAAAGAAATTGTTCTCAAATTTAATATTCACAGCGGAATCAAGCGTTATCGAGATGCACTTGAAAAATTACAGAATAAAGACCAAACAGCTGATGTCGAAATTTTTAATTACCTTTTGAATTTATTAGACACATTTGAAAATAGCGCCCAATTACTCTCTAAATTACACGGAAGTAAATCCTATCCTTTACATCGCTTCATAAACGAACTTCTAAATAGTTTAAAACCTATTGGTATTTATACTAGCTTACATAATGATGAGGCAGGAAAACAAATCATCGAATTATTTGAAAATCAAATAGCACATTTCAAATTAGTCGATAATCGTATGAATTGGTCTGAATGTAGAAGGTTTATGTCTCGAATATTCGATCAACAAAACTACAAACCTCCTACTAACTTGTCTACGAACCAGCCTATGGTGACTTTTTGCAGCTTAGAGCAAAGTCGATTACAGAATTTTGATGCACTAATCATTGCGTCAATGGATAAAAACAACTTTCCAGGAGCAAGTAACATTTATGTATTCTTTAATGAGCAAGTTCGTAACGAACTAAATATTCCATCTTGGCGTGATGACCACACTAGACATTTACATCATTTCCGCTGTTTACTTGATGCTTCTGAAAAAATATTAATCACTGTTCAGACTGAGCAAAATGGCGAGCCAGTGAGACCTTCACCATGGTTAGAAGCGATTGAGACTTTTCATCACATGGCATACAACAAAAGCTTAGTCGATCCACAACTTGAGTATCTTGTACACCAGAAAAGCAGCTGTGTGGTAAAAGATACTGACATCCCCCCACCTCAAGCAACAAAGCAACCTAGTCCTGTTCTCACAACAACGCTTACACCCGATAAAATTTCGATTTCTCAATATCAAAACTTGGTGAATTGCCCATATCAATACTTTGCGCTCACTTGTCTAAAACTTTCTCCTACAGATGAGTTGCAAGAAGAACTAAACAAAGCTGACTTTGGTAGTTTAGTGCATCAAAGCATTCATGCATTTTTTTCAAATGTCGCCAATCTACCTGGTCCATTTAATGAACGAATTACTGAACATAATCGTGAAAAAGCTGAAGATCTATTACACAATATCAGCGAAAAAGTTTTTGTTTACGCAAATGGCAATATCGATGACAATGATTTTAATATCCAGTTATGGTTACAACGCTGGACGAGTCTAATTCCTAAATTTATCGACTGGGAAATCAAGCGACAAATCAACTTTACATCCGAGCAACACGAAACTTCTGTGCATCTAAACATTGATGCTAACTTTCAAGCCTATGGCAGACTAGATCGTGTTGATCAATCACCAGATGGTCACGCGATTGTTGATTATAAAACCGGTCAAACACCATCAAAAGTTAGTGTTATGGCAGGCGAACAAGTACAATTACCGATGTATGCATTACTTCACGATGCAGACCAAAATACTACAACCTCCCAAGTAGAGTATGTTGCCATTGGTGATAAAAATACCGTAAAAAGCCTCGCTACGATTAAAAACGATGAACTCGACGAATTAAAGAAACAGCATTTGTCTCGACTTCAGGCTTTTTTTCATAGTTTGAATGAGAATACTCCCTTCACCGCATTCGCAAATGAAGAAACCTGTCAAAGATGCAATGCATTTGGCCTATGCAGAAAAGATTTTTGGTCACATTAATAATGAAAATTAAATATTTAGTATTATTAATATGCTTATTGCTTTATGCATGCAGCGACTCAAACCATCAATATAATCGATTACCTAGTAATGCGACGATTTTAGCTTTTGGTGATAGCCTCACATACGGTACAGGCGCTGGTAAAGGTCAAGATTACCCTTCTATATTAGCTTCTCTAACCCAATTACCTATAACCAATGCCGGAATTCCAGGAGAAATTAGTAGCAAAGGTTTAGAACGGTTACCTGCATTACTGGATCAGCATAAGCCTGATCTGCTCATACTCATTCATGGTGGTAATGACATTTTACGCAAACTACCACGCGCCGAATTGAAAGATAATTTGAAGAAGATGCTTACTGAAGCAAATACTAGAAACATCCCAGTTGCTGCATTAGGTATTCCTGAGCCAGGATTATTTTTAAAGTGTGCTGAGGTGTATCAGCAACTTTCAGATGAAACCGGTGTTCAATTTGAATGTTCGACTCTGCCTAAAATATTGGGTGATACAGCTTTAAAGTCTGATATTGCACACCCAAATGCGAAGGGTTATCAGCAATTAGCCGAACGAATACATGAGCTTCTACAGTTAAAGGGGTTTGTAGAAAATTAACTAACCGAAGCTAATATAAGCTTAACGATTACAATCATCCCTATTATAAATAAAACCGTTAGGAATATTCCCACTAAAATAAACTGTGCAGGATTACCATGTTGAAAATCGCGGCGACGATTTTTGTCACTTTGCACACCAAAAAAACTGGCAAGCACACTTTTTATGACATCAATAAAACTAGGTTTGTCTTCCTTCATGCTCTTAAACTTATTTAAATAATGTGAATATAGTTATCTGTTAAAATTAAATTCACCGCCTGTCTATAAAATTTAGCCACTCATGCACATTCATCAATTTTTTATGACAGTTGGTGAAACGACACACATTATATATCTTAGTAATTTATACAATATGCAGTTATAGAGAGAGAAAACAATAAGTCTTTAAAAACAATTGTTTCAAATTCACTAAATTAGAATCACGGAAGAAAGACATACAGAACTATGAAGTCATATAACCACAATTGTTTCAAGCAATTACTGAATTTGCATGGCTTCACAATTCTTGAACTAATGATTGCTTTAGCGATTATAGGTATCCTTTTTATGATTGCCGTTCCAGCATATCAAGATTATACCGATCGCGTGACTGAAGAAGATGCTGAAAAAGATTTAATTGTCATTCAATTTGCAATAGATGACTATGAACTTTCAAATGGAACGTTGCCGAATACATTAGCCGATGTTGGCATGGCTGGAATGGAAGATCCATGGAGCAATCCTTATGTTTATGCAAATCATGATGTTGTACCTCCTGGTAATCGAAGAAAAGATCATTCATTAGTTCCAATAAATAGTGACTATGACCTTTATAGCAAAGGTGAAGACGGTGTAAGCCAACCCCCTTTAACCGCTAATGCAAGTAAAGATGACATCGTTCGTGGACGCGATGGTGGATTTGTTGGCAAAGCCACAGACTATTAATCAATAATTCATGCAATTTGAACTTGCATTCATCAAAAGTAAAGTAGCAAAACGAATACTTACACTTTTTGTTCTAGCCGCAATTATTCCCATAAGTATCACGGGATTCATTTCATACAAATATATGATCGAATTGCTCTTGGAGCAAAAACAAGATCATATGAGCTCAGAAAGCAAATCGTATGGAATGGCGATATTCGATCGTATTTTAGTTGCTGAAAGCCAGCTAATAGGTTTAGGCGAAAACCTTCTACTATCAAATAGTATCAATACAGAAGCAAATAATCCTATTTTAAAAGTTGATGATTCAAATACGAAACTTTTTAGCAATATAAATGTATACAAGGATTCGACACATTTATTATTTGAATACACAAAACAGCAGCATCTACAAAATGGCAAAACACTTATCACAATCAAGCATAAAGATAATGTAAATAATATTATTTTTTATCGATTGATAAGCACAAGTGAATCTAATATTTTGCTTTCTGCAGAAGTTGACAAAAATTACATTTTTGGCGATATGGATATTTTTGCTGGAGATGATGATGCTTGTGTAATATCAAAAAATTCAGGTGTTCTAAACTGTTCAAATGAAAAATTAAACAAGCTATTTTTGTCAAATTTCGATCAATACATTAAAACTTTAGAGAACACTAATCACATAAATATAAATAACAATAAACACCTTGTAGCCTCCTGGGAACTATTTTTAAACGGCTCTTACAATACAGATAGTTGGTTTATTTATTATACAATCCCAAGAAATACTATTTTTATCCCGATTAATGAGTTTGGTAGTTATCTTATTCCGCTTTTAGTTCTTTCAATACTCATTATTTCGTTTATAAGTTATAACCAAATTACTAGAATATTAGTACCATTGGAAAAACTCAATTTATTAACTAAGAAAATAGCGAAACGTGACTTCAGCGAAGTATTAAATTTTGACACTAACGATGAGTTTCAAAATTTAGGCGAATCATTTAACTTAATGTCAGCCGAATTATCTCGCCAATTTACTGTGATGACGTCAATGTCAAATCTTGACAGAGCTATTCTCACAACAATGGATAAAAAAAATGTTGTAGAAGCAATTTTTAAAAATCTGAAGGATTATATAAATTACAATTTTGCCTCGATTGTGCTTTTGGAAGAGAATACATATAGTGGAATACTTTACAACTATGGATCGCATGAAAAACAACTATTGACTCAAATTCCTATACAAATTAGTCATAAAGATTTCGATGTACTACTCGCACACTCTGATGAACTTATACGCACTTTACAAAAAGATAAAATTCAATCTGTGAAATGGTTAAATGACGTCTTATCAAATTACGTTACCACTATTGCGATAAAACAGCAAAAAGAGTTTCTAGGTTTAATTATTATTGGTCATCAATTTATTCCTCGTCTTAACGAAGAAGCCTTGGAACAACTAGACAATTACATAGATAGAATTAAAGTCGCTCTTAATGCGGTTGAACGTGAAGAAAAACTAATTAAACAAGCACATTTTGATAGTTTAACTGGCTTACCTAACCGTGAGCTGCTTATTGATACTTTTAATAAAATTACATATCAACAAAATAACAAAGTAGCAGTACTTTTTATTGATCTAGATCGATTCAAAGTGATTAATGATTCACAAGGTCATGCTATTGGTGACAAACTTCTCATTGCAGCTTCTGAACGAATTAAAAAGTGTGTCTACAATAAAGGGTTCCTTGCGCGCTATGGTGGTGATGAATTCATTGTATTGTTAACTTTCCAAAACGATTCAAGCTGCATTGCTGAAACAGCTAAGAAAATAAGCTCTTCACTTTCAGAAATATTTACTATTGATAACTACGAACAATTCATTGGAGCTACTATTGGTATTTCTATCTATCCAAAAGATGGCAATAATTGGGATGACATCTTACAAAAGTCTGATATCGCGATGTATAAAGCTAAAGAAAGTGAGCGTGGCAAGTATTCATTTTTTTCAGATGCGATGCAGGAGGATATCCGAGAAAAAGCGCTATTAGAGGCTGACCTTTTTCACGCGATTGAAAAGAATGAACTCTACATGATGTACCAAATACAGATCGATATAGAGTCTGGCAATGTTTCTGGGGCTGAATCTCTCATACGTTGGAAACACAATAAAATTGGCAATATTTCTCCTGAACAGTTTATTTCATATGCTGAGGAGAATGGTTTTATTATCTCATTAGGAACATGGGTACTGCGTGAAGTAATAAAGCAATGCAGAAAATGGCAATTCGAACATCACCCTTTACCAAGAGTAGCAGTAAATATTTCTGCACGACAATTAAAACATGATAATTTCCTTTCAGATGTTGAAAATTTACTCAATAATTTTGATATTGCGACAACTAATATTGAATTTGAGATTACAGAAAGTTTGTTATTAAGTGACGATAAAAATATCTTAAATAAATTAAGACAATTAAATGAGCTCGGAATCAGTATCTCTATTGATGACTTTGGAAAAGGCTATTCCTCATTAAGCTACCTTAAAAAACTTCCTGTACAAACATTAAAAATAGATAAATTATTCGTCAAAGACTTGGCCGAAGATCCTGAATCAAGGTCTATTGTCCGCGCCATTATTGCAATGGCAAAATCTTTAAATAAAAAAGTTGTTGCTGAAGGCGTGGAAACAGCTGAACAACTGAGTATTTTGAAAGAGTTAGAGTGTGATATTGCACAAGGCTTCTATATTAGCAAACCTAAATTTGCACATGATGTAAGCAATTATTCAAATACAGCCATTATTAAATTAGACGAAGTAAGATCTAAATTCGATATCGGCTTAAATAAATAACTACGCAATTAGATTTAAAGCAGGATATTTTATATTTTCTAATATAACAATTCGTCGTTTGTCTACTTTTCAGCCATCAAAGTAGCTCTGATCGGCGCTTGATACCCTTCCACTGTTAGTGTCGGATCTTCTGGATTTAAGGCTTGTGCAAGTGAAAATCGAGTCATCCATTCTGTTTGACGCTGCTCATGTACAGTCGTCATTGTAGTATCCATTACTTGAATGTCTACAAAACCAGCATCCGTTAACCATTTTTTTAACAATTCTATACTTGGAATCATCCACACATTGCGCATATTGGCATAGCGCTCGTTTGGAATAAGTATATCTGCATCTTGATCTTCAATAATTAAAGTTTCTATTATGAATTGTCCCTCCTTCATGCAATAAAGAATGTATGTGTTCAAGATGTATTTGTGGTTCTTGACGGTGATATAGCACTCCCATGGAAAAAATAGTATCAAAAGCATTGAGTACCTCTGGAAATTCTTCTAATGCCAAAGGCAAAACAAAAGTGCGTTGTTCAATTGAAGAATATTTTTGCAAAACATGAAACTGAAACACATAGTGCCAACTTGGATCAATACCTATGACTAATCTTGCCCCCATACCTTGCATACGTAATGCGTAATAACCGTTACCACAACCAATATCTAAAACTAACTTATCTTCCAAATTAATATGCGGAGCAATACGTTTCCACTTCCAATCACTGTGCCACTCCGTGTCAACATGGATCCCGAAGATATCAAAGGGTCCTTTTCGCCAAGGGCTTAATTGTTTCAGCTTTTCTTCGAGCTCTTGTTTCTGCGAAAAAGAAATATCCTCTACATGCCCCAATGAAATTGCATCTTGATTAAAATCACATTGTGATACCTTGTACTCAGACAAAGATTGGTAAATGTGTAGCCAATCTTTGAAGTGCCCATGTTTAGGGTTGGCATATTTTTCATCGAGAAATTTCAAGAGATGTGTCTGAACATCTTTTAGCATTGTATTTTCTAAAGCCAACCTCAGCTTTTCACGATCTGGAGCGATCATTTTTTTATTTTATAGCTAAGTAAGATGTGAAATTAAGGTATTTCATTAGTATTGAAACTTTTGAAAAACCTGCATTTAATAAACGTTCCACGTGCTCCTCATGCGTATCACGAATTAACACATTCTCTAAGGCTTCGCGTTTTTGACTAATTTCAAGTTCACTATAATCATTCTGACGCTTATAGTTTTCATGTAATTGCTGCATTAATACATCTTCCTCGGCATCTTCGTAACTTATTTTTTCTGATAACAGCAGTGCACCTTGATCATTCATTCCAGAACAAATTTTTTTCATAAATTCGTCGCGTTTAGAAGGCTCAATAAATTGCAAAGTGTAGTTTAGAATCACAAAAGATGCGTTCGTGATGTCGATAGTTGTTACATCACTTAAAAAAGTTTGAATAGCGGTGTTTAATTTAAGCTCTGCAAGTCTTTGTTCTAGTTGCTCGATCATCGCAGCAGAGTTATCCACTGCGTAGATATTAATATTTATACTACGCAGCGACTGTGCTATAGAAATTGATGCTTCCCCTAATGAACATCCTAAATCATAAATTTGAGAGTTTTTCTGCACAAATTGATTTACAAGGATGGGAGTGAGCTGATTCAGTGTTGCATACCCAGGTACCGAGCGCTGAATCATATCCTCGAAAACACCGGCTACCTTCTCGTCAAAAACAAAATCTTTTACTTTGTCTTGTTTGCTGGCGTAAATATGATCTTTATCAGAGCGACTCAAAACAATTATAGAATTACTGTTCGGCAATAGAGCTATGTTCTCGCGTAGCTCGAAATTCAATTTCTGGCCATTTTTCTATCGCCATTTGTAAATTTACCCTTGTAGGTGCGATATATACCAATTCTTCACCATGATCGATGGCAAGATTCGATTCTGTCTTATTTTTAAACTTGGTTAGCTGCTTTTCATCCTCACAACTGATCCATCTTGCAGTCTGCACGTTAACCGCCTCGAACTTACATTCGACATTATATTCATGCTTTAGGCGGTGCTGAACTACTTCAAACTGCAGCACACCGACGGCGCCCAATATCAAATCATTATTCGTAATGGGTCGAAATAGCTGCGTGGCCCCTTCTTCACATAATTGTATAAGACCTTTCAATAAGGCCTTCATTTTTAAAGGATCTTTCAATTGGGCGCGACGAAATAACTCGGGAGCAAAATTAGGAATTCCGGTAAACGCTAGCTTCTCTCCTTGGGTGAAGGAATCACCAATTCGAATCGTGCCATGATTGTGTAAGCCGATAATATCTCCTGGATAAGCACGATCAACATGTTCACGGTCCTTAGCGATAAAAGTCAATGCATCACTGATTTTAACTTCGCGCTCTAATCGAACATGCTGAAGCTTCATACCCTTTTGAAAACTACCTGAGCATACGCGCAGAAAAGCTAAACGATCACGATGATTGGGATCCATATTAGCTTGTATTTTAAATACAAAGCCGGAAAACTTTTCTTCCTCAGCAGATACAGCACGAGTTTCATTATCAGAATTATTCGTCTTCTGAATACTGGCTTCTCTATCCTGCGGTGCAGGTGCATATTCCACAAACTTATCTAATAACTCTGCTACACCAAAATTATTGATCGCCGAACCAAAAAACACCGGTGTCATTTCACCTTTTAAATATGCTTCTTGATTAAACTCATGACTTGCGCCTTGGACAAGTTCGATTTCATCACGCAATTCTTGGGCCTGGTCACCCAACAGTTCATCTAAACGAGGATTATCTAACCCCTCAATCATCTCACCTTGTTGTATTTTACCCTTATGATTTGGGTCATAAAGATGCACTGAATTATTTATTAAATGAAATACCCCCTTAAATAATTTACCCATCCCAATCGGCCAAGTAATTGGAGCACATTTAATTTTTAGTACACTTTCCACCTCATCCAATAACTCAATCGGTTCACGACCATCGCGATCAAGTTTATTGATAAACGTAATAATTGGTGTATCGCGCAGACGACAAACTTCCATGAGTTTGATCGTGCGTTCCTCCACACCTTTTGCATTATCAATCACCATTAGCGCAGAGTCGACTGCGGTGAGTGTGCGATAAGTATCTTCTGAAAAGTCTGCGTGACCTGGTGTATCTAATAAATTAACAATGCGATCTTTATAATCAAACTGCATCACTGAGCTGGTTATTGAGATGCCACGCTGTTGCTCCATTTCCATCCAATCTGATGTAGCATGACGCGCAGCTTTTCTTCCTTTTACAGATCCCGCTAACTGTATTGCGCCACTAAATAGTAGTAGCTTTTCAGTAATAGTAGTTTTACCCGCATCAGGATGCGAGATGATAGCAAATGTACGGCGCCGTGCCGTTTGTTGTTGATGTTCGCTCACAGCAAAATGAAATGTTCAAAGATTTAAAGGACACAAAGCGCGCGATTATAGCGAAACGCTACACCTTACTACAGTAAAAATAGAATTATTCGACTAGGGACTTAGCAAGAATAACCGCGTCTTCTCTACCAATTTTGGCAGGATAATAGTCTCGTCTCATACCAATTTCGTTAAAGCCCTCAGAAAAGTAGAGTGACAACGCTTGCGTATTGGAAGGTCTTACCTCTAAAAACGCAGTATCCGCTTTGCGCGCTTGAGCAATCATTAATAATTGCTGCAAAAATCGTCTACCTATGCCTTGTCCTTGGAAACCGGGCTCTACACATATATTAAGTATATGACACTCTTGTACAGCTAAAGACATTACCGCATAACCCGCTATGCGATGATCAACTTCCGTTACCCAACATGAATAACCAAATCGCATACAGTCGTGAAAGATACCTTCCGTCCACGGAAACTCATAACTCTCATTCTCTATTTTCAAAACTGCTAAGAGATCATGCTCCGTCATTAGACGGTAGGTTTCAGCAGGATAATCAAATACAGCACTCATATAGTTAAGTATAAGTTATCAGTTCCAATTAGGCCCATTATACTGCGCTATGAGGTTGTTTCCTCGTCCTGAAGGGCATGCAGCACCTGTAAAGCAAACTTTAAATCTTCCCAGGCTTTACGTTTTTGCTGTGGACTACGCAATAGGTAAGCAGGATGATACGTTGCAACCACTGGAATATTTGTATCTTGATACCTATATTTCTGGCCACGCATTTTTCCAATAGGTGTATCGACGTTTAACAACGATTGCGCCGCAATCCTTCCTACTACTAATATAATCTTTGGTTGTATAAGTTCAATTTGTTGGCGCAAATACGCACCGCAGTGATTAACTTCTTCTGGTCGCGGATCACGATTATTAGGTGGTCGGCATTTTAAAATATTTGCAATAAATACTTCTTCACGTGCTAAACCCATCGCACGCAACATGCTTGTTAATAACTGCCCAGCTCTACCTACAAAAGGCTCACCTAAGCGATCTTCATCTGCTCCTGGTGCCTCACCTATAATCAACCATTCTGCAGCAGGATGACCCACGCCAAAAACTGTTTGAGTGCGTGAACGATGTAAATCACATAAGGTGCAAGTCGAAACAGTTTTTTTAAGTTCATCTAAGTTTGCGGTCGCTTTTGTCTCTTCAGAATCTACCTTTGGGTTTTTAGCAACCTCTTGTTCGGTTGTGGATAGTCGTTCTTGCTCAACTGCATCAACAACATGTTTATTAGAAACCCACGCTTGAATCCCCATCTGATCTAAGTAATACAATCGCTTTTCTTCATTCATAGCTAAGCATTAAAAAGATTTAATAGATAATGGATTATTTTAAACGTCATGTTGTGGATGTGCTCTCTCTTCAGGAACTACTAATTTATTCAGCGCATGCAAATAGGCTTTCGCAGAAGCCATTACAATATCTGTATCTGCACCATGGCCATTCACTATTCTTCCCGCTTTTTGAAGACGTACCGTGACTTCGCCTTGCGAATCTGTACCAGTAGTAATGTTATTTACGGAATACAACTGCAACTGAACTTGACTATTAACAATATCTTCAATCGCGCAAAAGGTGGCATCAACCGGCCCTCCTCCAGTAGATGTAGCTGATTTTTCATTTCCATTTACTGATAAAGTAATTTCCGCACTGGGTTTTTTGCCTGTTTCAGAATGTGCTTTTAAAGAAATTAATTTACAGTAGTCATTATTTTCATAAGTGCTATCTGAAACTAATGCATGTAAGTCCTCATCATAAATTTCATGTTTACGATCTGCTAAATCTTTAAAGTTCGTAAAAGCTTTGTTCAAGTCTTCTTCTGAATCAAAGCTTATTCCTAATTCATCTAATCGCGTACGAAATGCATTACGTCCGGAGTGTTTACCTAAAACAATCTTATTGGCCGCCCACCCTACATCTTCCGCACGCATGATCTCATACGTTTCACGTGCTTTAAGAACACCGTCTTGGTGAATGCCTGACTCATGCGCAAATGCATTCGCGCCAACAATGGCTTTGTTAGGTTGCACAGGAAAACCTGTAATAGTAGAAACCATTCGAGAAGTTGGAACAATCTGCGTAGTATCAAGATCCGTTTTACAATCAAATACGTCTTGACGTGTGTGCACCGTCATCACTACTTCTTCTAATGAAGCATTACCTGCTCGTTCACCTAAACCATTAATCGTACATTCAACTTGTCGCGCACCATGCAATACTGCGGAAAGCGAGTTAGCTACCGCTAAGCCTAAATCGTTATGACAATGCACAGAAAAAACGGCTTGGTCAGAATTCGGAATGTTTTCAATTAAACGCCCCACCAAACTTCCAAACTGATGCGGAATGTTGTAACCAACGGTATCGGGAATATTAATAGTCTTTGCGCCTGCTTTAATAACTGCTTCAATCACTCGACACAAAAAATCAAACTCCGAACGCCCCGCATCTTCAGGTGAAAATTCAACATTATTAGTAAATCCACGCGCACGTTTAACGGCTTCAACCGCTTGTTCAACAACTTGATCTTCACTCATGCGCAACTTGCTTTGCATGTGAATCGGTGAAGTCGCAATAAAGGTATGTATTCTTGATGATTCAGCAGATTTGAGTGCCTCGCCTGCTCGATCAATATCCTTATCAAGTGCGCGCGCTAAACCACAAACCGTACTATCCTTCACTGCATTGGCTACAGCTTGCACAGATTCAAAATCACCAACACTTGCCATTGGGAAACCTGCCTCAATGACATCGACTTTCATGCGCTCAAGTGATTTAGCAATTCTGACTTTTTCATCACGCGTCATGGACGCACCTGGACTTTGCTCGCCATCGCGCAAAGTAGTATCAAAAATTATTAATTTGTCCTTACTGGCCACCGTTTTACTCCAATATCAAATATGAATAACGCTCTCATCTCGCTAAATCATTAACAGGATTCTATAGAATCCGAATAAGGAAATCTTTACGCAAAAAACCTTAATCTGCTTGCGCGAACTGAGAATATAAAAGAATGCGTAGTGCCTCGCCAGGCATAGAGTTGCCGCTACTGCGGCAGCAAGAATAGAGATAAGAGTGCAGCAACAGAGTGTGAAGCAGGTAGGCTAGCTCCAGAATAATTGCTCATGTTATTGAAAATTCTGCTTTTCATGAAACGGAATATAACGCCTTAAGCCAAATAATGCTACTCAATTACCTCTAGATGGCAGTTTTTTGTCGAATAAAATACTTGTTATTGCTCACTTTGATTCTCACTAACTTCTTGAGCTCGCTGTTTGCGTTTGCGCTGCACACGTAGCAAATGCGTCATTGGGCCCGACAAGGCATAGACAGCAAACAAGGCAAAAAAGAATTTTGGCGTGTCGATTGAAGCTAAAATAAAACCTACAACAATCGCAAGTAATGCATAAAATGGTACACGTTCGCTAGGACTAATGTCTTTAAAACTGTAGTAACTAAAGTTACTTACCATTAAAGCACCTAATAATATCGTGACGATCAATGCAGGGATTGCAAAATCTGCACGTGATAATTGCAGATCGTGACATACCCAAATAAAACCCACCATAGCTGCCGCTGCAGCTGGGCTGGGCAAACCTTGAAAATAACGTTTGTTATCATCACTGATGCGAGTATTAAATCTTGCTAGACGCAATGCGGCGGAGGCAGTATAGAAAAATGCTGCCAACCAACCCAACTTCGACATCACAGGGTAACCTTGGAAATGAATAAGCGCCCAAAAATACATAACTAATGCAGGCGCGATTCCAAATGACACCATGTCAGACAAACTATCATACTGCGAACCAAACTCTGTGCTTGTATGCGTCATACGCGCTACTCGTCCATCAAACCCATCAAGAAACATTGCAATAACAATGGCAATCGCTGCTTGTTCAAAGCGATCTGCAGTCGCGGCGATAATGGCATAAAAACCCGCAAACAATGCTCCTGTAGTCAGCAAGTTAGGCAGCAAATAAATGCCCTTACGTGGTTTTCGTGATTCCCGTTGTTTTTCACTCATACGTGTATTATGAACTGGTTTCATGTACGAATTCTGCCAATTTGTCACTGCCAGCGCGAACCGACTGTCCTGCCTTTATAGCTACATGAGCAGAAGTAGGGAGATATATCACCAAATTACACGCAAAAGCCATAAATCCACAGCGCTGTCCTTGACCTAAACGATCTCCAGTGCTCACCGAGCAAGTGGCATGTCGGAATATAGATTTTAAATCTGCAGCCACTACCGCATCATCTTTTTCATCGGTTTGTAAACTTATCGCAAGTTGTGTGTAGGTTGGTTCAGTAGGAGAAATGACCCACAAATTTTGTACATTCCCTTCGACGGGGCTGTGCACATTAAATTCACCTAAAATAGATTGTCTTAAATGGATACACTTTGCCACACGATGCATATATGGATCATAGGCTTCTTCAACTTGGGTAACTTTACCGTCAATAGGGCTGATAATCGCTAAAGGTTGAGAGGGAACTTCTCGACTAAAGTCACGAAACAAAAAAAGAAGAACAATATATATAAGCCAAACAATCCACAAAGATTGTAAGCTTAGTTTATATTGAGCAAATACTAAGACGATTCCAATTACTACTAAAAGTAGACGAACTTCTTTAGCAATTGGAATCATGATACGTTTATGACATATAAGACGTCATAAAACCTAATTTTAGTTCTTGGTTTGATCTACAATTTTATTTGCACTTATCCAAGGCATCATACTACGCAGCTTTGCACCCACTTCTTCAATTGGATGTTGTTGTCCACGTTCACGTAATGCCTGCATATTTTTGGCACCCGTGTCATACTCATGAATGAATTCTTTTGCAAACTCACCTGCTTGAATCTCCGATAATATCCTTTTCATCTCGGCTTTGGTTTGCTCGGTTACGATACGCGGACCACGAGTGAGATCACCATATTCAGCAGTATTCGAAATTGAATAACGCATATTGGCAATTCCACCTTCATACATTAAATCTACAATGAGCTTTAATTCATGCAAACATTCAAAGTATGCCATCTCTGGCGCATAGCCTGCTTCAGTTAGAGTTTCAAAGCCTGCTTGCACTAATGCAGTAGCGCCGCCGCACAAAACTGCTTGCTCACCAAATAAATCCGTTTCAGTTTCTTCTTTAAAAGTGGTTTCAATAATTCCCGCACGTCCACCACCGTTTGCAGATGCATAAGAAACCGCAGTTTCTTTTGCTTTACCTGATGGATCTTGGAATACCGCAATCAAAGTTGGAACTCCACCGTTTTGCGTATAGGTTGAACGCACTAAGTGTCCTGGCCCTTTTGGCGCAATCATAATCACATCTAAATCTTCTCGTGGCGTAATACCTTTAAAATGGATATTAAAACCATGTGCAAATGCGAGCGTTGCACCATGTTTAATATTTGGTTCAATAGACTCTGCATATAACTTTCTTTGATGTTCATCTGGCGCAAGCACCATAACGATATCAGAAGAACTCACTGCCTCTTCAATAGATACTGCAGTAATTCCTGCATTTTTAGCTTTAGCAAAAGATGAAGAGCCCTCACGCAATCCTACAACGACTTTAACACCTGAATCTTGCAGGTTATTTGCATGTGCATGACCTTGCGAACCATAACCAATAATGGCAACTTGTTTACCCTTAATAACAGATAGGTCTGCATCTTTATCATAATAAATATTCATCATATTCTCCGTTTACTAAACCTCTAAAAACTTTTAATTACATAGACTCTAATTTTAATACTTGCTTCCCTGTTGCAATACCAAGCGCACCCGAACGTACTAATTCAAAAATTTCTTCTTGTGGTACTACATGAATTGCTCGATCGAGCTTCTCTCCTATGCCCGTAATCTCTACAACAATGGCCCCGTTCGAATCATTCACCACCCTGCCTTTATATTCTTCATTAGTTAATACTTCTATTGCGGCATTGGAAGCTTCGGTGTTACGAAGCTTTAATAAAAGCACTTCTCTTTCAATATGCTCATCAGACGTCAAATTAAGCACTTTGACGACATCCACTAACTTGTTTAGTTGGTTTACAATTTGAGCAATGACCTCATCACTCCCACCTGTTACAACTGTAATTCGTGAAACTGTTTCATCATCAGTGGGTGCTACGGTTAATGATTCAATATTATAGCCGCGCGCAGAGAACAAACCGGAAACTCTAGAAAGAGCGCCCGCTTCATTTTCTAACAAAACTGAAATAATATGTCGCATTAAGTAATTACTATTTACGTTTAATACAATACAGAAAAAAATGTTCTAACCAAATGGTTAGAACATTTTTAACAAACCAACGAAGCGAGTAATTAAGACTGATTAAGTCGTGACGTAGAATGTCACTAATACTTTATAATTATTTTATTACTTCTTCTTAATACGAAAATAAAACTTTCCATCATCTTCATTCGAATCAAGAAGCTCATTTCCAGTCTGCTTTGAAAATGCTTCAAAGTCTTTGACTGAGCCAGGATCTGTAGCAATAATGTGTAATATTTTACCTGTGTCCATACCAGATAATGCTTTCTTAGCTCTTAAAATAGGAAGTGGACAATTCAACCCACATGCATCTAATTCTTGATCAAACTCAGACATTTAAAAAACTCCTTAAAATTCTTCCACAATATTAGCTTATAGACGGCTTGCACCAAAGCTATAATACCGTATTACAATATCATAATATTTTAATATATGGCAGTTTTCAAACAAAACAACCCTTATTTTTATATGGTATATATTTAGCCAGTTTTTAATGCATTGAACCGCTACAATATTGTAAACGATTTGGCCCTACGTCTGTCTTAACCATATGCACAAAAATAATCCTTGGTCTTTTAGAGCAAGCCTAAAAGCTTTGCTCTATTCTGCATTGGGATTGCTGTTGATAATTGCCTCGCATATATCGCTGGCTGAAAATAATCTTCCCGATATCGGTGGAGCTGCCAATGCTGATTTAAGCATCTCCAAAGAAATAGAACTAGGGCGAATCTTAATTGCTGAAGTACGCGGGCATCTACCTGTCTCTAATGACCCCGAGTTGAGCCAATATATCCATTCACTCGGCACACGAATCACTTCTGCTGGTGTGAATTCAAATTTCCCTTTTACTTTTATATTAGTACAAAACCCGAATGTGAATGCTTTTGCACTCCCCGGCGGTATCGTGGCGATTAACACAGGCCTTTTAACACTCGCCCATCAAGAAAGTGAAGTTGCTAGCGTATTTGCTCATGAGATTGCACACGTAACTCAACGCCACATCGCTCGTAACTTTGCTAATGCAAAATCGTTTAGTGTAATTTCTGCACTTACTTTATTAGGGTCTATTCTAGCAGCTGCATATGGAGGCGGTGAGCTCGGCCAAGCTGCAATTATCACCACACAATCAGGATTACAAGAAAGACAACTGGCATATTCAAGAAGCTTCGAACAAGAAGCAGATCGTGTCGGTATGCAATTTTTAGTCAGCGCAAATATAGACCCTCAAGGAATGCCCTTATTCTTTGAGCGTTTAAATAAACACACTCAACTTAATCGTGGCCAAATTCCTGAATTTTTAAGCTCTCACCCACTCACCACTAGTCGTATCAGTGAATCCAAGACACGCGCCAATCAATATCGAGGGTCATTTACTTCAAACACAATACATTTTGAATATGCGAAAGCTCGTGCGATTACCTTCACTACTAAAGCAAGCCAATTAGTAGATTTCTTTCGCAAGAAAACTAGAACAGAGGATTTAATCGATACTGAGATTTATACTTATGCCCTTGCACTGAGCCGTACAGGCAGAAATCAACAGGCTCTACAACAACTTAAACTTATTACTTTGAATGCTGATAACGAACTCACCATTAAACTTGCCAAGGCACAGATACTAACTGTCGATGGTCAATACACAAAAGCCGAAAAGATATTAAAAAGTTTAGAACAAATTTACCCAAGCAACCCTTCTGTCATTTATTACTTAGCCGCATCATTAATTGAAAGTGGTGATGCACGGCTAGCTCTACAAAAACTCGAGCAGCTTGATAACCGTCAACCTAATAATCCAGCATTTGACAAATTAAAAGCTAAAGCTGCAAATAAAGCGCAGCAACCATGGCGAAGTCATGAATCACTCAGCGATTATTATGCTGCACATGGACAATATGGAACGGCTATGGAGCAAATCCAATTGGCTTTGCGCTCACCGGGAATTGATACAAACTCTAAAGCTAGAGTAAAAGCTAAAAAAACACAGTTGCGAGAAGCACGCAAAAGGCGTGATGATTTCAAATAAAACTCAATTTAGAAATAAACTTTGGCAGACTGTAAACTATCTAACAATTCATGATGTTGTTGCTGTAACTGTGTCCCTAGTGTAGACATTTGTTCAGTAATATCATCTTTTTCTTTAACTTCTCTAGAAGTTGCAGTGGTAGTTTTTACTTTACAATGCAAATATTGATACTTTTTCAACAAATAATTGTTATACAGAATACCATCTAAAAACGCTTTTGCTTCAGTATAAAAACTTCGTATTGCAATACGCTCTTCTTGGCTAGGCAATTTATTAATTTCTGAAGTATCGCTTTGAAACTTATTAAAGATTTCTTCTGCACCACTCCAAAATATAAACAAACCTTTTTCAGCTTGGCTTTTTTCTAACTTAGTTGAAATATCATTACGATATGAGTTGAGAAAAGTTGTGATGTCTTGTTTATATTGCTCACGTAATTTTTGAATTCGCTTTAGCTCTTCTCTATTTTTACGTACACGTTGCATTTTGGCTTGAAATTTTCGCCAAATTTTTATGCTCCATAGCATAATAAACAAGAATACAATTCCTGCTAATCCTAGCTTTAGATTTTCAATAGATAAAATCGAGTCTATTATCTGCATGACCCTTGAATACTCCAACTCCAATGGACCATGTATTGATAGCAAAAATGGCTATTTGATTTTTACAGTTAAAGCTAAGCGGTCAATAAATAGTGACAAACGGAAAATGTATGAATACTTGCCTACCGTAAGCTAATGATTACTATACGTTTACGCATTCGCGCGATTAGCAATAATATCGTCTACAACAGACGGATCTGCAAGCGTTGAGGTATCACCCAAATTATCAATTTCATTCTCTGCAACTTTACGTAAAATTCTGCGCATAATTTTTCCAGAACGGGTTTTAGGCAAGCCTGGTGCCCATTGAATAATATCTGGTTTTGCAAATGCTCCAATTTCTTTACGCACTAATTGCACGAGTTCTTCTTTTAGATCATCTGAACTTTCTACGCCTGCCATAAGTGTTACGTAAGCATAAATTCCTTGACCTTTGATGTCGTGTGGATATCCCACTACAGCCGCTTCAGCTACTTTTTCGTGTAACACTAATGCACTCTCTACTTCTGCAGTACCTAAGCGATGACCTGAAATATTTAACACGTCATCAACTCGTCCAGTTATCCAGTAGTAACCATCTGCGTCTCTCTTACAACCATCACCGCTAAAATACATGCCAGGATACTGCGAAAAATAGGTATCAATAAAACGTTGATGATCGCCATACACAGAACGCATTTGCCCTGGCCATGGGTATTTCATGACCAAGTTTCCTTGACACTCTCCTTCTAATTCCTTTCCGTTCTCGTCAACAATTGCAGGCTGTATTCCAAAAAACGGTTTACTTGCAGAGCCGGGTTTCAAGTCAGTTGCACCCGGCAATGGTGTAATTAAATGTCCACCTGTTTCTGTTTGCCACCATGTATCAACTATTGGACAACGTGAATCACCAACTACATGGTAATACCACTCCCATGCTTCTGGGTTAATGGGCTCTCCTACCGTTCCTAATAAACGTAAACTTTTACGACTGGTTTTTTTAACTGCTTCGTTACCTAAACTCATTAATGCACGGATTGCAGTCGGAGCAGTATAAAAACTCGCAACATTGTGCTTATCACATACTTGCCAAAAACGACTACCATCTGGATAGTTAGGCACGCCTTCAAACATCATGGTGATCGCACCATTACACAATGGTCCATACAATATATAAGTATGTCCTGTTACCCAACCAACATCTGCTGTGCACCAATAGACCTCACCATCTTGATAATCAAACACATATTTATGCGTTATCGCAGCATATAAAAGATATCCACCGGTTGTGTGCAATACACCCTTAGGTTTGCCTGTCGAACCTGAGGTATAGAGAATAAACATTGGATCTTCGGCATCCATTCTTTCAGGTTCGCAATCAACACTCGCGCTATTCATTTCATCGTAGTACCAATAGTCACGCGACTCATGCCAATCGATATCTCCTCCTGTACGTTTGATTACCAAGACAGTACTTACGTTTGGACACTCTTCTAAAGCTTTATCCGTATTGGCTTTGAGAGGTACTTTTTTGCCACCACGAACACCTTCATCTGCCGTAATGACTGTACGACAATCTGAATCTAAAATTCGATCACGTAAGGAATCAGGAGAAAAACCACCAAACACAACGGAATGTACAGCACCGATGCGGGTACAGGCCAACATGGCATATGCAGCTTCGGGTATCATCGGCATATAGATGCATACTCGATCGCCTTTTTTAACTCCGCGGTTTTTTAAAACGTTTGCAAATTTGCAAACTTCTTTGTGAAGCTGTTTATATGTAATATGTTTATCGTCATTTGGGTCATCACCTTCCCAAATAATCGCAGTCTGGTCAGCACGTGTTTCTAAATGTCGATCAATACAATTATAAGAAACATTTAAACTCGCGCCTTCAAACCAGCGTATGTGTGCTTTGTGATAATCCCAATCTAAAACGTTGTCCCATTTTTTATACCAGCTTACAAACTCATCAGCTTGTTTGGCCCAAAATCCTTCTGGATCCTGTATCGACTCTTGATACATAGATTCATAGGCATCTTTATCTATATGGGCAGTAGAGGCTACGGAGCTTGGAACTGGATAGATTTTATTGTCTGACATTTTTTATCACTCCATATAAAACTTATAGTTTTTTACTTATTTTACGCTGTTAAGCGGAGATATAACATGGGTAACTTTTCTGGCAACCGGTCTAGTTTATCAATAATAACTACATTTTTTCTGCCAAAAATTTTGTGTAAATAACTATCTCCACTTCCATCTAATCCAACACAAAAAGTGTCTATTCCTAAACGCGAAATAGAACGCACTACTTTACGAGCATCCTCAACTAAATATTGTTGATCTTCTACATCAATATCTGATGGTTCACCATCTGAAATCACCAACAATAATCGTCTATGTGTGCGTTGTGCAATCAAGTCTTTAGTGGCATGCCTCATTGCTGCACCCATTCTGGTCGATAATTTGCCATGTAATCCTGCTAAATACGCACGGGCAGACGAATCGTAAGGAGAATCAAAATTCTTAACTCGGTAGTAATGAACGTCTTCTTTACCATCAGAACAAAAAGCTGCAATTGCAAAAGGATCGTCAAGCTCAGACATTGCATAAGCCAACAAACTTGTTGCTTGAATTTCAAGTTCTAAAACAGATGTATCAGCTGTTTTTACTTTGTCATTAGTGGAATTTGAGATGTCCAATAGTACCAATACGGACAGATCTCGGTGTTTACGCTCAGTGGTACTGTATATACGAGGATCAGGGGTTTCTCCCATCCTTCTACTAATCACTGCGTTGATACAAGCATCTAAATCTAATGATTCTCCTACACTTTGATGATGCAATCTTTCGGGTAAGCTCACTTTTGCAGTTTGAATTAAATTTGTAATTCTATTTACCAGATTGTTATGTTTTTCTAAGATTCGATCTATTTTGTAGGCATCCCCAAAATCAGCAAAATATTCCACAACACAGGTCCAACTAGGTCGTTCGGAACCTGTTAAGTAGTCATATTCTGGATAACGAACAGCAACTTCAGATTCCCGATGCTCAGAATCTAAACTTTCTCTTGCATGATATTGTTGCTCATCTTCTTCATTATCTTGTTGTTGATCTTGATTATCATTTGATGTCTCATCTTGTTGTTCTTGTTGATCCATGCGCATGGCTTCAATAAACATACCATCGCTATCCTCTTCATTACCTTGATGATCTCCAAAATCCCATAAACCCATATTGTCATCTCGATAGGCTGGCTCTACTACATAAGTTTTTGCATTAAATTGAGCACGTAATTGCCCTAAATCATTTCCTAAAAGTACTCCAATTCTTCGACACATTGCGGGATCTGTCATATCGTTTTTTGCATCAAAAAACATATCTTTACCTTTTTGCACCCAACCATCTTTATCGCTATATTCTGCATCAATCAATGCCCGCGAGAGTCTAGCCAACAATAACGGCACTAATTTTGGTCCACTTGATTTTGCAATATGAAACGGCTGCCAAAGTTTTTGCAATCCAGGAAAAGCTTGCATAGCGAGATATTCCACTCGAGCGTCTTCTATTAAAGAAACCAATGCTACTTGTATTGGTTTAAGCTCTCCTAAAGGAAATTTCTTTGTTGAATACACTAAATGTGCACCGACATGCGCGAGTCCGGCACGAAAAATATTCTCCGCTTGTTCATCATGAAATCCTGGAAATACTTCAGGAACTTGCACGACTCCATTACTAATTGATATTCGTCTTAATGATAGCGGAGAGGTAGACGCAGGTAGGTCACGAATAGGTGGTCGTAGATTCCAAAGAGAAATTAAATAAAGTTTTAAACGGCGGTCAAGATCAGTAAAAACTACATCACCTGCTTCATGTCGAAACCACTTTTCAGATTCTGGATCTGTAAACGAAAAATATTGAATTTGACGTAAAGCATCATCTCCTGTTGAACGCAACCCCGCTAACACCCATGACCTAAATTGATCGGGAGTTAATGTAGAAACAATTTTTTGTGTACGCTCTAAAACTGCAAGCGAAGACTCAGGTGCATGATGAATCAATTCTTCTATCGTACTAACCCATGAAGTAAATGCTTGCGAAGATTTCAACTCACTCGCTGCAACCACGGCAGCTTTTGACAGCAATTCTGCTGTTGCACGATTTACTTTAATAGCAGCAAGAGAAACTGAAGCAGCTAAATTTATTGCAGCCTCAGAATCAATTAGCTTGACGAGTTTAGGTGAATGACGTGCGTAAGAAAGTGGTATTAATGCTCCATATCCTGCCTGTGCAAGTTTGTTACAAGCACTTTCCCAAAAAGCTTGGTATTGGTTAGGAAAAAGATTCTTCCCCTTCTCAATCAGATAAACTAATCTTTCATCGGGATCACCAGGCTCTTGACTTTGCAGTGAGACCGCATACTTACCTCGCGTCGTGGACGCAACCAAAATCAAGGACCTCCGATTTATTCTGGGCGAAGTAGGTGGTGAACGAAAATGTCCAGATTCAAGGCGTGAAGCGCACGTAATAGCAAGCTATTGCGAAAGTTTGCAACGCAGAAACTGGATATTTTAGGCAGTAGGTACGAGTTCACGAATAGATCAGAGGTCCTAATCCTCACGCACAGGCCGCTATGGCCGAACTTAGCGCATTGCGAATATCATGATCATCCGTAATGGGTAATACTAATGCAACTTCGCAAGCTTCTTCTAAAGAAACACCTTGTGTCATTAATTGAGCAGCATAAATTAACATACGCGTGGACGCCCCCTCATCTAAACCATGTCCTTTTAAATTTCGAGAACGTTCTGAAATTTGCACAAGCTTTTTAGCAATTTTTTTATCGATACCTGACTCATGTGCAATGATCTCAGCTTCATCTTCTGGTTTTGGATAATCAAAATCAATAGCACCAAAACGTTGTTTAGTCGATTCTTTTAAATCTTTTAATACACTTTGATAGCCTGGATTATAAGAAATGACGATTTGGAAATCTTTATTAGCTTTTACAACTTCATTTTTCTTTTCTAACGAAAGTATTCGTCGATCATCTGTTAATGAGTGAATAACCACACTGGTATCTTGCCTGGCTTCAACAATTTCATCTAAGTAACAAATTGCGCCATGTCGCACGGCCAAAGTTAAAGGACCATCATGCCAAACCGTTCCTTCCGCATCGAGAAGATAACGGCCTACAAGATCAGACGCCGTCATATCTTCATGACACGATACGGTGATCAATGGCTTTTTTAATATCCAAGCCATGTATTCTACAAAACGAGTTTTGCCACAACCAGTGGGACCTTTCAACATCATCGGCATACGGTTCGCATACGCTGCTTCAAACAATTGAATCTCGTTATGAGTTGGAGAGTAATAAGGCTCTTGGGAAATTAAATAACTATCAAGATTCATTTTCTTAAAGATTTAAATGCTAGCAATATAAAAGTGTAACCTTAATCTACAGAAAAGTAAGGCGAAGACAAAAAAATGTCTTCGCCTTTTTTTCAACAACAGAATTAACGATGTGTTTTAGGGTTAGGAATTCCCTCGATTTCACATTCATCTGTTCCAACCGTGGTTCTGGTAATGGATTCGACCATTTCACGTGCTGCATCAGGATCAGTGACCCACTTCTTATAGAAGTCATAAGGACATTCTGCAACGCCTTTATCACCATCACCTGAATTAATGAGACCAGTGTAACCGCGATGTAGAAGTTTGAACAAATGATTTTGGGATTGTTGATTCTTACGCGCATCACGTATAAGTGATGTGGAAAGATTGGCATATTGAACACCCATATCCTCTTCTGCACAGGCGCCCAATGTTCGTCCATCAAATCCAATGATGGATGAGTATCCAAAGTATGAATAAACGCCATCAAAACCTGTTGCGTTTGCAACCGCTACATAGCAGTTATTCATCCAAGCCATTGCTTTTGCAACCATGATCTGCTGATCTTTTGACGGATACATATATCCTTGACAACGTACGATAAGTTCAGCACCTTTCATTGCGCAATCTCGCCAAATTTCTGGATAGTTTCCATCATCACAAATGATTAAACTTATCTTTAACCCTTTTGGCCCTTCTGAAACGTAAGTGCAATTTCCAGGATACCAACCTTCAATAGGCACCCAAGGCATAATCTTTCGATACTTTTGTACAATTTCACCCTGATCATTCATCAAAATTAATGTGTTATAGGGAGCTTTATTTGGGTGTTCCTCATGACGCTCTCCTGTGAGTGAAAACACACCCCATACTTTTGCATTGCGGCACGCCTCTGCAAAAATTTCAGTTTCTTCACCTGGACAACTGGATGCAGTTTCATACATCTCTGTCTCGTCATACATAATTCCATGAGTACTGTACTCAGGAAATATGACGAGATCCATTCCAGGTAATCCAACTTTCATACCCTCGATCATTTCCGCAATATTGCGTGCATTATCGAGAACTTCTGCTTTAGTATGCATCCGAGGCATTTTGTAATTTACTACTGCAACGCCTACTGCATCTTTACTACTTGATATATCACCGTGATACATATTTTATCCTCCTCGTCACTTCATATCTTTTTTTAAGATCAGACATAAAACGACATTTTTTTATGAACAAAAAATATAACTTCAAACTAGTTTGGTTTTCGGTCAACTACTAATAATTGTTTTTGTCACACGCACAAAAAAGCCCTCACGGACATATAAATCCGTGAGGGCTTTTTTGCCCATTCTCATTTATAACAGAAGCATTATTGGTTCTGCTAAACTCTACCTAGCTAGAATGCTATGTGTTACATAACTTTTTAGACTAATTTATTGAATACGTCAAGAAGTCATTCTCCTGTATAGTATTTGCACTCTTATAACAACCTGAAATTACAGGTATTATTTAACATTGACCTCTAAGATTTTATCCGCAGCAACTATTTCTTGAGCAATATCTTCAGTAGTTAGACGGCGCTCCATCGCTCTACTTCTAATAAACTCATAGGCTTGTTCATGACTAATATCATTGGCTCGCTCAAGTATTGCGACCGCATGTTCGACTGCATGTATCTTTCTTAATTTTGTTTCAAGTTTTTCCACTCTGGAATTCAACGCCAACTCTTTACGCCAACGAGTTCTTGCAATAACTAAGTTTGCTAATAAACCAAATGGACGTACAGGCTTATTGATAATTCCGTGGGCTCCCAATTCATATACGGTTTGCAGTACGGTTGGATTTTCATAGTCAACAATCGCAATTATGGTAGGGCTGTTTTTTTCTTCAGTTAACCATAATGGTTTTTCAGTAAACGGATGCTCATGTAAAGATTGCAAAAGAACTACATCGGTATCGGGATTAATGTCTTTTGGACATGGCCATACCATTCGCACCTTGCAGCCAATTCGTTCAATGTGCTGACATATATCACTGCCTTGCTCATCATTAGGATGCACTACAAGCACACGTAATTTACGTAGATCTTTTAATATTTCAATGGCCATAACTAACGAAGCTCGCTTTCAAAGTACTGCATACGGTTTAGATTTTTATCCGAACCAAGATCAACTAGGTAAGGATCAGGCTTTACCGGGCCATCTGTTTCCGCAACGATTTGAAATTTACCATCACCATCAACACGACCAATTTTAGGCCATAAATATGTATGATGATTGTCAGGATCTATTTGTATCGTGCCTTCAGGCGCATCAAAAATAGTTCCAAGTGTCGCAGTACGAACAATGTCCGTATCCAAGGTACCTACACGACGTAATACTTCTGCAAAAAGATTAACCTGGAAATAAGCTGCCTCGGCGCAAGCGTTAGTGCATTCTGATGCACCAAACATGGATTTATAACTGCTTACAAATTGTTGATTGGTAGCTGTATTTACAGTTTCAAAATAAGGTGCCGCAGTTATATGACCAGCGCCTACCTCAGAGCCCATGGCACTAACTTCTGCCTCACTTGTGGTAAGGCTTGCTATAGGCATTTGCCTAGGTTGCAAACCTGCTCTCCAATAACTTTTATAGAACTTACTAGTCGCGGCTCCAACTATGGTACTAAAAATAACATTCGGACGTTTTTCGAGAATATCTACTAAAATGGGATCAATATCTTCAACGCTTGCATTCAATGGTAGATATTTTTCTGCAACTACCTTTCCTCCCGTAGATTGCAAAATATCCTTCATAATTCGATTTGATTCATATGGATAAATATAATTTGAACCGACAAAATAAAAACGATTGCCATATTGACTGAGTAAATAGCGCGCTAAGAACATACTATTTTGATTTGGTGTCGCACCGGTGTAAATGACGTTTTTCGAATATTCAAATCCTTCATATAACGTTGGGTACCATAACAATCCTTCATAATCTTCTACGATAGGAATAACAGCTTTGCGAGCACTTGACATGTAACATCCAAAGATGATGTTGGCGGAGTCTTTTGTAATTAAACGCTTAGCAAGTTGTCGAAACTTTTCCGGATTAGATTCTGGATCGTAAACAATCGGTTCAATACACCTGCCATTCACGCCACCACGAGTATTGATTTCTCGAATCGCGAGTAAAGTAGCATTTAATTGAGTTTTTTCTATTACAGATGTAACACCTGTTTTAGAAAATAATACACCCACTTTCCATGAAGACTTAATCATAAATTAGCCATAGGTAACGCCCTTCAAGAAATCTTAAAACATTGGTGGTCAACTTGTTAATAAATTTTATTAATTTTAGTGATAAGGAATATTCAATAGCTAAATGCAAGCAAGGTTGAAACCATCACTACTAAATTACTTTTAATTAAGAAAAACACAAAGCCTAAAGTGATTAATTTTTTTAAACATACGATGTCTGGCATCGCGCAAGTAATTGTTCAACCATGTTCTTTATCTGGTTTGATTATTTTGGCGAGCATCGCTGTTCATTCGTGGAAAATGGCGCTAGGAGCTTTTTTCGGTGCAGCCATTGGCACCGCGACCGCAAAATTTCTCAAATTTGACGGTAAGGAAATTACTTTAGGAATCTTTGGTTATAACGCTACATTAATAGGTATCGCAAATATTTATTTTTTTCAAACTGCAATTGCCTCTGTCATTGTTTTTATCTTGAGCTGTGTATTATCTATTTTTGTTACCAAATGGATTCCAAAGTATTTAAAACTCCCAGCGTTTACTGCACCATTTGTTTTTATTACTTGGTTTATAATTCTCATTGGAGATTTTATTAAACTAACACCGGCAAATGATATCCTTAATTTTGCCGATAACATCCATACTGCGGGTCTGGGGGAAGCAGTAGGTCAGGTATATATACAGGGAAACGGAATTACCGGCGCAATAATGTTATTCGCTATTTTACTTTGTTCAAAGTCAAGCTTCGTTTGGGCCCTAGTTGCAACAACACTAACTTGGTTATTGGCCCATGCCCTCAACTATCCTGATGTAAATATTCAAAACGGTCTCTATGGGTTCAGTGCCGTGTTAACAGCTATCGCATTACAAAACATGAAACCGATCATATTCCCATTAATTGGCATCGTATTAACTGTTTTTGTTACCCAAGCTTTTATTATTTCAGGATGGCCATCTTTAACAGCACCATTTGTATTTGTATCTTGGTTAATTACGATCGTCCATTTAGGCTACGGAAAATACACTAAGCAATCTGCAACACTAGATTGATACTATGGATGAAATTATAGAAAGAGAAATAGCCAGAAACGCCTAGTATTTGGTCTAAATCAAAAAAATGCCAGTTAAATAAAATGCTTGTGTGCTATCTATTACCGCAACAACATCAAACATATACATCTTGCCATGGCTATCAACTGCTTCAATTGAACCTTGTCGATTCCAACTTCCTGTGAATCTAACTCTTTTATTCTGCTCAAGAATGACAAAGCCAGCGACTTCCCAGCGATCACTATCGGTAAATGCAGCACCTTGTATAAATTCACCCGTATCAGTTCGGGTGTGAATTAGGTAAGTAACAATCTCGTCAGCAGAAGTCGTCGAGAACATTAAAAATAATAAGACTGCTGTCCCTAGCTTTAAACGCACAAGAGCTCCATTAATTGAATGGTGGCTTATATGCTATAGGTGTTTTCCTTTATAAATCAGTCTTTTATGCTTAATATGCTGTTTTAATGATATTAACGGTAGTTTTTCACTCCATAATTTGACTTTGATTCACTTACGGGAATATCTTCCCGGTTAGTCTCATCGCAAACATATGGGTTTACATCAAGCGATTCTCTATATTTCATTGTTAAAAATAATATAGTTATAGAATAAGAAATTAGCAGAGTTTAAATGTGAAAAAATTAACTATTGGTTTCGATGTATATGGAACTTTAGTTGACCCGCTAGAAATAAGCGTATATTTACAGAAACTAATTGGTAAAAAAGCTAAGCCATTCGCAAAAATTTGGAGACAAAAGCAACTCGAATATACTTTCCGTCGCGGATTGATGAACCAATATCAAAATTTTGATACTTGTATACAGCAAGCTATGCAGTATGCAATAGATTGTTTAGATGTTAGCTTTTCAAGTAATGAAAAAGATAATCTTCTTGGTTTGTATTCAAACCTTAAATTATTCCCAGATGTGGTGCCTGCACTCGAAGTGCTAAAGCAAAGTAACCACACACTAGTTGCTTTTTCTAACGGAACCTCATCAACTTTAAAAACATTGCTGTCTAATTCAAACTTATTGGATTACTTAGAGAATATTGTAAGTGTTGATGAATTGAAGACTTTTAAACCAAATCCAGCAGTTTATAGCTACTTAGCCACAAAGACTGGAGTAATTCCTAGCAACTGCTGGGTTATATCTAGTAACCCCTTTGATGTAATTGGAGGCAAAGCCTCAGGAATAAAGGCTGCATGGATACAACGAGATCCGACTAATGTATATGATCCTTGGGAGTATGCGCCGGATATCACGGCAAAAGATTTAATTGAGTTTGCAGCCCATCTAAAGTAAAAAGAATAGCCCGAATATACACACTTATTTTAAATATCTGTTAGCTAACTAATGCCTAAAAAATCTAATAAAAAGAAATCTACCGCTAGCTCGAAATCAAAGCGAGCCACTAAACCAAAGTCCATAGCTAATTCCACTAGAAACTCCTCTTTCGCTATCGAACATCATATCGGTAATGTCATTCGCCAACAGCGGAACACAAACCACTTAACCATCAATGAAGTTGCGGAACTCGCCAATATTAGCTCTGGAATGTTAAGTCGAATTGAGCGTGGAGACGTTTCAGCTAGCTTGGAAACTTTAGAGAAATTAGCAACTGCGTTAGGCATGCCCATGTCATTATTCTTTAGAGACTATGATGTACCTGAGGGAAGCGCTCAACACGTTAAAAAAGGTAAAGGTATGCAAGTGGTTCGAAGAGGAACCAAAAAAGGACATGCCTATCAGTTACTTGCTTATGAGCAAGGCCCAGCAAAGTCTTTTGAACCATTCTTAATAACGATGGATGATGCAAGCGAAGAATTTCCTAGCTTTCAACATCTAGGTACCGAATTTATATATGTGCTAAAAGGCAAGATAGAATATCGACACGGCAGCGACACTTATATATTGCAGCCTGGAGACTCTTTAATGTTTTCGGGTGAAGTTCCCCATGGCCCTGAAAAACTTATGAAAGTCCCAATTGAGATATTAGCTATTATTAACTACTCCTCTGAAATTTAAACACCCTCAATGCAGAAGTAATCCATAAGACACTCCATTAAGCCACCTGAACTTATTGCTAGTCGAACAGATTTAGACTCATTTAATTTGTTTATTGACAGTAATATTTTTTTACGTATAGTAACATTTAGTTCTTAAACTATCAGGGCATAATCCATGTGCGGAATTGTTGGGTTATTTTCAAAATCTGAAAACATCGAATCTCATCTCGGTATGTATTTATCTCAGATGCTTATCGAAATGACCGAACGTGGACCAGATAGCGCGGGCATAGCAGTTTACAGAACCCCAACCGATGAAAAGCACACTAAATTAACTGTGTTATCCCCTGCACAGGACTATAACTGGAAAAATGTCGCCAACGATTTAAGTCAACATTATGATGGCCCAGTAAGATTTGAAATTAGGAGCAATCAAGCAACTTATATTGTTCCTGGTACAGAAGAAGGTATTACAGCTTGGTTACACCAACATCACCCTGAGCTTAAATTAATCAGTTCAGGCAGTTCAATAGAAATATATAAAGCAATGGGGCTACCATCTTGTGTTATTGAGAAATTTAACATCCAAGAATTAACAGGAACGCATGCTCTTGGTCATACGCGTATGGCTACAGAAAGCGCCGTTACCACGCATCACTCGCACCCTTTTTCTACAGGCGAAGACTTATGTTTGGTTCATAACGGATCGCTATCAAATCATAACCATTTGCGCAGAATATTACGTAAAAAAGGCATCATTTTTCATACCGACAATGACAGCGAAGTAGCAGCAGGCTATATCGCATCTCGCTTACAGCAAGGTGATGATTTGGACGAAGCGCTAGCAGCTGCCATTCATGACTTAGATGGGTTTTATACATTTGCAGTAGGCACTAAAGATGGTTTTGCAGTAATGCGCGACCCTATCGCATGTAAGCCAGCTGTGATAGCTGAAACAGATGACTGGGTTGCAATGGCATCAGAATATCGTGCACTTGCTGTATTGCCAGGAGCGAAAGATGCGCATTGCTGGGAACCTGTTCCAGCACAGATTTATAGCTGGAAGCATTAACAAACAAATGAACGTATCACTGCAAAATAAATTTAAAAATTTATAAACTAACATGATTGAATTTGATCTAGATCAGTCTGATGTAAGAGAGCTAAATGCAGCTTTACATAATTCAGATATTGCTAAAAATCAAAGCAAATGGAAAGTAAGCAACACTAAAGGTCGTCATGCCATTGCTGTTGGCATTGATGAAGGTTTAGATATCCAAATTGACGGACATGTTGGATATTACTGTGCTGGCATGAATAAGCAAGCAAACATAGTAGTAAATGGTCATTGCGGTCCTGGTGTCGCCGAAAACATGATGTCAGGAATGGTAAGAATTAAAGGCAACGCTTCTCAATATGCAGGGGCTACTGCGCATGGAGGTCTACTTGTAATTGAAGGTGATGCAAGCTCACGATGCGGAATCTCCATGAAAGGTGTAAACATCGTAGTAAAAGGAAGTGTTGGTCATATGAGCGCATTCATGGCACAAAAAGGATGCTTAGTTGTGTGCGGCAATGCTGGTGATGCTCTTGGAGATTCCCTTTATGAAGCTCGAATATATGTTCGAGGGAATGTCTCAAGCCTTGGTGCAGACTGCATCGAAAAACCAATGAAAGCAGAGCATAAAGCTGAGTTAAAGGAGCTACTCAAACAAGCAAATCTTTCAGATATCGATGCTGAAGAGTTCCGTCGCTATGGTTCTGCAAGAAAATTATATAACTTTAATATTGATAATATCGGAGCCTACTAAACAAGGGTGTTTTGCTATGGGACAAAATGAAGATCTCAATACATGGCTAAAAGAATCAGCGACCTTTCCGAGGCATGTTATTGCTGAAATTCAGCGTGCGGCAGCAACAGGTTTATATGACATACGTGGGTATGGTGCGAAGCGTCACGTACCATCGTTTGATGATTTACTTTTCTTAGGCGCGAGCATGTCGCGATATCCGCTCGAAGGTTATCGGGAAAAATGTGATACCAATGTTACGATTGGAACCCGTTTTGCTAAGAAACCTATTGAGCTTAAGATTCCTATCACAATAGCAGGTATGAGCTTTGGAGCCTTATCTGCTCCTGCAAAAGAAGCTTTGGGACGTGGTGCAAGCGAAGTAGGCACAAGTACAACAACGGGTGATGGCGGGATGACACAAGAAGAACGTGGTCACTCTTCTATACTTGTCTATCAACTCCTCCCTTCCCGTTATGGCATGAATCCTGATGACCTTCGAAAGGCTGATGCAATTGAAGTTGTTATTGGTCAAGGTGCAAAACCTGGCGGTGGTGGAATGTTACTTGGACAAAAAATAAGTAAACGCGTAGCAGAAATGCGTGACCTTCCTCAAGAAATTGATCAACGCAGTGCTTGTCGACATCCAGATTGGACAGGTCCTGACGATTTAGAAATTAAAATTTTAGAATTACGTGAAATAACTGATTGGCAAGTTCCTATATATATAAAAGTAGGCGCAACGCGTACTTACTACGACACTATGTTGGCGGTGAAAGCAGGTGCAGATGCAATCGTTGTAGATGGCATGCAAGGTGGAACAGCAGCAACCCAAGATGTATTCATTGAACATGTTGGTATCCCAATTTTACCAGCCGTGCGTTTAGCGGTCGAAGCGCTTACGGAAATGAATATGCACCGTAAAGTTCAACTCATTGTTTCAGGTGGTATACGCAGTGGAGCAGATGTAGCAAAAGCATTAGCATTAGGAGCCGATGCAGTTTCGATTGGAGTAGCTGCGCTAATAGCCTTGGGTGACAATAGTCCTGAATTTGAAGAAGAGTATCGCAAACTTGGGACATCCGCAGGATATTATGATGATTATCAAGACGGAAAAGATCCTGCTGGTATTAGTACACAAAGTGAAAAACTTGCACAACGTTTTGACCCCATACTAGGTGGACGTAAGCTTGCCAATTACTTGCGTGTGCTGACTCTTGAAACCCAAACGCTTGCGCGGGCATGTGGCAAAAGCCATGTGCATAATTTAGAACCTGAGGACATGGTCGCTTTAACGTTAGAGTCAGCTGCCATGGCGAAAGTGCCACTAGCAGGCACAAATTGGATTCCAGGTAGTAATAATTTATGAGATAGTAGAATAATTGCATGCAAGTAAAATAATGTGTTTCATATGCAAGTAGCTCTAACATACTTAGCGCTAAGCAAATAAGAACAAAATAACGGAGAGTCAACATGGCAAAAGATTTAGCTCAAATTGCAAAAACAAAAGGCATCAAATATTTTCTTGTAAGCTTTGTAGATCTTTTTGGTGTACTGCGAGCAAAACTTGTTCCAGCTCGTGCAATTAAAGATATGCAAAAAGATGGTGCAGGATTTGCAGGATTTGCAGCGTGGCTTGATATGACGCCTGCAGATTCAGATATGTTCGGAGTACCTGATCCAGATAGCTTAATTCAATTACCTTGGAATCCTGAAATTGGTTGGTTGGCATCAGATCTTTGGATGGATGGCAAAGAAGTTGAAGCATCACCGCGAGTAGCGCTTAAAAGACAAATTGCCAAAGCTCAGAAAAAAGGCTATCGCGTTAAAACGGGTGTGGAATGTGAGTACTTTTTAGTAAATGAAGATGGTACGGAATTATCAGACCCATACGATACTCAAACAAAGCCTTGTTATGATCAACAAGCTTTGATGCGTCGCTATCCGGTTGTAAAAGAAATTTGCGATTGCATGCTAAAACTGGGTTGGGGTCCTTATCAAAATGACCATGAAGATGCTAATGGTCAGTTTGAAATGAATTGGGATTATAACGATGTATTACTCACTGCAGATCGTCATGTATTTTTTAAATATATGACAAAAACTATTGCAGAAAATCATGGCATGCGCGCAACGTTTATGCCCAAGCCATTTTCAAATTTAACTGGGAATGGATGTCATTCCCATATTTCTATCTGGGATAAGACAGGTAAGAAAAATTTATTTTTAAGCAAAACAGATGAGCTAGGTTTATCTAAAATAGCTTATCAATTTCTTGGCGGTATTATGCAGCATGCTGTTTCAATGTGCGCAATATTTAATCCAACAGTTAATAGTTATAAGAGAATAGATGCACCACGCACAACTTCTGGCGCAACTTGGTCACCAAGTGCAGTTACCTATTCGGGAAATAATCGTACTCACATGATTCGCGTACCTGATGATGGCAGATTTGAATTACGCTTAATGGATGGCGCAATGAATCCTTATCTTGCTCAAGCAGCAATTATTGCAGCAGGTCTCGATGGAATTAACCATAAACGTGACCCAGGCGAACCAAGCTTCGTAAATATGTATGAAGAAGGCAATAAAGTACGGTCTGCAAAACTACTTCCTTCTACTCTTTTAGATGCGCTTCGTCTGTTAGAGAAAAATAAAATACTTAGAGCAGAACTTGGTGAAGAAGTTATCGATGCTTATATCAAATTGAAAATGACGGAATGGCGTGAATACACAAGCCATCTTAGTCAGTGGGAAAGACAAAATACTCTTGACTGTTAAATCTATAGTAATTAGCAATTATATTAAAATGTACTTCACAATATTTTTAAAATTCTTTTTATGTAAGTACATTTATAGAATGAATATTTTAGAATTATAGTTGTAATTAAGAATGCCTTTTGGGCTATTAAAATATGGCTTAAGTAAAGCCCACCCTTCAGAACGGCATTTCAAAAAACCTGCCTCGCTTAAGCCTAGTTATGACATTGTGATTATAGGTGGTGGTGGTCATGGTCTAGCCACCGCGTACTACCTGGCTAAGCAATGGGGAATCACTAATGTTGCGGTATTAGAAAAAGGCTATCTTGCAGGTGGTAATACTGCTCGTAATACAGCAATCGTACGATCAAATTATTTAACACCCGAAGGTGTACGTTTTTATGATGAATCAGTAAAACTATTTCAAAATTTAAGCAATGAACTTGATTACAATATTCTCTACTCTGAAAGAGGTCATTTAACACTTGCACACACTGATGCAGCAATACGTACATCTCGTTGGCGAGCAGAAGTAAACAAGCATCTTGGCATTAATTCTGAGTTAGTTTATCCAGACGAACTAGCAAAGCTATGTCCACACTTAAACTTAAGCCAAGATGTACGTTACCCAATCATGGGGGCATTGCACCATCCTCCAGGTGCTATCGCTAGACATGATGCAGTAGCATGGGGTTATGCTCGCGGTGCTTCAGATCGCGGTATAGAAATTCATACACATACGGAAGTAACAGGTTTTAAGTTTGAAAATGATCGCGTTGTTGGTGTTCAAACAGATCGTGGTGATATTCGTTGTGGAAAAGTATTACAAGCAGTAGCCGGTTTAAGTTCAGAAGTTTCGAAACTTGCTGGATTCAAACTACCTATAAAATCTATTCCCTTACAAGCGTGTGTTACAGAACCTGTTAAACCATTTTTAAACATTATTGTCGTTTCTGGTTCATTACATGTATATGTTTCCCAATCTTCTCGTGGCGAGTTAGTAATGGGCGCTTCTAGCGACCCTTATTCTCTCTATTCCACACGTTCTACTTTGGAGTTCAAAGAAGAGCTAATGATGCATCTATTGGAACTTTTCCCATTTGTTGGAAAATTGAAAATATTACGACAATGGGCAGGTATTACTGATATGACTCCTGATTTTAGTCCCGTTATGGGTTTCACACCAATACAAAATTACTATATTGATGCCGGATGGGGCACCTGGGGATTTAAAGCTACACCCGTATGTGGTAAGCGCATGGCAGAAACTTTAGCTACAGACAAACTTCCTGATTTGCTAAAGCCATTTGAATTAGAACGCTTCTATCGTTTCGAACAAGTAGGTGAACGTGGTGCTGCTTCTGTTGGTCATTAATATTTAAAAAAATTCTATTACGATGAAATTAATGCCCTGTCCATTGAATGGTTTACGTAACATCTCCGAATTTATTTGTGGTGGAGAAGTAAAATCAATACCAGATCCAGTTAATGGAACAGATCGCGAATGGGCTGAATATTTGTTCATGGAAAATAATACTAAAGGTGTTGTACGTGAATGGTGGATGCATGTTCCCACATCTTATTGGTTCATCGCTGAACGTAATACAGTGACCGAAGAAATTATTAAAACCTATCCTGCACATGAATTATATATGCAGAGAGTTGCGTTTAAAAAAACTGAGTAGTCGAATTTATTAACAATCTTATTATGCGCTTACTTGAACCAAAAGGCTTATATCTTGATCGTAGCAAAACGATATCTTTTACATTTAATGGTAAAACCTATAAAGGTTTCCAGGGAGATACTATAGCGAGCGCATTAGCAGCGCACAACACACTATTACTCTCTCGTTCATTTAAATACCATCGTCCACGTGGGATTTTAAGTATGGCAGGTCGTGATGCCAATACATTAGTTCAAATTAATGATGAACCCAGTGTGCGAGCAGATACCACTCCCCTATCGAAAGGATTAACCGTACAAGCTCAAAATGTATTTGGAACTCTAAGAAATGATTGGGGTAGAGTTGTAGAACTCTTTAGCCGTTTTTTACCTGTTGGGTTTTATTACAAAGCTTTTTATAAACCTAAAGGTGTTTGGAAATATTGGGATTCAGTAATTCGTAATTTTGCTGGATTAGGAAAAGTAGATGTAAACGCCAAACCTTACAAAAGTGATAAAGCATATCGGTTTTGCGATGTTGCTGTTATAGGGGCTGGGCCTGCAGGATTGACCGCTGCATTGCAAGCTGCAGATGCTGGGGCTGAAGTAATTCTGATTGATGAAAATCCTCTGTTAGGTGGGTCATTAAATTATGCGAGATTTAATGTTGACAAAAGTTTAACCATATCTTTAAGAGAAAAACTTGTTTCTGCTGCATCCAAACATTCCCTAATAACTACACACATAAACTCTCAGTGCACCGGTTGGTTTGCAGATAATTGGCTTGCCGTAATGTGTGAAAATCGAATGTTAAAAATCCGTGCAAATACTGTTATAGCCGCAATGGGTTCAATTGAACAACCTGCAGTATTTCGAAATAACGACTTACCAGGTGTAATGCTTGGTTCTGCTGCACAACGTTTAATTAATTTATATGGGGTTGCTCCTGGCTCACGTGCGATTGTACTCACAGCAAATGACGATGGCTATGGTGTAGCACTTGATTTAATAGAAAATGGCATTAGTGTATCGGCTCTAGTAGAAATGCGCACAGAACCAAAACTATCTCCGCTTGCCGCAGCTATTAAAAACAATAAAGTTCAAATACTATATGGGTCTACTGTTTATGAAGTAATTCCAGGAGCAGGAAAACGCAGCATTACACACGCAATCGTTGACAAAATTACAAGCGAAGGTACTACATCAGGAAAGCCAAGAACATTCGATTGTGATGTCGTTTGCATGTGTACCGGATATTCTCCAGCAGCACAAATACTTTGTCACTCTGGAGGTCTATTAGAATATGATGAGACTGATGCAATATTAAAAGTCAAACAACTTCCCACTCATGGACAATCTGTAATCACAGGTTCTTTAAATTCTGTATTTGATCTGGATGCAGTTTTAACTGATGGCAAATATGCTGGATGGAGTGCTGCAAAAAAAGCTGGATTGTCTAGCAAAGAGCCACCTAAAGTAACTAAAGATACTCTTGTAAGCGAGCAAAACTACCCTTGGCCTATATTTCCTCACCCAAAAGGTAAAGAATTCATCGACTATGATGAAGACTTACAAATTAAAGACATCATTAACGCCGTTAAAGATGGTTACGATGATTTAGAATTAGTGAAACGTTACTCCACTGTAGTAATGGGGCCATCACAAGGAAAATTTTCTGCACTTAATAATATGCGTTTAGTAACAAAACAAGCAAAACGTTCATTAAAAAGTGTGACCCTTACAACACAAAGACCACCTTTTTCACCAGAATACGTTCAACACCTTGCAGGAAAAGCTTATCAACCTGTTAAACATACAGCGTTACATCACCGTCACTTAGAATGTAATGCTCAAATGATGCCTGCAGGTTTATGGTTGCGACCAGCATATTATGGAGTTCAAGAAAATAAAGCGGGAAGTATAAAAAATGAAAATTTAGCAGTAAGAAATAACGTAGGGATTGTAGATGTTTCGACCTTAGGAAAATTAGAAATTCGCGGCCCTGATGCTGCAGAGTTTTTGAACCGTATGTATACCTTTGCCTATACAAAGCAACCTATCAATCGTTCACGTTATGTATTAATGACTGATTCTACTGGAGCAATTATCGATGATGGTGTTGCATGCCGCATGGATGAGCAGCAGTTTTATGTAACCGCAACTACCGGAGGTGTAGATGGTGTTTATCGTAATATGTTGCGTTGGAATTGCGAATGGAATCTGAATGTTGACATTGCTAATGTAACTTCAGCATATGCTGCAGTAAATTTGGCAGGACCCAATTCTCGTGAAGTTTTGGCCAGCTTAACGGATGATATTCAGCTGGGTGCGCAACAGTTTCCGTATATGGAAGTTCGAACTGGACGTATTGCTAATATTCCGGCACGTTTACTGCGAGTCGGATTCGTCGGTGAATTAGGTTATGAAATTCATGTACCAACCAGTCAAGGAGAGGCATTATGGGATTCACTTATGAAGGCAGGCGAAAAATTTGATATCTGTCCTTTCGGTGTAGAAGCACAGCGACTTCTACGTCTTGAAAAAGGCCATATAATTGTTGGCCAAGATACAGATGGCCTAACCATCCCACAAGAAGCCAATATGGGTTGGGCCATTGCTAAGAAAAAAATTTTCTTCCAAGGGAAACGTGCAATTGAAGTAATAAATAATCGACCTCTTAGTCGCCAATTAGTGGGATTTACTCTTTCATCCGATTCACCAATGCCGCAAGAGTGTAATTTGGTGATAAAAAACAATGAAATTGCAGGTCGTGTTACATCTGTTTCGCACTCACCTAGCCTGAACAAGATTATTGGCTTGGCATTTGTCTTGCCAGATGAATCAGAAGAAAATTCTAAAATTGATATTAAACTTACTAATGGTGAAATTATAACTGCAACAGTATGCAGTGTTCCTTTTTACGACCCTGAGAATAAACGCCAAGAAATGTAGCAACTATGAATGATTCTGTAATAAGTCCTACTCAATATCCACGACGTAGTTTTCAATATCGAAAGTTTGACGAGCCAGAAATCACTTGGTCAGAAAGGAACAATTATGCTGTCGTTTCTTCCATAACAGACCCAAAGGAAGAGATTAACTTTGCAAATAATTTAGCTCTAAGTGATTTAAGCTATATACAAAGAATTGGCTTCAAAGGCTTTGGTACGTGCGACTGGCTAATAAAAAATAATATCCAAATTCCAGCAAACATAAATACTTCCTTTAATGATTCGAATGGCTGTGTAATCGCAAGACTTGGAAGTAACGATATTTTGATTTTAGACAACATTAAACATGAAACAAATGTACCGAGTACACTTGAAGACACATGGCATCAGGATTTCACGCAAAGTACTGAAGCATGCGGGTTTATCATGCCACGCCAAGAAAGTCATGCGTGTTTTTCGATTTCCGGAATTTTCACACCAGATATGTTTTCAAAACTATGCGCAATTGATTTACGCACTAATAAGTTTGGAAATAATATGGTCGCACAAACTTCTCTGGCACGCATCAGTGCAATAATTATTCGCAATGATCTCAATGCATTAACTAATTATTTAGTACTAGTTGAAAGTGCTTCAGCAGAATATTGTTGGGATTGCGTGCTTGAAGCCATGCAAGAATTTAATGGTCAAATTATAGGACACTCTGCATTAGCCGCATTTGCCCCAGAAGTCTAAATTCCATGAATTAATGCAGTCTATAACGACCTATATATAGTAGGCTACACCATTTAATTAACCATTTATTTTATAGGTATACATCCTTGCAATTAATGAATTAATATTTTGTTATTCATAAACTTGCCTGGTAGTTTTAATCTATGGCTATAAACCGTCGAAACCTACTAAAAGGATCATGTGCTGTGGCTTCGCTATCAGCATTAACACCTATATCAAAATTAACTAGCGCAAAGCCACTCTCACCTTGGATTACAAAACAAGGCACCATAAAAATTGGTTTACTTTGGTCTTTAAGCGGTCATCTTAGTGTCATTGAAAAACCTTCCCGAGATGTTGGTTTGTACTGGGTTGATAAAGTTAATAAAAATGGTGGCGTTGCTGGTTTTCAAATCGAACCAATCGTAATTGACGCAAAATCTGACATGAAAACCTACCGTGAAGGCATTCAACACTTAATGTTAAATGAAAATGTATTGGCAACATTTGGTGGATATACATCTGCAAGTCGACGTGCCGTGATGCCATTAGTCACTTTGAATAATGGATTATTTTATTATCCAACTTGTTATGAAGGTAGAGAATGTTGGCAACATATTATCTGTACTGGCCCCATAGCTAATCAACACTCTTATGATCTAATTCCATTTATGGTAAATAATTTTGGTCCTAGAGCATATTTTATCGGCTCCAACTATGTTTGGCCAAAAGAATCAAATCGTAATGCTCAACGTTGGCTTAATAACACTGGTGGTAAAATAGTGGGCGAATCATACGTACCGCTTGGTCATGGTAAATTTGATCACATATTTAAGAAAATAAAACAACTACAGCCTGATTGGATTTTTTCTACTGTAGTTGGTGACTCCGATATTTATTTTAGAAAAGAATATTTTAAAGAAGGATTCAGTCCTGATAAGTTGCCCACCGCATCCTTAACAACATCAGAAATGGAAGTAAAACTCATGGGTTTGGAATATGGAGAAGGCCATATACTTTCGGCACCTTATTTTCAAAGCTTAGAGAATGAAACTAATCGTAAATTTGTAGAAGAATTTCTTGGAAGTTTTTATGGAGAAAGTGGTGTTACGCATTACAACATGGAAGAAACATACTTAACATTTCTATATTTCAAGAAAGCCATCGAGAACATTGTTGCTAACGAAGGCGAATCAGCAATTAATCCTACTATGGTACGACAATACTCAGCAGGCTTATCATTAACAGCGCAAGAGTCTCCTGAAGGCGCTGTTAGAATTGACCCAAGTAATTTTAATAGCTGGCTAACCCCTAAAATTGGAATGTTTAATGCACAAGGACAAGTAGAGTTATTATTCCAACAAGATCAAGCAATACCGCCCAATCCGTACATACTCTATCCTCAACGAGGCGAATGCACGAGTATAGGTTTACATTTACCAAGTGGCAAATTGGTTAAAGCAGCATCCTAATTAACTTTTCAAAATCATTTATAACTTTTATTAATTTGACTGGCGCATGAAAAATAATCTAAAAAACATAATAAATAGAATGTCTGTTGGACAAAAAATTCTATCCATTATTTTTCTTGAGATTATTTCGTACTCTGTTGTTACTACAATAGCTCTATCACAAATTAGCTCTGTAGGTAATGTAGTTAAGCAAATGTCTGATCTATATTTACCATTATTTAATTCATCAGAATCAATACGTCATCAAATACAAGACAGTAGATTAAATTTAAAAGATATTATATTTGTTGGTGATCGAGTGGTTTACGACAAAGAAGCTGAAGAAGCTTATATTGCCGCACGAGGACGATACCAAGAAGATTATAGCAGTATCAATGAAGAGATTGCTTGGGCCGACAAACTAATTACTAAAGCAGTTTCTCTTAATAATGCTGAAAATAATTTAATCAAAGAATATAGTCAAAACTTATTACGCCAACTCTCTAGCCTTAGACATGCAAGTCGTATTCATAATGTTCGTGCTGAAAAAATATTCCGTCATGTAGAAGATGGCTCTTTTTTAATGGGCATGGAAATGGTATCCGATGTCGAAGCCAGTGAAAAAACACTCATCACTGAATTGGATACGCTTGTTGGCGAACTAAGTAATCTTAACGATGCATCAGTCAATTATGCAGATCGTGTTGAAAGCACTGCCTCAAGCTTCACCGTGCTTGCCTCAATAATAACTATATGTATTGTAATTACCATTTTTTACTATGTGGTGAAAAGAAATATTTCTAATCCATTGCATGCCTTAACTGACACCATTAACTCTATTAGTGCTCTTCACAACGTTGAAGATTCCGCAATGGAAAAAGAATTAATGTCTCGCGGGGACGAGCTTGGTATGGTGAGTAGGAGTTTTAATAAGTTAAAGCACGATTTAAGTGCTCAAGATAGAGATCTTCGGGATGCAAAAGAAGATGCCGAAAAAGCAAACCGTGCAAAGTCACAATTCTTAGCAGCAGCAAGTCACGATTTACGACAACCATTGCATGCTATGCAAATGTATATCACAGCACTACAACAAAAAGTCAAAGACAAAGATACCCTTAAAATTGTATCTGATATTGATGCAGTCTCGATTTCAACGGGTCGGTTATTAAATGCAATTCTCGATGTATCTCAGCTTGAAGCAGGAGCAGTGCAACCTCAAATCGAAGACTTTCCAGTTCAAGAAATTTTACACAGAGTAGCACGTGGCTTTCGACCAATGTCATACCGCAAGGGAATTGCTTTACATATCATTCCCTCTTCTGCTTATGTGCGAAGTGACCCAGTTTTATTAGAACAAATCATTGGTAATTTTGTAGCAAACGCTATCCGTTATACCAATTCTGGACGTGTGTTATTAGGATGCAGACGAAGAATAGGAAAACTCTCAATAGAGATTTTAGACACAGGCCCTGGTATTCCAAAACATCAACGGGAAGCAATCTTTGATGATTTCCATCAGCTTGATAATAAAGAGCGAGATCGAGGTAAAGGGTTAGGTCTTGGTTTAGCTATTGTACGAAGACTTTCAATTTGTTTAGACCATCAAATAGAACATTCTTCAAAAGTAAATAAGGGATCACGATTTGCTGTAATCGTAGAATTGGGTGAAAAACCTGCAGATAATGTCGAATCACGACCATTTGAAACTAGTTTTTTTGATTTAAGTAATACATCCATATTACTTATCGAAGATGATGCTATGGTTTTGGATGCAACTACACATCTTCTTGAATCTTGGGAATGCAAGGTAACTTGTGCAAAATCAGCTCAAGAAGCCGAGTACTTAATGTTTGATCCATATAATATACCCGACCTAATAATTGCAGATTATCGTTTGCCAGGAAGCGTCAATGGTGTACAAGCGATAAGCAATGTAATTAAAAAACTCGGCTATCTCGTTCCTGCGTTTATTATCACCGGAGAAGCTGATACAAGTGAAGTGCGAAAAATTGCGGATCATGGATACCGTGTATTATCTAAACCAGTCCATCCTGCTAAATTAAGAGCATTAATCTCTCACTTGATAATAGAGTCTGAAGAAAATTCACAGTTTACAAATCAACTAAAAGTTTCGGTCTCATAAATATAGGTAAAATCAAAAATTATATAAAATCAGACTACATCTAGCTTAGATTTATTGATTTTAACTATCCCTTTTTGATTGTGTGTACATTGCGACAGCTTCTGTACGGTTTTGCACGTTTAAGGTTTTAAAAATTCTTGATGAATGCATTTTTACTGTACCAACATTTAATCCAAGATCATTTGCAATATCTCTATTCTGTTTACCTAATGCCATAAGATCTAATACTTCTAACTGCCGTTGTGTAAGCTGTGCAACACCTTGCCCATGTGAAGAAGTTTTAGAAGAATCTTTCAATCCACCTTGCACTAGATTTTGCTCCTCTTGTAACGAGTTCGCACCCAAAACATGTGGAGGAACATACACACCACCAGATAAAACTAATTTAATGGCACTCATCATTACGTCTGGAGATGAAGTTTTAGGAATATAACCCATTGCACCTGCTGCTAATGCATTGCGAATGGCTGCAATATTCTCTCGTACCGATACAACTATGACAGGCACATCTGGCCAGTCTTTACAAATTTGTTTAATACCATCCATCCCATTCATCCCCGGCATTAAAAGATCCATCAGTAACAAGTCAACCGCATCCCCTTTACTTAGATATTCTAATGTTTGCTCAAAATCATTGGTTTCAATGATTTCTACATTCTCTTCAACTAACTTCACGAGCTGAACGAGACCTCCACGAACCAATGCATGATCATCTGCAATTACAATTCTAAAAATTGAAGAATCTATATTCATCTATATGTGTGCCAACGTTTTGTTCATTTATTAACCTTCAATCAATAGACTTACTTGTACTTCTAAACTATTACAATCTGCTAAATACACGATATTGACCAAGATAAAGAGCAAAGAATTAGAATGCAATAAATTTCTCAAGTAATTGAAAAATTAATATTTTTTGTCAGCTTTATCAATCAAAATTAAGATGCTTTTTGCCATTTAAATGAATGCTGTATTTCCAAGGTTTAACCTTAAATCTATATAACAGAGTTTCTAGCCATTATATTCGATACTTAAGCTAGTATTTATTGACCTAATGACCTGCATATGATTCACTATAGCCCATAAGTATATATACTTATGGCCATATGTAGTAAATAGTAACTACAACGCCAAAAATAATTTAATAATCTACATTATGCAATCTTGAGATTGGCAAAGGCTATGTCAAAACCATTGAATCTACCAGAAAAACTTGGCTCGCTGCACAGCTCAACCGTCTCAATGTAAGGAGGATTTATGAAAGATAAGCCTATCAGTCAGAAGCGACGTGCGATCTTAAAAGGATCCGCAGTTGGCGCAACTGCAGCTGCTGTGGGATTTCCATCCCTATACATTCCTAAAGCAACTGCTGCAGCTCCATGGATTAAAAAAGGTGATAAAACAATAAAAGTTGGATTGCTCTGGTCACAAACAGGCAACTTAGCCGTAATTGAAAATGATTCTACGCAAGTAGGATTGTATGCAATTGACGAAATTAATGCTGCGGGTGGTGTTGCAGGCAAAATGCTTGAGCCCGTTGTGATTGATGCCAAGTCTGATATTAAAGTGTATTCAGAAAAAATTAGTCAACTAATCTTAAAAGATCGTGTAATTGCAACATTTGGTGGATATACCTCTGCTAGCCGTAGAGCGGTAGCGCCAATTGTGATGGCACGTGACCATCTTTTCTACTACCCAACCTGTTATGAAGGTCGTGAGTGCACGCAAAATATCATTAATACTGGCCCATTAGCGAATCAACACTCGTTTGACTTAATTCCATTCATGGCAAAAGAATTTGGACCGAAGTGTTACTTGATTGGCTCAAACTATATTTGGCCAAAAGAATCAAATAAAAACGCTAAAGTTTGGTTAGAACGTGCAGGCGGCGAAATTGTTGGTGAAGACTACGTGCCTCTAGGTGGCTCTGAATTCACTCCAATTTTCAATAAGGTTCGCCAACAAAAGCCAGACTTTATCTTCTCAACTGTTGTGGGTGATTCGGATATCGCTATGCATAAACAGTTCTTACAAGAAGGTTTTAAGTCAGACAAATTGCCAATTGCTGCATTAACTACGGGTGAAATCGAAATCCGTGCAATGGGCGCTGAAGCAGGTGCAGGTCACTTCTTATCAGCCCCTTATTTCCAAACATTAGATAACCCGACTAACCACAAGTTTGTAGACGGTTATTTATCTAGTAAATACGGCGGTGGCGGTGTAACCCACTATAATATGGAAGAGACTTATCTGTCGTTCTATGTATTTAAATATGGCTTAGAGAAGGCATTAAAAGAGACTGGTAACATTGAAGAAATTACCCCACGTATGATTCGCGATGTTTCAGGCAACATTACAGTTGAAGATGATGTTTCACCAGAAGGTAAAGTTTGGATTGATCCAGATAACTTCAACATTTGGTTGAAACCAAAAATTGGTCAATGTGGTGCTGACGGTCAGTTTACAATTGTGAAAGCTGCGGATGAGCATGTACCACCCGATCCGATGTCTATCTACCCAGAACGCGGTGTATGTAAAGCAGATGGCCTACATACTCCTGATGGAAAAATTAAGAAGAACGTACTTTAAGAAGGTGTTTTTTTGATCACATATACGGCGACTGTGAATAAGTCGCCGTATCATGTGGGCTTAGTTATTTTTTCCATCGCTTCTTTATTTGAGCTGTGATGGAAAAAATATTAGAGCACAAAATAATAATTATTACGTGCTCGTTCAAATAAAAACATAAAACTGGATAACTAAATAAGAGCTATAGCCTTGGCTCTTTCAGTACTCAAGTTATTTTCAGGAGGAATATAGGTAATGAGCGTACATGATTTTTGGACTCCCTTTTCTCTCTATCCATTTCTTAATTCATTATTTATAGGTGTTAGCCTCGCCAGTATATTTTTCATTGCAGCTCTAGGCTTGACCATCATTTATGGTGCCATGGGAGTCATCAATATGGCGCATGGCGAATTCATAATGCTAGGCGCATATACAACCTATGTTTTTCAACATTTTTTAGGTGTTCCATTTCTTCTTTGCTTACCTCTGGCGTTTATTGTGATGGCATTAATTGGATGGGCAATAGAACGAGGGATAATCCGGACACTGTATCAGCGCCCGCTAGATACACTTTTAGCAACATGGGGGTTGTCTCTAATTTTAATACAAGGGATTCGTTTAATTTTTGGCGGCGAACCTAAATATGTTGGTGTCCCTAAATGGCTTGATTTCCAAATAGAAGCTAATTTCATTCACTTATCGGGTGTACGGCTTTTCATTATTATATTTGCAATAGCGATCGGAGCCGTGACATGGTACCTAATGTATAAAACTACTTTAGGGATCAGAGTACGCGCCGTAATGCAAGACAAAGAAATGGCAGCATCATTTGGCATTGATGCGAATAAAATTTACAGTTTAACCTTTGCTTATGGAGCAGGATTAGCAGGTGTAGCCGGAGCATTGTTTGGTGCACTAAAAACATTATTTCCTGATATGGGAATGGGATATATTGTCGAAGCCTTTCTTGTTGTTGTGGTGGGTGGAATTGGACTTGTTGGCAGCATGTTCAGCTCAGGCATTCTTGGCGAGCTAAGCTCAATCTTTTCATACTTTACCAATGAAACATTTGCGCGTTTCATATTATTCACTTTAATTGTTGTGTTTCTCAGGTTTCGTCCTCAAGGACTCATTTCAGAAGGAGCTACAAGACGCTAAGCATTAAATGAAAATAACAATAGCAGATGGAGAATTAGCAACATGAATGGGAACCTTTATCACAACCGCAAAGCACAATGGGCAGTTTATATAGCAATATTTGTATTGTTAGGACTTTTACCCTTTATATTTGATAACCCTTTTTCGCTAAACCAATATGCACGTTACCTGGTCTTTGCCATCACTGCCGTTTCAGTGTCACTAGTCTGGGGGTATGGCGGAATATTAAGTTTGGGGCAAGGCATTGCTTTTGGCATGGGTGCATACGGAATGGGTGCCACTATGCAAATGCAGTTTCAAGATCCTGAGTCCGACCCAATCCCAACCTTTATGTTGACGAATGAGCTAGAAACATTACCTTTAGTTTGGGAACCGTTCTGGTCAACCCCAATGGGATTAACTTTAGCACTCGGCATCCCTACTTTATTCTTTTTATTTTTTGGATATATGATGTTTCAAGCAAGAGTCGTTGGCGTGTTTGTCGCCATTATGACTTTAGCCATGTTAGCTGCCTGGTATGCAGTTGTATACGATATGCAACCTTTTACGGCTGGTTTTAATGGCATTTCACCTCCCTCTCCTTTTGAAATATTTGGTACACAAATAGATCCATATAGCAGTACCGCTTATTGGATTTGTTTAGGTTTCTTAGCTTTTCTAACTTTAGGCACAAAATTTTTGCTACATACAAAATTTGGCCTCATTGTGCAAGCGATGCGAGATGATCCTGAGCGTGCACGATTTTTAGGTTACAACGTTGCATATTATCAAACTGTATTATTCACTCTTTCTGGCTTTATTGCTGCTTGCGCTGGTATTTTGTATGTGATGATAGTCCAATATGTTTCGCCGACATCAATGGAAATTACACTAAGTATTTCAATGGTAATCTGGGCTGCAGTAGGTGGACGTACTTCATTACTTGGCGCAATTTTAGGAGCGTTCTTAATTAATTTAGGCCAAAGCTATGCTGGCGATGAATTTCAACAACTATGGCTTATAATTCTTGGCGCAGTTTTCATTGCTGTTGTTTTATTTCTTCCAAAAGGTCTTACTGGCCTATTTGAAACAATTTTAGGTAAGTTTTCTAGTAACAACAACGGAATCAAGCAGGCAGCATAATGGCAATACTAGAATTAAAAGAAGTTACAAAAACTTATAATGATTATTCAGTCGTTAATGGATTTGATTTCAGTGTAAATGAAGGTGAGTTACGTTGTTTAATTGGTCCTAATGGTGCAGGTAAAACTACTTCTTTAGATTTAATAACTGGTCGACAAAAGCTTACCTCAGGGACTGTACATTTTGATGGTAAAAACATCACTAAACTACTTGAAAGACAAATTGTAGGCTTAGGAGTTGGGCGTAAGTTTCAAATTCCAGCTGTTTTTAAAGAACTCACTGTACGTGAAAATTTTCAAGTTGCGCTCACAGAAAAGCGTGGCCCTTTTCAAAACATGAATCCTTTTTCTAATAAAAAAGGAAAAAAACATTTTAATGAAATTATTGAATTAGCTGGCTTAGGAAATCGCTTAGATGATATTGCAGGCTTGCTCTCACATGGTGAAACACAATGGCTAGAAATAGGCATGGTGTTGATGCAAAAACCAAGATTGTTGTTAATGGATGAGCCAACGGCAGGAATGACAGAACAAGAAACAGAAAAAACATCTAAGATTTTTAAAGAATTAAAAGGTGATCACACTCTAGTTGTAGTTGAGCACGATATGTCCTTTGTAAAAAGCATTGCAGATGTAATTTCAGTAATGCACCAAGGAAAAATGCTTGCTGAAGGAACCTTATCAGAAATTGAGCAGCATCCAAAAGTCAAAGAAGTGTATCTAGGCACGGAAGGAATTAACTAACATGTTAGAACTTGAAAATGTTACTTCCTATTATGGAAAAACACCCATTATCCAAGACGTAAGTATTTCTTTACAAGAAGGTCAATGTCTATGTGTATTGGGTAGAAATGGAGTAGGTAAAACAACCTTACTTCAAACTATAATGGGTCTTACTACTAGCATGGAGGGAACACTGAAAATTAATGGAGAAGATTTTTCTAAAAAAGCAACACATCTACGATCACATGCAGGGCTAGGCTATGTCCCTCAAGGTCGAAGGATACTAGGTAAATTTAGTGTACGCGAAAATATTGTACTTGGTACATTTGCAAGAAATGATAATGAGAATAAACTACCCGATTCATGTTTAAAATTATTTCCCTATCTTGCTGATAATCTAGATAAGCGCGCCGGATTACTATCAGGTGGTCAACAACAACAACTAGCGGTTGCGCGTGCTCTAGCTACTGACCCTAAAGTATTATTACTTGACGAACCTACAGAAGGTATTCAGCCAAATATAGTAGAAGAAATTCAAAACACTCTACACCACTTGAATAAAGAGATGGGAATGACATTAGTTCTGACCGAGCAACACATAAAGATAGCAAAACAACTGGCAGATATGTTTGTCATCATGGATATCGGACGATCTGTTGCACAAGGGCCAATAAGTGAATTAACCGAAGAATTAGTAGAGCAACATCTAACAATCTAGCTGGCTAAATTGGTATTTGTGATTATATTAATCGTTTCTAATACATAAGCCTTTATATAAGAATTTTTTCATAAGAAATTCTACTTTTGTAACCTTACGTGATCACTCTCTCTACAATTATTGTACATGCGCCTTCTTTGCGCCTGAACTAAATAAATTTATTGCATATTTATTTCATTTTTATTCTATATTAATCACTTATCCTTTTGATTAATCTAAATTAATTATCCTCATATTTCATGCTTGCTGAAAATATTAAAATTGATATTTGTCTCTTTGATTGACTAGAGCTCTATTCATTTCAGTCGATAAATTAAGCTCAATGTATTGACCAAAATGTGTATATATGATTCACTTATGGCCATAAGACAGTAGACTTTTGGCTAGTACTGCCTAATAAAATAATATAAAGATCGTCTAGATCAGAAATTTATCCACACCATCAAAATCCATTTTGTTCGGTTGTGATTGTCTACTACTACTGTTTTTTCTAACAATTGCGGAGGATAAACCATGATATCAATACCAAAAAAAGGGACGCCTGAACGCGAAAGACTCATCAAAACCCACAAGGAGTGTATCGAATCTATGAAAGGTGTGGCTGGTTGCACCATCATGAAATGCGAGACTCCAGGAGATACTACTGTTGTTACTGACGGATTCACAGATGATCCTTTGCTAAATAAAGTGCTAATACGCATGCGCGCAGCTATGCCAGGTAATTTTGGTGGAAAATTAGTAGTGATTTGCACAAAGGTTGAAAAAGAATGGCGTATCGGACGACTTTCAGGAATTCGAGGTGTGCCTCCAGAATTTGTCAACGATAAAGTATATGACAATGAACAAGATCCACAACACGATATTTTCCTAATGCGCTTGGATGAATTGGATGAAGAAGATGGATATCCCGAGCACTTCAATGAAGGTTGGAAACGACGCAATGATAATTGGACCGTAACCTAATTAAGGCTTACACATTATTAATTAAAAAATAATTCTATACGATAAGAATAAGAGAGGAGAAAAGATATGTGTGCAATGAGATTAACGGGTTACGCTGATCGATTTGGTGTCAACCCAGGTAAAACCATCAAATTCCATGTGAATTGCGATGGTCCTAAAAAATATAATTGTCAAATTGTAAAAATGATCCATGGAGATACTAACCCACGTGGACCAGGATTTATTGAAGAAAATGTAGATGCAAATTGTAATGGTGAACATAATGGTCGACCACAAACCATTTATAGTGGTTCATATGGATATGTAGAGGACAATGTTCATCTACAAGTTGAATCATTTACCATGCAATGTTGGATCTGGCCAACCACTCCAAAAACACACCCAAAGTACTGGCGACATGGTGCACAAGGCTTAATGACAAAATGGTGCAACGGGAAAGGCTATGGACTCTTTATAAATGAAAACGGATGTTTAGAATTACGAATTAATGGAACAAGTATTACAACAGATGCTCCAATTCGTGATCATGCTTGGCATTTTGTTGCGGCTACATTTGATGCCTCTACAGGTCAAGCAACTCTTTATCATGAACCACAAATTGTTTATGCCTTAGATCCAGAAATACCTCCTGTAACACAAAAAGTAAGTGGAAAAATTGAACACACTTCAGGTGTTCCTTTTGCAGTTGCCGCTTATGCTGGCGGCGCTGACTCTGATCCTCAAGCTCAAGCTTCACGCCCCGCAGGCATGGTGATGGCAGGACATTACAACGGTAAAATTGATAGCCCACGCTTATGTCGAAGAGCATTAAGTCGTGAAGAAATTGAGACCATGAAGTTAGGAGCACAACCGGGCTTAACGGAACGACGACATTGTGGTCCTACGGGTCCTTTATCTGAAGCCATTGTGGGATCTTGGGATTTCTCTGATTGCATTAGTACAAGAAAGGGCACAGATCATGGGCCTTACCTATATCACTTAGATATCATTAACTGCCCTACTCGCGCTATGACAGGGCATAATTTCACTGGACACAACTTTGATTGGAAACATGCACCAAAAGAATATGGAGCAATACATTTTCATGATGATGATGTAGATGACGCACGTTGGGATGTTGATTTCGAATGGAATGTACCAGAAGGCACGAGCAGTAAATTTTATGCAGCAAAGCTTACCACTGATGAAGGAGATGAAGAGTACGTAACATTTTGGGTAGTACCTGAGGTTGGTAAAGAGCAGTCCAAAATTGCTTTCATGGTACCGACTATAAGTTACATGGCTTATGCGAATGAGCATTTAGCAAATAATGCAGGCGGAGCTGAGCTATTAGTCTACCGTGTACCCATCATGCAAGACCAAAACATGTTCTTAAGTGAACATCGTGAGTATGGTGGCTCCATTTACGACACTCATACTGATGGTAGCGGACTATGCTTATCATCACGCTTACGGCCCATTTTAAGTATTCGTCCGAAGTACGACCACTTTTTAATGCAAGCCCCATGGCAATATCCAGCAGATCTTCATTTGATTTACTGGTTAGAAGAAATGGGCTATGAATATGATTGTATTACTGATGAAGATGTTAACTATGATGGTCTCGCAAGACTTGAAAACTATAACGTCATCATTACTGGCTCTCACCCTGAGCATAACAGTGGTCCACAATTAGATGCGTTACATAACTACACGCAACAGGGTGGGCGTCTCATGTATATGGGTGCAGACGCATGGTATTGGATACACTCATTCCATCCAGCCTATGATGATTTAGGCCGAGGGGTTATCACCGAAATGCGTCGTTGTGAGTCAGGTATTCGTACTTGGCGTGCAGACCCTGGTGAATACTATCACCAAGGCACCGGTGAACTCGGTGGTATGTGGCGTTACCGTGGTAGATATCTACACTCTGTTGCGGGAACAGGTATGTCTTCAGAAGGATTTGATATTTCATCTTACTACTCTCGTACTTATGAAAGTAACGATCCTCGAATCTCCTGGGCATTTGAAGGTATCGATTACGATGAGAAAATTGGTAACTTTGGTTTGGTGGGCGGCGGTGCTGCAGGTACCGAGTTGGATATCGTAGACACCATGTTAGGTTCTCCACCTCATACATTAGTGGGTGCTACCTCAGCCGGTCGTCATACCGAAGCCTATCTACTGGTTATGGAAGACTACGGCTTCAGCCAACAAGGTATCGACGGAACTCAACATCCACGTGTGCGTTCTGATATCGCATTCCACGAAACACCTAATGGTGGCGGATGTTTTGCATTTAGTTCTATCGCTTTCTGTGGATCATTACCTTGGAATAACGGTAAAAATAACATTTCTACTTTAGTAGGTAATGTTCTTGACCGATTCTCTAAAGATGGTCCATTACCAGAACCTCCTAAGGATGCCATTGTCCATCGTGGTCGTGCTGACCATGATCCAGCGATGAATAAGAAGAGCAAATAAGGATCTAATGTAAATCAACATTTGGTAGTTTTTTGATATACCAAAATGTATTAAGAGTATAAATCTGTAAGTATCATTGACACATATAGTGTCAATGATACCCAGATCTTAAAATTCAAATTTAGTTGGATGGTGCATATGGAATTTCATCCAGACATGGGCTATGTAGAAAATGATATAGATCTAACTGACGTAGATTTATATAAAACTACAAATCAACCTTTTGGGCAAGCTACAGTACTGCCGCTTTTTTCATATCAGTCTAAAATTTTCAATGATTTAGAAGATGAAAAACTGTGGACACGCAACTGGATTGCAATTGGTTCAACAAAAGAAATACCAAACCCTGGAGACATGCTGCCTTATACAGTGGGGCAGCATGGTATACATGTACAAAGAGAAAATGACGGTAACTTAATTGGGCGTTTCAATAAAGCACAACATGGAGGGTGTCGTGCAGTACCTGCACAATGCCAAACAGGAAAGAAAACTAAATGTTCCTTCACATCTTGTGGTTACAGTCGAGACCGCCAAGTCATACGTGTGAAAGAAATTGGTGAAAACACACCAACCATGCACCAATATTTAGGGTTAATTCCCGAACGACTATTACCTGTCAAAGTAAAAACCTTAGGTTCATTTGTTTTTATAAATTTAGACCAACAATGCAACGATCTAACTGAAGATTTAGAGCAATTACCTAATGCAATACTCTCATGTTTATCGGATGAATTTGTATTAGAAAATAGCGAATGGTTTGATTGTGCATCAAATTGGAAATTTGCAGGTCGTGCATTTTTTGATTCACAAGGAATTCGTAAACATTGTACTAATAACACTGAAAGCGTAATTGATGTTACTAGCTATACTGCACCAAAGTTATCGACCCATGAAATTGGTGCAATTACAAAAGAAAATATTGAAAACATTGAGCTAAGTTGGCTGTTTCCTAATTTAATCTTAATTACACACCCCACTTTTGTTGTAAGCGTGATCCTACAACCCACTAGCATGGGTGAATCTACTTTGCGAACTTTGATGTTTAGAAAAAATAAACAAAGCTCAGAGCTTGAACATTCACCGTTACCTTCTGAATGGCAAGACTATATACGCATGATTTGTGATAACGCGCATTCTATGCAAAAACAAACCGATGAACTAACGGCACCAGGAGCACCAGAGCTTACACAGGATATGGTTCCTGTTGAAACTAGTATGGCAGCTTATACATTTCATCAATACATATTCAAACAAATAGAAACTGAATATGAATATTATTGGAATGCACCTTTATACAGTAACAATATTAGACGTTAGCATTTAAATCAGTATGAATAATAAGGAGAATACTATGGACATGGCACGCCAAGCCTATAGCCAAGGTGATTATCAAAAAGCACGAGAAATTTGGAAAATTCAAGCTGATGAAGGAAATCCTGAAGCACAATCATGGTTAGGTTCTCTTTATGCTAATGGTGATGGTGTAGAAGTTGACGATGCAAATGCGTTGGCTTGGTATAAAAAAGCCGCAGAACAAGGGCATGCTATGGCACAAGCAAATGTAGGCGCAATGTACTTTATGGGGCAAGGTACGGAAAAGAACATTGATAAAGCTATTCAATGGTTAACAGCAGCAGCGGATAACAATGACGTTAATGGCTTATTTAATTTAGCTGTATTGTATGCAAAAGGTGAAGGTGTAGATGAAAATACAGAATATGCAGCAGAGTTATATGAAAAAGCTGCAAAGCAAGGTCATTACCCTTCACAGTCACGACTTGGGTATATGTACGCACATGGCGATGGCGTGGAAAAAGACCGAGTTAAAGCATATTTGTGGTTGACATTAGCTTCACAACATGGAATTGGCACTGCACTTAATGCATTAGAGTCTGTTGTAAAAAGCATGTCAGCAGAAGAAAAAGCAATGGGTGTAACTTTATTTGAACAATGGCGTAATAAAACAGGGACAGACGATATGCAAGTCGCTATGTACCCTTCGCCATCTTAAGCGATTGCTAATAGTTTTTTCTAAACTTATGATTTATAGCGTACAACAAATTAAATATGAAATTCTCGCCTATATGAAAGAGTTTGGCGGTGACTTTCATGATTGGTATGTAGGCATAGCCTCGGACCCTAAAGATACTATGTTTAAAACACATAGTGTTGATGAAGAAGATGATATTTGGCTTTACAAACAAGCATTAACGTTTGCGGCCTGCAAAACCGTTCAGACATATTTTTTAGAAACCCTTAAAACAGATGGCAAAGCTATTCTTGATGGAAATGAAGATACAGACTGTGTTTATCTATATAAGAAAAGCGATCGAACAAGCCCATGAAATAAATAAAACAGTATTTTATGAATATGATTAAACTAAATAACCTTGATCCTTATGGAGTGATGATCAAGAATAACAAATAACATGACATGTTAGTTACGGCTAAAAGGACTGTTATCACACTCCTCTCCGTGATGATGCTATCAATCATCACATACTTAATCGTAAGCATTATAAAACCTGTCCCTCTGCCCTTCATATCACATTTAATGAAAAATGGGTTGGAAAATCGATTTCATACTTATTACATAGATTTTGATACTGTTAAATCTCGTTTACGTCCAATAAAAGGGGTTTTAGAATTTCATTTTAGCTCCATTAATGCACTAGATTATGGGGATAACATTCTTGCTACAGCTCCGAATATTTTAGCTGAAGTAAAAATTAACTCATTCTTTAATGATCATATATGGATTCAAGGTATAGAATTTCAAAACCCAAAAATCAGCTTTATTCGCACTACAGGTGGCGCATTAAAATTTGACATAGGTAATACACATGACGGGGCATCTGGGAAAATACTTGAAACAATACTTATGTATATTGCTACAAGCGCAATAAATGATTTTCCAAATCATGAATCACTCACTGAAATTAGAATTAACAATTCTGATTTAACGCTAAGTGATGATGTTTCAGGTTCATTATTACGTGTGCCTGATGCTAATATTGTATTAACACCAAATAAAGAGGGTGTTGGGTGTGTATATGATTTTAATGTTTTAGCAAGGAATGAAAATTTACATATTTCTGGGAAATGTATCTATAAAACACGTAATGAAAAACTCAATTTAATAGTTAATTTAGATAAAATAAGGCCTGCCCTATTAACAGAAATTGCACCACATTTCACTTACCTTACACCCCTAGAAGTACAATTAACTGGAAAAGTAGAAATTGAGATAGATAAGCTTCTAATCATCAATAAAGCAGAATTTGATTTGGTTAGCGAAAAAGGTTCGTTAGAATTAATTGACTATTTTGGAAAAAATTTAGAAATATTTTCCCTCCAGATAGTTGGGAATGCATTAAATAATTTTTCACATATAGAATTAGATAAAGCGATAATAAACTTAGAAGAAGCGCATGCTGAAGGAAATGCCCTTTTTCTAAATAATAATGAAAATCTAGATATTAAAATAAATGCTTTAATTTCTGGAACATCAATTTCAACATTATTGCCTAGGTGGTTTGCTTATCTAGAAAAAGAAAACTTAGATTGCATTAGCAGATCTTCATCAAATCAATATAAACAATCACTATTAACTATCGAAGGCGTGTATGACTTAAAGCAACATCAGATAAATGCTTTAGGAAATGTAACATGTTTAGATAAAAAACTAGCTGATAATGATATCAGTCGTTTACCTATAAATAGTTTATTAAAAAATAGTGATTCGATGCAAAAATTTAGCATGGATGGTGCGTTTAAGTCGCCGAATTTAACTACCATTCAGTGAAGTATATCTGTAGGAGAATATTTAAATCTATAAAGTTTTTATACACATCCTCCAGAAAGCGGAATCCCTGTGACCTTAGATGTTTCCTTGGTAACAGCACTCAAATCTTCCGGCTCTACATTATATAAATTAGTTTTTCCAGTACAACGCGCCATCATGGATGCTTCGCCTAAATTTGCTTTAACAATATTAGCTAATCCTTGAATGCGATCAGTGTCAGAATAATTTGAGCTAAACACAAGATTATTATTAATAACTTCACCACCCATGGCAAGTCCAGCACAAACTCCCATCACCACTGCATTTACACCTAACCCAATTAATTTTGCTGCATCTGTGCCAGAACGCACGCCCCCAAAATAAACAATGTCAATCATCTCTTCTTTTTTCATTTTGCGCAAAATACGGATAGTATCTCGCAATATACTAAAATCTGGTGCAGATTCTAATTCAGACCAATTACGATAAAGATCACCGCTTCCATCTAAAACCAAAATATCATGCTTATTATCAATTGAACTAGCAATGACTTGTTCAAGGTTAATGCGCGTAGAAATTGCTAAACCAACTATTTGATGATCTGTATTTGGTGTTAATGGTACAGGTTCTTCATCTTTGTCTAGATAATAGATATACCCTGCTGTATCTTTGTTTTGATCCGACAAATTAGAACTGAGTTGTAACCAACTCGTTTCATTACCAGGGTTCTTATTACCTAAATAAGGTGTATGCGATATAGCACATCCTTGACTCATTGCTTTAAATATTTCTTGCGCTTCATTGTCAAAACCCGTTACTAGAAATGGATGTTGCATATCTAGCTTATTGGCAAGATTCATAGTGACATTACACGCTTCTCGATACGGATCAATTACAAGACGTGATAAGTTAGCCGGTAAAAATACAATGTCATCTAAATTAGGTGCACGATTTTCAGGAAAAGGATTCGTGCGAGTACGTAATCGTTTTCGCAACATAGATTTCAACTTCATATGATCTGCTGGATTTGTACGTGCCATAGAAAAAATATCTTCACGATGTGCGACGGAATAGTCTGGCGAACCCGTTTCCGCATCACAACGATAGCACCGTGATGCTTCATTGCGCGCAGTGTCCCAATCGTAGGTTGCTTCAATTTCAGGAAAACTTACAGGATCATCACCTACTCCAAAAAATTCAGGATGGTGTGGATTAAATTTTTCCCATTTTATATCTTGTGCAACAGGTACTCGCCGTGTTCGATAAGGTGTCCGATAGGGGATTGGGTTTTCAATGCCATATAAAAATGATTTCACATAGTACGCAGCACGTTGCCCATGTTGCATAGCCATAACAATTGTAGAACCTCCAAATGCACCATCTCCTGCTGCAAAAACTTTTGCGTCTTTTGTGCGCATCGTTTCCCAATCTGTTTGCACTCGATCGACATCCATTAGATTATGTTTTGCTAATTCTTCAGACTCACCTTTTTGACCAACCGCAGCAATCACCATTCCACATTCAATTTCGTGTTCACTTCCTTCTTCAATTTCAGGCTGAAGTCGTTCATCTTCACCTTTTTCGCCTAATTTTGTCTTAACACATTTGAGAATTAATTTTCCGTTTTGTTCTTCAACAGCAGTTTGTTGAGTAAAATATATAAACTCAATCCCTTCCTCAATTGCTCCTTCAAGCTCAATTTTTCTAGCAGGAATTTCATGTGGACCACGCCGATAAATAACTTTTACATTTTTGCAACCTGGTAATCGTAATGCTGCTCGACAAGCATCCATAGCAACATCTCCCCCACCCACTACAACAACTGTTTCTGGTAATGAAGGGCGCTCTCCAGCATTTACATGTCGTAAAAAACTTACTCCATCAACAACATTTTTATTCCCTTCTTCGCCGGGAATCCCCATTGGTTTTCCCCACCACGAGCCAATGGTTAATAAAACGGCATCATGCTTTTCTTTAAGCTCATTTAATGTAATTTCTTTACCTAACCCTGTATTTAAATGAATATGTAAACCTGGGAAACGTTTCAGCAAACGTTTGATATCTTCCTCAATGATATCTGGTGGTAATCTAAATGCAGGTATACCCCAAATCATCATCCCACCCAAACGATCTGTCATTTCATATACATGTACTTCAAACCCAGCAGCACACAAATCATTCGCTGCAGTCAGACCAGCAGGACCAGAACCCACTATGGCTACAGTTTTAGACTGCTTAACTTCTACTGGTTTGGGCACATAGGTAGCACCAAGCTCATCCATGATAAAGCGTTTTAAATTACGGATTTGCAACGGTCCATCACTATCGGTTCGCCTACATGCAGGTTCACAAGGCGCATCGCACACACGACCACAAATAGAACTAAAAGGATTGGTTGCCGTTATGGCTTCAAATGCTTCTTCAAACTTCCCTTCCCAAATATAACCAATATAAGAAGGTGCATCGGTGCCGATTGGACACGCCACCTGACATGGAGCGGGAACATAATTTACATCTGCCGTGTGATCTTCATAATCAGGCGGCACCTCAGGCATTAAAATTCGATTAATGTCATAAACTGTGCTCATCCTGCTGCCCTCACTTTAATATCAAGGTCTGCATCTCCATATTGGGGCTCATATGGCAAGCCCGTCATCTCTGCAACTTCGGGCGTTAACGCCACCAAATCGTCCCGACTTAACTGTGTTACATCGTTATAGCCAAGTTCATTTGCAATAGTAGCAATCTGCCAACGAACACTTTCTAAGAAACGATGAATGTTTTGTGCTTCAACTTCAGGCTCATAACGTTTTTCATGTTCAGGATCTTGCGTTGCAATACCAGTAACACATTGACCAACATGACACTGCATACATGCAATACATCCACCTGCAATAATAGTAGAAGTCCCTAACGCTACAGCATCTGCACCTAAACATAATGCTTTAGCCGCATCTACACCATCGCGTATGCCGCCCATGAGAACAATTTGTATATCATCACGCCTTCCAATCTCATCTAATGCATTTAATGCTTCGATAATGGCAGGTAAAGTCGGTATACCTACATAGTCGATTACTTCTGCACTTCCCGCACCAGTGGAACCTTGCATACCATCTAGTTCTACAAAATCAAATCCATCCTTTACTGCAATTTTTATATCGTCACGGACACGTCCTGCACCAAGCTTGATACTAACAGGTAAACGATAACCTGTTGCTTCACGTAATTCTTCTACTTTAATAACTAAATCATCAGCACCTAAAATATCTGGATGACGAGAAGGTGAACGTAAATCAATACCTGCAGGAATTCCTCTTATCTTTGCGAGTTCTGGCGTTACTTTTTTAGCCATTAGCTGCCCACCTAAACCAGGCTTAGCCCCTTGTGAAATATAAATTTCTAAACCATCAGCACGATTCATATCATGAATATTCCAACCCAGCCTCCCTCCAAGCATTTGAAAGATTAGCTGCTTTGCCGCTCCACGTTGCGCATCACTCATACCCCCTTCACCTGTATTTTCTGCAATATCGGATAACGTAGAAGCGAGTCCAATTGCTCTTTTCGTTGATGCACTTAGAGCACCATAACTCATTGGCGCAATCATGACTGGCATACTTAATTTAAGAGGTTCTGCGCCATTAATGCCGCCGATTTCCGTGCGCATTTTTACTTTAGAAACAACATCTACATCGCCACCCGCCATAGATAAATCTTTTTTAAATGCTATGTCTGAAAAATGAGGTAATGGTCGTGCACCACCATAACCACGAATACGATAACGTCCAATTTGAGACTTAATATATAAATCTTCTTGGATTTTTGGATTCCAATAATCAGATGCGCCTGAAAATGAGAAAAACGGAATGCTACGCATTTGTTGCTCAGATGTTGCGTAACGTAGTTTCTTTCCTGCATTAACGACTTTTTGAAAACTTCCTTTGAATGGAATTTTATAACGTTCCAAAAATTCCTTTACTTCATCTATTTCTGCACTATCGATATCTGTAAGCTCTGCGTCAGAACCTAAATCTTCAACTTTCCCACCTACGAATATTTCACCTGCAGACATATCCTCGCCAACTTTTTCGCCTGAATCCCCCAATATAATGATGCGCCCTCCATACATCATATAACCAGCCATAAAGTTTGCGTTACCTTCACAACATAAAGTTCCGGCCTTCATAACTTGACCTGCACGAGAACCCATGTTTCCACGAATTACTATATCGGCTCCACGTATGGCAACTCCAGGAATAGCACCTGCATTCCCACCAACTATTACTGAACCTGAGTACATGTTGTCACCCACACCCCAACCTACATTACTCTCCACTTCAAAGTGCGCAGCATCACTTAATCCTGCACAGAAATAACCTGCAGAACCTTTTACTTTTACTGTAATGGGATGAATTAAACCTACGCCAATGTGATGGCGTGCATCCGGATTGATTACTTCGACATCTTCTCCGTCTTTACCGCATTGTCGAATTATTTCATTGCCTTCTCTTACGGAAGTTTTTCCTAGATCGATCGTGACCATGTGTTATAGGTTCCTGGTGGTGGTTCTTTTGTATTAAGGGCCTGCCCTGGAAATAGTTTATTCAGCGAAACCTCTTCGGAAGCAATCGCCACCATGTCTTCAGTTTCATACATCACCATAGGTTTTACGGCTAAGTGGTCTTTTGCATATCCAATTTCATCTTTGGTAGAAACTAAAAATGAAAATGTTCCGTCAAGATCTTCAATTGATGTTTTAAGTGCATCTTTTAACTTAATTCCTTGTGATAATTTATCTGCAAGATAAACTGCAATAAGCTCGCTATCGTTATCAGTACGAAATTCATAATCGCGCTGTTCTAATCTACGACGCATTTTCCAGTAATTTGTGATTTGTCCATTGTGTACGATAGCAACATCTGCAAATCCAGTGGCCCAAAAAGGATGTGCAGCTTCTGGCTTAACGTCAGATTCCGTTGCTAGTCGTACATGCCCCAAACCATGGGAACCTTTATATTTTCGGATGTCATAACTAGCATCTACATCTTCCGCACTTCCTACATCTTTAATAATGTCTAAACTATTTCCTATTGAAACAACTTTTGCTGCATTCTCTAGTGCATAGGAAAATTTTTGAATATCGCCAGAGTAATTGATCGTTGCACGATAGGTTTCTCCAATATGTTCATCCTCAATTATCGATGCATCATTTTCTTTCAATAACTGTTTAATTCGAGTAATTGCTGCTATTCCAATTTCACCTTGACCCACTAATAGTCTTAATTTCAATGTGTTTTCTTGTGAGCTACCATATAAAGCAAAGCCCGTAGAATCTGGGCCACGATGTTGACAACCATTTAACATACTCACTAAAGCCTCACCGGTTTTATAGTCTGATGAGTCCTTAAGCATGATGCCTGCTATGCCGCACATAAATTTTTCCTTAAATACAAAATAATTAATGAGGTATTGAATGCCCAAGCGCTGAACATAACAACGCTGTATCACAGTAATGTTTATAAGTATTTAACTTTCCATCTTTTGATGTCCAAAGATGGACCGTTTCTAGTTCAACATCTTGGCCTGATTCAGTCGCTTTGGTTCGATATAATGCTTGTACAACAATGTTACTGTCATCCACTTCTATATATTTTAGTGGGACTACTTCCCAAAACTCAAAGTGGCCACCTAGCTTATCAAAAAATTCTAACGATGCTTGCAATCCATTTTGATCTCCACCATAAGGAAAACCAGGCATAATCCCAAATATAAAGTCATCAGATAACACTTCCGATAATTCTCCACCATTATTTACGAGCTCATAAAAACGTTCTGTTAGTTCTTTAATGTTTTTACTCATTTGAATCAGGCCCCTTCCTTATATTTATATTTTATTGTTTAAGTAACACTTACATTTTCAAATTTTTGAAGTTAAATAACTTCTCAGGAAGATCATAATTTGATCGTTTTTTATCCAAATCAATCTATAACAACTCAAATTATTAAAAAATATTATAGTTTCTATCAATAAACTTATTTTACTATGAATTAATTTTTAATAATAGGTATATTAGCTACACGTAGTTTGATAAAGCTAGTAATACCGCTATTAAATCATGGTTAATTAATCATCAGTATTAATTGCTCAGCCTTAATATTGGATAGTATAAAAAACAAAAATGATTCAACTTAATCAAGTCCTTGGTCATTCACATGATTCGAATCTATCAGGTCAACTTCACGATTTATCACATCAAAATAAAGTCGAATATATTGTTTTAGATCACGCTAATTTACAGCGTAGACGTTTCCGCGCTCAAACGGATCAAGGTACAGATTGTGCTGTAGTTATTTCACGCGAAAATAAATTATCAAATGGCGCAGTATTATTATTAGAAACTGATCGCGCTATTGTTGTAAAAATGGCTGAAGATCAATGGTTATCACTACAGCCTAAAGATATTTCAACTGCAATCGAACTTGGCTATTTCGCTGGCAATATGCACTGGCGTGTTAAATTTGAAAACAAACATCTTGATATTGCATTAGATAGCCCAAAAGAAATTTATCTTGATCGATTAAAAGATTTCTTTGACCAAAATAAAATTACTATTGCAGACCATGACTGAAGAAGAACAATTACTCACGCTTTTGCAGCATGGGGACAGCTTTTTCCCATCAGGTGCTGTGTCATTTTCTTGGGGTTTGGAAATGTTAAAAGAAGATGAAATTGTTACTTCTATTACGGGCGTAAATGATTTCATTGAAAATCAACTCGTAGAAAGATGGGGTCCGTTTGAACGAGTCGTTTTAGCACACACCATTGAAAATGGTAATGATTTAGAAAAAGTAATTGAAATGGATCGTCTGATTGAATGCATGACGCTTGCGAGTGAATTACGAGAAGGTTCAAAAAGATTAGGGAATGCCTTACTAACTACATATAGTAAATTAGACAACGCAGCCGCACAGAAATACCTAAGCCTTATTTACAAAAATAATGCACTTGGACATTTGTCCATATCACAAGGTTTGATTTGGAGTTCTCTTGGCTTATCTAAAAAATCTATTTTGATCCTGTCCGCTTATAACTTTTGTGTTTCAGTTTTAGGCGCTGCTTTACGACTTGGTTTAATTGGACATATTGATTGCCAAAATAGTTTAACTACATTTCGATCGCTGATACTAGAAATTACACAATGGCCCATTCCTGCAATTGAAGAGATACATGCTTTTACACCGTTCGCTGACATTGCATCGATGCGTCATGAACATGCAGATTCTAGATTGTTTGCTAATTGAGAATGAATTCGGAGGAAAACCATGCTGTTAACACCAACTGAATTAGAACGATTAACAATTTACACTGCCGCAGAGCTAGCCAGAAAACGAAAAGCAAAAGGCTTAGCACTAAATCATCCTGAAGCTACAGCTATCATCGCAGATGAAATATTAGAAGGCGCACGTGAAGGACGTTCTGTAGCAGAATTGATTAGTTATGGTTCAACCTTACTCAGCACGGATGACGTCATGCCAGGTGTAGGCGATATGATGCATATGCTTCAAGTTGAAGCAACTTTCCCAGATGGAACAAAGTTGGTGACTGTGCATGAACCTATACGTGCAGGCAAGAAAAAATCTAAAAAGGATGATGTTATCCCAGGAGAGATTATACCTGGTGAAGGTGATGTAAAAATTAATGAAGGTAAAAAATCAATTAAAGTGAAAGTATTAAATACAGGTGACCGCCCTGTACAAATAGGAAGTCATTTCCACTTTTTTGAAGTGAACCCTGGATTAGATTTCAAACGTGAAGATGCATTTGGAAAGCATTTAGATATTCCTGCTGGAACGGCGGTTAGATTTGAACCAGGAGAAAGCAAAGAAGTCGCATTGGTTGATTTTGGAGGCGCTGGAGAAATTTACGGATTAAACAGCTTAACTAATGGTTCAACATCGAGTGAAGTGAAAAAACAAGAAGCTTTACATTTAGCCAAAACTCGCGGATTTAAAGGGGCATAACCATGATTAAGATTTCTAGAAAAGAATATGCCGTAATGTATGGACCTACAAAGGGAGATGCTGTTCGATTAGGAGATACATCATTACTCGCGGAAGTAGAACATGACTATGCAGTGCCTGGAGATGAATGCTTACACGGTGGCGGCAAAACTTTACGTGACGGCTTAGGTTTAACACCAGGTTATGACAGTGCAGCAGGGTCACTCGATATGTTGGTTAGTAATGCATTAGTAATTGACCCTGTTTTAGGGATTGTCAAAGCAGACATTGGAATTAAAGAAGGAAAAATTGTTGGCGTAGGTAAAGCTGGTAACCCAGCCACGATGGACAACGTTCATCCTGAGTTAGTTTGCGCAGCTGCAACAACGGTTCGCGATGCCGAAGGATTAATTGCTACTCCTGGAGGAATTGATGTACACGTTCACTTTGATAGTGCTCAGTTATGCGAACACGCATTAAGTTCGGGCATCACTACTATGATTGGTGGATCACTTGGTCCCATCACAGTTGGTATTGATTGTGGCGGTGCTTGGAATGTAGGCAAGATGTTACAGGCCTCGGAACAATGGCCCATTAATTTTGGATTTTTAGGGCGCGGCAATACATCCAAACCTCGATCTATCATTGACCAACTCGCGGGAGGCTGCATAGGACTTAAAATTCATGAGGACTGGGGCGCAATGCCTGCGGTCATCGATACCTGCCTATCCGTTGCCGATGATTTAGATTATCAAGTACAACTTCATACTGATACATTGAATGAAAGTGGTTTTGTGGAAAACACTTTAGCTGCCATTAATGGTCGAACCATACATATGTATCACACTGAAGGTGCAGGTGGTGGACATGCTCCCGATATTATTCGTGTAGCAGGCGAATATAATTGTCTCCCCTCTTCTACCAATCCTACAAATCCATATACCGTTAACACGTTTGACGAACATTTAGATATGACCATGGTGTGTCATCATTTAAATCCTGCTATTCCTGAAGATGTTGCCTTTGCAGAAAGTCGAATTCGTGCACAAACCATTGCCGCAGAAGATGTAATGCATGATCTTGGTGCAATCTCAATGTTGGGATCCGATAGCCAAGGCATGGGTCGTATTAATGAAGTCATTTGTCGAACATGGCAACTTGCAAGCAAAATGAAAGACCAACGTGGAAGACTTGCGGAAGAAACTACCAAACGTGGTGACAATGAACGAATTAAGCGATTTATCGCAAAGTATACGATTAATGCTGCACGTACTTTTGGCATTGATGACTATATCGGTTCGTTAGAGAAAGGAAAAATCGGTGATGTCGTTTTATGGAGGCCGGAGTTTTTTGGTATTAAACCAGAATTGATCATTAAAGGCGGATTTATTGTTTGGTCAGCAATGGGAGACAGTGCGGCATCATTAATGACATGCGAACCACTTGCAATGCGACCTCAATGGGGCGCTTTTGGAAACGCCAAACAGCATTTAAGTGCAAATTTTGTTAACCAATCAGCAGTTGATGCAAATATTGGAGAAAAATTACAACTTCAAAAAGTGAATTTACCTGCACACGGTACACGCAAACTGAATAAAAGCCATATGCTACATAATGATTGTTGTCCTAAGGTAACCGTTAATCCTGAAACCTTTGATGTATTTGTAGATGGTGAGTTAGCAACTTGTGAGCCTGCTAAAACGCTTCCACTCACACAACGTTACATGCTCCGATGAACGCAGTACCAAAAACAAACGGGCCTGCACGAGTAGGTATTGGCGGACCTGTTGGTTCAGGCAAAACGGCTTTAATTGAGCAGTTAATTCCATATTTTAAAGAAAGAGGAAATGAGCTTGCAATTGTTACCAATGATTTAGTAACTAGAGAAGATGCTAAACGGTTGCAGCAATCCGGTTTGCTTGCACCTGAACGTGTCGTTGCAGTAGAAGCAGGCGCATGCCCTCATACGGTTATCCGTGAAGATCCAACTTTAAATATTCAAGCCGCCGACCGCTTGGATCAAGAATTTGCAGACCTTGATTTAATTTTAATAGAAAGTGGTGGAGATAATCTTGCATCAACATTTTCATTAGATCTTGTTGACTATTGGATGTTTGTTATTGACACCTCGGAAGGTGATGACATTCCACGTAAAAGAGGCCCAGGGATTGTGCAATCTGATTTGCTAGTGATTAATAAAATAGATATCGCTAAATATGTCGGTGCAGATGTGGACTTAATGGTTAAAGAAGGTCAACAAGTAAGAGGCAATAAACCTTTGGTACTAACCAATTGTAAAACGGGTGATGGGATTAAAGAGGTCGCTGAACATATTATTGAAAACGTATTGTTCAAGTAACTTATAACATACAAAAAAATAAGAATGAGTAATTTATCACTTGAATTCTCCAAGAGTGTAGATGGTAAAACCTATCTTGAGAATCAATTTGCCTCCTACCCTTTTCATGTTTGCAGAACGCAATACTTTGAAAATGATCCACCTGGAATGGCTAATATTTATATTCAATCTGCATCTGGAGGAATCTATGAAAATGAAAATCTAACTACGAATGTTGTAGCAAACCCCAATTCATTTAGCCATGTAACAACACAGGCTTCAACCATCGTTCATGGAATGACAAATGGCATTGCTCATCAAACTGTAAATGTAAATGCAAAAGATTATGCTTACACGGAATACGTGTCAGACCCTTTGATTCTATTCCCAAAATCTACTTTAAGCTCGACGATTAATGTATATGCAGATGAAACAAGTACCGCAGTCGTTTCTGATGCGTTCTTACTTCATTTCCTTAAAGGTAAAGATCATTTATTCAACAAATTAAATAGCTATTTACAAATTTATTCTGAAAATAACAAATTATTGGCAAAAGATGTTTATTTAATTAATCCAAAAAACTTTTTGCAAGCAAATCAACATTATATTGGCATGGGTACGATCTCTATTGTAAATCGGTCAGGCACTTATAATGAATTGTTTGAACCACTGCAAAAATACATTAGCACCAATCCAGAAATTTATGGGGGTGTTTCTGAATTTCCGAATAATTGCGGGATTATAATTAAATTTTTAGCAACTGATGGTGATGCAATTAAGAAAACAATGCTTCAAGCATGGCTGATCATTAGAGAATCATTGGTTGGAATCAAACCCAATATTAGAAAAAAATAAAAAGCATATGACTGTCTTACTACTCTTAGCCATTACCTTAGGCATCCGTCATGCCTTCGAACCAGATCATATTGCAGCTGTATTAATGGTTTCTACAGAATCTAATTCGGTATCTGCCACTGCTAAGCAAGGCGCCATATGGGGAATTGGTCATACAATTACATTATTACTCTTCAGTATGATTTTGATGGGTTTACAGATTGAAATTGATAAAAGTGTCTTCGTCTTTTTTGAGCTTTTAGTAGGTGCTGTACTTGTCTGGATGGGAATCGATGTGATTAAAAAAGCCAAAATCCTTTTTTCTACAAAAGAAAATAAATATTCGACAAACACGGTTATAGAAGATAACAATAAAACGCGGCTCACCTTAAAGTCTCTAAGTATTGGTTTATTACACGGCGCAGCAGGTTCTGGTTTAATAGTTGCGCTTCTTACCACAACGATTGATTCAATTTATTTAAAGTTTACTTATATTGTTTTATTTAGTATTGGCTTGATTATCTGCATGTCTTTCCTTTCTATTCTTATGACGATGCCTTTGCATCGTAAAATTAAATTTATACCTTTTAAATATTTTAAAGTTTTTACAGGTGCTCTAGCCATTTTAGTAGGAATGAAAATGCTTTATTCATCAACTACTCTATTAAATATGTTCCCAATTTAGGCTTAACTTAAACACGTATTTATTCTATGAATTTTAAAATATGTGATGATGTTTCTGCATTAGGGATAAAGGTTGCATTTCTACTAATCCATGGAATTGAAAACGATACTCACGATGAAAACATACGGAACAAGATTGAAAGCTTCTACGCACAATTATTATACGATCATACACTTGAAAACTTAGAATGTGATCCGAAAATATCAGGATATAGAAAGTTACATGAAACTATTGGTATTACTGATAAAACATTATTAGCTTCACCAGAAAGTTTAATAAGGATTCTATATAAACATAAATCTTTGAGACCCATTAATTTTCTAGTAGATATTTATAATTACGTTGCAATTAAGAACAGAATCTCTATCGGTGCTCATGATATAAAGCATATCAGTGGAAATGTGAGACTTTGTTTTACAAACGGTGACGAACAATTCATCCCCTTAGGGAAGAAATAAACCACAACAGTATTAATAAAGGTGAATATTGTTACATCGACGATGATAACGAAATTCTGTGCAGACTTGATTGTCGACAATGCGATAAAACCAAAACTACAACAGACACAAATGATTGTCTGTTTATATTACAAGGACATGGTGACATTTCGATAGATTTAATTAATACCACTGCAGCTGAAATCCAAGACATACTTAGACCATACACTACGAGTAGAATAGATAATATATTAAAAATTATGTAGCTAGAATTGCTCCGGATTCTCTACATCAAGAAGCTGTTTTATTGTATCCGGGCTGCCAAGCTTTTTGTGCTGATCTTCATATTGTCTATTTTCAGTTCGATATTGAACAACATGCCAAACTATCCATAAACCAATTCCTATAAGCCAAAGAATGAATTCTGAACCTACAAATGGATAAATTGCACCGATTTCACTGATCTCACCCGCCCAATTTTCAAAATTACCCGTAGACATAAAGTCTCCTTATTGATTTTTATCTATTATAAAACTTTATTTGTTTATCGCTTCATGTTCAGCTTTTAGAATTTCTTGCTCATCCTTCAAACGTTGAATATTCTCGGCAGTATCAAGTCCAATTAACTCAATCTCTCTAGGAATTCGTAAGACTCCAAACGTATTTAAAATTTTGGCAAATATCCAACCAGGTAGAAACCCAAGGAGTCCAAACATTATTAGTGCTCCTATAAATTGACCTAGGGGGTTAACACTCGCATATTCAGGATTTGGGGATGATGGATATCCCCATAAAATAAATCCTGCAATCACCACTCCATAGAACCCTGCATAGCCATGAACTGCTACTGCACCTACTGCATCATCAATTTTAAATTTACTTTCAACCCAGTAATGTAATTTATAGATAACGAAGACACCAGCAGCTGAAACTAGTAGTGCTTGTATTGGGTGATATAAATCATTTCCTGCAGACGCTGCAATAATTCCAGCCAGGCCAGCAGAATATGTCCAATATGCATCGCCTTTAGAAACAATGTATCCCATCAATAAGCCACCCGAAAGTGACATTAAAAAATTAACAGTGATAGCAGAAAGTGTTGTGGGTGCTAAATAAATATTAGTTGCTGAATAAAATACACCATCACCACTTTGAATGTCCCACATTGGAATGTTGCATGCCACATAAAAGCCCCAAAATCCTGTATACAGAATAAAAAGACCAATAGTATAGAGCCAAGGATTTCGTGGATGGATGACCCGCGGCGTGCCATCTTCTCTAAACTTCCCAATTCGCGGCCCCAATACAAATAAAATACCTAATGCAAAACCTCCTGCAATAGCATGGATAACTCCAGATGCATAAGCGTCGTGATAGCCCAACAGCTTTACCATCCAACCATCTGCATGCCAACCCCAAGCGGCATCAATAATCCAAAATACAGATCCAATTAATACTGCAAGTAACCAGAATGCATTTGAACGTATTCTTTCTATTACCGAACCGGATACTATCGATGCTGCTGTCCACGAAAACAAAAGAAAAGCTGCCCAAAACACTCCATTAATGCGTGCCCAACCATCAGGATCACCACTTCCTCCCATATGTGGTCCCATTAATTGACTCCATCCTTTTGCATGTGGGGCATCAATTAATCCGCCAATAATTCCAGGGCCATTTGGAAATGCGAAATATATCCACCACCCAAAAAAGAAAAAAGTGATTGTCACCAATGGGATTACCATGGTGTTCTTCATTAAAGTATGCATATGATTTTTGTGCCTTGAAACGGCAACTTCATACATGCAAAAACCTACATGTATAAGAAACATTATCACTACTGTAAGCCAGTAATAAAATTCTGTGAAGATGACACCTAAGCTAGCCAGCTCATTATCCATCTTTGCCTCCAATTTATTGTAGTTATTTTATTGAGACAAAAGCCATTATACTTAAAAATAATTTGAATTTAACAATTAATTAGATTGGCAAAACAAGGTCCTATGCGTATTTAGTAGATATATAGCGAGATACAACCATAATCTTCAAATAGACTTTCGAAAAACCACCATAGAAGAACGAATAAAACCATGCCGCTCATAAAATCTATGTGCACCATCATTATCGTGATCGGTAAGTAATGTAATACGCTTACAGCCTTTTTGTTTGGCTAAATCAAGAGAAAAATTCACAAGTTTAGAGCCTACACCCTTCCCACGTACTTTTGGAGCTACGATCATATCTTCGAGTATAGCAACACGACCACCAAGTGCAGTTGAAATTGTGTATAAAATATTAACCATGCCTACTATTTTAGTCGACTCTTGAGCTACGATGATTTCACCAACATCAGATTGAGAAATTATTCTTTTTAGTCCTTCGCTTTGAATTTTGTCATTAGGTTTAAACTCTTCTTCTTGGTCAAATAAGTAATTTAATAGCTCACATAAATTTGGAATATCTTCTAATACAGCTTCACGCAGTAACATAACTTTATATAACGCTTAAGCTAGCGACGTATAATAGGTTAATATTTCTGAAAAAACTCCTGATGAATTTACTTTTATAAGCCCTGCACCTTTAACGGGCGTGCCAGGTATGGACCATGCGCACCAAGCTGTTGTTACATCATTTTCTTCTGATGTAAGTACTTCCGTTATTTCCATAAATGGATCAGGCAAATCTCCGTCACGAAGTGATTTTACAGTTTCTTTCATTTCGCTTAGATAATCCTGGAATTTATCTTTTGAAATTTTTCCTGTATTAGGGTCATCTAATACGTAATCATTCGTAATTGCTTGTAAAACTAGATCAGCATCGCCTGTTGCCCAACCTTGTGCATATAATCCCAAATGGTCTGATGCGCTCATAGAACACCTCCTTAATCATTAATATTTATTTATATAATGCTACTAATGAATCCAAGCCTGCAACATATATACCTCTTATAATATCTTTTACCTCTTCATCACTAGCATCGACAGCCATAAAATTTGATCGCCATATTACTTCTGCTTTATTCCCCTCAACACTCTTTACGGTTATCTCCGCATGATAATCTTCAATCGGAAAGGGTGATTTCATAATTTCATATTGAAATGACATTGCCGCTTCATCATAGATTTCAAGTCTTTCTATAACATGCTGACCATTATCTAATGTTAAACACCTATATTTTTACCTGTCCCCATTAAAGTAGTTTCTGTCACAGCTAAATGCCACCTATCTAAAACATGAAAAACTCTAATGAATGCTCAAACGGCTTTTGCTGGAGCATTGACAATGGCTTCTTACTCAACCATGAATGTCTCTGGATGCAAAGTTCCGATAGCCCTAGACAGGAAAACAGCAGAACGACAGGAAATACAATATTTAATTTATTTTTCTTATATTGAAGTTTCATAAAAGCCCCCAAACTTATTTATATGCACGAGAAATTTTATTCCAAGAAAATGCAATTAATATCCCCCATAGCACACTATTTAATATGAATGGTAAATATTGGGCAATAATATTTGTTCCTTCATAATTTGTTGCTTCAACAAGGGATACTATTGGGAAAAACAATATTTCGACTAAATAATAGTTAATTCGCTCTATTAATGTAAGCTCTCGACCTGTATCAAAAACAGAAAAAGCATGACTAAAAGATTTAGTAAACAACCATAACCCAACAAAAAAATGTAGTGTTGCTATTGCGACTACTAAAATTACGGATTTCATTCTAGTGGATAAACGTCAAAGGCTATCCCAATTCTTTCCTCAGCTCCTGTAAAAGGAATTGTTCCATGAAAAAAGTATGAAGGAAAAAAAAGAGCTGCACCTTCTTCAGGCTTTACAGCTGTAACATCAGGAGAAAAATCGTTTGGCAGTTCATAGTCTGGTCTCCCAAACTCCAACCATCCTTCACGTTTTTCAGATGCACTATTTACCGCAGATGGAATGCGCACATAATAACACCCACTCAACCAAGATGATTCATGTATATGTGGTGGATGCTTGCCTTTTTCTTTTAGGATAGATGCAATTAAAGTAAGGTGATATTTTTTTGGTATACGAGAATAAAAAGGGTGATTATCATCAAATGGAAGACTGTCTCTATAGCTGTCAATTGCATTACGCAACATTTTTTCAAAAGCCTGAATAGCTTTTGTAGGTTTTAGCAATATATCTTTTGTAACTGCACCACCAGTAGTGACACGTTCTAATGGTTCCCAAGTTAACGTTGAATGATTACGGACATCTTTTTCAAGTTTCAAATTGAAAGACTCTAATGAATCATATCCTTTTGGAATTTCGAGATATACTTTATGAATCAGTTCATCAAAGTTATATAGAACACCCCAGTCATCGGACCGTTGAAGTTGCGATAGTGCAATAGCTTTATACGCACTCGCATTTTGACAATAGGGATCAAGCGCTAAACAGTTATTTGCTATTTCTAGTGCTGCTACAGGATCATCATTAGCCAACAATGTTGCTGCAAGATTATATGCTGCTTCCCTGTTATTTGGATCTATCTGTAATGCAATATTATAAGCAGTACATGCTTCTTCCAACTTACCTAAACCTTTTAACGCACTACCAAGATTTGCGTGTGCGTTCGAATAATCATTCTTTAAATGTACTGCTTTCTCAAAACTATCACGTGCTTTTTCAAATTCACGTTGTTCAAGTAATACTATTCCTTGACTGTTATGCGCCTCAGCATAGTTAGGTGCCATTTGCACTGCATGATTTAGAAGTTCAAGCGACTCATTATATGAACCTAATTGATATTTCGTAATGCCGCCAAAATGTAGCGCATTTGGATCATCTGGGTTAGATGTTATCAGTTTCTTAAATAATTTATCTGCCTGTTCGAGATTGCCTTGCTGAAGTTCCTGAACTGCATTTGTCAAAAACTTTTCACGCAGTTGTGGCGGTACCACTTTTTGTTTGCGGCTTTCTTTTATAAGACGTCTTCGCTCTGCGCGGTTCACCTCATTTATGCCTTTTCAAATTGAGTAATGTAAAAATATTAATTCTAAATTTTAAATTTTCTCATCTATCCAAATTGATGATGTCCGATATGCATATAAATATATAACATAAAGCAATATTACAGCATATATGATCTCAAACACATAAAGACCACTAAAAACAAATGGCTTCCCATAGCGCTCGTACCCTACCCAAGGCAAAACAATTGAATATAAAAAGGTTTCAATCACTCCAAAATAAAAAAAATAACGCCAAAACACATTGGTAAAAATTCTCGTAGAGTACGCCATCCCAAATAAACCCAATGTGGCGAATATTGAAAGGAATAGATCCAGACGATCTATAAATGTTGCTGTTTGTAGTTCAACGAGTGAGGTCAAACTCAAGCTCATGAATACTGCAGTTATCCAAAATACTATTTTAAATAATGCTGTTGTAATTGATGAAGAGTTAATAGTAATTTTATTTATATTATATCATTTAAATTAACGACACTTGCGTATGCGAATGCTAATGCAGACATGGATGCATTGTGCACATCAGTAGCTGAAACTTCTTTACCTTGAAAATCGACATCACGCGTGGCACAAGCATCTTGCACAACCACACATTTAAACCCATAATCTGCCGCGGCACGCGTTGTTGCTTCTATACACATATGACTCATCGCACCACAAATTACCAAATCGGTAATTCCATTTTCTTTTAGCTGATCTAACAAGTCGGTTTCTCGAAAACTATTTGGGTAATTCTTATGGATTACTGTTTCCCCTCTCAAAGGGTCCACACTTCCGTGTATCTCAATACCTTCCGTATTTTCAATAAAGAAACCTGCACTAGAATCTAAAAATGTGTGTTGAATATGGTAGGTTTTTAAATTTTGGTCACGAAATTTATCTAATAACAGTCGTGCATTTGAACTAGCGATATCCATATTTACCAGCTCCATCTTTCCACCAGGGAAATAATCATTTTGTATATCAACAAGAATCAATGCTGGCTTCATTCTTAATCCTTATATTTTGAATTTATCGTTATAATTATCCTATCATTTCGATATGAATGCTCATATCACTGAAAAACCCTGAAACTATAGCGTCATCTATTAACTTTTCACCCTCTAATTAATCAAATTTTCGCATAGAATCAAATAAATTAGATATGTATTCATTATTTTTCACAAGCAGGTTTCTTAGGTCTATAATAAGGAAGTGAGCTCCAATAAGTGAATATTTTTTATAATTTAACTTATAGCCTCATCTAATAAATTATAATTATAACGACGTGTTAAGGAGAAAGTCATGGTAGAAGATAGTAAATCTAAATTACTAAAAATATTTTTAATTATTACCGGAATATTTTTTATTATTGGAATATACCCAATGATGAACATCATTGCACCTGAAAGTTGGGGATGGACTCCAAGACAAAGCGAATATGAAGAGATGATCATTATTATCTATGCGACACTTGGCGTCTTCTTAATTCTTGCAGCAAAAAACCCTAGCGAACATAGAAGTTTATTATGGTTTACAGTTTGGTCAAGCATTGCGCATGGTGGCATCATGGCATACCAAGCGATTACCAGTGAAGGTGGACATGAACATGCAAACTTATTTGGCGATGTTCCTGCCCTGTTTGCTGTCGCAATTATTTTATGGATTTTAATGCCTAAACGCACCTAAGCAAGCTTAAATATAGACGACACGCAAAAAGCTGAGGACAGGATGTTGGGAGCGGCATATTAATATGAGACGCGTCAGGGATGACGCGATATTTTCAAAAAAATATCCGCTTATGACCAAAGCGGGTAATCATCTATAGAGAATAAAAAAGTAATTAAAATAATTATTTCAATTACAAGGGAACGCATTTGTAAATGATTCAAGCACAAGATCCAACTTGTGCTCCTGTAGTTTTTCAGGATATTCATTTAAATAATTAACGACTATCCTGGCAGCCTGGCCATTGCTGATTCCTACCTCTGGAAAACAGATATTTCTTTCTCGAGTGAAAGATTCATGTTTGTATAGTAGTTGCTTGACACCTTCTAAATAACTTAAGCAGGCAACCGATTTTGCATGATCTTGTGGTGTTGGATTATTGATATCTTGAAGTTTTAATGTGGCATTGCAATGATTAATTAAAGTCTCTCCTGTATTCCAGCGCCCATGGCTATAGTTATAGCCTCCGAGAAAAAGCAACAACAATACTATTAAGAGTTTTTGGAAAAACTTCAGTAGATACATAGATAAAAAGTACAACATAATTTCGTATGCAAATTTTCACATAAATTACTGTTTAATTACAGCATTAAAATCATGCACTCTTATTTTAACTGCCAATGGCTTTATAATAGTTCTTACTGCATGTTTATGTATAGGGTGTATAAGATAATTTTGCATAGCTTCATTACTATCGAAAATCATATATAAACCAATATCAAAACTATCATCTACAATTTTTCTATTACTAGAAATTGATTTTCCTATTCGAAGTTGCTTTATCTCTTCAATTTCTTTCAGTTGATGAGTTGTATTTATAATTCTCTCAATATGTTGTTCGTTTCCTGGAGCTTTCAACCAAATTAAAACAACATGAACAACCTGTTTTTCAGTCTTATTAACTGCCAATGTTGTGCAAGAAAGTAAACTTATACTGAGTATTATTAATATTGAAATACGCATGATCAGGCCTTCTTTTCTAGAGATACTACCGGCAACCAAATAGATGCAATCACGCCAGATTGGTCTATATTGTTTTCAATTGTGATATGCCCTTGGTGAAATTCTGCTATGAGGCGTGCTATATATAAACCTATACCCAAATGAGTTTCTTTTTTACCAGTCTGTTTTTTCTGGCTTTGTTCACGTACTGAAACCATAGACTCAAACAATCTGTCTTGCATTTCGCCCGTTAGCAAAGGGCCCTTGTTTTCTATGGTTAACTTCGCTTGCCCCATATCTTTGTTAAGTTTAATTTTTATTGCATCACTTTGACGACTAAATTCCACGGCATTAGCAACTACTTTGTCAATCAACTGTGCGATATTTTCAGGCACACCATTAACTTGTAAATCGATATTGCATATATCCGATTCAAATACATTTTCACTATAAGCTGTTCGGTACCCTTCAACACATCCTTTAACAAGTTCTGTCAGATTAAATTTTTCCTTATCACTAGACTGTAACGAATGCTCCAATCTTGTTGCTTCACTCATATTAGTCAGAATTGTATTTAAACGCCTGACCCCCTCTTGCGCACGCTCCATATAAACTTTTGCCTCTTCGTTATGTTCGAGCATTGATAAGTTATCAAGTGATGAACGTACAACGGTTACAGGAGTTCGAAATTCATGCGAAAGACGTGATGTCATATTTTCTAAGTAGTTATTATATTGTCCTAATCTACTTACAATATTGGAAAAACTTCTCGATAAATCACCGATTTCATCTTGTACGTTTGAACCCTTAAACTTCGTGTGAATTCTGCCATGCTCATCAATGGCTTGTTCTGCTTGTGAGCGTAATTTACGTATTCGAAATGAAATTCGAGATGCAAATAAAAATAAAGCAAGTGTGCTGAGCAACATCACTGCTAAAATTATTGTAAATAACTTTTCCAACGCTTTATTTCGAATTGTACGAATTCCATTAGTCGTTTCTTCTGCAATCACAACACCCATCACTTTTTCATCCACCCAAATAGGATGTGCAGCAGATAGTACGACTGCTTTTTTATCAGGTGTTAAGTACCATGATGACTCTACTTGCCCTTGTATAGCAGCATCAATTTGTGAACCTGCAAGTTCAGTAGCCTCTTCTAACTCATCAATGAAATCTTGTGGTGGACGGGTCAGTAATTGATAGTAAAGTGGATGTAGGAACTTTTCTTCGAATTGTTGCAACCATGATATTGACACACCTTTATAAGACTCTGAACCTTCTATCACTCCAGAAGCAGAACGAATGTCTCCAATTCTTGCCAAGACTCGACGATGACTATCAATCACCCAAATTCTTGAGTTTGAACGGGCTAAGCCTTTTAAAATTTGTTCAATTTCAGGAGAAGGTACTAATACCGTCCCTAGTTGATCAGAACGTTGTGTATTAGAAGTGCCAACAATATTATTGACTTTACGAGTACGCACATTATCCACATCATAAATGGCAAAACCTAATTTGTTACCGATCATCTCTAAAGGGATACGGATTTCGACATTATAACCATGCGGGGTTTCTTTCCAGTTACCTTGAATTTTACTTTCGTGATACAAAGGGTAAACACTGCCTTCTTCTGGCTTGGTTAAATATGCATTTACCCATCCAGGAGAATCATTTGAAATGATGTAACGTTGAAATTGATTTTCTTTATCGAGAAATGCTATATGTAGATTGTCATTTCGATGCACACTAAAAGAATTTGCATTTCTATATACAATGTAATCATCAATGACCTCGAACATTACATATAAATAATTTTCGAACTTAACTACCATATGATTGAAGCTAAGTGATTTAGGCTGGTAATGTTCCTTATCATCAATTACATAATCGTCCCCATAAAATTGAGGTTGATATTGAAACTCTTGCCATTCTTGTAAATCGCCATCTAATTGAATTGGCGTTGAAACCTCAATAGCATATAAATCTCTGCCTTTACGCACATCGCTCAAAAAGCTTGCTTGAGAATTGAATAGGTTAGGCCTCTCGTGCAAAGCTGTAGCAGCTGCACTTACTGTTCCTACTAATGTTTGCTCTTGCCCCTTACGCAGATATTTTTCCATTTCCCATACATATTTGTATCCCAACCAAGGAATCGCAAATAAAAAACTAGATAGAAAAACCAGCTTTAAGCGTAAGCCGATGCGTGGCTTTAAAATTTTCATGATTGTCAAAGAAGCTCTGATTTGTATTTAGACAAAGCAAAAAATATAAAGAAAACGGAATGTACTTGATAATACATGAGTATTTTAAGATATTTTTTAACGAAGTATAAAAACAAATCAGAGTTTCTAACTAACATTCCATCGGTAGCCCATACCATATACTGTATCAATACAATCAAATTTGGGATCTATTAGTATAAACTTTTTACGAATACGTTTTATATGAGATGTGATTGTGCTGTCATCTACGACCATTTGTGATTCTTGCATCAGTTGTTGGCGGTTTTTTACATGACCTGTGTATTTAGCCAATGCATGCACCATCCAAAACTCGGTTACAGTTAAATCTACATTTTTATCCTTCCACTTTGCAATCATACGCTGCGCATCCATACTAAGATCACCTTGCTGTAACTCGGCTTCACTCGTTGCAGGATTCTGCATAGCCTCTAGACGACGAAACAATGCGGCAATACGTGCGAGCAAGTGTGGGAGGCTAATATCTTTGGTCAGATAATCATCTGCTCCAATACGCAAACCGCTAACCGTGTCTACATCGCTATCACGCGCAGTTAAAAATATAATGGGCAAAGTCTCAGACATTGCACGAAGTGAACGGCATAAGGTAAACCCACCGTCAACTTCATCCTCCAAACCAATATCAATGATCGCTAAATCCGGTAGACGTTGTTCAAATACAACCATGGCGTCTTTACGGTTAGCAAATGTTTGCACAGCGTAACCCTGTTTGCGCAGCACATCTGCATAATTCTCTCTCAGTGCAAATTCATCTTCTACAACTGCAACGCGGTGACTCATAGTACTTCTTATTTATTTGGATTTATCTGTAGTTAAAACTATACGGAATAATCTCTTTAAAACCAGGTTTCGAGGATGATTGCCTTTTTGTTGCCATATTTAAACAGCAAATCGCCCATTTTAGCTCCCAAAAGCGTCATATAAGTTTTATTTAATAGCCTCGACGTAACTTACACATGAGGCTAGTATGAAAATCACTTTATTAATAACTACTCTTGCAATCTCCTTATTGCTCTCCCCTGTTTTCGCAAGTAACTCAACTGAAAACACACAAGCCAATCATATCGAACTAGGCGTTGGTTTTGGCACTGGTTCTGTAGTAGGCGGTCTCATCGCAGGACCCGTTGGAATCGTTACAGGTGCATTTATCGGAAGTTTGATTGGCCAAAATGTTGTTGCCGAAAATCAAACTCAGCATTTAAGGAATGCAAATAATGAGCTAAATGACAAGTTAAACAAATCATCAGAAAAAATATCAGTGCTTGAAGACACTTCTTCACAGCAAACCATTATTTTAAATGATGCACACACAACCATTGAGAAATTACTCACTCAAAACCAAGAACTCAAAAACCATACGCTTAATTTTGACATTCAATTCCGAACTAACTCAGCACTCATCGAGAAACAATATCAACAACATTTAGCTGATTTAGCTCATGCATTGAATACAACTCCTCAAATGGAGCTTGAGGTCGCAGGGTTTGCCGATCGTATGGGTGATGAAAATTACAACATGGAGCTGTCAAAAAAACGCGCACAACAAGTAAAAGAATTTTTAGTTCAGCATGGGATTAATGAAGATCGCATCATCACTTTAGCTCATGGCGAAAGCCAACCACTAAATCCTGAAGAAAACTTAGAGAACAACTTCTTTGATCGACGCGTGACAGTTTATCTAAGACCTATTGAGATTAGCGCAAAAAATATTGCTGAAAAAATATTAGCAGCTGAAGAAAGTCTTTCTGTCGCAAAAAATGAGCAATAAATTCTTTTACGGATAACTATATACTAATGAACTATCAATCCCCAGGTATTCAAAAATTATCTTTACTAAATCAAAACGTCGAACGTAATTCATTTTCAAAGTATGCTCCTCCTCTATTAGGTGGCTTTCGGGTCACCTCTTTTTTATTCTTTCTTAGCCTAACGATATTCATCGTTAAACCAATCGCACAGGCAAATAACGAAGTTCTGGTCACCATAAATGAAACAGAGAGTGGAAGTTTATTAATTGAAACTAACCGATCTGGCCAATATCGAATGGCACCTACCGTCAATACTGACGTTGATATGACTATCAATGGCCTTATTGCGCGTGTAAACGTGACTCAGCATTTTACCAATCCTTCATCTGAATGGGTGAATGGTATTTATGTATTTCCTTTACCAGAAAATGCCGCTGTAGATCATATGAAAATGATCATTGGCGAGCGTGTGATCGAAGGGGAAATAAAAGAAAGGATACAAGCGAAAAAAATTTATACTCAAGCCAAACAAGAAGGTAAAAAAGCCAGCCTAGTTGAACAACAACGCCCAAATATTTTCACTAATTCTGTAGCCAATATAGGACCGAATGAGAAAGTGTCCATTTCCATTCAATATCAACAAACCTTAAGCTATGACCAAGGTCAGTTTTCAATACGTTTTCCAATGGTCGTTGGGATTCGTTACATCCCTGGCACACAAAAAGTTGAAGGCTTTAAAGGTACGGGGTGGGCGATGAATACCGATGCAGTACCTGATGCGAGTCTTATCACTCCACCCATAACAGAAGTAGATCAAGGACACGATAACCCAGTTTCGATTAATATTGAGCTTGATGCTGGTTTTCCTCTCGTTAATGTGGAAAGTAGTTATCACTCTATCAGCAAACAATTGATCGAATCGGGTCATTATCTAATCGAGCTGGCCAATTACATTACTCCAGCAAACCGCGATTTTGAATTGGTATGGCGTCCACAGGTAACCCATGAGCCTCAAGCAGCTCTCTTTACTCAAGACAAAGACAATGATCGCTATGCATTACTTATGTTAATGCCACCTGAAATAGATTGGACTCAACAACAGACTTTAGCAAAGGAAATGATTTATGTTATCGATACATCAGGATCCATGTCTGGCGAGTCCATACAACAAGCTAAGCAGGCTTTATTATTAGGTCTAAACCAACTAAAAAGCGAAGACTGGTTCAATATTATTCAATTTAACTCTTATACAAAATCTTTTTCTGAACAAGCGTTACCCGCCAGAGAAAATAACATTGATCGCGCAAAAAAATACGTACACTCATTATATGCAAATGGTGGTACTGAAATTGCGCCTGCTCTCAATGCAGCACTATCATTAACTAATCAAAGCGAACGAATTCGTCAGGTTATATTTTTAACCGATGGCAGCGTTGGCAATGAACAGCAGTTATTTGAAATCATAAACCGTAAATTAAATCATAGTCGTTTGTTCACGGTTGGTATTGGCTCTGCCCCAAATAGTTATTTCATGAGCGAAGCCGCTTCATTAGGTCGAGGTACTTTCACTTATATTGGAAAAACCGATGAAGTAAAGCAAAAGATGACACAATTGTTTCAAAAATTAAATCACCCTGTATTAAGTGACATCGAGATGACATGGAAAGATAGTAGTAAAGTTGATTATTGGCCCAACCCTATTCACGACTTATATATAGGTGAACCTTTAATCATTAGCCTCAAACTACCAAAAAACCAGAGTCAACTCGCTCTCACAGGTAAAACAGCTAATACAGATTGGTCAACAACTTTACCTCTCATTAAAGGCGGCCAGGCAAATGGCCTGAATATTTTATGGGCACGCAACAAAATTCAAAGCTTAAGCCAAAAGATTAGCCATGGTGCTGATCCTGAAAAGATTAAACAAGAAATTACAGCGCTAGGCCTTGAACATCATATTGTCACTCAACACACTAGTTTAGTTGCGGTAGATGTCACTCCTAGCAAACCAAAACATATAACAAGTAAAGATAAAGCAATACCGATTAAAAAACCCCACGGTTGGAATATGCAGATCCCTCAAGGAGCCACTTCAGCACAAATGAATTTAATCATAGGAGTATTATTATTGATAATAGGATTTGTGACACGAAAGTATGCGTTTAAATAAATTATTTTTTGTAAAAAATATTACTTTTTTTACAATAATATTAATAGCATGTTGGCAATTCGGTACAGGAAGCTATATTTATGCAAAAGCACAGTTAGCACAGTATCTATTAAATAGTGCTTGGGCAAAAACCTTACAAGGCGACAATCAGGTTAAGCCTTGGGACTGGGCCGATACTTATCCGGTTGCTAAAATTACTTTTAGCAAACTAAAACAACACTATATTGTACTTGCAGGTGGAAATGGTCGTACGATGGCTTTTGGACCTGGGCATGTAAGTGCTAGCCCTTTACCTGGGAATGGAGGAAACAGTGTTATCGTTGGACATCGCGACACACATTTCTCTGTGTTAAAAGATTTAATACGTAATGATGAAATTATTGTTGAACTACCGAGCAAAAAAGTCCGATATAGAGTTAATTACACATTTATTGTTGACCAAAATCAGGTAGAGATTATGCATGACTCTGGCATGGAACAATTAACATTAATCACATGCTATCCATTTGATACCCCTTTAACAGGAGGATCTTTACGGTATGCTGTAGTAGCTAATCCTATTTAATTTTGAATTTTCTAGTTAGGATATTCCTGATTCAACTGCTTTTTTATGTCTAAGTAACAACTTGCCTACATTTTCCGCAAGGTCATGATTAATAGAAATTCCCATTCGATTTTCTACTATGTCGATAAGCAATCTAGCCATTTCTTCTGCTGACTTATTATTTTGCAAATAACGATAAACCTCCTGTACATAGGATCGATATTCAGTCCTTGCATAAGGTTCGTCTTTTAATCCAAATGGGTCCCAAAAATAAAATAAGACCTCATCCACTCTTCTTTCAAGCTCATTTGTAAGAGCATCATTCATATTTATTTTAAATACATTTCTACAATTGTTTTATCAAACACCTCAGCAGAAAAACCTACCGTTTCGCTAAGAGTTGGATGCGGATGAATCAACTCGCTTATATCGCTTGAAGTCGCACCCATTTTTATAGCTAAAGCTGCTTCAGAAATCAATTCACCAGCATTTGTTCCTACTATTCCTGCACCTATTATTTTTTTTGATTTCAAGTTATAAATAGTTTTTGTCATGCCTTCATTTCTCTCAATACTTAAGGATCTACCGCTTGCTGCCCAAGGAAATATTGCAGTCTCGAAGTCTAAATTTTGTTGCTTTGCTTCAGTCTCTGTTATGCCAACCCATGCAATTTCAGGATCAGTATATGCAACAGATGGTATTAGTGTATTGTCAAAATATCCAGTTAAGCCAGATATCACTTCTGCCGCAACTTTACCTTCATGAGCCGCTTTATGTGCAAGCATAGGCTGACCTACCACATCTCCTATTGCGTATATATTGTCAACATTTGTTTGTAATTTTTCGTTAACAGTGATGAAACCTTGTTCATTAACGTTTATACCTGCTTTTTCAGCATCAATCATATTTCCATTTGGCGTTCTTCCAACTGCCACAAGCACTTGATCGAATACGTCTTTCTTCTTTTTTGCCTGGCCTTCATAGCGAACATACATTCCATTTAAAGTCGATTCAACGCTACTGACCTTTGTATTTAAATATATATCTTCATACATTTTCGAAATTCGTTGATACAACGGTTTAACTAAATCAGGATCTGCTCCCGGTATCAAGGAGTTGGCAAATTCAACAACCGTTACTTTTGATCCAAGCTCGTGATAAACCGTAGCCATCTCTAAACCAATGATCCCTCCACCAACAATCAATAATCTTTCCGGAATCTCGTTTACTTCCAAAGCTTCAGTTGAAGTTAACATTCGACTATCTTCATGTGGAAACTGTGAGAATTTTACTGGTTCTGAGCCGACAGCAATGATGGCCTGTTCAAAATCAATTTTATAGACCTTGTTATCTCCAGTTTGCAAAGAGATTTGCTTTGAAGATAAGAATTTTGCTTGTCCATTTACAATTTTTACATTGCGATTTTTTGCAAGACTGTTTAAGCCACCTGTTAACTTTTTAATAACACTGTTTTTCCACGATCGTAATATCTGAGTGTCTATTTCAGGCAAAGGAAATTTCACCCCAAACTTTGACATTTCCTTTGACTCACTTATAACTTTCGCAGCGTGAAGTAAAGATTTAGATGGAATACAACCTACATTCAAGCACACCCCTCCCAGTGTTTGATTACGCTCGACTAAAACAACTTTTTTTCCAAGGTCAGCAGCTCTAAATGCAGCTGAATAACCGCCTGGCCCTGACCCGATTACTAATACTTGTGTATGTAGATCTTGATTAATGCTATTTGATTTTGGTTTTTCCGCTGAATCAGACAATTCTTCATCTGATTCAATTACCAGCAATACTTGATCTTCTTTTACACGCTCATCAACGGAAACTGATATTTCTTTTACTATCCCTTTCACAGGTGAAGGAATATCAATTATCGTTTTTTCTGTTTCGATGGCGATGAGATTATCGCCTGCTTCTACTGCTTGATCTGGAGATACAAATAACTCTGTAACAGGAACATCGCTTACTCCTGATAAATCAGGAACTTTAATTTCTATTCTATTTCCCATATCTGGAACTAGACGTTTTTCCTGCTTTCAATTAACTCATTGACAATGGCTGGATTAACTAAGGTTGACGTATCTCCCAAATCAGAAAAATCATTAATTGCAATTTTTCTAAGAATACGTCGCATAATTTTTCCGCTACGGGTTTTAGGCAACTCAGTTACACAATGGATTACATCTGGTTTTGCGACAGCACTGATTTGTTCTCGTACAATTTGGTTTAGTTCATCATTCATTTGATCACTTGAATGCACACCTTTATTCAATGCAACGAATGAATAGATCCCTTCTCCTTTTACTGGATGTGGATACCCTACTACTGCTGCTTCTGCTACCAAGTCATGCAGTATTAATGCGCTTTCAATTTCTGTTGCACCAAAAAGGTGTCCAGATACATTCAAGGTGTCATCTGTACGCCCAGTAACACGAACCGAACCATCATCTTGAATTAAAGCCCGATCACTGGGGTAGTAATAGCCTCCTTTACTGCTATCTGTAAAATAGGTTTCTTCAAATCTTTTTTGATCGCCATATATTGTAAGCATTTGACCAGGCCATGGTTGCTTAATTACTAGATTTCCAGAATTCTCTTCCATCAAATTTTCATTGTCGTCAACAAGTGCTGGCACAATACCTAGAAAGGGTTTTGCATTTGTGCCACATTGCTCAGAGATTTCTCCTGGCAATTGAGAAATTAGCACACCTCCTGTTTCGGTTTGCCACCAAGTATCGATAATTGGACATTTTTTATGCCCAATATTTTCAAAATACCAATCCCAAGTATCAACATCGATGGGTTCACCTACAGTTCCGAGTAATCGCAAACTATCTAATGAATAATTTTTTATAGGTTCTTCCCCAAATGCAGTTAATGTCCGCAATATAGTTGGCGCAGTGTAAAAAATATTAACGTTATATTTATCTACGATCTGCCAATAACGACTTGCATCCGGGTAGGTAGGCACTCCTTCAAACATTAAGGTAGTCGCGCCATTTGATAATGGACCATATAACACATACGAATGCCCTGTAACCCAACCAAGGTCTGCAGTACACCAATATATATCGTTTTCTTTATGATCAAAAATATATTTATGCGTCAAACAGACATGCAGCAGATAGCCTGCAGAACCATGTAAAATTCCTTTTGGCTTACCAGTAGAACCAGATGTGTATAAAATAAACAATGGGTCACTTGAATTCATTTCTTCAACAGGGCATTCATCAGATACCTTGCTTACTTCATCTTCATACCAGACATCTCGACCCTCAATCATATTTGTTGAATTCAACGTGCGTTTTACTACGATTACTGTCTTCACGTTAGGACAAGTTTCAAGAGCTTGGTCAGCAATGTCCTTTATTGGAATAATTTTGCCGCCACGCAATCCTTCGTTTGCAGTGACTAGAAGCTTACATTCTGCATCTTGAATTCTGTCACTGAGTGACTTTGCTGAGAAACCCCCAAAAACAACAGAATGAATCGCACCTATTCTGGCACAAGCAAGCATGGCAACTGCCGTTTCTATTATCAATGGCATATAAACACATACACGATCGCCTTTTTTAACCCCATTAGCTTTCAGCACATTTGAAAACTTACAAACTTCTTTATGCAATTCTTTATACGTTAATGTTTTGACCTCATTAGGATCATCACCTTCCCAAATAATGGCAGTCTTATCGCCATTGGCTTCTAAATGCCGATCGACACAATTATATGCAACGTTTATTTTACCCCCGACAAACCATTCTGCATGTACCCTATGTTCATCTTGAACCATAACCTTCGACCATGGCGATATCCAATGCACAAACTCATTCGCTTGTGCAGCCCAAAATGCATCAGGCTCATCCATTGACCATTGGTATAGCGCTTTGTAATTAGATTCTGTAAAAAAAGTGGACATATCAAAAGTGAATTTATTTTTTACGAAATATATGCAGTAGTTTAGACAATATTGATTTTTTCGTATTTATATCTATTGGCTCTTCATTAACAAAAGCATTTCCATTCACACTCATTGAGCGTGTAAGCATATCCATCACGGGACATTGGTTTTCGACATCTTCAATAAGTTTTGCAAGAATATCTTTTGGCTCAGAACTTTTAAGCTTTGTTTCGTAATCTATGCTTGAAAACCCTGGGTATACAGGCTGGTTATTTTCTTTTATTCCAAGCAAACCTCTTACATTTAGACGTGCTTTTAAGGTTACTTCGCACTCTTCGAGCTCAATACTTCTAGTTGCAGCTAATGCTGAAAACATTATTATTTGGCATGAACCAAGTGCAGCTAGCACAAGTTCAACTGGACTAGCACTTAAATCATCACCCCCAAAAGCAGGAGGCTCATCTACTAAAAGTTTATGCGCTCGGCGTATCTGATTTTTACAAAGGGTACCACCTTCCCACTTAGTATTTACGTAGTACTTAAAATTTCCATACTCTGAATCTTCATTAGCACTAGATATAATTTTACCTACAGCAACTTTTACTGTTTCTAAACTCGAAACATTCTCACTACTCATAAGTTATTTTTATTTTTTTCAAGTATAAATTTAAAATGGAAAAACAGAATCAATGACCTCAAATATCTACAACAGCAAATATTTGAGTAATTAGGCAACTTTATCTCTATGATTCAATTCATAGTTATTTATTATTGTTGTGCCTTTTACACTTACTTTCTCTGTCAATATATTTAATACTGGACATTGTTTTTTAACTGCTTGGATTAGCACTTCAAGCTGCTTACTTGAAGCGTTACTTTTCAATTTAGTAGTATAATTAATATTGCTAAGCCCAGTTCCTGCCTCATTGTTCCTATCTGCAACACCAAGCATTCCTCTTACATCTAATTCCGCTGTTAACTGCACTTCACATTCTTCTAATTCAATATTTAATTTAGACGCCATCATCGAGAATACAATTTCTTGTGATGTACCTAATGAAACTAATAAAAGCTCAATGGGGCTCATACCCAAATCACAACCGCCTAAGATTGGTTTCTCATCAACAACTAAACTATGTTCATTTCGCACCCTTGCTTTACACAATACCCCTCCTTCATTATGTGTATAAACACTATAGGAAAATTTCCCAACATTTTCGTCAGCAGAAGTTTTACTAATAAGATTTAATACGGAGTCTTTTAAACTTGTATTATCTCTAATATTCTCTTGGCTCAACCTTACATTTCCTAATTTTTAACAGCTTTAATTAAAATACCTGCAACTAATGGGCCACAATTTATGAAAAAATATTGCCTTAATAACTAGTAGTTTAAGTATCAATAGTGAATTCATTATTAATTTAAAAATTAACATGTTTCATTAACGCTATCTGGATATGTGCACTTTGAAACATATGAAGAGCAAAAGGTTAGGATTTTAGTAGTGTGGGAACAACACACTAATTGAGTTTTATTTATGATTGTAAATCCGGATCGCAACCATACACATCATGCATTCTAAAGTGGTAGCTACCAATTTCTTTATCGTGAAAATACCACTCTAAGGCTTGTTTCATAATAGAATAAGATAAATCATGCCAGGGAATATCTTGTTTTTGAAAATATCTTGTCTCTGAACTTTCCTCTGTTGTAGAGGCGCAGTCATTATCTGCCTGACCACGAAATATAAAGTAAACTTGATTTATGTTAGGGCATGAGAATACTGAGTATAAACTCAACTCCTCCACTGATACCTTAGTTTCTTCATAGGTTTCACGAAGCGCAGCAGCATGAACAGTTTCATTATTTTCCATATAGCCAGATGGCAATGTCCAATAACCCAGACGCGGCTCAGTTGCCCGTTTGCATAATAAAACTTTGCTATCGCAATCAATAATGCTTCCTACAAGTATTTTTGGATTTTCGTAATGAACTAGTTCGCATTTATGACAAACACTACGCTCTAACAAGTCGCCATTTGGAACAAAACGTGTAAGTTTTGCTCCACAATTAGTGCAATAATTTAACGGAGGTATTACTAATGTAGATATTACTAACCCCTTAAAGCTTATAAGCTAATTATCTTAATGTGCTACAAGATTAGTCGTCATACAAATTAGTATAGGTATCCATTCCTACACCACCATGATATTTTGGAAATGCAGCAGTAATATTCGTTACATGCTTATTTGGCATTTCATTCCACATCTCTTCAGCCTCACCCATTTCTAATACTTGTATTTCTTCTTTATCGTCACTTTGTAAAAAATAATTAGAATTTAATGCCCTAAAAAGAAATTTACTATTGCCTTCATCATAAGCCAATAAAGTAGATGTATCTGTCCTATACGTTTCTTCATCTACGACTTGCTGCAAAATTTTATATTTAGGATTATTTTGAGACATACGTTCCTCCGACAATATGAGTATTTATTATTTATTTTTAACTAGCTTTTTTTAGTATAGGCTTCCTTCTTATAGTGGGTGCTCTCGCACCTACGAGGCTTGCTTTATCTTCCGGCAAGATTCTTACAAAATTTACAATAGACTCTGCAAGCTCTCTTAAACGGTCAAGAACATCTTGATCTACTAAATCCCTATTAGAATAATGCTCATTATTTGCATACACATTCCCAGGAATAGCGTGTGCGAGAAAAAAACCTAACAAAGGTTTGAGTTCGTGCTCTAATGCTAAATAATGATGATCACTACCACCTGTTGCAATCAAGCCTACTGGTTTACCCATAAGTGCGTCATTCGGGATTAAGTCAAAAACGTTTTTTAACAGTCCAGTATAAGTCCCTCGATACATCGGTGTTCCAAATATCAATGCATCTGCATCAATAATTTTGTCAATAATAAGCTTTGTATCGCCTTCATATTTTGCCGGATCTCTACCATCACAAAATTGGATATCAAGCTCGCCAATACTTATTACCTCAATATCTATAGCATTGTCATATTGATATGCAAAATCAAGTGCCTTTTCTAAAGCAACAAGAGTTTTTTGACTCATGCCTCCTGATATTCCTAGTAATTTCATTACATATACCTCCTAAATAATGCTAGAAACGACAAGAGAAAAGGAATTTATAATTTCTATTTAATTCCTTTTCTCAGCGTTTCTGGCAGAGGAAAATACATAGCATTAGATAATCTAAGCTTAGTACTTTACTTGATTAAGCAGACTTCTTTTTGCCGTAAGACTTACCTTTGCGAAGGTCTTCTTCTTTCTCACGCACTAAAGGAATAACCTTCTCGCCAAATGCTCTTAAGTCTGTATTGTAGTGCAAGAACCCACAAAGGATTACTTTCATACCTAACTGTTTTAGCTCAATAATACGATCAGCAACTGTTTCTGGTGTGCCAATAAGGCCAGTCTTAAAGCCATCATTATATTGAACTAAATCTTCAAATGATGAATTTGCCCACATGCCTTCACCTTCAGCAGATGATCGGCCTGCGTTTTTCACAGCTTCACCAAAACCCTTCACAGCTTCTACATCAGCATTAACGATGATTTCACGCAAAGTATCGGTTGCTTCTTCCATCGTATCGCGAACAATACAAAAACCATTTGCACCAAACTTAAGTTCGTTAGGATCACGACCACTCTCGACTGCAGAGGCACGAGAATCATCCATAATTTCTTTAAAGCCTTTGTTTGTATTTCCATTCATAAACAAGCAATCTGTCACTCTACCTGCCATTCGACGCGCATCTTTAGAGTTTCCACCCTGAAATACTGTAATTCTGTGTAACGGCTTTGGTAGCATTGGAGCACCATTTATTTGATAGAAATCCCCGTACATGGTGTACTCTTCTTCAGTCCACATACCTTTCATAATACGAATGAATTCTTCGGATCTACGATATCGTTCAGTATGCTCAAGCCATGGTAAGCCATAACCCGTAAATTCGCCTTTGAACCAGCCACTCACGATATTAATTGAAGTACGGCCTTGACAACAAACATCAAGCGATGCTTGCAACTTAGCCACAATTGCCGGATGCCATAAACCGGGATGACATGCAGTAATCATTTCAATTTTTTTAGTGTGTTGTAGAAGTACATTCGCAATTGTGAATGCTTCGTGTTGATGGTCTGCGCCATAACTTGCAAACCAACGTGTTTGGCATAGAGCAGTTGCAAATCCTACTTCTTCTGCATCTTGCGCATATTTAATGTTTGCCTCAGGAGTCCAATCAGTATCCATAGGTAGTGTTGTAATTACCAAACCACCAGATATGTTGGGCACCCAATACGCAAACTCCACTTGATCTGATTCCAGCCAAGCCGAAGGCTTAAGTGGATTCTCAGAATTTGGTAATAGTTTTGGATATGTTGCCATTTTTCACCTCTGTTCTCTTATATAGTCGACTATGTATCAATTTTCTCTGCATTCTTTGAACAATTATTTATCAAGTTAAATATATTCAATAATACAACCGTTGCAAAAGGCATAATTCTTACGTCCAAACTTTTTTTGGTGTTCCAATTCCCTTCTCTTTCAAAATCTCTATCGCTTTATCCGTATCTCCCTTACTTTCAATCAACGCATCCCTACAGTCTATTGTTCCAGCTCTTGTCTCATTCCTTACGATTTTTATCATTTCTGCAGTTAAGTCCTTTAAACCAAATTCTTCATTCTCAGACATTTTTCCTCCTACGAAATTTCTCCATTAAATAATCCAGGTTAAAACAATTAATAATTTATCTCTTTCATTTCTTCATGGGGATTACATGACCCATTTTCTCTTTTTTAGTATTTAAATATTTTTTTCGGTATTCGTGATCTTCACATGGTGACAAGATCGGAATTCTTTTTGTACACTCAATTCCATGTTTCTCCATCCAACAACATTTATTCATATTATTTGTTAACAACTGAACTCGTTCAACATGCAATGCACTTAGTATATGTGCTGCTACAGTGTAGTCTCGATGATCTGCATCAAATCCTAATGCTCTATTTGCTTGAACAGTATCTAAGCCACATTCTTGTAATGAGTAGGCTTTAAGTTTACTAAGCAATCCAATGCCTCTTCCCTCTTCTCGCATATATAAAACGACTCCAGCGCCATGCTCATTGATGAATTTTTAATTGATGATTGAAGTTGATCCCCACAATCACAACGTGACGAACCAAATACATCACCCGTCAAACATTCAGAATGTATTCGCACAATGACTTCATCATCTTTTCCCCATGACCCTTTGACGATTGCTAAATGTTCTTTATCAGTATAAATATCACTAAACGCGACTAACTCAAAATCGCCCCATTTGTTGGCAAATCAACCGTAACTACACGCTGAACTCTAGACTCATAACGTAATTTATATTGGATTAAGTCTTTTATACTTATTAATCTTTAATCCATGCATCTTTGCCAATGTCTTGTAAGTTCAGGCAAGACGCGCCATGGTGAACCATCTTCATTCATAATTTCACACAGAACACCGGCTTTTTTAAACCTGCTAAATCCATTAAATCTATCGTTGCTTCAGTATGACCATTTCTTCTAAATACCCCTCCTTCTAGCCGCACGTAATGGAAAGATATGCCCAGGTCGTGCAAAATCTTTCCCCATCTAATATTTGTGGTCTGACAAAGCTTTAACTGTTTTCGATCGATCTGCTGCAGAAATTCCTGTTGTTGTTCCATGTTTAAAATCTACAGAAGTTGTGAAAACGGTGTTTCATGTGCAATGAATCATTGTCTGACTCAGCATACCATTAAATCTAAATTAAGCTCATCTGCTCGTTCTCTTGTAATTGCAGTACAAATTAAACCTCTACCATGAGTAGCCATGAAATTGATCATTTCAGGGGTACATTTATCTGCCGCTCCTATGAAATCACCTTCATTCTCACGACATTCATCATCGACTACGATTACTAACTTACCTCGACGCAAATCAATCAATGCTTCAGAAATACTATTAAATTGAACTTCACCCATAGATGACTTACTGAATATAAGTTATTGCCTTGAATAAAAACTTGCAGCGATTGTGCTCTAATTCTGCATTTTATTATGCCATAAGACCCATGATCTATCGATACAATTATAAATATACTATAAGTTTTTACACAGAACTATATTATGTTTCATTTTAGAAACATAGGTCAAAAAGAAACGAATTTTTGTGTTTCATTGAACGAAACCGGACGCACTTCCTTGTAACGAGTTACTTCCTGTAACCCGGCTTGCCTTTTGCTCAGTGGCTAATGCGTTGTTCTACGTTTTGAAAGCGCAGCTAATGTACAAGTAGATAGATTTACTATCTAGACACAATACCTTTTAACTGCCCCAAGTGCTTACACCTGCAGGAACAGCTGGCTGATCGCCTGATAGCGTCCAGTTATTACGATCATTTTCATCGTCACAGTTACGCTTCTCTATTTCGTTATCTGCACGATATTTCTCAGCTGACGCATAGAGCCCATCAATTGGTGCTTGGCTTTTAATCCAAGGTGTAACAATTTCCCACTTGACGGGTTTCTCAGCATTGTATTTTTGGAATTTAGAATTATGTCCACCTACATGATCTTTACAAGTAACTAACATTGGCGCTAACAAACCTTCAGCACCTAACTCTTTAATTCTTGCTTCGTCAAAGTGAATGTTTTCAAAGCCCCATCGCACTTGCTGTGCGGTTAAAGGCACATTACCCCAACGTTTTTGAGCATTTCGAATCGCTTCTACGTGCATGATGCCAGCAGTGATACCAAGATTATGATACACACTTCCTAGACGGCTTTTATCTTGTAAATCACCTTTTCCGCCACCATAGACGGTTTCAATAATTTCATTTTGAACATCCGCGAAAATACCAGCAGGGTGTGTGGTAATAGCTTGATAGCCATGTGCAGCTTTACCCGCAGGCACCACATCTTCATCTGAATTACTCCAAATATTTCCAATCAAACGATTACACTGGATAACCAATACGCGCTGCAGATTGCATTGCTACAGGGTTCATTACTCCCCATCCACGTAAGAATACAAAGTCTGGTTTAATTTTTCTTATCTGAAGCCATTGCGCTTGCTGTTCGTTACCTGGGTGTGGAATTTCAATTCTATGATGCTCAAATCCATACTCTTCACCCATCGCGTCCATGTAATCAAGTGCTTCTTTTCCATAAGGAGACCCATGAAATAATGTAACAATTTTCTTGCCATCTAAAGCCTTCTTGATGTCAACCGTATTAGGGTTTTCACCAGATTCTAAATGTGCCATAAAACGAACTGTTGCATTGTATTCATCAGGAACACCCATACCTAATGGAAATACATATGGGAAAACCTCACCATCAATAGTTTCACTCATGCCATGATTCACTGTGATCATAGGGATTTGATCTTTACGAACCACTTCATTTAAGGCAATTGCTATACCTACACTTAAAGGATCAAAAAACAATGCCCCACCATCACGGTCTTTCATTCGCTTATAGCATTCAACACCTCGTTCTACAGAATATTCTGTTTCACACTCTGACCAAGTGAGTTTGACACCGCCTACACCGCCATCACGAATATTCATTAGATTATAGTAATCAAGAATACCGCCGTAATAACCTGTTCCTCCTGCAGCGTATGGTCCTACACGATAACTTGGTATAGGAATATACATTTTACCTTCAGCAAAAATTGCTAAAGGACTAATTAACATTGCAACAAATGATATTGTTAACACTGTTAGCTTTGTAAAGTTAAAGAACTTCATTTTTTTCCTCCTACATAAATACTTTTGTGTATTGCATAGCATGTCTATGAATATTAAAAAGCAAGGATTTATATTTAGTTATTTTAATTTCTGAATTTTCAGTAATCTCATGTAACCGCAAATTAGTAATTTAATTCATGTTGAAGGAGTACACAAACCCATCAAAAGCAAATAATTAAAAACTTGCGGCACATGAGAATACCTTACTTAAATTATAAAGCAATTTTCGTTCCTGTTTATGCAAACCGCGCAAACTCACAGGGTTAAGAGAATTAAATAGAATAGAGTGTTTCTAAAAGACACTTAACATATCTAGATAGAAACAAAGAAGCACACATTTTTGTTTTAAACGAATTTATTTATCTACTATTTCGAGCTAATTAGTAAATTATTATTTAAGAATATAAGTTATGAGTAATAGCTAAAATGGAAATTTAATCTGAAATAAATTTAAATATACAGAAATTAAATGTCGCTTATAAAATATTTTTAATGTATATCTTATAATTCTGCAGCTGTTTTTGGTTTATCCCTAAACAGTCCCCATCTATTTCGGCGCATCCATAACGCTTTTCGCCCTATGCCTAATAAATTTGCAAGTTCAATTTCACTATAGCGATCTTGGTAATTTTCAATTACTCGACGCGTATAATCTTCTATTGACATCGGCTCATGTGACTTATGCTCTTGACCATTTATTGGTTTTTGATTTACTCCATTTGATTTTATATGTTTGAAATCTTCTGCAGTCAGTTCGTCACTTTTAGCTAATATTACAGCGCGCTCAATTGAATTTTCTAATTCTCTAATATTTCCAGGCCATTGATACTCTTTTAATAAGTCAATCGCTTCATCTTCAACACTATCAATTTTCCTGCCTAATTTATTATTGTAATGATTGATAAAATATTGTGTGAGAATTTCTATATCCTCTAGTCGTTGACGCAACGGAGGTACAGAAATTTGAATGACATTTAATCGATAAAATAAATCTTCTCGCATTCGCCCTTCATTAACTTCATTTTGTAAATCTCGATTACATGCAGCAATAATACGAACATCTACCTCATGAGATTTGCTTTCACCTACAGGCTTAATCATTTTTTCCTGTATAAATCGCAACAATTTCACTTGTAGCATTGGTGCTAATTCTGAAATCTCATCTAAAAATAGAGTTCCCCCATGCGCCTCTTGAATCAGCCCTACTTTACTTGAAACAGCACCCGTGTATGCACCTTTTACATGCCCAAAAAATTCAGATTCCATCAACTCTATTGGTATTGCGCCACAATTAACAGGAACAAATCTACCTTCTCTTCGTGGACTTTCTTTATGAATTCCTAAGGCCACCAATTCTTTACCAGTACCACTTTCACCTTGTATAAGAACAGTTGCATCACTTGGCCCAACCCTTTTAATTAATTTCTTAAGCTCATGCATGGAATGACTGTCACCAATTATTTCTTGCTTGGTATGTAGTGCAGCGCTTAAATTTCGTCGTAATAGAGTATTTTCTTTTTGAATATACTTTTCTTTTAAGCATCTCTCGACAGCATGTAATAAATATGAATCAGTAAATGGTTTTAGGATGTAATCTGCAGCACCAAGGCGCAATGCTTGTGCAGCACATTTAATAGAAGTGTAGCTAGTCATAATGATCGTCGGTATTTCTAGCTTTTCAGCACGAACCTTTCTTAATAAGTCCAGGCCAGTTGGACCGCTTAACTTTAGATCACTCAAAATTAAATCATAATGCTCTGACAAGAGCATTTTCATTGCATCATGAACTTTTGAGACATGTGTTACAGACATTTGCTCACCATCGAGCAAAATTTTCACGGATTCACCAAACTCTACATCATGTTCAACAACTAAAATTTTATGAGAAATTTTCATTTTCACTCCTCAATTTTAATGTTTAGTTTGTGTAATATAAAAAAATAGCTGCAATTTCTTATGCTCACATTTAGCGGGTTGTAAAAGATTTTGTACTTAATAACTTACATCTTTACAGCCACTTCCAAACTAACTCTCATTACTATAATGATTTCATAAAGAATGTAGCTGATACTTTATTTATCAATTTGCTACATTTTGTTTAGTATTACACTACAACATTTGTATCAAAAAGAACAAGTTAAAATTTTCAAGCTTTCATATTGAAACAAATAAATAATTAAGCTCACTGAACTTTAATAGCATAACCTTATTAAATCGAAGATTAAGTAGATTAAACTTTTAAACATTAATGGCATATAAATTGCAAGTAAATAGTGTATAAGATAAATGATTAAATACTAAAATAACAATAGCGATTTCCTATTACATCGATAACCGTAGATTTATTGTGTATATTCAATCGTGCAGTAAAATTATAATTTGACAATATGCCAACCAACAAAATTAATGATGATTCTTTTAAACAGGCGATGGCTTGCTTTCCTAGTGGCGTTACGATAGTCACAACTATTAATGACCAAGGTGATCGTTGTGGCTTTACAGCTTCTGCTTTTACTTCACTATCGCTTTCTCCGCCGTTAATACTAGTTTGTTTAGCAAATAATGCTGATTGTTTTGAATCCTTCAACAAAAAAACCACGTTTGCAGTTAATATCATAGATAATGAGCATGAAGCACTCGCATTTAAATTTGCCACTAAAGGATGTGACAAATTTGATGGTGATGAATTTGTTGAAGGCTCAACTGGCCTACCTATTCTCCCTAACTGCCCTGTATCATTAGAATGTAAGACTAGTCACGTTTATCCAGGTGGAGACCATATTATTTTAGTTGGTCAAGTTGAATTTTTAAGTGTAAATAGTTGCCCACCTTCAGTATGGCATGCGGGTAAATTTTGCAAACTGAGCAATTAACTTAGCTTGAAAATTAATTTGTATTTTTAGACTTAACTTCTGCAATAAAATTCATAAAGGCAGGCTCTAGCAGCTCACTGTCCTTTATTCGTGATTTCATCCTCAAAATATCTTGAACTTTGACAACGAGTTTCCCATTTTCCTTATGGGCGGATAGATCTCCTGCATGGATAAATCTGTATAGTTTTGTGATTGAGATACCAGTAAACCTTGAGGCACTTGGAATATCTAAATACTGAACAACCGACACAATTTCCTCACCAATTTAGTGCATGTTTAGCAATTATATTACTTCAATAAGCATTTTAGTAATTTTAAAAACAAGATAGCTTGCATTATTAATATAATCAAGTGGTTACAGAATTAAATCAATAAACTTTAAAAAGTATTTTAATATTAGCTATTAACCACTCTCATTAGAATAATTCAGCTAATTTACTACCTTTTAGCCCTCACTCCAAAGGCTTGTCGATAGAATTGACTCGCCCCATTTTCACCAATGTGTTTCACCTCATCTGCGATTGTCTGAAAAACAGGTAAAACACTCTTATATATATGCTCCTCTCCTCCAATCAATATCATTTGGATAAGAGCTGATTCACTCGCCACTTCATTAATAATCGCAGCATCTAGAAATGGAACCTCTTTCTCTACTAATTGTTCTGAAATTTCTTTTATTAGCTCTGGCGAAACAGAGCTCATATCAACTATTGTGTTCACACTCGATACATAATTGAGTATTCCTTGCTCGCCAAATAGCATTTCTTCTAATGCTGGACCATCGGAAAGAATTGTAATTATGATTGAAGATGATTTTACGACTCTTAATATAGAGCTATGAGATTGGACACTACAATTTCCAGAGTATGGATTTTTATCAGACTCTAAAATATTAATAGTAATTTGAGTAGGTATTAGCTTTTCAATTATCAAATCAGATAATTTGCCACTTCCTAATATAGCTATTTCTATTTTTTCATCGTCATAAAGGTTCATAAATATACGTTTATCCAGAAGTTTAAATTTCTTAAACTATATTAAGTATAAAACGAAACCATTATAGCGAATGCTACAATTGTGGAAAAATTAATTATTATAGAGAGGAGCTTTTGATTATGCTGCTTGATTACTATTTGCTCCACTTAATTCAAGCGTCATTTTAGCCATTTCAGCTACTGTTTCGAGAATGTCAGGATCATCAATTTCGACATCAAATACGTTCGCAGTTTCTAAAAATTCTCGAGTCATAGTACCAATCAAATTCATAAAATCTAAGATATCGATCCCGAATTCTTTCTCAGCTCGATCTGCTTCTTTAAGGTATCCCTGGTCTGTGTGATCAAAACAAATGCAGTCAGCTAACTCTCCAGCAAACGCTACACACTTTGCTGCATCTTTGTTGCTATCATCCAATAAATCTAATCCACTACCGTGGCTGACTTCTACAAGCTCTGTAATTTTTTCAGGAATATCCCATTTATTTAACAACCAAGCTCCCACTACAGCATGATCAAAGCCTAATTTACTTTTTTCAAATTCAATCAAACTTTGATGGTCTTGCTGCTTTTTTCCAATTCCTAAATACAATTCTGGATGCACTTTATCAAGCGCAAGCATTCCAATATCCTGCAATAATCCTGGAAGAAATAATTCTTCTTTCTTTGTATAGCCCGTGGCACCTGCCAAGCATCGACATGCAACTGCTGTTGCTAAAGATCGCTTCCAAAAATAACTATAATCCAAGCCATCACCATCATCCTTTAAATTCCCAACAAGTGAGAAACTAAGTGCTAAATTCAACGTCCCTTCCCAACCAAACATAACAACTGCTTGTTGAATATTTTCAGTTTTTGTTCTACGCGCATATAAAGATGAATTTGCAATACGTAAAATTTTTGCTGTAAGTGCGGGATCGAAACTCACTATTTCAGCAAGCGTATCAATATCAGAATTTGCATTTGAGCTAAGGTGAATTATTTGATCTGCCACACCTGGAGGGCTTGGCAAGTCACCACATTCTTCTAATAAGACAAACGTTTCACTGTCCAATAAATCTTGTAAACATAGTTCCATAATAATACTTCTTAGATTTATGAATTAACCCACAGCAGCCTTTGCTATATCATCTTCCTTATACAGCGTATATTGATTACGGCCATTTGCTTTCGATGCATATAAACAATAGTCCGCTATATTTAACAGATGCTCCCAATTATCAAACTCATAGTTCTCTCCATGTGTCACAACACCTAGTGAAGCTGTGAGTGGAAAATTAATACTTTCTTTTTCAATTACGAATCTTTTATTATTAAATGTTTCGATTACTCTAGTGGCGAAACTTTCTGCTCCCGCATCATTAGTATTTGGCAATATCGCTACAAATTCCTCACCACCATATCTAAATAAGGAGTCTGTTCCACGTATACAAGATCTAAGAATTTCGACTGCATAGACTAAAGCTTTATCACCGCAACTATGGCCATATTCATCATTTATTTTTTTAAAATGATCTAAGTCGACCATTACAACTGCAAAAGGTGAATTTCGTAGGTTAGAGGACTCAAATTCACTCTCAATTGCTTTCTCTAAATATCCACGGTTATATATTTTAGTGAGTCCATCTAATCTGGCTGAATCTTCAAGTTTTTTTGCTTTAGATTCTAAATACTCTGCTTCATGATGTAATTCTTCAGCAGTCTTTAGAGACTCCATGCTGCGCAACAACAATAGCTCTTTAGCTTGCTCAGCAATACAATTTAAAAGTCTTGGATCACCAACATCTAATTCAAAAATTATCGCAGTATCTTGAATTTCATCAACAATACCTTTTAGATTATCTAAAAATCCTTCTTGATCAATTCCCAAGAGTTTCTCACATACATTTGCAGCATAGCCATAGTCTTTTTTATCTACATCACTACAGATACAATCAGCAAGAACATTAGAAACTTCGATACAGTTTTCGGCAGGTGTTGTGTTCCCCACATTAGCATAACGCTCTTCATTGTGACTAATAGAAACTAAATCAATTATTCTTTCAGGCAAATTCCATCTGTCTAATAACCAAGCACCAACTACAGCATGGTCAACACTGAGTTTTTCTTTTTCAATTTTTTGCACAACTTTGTGTTGATGTTGATCATCAAGAATATTGTTATACAAATCTGGTACAGCTTTATCTAAAGCGAGCATACCGATGTCTTGTAATAAACCTGGTAAGAAGAGGTCTTCCTTTCTACTTTCGATGCCAACAACCTTAGCAAAATGTTTTGCTGATACAGCTGCCGATATAGAGCGTTTCCAGAAGAAGTTATAATCAAGCCCTTCATCTGAGTTTGAATTAATTTTTGATACTAATGAAAAACTTAATGCTAGGTTTAAGGTACCGTTCCACCCAAACATCATCACGGCTTGTTCTAACGTTTCCACTTTCGCATTTCTTGCATACATGGGAGAATTTGCCATGCGCAGAACTTTAACTGTTAAAGCCGGATCTAGACTAACAACTTCAGCCAATACACCTATATCACTGTTTGGATCTGCACTTAACTCAATGATTTGTTCAGCCACACCGGGTGGTGTAGGCAAATCTATACAACGCTCTAATCGAGCTACTAAATCAGGGTTATTTAATAATGCCACGTCTATCCTTATTTCTTGCGACTTTATTCCTAGACTATGAATAGGTTTGGTTTACTTCATTAAGTTAACGGTCAAACTGGGGATTACTTGAATCAAAAATGGCTATTTATAGCATTCTTTTGGTATCTCTTACCCAATAGTCTTCGGCATAATTCAACACCAATTTCCTAGATAATTTCTAGCACTTCGTCGTTCTCTACATCAGTTATGGCTTGCCTATTTAAACCACTTAAACAGCCTTGACTAAGGTAATTGGGCTTGTTTTATCTGTATCAGCTAATTTATTTCCACAATGCGGACACTTTTCAACTGCACATATCTTCTGTGCCACAAGCTTTTCTTCTTCATTTGCTAAAATTTGTTCTGCTACACCTTTTGCAATTCCTAACTCTTCGCGTAAAGATTCTAGTTCTTCTTTTTCGTCTGCGGTTAAAATACCATCCTCATAAGCTCTATCCGCCAAATTTTCATATTTATTAGCACGTAAACGTAATTGCTCAGAAAAGGCTGAAGCCAATATACCTGTAGGAAGCGCAACCATACCTACTCCAACTACTGTTATAAGTGCACCAAACGCTTTGCCACCAGCTGTTATTGGCGTGACATCACCATAGCCTACTGTTGTTAAAGTAGTAAACGCCCACCACATTGAGGCAATGATGCTAGAAAACTCTTTAGGTTGCGAATCATGCTCAAAATAGTACATACCTGATGCAGCTAACAACATTACAACTAGTAAAACAAAAAATGCTGCGCCAAAAGCATGCAAATTTTCTTTAAAGACAGTCGTTAAAATATCAAAAGAAGAAGAATATCTAGTCAGCTTAAATATCCTGAGTAAACGGAAAGCGCGCAGGAACCTCATATCTACATTACCAAACAAACCAAGCATCATGAAATAGAAAGGCAATATTGCAAGCAAATCAATGACAGCAGAAAATGATGCACTATAACGAAGTCTTAATTTAAAATTACTTACTTTATTATTTTCATTACAAGGATTATCTATACATGACCAAATTCTTAACACATATTCAAGTGTAAAAATTGATACCGAAAAGACTTCAAACCAAAAAAAGTACTCATGATATGAAGCATTAATAACCTGGACAGACTCTAGAATAATTGCTAATACACTAAGTAATATGAGCGCTATCAAAACAATATCTACTAAGCGGCTTGTTTTGTCTCCTGATGAAGCTATTTCTAAGATTTCAAAAGTGCGCTGTCTAGACAAAATCTTCTTCAATGCATACTCCATTGCATAAATACTCACGTATGATTTTATTTAGCATCCTATGCAGCAAATATAAGAATCAGCGAATTTAGTCAGCTATTGAAAAAGGTAGAAAATCTGCTACCCATAGCCAATAACTCTTATTTAATTTATCGGCCTTAGAAAGAACTACTTTAAACAAAGTAACTTATTGAAATAAATATATTTTTACTCGCATATCAGGCTTTTTTGGGGCTAGAATTTTGTTCTATTGGAATATGGGACTTTGATACAGACCCATATGCAAATAAGGAGCAAGCAGCATTGCAATACACTTCAAAGCCAGGCTGTAAAGTTGGAAACCCTTGTGTGTAATAAACTGGTGGTGAAACTATTCGTTTCTTACACCATGTACACTTGTAATACATATCGATATATCCCTATATGAAAGGATATATCGACTAGATTATAGATTTCTTGAGTTAATTATTTGTAACTATTTAAATATTACTAAATATAATTTAAATAAAGTGTTACGCAGCTTCTGTATTTGAATGTAGAGCAAGAATCAGTTCTGCTTCAGAGTCTGTAAGTGAACATAGAGAAATAATGTCTTCTCTTGCATATCCACGTCGAGCTAGTTGCACAGCTTGTGAATAAGGTGTGTTAGTAAATAGCTTTCCTTCTTTAGCTGAGCCTGCATTTGATGTTATTTTCACCTCAGAACTATTGATGACTTGGTTAAGTTCATCTTGTTGTTTTCTTAGAATACCCAACTCGTCATCGATCAAACGACTATAACTAGTAATATCATCTATATCATTGAACTGTGTTTTTTCTAATTTTATTATTTTTCGGTTGAATACGAATGCTGAAATTAATATTACCAACATAGATAATAATAAAATTGAAATTTCATAGTTAGAGATAACATGCATAGAGATACTGCTAAATAGGTTTATAAAATATTCTAAAGTTACACTATAAACTTCCATAATTACCTCTTTTTTGATCATACGTATTCATCAATGATTGTATCGCCAGGATCTTTAGGCTCATCACTTTTTTGTTTTACCTGATCGTCTTGCTTGTTTCTATGTTTTTTATTTTGATCTGGACGATCTTTTTTGATTGGCTGAGTTGGCCAAGTTCTAGTTAATGAACCAATTTTGTTGCTATCAACCATTTAAAAACTCTTAAATCATTTATGTTTTCCTATCAATCCTTTATGTAAATTAAATTAGTCCTTTTTTGATATTAATTTTTATTTTCTAACCATTCGCTCAATTTAGCTCGAAGCATGACGAGTGCTTTACCATGTATCTGACAAACTCGTGACTCACTCACTTCTAAGAGACTACCAATTTCACGCAAGTTCATTTCTTCTTCATAGTATAAAGACATCACTAAACGTTCACGCTCTGGTAGTTGATTAATTGCAGATGTTAGTTCCGAATGAAATGCTTCATCAACATATTCTTTATCTGGGTCAGAATCAGAACCCATTTCAATTTTGTAATCTGAGGATTCCTCGCTATCATCGATACTGAATACTTGTGCGACAGATGAATCGCGTAAAATTTTGTTATATTCGTTTAAATCTATCCCCATCTCTTGAGCAATTTCTGTATCTGTAGCACTTGATAAGGTTCGATTTTCTACTTTTCTAATCGCTTCCATCATATCTCTAGATTTACGATGCACAGATCGTGGCGTCCAATCTCCACGCCTAATTTCATCTAACATCGCGCCACGAATACGTATGCCTGCATAAGTTTCAAAACTCGCACCCTGAGTAGGATTAAAATTCTTTGCAGCCTCGAGTAAACCAACCATTCCTGACTGTATTAAATCATCAACTAAAACTGTATCAGGCAATCTACCCTTCAAATGGTATGCAATTCTTTTTACCAAAGATGCGTGTTGCGTTACAACACTCTCAATATTTAGGTTTTGTACTTCAGTGTAACTTGCTGCTGCTGATTCACTCATATTTTTTATTTTTAATTCGTTTTTTGGTTTGTTAACTGCTGCGATAAAAACAACTCAATGGCTCCACTCACATCTGTATCAGCCGGCCAACTACTAATTTTTCTTGCTAGCCGTGCAAACCCCAATGAAGAACGACTGGTTGGATAGGCATCAATAACCGAACATTGTTTTTTAGTTGCTTTCCTAACGTATTTATCATTTGGAATATAACCACAATAATCTAGAGACGTACCTAAAAAGCGGTTAGACACTTTTTCTAATTGTGAAAATAAACGTTCACCATGCGCACTTGATTCAACCATGTTGCTCAGAATGCGAAATTTTTGTTTAGTATTATTTCTACTTAATACCTTGATCAGCGCATATGCATCTGCCAAGGAAGCAGGCTCATCACATACAACAATTAATATATTGTTTGCCAAATGAGTGAATAGTGATACGCTATTGCTAATACCTGCAGCTGTATCAATGATGAAATAATCGAGCGAGGGATTGTATTCTGAAATTGAATCAATAATGCCCATATGCTGCTGAACACTTAGATTGGCCATTTCTTTAACACCAGAAGCAGAAGGTATAATCTGTATACCGTGTGGCCCTGACAGTATGATGTCCTCAACATTACATTCGTTATGCAGTACGTGGTGTAAATTTTTACTTGCACGCAAACCTAGCATTACATCAATATTTGATAACCCAAAATCTGCATCTAATAGCATCACTTTTCTTTGTTGATCTGCTAATGCAATCGCTAAGTTAATGGCAATACTGGTTTTTCCCACGCCACCTTTTCCACCTGTAACTGCTAATACATTAATGCCATCAGCAGTATTCATTCTTCTTAAAGAAGAAGCTTGATCAATAGGGATTACACTACAATTATTTTGTTCAAACATTTTTTACAAGCTCACTATATAATTCTGTTGAGTGAAGTGACTCCATACTTCCAAACCTCTCACCAAAGACGAACGCCTTAGTTAATATTTGTTCTTGATTTGGGCGATTTATATCTTCAGGGACCCTTTGACCAGTAGTTTCATAGGCAAGAGGTAATTTTTGCTCAATGAGAGCAGTTAAAATTCCACCAATTTGCGAAGCTTCATCGGTTTTACTAATTACCACTCCACTGAGGTTGTCTGAACCAAATTTGTTAATTACTTCTTTTTGAACACATAGTTGAGAATTTGCCGAAACCACTAAATAGCTTATTAATTCCTTTGATAATTTACTTAGTGTACTAGTGATTTCATGAACCCGTGCATCTCGCTGACTTAAACCCGCGGTATCAATTAATACGAGTCTCTTGTTCTTAACAATCTTAAGTGCTTTATGCAATTCAGATTCATTATTAGCAGTAATAACCGGAACATTTAGAATGCTTCCATAGATACTAATTTGGTCATGCGCTCCGATCCTAAAATGATCCGTGCTAATTATTGCAATATTATTGTTACCATGTGAAATTGCATATTGAGCTGCAATTTTTGCAATCGTAGTAGTTTTTCCAACTCCAGTAGGTCCTACAAGCGCAACGATTCCGCCTTCTTCAATAACGCTTTCTTGTGTAATTGAAATATTTTCTTTTAAGCCATTCTCTATCTCACTCCACGCACAATCAAAATCGTTAACATCTTTTACATTACCGAGTAATTTTTTACTTAGATTAAAGCCAAATCCACTTATTGATAATTTTTGCAATAACTTTCTAGTGTTTGGATTTTGGTCTCTAAGCTTTCTCCAACTTATTAACTCTGTTTGCGACTCAATAATTGTGCGCAATTGAGTAATTTCTTCCTCTATAGCAGAGGTGTCAATTTGTTGTATGACGGGTTGTAATTCAATATTTTGTTTATTCTTTTGCTGGCTGTATTCAGCATCATTCATTGGTACTTCTTCGAATGCTTCTATATTTGGAACCACATCACTATTCGCTACGGCTTCATAATCCGTTGCTGCTACGACTTCAACTCCATTCGAGTTTTGGTTAGAAGAAATAATTACTGCGTTGTCACCCAGCTCTTCACGAATCTTTTGTAGTGCTGTATGCATGTTTTTTTCGTGAAATCTTTTCATATTCATATTGTTATATCCTTCATTAATTCACTATTCCTTACATAAGATGGTTAAGCTGCAGTTACTGGTAGTTGTTGAGCATCTTCATGTTGATCGCCTACACTAGCGGTAATATTAATTCTCTTACTCTCTGGTATTTCATCAAAAGATAAAATATGTAGATTTTTAACACTGGTTCTAAATAATTTTGATAGCATTACACGCAAACTACTTGTAACTAAAAGCACTGGTGGCAAACCTACTGCCTCCTGCTGTTGCGCTATTTCTCGTACTGAATCTTGCATCTTTTCTGCTAACGTTGGCTCTAAAGCAAAATAACTTTCTGGTCCATCATGTATAGTCTTTTGCAATAACTGTTCCAACTTTGGTGAAAGCGTAAATACGGATAAATCTTTACGCATCCCGTTGATTTCCTGGACAATTGCCCTTCGCAAGGCAACACGAACAATAGCTGTTAAAACGTCAGTATTTTGGCTAGTGTTTGCCGCTTCCGCCAAAGTTTCAACGATTGTTCGAATATCCCTAATTGGTACACCTTCTTGTAATAGGTTTTGCATTACCTTAACGATTGCGCTCATTGGTAAAGTTTTAGGAACTAAATCTTCAACTAATTGAGGTGAACGTTCGGCTAGTTTGTCTAGAAGCTGTTTAGTTTCATCATAGCCTAGGAAGTAATGCGCACTTTCACGCAGTATTTTACTGAGGTGTGTTGCTACCACAGTACTAGGGTCCACTACGGTATAACCTAATGTCTGAGCTTGATCGCGATGACTGGGTTCAATCCAAATCGCTTCCATTTCAAATGCAGGATCTTTAGTAGCAATACCATCCACTTTACCGCTTACATTTCCAGGATTAATCGCTAATTCACGCTCAGGATAAACTTCACCCTCACCTTCAATTACACCTTGAATCACAATGCGGTAATTATTTGCCGGCAAATCTAAATTGTCGCGAATATGTACAGGCTGAAGCAGGAAGCCAAGATCTTGTGAAACTTTTTTGCGAACACCTTTAATACGTCCAATCAGTTCACCTTGTTGTTCTTTATCGACTAATGAAATAAGCCGATAACCCACTTCTAAGCGAATCACATCTACGCTCTGCATGTCTCCCCAATTTAGTTCAACATCATCAGGCGCAGGTTCAGCTTCTTCATCTAGTTCAGCTTCAGGATTTTCCTCTTCTTGTGTGTTATTCACCGTCATGCGTGAAAAAACTAAACATAGCGCTGAAATAATTAAGAACACGACATTTGGCATCCCAGGAATGAGTCCCATACCACCAATAATTGCTGCCGTTACCATCCACACACGCTTATCACTAAATACTTGACTGACTACGGTATCACCCATGTTTTGCGAAGCAGATACGCGTGTAACAATAATTGCAGTGGCAGTAGATAATAGTAATGATGGTATTTGCGCTACTAGCCCATCCCCAATTGATAAAAGAAGATAGTTTTGAGTAGCGACACTGAAACTTAAATCGTGCTGCCCCATACCTACCGCTAAACCACCAATGATATTTATGAAGATAATTAAAATACCTGCGATGGCATCACCTCGTACAAACTTGCTTGCACCATCCATAGAGCCATAAAAATCTGCTTCTTTTGAAATGTCTTCTCTTCTCTTTAAAGCTTCTTCTTGAGAAATGAGTCCTGAATTTAAATCCGCATCAATTGCCATTTGTTTGCCTGGCATGGCATCCAAAGTAAAACGTGCACTTACTTCAGAAACACGACCTGCACCTTTAGTCACTACAACGAAGTTGATAATGACTAAAATCGCAAACACAACAAAACCTACTGCATAATTTCCACCAACAACAAAATTTCCAAATGACTCAATTACATTTCCTGCTGCATCTGTACCCGTGTGTCCGTTTAACAGTACAACGCGTGTAGAAGCAACATTAAGCGCTAAGCGCAGCATAGTCGCTACGAGCAAAACCGTAGGAAAAACAGCAAAATCGAGCGGCCTTAAGGTATAAATACTTACCAAGATAATGATTAATGCAAGCGCAATGTTAAATGTAAAAACCAAATCCAAAGCAAAGGGCGGCAATGGCACTATCATCATGCTAAACATCATGACCACCAATAATGGTGTACCTAAGCCATTTTTTGTAAATTCTTTAAAAGTATGTAAAGCACTATCCACGTTATCGTATCCTTACTTAGTTGGTCCTGAATTCATTTGGTATTTCTAATTCATCCGGCGGGTTAGGATAATTTCCAGGCACTGCATTTTTAATTTGGAATACATATGCAAGAACTTTTGCTACTGAAATATACAAGCCAGAAGGTATTTCTTTATCAACATCTGTACTGTAATAAACAGCCCTTGCCAGTGCTGGCGCACAAAACACACTTACATCATTGCTCAAAGCAATTTCTTTAATCTTTTCTGCGATAAAATCGATACCTTTTGCAACAACAACCGGTGCACTTGACTTATCCGCATCATATTTAAGCGCCACTGCAAAGTGTGTTGGGTTAGTTATAATCACATCTGCATCTGGAACCGCTTCCATCATTCTCTTTTGTGCGAGCTCTCTTTGTAAATTACGCAAACGACCTTTATTCTCTGGATTTCCTTCTGTCTCTTTGAATTCATCTTTCACTTCTTGCAATGTCATACGCAATTGCTTTTTGTGTTGCCAAAACTGATAAGGTGCATCGATTAATGCAACAATAATAAGACCGGCCGAAGAAACGGTAAAAATCAGTAAAATCAACCGATATGCATGAGCAGTACTCTCTTGTACAGATTCAAAACCTAAATTTAATATTTCATCTGTAAATGTTTTTAATAATAGATATACAATTGAACCTATTAAGCCTACTTTCAACAACGCTTTTACTAACTCAACAAGCCCTCTTAAACCAAACATACGTTTAAGTCCAGATAGAGGGCTCATCCGACTTGCCTTAAATGCCATAGCTTTCATCGAAAATGACATGCCGCCAATAAACATAGGGCCAAATAAAGCAACCATAAACATTGCAACTAAGAATGGAGTGATCGACAGTAACGCTGTCATACCACTTTCAGTAAAATGTGGAATAAGATAGTTTTTATCCATAACGTGCAAGATAGGTAACTGAAAATTATGTAAAAATATTTTATGAAAGTTTTGTGTAATATTTTCAGTAGTAAATATCAAAGCAACTGCACCTAAAAATGTAACCAACATAGTATTCAACTCTCTGGATCTGGGGATTTGTCCTTTCTTGCGCGCATCATCAAGCCTCTTCTGCGTAGGCTCTTGATTTCTATCATGTTGTGAATTCTCTTCTGCCATTGTGAAATCTCTAACGCACTAATGGCATTTGCTCAAATGTATTACTTAGTAAATTCTGAAATACCACCACTATACTTGGCAAAGTTAAGGCAATGACTGCAAGTCCAAGCATGATTGTGATTGGGAAACCAACCGAAAATACATTTAATTGTGGTGCAGCACGTGTCATTAGTGCTAATGCTGAGTTAGCTATCAACAAAGCAGTGATCGCAGGAATAGCAACCATTAATGCGCCCGAAAACATATTAGCGCCCCAAGCTAACACATCCCATATTACTGCTTGATAATCAAAACTGTATGCAACGGGTATATAAGTAAAGCTATCAAACAACATATTAAAAAGTGCAAGATGGCCATCTAATGCTAAAAATATTAGAGTTGCAGTAATAATTAAAAATTGGCTAATAACAGGTACTGTTACACCATTAACTGGATCAGTAATTTGCGCAAAACCCAAACCCATTGTTACTGCTATATTCTCGCCCGCAATAGTCAACGCAGAAAATACCAAACGCAAAACAAAACCCATCGACAAACCTATTAATAACTGAACGCCTACTTGTATGAATCCACTGGATGAAAATAATTCTACAGCTTGTGTTTTCTCTAAAAGAGGGACAATAAATATTGTAAGAATTGATGCGATCGCTATCTTGATTTTTAATGGTAAGAATGGACTACTCAACACAGGCGCAACTGAAAATAATGCTGCAACACGAAAAAATGGCAGTATGAACTGCTCAAAACTTGTTAAAATTTCATTTAATTGAAAAAACATTAGAATATTTTTATTGCATAGCTATATAAGTAAATCAGGTATGCCGGCTATTAAATTAGTCGCGTAATTGACTAACGTCTTTAGCATCCAAGGACCTGCTAGCAATAATGTAAAAAAAAGAATAATTAATTTAGGTATGAAACTTAAAGTCATTTCATTTATTTGTGTAGCTGCCTGTAACATTCCAACTAACACACCAATCGCTAATACTGCTAATAAGATTGGTGCCGCAACCATAACCGTTATCCATAAGGCATTATTTAATAGTGTTAATGTTGTTTCGGGTGTCACGTAATTTCCTTTAAGCAATATAAAAACTAGATGCCAACATCCCTAATACAAGCGACCACCCATCAACCAATACAAACAACATTAATTTAAAAGGCAATGAAATAATCAAGGGTGATAACATCATCATTCCCATCGACATTAATACGCTTGCAACAACTAAATCGATTATTAAAAACGGAATGAATAAAATAAATCCTATTTGAAATGCCGTTTTTAACTCACTAGTAACAAATGCGGGAAGCAGCACTGACATAGAAATGTCTTCTGGCTTTTCAATCACATTTCCACCAGATAAATCTACAAACAGAGCAATATCTGTCTCGCGTGTTTGTGCAAGCATGAATTGCTTTATTGGATTAATCGCATTTCCAACAGCTGTCTCTGCATCAATATTTTCAGAGATGTATGGCTTTAGTGAATCGTTATACACTTCAGTTAACACAGGTGTCATAACAAAGAATGTAATAAACAAAGCAAGCCCAAGAAGAATTTGGTTTGATGGTGTTTGCGCAGTCCCAAGTGCTTGTCTCAATATTGCCAATACAATGATAATGCGTGTAAAAGAAGTCATAGTAAGCAATAAGCCAGGCAATAGGGTGATTACCGTCATCAATACGAGTACCTGCAAGCTTAAGGAATAAGCTTGACCTCCACTCTCTGTAGACTCAATTGTTAATGCTGGCAGCCCTGATTCGGCAAACACACAGGGTGCAATAAACCAGAACATTACTATTAATATTAACTTAAGCATTGCGATGTTTACTTATTAAGTTGACTAATATGTTAGAAAAATCATTTGTTTTTATATTTTTTTCAGACATCATTTTTTGAATAGTTTCTTTATCTAATTCGTGCAACTTATTTATCCCTGCTGCAGATACACCCAACAAAAGATATTCCTCTCCAATTTTTACTATTAATAATTTATCCTTTGATGTAATTGCATGGTTGTAAACAATATCTATAAATCCAGCGCTATTTGAATGATTAAAATTTGATTTTTTTACCAAAAACAAAGCGCCAAATACCATGAGTATTAGAAATACAGCAGCATATATAATCTGCCCATAATCTATTACTGGCTTCCCTAGATTCCCAGATAATTGGTTACCATAAAGCTCTTGGCAGTGAACGTTTGTTGTGATGAAAAGCAATAACAGAAGATGTAACCCAAGTATTGCTATTCTTTGAAAGTTTTTCATTCGTTAGATTAATTCTTGAGTTTTTCGACACGCTTCTCTGGACTAACAATACTCGTAACTCGTGCGCCAAATTTATTATCCACCACGACTACTTCTGCTTTTGCAACGAGCTTTCCATTTACTAAAACATCTACCGGCTCATCCACTAACCGATTTAATTCAATTACTGAGCCTTGACTTAATTCTATTAAATTTTCTAAATCTACTGTTGCTCTTCCAAGCTCAAGTGAAACATCGACTGGAATATTTAGCACAACATCTAAATTATTCATATCTGGTAATGCATTAACAGAAGCATCTTCGGTTTGACTTTTACCTTCTTGAGCAACACTCACTTGATCATTGACTTGTTCTTCACTCATATTATTTCCTAATAAATTTAACGCTTATTATTTCGTATCCATGAATCAATACTCACAGCAACCGCATCATTCACTGAACCAATTTTTCCAGTGAAAACCGGAGTAACGTTTGAATACACTGTTACTGAATCCGGCATTGGAAAAGGAATCACATCCCCTGCTTTTAGCCTAACTACTTCATCAACAGTAAGATTAAACTCACTAAGTACAGTATTTAGTTCTATAGGCGCAGCTTTAACACTATTAAAAAACTCTCTCTTCCAATGCACATCTGTTTCACTACCTTTTTCTGGAACCATATTTCTTAAGCTTTGTTTTATTGGCTCTAGCGATTTATAGGGATAAATCATTCTTATATAGCTAGCTTCCTCATTTAATGAAACTGCAAACTGACTAATAACCACTAAATCTGTTTCTGCTATCAGATTAATTAACTTTGGTTGTAACTCGCGTTGTGCAAATTGAAATTCTAATGGTTCTGTTTTTTCCCATGCATCTTTATTTGATTTAAGAAACATTTCTAATATTTTGTTACTTAAATTTAATTCTGTACTCGTAAAAACTTGCTTTTCACTTGCTTCACTTAATTTTCCTTCTCCACCAAAATATGAATCCATAATAATTTCGATTAATGCGCTATCTATACAAACCATTGCCTGTGTATCGATCTTGCTTACATTAATAATGCTTGTGTCAACTAAAGTTGGTAGCGAATGGATAAAATCGCCATACCGACTTATTTCAATATCATTTACCGTAACCTCAATTTCTCGCTGTAATAGATTTATCAATCCTTCATTCATGGATTCAATGATTTTTTCATTTATGATTACTAAAGCAGGAAGACTGGATTTGTTTATATGAGCTGGTGAATAAAAGTCATACGTCATTACACCTGCTTCATCAGTGAGTTCCTCAACATCACCAGATAAGGCTTCTAGCTCCTCTTCACTCAGTACTTCTCCATCTTCATTTTCATCAGTACTCTCTTTTGATTCAGCCTCGATACTTTCCTGAGGCTCTTGACCCGCTTCTTGTTCTTGATTCTCTTCAGGTTCAGACATGCTCATGACGTAATCTCTTCGGAACTAATGGTTATTGCATTACAAGTTTAGTAAAATAGATATCTTCTACTAAATTCTCACCATAAATTTCTTGCATTACGGACTGAGCTGACATAAGTGCGTCTTTACGTAACTGCTCTTTTGCTTCTACCGTTGACAATTCTTCACTCGTCTTTCCAGACATGAGCAAAAGTAAATTATTACGCACAACTGGCATATGCATCTTGAACTGATCTCTTGCTTCCATGTCATAAAACTTTGCAACCATGTAGACCTGCATAAATTTCTTCTTTGAATCTTCATTAAAATTAACTGTAAAAGCGGGATGTATGTTTTCATAAATAGCTTCTTTAGCAGCTGACATCATCTCTTCTTCTGCCATTTCTACTTCGCCTTCAGGTGGCTCAGGAGATTTTAGAAAAAACATCGCACCCCCTATGCCAGCTCCTATCAGAACCACACCAAGGCCGCCAAAAATAATCATTTTTTTCATATACAAACCTTCTTGTCAGACTTTTTTACTTACAAATAATAGATAGCAACCAGCGTGCCAACTTTTTATAAGCATTTAAGTCTATAAATATCAGGAAGTTAGCTTAGGTTTATTTTTTGACAGCCAATAAATTGACTTAAAGATTTAAAGCTATTTGAACAGCGTCAAAGATTTGTTCTTTAAAACATCTATTCAAGCATAAGCATCAAGCAAATATCGTGGTGTAGAAATACGAGTAGATTCATGCCATGAAACTATTTCATCATCTTGCGTAGTGTAGCTTGAATTCGAATTAATTTTTCTTTCATTCTGATCATTCAAGTCAGAAAACTGTGAATTTTGGTTTGTTTGACTCGAAAAGCGTGTCTCAACATTAACTTCCTGTAAATTTATACCGCTCTCATTGAAATGATTACGCAAGCTAGAAACGCTAGCTTCGATTAACTCTTTTGTAACATTATTACTTGCTAAAAAGTTAATCTTCAGATTTGTGTCTTCAAGATTGAGCGCAATATTAACCTGCCCTAAAGATTCTGGATAAATATTAATCTTTGCATTCTGAGTATTATTTCCAATCAACCACTTAATATTCTGTGAAATAGATTGATCAACATTCTGTTGCACTTGCTCAACACTTACTCCTTGTTTAATCAACAAAGGTATAGGTGCCTCTATAACTTTATTTTGCAATCCAGATGGATGATGACTATTGTAGGTATCAATAACTGAGCTTGTGTTCAAGTTCAGCGAGATTGGATCTGACTTTATTGCATTTATATTTTGCTGGAAAATATCAGCACCTATAGCTGGGTTTTTAACAACATTCTTGAATGCACTCTCTTCTGACAAGATATTATTTGTAAACTCATATGAATTTGCAGACTTATTTTCACTTGTTTCATGCTTTTGTGTAGCAAGTGCAACTACAGGTTGTTTCGATTCAACCGCAAAATCAGCAACTATACGTTGTTGAATTTCTGTATGATTTATCTGCTTTTCATTTACTAAACTTCGCTGATATTCCGATATATTAGTTGCCAAGGAACTATTATCTATTTGAGCAGCTTGTATAGGAACGGGATTACTAGACAGTTCGCGAATGAGATTGCTAACGAGCTCATTGGCATCTTTAAGTTCAGGTGTAATTTCATCTTGTACCGGCTTAGATACATTTAGTAAGTTATCTTTTCCTAATACTTTCTCTAGTGTGGGTTCAGTCTCAACCAATTGATCCAACAGTACTTGAAGACCAACTATATTAGCATCGATATCACTTTCTATAGACCCATCTAACTGTTCAGTTAAGCTATTTACTTCGATATCAGAAACTTGAATATCATTTATCAGAGCTGGCAGCTTTATTTTAAGGCTTTTTAATACTGGTTGCAGCAATGTTTGTGGCAAGTTTTTGCCATCTACAGGCAATACTTTTCCGTCACCGGAGTTTAAACTTTGTTTAAATGCCCATGTAAATAGTTACTAAAGTTACCGTTTACACTCTGATTTTGGCCAACTGTTTGCGTATCAAGACAGTTTGCACAGGAATTCGGTGTAAGAAGTATATTACTACTCTGCAATGCCTCTGTTTCTGCCATATCTAATCATTTCCTTTGTATTAGATAATGCATTATTTAGGCCAGTTTTAAGCAGTTATGTTGATTTCATGAGGTATCACTTTGCAGCATTGCAAGAATTTGGCTGTCCATTTCTTTTTGTTCATCACGCTGGTTAATTTCTAGCTCTTGTTGATGGTAACGTTTCACTAGCATGCCTAAAGCATTATTTTGTGCACGATCTTTTTGCAGCATAAGAATTTTTTGATTCACTTTATACTCTAAATCATGGACTACCTTCTGCTGGATATTGATAGCCTCTTCCAGTCTATTCATTAAACTATGATGTAATTGTATGCTTGTAATGGTTTGATTCGATTTATTTTTATTTGTAGATAAATAGTTCGCTTGATAATTTAGTAAATCTTGTAATTTTTGATCATTTTCGATCTTATGTTGCATAAGCTCAATTAAAGATGAAAATTGCTTATTTAGCTTGAAGTCTAAAATTTCCAATGCCGCATTTAATTTCTTTGAGCGTGTCACGAGCAATAATTATTAATCTAATTACGCATTTGGTTCTAAGGAATGACTCATTTCCTGTAAGGAAGATGCATAATCGAATGGTTCTTTCATATTTTGTTTAAGGAAATTCATTAACTTAGGGTAATATTCAATGGCTTGATCAATACTTTCATCTGTACCTAACTGATATACACCTAAGTTAATCATATCTTCATGTTTTTTATAACGCCCATAAAGTTCTCTAAACTGTTGAGCTAGTTTTACTTGTCTCTCATCATTTACTGTATGAAAAAGTCTACTTACAGAAGCTTCAACATCTATAGCCGGGAAGTGTCCTACTTCAGCCAAAGTTCTTGACAAGGTAATGTGCCCATCCAAAATTGCTCTTGAAGCGTCTGCGATAGGATCGTTATGGTCATCACCTTCTACTAACACAGTGTAAAATGCAGTGATCGAACCACCTAAGATACTTGAATTACCTGCACGCTCTACTAAAGCTGGAATTTTAGTAAACACAGAAGGCGGATAACCTTTTGTTGCAGGTGGCTCACCAATTGCAAGCGCAATTTCTCGATAGGATTGTGCCACCCTTGTAAGTGAATCCATTAATAGCAATACCTGTTGACCTTGATCACGAAAATATTCAGCTATCGTGGTGGAATATTTTGCAGCATGTACTCTTTGCAATGGAGAACAATCAGCAGGGGCTGCAACGACAACGGTTTTTGTTAAACCTTGTTTACCTAAAATCTGATCAATAAATTCTTTTACTTCTCTACCGCGCTCACCAATTAAACCCACTACAATGACATCTGCAGCAGTAAATTTAGTCATCATGCCTAATAAAATACTTTTTCCCACACCACTACCCGCAAATAATCCCATTCGTTGCCCAGTACCTATACTCAACAAAGCATTAATGGCTTTCACACCCACATCAAGAGGAGTTTGAATGGGCTTACGTTCAAATGGATTAATGTTTTTACCTTCTAGGTCACGATGCTCTTGAGTTTGAATTGGCTCTCCTTTATCTAATGGCTGACCGGAACCATCAATCACACGTCCTAACAACTCTTCACCAACGGGTAGTTTGTGGTTATCTTTACTTGGTATGACACGCGCACCCGGAACAGCCCCTTGCATATTTCCAATAGGCATCAAGTAACTTTTTGTACCCGAAAACCCAACCACTTCAGCTTCCATCGTTTGATCATTTGGAGACACAATTAAACATCTACCTCCAATATTTACCTGGCAACCTTGTGCTTCAATCGTTAAACCCACCAAACGCGTTAATCTGCCTTCTACAGTATAAATGTAGGGCGATAGAGATTGTTCACAACGATTAATAGCATCAAGCCAATGCTGTTTTCGTTGTGAAAGATAAGGCAATGAGTTAGCTAACTTAGTCATCAGCACGATCCGTAGTACGTTGACTACCTAATATGTTTGCAGCAATCTGAGCTACTTGTGAATCAATGCTGGCATCGATGATTGAGTCATCAGTGGATAGCTTGCAACCCCCTCGTTGAATAGAAGGGTCCTCAACAAGAGAATAACTATGCTCAGTATCATCTTGATTAAATACTTTTTGTACTATATTTATGTCGTTAGGGTTTAAATGGATAGTTAGGCGACCTTTTTCAAGTGGCAGTAATTTAATCGCCTCTCGCACTACAGAAACCACTTGCTCCGAGTTAATTTGTATCTCTCTTCTAATAATTTGTTTAGAAATAGAAATAGCAAGCTGAGTGATGCCCTGAATTACATCTTCATCAACTACTTTCAACGCATCATCAAAACTAGAAAAAAGAACTCCAAAGGTTTGCTGATATTCATTTAAAGTTTGCTGTGCTTGTTTCAGCCCATCCTTATAACCATTTTTTAGTTCTTCATCATATGATTTTTTTGTTCCAGAAACTGACAAATCCCGGTCTAAATATGGGCCTTGTTTATTTGTTTCAAATGAGCCTAATGATGCTCTTTGCCAATTATCTTGCTTATCCATAAAGAGAACTTAAAGTCTAAAGGAAATCGTCACCTTTGCCACCCAACATAATAGTTCCGTCTTCTGCAAGCCTAAGCGCAACATCTAAGATCTCTTTCTGTGCTTCTTCCACTTCAGCTAAACGCACAGGTCCAGCGGTTTCAAGATCATCTTTAAGTAATTCAGCTGCACGTTTAGACATATTTTTAAATATTTTATTAGCGATATCTGTACTTGCACCTTTAAGCGCAACCACCAACTTATCCTGAGGGGATTCTCTTAATATTGTTTGCATGCCTCGATCGTCAACACTAAGTAAATTGTCAAAGACAAACATTTTTCCTTTAATAGCCTCGCACAACTCCTTATCTATTTCTGTAAGGGTTTCAACTATGCTATTTTCATTGTCTTTATCAACATTATTTAAAATATCAGCTGCAGCTTTAATACCTCCAAGGTTTTTAATCTTGCTATCTGTTTCTTGAGAGAACCTGCTCTCAATCAGCAATTCAAGTTCTTTCAAAGCTGATGAGTTTATATCTCCCAACTTAGCAATCCTCATTATCACATTTGCTTTTTTTTCTTCGCCCAAAAGCTCTAATATTTTACCCGCTTGTTCATCTTTTAAATGTACGAGTAATATAGCAATCAACTGTGGATGTTCGTCTTTAATTGCATCTGCAATTTCTGAAGGCTCAATCCATTTCAATGCTTCGAGCCCACTAGCATTAGGGCCTAGCTCGATTCTTGACATGATACTGTTTGCTTTCTGTGGTCCTATTGCTTGAAATAGTATTTTCTTTAAATAATCCTGCGCACCAATATCTAAAGGTGTATGTTTATTATTAACTTCACCAAAATTGTTTAAAACATCATAAATATGATGCTGAGTCACATCTTTTAGTGCACTAATCGCTGAACCGATAAGCTCTAACTCCTCAGGGTCCATAAACTTAAGAACTTTAGAAGCTTCTGACTCACCGAGCACCATCATAAGAATAGCTGCCCGTTGCGCACCATCTAGTGAACTTACACCTTCTTGTGATGTTTCTTCACTCATCGCCTGGAGCTACCCAACTTTTTACAATTTTTGCCACTTGTTTAGGGTCTTGCGCAACAAGTTCTTTTGCCATTGCCAGCTGTTGTACATAATTTGGATAACTTCCAGCAGCCCCTGGTGCAGCTAATGCCATCTGTTTAGAACCCCCTCGTAACATAGATTGTGAGTCAATATTTTCATTATCAGCAGCTGGTACTTGAGTGTGCTTACCCATTAAAGTTTTCATAGCTGGACGTACGAACATAAACAAAATAATCAATACTGAGATACCTGCAAAGATTTGTTTTATAATTGCAACTAGCCAAGGTTGTTTCCATAAAGGTGTAGCTTCAGGTTCTTCCAAAATCTCTTCTGGAAGGAAACTACTGTTGTATATTGCAATACTATCACCGCGTTCTTCGTTAAAACCTATTGCTCCTTGCACAATGCCGCGAATTAACTCTAAGTCTTTTTCTTCAAGTGGAGCTTTTACAGCTTCTCCTGCTTCGTTAATAACATCTTTATCATCAACGACAATCGCTACAGATATTCTATTAATCAAACTTTTAGCTTCTTGCGTATAACGCATAGTTTTATCTAATTCATAGTTTCTAGTTGTATTCTGTGAAGTAGATATTGGTGTCGTGTTTGCAGAAGCACCTTCTTCATCTTCGCCACCTTCTTGTTGCAAGGCGCCACCTTCTGGAGGTTGATTACTTAAGGCACCAGGTATACCCAATGCTGCAGTTGCACTACCTTGATTACGTTGATCAGAAATCTGCTCGCTGCGCACTTGACTATCGCCAGGGTCATATAATTCTTCAGCACTCTCACTTTTAGAAAATTCTATATCCGCATGTACTTGTGCTTTAATTTTATTGCGCCCATAAATAGGTGAAAGCAAATCTTCAATACGATTTGCATACGTTTGTTCAACTGACTTTTGATATGCCAATTGCTTATTTGACTGTGCTACAACATCATCTTCACCGGTAGAACTCAGTAATTGCCCCCATTGATCTACTATTGTCACGCTCGATGCATCTAAATAAGGAACACTCGAAGCAACTAGATGTGTTATCGAAGCTGCTTGCCCAGCTTCTAACACTCTTCCTGGCATTAATTTAATCATTACCGATGCTGAAGTAAGACCACGATTTCTAACAAATACAGATTGTTTAGGTGTCGCAATATGCACTCTAGAATTTTCGATATTTCTCATACCAGCAATCGTGCGGCTTAATTCAGTCTCTAATGCGTGCTGGTAACGTGCAGTTTCCATAAATTGACTAGTACCCAAAGCAGGTTTGTCATTGAGTAGCTCATAACCTGTACCATGGGATTGTGGTAAGCCTTCTGCTGCAAGTAATATTTTTGCTTCACCGATTTTATCGTTCGCGACAAGAATCATCCCCGACGATGAATCTATTCGAAATGGAATATTAGAACTGCGCAGAACATCCGCCACCATACTCACATCCGATTGAGTTAAATTTGAATACACAGGTGTATATTCTGGTTTGATAGACCATAATGTCACGCCAACACCTAAGGCCAATACAGCTGCTAGACTTAATATCAATCCTAAATGCGAAAATAATTGGCGCAAAAAATGACCTAAGTCAAATGAATTACGTGCTTGAGTTTCCTCTATGGTAGCTTGCATATATTTTTATTCTCTTATTATTTATAACGTTAAACAGGCATACTCATTACTTCTTGATATGCCGTTACCAATTGATTACGCACCTGCTTTACAGCTTCAAATGAAACACGCGCTTTCTGCATCTCAATCATCACTCTAGACAATTCAACACTTGAGTCTCCTTTTTCAAATTTATTTGCCAAATCAGACGCATTCATTTGTTGTTCATTAACCTTATCAATAGAATTTTTCAGCAAAGAAGAAAACTTGTCTACTTCCTCATTTCCTTGATTGATATTTACATTGGGCTCTACTTGACTAGAAATACTTCTAATCTGTGAAAGTAATTCATTAATTTTAATGTCGCTCATAATAATTATCCTTATCAGTATCTTTAAATCATCATCATATTTATGCTGATCGATATGCAGAAGGCACTGGCACACCTTGCTCTTTCATCTTGGCTATTTTATATCTGAGTGTTCTGGGGCTTATACCAAGTCGCTCTGCAACAAGTTTTCTATTTCCATGTTCTGCAACTAATGCTTGCAAGATCAGGTCTTGTTCATGAGATTTCAAATCAGTATTTAAATTTGTAACAGTTTTTTCATTATTCAAATCTTGTTCATCCAGCTCTAGCAAATCGGCTTCAATTACACTTTCACCGCATAAAACAATTGATCTTTGAATTACATTTTCTAGCTCTCTTACATTTCCTGGCCAGTAATTTTTTGTTAAACATTCGCGCGCCTTCTCTGAGAGTTCCAATGATTTTCCAGGAGAATGTTTATTCAGCATCATGTAAGCGAGCGGCAAAATATCATCAACACGCTCTCGTAAAGGGTGCAGCGTGATTGGAAACACGTTTAGACGATAAAATAAATCTTCTCTAAACGTGCCTTTTTTAACTTCATCTTTTAAATTTCTATTAGAAGTTGCAATAATTCTGACATCCAAATCAATTACTTTTTTTCCACCTAGCCTCTCTACTTGCTTCTCTTGCAAAACTCTTAACAATTTCGCCTGCAAACCAAGATCCATTTCTGATATTTCATCTAATAACAGAGTGCCCCGCTGTGCTTCTTCGAACTTACCCGCTTTGGCTTGATGGGCGCCTGTATAAGCTCCTTTCTCGTAACCAAATAAAACCGCTTCAAGCATGTTTTCTGGAATGGCAGCGCAATTAATTGCAACAAAAGGACCTTCGGCACGTGGAGAGTTAGCATGAATAAAACGTGCAAGCACTTCCTTGCCTGTTCCACTTTCTCCTCTTATAAATACCGATACCGATGTATTGGCTACACGTCTCGCAATTTTTTTTGTTTCGATAGATTTTTTATCAACAGAAATATAACTATCAATATTAGTCTGCTTCGAAAGCTTCACTTGAATATTGTTCTTGATGATATTTAGCAGTAGATCCACATCAAATGGTTTTACCAAATAATCACTGGCACCACTTTTAATACAAGAAACCGCTTTTTCTATCGTTCCATACGCTGTCATTAATACTACCGGTAACGATAAATATTTCTGCTTAATCGCATCAAGTAATTCATACCCATCAGAAATTGGGTCGTTCTCATCAATACTGTTATCAAACTGTATATCACTAAGCACCATATCTATGCGTTCTCTCCCAAGCAGCCCCATTGCATTCATTGGAGATGATGACTCAAATGCATTAAAACCATGATCACGAATCGTTCCTGCAATTGCATGGCTTAGTTTCATATCATCTTCAACAATCAATATGTTTTTCCCTTGCATAATTTACCCTTTTCTATTTATTTGCTTTTACTTAATTATGTTTAACTAGCTGATGTATTTTGTTTACTTGAACTTGAGATTGGCGAAAACCCAGTATATTTAGGAATACGAATATCTATACACAAACCCTGCGGTACCTCGTCTTTTGCTATAACCGTACCTTGATGAGCTTCTACTATTGATTTAACAACCGCTAACCCTAAGCCTGTTCCACCTGCTTTTGTTGTAAAAAATGGTTCAAACATTTTCTCTTTAAGCTCATTAGAAATCCCTTTGCCTTTATCATGTACAGAGAAAATAATTTCTTTACCTTCAGTTTTAATTTCAATCAATACTTTTGCGTCAAACTCACTAGCTTGAATCGCGTTGTGAATTACATTCTTTAGCGAACCCCAAAATGCAACATAGTTAATAGATACTTGTAGGTCGTCAGCAGTAAACTTTTCATGCACATCAATCAAGTAATTGCCAAACTCACATTGGATATCCTTGCGTATATCTTGAGCTAACTGCCGAACGTCAATAAGATCATTTAGCTGCCACTCTCCTTTAGCAAAGGACAACATATCATTTACAGTTTCTTCTAAACTGTGTAAGCAATGCTTAACATTCTCAACCAGTTGAAATGAAACCTCTTGCTTGTTAATACGGTTTTCTAAACTTGATATATATAGGAAGGCTGCTGACAGTGGCGTGCGCACTTGGTGGGCAAGTGAAGCTACCATATTTCCCAAAGACTCTAATCTTTCTTTTCTATTAAGAGATTCGTGATAATTGAACTCAGCTGTAACATCATTAATTAGAATTACTTTCCCCTCGCTACGTTGCTGTGATTCAATTTTTAGTGAAATGCGGTTGCCATTTTTTAAACAAACTTCACTATTCCCTGTATATCCTTCTGCAAGGTATTTTTTTGCAATCTTATTCCAAGATTCTCCTTTTAAACTAGTGCCAACTAACTTATCGGCGATCTCATTATTTTCAATGATCGTTCCATAATCATCTAAGACGACAATTCCAACAGGCAAAGTACGAAGTAATATAGATAATCGATCAGCGAATTTTTCTTTTTCTACTAACTCATGAAACTTTTCATTTTTGGTTTCAGCAAGTTCTTTTTGAAGGCTTTCAACTCGGCTTTCGAGTTGATCATAGGCAGAAGTTAAATCTTCAGAGACACGATTAAAGTTATCGAAAGCACTCTCTAGTGCCAGTTTCCTGTTTTCAATAGCTACTTCCATTTGGCATATCCTCGCGTAGTAATTTTTAATGCGCATAAATTTGACGCGCACTAATAACTATGCAAACAGTATGCCCACTTTTATTTTTCTATGTTTAACAAGAAGTTAAGAAATTTCTAAGACTATAAAGTCAATTTTATGACGTAGAAGTTCGTTGAAATTGATATTTTTTCAATTTTTCGACGAGTGTAGTACGACGCAAACCAAGTAATTTTGCTGCTTGTGCTACTACACCATTTGCAAGGTTTAAAGCTTGCTGAATATAAAATCGTTCCACCGTGGCAAGATGTGATTTCAAATCTACACCTTCTTCTGTAAGTAACGGCATGCCTATCGTTTTACTTAAGTTATTTTGTTCTTCCAATGAAGTTTCAGAAGACGTAGCTTTAGTAAACGTATCAATAGGTAAGTCTTCGCTTACCGAATTATTTGTTTCAGGATTATTAAAAGAACCGTATTTACTGGGCAGTTTAGTCGCATCTACAACCTTATCCGGATATAAAATACTCAATCTTTCAAGTAGATTAGAAAGCTCACGCACATTACCAGGCCAGGTATAGTGCGCTAATGCAGACATTGCATCAGGAGTAACTTTAACTTCTGTGCCGGTTTCTCGTCTGATTTTATCCGTAATCGCATAAACTAAAGAGGGCAAATCTTCAGCTCGACGTCGCAATGGAGGTAATTCAATTGGGTAAACATGCAAACGATAGTAAAGATCTTCTCTAAACTCACCTTTTGCTACCATGTCTTCTAAATTTCGGTGTGTAGCAGCAATAACACGCACATTTGCATTTATAGACTTGCCACTTCCGACGCGCTCATACACTTTTTCCTGCAGAACTCTTAATAATTTAGCCTGCATATTGAGATCCATATCACCGATCTCATCGAGAAATAGAGTACCCCCTTCTGCTAGTTCAAAGCGGCCTTTTCTGTCCGTTATTGCGCCTGTGAAAGCACCTTTAACATGGCCAAATAGCTCACTTTCAAGCAATTCCTGGGGAATAGCGGCACAGTTAACAGGAACAAAATATTTTGATGCTCGATTCGATATCGTGTGGATACTACGTGCAACGACTTCTTTACCTGTGCCAGATTCTCCAAGAATTAAAACATTCGCATTGGTATTCGCTACGCGCTCAATAAGTTCACTGACTTGTTGAACGGCTTTACTATGACCATCTAAAAGTGATTTATTATTTTTGCGACGACCTAGATTTTGTCTAGTATCGGAATAGAAGTTCTGTGTGGATTGTTCAATCTGCATTACTCTGACCAGCCTTTTACATTAAATTTTTAAAGCTTAAGACTAAGAGATTTACGCACTCCACTTGTTTGTTGCGTTGACAGAGTCCGTTTCTGTCATTTCCCCTTTAATTAATTACTACACTAATCTAAATACTTTCTTGCTTACCTCTTATTGCACAACATAAAGATACAACACTTTTTCTACGGATACAAAGCATTATCGATAATCTATTATACCAATAATCAAAGCATTTAACTTTTTTAATTAGCCAGCGTAACTGAAAAATTTTTTTCTAAGGTAAAAAAGTTTCTATACGCAACTTTTATTTTATTCAGTGTGTAAATTTATGCTGGAATTTTGAACAAAATGACTAGTGGACTACTAAAAAGTATTGCTATATGACTGAATAGCAGTGTGAGAATAATTGTTTTCTTGTATCTGCGTCAAAACTTTGGCACGTAGGCCAGTAAGTTTAGTTTTTATACGTGTATTTTTTGAAGCAAGTTCTTCAATTTCATCCCTGATGGCAATAAATTGTGCAGAAGATAAATTATGTACAAATTTACGAACTTCGCTGTCCCATTGCTGGCTAAGCTGCATCGCTTCATCCCATAATTCATTTTCAATGAAGCGTTGTAATTCATTTGCTAAATCAGTTACATGCATTAACCGTTTCTGAACATTCATAATATAATCTAAATACAATGATTTTAAATAACTCTATATCCTTGCTTCCACAGGTATGGTATTCCATGCTTCTTGGATCTCACGCAATAAATCCACGACTTCGTTTGTAATGGTTATATCATCATCCGCGTTCGCTACAACTAAGCGTCTTTGCATATAGTCATATAAATCGTCTAAGTTTTGTGCAATTTCGCCACCTTCAACAATATTAAGGCTGGAACGTAAGCCATCCAATATTGCTATAGCCTTTGAAATTCTAATTGCTTTATCCTGTTTTTGATTACGCTCGATATAACCATTTGCAGCGAGTAAATGATCAATAGCACCTTTGAAAAGTAAATTTACAAGACCGTGTGCATCTGATCGCTCTACACTTCCTAACACCCCACTGCTTCTGTACTCATCTATAGCCAGAGATGCTGCTGTCATGTTCATATCTTGTTTCCTTTAGCGTTATAAATTAAGAATTATTTCGATTTAATATATTATTTGTCGGCAGATTTGCGAGTTGTTGAGTTAAAAATCCACTGGTTGCATTCAATTGGCCGACCAAACTATCAAGCGCAGTATATTGTCTGCGCAATCTTTGCTCTGTGAGAACAATACGGTCTTCAATGCGTTCAATATCATCATCAATCTGCGAACGGCTCTCGGTTAAACCATCAGTACGCGCTTGAATTAACCCACCCGTATCTACATAGCTTGAAACTACAGTATCAATAGCTTGAGAAAATCCATTTTCGGGATCAGTAAATAACTGAACCACACCATTAAAATCATCTTCAATCGTTTGATCAAACTTGTCACTATCTAAACTAAGTATTCCATCACGATCAAAAGTAACCCCAACATCAAATAAATATTGCAAATTAGTACCTGTAACATTGAATCTATCTGTAAATATTTGACGCACTCGTGATTCAATACCAAGCAACAACGATTCACCTTGTAACGTAGATTCACGCTGTGTATTTAAACTGGTAATAAGGTCGTTATAAGCTGTTATTGCTGCTTCAATAGCATTTTTACCAACTGAACGATCTTCATTTACAGATAAAGTAGTTGTACCAATATCTTTCAATGATAACGTCACTCCTTCAATGACATCAGATATCTGATTTGAAGAACGAGTCACATCAAAACCATCTACTCTTAACGTTGCATCTTGCGCGACATCTATTTCTTGTAAGTTCTGCGTGCCACCAGAAACAAAAACTAAGTTTGAAAGACCTGCTGCGTCACTATCGTTACCATCCCCATCACCTGTTACCGTTACACTTAATGTATTTGTGGTACCGCTATCCTCTGCTGTTAAAACAAGATGACTGCCATCATCTGCAGTAATAATCGATGCAGATACACCTGTATTATTTAAATTGTCATTAATGGCATTTCGTATTCCCTCCAATGTATTATTATTAGTATCAATACTTATGGAGAACAAATCAGCACCTACAGTAATGTCTAACTGCCCATCACCAACAACACTTGTACCACTGGCATAAGCAGTAGAAGCTAATTTATTTCTTTGTGCTAATGTTAAGACTTCGATATCGCTTGATATCGGAACTGAACCTTCACCGGCTTCAGCCGTTAACACTTGATCATCACTTGAAGTTACAGAGAAAGATCTAAAGCCTGTAGTAAGTTTTAGGTCTGAAATGCTGGATTGAAATTTTGTAACCGAATCTTGTACGAGACCCAAAGCACTAATCTGAATATCAATCTCGGCTTGGCGTGTCTCAAGAAACTGAATGGGTCGACGTTCAACCGCGACTAATTGGTTCACAATTGATTCAATATCAATTCCTGAACCAATACCTAACGATGTTATTGAACCTGCCATAATATATTAAATTTCATCAATCCTTGATGATAGTTAGGCAATTTTAATGCCAATTTAAGTTAACCTTGATCCGCTAGTAAAAAACCAACTTTATCAATTTCAGAAGCAGTAGATTCACGGATCAAATTTGCCACCGCGAGGATTTCTTTTGCCGGAATTTGGCGAATTACATCTCCAGTTTGTGTGTCGGTTACTGTAATAACAGAACGACCACTTCCTTCATCAATAGAAAAACTTAAATTTGTCTGTATACTCCTAGCAAATTCATTTAGATCTTTAGCAGCTTTGCGCACAACTTCAATATTTTGCGCTGCTTGTTCTGCTATCTGTTTAGCCTTAGCATGATCTACTTCAACATTCTCAGTAGCAGATCTATTCGCTGATTCTTTAGGCTGACTAACTTTCCCAGACTGAAAATTATTTGTTGCTGCAGAAGGCAATTTAATTACTTGTGCAACCATATTAAATCTCCTATCAACACTTTCGGTTATGCATCTAGAAAGTTAGGAAAACTCCTAGATGCATAAATACGAAAGCTAAGCTGCTCACTACTGAAGTAGTGACAACACGTTTTGCGGCAAAGAGTTTGCCTGCGCCACGATTGCAAGGCCAGCTTGCTGCAGAATCTGCGCACGAGTTAAGTTTGCGGTTTCTGCTGCAAAGTCAGCATCTTGAATACGTGAACGTGCAGCGGTTAGGTTCTCAACCGTAATTTGAAGGTTAGAGATAGTTGACTCAAAACGAGTTTGCACCGCACCTAGTTCAGACCGTAATGTATTAATTTGGTCTAGCGCGAAATCAACTGTCAATAATGCAGTTGTAGACGCACTTTGTGTTGTTACATTAGTACCATTTACAGTTTGGTTAGCTTGACTAGCACCAAGTGCAGTTTGTCCAGTTTCAACTGTGAATGTACCTGCAACTACAAAGTCTGTACTAGCAACTTCACCCGCAAGAGTAATACCAGCATTAAAAGATTCTGCTGTACCACCATTTAAACCAGCACCACTAATAGAAATGGTTGAACCATCAGTATTGCTTAGCTGAATGGCTGCACCATTAACCGTTGCTGTAACACCTGTTTGAGCACTTAATGCATTAATGGTATCAGCATCAGTTGCAGCAGTACCCACTAATGTAAGTTGTACGCCGTTAATAGTTGCTGCACCTGCTGCAACAGCAATATCACCAGATCCTGTTGTAGTGTTCACTTGGGCTTTAATACCACTTTGTGCAGTTACTTCATTAATAGCATTTACTACAGCATTAGTTGATGCACCAGCTGCCAATCCAGAAAGATCTACAGCGATACCTTGAATCACCAAATCATCTGCAGCAACCGTTGCATCCAAGTTAGTTTGACTAATTGAACCACTGACAGAAGCACGTGCACCAAGAATTGAGCCACGTGCATCTACACCGTCCACACTAATAGTTTGGTTTTGATTAGCGCCCACTTGGAAAACAAGTGTATTTGAAGTTCCATCCAAAATATTTTGGCCGTTAAACTGCGTGCTATTCGCAATACGGTTAATCTCAGCAACAAGTTGCTGAACTTCATTGTTTAGAGCTGCTCTATCTGAAGATGAGTTAGTATCATTTGCAGATTGAATAGCAAGCTCACGAACACGTTGCAAAGCATTAGTTGCAGTTGATAATGCACCTTCAGCCGTTTGCGAAAACGAGATACCATCATTAGAGTTTCGAATCGCTTGATTAAGCCCTCGAATCTGCGCAGTAAATCGTTCGGCAATCGCCAGGCCTGCGGCGTCGTCCTTTGCGCTGTTTACTCGTAAACCTGAAGACAAACGCTGTAATGAGGTCTGTAAAGAGCTCTGCGTTGTATTCAAGTTTCGCTGAGCATTCAACGAGAACAAGTTAGTATTAATAATTTGAGGCATTTTACTTACTCCTTAGTAATCCATCCTTAAAAGTCCAAAGTCTCTTATAAAAGAGCCTTCGACACCGCAAAGAACTAAGCCTCTACGCTGTCCTGCTATGCTTATCGGCGCGATATTTAAATTCTTTAAAGCTTTTATGAAAAAAATCTAAGAAATTCAGATAACTACGCATGGCAGCAAAGTTGATTTCTTTAACGATGAGATTAATAGGAAGCAGTTTTACCCGACAAAGGGTTAAATTAAGAATCTATTAAAGGAAATTAAATAAGCTTTGACCGCGTACTTGCGCAAATGCACCCTGAATGGCTTGCAACGTTGTCTGTTGTAATTGCAGTTGAGTAATAGCTTGAGCGAAGTCTAAATCTTCGATTTGCGAACGCGTAGTCTGCAATTCTATTTTGGCACCTTCGTTCTCAGTATTAGCTGTATCGATAGAATTTTGTCTCGTACCGATAAACGTACGAGTATTTAGAATATTCTGTAATGCTTGATCTACATCGCTAATCGTACGATCTAAAGCTTGAGTAAGTTGTGCTTGATCTGCAGGATTCGCGGGATTGATATCCAGAGCATTAATAAATGACTGCAAAGTGGTAAAAACATCCTGGCGGCGACTTGCATTCACTAGAAATTCATCGCCCGTTTGCGGATCACCTGAGATTGCAACCTCTACACCATTAAAATTAATCGCTTGCCCGGAAACGTAACTTTGTCCCGTTAAGATAGTTGTTGCTGTAGTATTGTTTACCACATCAAAAGTCGTTGGTGATGTAAAGGTAATACTAAAGTCGTTTGCCTGAAAAGTGCCATTATCTATAACAGATCCTACTGTTATAACTCCATCACCCGTATTAGTAGAATTTGAAGAGGTAACAAATTTACCATTTCCATTTTTAATATTTACAAAAATGTCATAACCAGATCCAGATGCAATAATCGTTCGATTACTTGATATTTTTAGGGATAGTTGATTTTGATCTCCATTGTATGTAACACCTGATGCAGTTTGAGTAAAAGGCTCTGTCCGATTTTTTGAGCCCGCAAACAAATAATTACCATTACCGTCACGTGCATTGGCATAATCAAGTAATTCTTGCAGCCGCTGCTCTACCTCTGCTTTAATAATTGCGCGAGTTTCTGTTGTTTGACTACCACTATTCGCTTGCAATGCAAGATCTCTTACGCGTTGCAAAGAATTATTAACACTGGATAATGTTGCATCTTCTAAACCCAATCGTTGATTAGCGAATATGCCATTACGTTGAAACTGATCAATTTGATCGATTGCTTGATTTAAATCTATTACTCGAGCTGTTTCTGCAGGACCATCTGAGGGTTTGTTTAAACGTTTACCTGTGCCAATTTGATTTTGAATTTGTGCAATATCAAACTGTTTTTGCGCGATATCAATCGCAGTTTTTTGAAACAAATAGGCTGTGGTGATTCTAGTCATATTAATTTATCTTCTAACAGCAGCTAAAAATGTATCAAACAAAATATTAGATGTAGAAATCACTTGCGCAGCAGCTTGATAAGCTTGCTGATATCTCACCAAATCAACTGCTTCTTCATCAAGATTTACGCCTGATACTGCATCACGTGCTTCTACTGCTCTATCAAATAAAGCTTGTTGAGTTTGACTACTTATACTTGTCTGTCGACTTACAGTACCTATATGGCTAACTAATGCTCCATAACTTTCTTGCAAGGTAGTCGTGCCGCCAACAGTTTGAGAAGCTTGCACACCAAGTAGTGCAACGGCATTAGTGTTGTCACCTACACCGCCTGTATTTCTCTCAACTGTAAATACATCACCTGCTTCAGGTTGATTCTGAATCTGAACGCGAATACCATTAAAATCGATGTCTGCATTACTACTATAAGCAACACCTGCTGCAATTGTTAAACTGTCTGTAACATTTACAACATCAAATGTTGTTGCAGGTGTATTAAATCGAATTTCCACTGTGTCGAATAGATTCGGATCGCTAATATCCAATATCTCTGGACTGGTAACCACACCACTACCTAAATTACCAACACTTTCTAAAGTTCTAACAGGTGATGCGGCAGCAATCTGACTAGTGTTGGTAAGCAGTACATTAATACCAGACGCTCCATCGCGAGTGGGTTGAATTAAAAAACTATCGCCTAAAGCTGCAGCACCAGCAATATTAACTTGCAAACCATCAAAATTAATTGGGCCCGTCGCAGCACTTGTAGATGCACCATCACTTAATCGCGTTAGTGTATAATTCGCACCATCAAAGCTTAGCTCATAATCAGATGTTGTAAGTTGAGTGTAGTCAGTAATACCTGTAGATACAGTTGCTGCACCAGTATTGTTTTGATTGGCAATGGTTTGTGGGAGCGCAACCGAGAAGTATTGAGCCCCTAGCGCACCATTTATATCCAATCCAGCTTGGTGCTGTGTATTGAATTCATTTGCTAGCACTAATGCTAAACGACCTGTTTGATTTCGGATCTCGCCCAATTGTTCTGACCTGAAATCTAAAATACCGCTTACACTTCCACCTGTAATTTTATCTGTGATATCAAATGTGCTTGCACCCACTTCAATTCCCACACGTAATTCACCAGGGTTTGCAGGATCATTAATTGCAGAAAGATCTCTCGATAAGTTTCCAATTACAACTGACTCTCCTCCACCTATAAAAACATTTATTGACCCATCTGAAAGCTCGACAGTATTTACAGACACTCTTTCGGATAATCTCCCAAGCAAAACATTTCTCTGATCAACCAAATCATTTGGCGCACCCTGTCCAGATGTTGTCGCCTTAGCTTCTACTATTGCTCTATTTAAATCTGCAATTCCACTTGTAATACTATTTATATCGTTAATACCTCCACGCAAACGAGAATTAATTTCTTGATTAATGTCGTTATAGCTTGCATCTAAATCTTTAAACCGTGCAACAAGAGTATCTGTATTACTTAACACTACTTGCCTTGCGGGAATAGAAGCAGGATCATTTGAAAGATCTTGAAAACTATTAAAAAAGTTTTGTAATGCGCTATCCAGCCCGCCTTGCGAGCCAGAAAGTAAATTTTCTGTACGCTGCACTAAACTAAGATAAGAATCTAAGCGTGCGACATCTGATGAACTTGATTGCACACGTGCATTAAGAAATTGATCTTCAATCCTCTGCACACTCGAAACTCTTGCGCCACTACCAAAAAAACCATCACCAAATCTTTGTGTTGGTCGTGAAACGATATCAACACGTTGGCGTGTATAACCCTCAGTTCCCACATTTGCGACATTATTTGATGTTGTAGCAAGTGCGCGTTGAAAAACTTGCAAACCTGTTATCGCTACTCTTGATGCATCTACCACTTTACAATCTCATCTACTATTGTAAGTTTTCAGACTTGTAGTTCGAGACAACATTATTTGGAGTATCAATTTCAGGCAATGAATTAATAGCATTTTTTAAGATACTCCCATCCATGATTGAATGAATTTTTTTGGCATAGTTTGGGTCAGTTGCATATCCCGCTTTTTGCAACTCCACCACAAATGCTTTGTTATCACTCGTTCGAATAGCATCTTGATAACGCGGATTGTTGGACAGAAACTGAGTGAAATCTTTAAATGAATCTTCAGGTGACTGATAAGTCCTAAAACTGTCTTTAACCACTATCATTTTTTTTCCATCATATTCTTGAGTAACATTTCGAACTTCTTGACCAGACCAATTTTTGGCTTTAATTCCAAAGAAATTATAGGAATCTTGGCCAGAAATAGATTTTGGCGTGTGTACACCCCAGCCCGTTTCTAAAGCCGCTATCGCAACTAATACATCGGCCGAAATCTTCAATTTTGAAGCTGCACGCTCAGCATAAGGGTAAATTTGGTGTACAAATCGTTCTGGTGTGGAAAGCGCTGTATTATTTAAATCTTGTGTATATTCTGATATTTGTTTTGTAACTAACTGTTTTAATTTAAGTTTTATAGGTTCTGCCTGGCTTGCCGTTGAGCTGCCTATAGATGCCACCATCGATGCACTGGCAGATGTACTAATATTTGCTTCAGTCGATGAATACACACTACGCGTAAATAACGCATCAGGATTCAATGCAGAATTCTTAGTAACATCGTCCTCTCCTTCAAAATGGCGACGCAGTAGTTTAGATACTGCAAAGGTTTCTTTTGATGCTAAATTTCCAGCTAATTGTTGATCGTGCCAATCTCGATAAAAATTAGATTTATCACTATCCAATAACCCTGTTGATAAAGATGCCGCACGCATACTTTTCAACATAGATTGAATGAAAAATGCTTCAAATTTCTGCACAGCATCATTAAGTGCTGAAGGCTTCCCGATACTATTTTGACTAATTGATTGATTTGGCTGTAATAAGCCACTAAATGCTTTGGTTATATTAACGTGCGATTCCATTGCACCTATTCTCTTTATTAAATTATTACTAACTCAGCACGTAAAGCACCGGCCTGTTTAAGTGCTTCTAAAATTGCTACCAAGTCTCCTGGTGCGGCCCCCACTTGGTTAACCGCATTTACAATTTCATTCAGTGTTACACCCGGATCAAACACAAACATTCGGTTTGATTGTTGTTCAACCTCAATATTTTTTCTATCCACTACTACTGTTTCACCCAATGAAAGTTCATTTGGTTGGCTTACAATTGGATCTGACGTAATAGTTACAGCCAAGCTACCATGTGTTACAGCTGCTGGTGTTACGCTGACATTTGAACCAATCACAACCGTACCCGTTCTAGAATTTATAATGACCTTTGCAGGTGCATTACCAGGTATTAATTCAATATTTTCAATATCTGCTACAAAGGCGACTTTTGAAATTTGATCTAAAGGTGCATTTATTTTTACAGTTACCGCATCAATTGCTTGAGCTATACTCTGTTTAAAATGTTTATTTATACGATTTTGCACTCGTCTTGCAGTTGTAAAATCAGCAGTATGCAAATTTATAAAAAGTTCATCACTGGATGCGAATGGAGAAGGAACAGCGCGTTCAACTGTGGCCCCATTTGGTATTCTTCCAGCGCTTGGTATATTTATACTAATGCTTGAACCATCACTCCCTTGAACCCCTAACCCTCCAACAACAAGATTCCCTTGAGCAATGGCATACACTTGGCCATCTATTCCTCTTAATGGAGTAAGCAATAAACTTCCACCACGTAAACTCTTTGCATTGCCTAAAGAAGAAACTGTGATATCTATATTTTGTCCTGGTTTTGCAAATGGTGATAATTCTGCATGTACAGTAACAGCTGCAACATTTTTTAATTGTGGATTAATATCTGGTGGAATTGTCACACCATATTGCTTTAAAAAACTTTTTAAACTTTGAATTGTAAATGGTGTCTGAGAGGTTTGATCTCCCGTTCCATCAAGCCCAACGACAAGCCCATATCCTAGAAGTTGGTTGCTTCGGACTCCTGCAAATGAAGAAATATCTTTTATTCTTTCCGCATTAACTACTCCAGATACAAAAAGAACAATTAGTATTGAAAAATAAATTATTAAATTTTTAATATTCATATTCTTAAAATGGCCAAACCGCTGTATAAAAGAATTTTGTTAACCACCCTGCCTTACTACTATCGCTTACAATCCCTTTTCCTTTATAAGTAATTTGTGCATTAGCCACTTGGTTAGACAAAACCGTATTATCTGTAGTTACATCTGTAGGTCGAACAATGCCTGAAATTCTTACAATCTCACTCCCTTCATTAAGCTCTATCAACTTTTCTCCCTTAACTAACAAATAGCCATTTGGATAAACTTGATGAACCATTACAGTGATATTGCCCTGGATGCTATTCTCTTGTGTTGTTTCACCTTCACCTTCAAACTCTCGTGTTGTATCAATATCATTTACAAGCTCATTCAAACGATTATCTGCGCCAAATATTGTAGGATTTGGCAAGTCAATCGATGAATCTTTATCCGCTTCAGTACTAGCTGATTTAGAAGCATTGATACTTTCCTCTAATACGATCGTTATCAAATCACCAACTCTTCTTGCTTTGACATCTTCAAACAAAAATAAATTGGATGAAGGATCATAAATCGCACCATCTATTGTTGATTTTGCTTCAGGAATTACCGCTTCACTTGGCGCATAGTCAGGATCTTTTAAACTACCCATACTTGAACACGCTGTTGCAAATAAGCTAATGAATAAAAGAATTATATTTTTTTTCATATGACTTTTATTTTTATAGTGTGTTATTTGCGAATTCAAGCATGCTACTAATCGTTTCTATAGCACGAGAATTTACTTCATATACACGTTGTGTCTCGATCATATTAATTAGATCTTCAACTATATTTACATTTGAAGTTTCTAAAGAGCCTTGCTCGAGCCTTCCCAAACCATTTTCCCCAGGTGTACCTACTTGTGGTGTTCCTGAAGCTGCAGTTTCAAACAACAAATTCCCTCCACGTGCTTGCAAACCAGTTGGATTTACAAAAGTAACTAGTTGAATATTTCCAACTTGTGTTGGTGCTGCTGAACCACTTGTTTGTGCGGATACAGTCCCATCTGCGCCAATTGTTATATTGAGTACATTTGGTGGAATAGTGATAGAAGGTTGCAACACATAACCACTGGAATTCACGATTTGCCCTGTTGAATCCAACGTGAATGTTCCATCACGCGTGTAACCAATTGTTCCATCTGGCTGCAGAATTTGAAAAAAACCATTTCCTTGAATTGCAAGATCCAACGGACTTTCAGTTCTAGTCAAGTTGCCCTGTGAGAATAATTTTTCTGTAGCTACCAATCGAACACCAGTTCCTACTTGTAAGCCAGTAGGAAATTGTGTGTCTTGCGAAGACTGTGCTCCTGGTTGGCGCACGGTTTGATAAATTAGATCTTCAAAAACAGCACGATCACGTTTAAATCCTGTGGTGTTAGCGTTTGCCAAGTTATTTGCAATTACGGCAATTCGAGTTTGTTGTGTATCTAATCCTGTTTTTGAGTTCCAAAGTGCTGTAGACATACTATTTACCTATAATTATATTCCTAGTTAATTCTTAATAATTGTGAAGTTGCAGAATCATTTTCTTCGATGGATTGCATCACCTTAATATGCATTTCAAAGTTTCGAGTCAACTCAATCATGTCAAGCAACTCTCCAACCGTATTAACATTACTAGACTCCAATACTCCCGATGTAACAGTAACCGATGCATCCGCCTCAATAGATGCATCGGGAACCGCCCTTAACAAACCATCTTCACCTTTGAATAGGTCTTCTGGTTTAGCATTGACTAACTTAATACGATCGATTGTTGCAAGTGTAGTTGCTTCTTGTCCAACTGGTAGAATCGAAATGGTTCCGTCAGCAGCAATTTCAAGCTTCTCAAATGGCGGTAATGCTATCGGTCCATCATTTCCTAAAACAGGGTGACCCGCTCCTGTTTCTAGTAAACCAGCTGCTGTTGTATGTAAATCTCCCGCACGCGTGTATGCTGTGTTACCGTCAGGCGCTTGAATTTCAATAAAACCATTGCCATTTACTGCGATATCAAGCTCCCTTCCCGTTTGCTGCAATGTACCACTCGAAAAATCTATTCCACTACGCTCATCTTGACTATAAATTCGACTGTTATAACCCGGACCTTTCACCGGTAGACTATTAATCGCATCAAAGTCAGCGCGAAAACCCGTGGTACTTGCATTAGCAAGATTATTTGTGTTTGTAGCTTGGTGCAGTTGCACTTGCTTTGCACCATTCATTGCTACATACAATGCACGATCCATGATTTTAACTACCTTAAACTATTAACGAATATTGATAATGGTCTGAGTAATGGTATCTGCTGTACCAATTACTTGTGCATTCGCTTGAAAGTTCCGTTGTGTTTGAATTAAGTTTATTAATTCACCCGTAACATCAACATTTGATTCCTCTAAAGAACCTGATTGAATCAAACCTAGATCTGCTGAACCTGGCGCACCAATAAGAGGTTGACCCGATGCAAAGGATTCTGACCATGCTGTATTACCTGCAGGTCGTAGTCCTTGTGCATTAGCAAAATTTGCAAGTGCTACTTGCCCTAAAGTTAACGATTGACCATTGGTATACCGTGCAAATAAAGTTCCAGAAGGATCAAAATCTAAAGAGCTTAAACGACCTGTTGCATAACCGTTTTGATCAATCGCACTAATACCAAAGCCCCCACCAAATTGTGTGATGTCTGCATAATCAACTGTGAATGTCGTAGGTGCACCAATACCACCAGGTGTAAATGCAGCAGATGTTGTTGTTGTAGCACCAGGTACTGCATTAATTGCACTTAATGCTCCAAATGCATCAAAGGTTAGTACATCTGGACCTGAGATTTGCACGTTATCCACAAACTGAAATACTTGCCAATCTGTTGCATTATCTTTTCTAAAATAGTTTGTAGTAACGTGCTCACCTCCCAAGGAATCAAACACAGTATAAGAAGTTGCATGGTTATAGGTACCTGGATCAGGTATTCCTCCTGGGCCAATTAAAAATGCAGGTAAAACCGGTTCTGATGCATCAATATTTGCATCAAGATTAATCGAACTCGTTACATTTGGGGCTAAATTTGCACGACTTATAACAAGCGGACCTTGCGCACCCGTCAAATTGCCAGTTGCATCTGCTTGAAAGCCAACTAATTGACTACCTGATGAATTGACAATATTGCCCAGATTGTCTACTTGAAATGCACCTGCACGTGTAAACGTTTGTGCTCCACCGTCACTTAAAACAAAGAATCCTTGTCCAGTGATTGCCAGATCTAATGAATTGTCAGTAAAAGTAACGTCACCGTCAGTAAACTGTTGCGTAATTGCTGCCACTTCAACACCTTGGCCAATAGCATTACTTGATGTTCCAAATTGAGATGTTGCATATAAATCTGCAAACTCAGCTCTTGATCTTTTAAAACCATTGGTTTCACTGTTTGCAATATTATTTGAGATTACTTGTAAATCGTTTTGCGCTGCATTCAGTCCTGTAAGTGCTATATCAAATGGCATAATAATTCTCCCTATTTAACAATAATTTTTTAACAATGTAATATTCATTCAATTTTTAAGATTTCAGATATTTTCAATTCATTACCATTTTCCACATTTAAACGAATTGAATTTGAGCTTTCTCCTAAGGAAATGCTTTCAATTTGTTTATAAGAAAATGTTTCTAATGCAATACTATCTTCACCTTGTGCGCCGACAACAGATAAGAAATAAGAACCTTCTGGAGCTTGATTTCCATTTGCATCCGTACCATCCCACTCAAATTCTTTTAAACCTTCATTCACAACACCCAATGGTATGGTTTGTACTAAATTCCCCGCAGCATCAAAAACGCTGACAGTTACATTATTTGCAGGTGCACTGGTTGAAATTGCTCCCTTACTTATCTCTCCTTGTTTTAAAGTCAAGCTATCAGAAGGTACGAGTGCACTCTTTCCAATTAAATTTGTAGCTTGCAAAGTTTGATTCGAGATTAACGATGAAGCCAAATCGCTGAAAGAATTTTGTAATTCACTAATCCCAGACACAGTTCCAAATTGTGCAAGCTGTCCAATGAACTCTCCACTTTGAAGTGGTTCAAAAGGATCTTGATTACGCAATTGAGTGATCATTAAATTAATAAAATCATCTTGGCCTAAATCATTAGAGTTACCATCTTGCTGTTGAGGTGGATTAATTAAGCTTAATATATCTGATGAAATTGCTTGCATATTTATTTACCTTTTTTATAACCTACCCAAACGTAGTGTTTGTAATAATAATTCCTTTGATGTATTCAGTACTTCTATGTTTGACTGATAACTACTTGAAGCAGACATCATGTTCGTCATCTCTTCGATTACATTTACATTGGACAAATATATATATCCGTCTTCGTCTGCCATTGGATTACCGGGTTGGTATTGCGCAACATTTTCTGCTTGGCTTTCAACAATGCCCACTGTACGAATACCTGCACTAGCTGAAGGATAGGCGCTACTCAATTGATCTTGTAAAGCGGTAGCAAATACCGGTTGTCTAGATCTATATGCACCCTCAGGATTGCTTGCAATAGATTCTGCATTAGCCAAATTACTAGCAACTGTATTTAAACGCGTGTTCTGTGCACTTAGACCACTTCCTGCAATATCGAATATGTTAAACAATGACATGATTATTCACCTTTTAATGTACTAATTAAGCCTTGGATTTTATTATTCAACATAGACAAGCTAATCTGATATCGCACAGCATTTTCTGCAAATTTACTTTTCTCAACATGACTATCTACAGTGTTACCATCTAATGATGCATTTTCTGGAATGCGAAATTTAGTATGTAATAAAAAAGAATCAGACGAACCGTTTAAAATGTGTTTTTCATGGTTTGTATTAACAGAAACTGGTTTAAATGAATTAACTGGATTATTTGCATTTAAAATGGCAGAAAAATCCAAATCTTTGGCTTTATAGTTTGGGGTATCGGCATTAATAATATTAGAAGCTAATACTTCCGCACGTTTTGATCTCACTAAGACAGATTGTGCGTTAATCCCAAAATAATTATCTAGTACATTCACAGTTAATTTCTTTTTATTGATAACAGTTAGCTATAAAGCAAGTGCCGTGCCAAAATTTAAAACGTATGATTTGTTAGAGATGAGCTCGCTACTTCGAGCAAAAGAATAGAATGTCCGGCAAGTTTTGCCGCGACACGGCAAAAATATCTGAGCAAACGTAGTTTTTAGGCTTAATACTGTAAAAAATAATTAGGTATATTTCTTGCTACAGAGAAGTAAGAACATTTCTAATTTATAAAATGAATATAAATTTAGATCGATGGAATTTACTTCTTATTAACTCGTAAACGATAATTAACTATGCAAAAAAGATTCTTACTTTTATATGTTCTCCTCACGTTATTTAGCGTGAATACTGCCTATGCGAAAATACAAAGCCATGAAAGTCTACAAAAAGCAGTCATCGCATTTCTTGAAAGTGAAATAACAGATATTCCTGATGCAGAAATCTCTGTGCATGAATTTGATAAACGGTTACGCTTACATCAGTGCTCCACATCCTTACAAACGTTCTGGCCACTTGGCAATAAGCGGCTTGGAAATACTACGGTAGGTATCCGTTGCAATGGAGACAAACCTTGGAAAATTTTTGTTGGTGCTGAGATACATATATATAAGTATGTTTGGGTATCTAAAATTCGTTTAAATCGCAACCAAGTGCTTGATTTAGAGTCAGTTACTAAGGAAAAACGCGATATCACGCGTCTCCCAGGCGGCTACTTGCTCGCTGACAAACCAATTGAGGGCATGCAAATAAAGCGAAATATCCCTGCAAATCAGATACTTACAAACACCATATTGGATTCTCAAAAAATAGTGAAACGTGGAGACCGAATCACCATCATCTCTCGATTCAATGGCATAGAAGTGCGAGCAACAGGCATTGCCTTAAGCGATGGCAGCAAAGGAGAGCGAATCAAAGTGAAAAATAGCCGTTCGAAACGTGAAATTGAGGCCTACGTCTCGGGGAAACACCTAGTTTTGGTAAGTATTTGACAGAATTCACTGGTATATATCGATAAACTACTAAAGTTAATATGAAAACTGCCGATAAGCAGCTTAGTGAAAACGAGAAAAGCGAATATGACAGATAAAATCAACAATATATCTAGCCCGATAAACGGTAGCAATCTACAAAATGCTTCCAAAGGTGCTGGTAACAACAATGTTAGTGGAAGTGAATCTGCTAAAGTTGCGAGTGTGGGTAACGTTGATATTTCCTCGGCTCAAACCCTGGACAAGATTAGAGAGAGCTTGGCCTCACAGCCTATTATAGATCGACAAAAAGTCGATTCTGTTAAGCAAGCATTACAAGATGGAACTTACAAAATTAATTCGGAGAATATTGCTGCTAAGCTAATTGAGTATGAACAATTATTGAAATAGTTCATGCAATCCTCTGATCACAGTATCAATACAGGTCTGCACGTAGACCCTTATGCGGCCTCTTCGATTAAAGACTTTCTAGAACATTTTAATCGAAAACTAGAATCGCTCGTAGAAATCCTACAACACGAGCAAAAAACATTAATGCAAGGAAGTGCTGACGAGATTGGTCATGCTGCACAATCTAAGTCAGACTATATGCAAGAATTATCTCAATTCATAGCAAACTATTTTAATGCTACATCTGACACTATAAATAGCAACCTTGAACAAGCACTCAAAATGATGAACGTGATCTGTGTCGAAAAAAAGATAATAGAATGGAATGCATCGCAGAATTTAATCCAACTCTGTCGTGAATTATCAGATGAAAACAGTATACTTTTAGCCAATCGCTTAAAATCTACGAATAGCGCCTTAGATACACTCTATTCCTTAACCGGATCGCAACAAACTAAAACGTATGATGACCGCGGTCATTCTAAACATGCGCACAAATCCAGGCAATTAGCTTCCGTTTAAACTTTATAAACTGCTTTATCAAGCTCTATAGCATCTTATTCAGGCGCTACTTTCACTGTGTACGAAACTAAACCACACAATTAATTATTGTACGAAATGTGGTATGGGCATTTGAATTGAAAACAATTGTGTCATGATTGTAATGATTTTGTTAAATCTTGTTACATAGAGCCACTTAAACTAAAAATATCTACTGAGTTAACACCTGGTGCAATATAACTTCCTCATAATTAGAAAATACAGTCTAGTCTTGAATGGGCTCAAACTGTTGTACATGGAATGTATTAAATTCTAAGGAGAGGGAGTTTATGAGTAGTTCTAGTGTTGAGAAATTCATCGCTAGCTCTAACCATGCGCTTGAAATTGCAACTGCAATTTCTGCAAATAAACCGATAGATCGGACTATAACAGCGCTAATATTAAAGCTACAGACCACATTAAGTGTAAGTCATGTTATTGAGACATTTTTTATGTCTTTAAAAATTGATATGGATGCCTGTGGTGCAGAATATGAATATCCTCTTCTTTATACGCATATTCAACAAGGCGAAAAAACAAATAATTATTACAACTACCTCATTGAAGTAGATAATGACACATGGGGTAATATCATTTTATATTTTGAAATTGATTTAAATAAAGATAAAAAACTCAGATTAGATGAATACGTTTCAGCAATTATTTTTCCTTTACGTAATGCAATTCAACATGAAAGCGCAATTACCCTAGCGGCAAATGAGTCTAACTTGGGACTACCCAACTGGAGTCTACTAGAAAGCCAAATTACACGAGAAGCAAAATTAGCCATTAGACAGAAACAACCTCTTAGCTTGTTGTTAATTGATATTGATCGCTTTACAACATTAAAAGAAAAAAATGGATCATTATTCAGCGATATTATTATTCGTCATGTATATGAAACATTGCAAAAAACGTTAAGAGATACCGATATTCTTTATCGTTTTGGTTATGACCAATTTTCATTGATCTTCAGAGATATACAAGCTAGTGATGCTGAAATTATAGCTAAACGGATAAAAGACTCTGTTTCTAATCATGAATTATTTGGTCATGACAATAAAAAAATAAGGTTGACTATTAGCATTGGAATTACTAATTTAAAGCAAGATGATTCTGTAGATTCTTTATATAAAAGAGCACATAGCGCATTAAAATTTGCAAAAAATTCTGGACGTAACCAAATAAAAGTTGCTGACGGAAAGTTTTTACGCTGAATCAGTTGGCCTAATAGCTTTCACGCGGTTACGACCTTCTTCTTTAGCACTATAAAGCGCTTTATCTGCACGTTCAAATATTGTTTTTGCATTATCTTTATTTTGAAAATCGGCAATACCACAAGAGATTGTGATTTTTACCTGTTTGCCTTTAACCATAAAAGTAATACCAGATACTTCATTCCGCACACAATCTGCGAATCCTTTTGCATTCTCAATAGATAACCCTGGCAATAACATTACAAATTCCTCACCACCGTATCTTGCTAAAAAGTATTCATCTTTGAGTGATTTGCTCAATTTTTCTGCTACTGCCTTAAGTACTTTATCTCCAATTACATGGCCATAGCGGTCATTAAATCTCTTAAAATGATCAATATCCCATATCAACAGACATACATCATTATTCAAGCCTTCATTTTCTAAGAACAATTCTTCAATCTTTTCGTTATAAGCCTGCCGGTTATATAACTTCGTAAGTGGATCCCGAAGTGCCTGTTCCTTTTCACGTTCGACTTTGTTTCTCAGCTCTTGGGTTTCTAATTTTAATTCATTTACCTGGTTAGCTAATGTTTTTACATTATTCTTTACGCGTTGTTCCTGAGCTTTGACGATTTTTCTCTCTTCTTCAACAATATCCTGTAATGCATCCAATTGTTCTTTTACAGTATTCTTTAATGAAGACAGATCATTATTCGAGATTATATTATTACTTATCAGTGTTACAGCATCATTCATTTTTGAGTTTAAGTCGCCTTGGACCTTGAAATCAGATGCTTGTTCTTCTGCTACGGTATATAACTTATCTCCAATCCGACTAATTTGAGCGCCTATGTTGAACAAAAAATTTTCCAACTCCTGTTTATCTGCATAAGCGTCTTGATAAACACAATAAAATAGCTCATATACAGCTTGTAAAGAAAAATTTAAATCGGAAATAGATTTTATATTCTTACACTGCTTCTTCAGCTCAGCACTTTTGTCTTGGTATTGCTTTGAAAATTTAAATTTTTCAAGTATTTCAAGTGGTAGACTAAATACAGTATCTTGCTTTTCAATTACGTATTTATTACTTATATTTTTCAATACACCAGCAAGCATGATTAGAACATCATTAGACTCGTCAGGATAATTAATTTCATAGACAAGTTTTCTAACCGGTTCAAATGCTTCACTATTTTGAAATAGTTTTTGTGCATTATTGATTAGACTAAGCAGTGATTTTGAAACTTCACTTAATTCTTCTTCAATCTCGACTTTATTTTCATCACCTTCCATAAGCTGATGCTGTTTTTTTTCATCTGCTTGTTCAGAATTCGAGTATAGTTTCTTTAAAAATTCTGCTGGTAACGAGAACAAACCAGAAGATTTATTCTCTATATCTTTATTTTCTGTTTCTTGAGATTCCATACTTATGAATTAGATTTTATTTTCTCACTCAGATGCTCAACCGGAACTTTAATAACTGTATTTTCCAATTCTTCAGAAGTTTGTTGCTTACCAGACCAAGGGCGTGTTGATAAGTTTCTGCGCTCTATGATTGGCTTGCTCGTAGAAGGGTATAAAATATTCAAAGGTACAGATAAGCCATTCGCCTGCACAACACGCGCATGTCGTCTAGCTAGTTCTCGTGGATGTTTAACACCACATGAATGCGCAATCATGCCAACCTCATGAACAATATTTTTCACATAATTTGCCACACGTATAGATTTTAAATGCGGATTTAAACCACGTTGCAGCCTTTTATCATGCGTTGTAATACCTGTTGGACAGGTACCTTTATTGCATTGCAACGCTTGTATGCATCCTAATGCAAACATAAATCCACGAGCAGAAGCTATAAAATGAGCACCTAAACACAATGCCCAAGCAACATCTGCAGGTGTAACCAATTTTCCTGAAGCAATGACTTTAATTCGACCATAGAGACCATATTCTTTTAGTTTATTAACCAACATAGGTAGACTTTCATTTAACGGTAGCCCCATGTCATCTAATAGTGGCATAGGTGCTGCACCTGTACCGCCGTCTGCACTATCAACAGTAATAAAATCTGGCGCATAAGACTCGCCACGAGAGCAAATTAACTTGAATAAATTATCTAGCCAATCTTCTGAACCAACCACACTCTTAATTCCAACTGGCTTACCCGTTAACTCACGTATATACACAATCATATCTAGAAGGTCTGCATCACAACTTATGTCTGGATGACGGTTTGGGCTAATTGCATCTTCGCCAATTCGCACACCGCGTATTTCTGCAACTTCTTTGGTCACTTTTTCACCAGGAAGTATTCCACCTTTACCAGGCTTTCCCCCTTGGCTTAGTTTTATTTCAAGCATTCTCACTTGATCATGTTGAGCTACTTCTATAAGTTTAGATTCACTTAATTTTCCATTTATAGGATCTCTTACTCCAAACTTTGCTGTCCCAATTTGAAAAACAATATCGCAACCACTACGCAAATGATATTTTGATAATCCACCTTCCCCAGTATTTAACCAACATCCCGATCTTTTAGCCCCCTCAGCAAGCGCTAAAATGGCAGGTTTTGAAATAGCTCCATAACTCATCCCCGAAACATTGAAAATAGATTTTGTTTTAAAAGGAATTCTACAATCCATACCAATAGTTTGTTCAGAAACAGGAGCTGCATCTTCACCTAAAGTTGGGTACGGGCAATTTGCAAATAGAACTGTGCCTACTTCTTTTAGATCTCTGGTTGAACCAAAGGCGATCGTATTACTAATATCTTTCGCTGCACGATACACCCACGAACGTTGGGCACGATTAAATGGCAGCTCCTCTCGATCCATAGAAAAGAAATACTGTCTAAAAAATTCACCAATATGTTCAAAAAAATAACGGAAGCGTCCAATTACAGGAAAGTTTCTTCGAACTGCATGTTTTGATTGCGTGATGTCTGCAATATATAAGATAGGAATACAGATCAACAAAATTAAAAATAGAATTGAAAACATGTCTTGAGAGATCTCAAGACCATATGAAATTATAGTTTTACCAATGTGTAGAAAATCGCCCATGTGGTTACGAATTAAAATTAAATAGTGTATATAGCTATATTATCGGCCAAATTGCTTCGGCCTTTAGGGAAATGACATGATAAGTGATTGAAAAGTATAGGCATCTGCTGGGATCTACCGTTTAAGCAAGATTTTTCTCACGAATCAGCCTGATTTCTTTGCCTCGCACGTGTGCGTGTATGGCTTCTCGATCTTCGTGGTTAATGTGAGTAAATTCTGCTCCCACGTTAAACTGATTATCTCTTTCGCAATCGTCACATCGCACAATCCTGCCATATGCTAAAATGAAGTTTGACATCTGCGAAAGCTGTAGTCTGAATTCTAAATATGAACCTATTTTAAGTGGTTTATCATAATCAAATCGCATACCACTGGCACTTATATTGACTTCATGCCAGTGTAGATCTGGAATCATTGAGCAGTTTGTAAATTGCTGCCTTGCTAAAGTATTAATTTTGTCATCAAGAATTTTTAAATACTTTGCCACCTCAGGATTACGTCTTCGCAGTAACACAAACTGATCTGTTAGTGCTTTAGAAGAATCACTAAAACTATTTAACAATTGAAGTTCAGCATTATTCTCTGGATATTTTTTTAATATGTCTTCTATTTGTTCATCTGGAATAATTCGAAGGGATAATAGAATATTGTCATCAATTCTAAATGCACTGCGATTTTCTTCTATTAAACCGTTTGAGGTTTCTGTCAATGTATTTGATTTTTTCATATTTAAATTTTAATTTTTGATCGCTGCAGTAACGTCTTGATATTCATACAATAAGCTTTTATTTCCTAAAATAGAGATTTCTACTCTTCTATTTTTGGAACGGCTTTCTTCTGTGTAGTTTGTAAAAATTGGTTTTGTGTCGCCGTGTGCACGTATTTGTAGTCGATTAGGATCTACATCTTCTTTAGCTTCTAAATGATGCACAACAGCAGCAGCGCGGGCAGCAGATAACACCCAGTTTGATGGGAACCTTGAAGTATTTATAGGTCGGTTATCAGTATGCCCAGATACAATTATATTTCCTTCAACCGAGTTTAATGCGATAGCAATTTTCTTAAGTAGAATAGAAAAATTTTCATCTATTTTGTCATCACCCGAGGAGAACGTACCTCGCTCTCTAATTCGAATAACTATTTCTCTGTCTGTCCATTCTACTTCTACTATTCCAGAATCAATTTCATCGCGCAGTATTTGTTTGATTTTATTTGCTTCTTCTTCCATGCGTTTGAGTGCAGCCTGATAAATTTCATCAGCAACTTTCTTTTTGTCAATTACGCCTGTACTACTTGAGAAGTCTAGATTATCTTTACTTTCATCTGTTGTTTGTTGTCGCATGATTTTTAACAACGTTTCATTATCCGGCTTACCAGGACTAAATTCAGAAGTAACAACACTTGTACCTTTAGGTAATTCATTTGCAGGAACATCTCGCTGAACACCGAATGCTTTTGATAGAGATCCAGCAAGCTCTTTGAATTTAGCAGCATCCATTTCAGAAAAAGATAACAACAAAACAAAAAAACACATTAACAGTGACATCAGATCGGCAAAAGTTGCCATCCACGCCGGAGCACCAGAGGCTTCTTGCGCTTTAGCTGGAGGAGTATCAGACATTGTTGAACTTAGCTAAGCAGCTTCTTTTTGTTCGCCTACTTTGTCACGTAAGTTATCTGGCAAGTAGGTAGCCAGAATTTGCTCAACCACTCTTGGATTGGTCCCAGCTTGAATAGCTGAAACAGATTCGAGGATTAAGTCTTTACTGAGTCTTTCGTCAAGTGCAATCTTTTTAAGTTTATCCGCTATTGGTAGCGCTATAGCATTTGCAATAACCGCTCCATATAGTGTAGTTAACAATGCTACCGCCATCGCAGGACCAATGGCTTTAGGGTCATCCATATTCGATAACATTTGCACTAATCCAATCAAGGTGCCTATCATGCCCATTGCAGGCGCTGCATCACCAATTGATTTAAACATTTCTCTACCAGTTTCATGCCGTTCAATGGAAAGATTAATATCTTTGTTTAACATTTTTTGCACCACTTCTGTTGGGTGGCCATCAATACAGAGATTTATGCCTTGTTCTAAAAAAGGGTGACCAATTTCTTTTCCTTCAAGTGCCAGGACACCTTCTTTTCTTGCTACATCTGCCAACTCAACAGCCTCTTCTATAAGTTTGGTAAGGCTCACCGCTTTGTGCAAAAAGGTGGATATAACCAACTTAAAAGAACCCAAAAAATCACCAAGTGAAATTCTCGTTAACGTTGCAGCAAAGGTGCCTCCAATCACAACTGCAAGTGAAGGCACATTGAAGAAAGTACCTGCAGATCCTCCTAATACAATGGCTAAAGCAATGACTGCCATGGCTCCTACCAAACCAACCAGAGTCGCTATATCCATATTGTAAACACTCCTTGTTTAACCTTTATTCAATAAATGCATTTCAGTAACTTACTGATTTATATAAATTTTTTATGCAACGAAGATAGACTCATTCGACATACTCTATAACGGCCAAAACACACAAATATTTAGAGATTTACTAACAAATGGAGTTGTAACTGACGAGTGAACTAAGAATTCAAAGGAATTATTATTTTTATAAAAAATGCTTAAAAATCAAGCAAATATGCCGATATAGGCTTATGAATGAGTACTCAAAGCGGGCCTCCAGTTTGAACAATAGCCACAATTTATGAAAATTTTAGTTGTAGATGATAGCCAAGCGATGCGTAAGATCATTAAATGGAATCTTGGGCATACAGAGTTTATTCACGACAAAATTCTTGAGGCATCATGTAGCCAAGAAGCGCTAGACATCATCGAAACTCAAAAACCCGATCTGGTAATCACAGACTGGAACATGCCTGAGATGGGTGGCTTACAACTTCTTAAAACGTTACGTGAAACACACAATCCTGTGAAATTTGGTTTTTTTCTAACTCAATCCTCTGCAAATATTCGTACAATTGCGAAAGCTACAGGTGCTGATTTTATAATCTCAAATCCATCTTCTTTAAAAACATTCAAATCGCAGATTAATCAGCCTATTTAAATTTTTCTTTTTTCAATTACATAAACATATGTAATTGTAATTGATACAAAGATGACAATATCATTGTGTCAATATTTTGACTATTGGTAAATTATATTTACTCAATTGAAAGATAATCCTGTATTTCTGATATCTTATACATAGTAATTCAAATGCCAGTTAATTGGCGTTGAAATATTATTTCCTTTTACCTTAAAACTAAAATACATGTCACAGAATTATTCTGGAACTAGAAACATTATTCTGTTTTGCTCAATTGCAGCAATATTATTGCTTTTTGTTTATCTATCATTAAATCCTTATAAAACTAAATCAGATACTTTACATATTGGTATTACCCAATGGCCTGGTTTTGAATACTTATTTATAACAAAAAAACAAGGATTTTTTGAACAAGTTGGATTAGATATTGAGTTAGTTGAATTAAGTTCATTATCCGAGGTAAGACGAGCATTTGAACGCAAAAAAATAGACGGGATGACCGCGACATTAGTCGAAGTTCTAGAAGCATATAAATATTCTGGAAACGTAGCTCAACCTATCGTTGTAACTAGTTATTCTAAAGGTTCTGATGAAATACTTGCTTCAGGAAATATAAAAACAATTAAAGACCTAAAAGGAAAAAAAATTGGCGTGGAATCAGGTAGTTTTAGCACCTACCTTGTTAATTATGCGCTATCTATGAATGATATTGATAATTCCGAAGTGATACTTATACCCATGGAGTTACATAAACTACCTAATGCTTTAAAGTTTGGAAAAGTTGATGCAATTACATCATATCCTCCAACATCTATAGCAATTAAAAAACAGCTGAACACTAATGTAATATTTAGCAGTTCATCAATTTCACAAAATATTTTGGATGTTATTGCAGTTAATAACGACGTACTCAAAGAAAGACCTGAATTACAAAATAAGTTGACTAATGCATGGGGCTTAACACTTGAATACGTTTCAGAACACCCTAATGAATCATATGCAATATTAACCGATAGACTTCCAATTTCAATAGATGAATTTAAACAATCAATGAATCTTATTCATTTGGTAAACGAGGATGAACAAAATAAATATATGAATGAAAATGGGGTGTTGTCTGAATATTTAAAAGAAACTGGCAATATCGTACTCAGGCACTTAGATCGTGAGAAATTTGACTATTCACAATTCATATTTAACAAAAATACACAATAAGTCTATATGTAGTTATGAGAACCTTCAGTATGACAAATAAAGTGTCCTCGCAAAAAAGAATTATATATTCTCTAATGCTAATCTTTATTATTGCTGTAGTTGCAATTTGTTCATTGATGAGCATGATTTTCAAAAATAACTTGACCGATAATTTACGTATTCATGCAACTGAAATAATAGATATTGTCGATTTCATGGCTCAAACTTCGGGGGAATCACCCGAGCTTGTTAGAGGTGTCAAAACTTTAGCAGCAAACCGTAATATCAAACTCATTATTGTAAGAATTAATGAGCCGCCAGTTGTTATTGCATCTAACAAAACAGCACTCATTGGTTTGCCAACTAATGAAGTTTTTACTAATAATAATGAAAACTTTTCATTTAACTTTGATAAAGAAAATGAACAATTTACTGCTATCTCATCTATTTGGTTAGAAAATAAGTTTAACGATGGGCAATTTACAAAAGCATCAGTTGGAGTTGTATTTAACACAAACAAAGCGCATGCACTGATTCAGCGTCAAATTTTAGAAACATCTTTTTATTTAGTACTAACTCTTATTATTGCGATAGGCATTGTCTACTACCTAACTAGAAAGTACGTATTTAAACCTTTAGAAATCATTAATTCTTCTTTAAGAAAAACTGATTCATCTAATGACTTCTGCCCTATAGAAATAAAATCAAATGATGAGTTTGGCTCAGTTGCAATAACGCTTAATAATGTATTTAGCGAACTTTATGCCTCAAAAAACTCTCTCCGAGAAAATACAGAACGTTATAATTTAGCCTTACAAGGTACAAAGGTTGGCATTATAGATTGGAATATTCAAGATGACACGATATATGGTTCTTCCAGCATATTAGAAATATTAGGTGTTAGTTCAGAGCATGTAGAACTTAGTATGAACTTTTTTAACAAACTAACTCATCCTGACGACAAAGAATTTGCTTATTCTGCATTAATTTCACACTTAAAGAACAATACTAAATATGATATTGAAGTAAGACTTCGACATGAAAACGGAAGTTATGTATGGATCCGCGCAAGAGGACAAGCAGTTCGTGATAAAAATGGGCGAGCGATTAGAATGGTCGGATATTATGCAGA
>CBDCTA010000001.1:0-6050 GCA_965221955.1 Gammaproteobacteria bacterium | reverse complement strand
GTTCGCCAAGATTTAAATGATCAATTGCGTATTTATGAAGATGATATTTACGCACGTATTGAGCGTTTAATTACCAACAAAGTCACTGACGGTGGTCCAGACGGATTGTCATCCGGTTCTAAAGTGACGAAGGCTTATTTAGATGGTCTTGATCGCGAGCGTTGGTTTGAAATTCGCATGCAAAATGAAGATGTGAATGCGCAATTAGAAAAACTTTCTGATCAATTGAAACAACAGCGCGAATCATTTGATCAACGTTTGTTAGAAAAGAAAGAAAAAATTACTGCAGGTGATGATTTAGCTCCTGGCGTTTTAAAGATGGTTAAGGTTTACCTTGCTGTGAAACGTCGTATGCAACCTGGCGACAAGATGGCAGGTCGTCATGGAAACAAAGGTGTTGTTTCTATGATTGTTCCAGTCGAAGACATGCCGCATATGGAAGACGGCACACCAGTGGATATCGTTTTGAACCCATTAGGTGTTCCTTCTCGAATGAATGTTGGACAGGTGTTAGAAGTGCACCTGGGTTGGGCCGCTAAGGGCTTGGGTCTCAAAATTGATGGCATGTTGAAGAAAAACGGAGAAGTTCAACAACTGCGTTCATTCTTGGATGAAATCTATAACAAGGGTGAAGGTATTTCCGTCAATCTTGATGAATTCAGTGATGATGAAATCATGAACATGTCCGAGAACTTGCGCAAAGGTGTGCCTATGGCGACACCGGTATTTGATGGTGCGCAAGAATCTGAAATTAAACGTATGTTGAAACTTGCTGATCTGCCTGAAGATGGTCAAACCCAGTTGTGGGATGGTCGCACAGGCGAGGCATTTGAACGCGAAGTAACGGTTGGTTATATGCATATGCTGAAACTCAACCACTTGGTTGATGACAAAATGCATGCACGTTCAACCGGACCATACAGTCTCGTTACTCAACAACCTCTTGGTGGTAAAGCGCAATTCGGTGGTCAGCGATTTGGTGAAATGGAAGTATGGGCGCTTGAAGCTTATGGTGCATCGTACACTTTACAAGAAATGCTCACGGTTAAATCGGATGACGTTACCGGACGTAACAAGATGTATAAGAACATTGTCGATGGTAATCACAGCATGGATGCCGGTATGCCAGAATCGTTCAATGTATTGATGAAAGAAATTCGTTCCTTAGGACTGAATATTGACTTTGAGAATGAAACCTAACTCAAAACCATAATTTAGTTTTAAATAAAGAATTAATTTTAAAAGTAGACATAGTTTACTGGAGACATAATGAAAGACTTACTTAGTTTATTAAAGAATCAAGGACAAGTTGAAGACTTTGATTCAATACGTATTGGTTTAGCATCGCCAGACATGATTCGTTCATGGTCTTATGGTGAAGTTAAGAAACCTGAAACGATAAACTACCGAACTTTCAAACCTGAGCGTGATGGTTTGTTCTGCGCAAAAATCTTTGGTCCGAATAAAGATTACGAATGCTTGTGTGGAAAATATAAACGTCTCAAACATCGTGGTGTGGTGTGTGAGAAATGTGGTGTTGAAGTCACACTTACCAAAGTGCGTCGTGAGCGCATGGGCCACATTGAGTTAGCCAGTCCCGTTGCACATATCTGGTTTTTAAAATCTTTGCCTTCGCGTATTGGTCTGTTGTTAGACATGACGTTGCGTGATGTAGAACGTATTCTATATTTTGAAGCCTTTGTAGTAGTAGATCCTGGTATGACAGGGCTTGAACATAAACAACTTCTTTCAGATGAAACTTTTCTTGAAGCGATTGAAGAATATGGTGATGAGTTTGATGCGCGCATGGGTGCAGAAGCGATTCTTGACATGCTTAAGCAAGTTAATTTGGAAGAGCAAGCCGTAGAGCTTCGTGAAGAAATTGCAGAAACACGTTCCGAAGCAAAATTAAAACGTTTATCAAAACGAATTAAGCTAGTTGAGTCTTTAATTGAGTCGGGTAATAAGCCTGAATGGATGGTGTTAACGGTTTTACCTGTGTTGCCACCTGATTTACGTCCATTGGTTCCTTTAGATGGCGGTCGTTTTGCAACTTCAGATCTAAATGATTTATATCGTCGTGCAATTAACCGTAATAACCGATTGAAGCGCTTATTAGAGCTCAATGCGCCTGACATTATCGTGCGCAACGAAAAGCGCATGTTGCAGGAAGCAGTGGATGCATTATTAGATAACGGGCGTCGTGGACGTGCGATTACTGGTACGAATAAACGCGCATTGAAATCCCTTGCAGACATGATTAAAGGTAAGCAAGGTCGTTTCCGTCAAAACTTATTAGGTAAGCGTGTAGATTATTCAGGTCGTTCAGTCATTGTGGTTGGCCCAACCTTGCGTTTACAGCAATGCGGTCTGCCTAAGAAAATGGCATTGGAACTCTTCAAGCCATTTATTTTTAGCAAACTACACATGCGTGGTATCGCACCAACGATTAAGGCCTGTAAAAAAGTTGTCGAAAAAGAAGGGCCAGAAGTTTGGGATATTCTTGAAGAAGTGATTCGTGAGCATCCAGTACTTCTTAACCGTGCCCCCACTTTACACCGTCTTGGCATTCAAGCATTTGAGCCTATTCTTATTGAAGGTAAGGCGATTCAATTGCACCCATTAGTTTGTGCAGCTTTTAATGCTGACTTTGATGGGGATCAAATGGCTGTGCATGTGCCACTTTCTATTGAAGCGCAATTGGAAAGTCGCGCTTTAATGATGTCGACGAATAATATTTTATCGCCTGCAAATGGTGATCCGATTATTGTGCCTTCACAAGACATCGTTTTAGGTTTGTATTACTTAACCCGTGAAAAAATTAATGTTCCGGGCGAGGGTATGGTGTTTGCGGATGTAGAAGAAGCAGAGCGTGCTTATGAGAATAAAAAAGTAGATTTGCATGCCAAAGTTAAAATTCGTGTAGATGATTATGATATAGATGCCGAAGGCCAAGCTACAGCGGTGCGTAGAATTGTTGAGACAACTGTAGGTCGAGGAATCTTGTCGCAAGTATTGCCGAAGGGATTAGAGTACAGCCTGGTTAATCGTGATATGAATAAACGCGCGATCTCGGCTTTAATCGATGCTTGTTACCGTCGTGTAGGTTTAAAAGACACCGTAATCTTTGCCGATAAACTTATGTATACCGGCTTTAAGTTTGCAACGCGTGCAGGAGTTTCTTTCTGTGCAGATGACATGGTGATCCCGAATGCTAAGCAGACTATTTTGAAAGATGCTGAAAAAGAAGTAAAAGAAATTGCTTCTCAATATGCATCGGGTTTGGTAACCAAAGGTGAGCGTTATAACAAGGTCATTGATATTTGGTCGCACACTAATGATCAAGTTGCTAAAGCGATGATGGATAGTTTAGGTCATGAAGAAGTTCAGGATGCAGAGGGCAACACCGTAACCCAAGACTCTTTCAACTCAATTTATATGATGGCGGATTCCGGTGCGCGGGGTTCTGCGGCACAGATCCGTCAGTTAGCTGGTATGCGTGGTTTGATGGCAAAACCGGACGGCTCCATTATTGAAACACCGATTACGGCGAACTTCCGTGAAGGTTTGAATGTATTGCAATACTTTATTTCGACTCACGGTGCTCGTAAAGGTTTGGCAGATACTGCATTAAAAACTGCAAACTCAGGTTATTTAACCCGTCGACTAGTAGATGTTGCACAAGACTTGGTAGTAACTGATGAAGATTGTGAAACTGCAAATGGAATGTTACTTACACCAATTATTGAAGGTGGCGACGTTGTGCAGACATTACCTAGTCGTGTGTTAGGAAGAGTGACTGCAGAAGATGTTACCGATGTGAAAGGCAATGTTGCGATTCCTGCGGGAACTTTCCTTGATGAAGCTTGGGTAGAAAAGTTTGAAGAAGTGGGTATCGACGAAGTTAAAGTGCGTACCCCGATAACTTGTGAAACGCGATATGGTGTATGTGCAAAATGTTATGGGCGTGACTTAGCTCGCGGGCATTTGATTAATATGGGTGAATCAGTTGGTGTGATTGCTGCGCAATCCATAGGTGAGCCTGGCACGCAGTTAACCATGCGTACTTTCCATATTGGTGGTGCAGCAAGTCGTGCAGCATCCGCGAGTGACATTACCATTAAATCTACCGGTACGGTACGTATGCACAATCTAAAACTTGTGCAGCATAAGAACGGTCACAATGTTGCGGTTTCTCGTTCTGGTGAGCTGGGTATTGTGGATGAGCAAGGTCGTGAGAGAGAGCGTTATAAGATTGCATACGGTGCATCGATTTCTGTAAACGATGGTGATGCGGTTAATGCAGGTCAAGTTGTCGCAACTTGGGATCCGCATACACATCCGATTATCACAGAAGTAGCTGGACAAATTCAGTTAGTGGATTTTGCTGAAGGTGTGACAGTTGATTCATTTACAGATGAGGTAACTGGATTATCTTCAACCGTAATTTCTGATCCTAAGAGTCGTCCTGCTGCTGGAAGAGATTTGCGTCCATCGGTTAACTTATTAGATAAAAAAGGCGAGCCATTAACTTTTGCGGGAACAGAAATTCCTGCGCACTATATTTTACCTCCAGGTGCGCTCGTAAGTTTGCAAGATGGTAATGCAGTAGATGTGGGTGATGTAATCGCACGCATTCCTCAAGAGTCTTCTAAGACGCGTGATATTACTGGTGGTTTGCCACGTGTAGCCGATTTATTTGAAGCGCGTAAGCCAAAAGAGCCTGCGGTACTTGCTGAGCAAACTGGAACCGTAAGCTTTGGTAAAGATACCAAAGGTAAAGAACGTTTAGTGATTACCAATGAAGAAGGTGAATCTACCGAAGTACTGATTCCTAAGTGGCGACAGATTAATGTGTTCGAAGGCGAGCATGTTGAAAAAGGTGAAGTCGTTGTTGATGGCGAACTGAACCCGCATGACATTCTGAGACTGCTTGGAGTAACAGCACTTGCAGAGTACTTAGTGAAAGAAATTCAAGATGTATATCGTTTACAAGGTGTAGGTATTAACGATAAACATATTGAAGTGATTTCAAGACAAATGTTACGTAAAGCTGAGATCCGAGATCCTGGTGATACAAACTTCTTGCGTAATGAACAGGTCGAAAAATCTCGTTTATTAGACATCAATGAAAAACTTGAAGAAGAAGGTAAACAGCCAGCAACCTATGATCCTGTATTACTCGGTATCACAAAAGCTTCGTTGGTTACCGAATCATTTATTTCCGCAGCTTCTTTCCAAGAAACTACACGCGTGCTTACTGAAGCATCCGTACGGGGTTCAAGAGATATGTTGCGTGGCTTGAAAGAAAACGTAATTGTGGGTCGTTTAATTCCGTCCGGTACGGGATTGGCTTACCACGAAAAACGTCGTGAAGATGCTTTAATGAATGCATCCGCAAGTGAGCAAGAACCTGATCAGGAAGTACCTGCATCAGAGGTCATGATGGAAGAAGCTTTGGCAGAAGAGCTTTCTAACGCTGAAGCAAATGTTGAAACTGCAAGCAGCGTAGGAGAAGAGAGTCCTCCAGCAGAAGGTTAATGAATAAAGTACAGTAAAAGCGGGGTCAAGCAGGCTATAAGTGGGTATATCTGCTTATATCAGGGCTGTTTGCTTGACAGTATAGACCGGTGTTCCTACAATCCCGCGGCTACTCAGGCTGATATTTCATCGGCCTGTTGTTTGTTTAGGGCTTGGAAATTTTTTAAAAGAAATTTAGATATAAGTAGAAAATCACATACATAAAATATGGCAACGATTAATCAATTAGTGCGTAAACCACGCAAACGTAAGCTGGAGAAAAGTAATGTCCCGGCGTTAGCAAGTTGCCCGCAAAAGCGTGGAGTGTGTACACGTGTGTATACCACGACTCCTAAAAAGCCGAACTCAGCGTTACGAAAAGTGGCTCGTGTACGCTTAACCAATGGTTTTGAAGTGACGAGTTATATTGGTGGTGAAGGTCATAATCTACAAGAACACTCGGTGGTACTGATTCGCGGTGGTCGTGTAAAAGACTTGCCTGGTGTTCGTTATCACACCGTACGCGGTAG